>NZ_JCAUAX010000037.1:0-1216 GCF_059692175.1 Paenibacillus sp. J22R67 | reverse complement strand
AGGGAGCCAGCCGCCGAAGGTGGGGTAGATGATTGGGGTGAAGTCGTAACAAGGTAGCCGTATCGGAAGGTGCGGCTGGATCACCTCCTTTCTATGGAGACTCGGGTCTGAAACGACCCAGTCAAGTATCTTCGGATACACATCGCTTACTCACTCGTGTTCAGTTTTGAAAGAGCAATCTTTCAAATGAGTTGACAACCAACATCGCTTTGCGTATGTAATGGTTGCAACATTGTTCCTTGAAAACTAGATAACGAAACAAAACGTAAAGTAAGAACTTAGGTCGTGTAACCTTAGGGTTGCACAACAATCTTTAAATGTAATTTCTAGGTTAAGCTAGAAAGAGCACACGGAGGATGCCTAGGCACTAGGAGCCGAAGAAGGACGTGGCGAACGACGAAATGCCTCGGGGAGCCGTAAGCAGGCTTTGATCCGGGGATGTCCGAATGGGGGAACCCAGCTGTGGTAATGCGCAGTTATCTCTACCTGAATACATAGGGTAGTTGAAGGCATACCCAGGGAACTGAAACATCTAAGTACCTGGAGGAAAAGAAAACAAAAGTGATTCCGTCAGTAGCGGCGAGCGAAAGCGGAATAGCCCAAACCAAGGAGCTTGCTCCTTGGGGTTGTAGGACCTCGATATGGGGTTAGTTTGGTAGGCGAAGTGATCTGGAAAGGTCCGGCATAGAAGGTAAAAGCCCTGTAGCCAAAATCGAACAAAACCCCTAGAGGTATCCTGAGTACGGCGGGTCACGTGAAACCCCGTCGGAATCCGGCAGGACCATCTGCCAAGGCTAAATACTCCCTAGTGACCGATAGTGAAGCAGTACCGTGAGGGAAAGGTGAAAAGCACCGCGGAAGCGGAGTGAAAAAGAACCTGAAACCGTGTGCTTACAAAAAGTCAGAGCCCTCTATATGGGTGATGGCGTGCCTTTTGTAGAATGAACCGGCGAGTTACGTTCCCGTGCGAGGTTAAGTTGAAAAGACGGAGCCGCAGCGAAAGCGAGTCTGAATAGGGCGCTTTAGTACGTGGACGTAGACCCGAAACCGTGTGATCTACCCCTGTCCAGGGTGAAGGTGAGGTAACACTCACTGGAGGCCCGAACCCACGAATGTTGAAAAATTCGGGGATGAGGTGGGGGTAGCGGAGAAATTCCAATCGAACTCGGAGATAGCTGGTTCTCCCCGAAATAGCTTTAGGGCTAGCCTCGGATGT
>NZ_JCAUAX010000036.1:0-1241 GCF_059692175.1 Paenibacillus sp. J22R67 | reverse complement strand
GTGCATGGGTAGGGGAGCGTTGTATGTACGTTGAATTCTGACCGTAAGGACAGGTGGAGCGCATACAAGTGAGAATGCCGGTATAAGTAACGAAAAGATCAGTGAGAATCTGATCCGCCGAAAACCTAAGGGTTCCTGAGGAAGGCTCGTCCGCTCAGGGTAAGTCGGGACCTAAGGCGAGGCCGAAAGGCGTAGTCGATGGACAACAGGTGGAAATTCCTGTACCACCGTAGCCGTTATGAGCAATGGAGTGACGCAGAAGGATAGTGACGCGAGCTGATGGATGCTCGTCCAAGCAGTGAGGCTGGTTAGTAGGCAAATCCGCTAACCGTAAGGCTGGGCTGTGATGGGGAGGGAAATTTTAAGTACCGAAGGTCATGATTTCACACTGCCAAGAAAAGCTTCTAGCCAGGCGAAGGTGCCCGTACCGCAAACCGACACAGGTGGGTGAGAAGAGAATTCTAAGGCGCGCGGAAGAACTCTCGTTAAGGAACTCGGCAAAATGACCCCGTAACTTCGGGAGAAGGGGTGCCTCGGTAGGGTGAATAGCCCGAGGGGGCCGCAGTGAAAAGGCCCAAGCGACTGTTTAGCAAAAACACAGGTCTGTGCGAAGCCGCAAGGCGAAGTATACGGGCTGACGCCTGCCCGGTGCTGGAAGGTTAAGAGGAGTGGTTAGGGGCAACCCGAAGCTATGAATTGAAGCCCCAGTAAACGGCGGCCGTAACTATAACGGTCCTAAGGTAGCGAAATTCCTTGTCAGGTAAATTCTGACCCGCACGAATGGCGTAACGACTTGGGCGCTGTCTCAACGAGAGATCCGGTGAAATTTTAATACCTGTGAAGATGCAGGTTACCCGCGACAAGACGGAAAGACCCCATGGAGCTTTACTGCAGCTTGATATTGGACTTTGGTACGATCTGTACAGGATAGGTGGGAGCCTTTGAAGCCTGAGCGCCAGCTTGGGTGGAGGCGACGTTGGGATACCACCCTGATCGTATCGGAGTTCTAACCTGGTACCGTAATCCGGTATGGGGACAGTGTCAGGTGGGCAGTTTGACTGGGGCGGTCGCCTCCTAAAATGTAACGGAGGCGTTTAAAGGTTCCCTCAGAATGGTTGGAAATCATTCGCAGAGTGCAAAGGCATAAGGGAGCTTGACTGCGAGACCTACAAGTCGAGCAGGGACGAAAGTCGGACTTAGTGATCCGGTGGTACCGAATGGAAGGGCCATCGCTCAACGGA
>NZ_JCAUAX010000035.1:0-2886 GCF_059692175.1 Paenibacillus sp. J22R67 | reverse complement strand
AAGAATTAAATCTAACCGAACCTTCTTTCAACTAATGGCGAACTATAGTTCAATCCCGCATGACGGCAGTCGTATATGATTGGCTGCCGTTGTCCGTTGAGCTAACGGATACGTTAGTTTAAACAATAAATAATCAACTATCAAGTATTTAACAAAAACAATGTAGACCTTTCTCAAGCACCACTCCATTGCTCTGCAAGTTTTGAACAATTACAAATCGTACAATTTTTGCTTGAGAACGAAGCCGATCCTACATTAGGATTTGGGAGGGGAAAGAAAACGGGTAGAATTGCCTGAATCAAAGTACATGAACTATTTTGAATATACGAGATCGCTGCTTTATCTAATTTCAGGGCAGTGTTGCGTGTTATTGCATGGTAAAATATGGTTGAGTATTTAGTGAGCGGGGGCTCTAAATCGGAAGCAATCAAAAAAGTATTGGATTATTAGAACATTGCCGTTAGCAATTCTATCGCATTCGGTGACGGTAGTAATGATTTAGATATGTTAGAGTTCGTTAACCTCGGTAACAAAATACTTAGGGAATTGGTAGGAAAATTCAAAAATACTGCACAATAAAATAACGAGTTTTTTGTAGTTGATACTATAATGAGAAACTATAGCATCATGTTCAACAGGCAGCCGGTCCTATTGGCTGCCTGTTGAACTAAAGGGAGTATAGATAGTTATATTTATAAATAAACATAGTATGAAAAAGTGGCTCTGAACATTAAGGCTATGATCGCAAGCCATATTCCATGGTCCAGATTGGGATCTGAACGCCTGGGTTCCTCTCATTGTACACATTGCCGACCCAAGGTGTGCCGCAGATGTGCAGATAGGCGTAAGGTGTGCCATCGAACATCACCCAGGCACCTGCATCTCTGACTGTATTGGGCAGTCCTGACTTCTTGGCGTCAAAAGGCCAAATGATCATCCAGTGCGGACCAATCGGGATTGGCGGGCTTGTCGTATCGAACGGATCGGTGTTGCTATGCTGCGTGGCTCCGCACAGCATGTAGATGAGGCCTGGAGCTGTATTCGTGGGTTTCGGTTTCTTGGCCAAGATATCCATCATCCATTGTAGTCCCATCGGATCGGCGCACATTGGGGGATTGCCGATCTGGTTCTCATCCCCGGGAAAGCATATCCAATTGTTTGTGCCTTGGCGTAGGATGATTAGTCTTCCATCTTCACCCATTTCCGCAACGGTTGCATCTTTGGTGATGTGTCGTGGGCCAGAGAGCATCGCCCTCGCAATTTTAATAGCGAGGGCTTGTTCCTGTTTCGATGTAGGGACCGGTTGACCAGGCGACATCATTGCAATTGCGCTGTTACTGTAAGATCCAAAGGCTCCTTCTGTAATTGATGTATTAGGTGTGGAACTAATTTTAACTTTCTTCGCTGCTTTAGTTCGAGATACCACTACGGATGAATTTCTCCTGCGCTTTCCCATTTATTTCTCCTCCAATTTTAATTATTCATTTATGAACTGTATATCACTTGACTAGGTGATTAGAGTTACACCGTAAAAAGACCTATCAGCATTCTATGCTGTCATTTCTTAATAAATGTAAATCATGATTTAGAGTATGAAAACCCAGCTAAATCTCTGATATGAAAGGGAATTTAGTTTCTACTTCACGATCAGTAAATTATTTTTACTAACGTCTACAATTAGACAAGGATGGAAACCTTGGGAAAAAGGTGCGTTACTAAGTTTCAAACTATCTGGTAGTTAGCTCGTACAGTTAAACGGGGAAGTTGGTTCAATTTGAACATCGCGGTAGCCGGTCAGAAAAAATCGGCATCCAAAGTTTCTCGGTGATTATAAATAATAAATCAGAATACGATATTATTTCAGTAAGACTGGGATAATAAATGGCAATTCAAATGATATCTATACAACGAATATAAAGAGCGGAGAAACCATGAGAATTAAGCCTGCACTTACCTTAATAGGAGAAGGAACGATTTTTTTAAAGTATATAGATTCAAGAGGAGCTGCCAAAGAAATAACGGTTTGTGGGTATACTGAATATCTTTCGGTAAATTCAAAGGTGACAATTAGTAATGATGAGGTACATATTGAAGGAAGATTCATGTAAGTTAAAGCTGATCATTTAAGTAACGTGCAGGATAATTTAACCAATGTGATGATAATTCATCATCCGAGGATTAATGCCTTAGTTTCTCAACTATCGGGCAGTGCGCGCCTAGCCAAGCTAGGCACAACTTACTGATGCAATTTCAGTCGGGGTAAGGTCCAAGCCGCCCCGTAGCTAGCAGGCAGACGTCGGCGAAATCCGGCGGCTGAAGCCCTGTGAAAAGTCGCGCTTTGCGCGATGAAGCAAATCTGCAGGCCGTAATGAAAATGAATCCTACCGCATCGTGAAAGTGAACCCGAAAGGGACAAGAGGGAGCCGAGCCACGACTGCCCCGGCGAAGGCCATGGAACGCGCGAAGAACTTGGAATGCAGCGCAGAAGAACCCTCCGGTGTAAAGGGAGTGGCATGCAGAGACAGTTGTGTCTGGAACTAGGGAGACCCTCCCCCGCACGAAGTTTTTTTTTTTTCGTAACTAGCAAACCTATAAGCCCTAAAGGTGAAATGGCGAGCTGCGGGAAGGGAGTCGGAGGGGGCCATACTACCAATGATCCGGCGGACAACATAACCCCGGGGAGGGAAGGGCGCCGAAAGGCAATACCCCACTTCGTTTACGGGATATCAAGGAGGTAAGAGCAAGTGAATGCCGAATACACGGCTAACGCCACCAATGAAAACGCTCGACAACTCCAAAATACCCTCTATCTTGCGGCTAAGGAGAACCCAAAGCGTAAGTTTCATGCGCTGTACGACAAAGTATTCCGGAAAGATATTCTGCATG
>NZ_JCAUAX010000034.1:0-4079 GCF_059692175.1 Paenibacillus sp. J22R67 | reverse complement strand
GTTCTGGGAGAGTAGAACGTTGCCAAGCAGTATTCCCTGATAGCTCAGTTGGTAGAGCACTCGACTGTTAATCGAGTTGTCACAGGTTCGAGTCCTGTTCGGGGAGCCATTTTTTATCCTATGCCAGGCTTTCATGGAGAGGTGTCCGAGCTGGCCGAAGGAGCACGATTGGAAATCGTGTAGGCGTCACAAGCGTCTCGAGGGTTCGAATCCCTCTCTCTCCGCCACCTACAAGCACGATTTACTTAAGAAAAGCCTGTTTACGCGGCCCGTTGGTCAAGTGGTTAAGACACCTCCCTTTCACGGAGGTAACAGGGGTTCGAGTCCCCTACGGGTCACCATTAATACCTAAGAAGCATATTCCCATGGAGGCTTAGCTCAGCTGGGAGAGCATCTGCCTTACAAGCAGAGGGTCGGCGGTTCGATCCCGTCAGCCTCCATTTTTACCTTTTTAACGACGCGGGGTGGAGCAGCCCGGTAGCTCGTCGGGCTCATAACCCGAAGGCCGCAGGTTCAAATCCTGCCCCCGCAACCAACCTCTTATATCTGAGAGACTTTTGACTCCGTCAAAAGATCCCTATATGAGGTCCTATATTATGTGTGGAGCCGTGGTGTAGAGGCCTAACATGCCTGCCTGTCACGCAGGAGACCGCGGGTTCGAATCCCGTCGGCTCCGCCATTTTTTAATCAGTTTGAGTCATTAGCTCAGTTGGTAGAGCACCTGACTTTTAATCAGGGTGTCGTAGGTTCGAATCCTACATGACTCAGTTTTTTTTTCGTTTTATGCGGTCATGGCGGAATTGGCAGACGCGCACGGTTCAGGTCCGTGTGGGCTAACCCCCCGTGGAGGTTCGAGTCCTCTTGACCGCATCACAAGAGCTTTCTTAATTCCTTTTATAGGAGCTAAGGAAGCTCTTTTTTTACATCTATTCGCAAATTACTGTTGACATTGATTATTATTATCACTAATATCAGGGTATAGGCGGTATATATGAGCGGTGGAGGTTATGACATGAAAACGATTAAATACTGCTGCAGAAATGAGAAATTCGGATCCAAACAAATATATAAGTCGTTGAAAAATGAATATCCTGATCTAAAGCAAAAGAAGAAGGATTGCCTAGGAAATTGTAAGCATTGCAAGAAAGAGTGCATCGCGATGATCGGCAAAAAAGACTTAGTTTGTGCCGCTTCGCCTGACTTACTATATGCGCAGCTGAAGCAGATTATTGCTGAATCTAGGGCTGAAACTGTCATGGCCTAATTGTTAACCTTTGTAAAATTTATGACTTCCGTTTGTATTTGTATATGAAGTTCTGGTAATCTTGTATGTATGGGGATTTGCAAAAGATAACCATACAGAAAGGATGTGCAGCACATCATGTTAAAAGATGAACTTACGGAAGCGCTCAACGAGCAGATGAACTATGAATTTTACTCCGCGCACGTCTATTTGGCCATAGCTGGTTATTGTGCAGCAGAAAGCTTGGATGGATTCTCGAACTTTTTTATGGTTCAGGCGGAAGAAGAGAAGTTTCATGCTATGAAGATTTTCAAATTTATTAATGATCGTGGGAAAAAGGTTGCCTTCGCCGGCATGGATACGCCTGTGAATGAGTACGAATCGATCCTCGACGCTTTTGAGCATGCCTACAAGCATGAGCAGGAAGTCACAAGACGCATTTACCATCTGTCTGATTTGGCACTCAATGATCGTGAGCATGCGACTATGCAGTTCCTCAAATGGTTCATTGATGAGCAGGTAGAGGAAGAAGCAATGTTCGACAGCATTATTAATAAGCTGAAACGAATCGACAAAGACAGCAATGCCTTCTTCATGTTGGATGCGGAATTTGCACAGCGCTCATTCACTCCACCAACCGGGGAATAATTACATACGATACTAACGAAGACCAAACTTACTTTTTCGCCGTTAATAGCGAAAGGTAGGTTTTTTCTATGTTTACTGACGTATAGCTGTCAGGGTTTATTTTATATACTGAAAGAAAAAAAGGAAGTGCCGCATGGAAAAATTAGATTTAGCCAAAGCCTACAAATCCTATTACACAGCTACGACCAAACCGCAGCTACTTGATTTCGGACCTATTTGGTATGTGACGATCGAGGGAACTGGAGACCCGAACGGAGAGGTCTTCGCATATGCGACTGAAGCGCTCTATACGCTTTCTTATAGCATTAAGGGCATTTATAAGATGGAAGAGAAAGACTTCACTGTAGCCAAGCTGGAGGGCTTGTGGTGGGTAGATGGAGATAACCGCAACGCGCTGGAGGTGCCTAAGGAGCAGTGGCGTTGGAAGCTGCTGATCAGGATGCCTGATTTTGTCACGGCAGAGAAGGTGGAGGAAGCCCGAGTTAAAGCTTTGGGCAAGAAAAAAGAGTTAGTAATGCTTACGGATATCGAATTTGAAAGTTTGCATGAAGAAAGCTGTGTGCAGATGCTGCATATTGGTCCATATGCCTCCGAGCCTGAAACACTAAGTCAAATGTATCAATTCATGGAGACAAGCCAGGTAAGCATTAGCGGCCTCCATCATGAAATCTATTTATCCGATCCGAGGAAGATTGATCCATCGAAAATGAAAACTATTTTGCGTTACCCTGTAAAGGCGGTAGGAGTGGTGAAGGGGTGATTTTTGCTGTAAAATAGAAGGAAATGTCGAACTGCTGGGGGGAAGGCGATGCGGACACGTCCTATGCATGCGATTGGTTATGTGATCGGCGTTCTAGTGATTGGGATAGGACTCATAATGCCTACCCCTGTAGCTCAAGCCTCCTGGCTCGATCGGGTGAAAGATATTTATCAGCTGCCTGAGAATGTGGAGCAGATTCAGAAAGATTACGAGGCAACGAAACAGCAGTTAGAGGAGCAAAAGGACAAGCTCTCCGAAACGATTCGACATTCGCAGGAAACCGAGGAAAAGCTCCTTCAGCAAAACGAAGCACTTCAAAAGGAAAATGAGCTCCTGCAAGAGCGCTTAAAGATCATGGAGCAGGTGGCGTTAGATAAAGAGAAACGGAATCGTAAGATAACGAATATGGTTATCGCGGTAGTGCTGCTTATCGTGCTGTATTTTGTACTCGGACGGGTGTTTCGGTATGTGGTCTGGCGGAGACAGAAACGTCAAATGAGATAGGAGGCCTGAGAGGCATGGATGTAAATTTCGAACATGCAAGCTCACACGCAAAAATGGCCACCCTGCGCATCGAACAGGACGAATCGATTCATGTGCTTCATCCGAACCAGATCGTAGCTTTTCAAGGGAGGTCCGAGCAAAGAGAGGATTCTTTGATGAAGCTGCCTAGCATGTACCGCAAAAAACGTTTAATTCAATCGCGCGTGCGTGGTCCTGCTCAGCTCATGCTAGGCTTGCCTGAGGGCTATAGGATGTCTGTTGTGCCCATCGGCGATGACGATGATCTTTTGTATGAGTTTCGGCATGTCCTGTTTTATACCGACGGTGTCAGCTTTACTTCTCATCTACAAAATGTTAAGAATACGCTGATCACGCAAGACCTCGTGAAAATGCAGTTCAAAGGGCCAGGAACGCTGGGGCTTTTGACGGCTGGTCCCTTGTATCAGATGGCGTTGGATCCGAAGCAGCCTTTATATGTAGATATTAACTGTCTTATTGCGTATCCACGGAATGCGGTGCTGCGCCTTAGTGTATATGGCAATACATTAGCCAGTCAGCATATGAATTACCATTGGGAGATGACGGGGCATGGACATGTGCTGCTGCAGCCATGCAAGCCGGATCGTAAGCTGGATGAGCATATGAAAAATGACAGCTTATTGCGCAGAATTGCAAGGGAAGTGCTGCCTTTTGGCGGTATTTTTATAAAATAATGCATTGGTAACAAAAAACATTTGCATTTGTTCTCAAATCCTGATATATTATTCCTTGTCGCCTCTGAGAATGAAATCAAGTGACAAGCATCACATACCGTGCGGAAGTGGCTCAGCGGTAGAGCATCGCCTTGCCAAGGCGAGGGTCGCGGGTTCGATCCCCGTCTTCCGCTCCATATTTTAAGCGCCCTTAGCTCAGCTGGATAGAGTA
>NZ_JCAUAX010000033.1:0-6521 GCF_059692175.1 Paenibacillus sp. J22R67 | reverse complement strand
CGCAACACGCAACACGCAACACGCAACACGCAACACGCAACACGCAACACGCAACACGCAACACGCAACACGCAACACGCAACACGCAACACGCAACACGCAACACGCAACCAAAAAAGTATCACCCTCACGGGGATACTTTTTTGGTTCACTTCCAATAACCAGCATGCGCGGCAACAGCCTCCGCCTCAATCTCTGGAACCGGTCCAATCACTTGTATCGGTTTGCTTCCTCTGGCAAAAACTACTCGACACGGCAAATCGAGCGTCGGGTTCTGCTCATCCGCTCCGGTCAATTCAGCCAGACGCGTCTCCGATATGCCATAGACGACGCGCCCCACATTGCCCCAATAAATGGAGCCCGCACACATGGCGCACGGCTCTGCTGAAGTATACAACGTACATGCCCACAGTTCTGCCTTGCTGTATGTTCTCGAAGCCGCTACCATCAGCGTGGTTTCAGCATGCCCCGTACAATTGGATTCCGTTATTTCTATATTGCCTTGCTCCAAAAGGATCTCCCCCGTCGGGCCTGCCAGCAGCGCACCAAATGGTGTATTCCCAGATTTTCTGGCTAACAGAGAGAGTTCAACGCATCTTTTTAAATAGAATAAGTGGTTCTCTGGTTCATTCATCTGCCAACCCTCCACATTTTCGCTTAAAATCTTTGCTCCCTAATATAGGGAACACCCAGCGCTTCCGGCGCGCCCGAAGGCTTATTCCGGTTACGCCACCCGAGGAACATAAGAACGAGAATGGTTACGATATAGGGAATCATTTTCAGAAAATAAGAAGGAATATGGCTTCCAATCAGCTGTACGCGGAATCCCAGAATATCTAGAACCCCAAAGAAATACGCACACACCAAAGCCCGAATCGGGTTCCATCTAGCAAAAATAATAAGCGCCACGGCAATCCATCCACGCCCGGACGTCATCCCTTCATTCCATGTCGGCGTGTACACAAGCAGCAGATCTGCTCCTCCTAGACCAATCAGCATGGACCCGATGATGATGCAGCCGTAGCGAATCGCGATAACGGGTATCCCCATGACATCCGCGGTTGCGGGATTATCCCCAACAGCTCTCAGATGCAGCCCCCATGAAGTCCGATGGATGAACAGATGCAGCACAATCACCAGCACAAAACTAAACCAGGTAAACAAGTCCATGTGGGCAAAAATCTTCCCCAAAAAAGGCACATTCTCCAGCCATGCCAAATGAAGCTTCGGCACCGCTCCAGTCAGCGGCTGTCCGCTAACTGGCTTCCCCAGGTATGCGCTAAGACCAGTACCGAAGATCGTCATCGCCAGCCCGCAAACCACTTGATTGGCATGCAGCGAGACACACAGCACCCCATGCAACAGCCCCAGCAGTCCACTCACAACTAGTACACAGAGAATGGCCAAAGCTAAATTCCCAGTATGTATGTACAGGAGACAGGAGGTTACCGCCCCCATTAGCATAAGCCCTTCGGCTCCTAATTGGGTGATACCGGACCTCTCGATTAGAATCCCGCCCAGTACGGCGAGTAGCAACGGAGTACCCGATGAAATAGCCGAAACAATTAATTGTGTAATAATCTCCATCCCTTTCAACCCCTCTCCTCCATCGCCACTGTTGCTGCAAACTATTCGACGATTTAACGGTTACGACGCATCCGAAATTTCCCCGCCATACCGCCTCCAATCAGAAAAAACAGGATAGCCCCTTGAATCATCGACGAAATCGAAGACGGGAGGCCAATCGTTTGTACACTATATCCCCCAACAATCAGCCCGCCAAAAAGTACCGACGAAACCACCAGACTAACCGGATTCAGCTTCGCCAGCCACGCCACAATAATAGCCGTATACCCATACCCTGGAGAAATACCATACATGAGACGATGCGCCACACCCGATACCTCCCCCATGCCAGCAAGCCCAGCCAGACCTCCGCTAATAACCATAACGACCAACACATGCCTGGAAATCCGAATTCCTGCATTCCTCGCCGCTTCTGCATTCGCTCCAATGAGTCGAAGTTCATAACCCCAACGTGTATAACGAATGACGAACGCATAAAGCAGCACACCGATAATGGCAAAAATGATGCCCAAATGGAGCCGCGAAGCACCAAAAGTAGGTAAAGATTGCGCCGCAGTGAACATGGGCGAGCCTGGGAAGTTGAAACCCTTGGGATCTTTCCATGGACCGAATACGGCATAATTCAAAGCGAGCAGCGCCACATAATTCAGCATTAGTGAAGTAATCAGTTCATTAACTTGAAAATAAGTCCTCGGAATCGCTGTCAACAGCCCCCAAAGTCCCCCCGCAGCGATGCTCGCCACCACCATACAGGGAATGGATAGGTACATAGGCAGATGTGGAAAATAGATCGTTATCGCCGTCGCCGCCATCGCCCCAGCCAGAAACTGTCCTTCCGCCCCGATATTCCACACGGAAATTCGATACGCAATAGATACCCCCAAGCCGCACAGCAGCAGTGGAATCGCTTTAACCAATGTCTCCGTCAGGCCAAAGGAAGAGCCAAAAGCGCCTGTCAGCATTTTGGCATACACGGTAATTGGGTTCATGCCGTTCATTGAGATAAAAATACCGCAGACCACCAGCGCCAAAACAATGGATACAATTATAGTCCACCATGGGCTTTCACGACCCGCTGGGTCAATCTCCAACCGATACGGCAGGCGTAAGCCCGATTCACGTTTGACGACTTTGGTTTCCACCAGAATGGTTCCAGCCGTTTGTTGTTCACTCATCCTGCGTCCTCCTCCACTGATCCTGCCATCAGCATACCGATATATTCACGGTTCGCTTCCTCTCGTGGAATATTGCCCACTATGCGCCCGCTATACATGACCATTATCCGATCCGATAGCTGCAGCACCTCATCCAAGTCCTCGGATATGAGCAGCACAGAACGCCCCTTTTTCCGCAGATCCACTAACAGATCATGCACGCCTGCTGTCGCTCCGACATCGAGCCCTTGCGTTGGATGCATGGCTACCATCAGCTTCGGCTCAAGGTCAACCTCCCTAGCGAGGAGCAGCTTCTGTTGATTGCCACCCGACATGTAACGCACAGGCGCATCAATTCCAGGCGTCTTCACATCAAAAAGCTCAACAAGCTTCTGCGACCATTTCCGATTGTTCTCTGTGCGAAGCAGCCCGAAGCGTGAGCGTTCGGTTGAGCGGTACGTTTTGAAGAGCAGGTTATCGACGGTGCCCAAACTTCCCGCCAGTCCGCTCTTCATCCGATTTTCCGGCACATGGGCTATGCCCTGCTCGATCGCTCCCCGCACTGAACCATTGCGCAGCGGACTGTCATCGAATCGTATGTCGCCGTCTTTCCATGGGCGAAGTCCTGTTAGCACTTCCGCGAGTTCTTTTTGTCCGTTTCCAGAGACGCCGGCTATTCCGACAATCTCCCCTGCCTTCACATCAAAATGAAGCCCATCCAACACCTTACGTCCATGATCTGCGTAAACGTTCAAACCGCTCACCACCATCATAGGGCTGCCCACTGGCTTCTCCCTCACAACAGTTCGGGCATTTACGCTCTCTTGTCCGACCATAAGCTGCGCCAAATCACGTTCGCTCGTCTCCGATTTCGCCATTGTTGCAATCATCTTTCCTTTCCGCATCACGGAAATATGATCCGAAGCGAACATCACCTCTTTCAGCTTATGCGTTGTCATAATGACGGTCTTGCCTTCCTGCTTCATGCGGTTCAGCGTTTCGAACAGCTGCTCTACCTCACCTGGTGTCAGGACCGATGTCGGTTCGTCCAAAATAATGAAGTCGGCGCCGCGATACAGCGTCTTCACGATCTCTACCCGCTGCTGTTCGCCGACGGATAACTGCCAGATCGGCCGGTCCACTGGAAACGGCAGCCCGAATTGTTTGGAAATCGCCTCAATCTCCTCCGACTTCCGAGCTAACCAACGCGGTCCTCTCCAGAATGAGGACGATTCCCCAAGCACAATATTCTCCGTTGCCGTTAACGTCTGCACGAGCCTGAAATTCTGAAACACCATGCCGATTCCAAGCCGCATAGCATCCTTAGGTGAACGAATACGTACTTTCTCACCGTGCAAGTGAATTTCGCCATGTGTGGGGCGGTATACCCCTGAGAGCATGCACATCATCGTACTTTTGCCGGCACCATTTTCCCCGAGCAATGCATGGATTTCTCCAGCTTTTGCCCGAAAATTCACCTCATCGTTCGCGACAACGGAGCCAAATTGCTTCACAATCTGGATCATCTCAACGGAATACTGCTCCTCTTTCTTCAATCGCGCCCCTCCTCTTATAACCGTATATGCTCAAAACAGCATCTCCCCATGAAGGATCTGCTGCTGCTCCATACTTCTATTCATTTACCTCACTATACTGTTCAGGTGAAATTCACGTCAATTAACATCACATCTTATTAGCGTTGCTCACGAAAAATGCTTCTTACTTTGTGCTATTCGCCAAAGTTGAGTCAACTAACATAACGCGAATGCAAAAAGGAGCAGCCACAAAGCGTCTCTACAGACGTTTTGAAGCTGCTCCTTAGCTAATCGCTATCTAGGAAAGAAATATGCCGCCGTACACAAAGCCGGCCACAATAACAAAAGCAGGATGAATCTTTCTCTTTTGAATGAGATAGAAAGCCACTGCTGCAATGCCAATAAACTGAAGATATCCGATTGCCTTTGTAGATTCAACCAAGCTGCTCCATGTAACCAGCACCATCATGATTGCGATCACGGGCTGCACAAGCAGCGTCATCCCTTTGATCACAGGGGATTGCTTATATTTCTGCAGCATATTAAGTAAAATGATTAGTGCGATAATCGACGGAACCACCGTTGCCGCCACAGCGATCAATACCCCGATCCACCCGCCGAGTTGAAATCCAACATATGCGGCAATTTTCGTCGCGATCGGTCCCGGCAGTGCATTTCCCAGCGCCAGCATGTTAGAGAACTCGCTGCTAGTCATCCAGGCATGGTTCGTTACAATCTCCTGATACATCAAGGGTATCGAAGAGGGTCCTCCCCCATATCCAAACACATTTGCCAGAAAAAAACTAACAAATAAATGCCACCATTCCATCATGCGTCCTCACCTGTCCCAAGTTGTCTCTTCTTCCACTTAGCCTTGAGCTTATGATGGAAGGAACCGTATAGGAGGAATAGGAATATGACAATCGCCGGATGCACAGGAAATGTCTGCAGTAGTAAGAAAGAGATCACGAAAAAAGTAATACCTGCCGTCCAGCCCAATCCCTTAATGGCTTTCTCCCCAAACTCATACGCCATGACACCCAGCATCACTGCCACGATTGGTACAACCGCCGCTATCATCCCTTTGATCACATGCGATGTACTAAAAAATTGAATAAACGAGTACAACCCAACCATCGCCACACAGGTAGGCACAATATGCGCCAGCAGCCCAACTGCCGCTCCGCTTGTTCCTTTAAGCCGATACCCCAGATACCCGGCCAACTTCGTTGCAATTGGGCCCGGCAATGTATTCGCTATCGCCAGCACCTCCATGAATTCCTCATCCTTCATCCACTGAAAGCGCGTCACTGCCTCATACCGGATTAACGGGACTATCGACGGTCCGCCGCCATATCCCAGAATCCCTGTACGCAGCATCGCCATCCCAATCTGAACATATGTATTCCCCACACGCGTCACTCCTGTCTCTTGCTGCAACTTCAGCATCTCTATATATGTACTTATATGGGCTGCATCAAAGTAAACTTCGCCTTATTGTAATATAAGTTTAAATGATTTATTTGATTCTATCCGCATTTTTGTAAAAATGACAAACAATGTTTGGTTTCTTTGGGTCCTGACTAAGTCATTGGAACATTAATGCGGGTGCTGCTGCATCACATACGTTGTACTTTGTGCATTCAAATCACGTAAAAATAGCGAGATATCGCTACCTCGTTGTACTTTATACAACATTGTTGGACGAAATAGCCTCATCTCCGGATATTCTGGTGAAATGATTGTATTTTGTACAACGGGAAGGCTATTCGCAGCGGAAAAGTCTCTTTTATGTTGTATTAAATACAACATAGGTGAGGAGGAACAAGAACGATACTCTTTCTGGCCTCTCATTCAACCAACCTTACTGCAAAAAGTGCAGGTAATTGTCCTCATCATCGTCTGCTTAGCTAGCTCAGATGTAAAAAGTGCAGCTAATTCAGGTTAATCAGACGATTCTAACGTGTTCGTTTTATTTCGCTGTAGGAAATACAGCAATTCACTCAATATGTAGGTACCGGAGCCAATTTTACTGTAGCTTTTGCAGTTGAGTTATGTAAGTGCCCCATGGTAACGGCAGTAGAACATAAACAAAAAACCTTACCAGGATTTCTCCTTGTAAGGTTTCTCAATTGTGCTTGGCAACGTTCTACTCTCCCAGAACCCTGCGGTTCAAGTACCATCGACGCTGGAGGGCTTAACGGTCGTGTTCGAGATGGGAACGCGTGGGTCCCCTCCGCCATCA
>NZ_JCAUAX010000032.1:0-6694 GCF_059692175.1 Paenibacillus sp. J22R67 | reverse complement strand
GAGACGGCCTTTTCCGACCGCTCGTTGACGGCAGCGCCGGGTTTCCAACCCGAGGCGGCCTTTTCGCCTCTCTCGAGCGTGCTTATTCGCCCGTTACTCACCGCCGTGCGGCTGAGACGGCCTTTCCGCCCACATCCTAAACCTGGCTAAAACCATCCATCGGGCTGCTCGCCGAAGCATAACGCTTCTTCGGAATTCGGCCAGCCTCGAAGCCGGCGCGTCCCGCTTCAATAGCGAGCTTCATGGCGTGGGCCATTTTAACCGGATCCTTGGCACCCGAAACCGCTGTATTCAGCAGCACACCATCTGCGCCCATCTCCATCGCCAGCGCAGCGTCCGAAGGAGCACCTATACCGGCATCGACGATGACTGGCACGGTTGCCTGTTCAATGATGAAGCTCAGGTTGAGCGGATTGATAATGCCTTGCCCTGTACCAATTGGTGAGGCTCCCGGCATGATAGCATGCACCCCAAGTGCTTGCAGGCGTTTTGCCAATAACACGTCATCCGACGTATAGGGCAGCACGATGAAGCCTTCTTCGAGCAGCATTTCAGACGCTTTCAATGTTTCAACCGGGTCAGGCAGCAGCGTCATCTCATCACCAATGACTTCTACCTTAATCATGTCGCAAAGCCCGGATGCCTTCGCCAACTTGGCAATACGCACGGCTTCCTCCGCTGTCTTAGCCCCCGCCGTGTTCGGCAGCAACGTGAAGTTCGACACATCCAGCATGGATAAGAAATTCGGTTGGCTCGCCTCAAAAATGTTCATCCGCCGCACCGCAAACGTCAAAATCTGCGATTCGCTCACATCAACAGCCTGCTTCTGAATATCAAAGTTTGGGAATTTGCCTGTGCCTAATAGTAATCTTGAACGAAATTCATATGGACCGATTTTTAACATGGTTAATTATCCCCCTCCAACAAAATGAACGATTTCGATTTTATGTCCCTCTGATAATGCCGATTTCTCGTGATCTTCTTTTTGTAAAATGTTTTGATTATGCTCGACGACGAGCATTTTCTCCTGCAGCTCAAAATGCGCTAGCAATTCCTCAATGGTCCGAATCGTATCCGGAACCTCGACGCTTTGTCCGTTAATGTGCAGCTTCAATGCTTTGCAGCTCCTCTCCTTTTCGTTGCACGCCTTCCGCCCGCTTCGATGTACCCGTCAAATCGGGGCTAAAAGCAGACAGGTTAGCTTGCAAGGCACCTAAGTCCTCACCTGAAACGAGCTGAGCTATAACCTTCCCCGTGATCGGGCTAAGCAAAATACCATTGCGGTAATGCCCGCAAGCCGTAAATAACCCCTTATACATCGGGATTTCCCCGATGTACGGCATGCCGTCTGGTGTCTGCGGGCGCAGACCTGACCAAGCTTTCTCCCATTCTGCTTCGCCGATTGCGGGCATTAATTGCTTCGCTCTCGCCATCAGCTCTGACAGCCCTGCCAGCGACACCTTGCGGTCGTAGCTGTTCGGCACAACCGTTGCGCCGACAAGCAGCCGGCCGCCCGCTTTGGGGACGATATAGCACCCTGGCGTGAACAGGGTCTTCTGCAGCTCACTCTTCTCTGTTAGAACCGAGAAGCACTCCCCTTTCACGGGATACACCGGAAGGTCGATCCCGCTGCCGGCGAGGAACTGACCGCTCCATGTCCCGGCCGCTACAACAACGCGGTCGCTATACAGCGGTCCCTCGCTCGTCATTACGCCGATGACGCGGTCGCGCTCCGTCAGCAGCCCTTGCACTTGAGCGAATTCTTGCAGCTTCGCCCCGAGCACCCGCGCTGCCTGCGCGAAGGCCGCCGCCAGCTGCGGCGCCTCCACCTGCCCATCTCCCGGCAGGTACAAAGCTCCCCGCGTCGCCTTGCTCAGCGCGGGTTCGAGCTCTGCGGCTGCGGCTGCGCTCAGCCACTCCGCTCTTTCGCCCGCTGCGCGTTGGAGCTTCTCCCGCGCGCGCAGCTCCTGTTCCTGAGCGTCGCTGAGCGCGACGTTCAGTAGCCCTTCACGGACGAGACCGATATCGATGCCCGTGAGGCTTCTCAGTTCCCCGCTTAGCTCGGGGAACATCGCTCTGCTATGCCGGGCCCACTGGAACAGGGGCCCTGTGTCCTCCATCTCGGACTGCGCTCCGAGCATGCCGGCTGCGGCAGCCGAGGCCTCGGTCCCTAGTCTGCTGCGCTCCAGCAGCGTGACGGTCTGGCCTCGCTTCGCCAAGTGATAGGCGATGGAAGCGCCTATCACACCTCCGCCAACGATGATCACATCACTCGTATGCTTCATATCTTTCACCTCTGGTTTCTTCTAGCTGCAATTCTCGGATATAAGCTTTTACCGTTTCCACAGGGTCTGCCGCCTCCCAGATGCCACTCATCACCGCAATGCCGGAAGCTCCCGCTGCTAATACAGGCCTTACTCTTGCTGGTGTCATGCCACCGATCGCGATAACTGGAATCGTGACCTGCTCGGCAACCTTCCGCAGTTGTTCAAGCCCTCTTGGCCCAACACCCAACTTTGAATTCGTGGCAAAAATATGACCGTACAAGACGTAATCCGCCCCCTCCCGCTCGCGCTTCACAGCTTCCTCTACGCTATGTACGGAGACTCCCGTTCGATGCACGCTTTGGTAGCTCTCTCTTATCCCCAGCAGCTGCGGGGAGCTTTCGGGAAGGTGCAAACCGCCAAGCCCGGCAGCAGCTGCCATCCAAGGGTAGCCGTTGATACAGAGGGTTTGCGCAGGTACGCCTTTTTCAAGCAAATACTGTACGCCCATATAAACTTCATCCATCGGCCTCGTTTTCTCGCGAATATGAATCGCCGTGACATAAGGATGAATCTGGGCAGCAATCGCCGCCATATCCTTCCATCCCAGCTTGCCGTTCGATATCACATGCAGCTCGCAATCGGACATTAAAGTCCTCCTCCTCACTTTGAACCGTTGTATCGATAGCCAAGGCACTCCGCAGCGCCAATTAAGACGCAAAAAAACCACTTTCCCTAAGAAAAGTGGTTGTAGGTTGCCCGCATAATAACCATGCATAAATGAGGCGCCAAAGTCCGGTTTCCACTTTCCTCCGCTGGTATGACCCAGTTCAGGTTCAAAGGGTTCAGATTGCTCTGTCTCAGCCTTGCGGCGCCCCTAGGGATACATTCGTATTCATTTGTTCATTATCATAACACGGTATCCAGTCGTTGGAAATAGAAATTTCCATCCCATCTTATCCTAGTCGCCTGAACCTATTGCTCTTATAATAGGGAGAACGCAAACCTCGGCCTTTATTATCCATTGTCAGGAAGGATGAACACACTAGATGCTCTCACATTTGAATCGCCAACTAGAAAAAATCTTGCCGCTCATCACGCCGGTCAGCGTGCTTGTCGGTGTTTTGCTCGGCAGTCATTTATCCGGCTTTACCTTCTTATCGCCTTGGCTGTTTGCCTTTATGACGTTTTCGGGCAGCATCAGCTCCAGCTTCAAGGAATTTGTTAAAGTTATCGTTCAGCCCCTCCCACTCATTGCTACGCTGCTGATTCTGCATGCTGGCATGCCACTGCTTGCGCTTGGGCTCGGACACGCTGTTTACAGCCATGAACCGTTAACCATCACTGGACTCATTCTGGCCGCAGCTATTCCAACAGGCATAACAAGCTTCGTGTGGGTAGCTATTTATCGTGGAAATATCGTGCTGACGCTCTCCATTATTCTTACGGATACCGTTCTTTCACCGTTTGTTGTCCCTTATACACTCTCTGCGCTAATCGGCACGAAAGTCCAAATGGACACTTTTGCCATGATGAAGGGTCTATTCTTCATGATCGTCGTCCCTTCCATCCTAGGCATGCTGCTCAATCAATGGACAAAAGGCAAAATTAAGGAGCAATGGAGCGGCCGTCTAAGTCCCTTTTCGAAAATATGCATGGGCATCGTTGTCGCTATTAACAGCTCTGTTATCGCGCCATACTTGCGTGATTTTAATGCCAAACTGCTTGGTTTGGCTGGTTTTGTACTAGCTCTCGCTTCCCTCGGCTACATCCTGGGATGGATTGTCGCGAAGCTGATGAAGTGGGATCAGGACGTCGTCGTGGCGCTCACTTTTAACAGTGGAATGCGAAATATTAGTGCCGGTGCCGTGCTTGCTGTAGCGTATTTTCCGCCTCCTGTGGCGATTCCCGTTGTGCTCGGGATGCTGTTCCAGCAGTCGTTGGCGTCGTTATTTGGTTTTCTTTTGAACAGAAGATACGCCCTGAAAAGTGATAGGCCTAATCTGACTATGAATCGTGCCAAACAAGTTTGACAAAGGAGCAGCCTGTGCGGCTTCTTTTTTTTGCACACTCAGCCATCTTTAAGCTAACTTTTATCTACAATTCAGCTTCCCTTCGCTTTTTTTTCATAATTGCGCCGTACAATGAGGTGGAAGATCAAGGATAGGAGTGGTACATAGATATATGAAAATGAAACAAATAGCCGGCTTATGCATCCTTATTCCCGCTTTGCTTAGCGGTTGCGGCAATCAAGCTTCGCCTCAGTCAGCAGCGACAAGCACAGCGCAGCCTGGGCAGTCTTCGCCGCAGAACGCGCAGTCCACAGCAGATGGCAAGCAGGGGCAGAATCGTCCCGCCATGAGTCAGGCGCAGAGACAATTGTTCAGCACCTTCCAGACGCTTCTCATGATGGACAAGGCTGAAGGACTTGCGATTACCAAGGAGCAAGCCCAAGTCATGCTGCCTGTTGCGCAGGATATTGAGACCAAAGCTGAGCTCAGCGATGACAACAAAACCAAGCTGCTCGAAAAGCTGACGGACGCTCAGAAGAAGTTCATCGACGACTCCGCGAACCGGATGGCTAATCGGGGGAATGGCGGCGGAAATCAAGGAGATGGCACGCGCGGGAATGGTGGCGGGCAAAAAGGCGGGAAACCGGATGCCTCAGCCTCAGCCTCAGCCTCACCTTCAGCTTCACCCTCAGCTTCACCGAATGCAGCAGCCGGTTCAGAAGGCACGGACGCTGGGAAGCAGCCTCGTGAGAACGGCGGCAAAGCAGGCGGCAACCGTCCTGCCGGGGGCAATGGCTTTGCCAACGGCGGGCAAATGAAAGATCCGGGCAAACAGCTTGTTGAGCTTTTGCAGGAGAGAGTGAAATAAAGCAGCGAGATCCACTTTAGAGGAACCACAGGCCTTTATTTATCCAAAAGGCAGCCTTTTTCCAGGTAAGTGGGAACTGTGGTTCGCTATTCCGCCGTTTTCTGAGTAATATGCGGGTCCAATGGGCAAATAAGGTCCTGTAGTTCCGCTCATACAGCAGAATGGGCCGACTTCGCTTAGATAGCGGACTCCAGTTCCCTGTAGCTCTATCTGAACGCCAAAAAGGGCCTCCCATCAGTAGACTCATCTACATCTGGGACAGCCCTTTTTTAGTTCATAGTTAACCTCTAAGTGCCTGAACAACCTGCTCGGCATCAGCTTCACCGCTAGCCACCAGCTCGACGTGATCGGCAAACATATCACACATATAAACGAATAAGCTCAAAATTTCCAGCACTTCTTCGCTGTCAAAAGAGCGTGCAGCCGAAATACTGTACACGTAGCGGTAATGCAGCTCGTTATGCTCATTAATGCCAAAATGGCCAATCGGCAATCGCGTATTGATCTCAAGCAGAACAGCGGCAACCTCATCGCGTTTACCTTCTTCGAGGTGAAAAGGAAGTGTACTGTAAATTTGCAGCAACTGGATCGCAGCGATCTCTTCGTCATTCAATGGTAAAAAGCTAAAATGCAGAAAGCGTTCCCGCTCTTTTTTATCCTCCTGAAAACCTGCCATCAGCACATGAAGCGGAATCGCTTCTGATTTCTCCAACAAATTGGTGGCAAGGCCTGTCTCATCCAAAATCTCTTTTAAAAGCCCTAACTGCGTGAAATGACGCGTATGTACATGATCTGGCAGCATATGTGTCCGCCCTCCTACTTTCTTATGCCCAATGCTTCAACTAGGCTGCTTATTCATTTAATCTGATCATTCTTAACTTTCTCAAGTGCAAATATACTTAGTCCCAACGTTTCTAACAAGCTGTGACTATGACAGGCCCACTCATGCATGCAAAAAAGCAACAGGCGACATCATTAATCCTGTTGCTCATCCGGGAATTCACTTATTTGCCGCCACGCTGTTGGATGACATGCGTTAACTCATGTCCAAGCAGCTCCTGACCTTGATGCGAATCTGGGTTATATCGACCTTCACGGAAAAAGATATCATTCCCTGTCGCAAATGCCTCCGCACCTAACGAAGCATTAAGCTTCGACGACTCGGAATCATTATGGATGTTCACATTGCTGAAATCCGCATTAAAGGCTGATTCCATCTTTGCCTGAATCTGCGCATCCATCTTACTGCCGCTGCCTTGCTTGGATTTAATCTGCGATTCAACGGAAGCCCCTGCCTCAAACGCTCCACCGTCGGATGATTTCATCTGCAGCTCTTCCTCCTCAGACTCCCCGCCTTCGCTTCGCTGAATCGCCTCCGAGGACGGCTTCATCTGCAGCTCTTCCTCCTCAGACTCTCCGCCTTCGCTTCGCTGAATCGTCTCCGAGGACGGCTTCATCTGCAGCTCTTCCTCCTCAGACTCTCCGCCTTCGCTTCGCTGAATCGTCTCCGAGGACGGCTTCATCTGCAGCTCTTCCTCCTCAGACTCTCC
>NZ_JCAUAX010000031.1:0-11776 GCF_059692175.1 Paenibacillus sp. J22R67 | reverse complement strand
TACTTTACGTAAGCTCGAAGATTTTTTAGATTGATAAGACAGAATAGGGTTAACAACAATGTACAAGTAGTTCTGATCATCTAAAAACTGTGTGACTGGAGCATTGTAATGGCCCGTAGCCTCTAGAATAACCATTGGTTTTTGTCCAGTCATGGCTTCGAGATCCTTTAAAAGCTGATGGAAAAGCTGCAATCCCTCTTGTGTGTGAATGATCGTAAAGCTCTTGCCGCAGGGCTTTCCTTTATCCAAGAAGGCCTGACCCTGACTTTCTCCTTTTGCAATATCCAGTCCAATTACTGGATTCATACTTCAATCCCTCCTAATACTGAATTTGCCGGCAGCCCCTAGTCCTTCTCGCAGTGTCATAGCTTCGCTTGTTATTCGAGATCGTTGTCTCAACCAGCCTCAAACATGTTTCTACAAGTAGGGGGTGAACAGTTTAGCTGACGGGATCACGGTCCCACGGGCAGTGACGTTCGACCCCGGCTACCGTTACTAAACCTCTTAAATGCAAAGAGGTCAACCAGTAAAAACTGGCTGACTTCATAATACGAAGGGCAGATTAATGCAATTTTATGTGATAATCTGGGGGAAATAGAAAGAACGGAGTGAGGCCTTGGATAAAGATGTTATTTGGGGAATTTTTGTTTCTGAAGATATTAAACGTTTTCCAAACTTCTTTCCCATCGGTTTATACGCGACTCGTGAAAAGGCAGTCGAAGTAATTCAAGGGTTACCAAAAGACGTTAATTATGATTTGCTCAAGCTGCCTTTGAACCTCAATTTTGCGTATTTTCATAAGAAAACCGGTAAGTTGGTAGGTATGGATGGTATTTACCACGAGCACTTTCATTTTAATGGGTAAACATGAAAGTGACTGAACTAACGGAAACGATATATAGTTCAATTAAAACATGACGGCAGCCGGCACCGATAGGCTGTGTTAAGTGAGGAGGGAAATATGTTTTCCTGGATAAAAGAAATCCACAAAGAAGATATTTTCGGAAATGACGATGAAAACGCAATACCAATCCATGTGCCTTTTAATATTGAAAAGTTGGATGCTAAAGATTCTATTAATAATATGTCTGTCTTTGCTCAATTTCTTAATGCATCCAGTGTCCTGTTGCCGGGGAATACGTCCGTCCAACTAGGGATTGAGAATGAAGAAGTCCATAATTTGATTCTAAAGGAATTGGTTCCTCACTATGAAAAAGTAAAAGTTGTATTAATTGATAATCGGATAAATACCATAATGATGGAACAGTTGAAAAATGACTCTGTAGAGATATTTAGATCTTTGGAGAAAAGTGGGGAACTGTCTCCTTTAATAATGGACTTTTATCGAAGTAGCGATAGGAACTTGCTTGGTCCTCATAAGAAGAGAAGAACCTGCAGGTATTTTAATGTGCTACTTGATAAATTGAAGGCAATAAACTTAACTGGAACAGATTCTCTGAGGAAATGGATCGAAGATGGATATATACAACCGAATGAAAGATTAGCTTTATCACCTACTGGATGGGTATTAGAGGACGAATTACAAAAGTCAGTCTCGCTTCGCTTCTTTGCATCATTTTGCCCTAGTCTTCTTTTAGTAGTAGATGCAGATGATATGAAAATAGTTGGTCTTGATATCTTAAAAAACAAATGAAATCATTCAACTAATGAAGAACTGAGAGTTCAATAACTTCAGAACGAAGTTGCCGGCTGATTGACTCCAGCAGATGGGTAAAAAACAAACGGTTGAGATAATTATTGAGCTAACGGAAACGATAGCTCAACCGACTACAGACTGCCGATATTAACAACTAAACTCCGAGGGACTGACGAGAAATAATTAATAAAATAAAGTGAGGGATGTTTAAGAAATGTATTGCCCTTATTGCAAAGAAGCACTGAAAGTTAATAATGAAGAGTTATATTGCAAAGCTGGAGATAGTTATTTTTCAAAGCATATGGAAAATGTTTTTAATGTAGCAATAGATAATTCTAAAGAAGTTAAAGTACGGATACCAAAAGTTGAAAATAGTGAAGCAGGAAGATACTTTTGTGTGAATTGTGGAAGCAAAATGATGAAAATTGAATCTATGCTTGAAGTTTGTACATGTTGTGGATTCGAAATAAACAAACGCACGTTCTATGAGATTATTGAATTTAATCCCCATTGTTCATTCAGGTAAAAGAACATTGTAAAAATGAAATTATACTTATTGAAGTAATAAGGAACATATTATGGAGGAGACTGCATCGCGGCTGCTCCTCTTTTTTCATTCAAGTAACGGGCAGGTTAGTTCCAATATGTGGTAATATAAATACTTGTAGTATAGGTATCTCTTTGAAGTTACAGAATCTGTTGATTCGAACATCAATTAAAGAAGGGGAGAAAAAAATGACCACTATATGTTTGGTTAGACATGGGGAAACGGATTGGAATTCAATAGGAAGGTTACAAGGTAGGACTGATATTCCTTTAAATAATAAAGGGCTTTTACAGGCTGAGGAATGTGGTGATTATTTTAAGGACTCCCTCTGGGATTTGTTAATAACTAGTCCGCTTAAAAGAGCAATACAAACTGCAGAATCAATACAACGGAAAATTAGTGTTCCATTAGTGGTAATGGAACACTTCATTGAGAGGAATTATGGAGATGCAGAAGGTATGACATTGCATGAAAGACTTACTGCATTTCCTGATAGAAGTTATCCAAATCAAGAAAGTAAATCGACATTAGGCAACAGGGTGTTGTTAGGTATCAATGAAATTAATCAAGTGCATAAAGGGAAAAAGATTATAATTGTGGCTCATGGAGGAGTTATAAATAGTATTCTAGCTTCCTTATCCAATGAAGAGATAGGTTCAGGAAAGACAGAATTAATCAATGCTTGCGTAAGCAATATTTATTTCGAACAAGGACAATGGCAGATAAAAGATTTTAATCAAGTATTACATCTGTCTGAATATGGCCAAAAGGAAAGAATTTAATTTCTCTTGTAAGGTTGTTTATTAAACTAACGCAGAACTTAATAGGGATCGCCGGCTGCTGCGCAGTTTGAAATGTCCCCATTTTATCAAAGCAAGGTCAGGATACTTCCAAAATGCGTTTAAAATATATAACATGTTTAGAAGACTGAAGTAGGGGGAACGTATGAAATTTTACATAGCGTCCAGTCTCAAAAACATAGAAAATGTGCGGCAAGTCGCTGAGAATTTGAAAATTCGTGGTTTTCATCAGACGTACGATTGGACAACACATTCGAACATAGATTCCATCACTAAACTCCGTAAAATTGGCCAAGACGAACTTTCAGGGGTTTTGGCTGCAGATGTAGTAATTGTAATGATTCCGGCAGGGAAAGGGAGTCATGTTGAGTTAGGAATTGCTCTGGGAGCAGGAAAGAAAGTTTATTTATACTCATCAACAAATGAACTGAATGAAGTCGGAAACACATGTACGTTTTATCATGTAGATTCAGTTGAACAGAGGATTGGCTCCTTAGATTACTTGGTAAAATCAGTATGTTTGGAATACCAACATCATTAAGCTATCGAGGAACGATAGTTGAACCATAACTGGGAGCAGAACCTTCGGTGCTGCTCTTTGTTCCATTGATATAATTGAAGATTAGCTCAAAAAAGTTGTAATAAAATATAAAATAAACGATTTGGAGGAGGAGACAATGTTTATACATAAAATTGATGAGGACTTATCTTTAAAACTAATAGAATTAAGGGATGGAGAGGGGATATTTGAATTAACAAATAATTCAAGAGGTTATCTAAGAGAATGGCTTCCTTGGCTTGATGCTACAATACAACTTGAAGATACAATAGATTTTATCAAAATATGTCTAAAAGGTTTCGCTGAAAATAAGAGCTTGAATACAGTTATATTATTTAAAGGGAAAATTGTTGGAGTTGCAGGCTACAATAGTATAAATTGGTCAAACAAAACTGCATATATAGGATATTGGCTTGGAGAAGAATTTCAAGGGAATGGAATTATGACCAGGGTGGCTAGTGCATTAACCGATTATGCAATTAGTGAGTTAAACCTAAATAAAGTTGAAATTAGAGCTGCGGTAGGGAATAAGAAAAGTAGGAGTATTCCCGAAAGATTAAAATTTGTAAATGAAGGATGCATTAGGCAAGCAGAATGGTTATATGACCACTATGTAGACCACATTGTTTATGGAATTTTGGCAGAAGAATGGAACAAAAATAGCCAGCCTTTATTCAACTATAGGTGATAGCTCAAAGATACAACTAATAGAGGTTGCCGGCATGATCGGCAGCTTCCATTACGTTAACGGGCAGCATTATTCAATAAGTGGGCTAAGCCAATTTAGAGGGAGGATTTACAAATTTATGGTAAAATAGTTCTGAGGTGAACCTTAATGTTTACAATTCATGCTTAACGTCATTTTAAATAGACATTAAATGGTTTCCTCTCGGTGATCCTTTTATTAATACTAAAACATGGAGTTGATAATGGTGAGCAAAAAAGAGCGTGTAATTTACATAACAATTTTAGGGATAGTAATACTATTTCTCTTTTTTCCTTCTCCTACAGCAAATATTGAAGTAAGAAAACACATTTTACTTACTGGGCATCCAATACTCGCTGTTACAACTGAATTGAAAAATCAAGGAAAAAGGGGATCCGAAGGAAACTTGTTCTATGCTAGTGATCTAAGTTCCAGTTATATTTATGTTAAAAAAACAAGATTAGGATGGATTGCCGATAAATCAGGGTCAGGTCCTTAATTAAACTGACGGATAACGTTAGTTCAATGACAACAGCGGCAGTCTAAGACTTTATTTTTCAAGTCTTGGTCCGCCGCTGTTTCTTTTATTGGATCAGTCTAAAACTTATTCTCTAAAAGCTGACGATTCTTCAATTCAAAAACCGCGGTAATTCAACGATTCCAGTCTAACACTTTATTTTCACCGAACATAAATTTCGGAAGGCGGGTACAGTCTCCTTTTCCAAAGCAGAAAGGCCCCGATTTTCCATTTTACCTTTCCGTCGAAGTGAACTTCGTCCAAGAAAGAAGAAAATGGATTTCAGGGCCTTTTTTGCGTGTTTGGCGATGTATCATAGACTGACATGCACTCAAAATTGGGTGTTTTGTGTATATCTCTTGTTATTGCACTATCGATCCCTATTTTCTCTTTAGTGATGCATACGCGATTATAGCGATTCCAACTAGAAGAAAAATGGGAATTTGATTCCAAGCAGGTCCGTATATGGTAATTTATCATTTTATTAACGAATTTGTTTTTTTTAAAGATTAATCTTATTATTAAGACGACAATTAAGACAACAAACCCAAAGCTCATTTTATAATGCAATGCTGAAATTTCATTACGAATGCTTCAATTTCTTATCAATTGTTCACTTCATCAACTCCTTTCCAATCATACTCCATCACTTTGGCTGTATTCCATGCTCTCTTATGTCCCAGCAGCTTGCTGACTACATACAAAGACATATCAATGCCCGCAGATACGCCAGCGGAAAGGATGATTTTGCCGTTGTCAATGTACCTTGCATCCTCTATGATTTCGGCAAATGCGGGGGCAACTTCTTTCAATTCGTTGATAGCCAGGCGATTGGTTGTAAGCCTCAATCCATCTAGCAAATTCGCTTTGGCTAACAACAAGGCTCCTGTACAAACGGACAAGACGAGTTCAGCATGATGCGATACTTCGCGAATCCAGTTTGTGATAACTTCGTTATGCATTTCTTTTCTTGTTCCCCACCCTCCGGGGATAATTACAATGTCCGGCTTGGGACAATTATGAATAGTAAAAGTTGGATTGATGCTAAGATAGCCTGTCGCGTGAATCGGGAGGTCATGTTCTGCCACTGTGTACACTTTGAAGTCTTTTCCTCTGTCACTTCCTGCAATAAAGACTTCGAAAGGTCCTGCAAAATCCAATACTTCGACGTGATCGAAAATCAAGATGGCTACATTTCTTTCTTGCTTTGTCTCATTCATACAATCATCTCTCCCTATTTTTTTTCGCGCCAATCGTACCCAATAGCAATGTATCTATACATCCGATGCCGATTTCGCTCGAATCGGACGTCATGATGCTTGGACCTGCAATCCGTTCCTAAATATAATAAAAATTTTAGCCAACTATGAGATGGGATCACTTGGTGCCGCTGCCCGACTTCAATCCATGTTTTCGCCAACTTTAGCGGATTTTCTCTATGGCGGGAATTCCCTTTTGGCTTAACAAAGAAATAAAAATTAAGTTGGCGACATTACCACTGCTCAATAAGTTGTGCAATCGTCGTCGAATGCGCATGGTCCCCTTTTTTGGGACATGGAATTGGAGACGGCTTCAAAGAAGCTTTGATTTGCTTCTTCCGTCCCGAGTTCCAAGATCATCGCGAACAATTCGTCTTTACTCTTAACGTAATGGTATATAGCCTTTGGTTAAACCGTTCTGATCGGCGATTTCTTGCAAAATGGTGTTGCGGCACCCTTTTTCCAAAATCAACTTCTTGGCAATGTCAAAAATCAGTTGAAGACTCGGTGAATGGTCTTTGCTTGCATATGGTCACCTCTGCTGTTTTTACAGGTTATAGAATCGTTCCTTCGTCTGTTTGCTAAATTTCACGTTCCAAAAAATAGTCATTCCCATCATGCCGTAACTGAGGATTGGGGAGACGGCCAGAAACATTGAAACCGGAAACGAATAAACGAGCAGCACTTTTACGGCGCATTCCAGCCCTAAAGTGATTCCCCAAACAAGCGTCATCAGGCGGAATTCATTACGAAATTCGGGCAATCGTTCCCACTTGTCGGCAATGTGGGGATTGTTTCCGGTAAACCGCATAGAGAAGTGATAAACTAAAGGTTTGGAAAAGAAAAGGGAACCTAAAAACAGACATCCCAAAATACCGGTAACGTAAGACTCTCTCAGTAAAATAAACCTCTCGTCTCCGCCGATGAGGACGGCAATCACGCCCATGATCATGCCGATAAATATAAAGCTAGAGAAAGCATCCACTTTCTTCGATGTAACCAGGCTGAACAATGTGTCACACAACGGAATCGCGGCGGCGACGGTGAGAGCTGTCAGGCTGCCGGTGTGCGGAACTAGCAGACGATAGGCCACATAAGGCAACACAATATTGATCAACAACGTGATAATAATTCCGGTTTTTGTTTTATGCATAGCTTTCACTTTCCTTCCCTAAAATTAATTCGTTCGTATATAAACCGTTAAATCCATAAGGAGTATGATGAGGAACTTCCGCTCTTCCAATTTCTTCGAACGTCTCGGCATTCAGGAACAAAAGATAAGAGCGGCCTGTGCTGCCGTTGAATACGACGGACAGAGTGGCCCGATCATCTTCCGAATTCGCCGCGGGAGACGAAGCGAATACCGACTCTCCTGGATATTGGACCTCTTGAGTCCAAATTTTCGTTATTCGTTTCTCGTAATCACTTTGATCAACTGATTTTGAAGTGTGGGTGAGCCGTTTTGTAATGCGCCGGTAAATCGTCGGAATAAGGAAGGTCGCCAACCGTATGCAAGGTGAAAGGATATGACATCCAGCTATTCCGTCGTGGCGACGAAGTGATAATTCATCTTGGTAATGCTGACGTTGGCGTTGTTTGCTTCACTCTTTAGCTGTAGCGGATGCATATCCCGAAGTCACGACACCTGTCTTCAAGACTTGTTCTTAGGAAACGATTCGATACGAGACTTTACCTTGGCGCAAGGGAAATTTATGAATTATCGCAAAACCATCAAACAGATGCACTCCCATAAATGCGCAAAACATTACTGCTTTATCAAGCATTCTGAACACTCCTTCGTTTTTTCTTATGTATTGATCTTACCAGAGCGCATCTTCACAGATCAGTGACCATCTTCATGAAAATGATTATGACAATTCTCACATTATTGGTGCCGGCACTGTGAGGATTGTCATCTTTCCAAACGAAAGGGTTTTTCTTCCCCACTCCTACCTTAACTGCGAAGAAACCTAAGAAGGAATTTATAAGCATCACCGAAAATTTAGCGAATAAATAATAATTAACTTAAAGTAAGTAATAAAATAGAATTAGTCCTTGTAGGTATGCCGGGTGCTAGTAAAAGCACTTTAGGTGTATTGCGATAGGCGACAAGAATATAGTAACATTCCCGACGTAGTCACATTACTCATTGAACTGTGTTTTAATTAAAGTAATGGTTAACTATAGTTCAATAAAGTAAATGACGGCAGCCGATGTCCGTTTGAAGTGCTTACTCAGTTTAATATCTAAATACTCCTATTTATTTCTAGAGGAAGTGAAGAAATGAAACTGCCTTATAGAGTTGGATATTTACTAACAGTATTCTGGTTTTTCTTTGTTGCTTATGGATTTATAAATTTTGATTCGGATCATGAAAGTAGTAAGATTGAATCTGTTTTGCTTTCTACTTTTGCAGGGCTAATTTTATTTCCAATTTATTTCATTAGCCTTTATGTTTATTACCGTTTATCCAAGAGAAAATCATGAATCAAGAACGCTCAAATCAATGACTCTAATTGGCCTAGAACAAAAGTCTTTGTCTCAATCAAGGATTGGATGGATCAAGTAATGATTCCTGATAGTGAGTAATTCAGCTACCGGAGAACGATAGCAAAATTACAAATAGGCTGCCAGCATCTGCGGCGGCCTATTGAAGTAATGTGTAATTCCTAATTATGGTAATATAAGAGCATGGAAATATTCTCTCGTTCTGGGGGGAGTAGAGATGGGATATTCAAAAAGTAGGTGGTCTTTTGTTCTTGGCAGTATAATAGTTGCCTCTATTGCTTTAGCGATTTTAAACAATCCTCCAGAAAATCCTGTTATAAGAACATTCGCATCCAGCAACGCTTTTGATGTAACCGATACACGTAGGCTTGTCGGATGGGCAGATAATGTATTTGTCGGGAAAGTGATAAAACAGGATGGAACTAAATCATTAGATAGCACGCCTGAAACTCAGTTTAAGGTGGAAGTGTCTGATAATATAAAGGGTAAATTGAATGGAATAGTAATCGTAAATCAACAAGGTGGATTTAAAAAAATGAATTAATTCTAATTGAAAATGATCAATTACTTCACGAAGGACAATCATATTTATTTGTAACCAAACATTCGAAGGAAGAGAATTGGAATACCGTAGTACCTGTTTACGGGGACATTCTAATTGCCAATAAAGAAGCAAAAATAGAACTAATTGAGAAATACACAACAGCTTATAAACATGAAATCCCATTTAATATGAGCAAGACATTAAACTAACGGTAAACGATAGTTTAGCGATACAGGAGCAGTTGCCGCTACGGCAATTGCTCTTTTTCATTACGATTGGGCAGTAGAGCGTGATGGTAACTAATACTGTATCACTGAAGGGCAGGATAATTTCAATCACTTCGCGAAATTTAAGAAGTTACCAAAATGAAAAACATAAAGGAAAGCGAGAGAGGCTATGAATGAATCGGCTTTTTGGTTAGGCGTTATCATCGTATGTTTAATCTTGATAGCCCTGTTTATTATTAAATATGGTTTCCCGACAGGCACCTCAATTAGCTTAACCCTAACAAGCGCTCAAATAAAAAATTATTTTTTAATAAAGCATTCATGCAAAGCATGTAATACAAGATTAAAAAGGATATCTCACAAAGAATATAAAGGAAAAGGATGGTCAAAATCATTAAATGAACCAGGGGAATATCCGCACAAGAGATTGCAGTTTCACCTACCATGGTTGATGTCACTTATAATGGGAAGCCAATCTACATTCAACATGTCGACGAAGAGAATGAAACCGCCAGAGTTTATCCTTTGGATCAACCAGAAAATGAGCAAAGCGTCCCTTTAAGCAGTTTAGTCGAGAGCTCTCAAATGTTAGATTTGGAAGACATTAAAATGGTATGCCCATCCCCTAAATAATTGAAAAGATGATATTAAATGCGTACCTATTGCAACCGAGAGTTCAATATCAACATGAGAAGGCAACGGACCAAATCGGATCCGTTGCCTTTCTCGACCCCTTTAAAATATAAACCTTAGACCCTCAGCCCGTTGCTGTGGGTCTCTTTTTTTTGCTACTCAACGAAAGGAAAGAATAATTCAATACTGATAGACCTAAAGTTGGAATACCAAAGTAAGGAACTGATTTTAATTGTTATGACTGCAGGCGCTTTTTACAGTGACCGGCTACTCCTAGGGGTCTAGCAACAGTTACGACTATAGTCCAGGAAAATTCTGGACTTGAGCAAGGTCTCGCTTCATCTTCCTCGTTGTACAATAAAAACATCAAATTCGAACGATATAAAAAGGAGAATTCACGATGGTTATTGAGGGAATGATGTGCACGGGTGAGAATACCAAGTTGTCAGTTAAGTTTTTTGAAGGAGAGAAATGGTTAGTACTTACTGGTCTTCTCGGCTTTCTACTTGCGGGGATATGTGCAGTGTGGGTATTGTTGTATGGAGGACATGTATCGCCTGATGGGAATGTCTCCAACGCATTCTCCTTTAATGCCGCACTGGGAATATTTCTACTTTCAACGGCAGCGATCGCGCCATTTTCCGCAATGGGTGTGAAAGGCAGAGCTTTTTTTCGATGGTCTTATATCCTACTGGCTCTTTATTCCTACTTTGCGGAAACCGTGCAAAATTTTCGCGGCGTCAACCCAAGGTTTGTGAAGAGTGGCATGGTCTTTGACAACATGGTCGGTGATATTTTCACTTTCGTAGCCCTGTTTTTGATTCTGTGCTACATGTTCTTAGGCATTCAATATTTCCTCAAAAAAGCGTACATGCGTCGCCCAGTGCTGGTTGTAGGTATCCGATATGCAATGATCGCTGTCATGTTCTCGTTTATGGCTGGTATTTGGATTTCCGTCAACAATGGCCGAATCGTCGGCGTTCACGGAAATATTATTGTTCTGCACGGCCTAGGCTTTCACGCGCTGCAAGCTTTACCGATTGTCGCTTGGCTATCTGACCGTACTTCATTTACTGCAAATGCTCGCAGTAGATGGACTCATTTAACAGGTATCACCTATTTACTCGGTTTAATTGCAATTGGCTGGCAGACATATCTTGGCCACAGTATCTTCGAATGGTCTATACTCTCGCTTCTCATCTGCTGCTGTTTCTTGATCTCATTAGCGACAGGAGTGCAAGTGCTGCGTAAAATGGACTCAAATCGCGAAACCCTTCAAGTCATCAAAAAAATCTAGCGAGTAGAGTACCGATTACATTTTTTCAGTTCAAAAAGAACAATCATGAATCAATGAGCGATTTAGAATGTCCGAACCAGCAAAATAGAAAGATAAATCAAATGAAAGATAAAAAGGCATACACCCCTGGCATATTCCACGAAATATCTATCATGTTTCCGAGCAACCACATGAAATTGCATATGCCAAACATCTTGGAAAAATCGTATGGCTCTCCGAAGTGCAAAAACTACAAATAAATGAAATTTTAATTAGACGAAACTATACGAGGGAATAACATGGTACACACTAACGAAAATCGTTAGTTCAACCCATCATGGAGCAGTTTGCCCGGCGGCAGCTGCTCTTTTTGTCATTAAGCTATCGGGCAGTGCGCGCCTAGCCAAGCTAGGCACAACTTACTGATGCAAGTTCAGTCGGGGTAAGGTCCAAGCCGCCCCGTAGCTAGCAGGCAGACGTCGGCGAAATCCGGCGGCTGAAGCCCTGTGAAAAGTCGCGCTTTGCGCGATGAAGCAAATCTGC
>NZ_JCAUAX010000030.1:0-13844 GCF_059692175.1 Paenibacillus sp. J22R67 | reverse complement strand
CGGAGGGGACCCACGCGTTCCCATCTCGAACACGACCGTTAAGCCCTCCAGCGTCGATGGTACTTGAACCGCAGGGTTCTGGGAGAGTAGAACGTTGCCAAGCAGTACCCCTTGTGGGTGTTTTTTCAACCCTTTGGAGTAGTCACAAATATAGGCCCTTAGCTCAGCTGGTTAGAGCGCACCCCTGATAAGGGTGAGGTCGGTGGTTCGAGTCCACTAGGGCCTACCATTTCTTTTTTGATTCCAGACAAGCCTTAAGGGGCCATAGCTCAGCTGGGAGAGCGCCTGCCTTGCAAGCAGGAGGTCAGCGGTTCGATCCCGCTTGGCTCCACCATATTCCCTGATAGCTCAGTTGGTAGAGCACTCGACTGTTAATCGAGTTGTCACAGGTTCGAGTCCTGTTCGGGGAGTCCTAACCCATAAATACTAGGAGAAGTGTCCGAGCTGGCCGAAGGAGCACGATTGGAAATCGTGTAGGCGTCACAAGCGTCTCGAGGGTTCGAATCCCTCCTTCTCCGTTTCTTATAAAATAGACATTATGGCGGCGTAGCTCAGCTGGCTAGAGCGTACGGTTCATACCCGTAAGGTCGGGGGTTCGAGCCCCTCTGCCGCTACCAGTTCGTTATATTGGAGAGATACCCAAGTGGCTATAAGGGGACCCTCTGCTAAGGGGTTAGACTGCGTAAGTGGTGCGAGGGTTCGAATCCCTCTCTCTCCGTTGGTATATTTTCATTAAGCATGGCCCGTTGGTCAAGTGGTTAAGACACCTCCCTTTCACGGAGGTAACAGGGGTTCGAGTCCCCTACGGGTCACCATTTTCACTTTAGAAGTTCATTCCCATGGAGGCTTAGCTCAGCTGGGAGAGCATCTGCCTTACAAGCAGAGGGTCGGCGGTTCGATCCCGTCAGCCTCCACCATTATTCAAATTTATAAATGTGGAGCCGTGGTGTAGAGGCCTAACATGCCTGCCTGTCACGCAGGAGACCGCGGGTTCGAATCCCGTCGGCTCCGCCATTATAACTAATGAATATGCCGTTGTAGCTCAACTGGTAGAGCAACTGACTTGTAATCAGTAGGTTGGGGGTTCAAGTCCTCTCGACGGCACCAGAATTGCAAAAGGTTTTACATCATGGAGGCTTAGTGAAGTGGCTAAACACGGCAGACTGTAAATCTGCTCTCTCCGAGTTCGGTGGTTCGAATCCATCAGCCTCCATTTCTTTATCTTTCTAATGCGGCGGTCGTGGCGAAGGGGTTAACGCACTGGTTTGTGGATCCAGCATTCGCGGGTTCAAGTCCCGTCGTCCGCCCATTACCTACCCATTGGGGATTAGCCAAGCGGTAAGGCAACGGACTTTGACTCCGTCATGCCAAGGTTCAAATCCTTGATCCCCAGTTTCTTTCATGAGTCATTAGCTCAGTTGGTAGAGCACCTGACTTTTAATCAGGGTGTCGTAGGTTCGAATCCTACATGACTCACCATTTGCCTTATTTACAGCATGCGCGTATGGCGGAATTGGCAGACGCACTAGACTTAGGATCTAGCGGGTGACCGTGGGGGTTCAAGTCCCTCTACGCGCATTATTTCCCAAAAATGTTTGGGGAACCCCATTATCATGCGGAAGTGGCTCAGGGGTAGAGCATCGCCTTGCCAAGGCGAGGGTCGCGGGTTCGAATCCCGTCTTCCGCTTTTTGGCGCTATAGCCAAGTGGTAAGGCAGAGCTCTGCAAAAGCTTTACCCCCAGTTCGAATCTGGGTAGCGCCTTCTGCCTTTAAGCAAGCCGGAGTGGCGGAATCGGCAGACGCACAGGACTTAAAATCCTGCGATAGGTGACTATCGTACCGGTTCAAGTCCGGTCTTCGGCATTATTTACCTCAATTTCATACGCGCCCTTAGCTCAGCTGGATAGAGTATTTGACTACGAATCAAAAGGTCGGGAGTTCGAATCTCTCAGGGCGCGCCACATAAGCCGGCGTGGCGGAATGGCAGACGCGCTCGACTCAAAATCGAGTTCTAACGAGTGGAGGTTCGAGTCCTCTCGCCGGTATTTTTCGGGACGTAGCTCAGCTTGGTAGAGCACCTGCTTTGGGAGCAGGGGGTCGCATGTTCAAATCGTGTCGTCCCGACTTTTTACATCATGCGGGTGTAGTTCAATGGTAGAACTTCAGCCTTCCAAGCTGGTAGCGTGGGTTCGATTCCCATCACCCGCTTTAAACAAAAGATCACCTCAGGGTGATCTTTTTGTTTTGAAGGGGAAAGGAAGAGAAGCCGCAGAGGGTTCGACCGTCCGTTAGGACGCGCGTCCAAATCTACCACTAGTTGCTTCCGTAGGAAGCATGTTCAATCAGGAATTGGAGTATTCCCATCACCAGCTTTAAACAAAAGATCACCTCAGGGTGATCTTTTTGTTTTACTCTTTTACAGAACCGATCAGCAATCCTTTAATAAAGTATTTTTGCAGGAATGGATAAAACAAAACAATAGGACCAATGGTTACGATGGCTGTGGCCATTTTGATGGATTCGCTCGGCAGCTGTGCGGTAGACATGGTTGTTGAGGAAGTCTGCATTTGCTGAATCATGCTGATTTCGGAATTTAATTTGAACAGTAAGTATTGCAGAGGGAACAACTGGCTCTTATCAACGAGCATAATCGCGTTAAACCAGTTATTCCAGTAGCCAATACCATAGAAAAGCGTAATTGTCGCAAGTACGGGCAGACTTAACGGCATAAAGATTCGAAAGGCGATATAGGCGTCGTTGGCTCCATCGATCCGAGCAGCTTCAGTTAAGGAATCTGGAATTTGCTTCATATAATTCCTGACGAGAAACAAGTTGAACGGATTAAACAAGAGGGAGGGGACGATGAGCGCCCACAGGTTGTTTTTTAAACCAAAGCCCGTGCTGATCATATACCAAGGTACAAGTCCAGTGTTAAACACCATCGTGATAAAGAAAAACATAGCGAGACTATTTCGGTATTTTAAATGCTTGGCAGATAAGGTATATCCCGCCATGGCGGTGATGATAACGGCTATGAATGTACCAAGCACAGTAACGGCGATAGAAACCATGTAGCTTTGCAGCAGTGGAGAGTTACCTGAAAAGAGCATACGGTAAGCGGCAAACGATAGTTGCTGAGGAAAAAAACTATATCCATGTGTCTGGATATAACGTTCATCTGTGAAAGATACGATCAGTACCAGTAGTAGAGGTAATGTACATAATAAGGATACGATGAAAATGAAGACCATATTAGCGGCGTCAAATAGCTTTACAGTACGCATGGCGGCTCCTTTCTTTAAAACAGAGAGTTATCAGGGCTTACTTTGCGAACGATCCAATTGACGCCAAACACAAGGATAAACCCAACGATTGATTGATACAGCCCAATGGCCATGGCTTGTGCAGGGTTACCGATGGTTCGCAGCGCCCGGAACGTGTAGGTGTCGATGACATCAACGGTTGGGTAAAGCAATCCGTTGTCTTTTATGATGGCGTAGATCATATCGAAACTTCCGTACATGATTCTGCCTAACGCGAGCAAGGAAAGAATAATAACCGTGGGCATGAGCAGCGGAAGAGTAATGAAGCGAATCTGCTGCCAGCGGCTGGCACCATCGATTTTGGCCGCTTCGTAAAGCGAGGCGTCAATGCCTGTGATAGCGGCCAAGTAGATAACTAGCGAAATGCCGACATCCTTCCATACATTGGTGGTAACCAGGATCTGCACCCAGTACTGCGGCGAGGAGTACCAATTGATGGGGCTTAAATCAAACATGGTCATTGTTTTGTTAATGAGCCCGTAATTGGTCGCAAATAAACTGTAAATCACATAACTGATGATGACCCAGGACAAGAAATGCGGAAACAGGATCGTGGATTGCATGATTTTTGAGAAACGGAGACTTTTCAGTTCACTGAACAGGATTGCTAATAATAACGCAAATATGGTACCGAAAATGATAAAGAAGAAATTTAGTCGGATCGTATTGAAGGTAACTTGCCAGGCACGGTCGGATAAGAAGAAAAATTTGAAGTTATCAAGACCAACCCATGGGGAGCCCCAAATACCCAGCTTGTAGTTAAATTTCTGGAATGCGATCAACATGTACGGGAGCGTCATGTACCCATAAATAAAGGTGTAGACAGCAGCAGGGACGACGAGCAAATAGGCGATATAATTCCTTCTTAGTTCCCGGAATAAATCTTGTTTTTTAATGGCGCTCATAGTGGTACGCTCCTTAGGTTGAAATAGCGAAGCAACTGCACCTCTTCACACTAGTTTAAAGTGACAAGCGAGTAAACTTTGAATATCTTTAATCCCGTTGTTTATTGGATAAATGAGCATTTCAATTTCTCGTTATTTTTATAATTTTCGGTAATTGAATTATTTAAAATTCTTTTCTTGCTATAATAAAACGATACGAAAACGGACGATCTGGGAGGAACAACGCATGCAAATGAGAAGTAAAATGCTGAGGCATTCCGCGTACCGAAAGCTATTTCTTAGCTTTCTTTTACTAACTTCAATTACCATATCTGTCGTTTGTATGACGCTGTACACGTTCTTCTCGATGAACGCTGTTAAGGAGGTTGGCAGCATTTCCAAATCCATGTTGAGTCAAACGAGTTATGTTGCCAACATCGTCAATCAGCAGGTATATGAAATCGGCAATCATTTGATTAACAATACTGACATTGTATCGACGATGTATAATCCAGAACTTGACCGTATTAAAGAATACCGCCTTGTGAGAGCGCTTTCTGACATTCAATCCGGCTATCCTTTTCTGAATTCTATCGGAATCTATAACGGGTACACGGACCGCTACATGAACACGAAGGGCATCACCCGGCAGGACGAGAATGAACTTTTACAAAATATTAATCACGAACGTGAGAAAAAATACAGTAAATTGTATCCCCGAACGATTCATGACCCTGTGTCGGGCCTTGACGTTAATGTATTAACTTTTGTACTGCAACCAGGGTATAATTCCTATTTGCCAAAAAAGGGCGCTATCGTCATCAACATGGAAGAGAAGTACATACAGAAATTAATTCAAGGCATGAAAAACAACAGCTCAAACTTTATTATGGTGACAGACGATCTAGGGACGATTTTCTCCCACAGTGATGGGGCGCATTTCCTTGAAAATAATGTCAGGGATAAGTACATAAGCGATACAATTCATTCCAAAGAAAGCAGCGGTAATTTTACAACGGAGATCGATGGGGAGAAGCATTTGGTCAGCTTCGTGAAATCGAACGAATTAAATTGGTATTTCATCAGCGTTAATCGTTATAAGGATTTGTTAGCTAATCTGAATTATATAAAAGGGGTCGTGCTTGCCATAGCATTGTCAATGTTTGTGTTATGTATGGCCGTATCACTTTGGCTAACGAATCAGATGTACAACCCGATGGAAAAACTGCTCAGGAAAATGATGTCAGTGTATAAAAATGACGATTTGGACACTACCAAGAAAGTAAACGAATATTTGTTATTAGATGAAGCCTTTCAAAATATCGCTGACAAGATAGCATTTATGGGTCCAGCGCTGCATATTGCCAAGAAAAGTTACCTGCTCAATTATTTTAAAGGGAGTCAAGTAGACTTGAGTAATCAGTATCGCGAACAGCTGCGAGGACCGTATTTCCTAGTCATGCTGCTCAAGATTGATGACTTTGCAGATTTCAGTAATAAGCACTCGGAGAAGTCACAATCCTTAATTCGATTCGCGGTATGTAACATTGCCCAAGACTTGACGGGTATGGAGGCTGTGGTCGTGGAGGCAGATGAAATCGGTGTTTTGGGGCAGTTGGAAACAGACGTTCCTCAGACTGAGCTCCCTAGATTGGTTGGAGAAATTCAAACGAATGTGAAAAAGTTTTTCAAGATTTCTGTAACTGCTTCAATTGGCTCTATCGTTCAAACTGACGCAGATATTCGCAACTCGTATGCTCATGCCAAAGAAGCGTTGCAGCAGCGTTTTTTTGCTGGTAAAGGACAGATGTTTACATATGCTGAGGAAACTTATGAAGCCAAAGAGGAGTTTAAATATCCGAGTAATTTGGAAAAAAGGCTCATCGAAGCCATACAAATCTCTCATCATGAAGCTGTCCAGAGTGAGATGGAGGAATTAATCCAGTATGCAAGCCAACTGCCTTATGACCAAGCACTGTTATGCTTAAATCAGCTGATTATCTCTATGTATATCCATTTTGACTTGTCTGCTGTTGGAAATCATGAAGCGAAGCATTTCATTGAAATTGCAACGAGTCTGACCAATTATGAATCTCTACATGAAGCGGCTTTCGAATTAGAACAAGTGTGCTATAAGATCTGCGACAACATAAAAGCGAAGTCGAAGGGCCGCCAGAACGATATTGTGGAGGAGATCAAGGAGTTTATCGATCGAAACTATGCGAAGCCCGATATTTCACTCGAGGGTCTCTCTGAACAAGTGCAGCTGACACCGGGATATTTCGGGAAACTGTTTAAGGCTTACTGCAAGATGTCTTTTAATGATTATTTAAAGCATGTACGGCTAGAGAAAGCAAAGGAATTACTGCTGGAAACAAACGAATCGGCAAATACGATAAGCGAGAAGATCGGTATTTATAATACGACCTATTTTTACACATTGTTTAAGAAGAAATATGGGGTTTCTCCTGCACAGTTCCGATCTGATGCTCTGGGTGAGAAGTTAGGGTGATGCTATTTTCTAATTTGTAAATGAATCCCCTAAATTTGAAATCGGTAAATCTCTTTTATTTGAAGCGATTATAGGTTTTTTAAGTTTACCTATCATGTGGGTGGCGGCTACGATGGACCTGTCATATAAATTGGTTTATAAGGAGTGGGTTCAATTTGTACTCAAAGTCCAATAAGTTCAAACGTTCTTGGATTTGGCTGCTTTGTATCACTTTGATCATGTCGATACTTTCTGCCTGCACGAAGTCAGCAGACCCAGCAGTAAGTACACCAGCAGATCAGTCTGGATCTAAGGCTGGAGGAACAGAGAAACTCATGGTGCGCTACGTGATGCCGGGTACGGCGCCACAGGATCAAGCTATGGTGGAAGAAGCGATCAATAAGAAGCTTGCGCAAGATGGTTTAAACCTTACTTATAAAGCCATTTACATTCCATGGGACGTTTGGGATCAGAAAACAAACCTCATGATGTCGACCGGCGAGGAATTCGAAATCATTCACATCATGCATGACCTGAAAGGCCCTAACGTCCTCGCAAGCAATGGGGGTATCATTCCAATTGATGATCTGCTTGCCAAGTACGGAGCTGATCTTAAGAAAAGTCTCCCTGATTGGGTATGGGGCGCTGCCAAAATCAATGGGAAGACATATTTTGTTCCGGATTTCTGGACGGATACCGCGAATGCAGATGGCATGGTTACCTTTAGAACGGATCTATTAAAGAAGAACAACCTTCAACCGCCGAAATCGCCGCAGGAGCTGCTCACGGCAGCAGAAACAATTAAGAAGAATTGGCCTGAGGACAATAAGGACGTCTATATTCGTGTATTAGCGGAAGAAACACCTGCCTATCTACACACAACGTACGACACCTATCCATTTGCCGTATTCCAAGATTTGATCTCCGTTGATCAGCAGGGCACTGTGAAGCCATGGATCGAAACACCGGAATTTAAGAAGGATACACAATTTTTTAGAGATGCCTATTTGAAGAAATTAGTGAATCCGGACATTTTGACGGTACCTAAGGAAGTATCCGCTAAAGAAGAAAGCAATGGTAGAATTCTGTTCCGGGAAGGCGAAGGAATCGGAGGATCGAAACTGCTCGCTGAGAAAGTCCCGGGAGCCGAGCTCGATATGTATTATTTAAACGATAAGCCGAAATTCCGTTCTTACGGGGTGCGAAACTCTAACGGGATTTCCGCAACTAGTAAGCATCCGGAAGCGGCGATTCAGTTCTTGAATTGGCTGAATCTCAAGCAGGAGAATTTTGATTTAGTTTTATACGGCATTAAAGATACACATTGGAAAGATGGCGGCGCCAACAAAATGGAGTTGCTGAAAAAGGATGATAAGAACGCACCTGCTTATCAGCTTCAGTTTTGGATGCTGGGCAACATTCAGATGGGCAGATGGACTCCAGATACGCACCCTGCCTATGTGAAGGCCAGAACCACGGTTGAGCAGAATGCAGTAAACAGTGTTGTTGTTGGCTTTAATTTTGACGCGAGCAAAGTAGGCGTTGAGTACGCGAATTGCTTGGCTGAGCTGAAAACAAGTATTTATCCGATTAAGCTGGGGCTTGTCGACTACGATAAGGCATTTCCGGATGCCCTTAAGAAAATGAATGCTGCAGGCTTGCAAAAGGTCGTTGCCGAGTATGACAGACAGTTCAAAGAGTGGCAGAAGAGCAATAAATAATGGTAATAATTAAACTATCCGAAACGAATATAAATGACTAAGACAAACAGACAAGCATGGGCGAATATACATATACGGATTCATCAAAAGTTGATTTTCAACTAGGAGGTGTTTCGGTATGGTTTTTTGGATAATCGTCGTTGTCATTGTTGTAATCGGTTTGTTAATCTTGGTTAGCACGAAGAGGAAATCCGCGGTAGAGTCAACAGCAGTGAAAACACATAAGGAGTGCTCCTACTGCAATGAGGAAATCGAAATCGATGCGGCAGTTTGCAAGTACTGCAGGGGGATTGTCGTAAGCTCTAGCTAGCTCGATACTGATAAAAGCAAAACTCAAAACCCTGAGGCGGCCTGCCTCAGGGTTTTGAGCATGAATGCTGTGTTGCGGCATTCGCAGTGTAACGGTTCGAACATTCATATAATATTAGACCGATGGTCATTTAATGAATTGAACAAACATGCAGTTTCCTCTATACTTGGAACATACAGCGTATACATTAGCGATAAACGGAGATGACCCAATGAACCGTGAGGAAAAAAAGCGGGCAACGCGCAAAAAGATCATAGACACAGCGCTCGAACTATTTGCGGAGCAAGGTTACGAAGAGACTACGGTTCATCAGATTACGGAACGAGCTGGTGTGGCGAAGGGAACGTTTTTCAACTATTTTGCCACGAAGGAAGAAGTGTTCTGTGATATTCAGACATTCTGGGCGTCGACTGAGTTCGTTAAGCTGAAGGATAAAAGCGGGCCGATTCTCCCTCATTTACGGGAGTTCCTTATAGAATTGGTAAGGCTTGTGCCGTATACTAGACAGCTTGCCCGTGCGCTATTTCAAAGCAATCTTAGTAACGAGAAGTCACTGTCCAATCAGCTGGAGATGTTGGAAGAGCTGAAAGTAGTGCTCATTCCTCTAATAGAAGAAGCACAGAAACGAGGGGAGTTCTCAACGGTCTTCCCGGCAGAAATGATCGCGGATCAAGCCATTCAAACTTATATGGGTGTATTAATTACCTGGGGAATGGGGATGGGCGATGACAAGCTTAATACCCAAATGGCAGTCAGTTTCGAACTATTTTTTCGAAGTCTGCAGCCGTAAGTCCATTTCATTGGCGCTTAGCCCCAAAAAAGTGTAACATCATTGTAGTAAAAGAACATGCGCAAATTGCAGCAGTCGAAGGAGCTTGAGTCAGTTGAATATAGAATTAAACAATGAAGTGCCAGCTAATTTTGAAGAGTTAAAAAAATCCGCGAATCGTTCCTCCAATTGGAGAGAACGTCTGGATGCTGTTGAACAGTTAGGTCAATGGAATGATCAACAGAGCATAAATATTTTGACCCGTATCCTAACTAACGATGCCGTGTATCCCATTCAAGAATTAGCTTATCGCAAGCTAAAAGCATTTGGGGAAGATGTCCAGCTGCCGCCGCGGAAAAAAGGGGATTTGGTCAAAGGAGCAGGCAAGGTGTTCGTGCGTATTAAAAAGAGCCTACCGGAAGGTCATAGCTTTGAAGCATTCAAAGAAAAGCTCCAAAAAACCAGAACGGATGTGTACGATACGTACGAAGGGGACAAGGGTGCTGACTTTGATAAGTGGCTTGAAACCACTTGGGCCTCGCTGCTGCTGAAGTAGGAGAAATTGTATAATTTCCGTCATTCTAACTCATATTATCGAAGTTACCAATCCATCAATTAAAGGAGACTTCGAGATGCAGCAGCAAACACCATATAACAACATGAATCAAATGGCACCTAACATGAACCATGGGGGACATGAGCTCTTTGATTTGCACGAAGTGTTAGCTTGTTCCATTAATGTACTGGATCAGTTTATGATTTTCAGACAGTTCGTCCAAGATCCTGAGCTTCTGGACATTTTGGACCATCAGTACAGCTTTACGCTCTACCACTACAATTTAACGGCAGAGTGCTTTACTACGGGACAGAAGCCGAGCGAAGAGACGCAGACCTACATGATAAGGAATCTGTCTCAGCCCATCTATGGGATCAAGCCTACGCAGCCCAAAAAGCCGAATCAATCGCTGGCTGATGTGAAGGACGCTGGTATTAGTGCGCATATGCTGGGGCTTATTAAATCTCATGCCTCTCTATTGACGATGACTTCCGTTGAGGTGACGAACCCTGCAGTTCGTCGTGTACTAGCCTCCCAGGTGCAGAATTTTATCGAGATGGCCTATGAGATTTTCTTGTATCAGAATAGAAATGCCTACTATCAGGTTCCACAGCTTGGGACTTCGGATATGCAGAAAATGCTGAATACCTTCGTCCCGGCCCAAGGCATGCCGCAGATGCCTCCAAATAATCGGGAAACGATTCATTAAAAAAAGATAACCAGCTTCGGTCCGCATAGGCCTTGGCTGGTTTTTTCATTACTTCTTTTTCATGGCCATAGAAGCAAAAGGGCATTTAGGAGCTATACTTTCATCATCACGCAGGAAATATTGCTCCCATTCCAGATTGTCTGCCTGACCGTACCATTTGAGTGAGGGATGTGCGGGAACGCCGTCGTACTCGACTAGTTTTTGGCGAATTAGGTTTTTCATATTGCGTCCGAAAGCGGTTGAATCATTAATTTCTTCGAAAACCCATCGGGGCTGGAAGGTGATTAGAAAATAAGGCGTCCTTCTGCTTCGGCGAACTTGATGGGCAGGTGTCCCGCAAAAGGCGAAGTACGGATGGCCACTATAACAGAACTCCCATGCATGGTGGGAGGGATCTTGAGGAATGTGTGCGGGCCAAGGAACCGGATCTGTGGCGCTTACCCGGCTCAAGACGGACCAGAAGACTTGCTCGTAATCTTCCACGGTGAATTCAGCCACCATGTCTTCCGGCGTTTCGAAAAATAGTACAAGCGAAGCAAACCGGCCGGTATCACGGGAGCATTCGCCGTATTGTTGCAGCAGCTGCGCAGCTTCTTCAATGGCTTGATCAGATCTGGGATCTGCTGCAAAACCGAACCGCAAGCTGTCGGTGAGAAAACCCTGCCGCCCTGGTATACAGGGGTACATCCGGTCTTCATCCGCAATCATATGCCCGAACTTGCGAAAGGCATCTTGCTGCCAATCAGGCAGCTCACCTACATAGCGATCCAGCCAACTTTTGGATTTCAAATGAACCATAACCAAACCCTCCTTCTTCCATTCGGAGCATAGTATGCTGAGTGGAAGAGTTGGGTGAATGCCTACATAATCTCGATGTCAATAGGTGTGCACTTGAACCCATTACATGCGCTCTCGGAGCACGGACAAGCAGACACAGCTATGATTAAATCCATTTCCGCTCGAAGTTCAATATAATCTCCAGCCTTCGATAACGGCCTCTCTATCGTGATTTCCCCTGATGGTTCTATGATGGTATTCATAAACAAATTAATGGGGTAATGTTGGTCAGGGATGGGAATTGCGAACTCGGCTAGGGCCTGATTCAGGTTATGATAGCAGCTTGCATGGTCTTTTTTACTATAGAGCACTTCATACATTTCGCTGCGGCAAGCTGGATTAATGAAATCATGCTGACCTACGCGATCAGTTACTAGGGTTAGCATTGGCTTGTATGTATTGGTATAAAGCAGGTCTCCTGGCTTCAATTTCAATTTATGAAGGGCATCCATCGTAACTCCAGGGTCCAAACGTTCTCTAAAATCGTCTACACGATAGGCGACAAAGTCGGCAACCTGCTCGCCTTCTACGTCGGTTATTCTAACCGTTTGTCCTTTGCTGAGCTTAAATCCAAGCCCTTGTGTGGGCGGAATTCGCCATTTTTGTTTGATCATAGAAGCCTCCAGCCGAGTTTATGGAAATTACTTTAACAGTATGGCTTCCGCATGGGACTGTCATGCAAGTTGACTGGCAGAATCGAAGCAGGGACTTAAGGAGTTACTTTGCATCAATCCCTTTACCTGTGTAAGATAATAGGGAATCAATATTTGGGATGAGGGGGATTTCATGGTTTTCGGTGCGCGTGTTTGGAAAACGGGTATCGCCGTTGCTTTGGCCTTATACATAAGTGCCTGGCTTAATTTTACTCCTCCTGTCATTGCCGCTGTTGCTGCCATTTTTGCTATGCAGCCTTCGATTTATCGTTCGTGGCGCTACTTTTTAGAGCAGCTGCAGACGAATATTCTTGGTGCGGCATTGGCACTGTTGGCGGGAATATTTTTCTCAAATAATGTCATTGCAATTGGCATTGTCTGTATTATTGTCATTATCATCAGTCTTAGAATGCGTATGGAAGAAACAATAGGTCTTACTTTGGTTACCGTTGTAGCGGTGATGGAGGCTTCTGGAGAGTGGGAGTTCGCGCTGAATCGGCTGCTTCTTAGTTTAATTGGTATCGGCTGTGCCTTTGTAGTGAATATTCTCTTCTTCCCGCCCAAGCCGAAGGAGCAGTTCGCTGCACAGATCCAGACTATTTTCAGCAAAATGTCACTCCTCCTTCGCACCGTTATCTCCAATGAAATGAAGGAAACTGTGTTTCGTGAGGAAAAAGAAAACCTTCGCAGCAGTCTGAAATCCTTGTCGGAAAAGTACAGGCTCATGGAAGAAGAGATCAAAAGGCTCAAAGGCAAGGGGAATGGCTTCAGCCGGATTCGCGAGCTTGTTGTATACAAACAAAAGCTGCTCGCTATGCATAAAGGATTAGAGGTTCTTGAATCCGTAGATGAGCATTACTTTCAGGCGGCTCGAACGGAAGCGATTGACGACTATTTTGATCAACATATGGAAAAGCTAATTAAGTTTCACGAACATGTGCTGCTGAAATTCGATGACAAACTGAAAGATATCAGCTCGGAAGGCATGGAGATGGAAGCTGAGAATGATCGGTTCATGACGGATCTCATTGATCGATATACGAAACAGCCGCAAGGACTGCTGCGTTTATCCGTAGTGGCTGCTGCCATGTATGACTATGGCCATCAAGTTGCTCGGTTGGATAAGCTTGTCGAGTATGATCATCGGGGTGAAAATGAAGAGAGAGAACCCCTGGAATTATTGCTTAAAGGTATCAGGTTAAAATAGTTTTAGTAAAGAACCCATGGAGCCTCATAGCTGTCAGATAATACTGGGGCTAGGAGGTTCTTTTTATAAAATGCAAGGACAAGGGTTGCATTCCAAAATCGTATGTGCTATATTATGATTCTTGTTCCAAACGGAACGGGGCGCAAGCAGAAATAAAGATCTGAACGTGTTGAATATCTTCACGAATGGATGTAAAAATTAAAGCTTGCAATTGAAAAACAGATATGGTATATTACTTTTCGCTGCTTCGGTAACACGGCAGAGAACGAAAGCAAATTGATCTTTGAAAACTGAACAACGAGTGAGTAAGCACAGTCGAGTAATCGACTATAAATGAGATGAATAATCTCGCTAGCAAGTCAATGAGTACAATTAAGCTTTTCT
>NZ_JCAUAX010000029.1:0-18358 GCF_059692175.1 Paenibacillus sp. J22R67 | reverse complement strand
TCTCTTCTCTTCTCTTCTCTTCTCTTCTCTTCTCTTCTCTTCTCTTCTCTTCTCTTCTCTTCTCTTCTCTTCTCTTCTCTTCTCTTCTCTTCTCTTCTCTTCTCTTCTCTTTCCTCCACAAAGCCTATTCTCACAACACAAATTGGTACACAAAAATACAACCAAATTGGATCTTATTATTACACCATTTTTCCATTATGCTTACTAAAATCTCATACATCCAACTTTTTGACAAGGAGAATACGCCTATGAATTTCCAACCCATCATGCTAGAAGGTACCCAAGTTATTCTACTGCCGATGCAGGAATCCCACATTAGCGCACTAGTGGAGGCAGCCTCAGATCCTGCCATCTTTGCCTACATGACCCCGCTGCTTCAACCTTCAGCCGTTGAACAGTTTGTCCGCCAAGCATTAGATGAGCAAAAAGCTGGCCTAGGCATCCCCTACAGCGTATATGACAAACAGTCCGATAGCTTCGTCGGCAGCACGCGCCTTTTCGACTACTCGACCGCAAATCGTCACGTCGAGATCGGTCATACGTGGTACAATCCCCGTGTTTGGCGGACCAGAATAAATACGGAGTGTAAGTATTTGCTGCTACAGCACTGTTTTGAAACTTTAGACCTCCTGCGCGTTCAGCTTAAAACAGACCTAAGAAACGAGCGCTCTCAAGCGGCAATTACCCGAATAGGCGCCCAAAAAGAAGGCATACTCCGCCAACATCGCGTGCTTCACGACGGTTATGTGAGGGACACAGTTATGTTCAGCATCATTGCCCGCGAATGGCCCGATGTGAAGCTGCGGCTAGAAGGATTTTTAAATCAAGTAAAGGTTTAGATCCGAATAAAATTCTATCCAAAAAAATTTGTTTCTCGCAGTGACGTACCGGGGTGAAAGTGGTATAATAACTGCAAAAAATGAATAGCAAATTGGAAGGAATGACCCATGCTTATGAATCCTCTGGCACGACAGTTAAACGAGACCCTGGAACGTGAAAATTCTCACGTATTTGACATGCTTTCTGCATTAGGTAAATCGATTTACTTCCCGAAAGAAGGCATTCTTAGCCAATCTGCTGAAGCCAAGGCCAAGGCCAAAAAGTTCAACGCTACGATTGGTATTGCGATCGAAAACGGTCAGCCGATGCATTTGAAGGTCATTCAAGATACTCTCTCCACGTACGCACCTAAAGATATATATGAATATGCTCCGCCAGCTGGTAAGCCTGAGCTCCGCAGCGCATGGCGCAAAAAGATGCTCGAAGAAAACCCTGAGATCGGCAGCAAACTGATCGGCAACCCGATCGTAACGAATGCGTTGACGCACGGTCTAAGTATCGCAGCTGATCTTTTCGCTGATGCAGGCGACTCCGTTATTATTCCGGATAAAAACTGGGAGAATTACGAGCTCACTTTTGAAATCCGCCGTGGTGCGAAAATTGTAAACTTCCCGCTCTACAACGAGGAGCAGAAGTTTAATGCTGCTGGCCTCCGCGAAGCGCTGCTAGCTCAACAATCCAAAGGTAAAGCCATCGTTGTCTTGAACTTCCCGAACAACCCAACAGGCTACACGCCTGGGGCTGAAGAAGGTAATGAGATTGCTGCCGCGATTAAAGATGCAGCTGAAGCTGGCATCAATGTCGTTGTGCTAACTGACGATGCCTACTTTGGACTTTTCTTTGAAGGATCTCTTAACGAGTCCTTGTTCGGTAAATTAGCGGACATTCACCCGCGTGTGCTTGCGATCAAAATTGACGGTGCTACCAAAGAAGAATACGTCTGGGGTTTCCGTGTTGGTTTTGTCACTTATGCCGGCCAAAGCGAAGCGATGCTTAGTGCACTCGAACAGAAAACAATGGGTATCATCCGTGCGACAATCTCCAGCGGGCCTCACCCATCCCAAACTTTCGTGCTTCATGCGCTTAACTCCCCAGAGTTCAATCAGCAGAAGCAAGAGAAATATGAGATCATGAAAGGCCGTGCGAACCGTACGAAGTCCATTCTGGACTCCGGCAAGTTCGACGATGCATGGGGCTACTACCCGTTCAACTCCGGTTACTTCATGTGCCTGAAGCTCAAAACGGTTGATGCCGAAACTTTGCGTCTCCACTTGCTGGATCAACATGGTGTGGGTACCATCGCTCTTGGAGCGGCTGATCTGCGCGTCGCTTTCTCCTGTATTGAAGAAGGCAACCTGGAAGAGCTGTTCGACCTCATTTATCAGAGCGTGAAAGAAATCGAAACCGTCTCCGCTAGCAAATAGCCGAAACGAACAAAGAGGCTGTCTTATAGGGTCTACACCGACCTATGAGCAGCCTCTTTTTTATGCGATTATGCTTAATTTTCCTCACAGGCGAACTACAGTCCGCTATTTCCTGTTAAAACAGCTTTAGAACCAATTAATGGGAACAACGGTCCCCTATTCACCCGATTTCGGTAGCTTTATAGACTTCTGTCTCGTCCTTATCCAAGGTGAACCACCTTGGCATGAACTTGCCAGCCAATTTTAACGGACACTACTGCCGTTAAGATCGTGGAAATCGCCCCGTTTCATTTCTAACGGACACGGGTAACCTTATTTGCCGATTTCGAGGCGAAATCAAGGTAGAAACAAGCAATTAGCTGCGCTGGTGTCCGTTAGATTTCAAATCGCCTATAATTCGCCTAATAAGAGCGGCTGTGTCCGTTAGAGAGCCGGGGAGGCGTTGGCACACCAAGCCAACTGTTCAGTCCAGCCTCAGAATACTGCTGATTCCGTACAATCATGACAGATCAGCTTAATAATAGTCAGGTCTCTGATAGTCAGGCGACTGAGGTTTCACTGTCTGATGGTCATGTGACTATAGTGTTAGTGTGCTTACGTATCAACCAACCTGTTTCACCAGCTCACCATACTGCTCGTACCATTTCTTCCACTCATCCATCGGAAAGTCCATCGCTTGCCCATCCAGCAGCGCAGACATCATATCCAAACAAACATGCCAGCCAGCTAAGTCTTTTGGCGTATGGTCCGTCATCGTGCCAATGAACTCTCTTAAAACGAGTAAAGAACCCTCTGATCTTGCCGAAACTTCAAAGCGGACACGATCTTCCCCCCAAGTGAATTCCAGCACGGAAAGCGGCTCATAATCGGTAATCTCCATATCTATGAATGTACCTGAGCCATCCTTCATATCAAATTTCATGTGTCCGCCTTTGCGCAGATCCTCGGCTTGAAGATTGGACATCCATTTCTCTAGGCGATCATTTTCGGTAAGTGCTGCCCAAACCTCGCTGACTGTATGTCCCAGCGGACGATTGTACTGGACGATATACCCGTTCTCATTTTTGTGAATCGAAGCAATCATGTGCATGTGCATGTCCTCCTTAGATTCTAGTTAAAATGTTAAAGGATGCGTGCCGTAAACATCGCTCTAGCCACCCTGGCTCCATTCGCCACGATTTCCATATCTACCTTACAAAATCGGCGTGTCATTTCCACAATCGTCGGCACAATTTCAAAAGGCTCGTCCATTTGCAGCGGAATCAGAAAATAACAGGATGAGCTATCCAGAATGAGATCGCCCTTCTTATGCTCCTTAACCGTGCGATAGGCTGCACGAATCATAATCGTGGTGAGTATCCCCTCTGACACCAAACCTTCGAAGTTCGTCATTTGAGGCGTTATGGTCCCTTTAAAAGACAACTTGCCTTCGGCGTCGCGCACTTCATCGATCCCTGCATAGATCTGCACCTCGAATGTCTCCGCGTTCTGCGGCTGCTGCTGCATATGCTGCATCGCCTTCATGACATCTTTGCGGCTAATGACGCCGATCATTTTCCGCTCACTATCAATAACCGGCAGCAGTTCAATCCCTTCCCACACCATCATGTGCCCTGCTGAAGCAACCGAAGTCTTCAAGTTAATCATAAGCGGTTTCGGTGTCATTAACATGCTGATGAGCTGGTTCGGCTTCGCACCCACGATATCTTTAGTGGTGATCATCCCTATAGGCACCTTATAGTCATCAATGACAGGATAGCGCGTGTGCATAGTTTTGTCTGCCAGCTTTTGCATATCTTTAACGGTGTCCGTTCCATTGAGCGTGTAAATTGGACTGCCTTTGCGCATGATGTCGTCGACAATCATTATTTTCTTCTTGATCAGCCTGTCTTCCATCGCGCGATTGATCATCGTGGCCACCGTGAACGTATCAAAAGAACTCCCGATAATCGGCAGTTGAAGTTCATCTGCCAGCTCTTTGACTTCAGAAGTCGTATCAAAACCGCCCGTAATCAACACCCCCGCCCCTTGGCTAAGGGCGCACATATGGGCTTGTACACGATTACCGACAATAAGCAAATTGCCCGCCTCAATGTATTTCAACATCGCTTCGAGCTGCATGGCGCCAATTACGAATTTGTTCAGTGACTTATGTATACCGGAAGATCCTCCAAGCACAACGCCCTCCACCACATTCACGATTTCCGCGAACGTTAGCTTATCGATGACTGGCTCTTCTTTTTTTTCCATGCGTATCGTACCGATCCGGCGTTTGGTGCTGACCAGCCCGATGTTTTCCGCCTCTTTGATGGCTCGATAAGCTGTTCCTTCGCTCACATCCAAATCTTGAGCAATTTGACGAACAGACAGCTTGGTGCCGACAGGCACAGATTCAATATATTTTGTAATTTGTTCATGCTTCGTATGTAGCTCCGAATGGCCTGTGCTCATCGTTCACACCTCGCTGAACTGTGCTATAACATTGAGATAAGTATAGTACATTCAATTGGAAAAAGTAAGCAGATCACCTGATTCTTAAGCAGCTCCATCAGCTGTTACACAATAATAAAAACCTGCCGATTATTCGGCAGGCTCAGTAGCATAATCAAATCCATAATAAAGTGCCAAAGCTACTGGTGATAAGGGATAGAAAGCTGTATCGCCACACTCCTCGTGTGTAGTTCGTTCCTGTCGATTCGCCATAACTCCCTGAAAGTCATAGGTGCGCTGGCGTGAAACCTTTGTACTCTCGAACTCCATCGAAGATGCCAAGCTGCTCATAACCACTTCCCCCTTCGCTACACTCACCAATGTATTATTACATTTAACATATTGATAATATATTATATAAATAACAAAATTATATGTGAAACAATAATAAAAATTTTATTTATTTTATAACAATTCACCAGCTAATCAATGGGCTCAATAAAATATTTAATCTAATTTGATTCCTCACGCCTTGTATTTTGTTGTATATAACATACAATAAATTTAAAGTAACAATTTGGGGGGATTCGCTGAATGGCTAAGACATTTTTGAAAATTGCTGCGATTTACATCACACTAGGTGTTCTACTGGGAATGTTAATGGGCATCATTCAAGATTTTAGACTCGCCTCGGTCCACGCGCACATCAATTTGCTGGGTTGGGTATCTATGGCGATATTCGGTCTCATCTATCACTTCTATCCGCATGCAGCAGAAACGCGTCTTGCCAAGCTTCACTTCTGGTTACATAACATTGGCTTGCCTCTTATGCAGGGTGGACTAGCGATTGAAATTATCTCCGGCAATTCCGCTTTGCTCCCGCTTGTCATTGTCAGTTCCTTGCTCGTCGTTATTGGCGTCATCCTTTTTACGATAAATTTGTTTCTGCAACTTGGAAGTACATCTGTGAAACAAGCGAGTAAGAAGGACTTCCCGGGTTAATCACAAGTCATCTGACATTGAGGCGGCAACGTAATGTCAAATACGAGTAGGCTGCGAGCGAATCTTTTCGTTCCCACGACAACTTGGTTATCGTCGTACTCATGCACCATCTGCATATCCCACATCGCGCACAGCACCCCCTATATGCTCCATTTTCAATGACTTATGCCCTATAATAGATATAATGAAATATACCATTCATGGAGTTACAGAATTGTTATAAACAACCTTCAGAAAATAAAAAGAACCGTCAGGCTTCTCCTGACGGTTCTTTTTAGGTTTGGCGATCATCCGTATTTCCCAAAAACCTAGTGGTAATCTGGTTATAGGCTTATGCAAGGGAACTAGCGTTCCTTATTTGGACAAAAAGGACCAGTTTCGTTTCTCGGCGGAACTACAGGCCCTTATTTGTCTTCCATTGATGGTAGACTTGCTGTTTTTTAAGGTGAAATTGATAAAATAGAGGATCGTAGTTCCCCTTCCTCATGGAATGTGTTCCTTTTCATCGAAATAGAGTACTACAGTTCCCTCTAATCCCGCTGCATTCTGTTCACACTCTCAAAAAGGCTTCTTACCCTCATTCTCAATCAACTGCTCACGTTCGCCCTCATCCATTATGTTGCGCGTTGAATTACGGAACTCTCGAAGCGTATCGCCAAATGCTCTTCCAAGCTGCGGCAATTTGGACGGGCCGAAGACGATTAAAGCAATCGCCAAAATTAAGATTAAACCAGATACACCAATATTGTTAAACATGCGATATCCTCCTTTTATATTGAAACTTAGCTATTTGTCGGACTGCTCTGCCTCATCATCGCTCTCCACTGCCAGTTGGAAGCCAACGCGCTAATCTCGAACAACAGAAGCAATGGAACAGTTACCGATAGATGTGAAACCATGTCTGGAGGCGAAATGCACGATCCTGTAATCGTTAAAGCGATGTACGCGTATTTCCTCGACATTTTCAAACGCTGCGGCGTTAACAGTCCTATTTTAGTCAAAAACAGAAGAATCACGGGCAGTTCGAACGCTATTGCCATCGGAAACACGATTTGAAACAGAAACCCAAAGTACCGGTCAATGCCATAGGTTTCCACCGCGCCAATGGTTTGATTCATCCGCATCATAAAGCGAACCATCATGGGGAAGACGACCCAGTAGCTGAACGCTACCCCGATGATGAAAAGCGCAAAAGCCACTGGGATGTAGGGAAGGGCGCTTCTAGACTCCGCTTCTGTAAGCCCTGGCCTGACGAATGCCCACAGCTGGTAGAGCATCACAGGTACCGTAAACAATAAAGCGAAGAGGAATGCGCACTTCATATAAATCATCAGCCCATCTGTAAACGAGAACACATTCCACTTAATCTCACCGATCATAGGCTGCTTTTTCAAATACAACAAAATGTCGCTTGAAAGATACAGCCCCACACAAAGCATAACCACAAACCAAGCCAACACAATGATCAACCGCTTGCGGACCTCGGTAAGATGCAAAATCAAATCTTCTTGCCCCATGTGATCCCTCCGATCTGTAGGGTCATACTGGCAGCTTGTTTAAACGACCATTCCGCCTTGTTTCAAATATTTCGCGATCCCTTCAACGGCTCTATACGCAAGAGCTCCAACCGTCCCAGTCGGGTTATAGCCGCTGTTATGAGCGAATGCTGACGCTCCGACAACGAAAACATTTTCAGCATCCCACATTTGCAAATAGGAATTAACTGCCGAGGTAGAAGGATCCGCGCCCATTATGACTCCGCCTGTATTATGCGTGGACTGATACGGCACGATGTTGTAAGGTCCAAGCTGGTCCGATGAACCAATGCTCGTTGGATTCATTTCCTTCATAATTTCAGCGGCCTTACCACTCACGAATTTGATCATCTGCCGATCCTGCTCTTCGAAATCAAACGTAATTCTCGGCAGCGGAAGCCCATAGGCATCTTTATAAGTAGGATCCAGATCCACATAGTGATGCTTCCAAGGCAAACTTGATCCTTGCGGGGAAACAGCCAAGACACTATTCGCGTATTTCAGCGATTTCTGCTTGAAATCTTTCCCCCACGCAGGCGTACCCTTGGGAACTGAGTTGGTAGCAATCGGCCGTTGTCCAGTTTGTGAAATCCGAATACCGGCTCCATGAAGGAAATTTAGACTACTATGGTCAAAATTATCTCCGTTGAAATCAGGAATCTCCATGCCAAGCGATCCTGCACCGGCAAACAGATTAAACTCTTTGTCGTCAAAAAATCCGGTAGCCGAGCCGCCGTTCGTTTGGTAGCAGTAATTTTTACCGATTACTCCTTTACCAGAGGCTGGATCGTAAGGTTTACCCAATTTGGATGTCAGCAAGAGCTTAATGTTGTTGAACACATAGCTGGCCATAATCACCACATCAGCCGGCTGCTCGAACTGTTCTCCTGTAACTGTGTTAACGTACACAACGCCACTAGCCTTTTTGCCGTCATTTAACACTTGAATGACATTCGAGTAAGAGCGCAGCTCGAAATTACCCGACTTCTGAGCAATTGGCAGCACAGTGACTACAGCATCCGCCTTGGCGCCATACTCGCAGCCAAAACGCTCACAATATCCGCAGTACTGGCACGCTGCTCTGGTAATACCGTCCGGATTCGTATATTGCTCGGACAGATTCGCCGACGGCATCATATAGGGGTGATAGCCTAGTTTTTTCGATGCATCCTCAAATAACTTCAGAACTGGCGTTTTCACCATGGCCTTGGTAGGGAACGGATTCGAACGCTTGCCCACCATTGGATTCTGATCCGGATCCCCCGAGATGCCTGCCAGCTTTTCAAATTTATCGAAATAAGGCTCTAATTGGTCATACGTGATGCCCCAGTCCTGGAGAGTCATTCCCTCCGGTATTTTCTGCTTCCCGTACCTCTCGACCGTTTTACTATAGATTTCAAAATCATACGGAAGAAACCTATACGTTTGTCCATTCCAGTGAATACTCGACCCGCCGAGCCCTTCACCGAGCAAAAAGGAACCGTATTCTCGCATGGGAACAGCCGCTAGCTTCTCCGTATTACGGAATGTCACTGTTTCCTTGGACAGATCCTGCATCAAATCGTACCTGGAGGCATAACGCAGCTCGTCATGCACCATGTAGTAATCCTGAGTGCTTCTTGGCTTCCCACGCTCTAGTCCAACCACTTTGACTCCTTGCTTCGACAGCTCGGCAGCGATGATGCCCCCGACCCATCCCATTCCAACAATAACTACTGGAACTTTTGGCATTTTAGTAGCCATGTGCTTTATTCCCTTCCTTCATTGGATTTTACTCTTAATGAACAAAATGATCATGCAAACTCCGTGGTTCCATAGCAACGAATTGATCCTTGGCCATGATATCGGTATAGCTCATTTGGTTGCCTGGATATTTCCGCATTTTCCAGCCCTGCATATCCTTATTCCCCCCGTATAGCGGGTCCGAATACACGCCTTCCATCACGAGCACACGAAATTGATTGAAAAAGGTTTTACCCGTTACACCATTTACAACATTGATTTCGCCTTTTTCCATCGAGGTAAGAATCGCATCCTGTTCCTCAGGAGCAAGCTCCACAAAGGACTTGGTGTATTTCGACTTACTCGCTTCTTCCATGCTTTGCAGACCCATCGTAATCAGCTCGTGGCGCTGAATACTTAAGTAGTCGCCTTGCGTCGCTTCACCTTTAACGAAGGGGCCTGTCCGATACGTTCGGGCATTCACTCCCCAAGGGCTTGCCAACTGATGATCGATGTAAAAGGCAACCCCTAAATCCGTTGCTCCCGGCCCACTTTCATCTTTTGGAAAAATACGTTCAGCCGCAGCTTCTGTCATCTGTAGCTGAGCTTGGTTGAAAAACATAGGTGCTCTGTTGTAGTCCATTCCGGCTTGAACTTGCGGGGTTGCCGATGGCGAAGGGGCTGGCGTCGCCGGCTTTTTGGTAAATCCGCCAGAAATCGCACTGCCAATCACCCCTCCTACCACCACTCCACCAATAGCAGTACCGGTATATTTCAGGAAACTGCGTCGCGACTGGTCAGGGGAATTTTCCACATTTTTATCAGCCATAGGGTTGCCTCCTTGGAATTTTATGAACAATAGGTTACTTATGGTAGTTATGGATATCATGAGCCCAGACCTGTTATCTTATTCATTATTTGCATGAAAAATTGGCAATTCGGGCAATGTAAATTTACAGTCATTACGCAGATTTTTGCATGCAATCCATGGCTGTCTTGCACTTGAACCTACGCATATGAGGAGAAGTCCACATGAAGAAAACTTTATTAGTCCTCTCTCTGCTGCTCGCTAGTTCTCTAGCTGCTTGCGGCAAGAGCGAAACAAAACCGGAGACAAGCCCGTCCGCACCTGCAAGCCCATCTGTGTCAACAAGCCCGTCCGCGACCCAGAGCACTGGGGGTACAACCAAGGTTGAGGCAACAGCCGTGTTCAAAGCCAACTGTGTAAGCTGCCATGGTGTCAACTTGGAAGGTGCCGTAGGACCTAATCTTCAAAAAGTAGGCAGCAAACTATCTAAGGATCAAGTTGCTGCAACGGTGACCAACGGGAAAGGCGCAATGCCTAGCTTTAAAGGCAAGCTAAATGATGATGAAATTTCGTCCCTCGCTACTTGGCTTGCCGACAAGAAATAGATACAAAAAATCCCGCCTCAGAATGAGTGCGGGATTTTTATATTAATTAGAGACAATCAACGGTACGACTTTACCGCTATTCACATCGATTAGTCCATAGTCGGTTATTTTCAAGGCTGGACTTACAGGTAGAGAATGCGTGCTGATCGACATAATAGGATTATAATGACAGTAGCCTAACGATTCCATCGCTTTACGCAGTTGTTCTACTTCCTTGGCTACTTGCTCAAGTGGAGCTTCTGTTAAAATACCGCCGACAGGCAGCTTAAGAGAAGAGATTACCTTACCGTCTTCTACGACGCTAAAGCCCCCCTGATTGTTAATTACCTCGTTAGCCGCGATGATCATATCATGAGGATTGTGTCCGACAACAAGTAAGTTATGATTATCGTGGGAATACGTCGTCGCCACAGCTCCTCGTTTAATCGTGTCACCGCCAATTAAGCCATAGGCACGATTTCCGTTTTTACCATAGCGTTCAAAAGTAGCAATAAGCCCTTTTCCGCCTTCCTGCCACATAAGCTCTCCTGATCGAACGTTAACCTCCGTATGAAGCTCCTCTGTAAAGGTAGAACCGTTTTTCACCATCATCACACGGCAGGCATACGAACCGTCCATTTCTTCTACATTCACTGAGAAATCTGCTTCCGTTAATGGCGACATCTGGACGCTTTGATAATAATGGGCCGGAAAAGCAGGCGAGCTCGTGACTGAGGTGTAAGCCTCTTGAACATCATAAACCTTGCGTCCGTGCTTGAACACTTGGTCAATAGTCAGAAGTTCCAGATCAGAAATTAACTGAAAATCACCAACTTTGCCCGGTGCAATAACGCCGCGATCATACATCCGCATTCTTTTAGCTGGAGAAAGGGTACTAGCATAAATCGCATGCTCAGGCTTCATCCCCATCTCGATCGCTTTACGCACAATATGATTCAAGTGACCGCGCCGCTCGAAGGAGTCCGCCATCACATCGTCAGTAACAAAGCAGAAGTGCTCAGACACTTCATGCTCCATCAAATAATCCATGACTTCAGGTGTCATTGATTTTTCCTGAATTTCAATAAACATGCCCGCAGCGATCCGGGCTTCCATGCCCTCAATCGTCTGATGGGTGTGATCGGAATCGACTCCGCTATAGATCATTCTATGCAAGTCCAAATCCAGCAGTTTCGGCACATGCCCCTCAATAATCAGATGAGGATAGTGCTTGCGAATATGGTTGATGATGTGATTCGTTTTGCAGTCTGGATCCGTTATGACATCAACGAAATTCATAATTTCACCTAGGCAAATAATACGTTCCGTTCGCAACAGCTCGTCCATATCCTCGATTTCGATCGAACCGCCGGACGTTTCCATGGATGTGGCAGGAACTGAACTTGGAAGGGCATAGAACATGTCCGCTACACAATGCTGGCTAGCTTTGATGAATTCCTTGACCCCGTCAAGTCCGAAAACATTAGCAATTTCATGCGGCTCCGGAACAATCGTCGTAACACCATTGCGAATAAGGCCGTAGGAGAACGTCTCCGGTGTGACCATTGTGCTTTCGATGTGCAGATGGATGTCAATGAGGCCTGGAATCATGTAGCGACCTTGCCCGTCCAAACGTTCAGCAGCCGCAAAGCTTTCCGTACCCTTTTTTCCGATATATAGAAACTTGCCATCTAGAATAGCTGCGTTACCTTCGATGAATGTTTTGAAATAGCTATTATAAATCTTTACATTTTCTATCAGTAAATCAACATGCATATGCCTTTACCTCCAAGTACACTACTCTACTAAAACCAATTTCTCGCTTGGAAAATGAAGCCGAACTTCTTGACTGCTCGGATATGGGAATTCCATTTCTTTGTTGACCGTAATGTCCCCTAGTGCCGTCTCAACGACGTATTGATAGCTTCTCCCTAAGAAGGTGCTCACTTTAACACGTCCTGTCACTACATTGGGACCTTCCTCTATTTCACCCGGCTTGCCAAGGATGACATCATCTGGACGAATAGCGCCTTGCATCCCGGCCTGTTCTCCCTTATTAACATGCTTAGTTACAGTGAACATATAGTCTTTCACTTTTAGTGCAATCACTTCTTTTTCTTCATACCTGGTATCAAAGGAGATAAAATTCGTAAAGCCAATAAAGCGAGCAACGAACTCTGTTTTTGGATATTTGAAAATCGTTGCCGGAGCACCCAGCTGCTCGATAATCCCTTTATTCATAATCGCCACCTGATCCGAAATCGAGAAGCACTCCTCCTGATCATGGGAGACATAGACGGTAGTAATACCGAGCTCCTGTTGGATCCGGCGAATCTCTACGCGCATATTGATACGCAGATTGGCATCCAGATTACTTAGGGGCTCGTCAAAGAGCAGCAGCTCAGGTTCAATGACTAGCGCCCTGGCAATAGCCACCCGCTGTCTCTGACCGCCTGAGAGTTCTTTCGGATAACGCTTCTCGAAGCCGGACAAGCTTACCGTTTCCAGAATGCTGCGAACACGTCGATCAAGCTCCGCTCCGCTAACCTTCCGAAGACGAAGGCCGAAGGCCACATTATCGTAAATGGACAAGTGCGGGAACAGCGCATAGCTCTGAAACACGAAGCCGAAGTTACGCTTGCTAACGGGAATCCGCGTGTAATCCTTCCCATTTAAAGCGAATTTGCCTTCCTTAGCTTCCAAGAACCCCGCGATGAGCCGTAGGGTCGTCGTTTTCCCGCATCCGCTTGGACCGAGAAGAGATATTAAATTTCCTTTTTCTACACTTAAATTGAAGTCCTTCAAAATATATTGCTGGTCGTAGGCAACCGAAATATTTTCCAGAGTAAGCAATGCCATGGATGAAAGCCTCCGTTATCGTTTGGTGAAGTAGGATAAACCCATCAACCGTTCAATGATGAACATAAGTACCGCGGTTAAGATCATAAGTAAAACCGAAATAGCAGCAATCGTAGGGTCAAAATGGTTCTCCACATACGTCAGCATCTGAATTGGCAGCGTGCTGATGCCAGGACCCGTCATAAAGACTGAGATGTCGACATTATTAAAAGATTCCAAAAATGCAATCAAAATGGCTGCAATAATACCTGATTTGATGTTCGGCAGGACCACTTTAAAGAAAGTTTTTAGCCGGCCGGCACCAAGACTCAAGGCAGCTTCCTCAACCGCGAAATCGAAATTCGATAAGCTTGATGCAATGACACGGATGATAAAAGGAAGCATAATCACCGTGTGCCCTATGAGCAAAGCTGCATAAATCGGAAGGTGATACGTGACGATAAGATACCTTAGCATCGTAAATCCAAGCACGATACCAGGAATAAGGACGGGGGAAATAAAGACAGCATTCAGTGCCTCTTTCCCTTTAAACGCGAACCGACTTAACGCGTACGCCGCTGGAATTCCAAGCAGCAAAGCAAACAAGTTACCAATCAGCGATACAATAATAGAGGTGCCCGCGGTTGTCATGAACATCTTAACTTCCCAAATGTTGCGGTACCATTTCAACGAAAATCCTGTCGGCGGGAATTTCAGTACACTCCCTGGCTCAAATGAAGCAAATGCTATAATAACGAGCGGCCCGAGCAAGAAAATATAGACAAGAAGGGTGAAAAACGCTAGCCCTCGATTCTTTTCCCGCATAGTTCTACCCCTTCGGATTTAATTTAGTCGCCAATTTATTCATTAGCGCGATGACGACGAAGGTGATCACGATCATAATCACAGCAATAACGGAGGCGAGATGCCAGTCGTTAAGCGTAATCGCATTCTGATAAAGGAACGTGGAGATAACTCGCTGCTTGCCACCGAGCAAAGCAGGCGTCGTATAGGCCGTCAAACTGCCGACAAAAACAAGAATACTTCCTATGATTAATCCGGGAACGCTGAGTGGCACAATGACCTTAACGAAAGCTTTAAATCGATTAGCTCCCAAGCTTTCCGCCGCTTTGATCAGATCCGGATCTATATTCTCAAGAACACCGACCAACGTAATAAGGATGAGCGGTAAAAACAAGTGGATGAGACCAATCATCATGGCCGCTGGCGTGTACAAAATATCCAGTGGTTCCTTAATGAGACCGATCGCAATCAAGGCGTTGTTGAGTAATCCTTTTTTACCTAAAATAATCATCCAGCTGAATGATCTAACGACAGAGCTTGTCAGCAGTGGAAAAATGGCTAGAGCAAGTAGAATTGCCTTCTGTCTAGGTCCCTGTTTGGATATAAAATAGGCCACCGGAAACCCAAGTATGATACAGAGAATCGTGGTCACCAAGCTTACACGCAGCGTCGTCCACACAATTTTGAGAAAGTACGGGTCTTTGAAAAAATTTAAATATCCTGCAAAGGTAAATGTGCCTTTATCGAAAAAGGTCGAACCTATCGTAAGAAGGATCGGAACTACCATGAAAACCGTCAGGAACAATACACCTGGCAGTAATAGTAATAATAAGTACGTTTTTTTCATGCAGCTTTACTCCTGTTCCTGGGTTCGCTATGCACGTAACGTGCGGATAAAAAGTTGAAGAAATTCGTCAGCCGCAACCTCGGTACATACTTGTACGTTGGCCGCTTTGGACAAGCGATTCTGGAAATCGCATACGGTTTGACCATCACACAGCTCACTCTTGGTTTCTACATCGACGTAGTATTTGCGGGTCGTGACCAGCTGTTTGTTTAGCGCTACTCCGACAGCAAGAGGATCATGAAGCGCACAAGATCTAATACCATTGCGTTCATGGTAACGCTCCATATAATCCGCTGTGCTCTCCTTCACATAACGAGCTATCGGCGAGTCCCCAAGAGCACGGATATGCTCGTCGGTCAGCAGCGCTTTCCTTGTTACATCCAAGCCTACGAGGGTCAGGTTTGGGAAACCTGCTTGGAATACGATTTTGGCCGCTTCCGGATCGACGTAGATGTTGAACTCCGCTGTAGGCGTCACATTGCCGAAGCCTTGGACGACGCCACCCATCACAATCACTTCTTTCACCTGACGAACCAGCTCAGGATACTTCATAACGGCCAAAGCTAGGTTCGTCAGTGGAGCCGTCATGACTAAGGTAACCTCTCCAGCATGCTGTTTCACTTGATCCACGATGAAATCAACAGCATGGCCATCGGCTGCCTCTACATGAACCGGCATGTCGAGTAAAGCCCCACCAAGCCCATCTTTACCATGGACCCGATGCTCAAAGAAAGTAGGGCGCATCAAAGGTTTATTCGCGCCTCGAATAACAGGAATCTCATGCTCCATCCCGAGCAGTTGCAGAATTTTGCATGTATTCACAGTCGCTTGATCCAACGATACGTTTCCATTCACCGTAGTGATGCCCAGTACGTCCATTTCTCCGCTTTTTACGGCAAGCAGGATTCCCAGTGCATCATCTATCCCTGTATCCACGTCGAGGATGACTTTCTTTTTCATAACTAAGCCCCCTTCAAGTCCTTTTTAAGAAAACAAAGGTATACACACAAGCATATACCCTTGTCCACTTCTATATTATTGAGCAACTTCCTTATTCCAACGATCAATCCACGATTTAAGATGCTCATTCACGAATTTCATATCCATCTTGATCAGTTTATTTACAACATCTGCGCCATAAGTAATCCCTTGAGCTTCATCAGCGGAGAGCTGCAGTGTCGTGTTTACAGGTGAATCTACTTTCGCTTTAGCCGATTTCTCTTGCACTTCTTTGCTCAAATGCCAGTTGATGAAATCTTCCGCCAGTTGCTTATTTTTGCTTCCTTTAACCACGTTGACCGTATTCATTACGGCATATGCCCCTTCTGCCGGGGAAATGAACTTCGTATCAGGCACAGCAGCTTTCAAATCTTTCACATACATCTCCATGATAGGCCCAGCAGCAATTTCCCCTTGCGCGAACATATTAACGAATTCAGAAGTTTGTCCGTAATACTTGACGACTCCTTTATTCAGCTCCTTAACCTTTGTGAAAGCTTGATCCTCATTGAACTTCGCATTGCCAGATACCAGTGAGGCTGCATCTAGAACCATAGGGCCTGTCGTAGACGTAATGTTTGGAAGGGTCAGCTTCTTGGAGAGCTCAGGACTCCACAGGTCGCTCCACGACTTAATTTCTTTACCGACTGCTTTGGGATTATAGGCAATTCCGAAGCGGCCAATCGTATAGGCAGGACCGTAATCTTCACCAAGCGGTGCCTTAGCAATATCGTAGATATCTTTTAAATTCGGAATACGGCTGCGGTCGATTTTTTCGAATAATCCTGCTTCAATACCTTGTTGTGCATAGTAGTCGGATAAATACATAAGATCTACTTTTGAACTGCCTTGTTTCACTTTGTTTAAACGTTCGGAGTTATTGCCGATTTCCAAAACGATCTTCACATTATGCTCTTTCTCAAAAGGCGCATATACTTCTTTCTTAAAGAAATCATCGGAAAAACCCCAAGTGGAAATAACCAATTGTGTCGGTTCTCCTTTTGTTGCTCCTGCAGGCGAAGCTGTTGCTGCACCAGTATTGCCCTGATCTTTCGCAGGTCCAGTACCGCACCCCGTCAGGGCAAGTCCTACTACGGATAAAGAAATCAAACCACGAAGCATTTTTTGTTTCATCTTTAACATCCTCCCAATATCATATATATAATTTGTAGCGTTAATCCCTTTGTTAAATTTTTACTAGTATTCTACACAGGCTCATAAATATATGCCATGCCTCTTGCTAAGACAAAAAAAAAATAGAAAAGTGCCCTTGATAGAAGATAACTTCTAACAAGAGCACTTTTCATCGTAAACAATGGAAAGAGACATCAAGTGATATACGAGCGGGTAAGCTCTTAAGATAGATCAAAAGAGATACACCTTGGTCTAGACTATTTAGTTGGTTTAAGTATAATGTTCGTTATGGCCCATTGCGTCGGTGGATCATAGTCTCTTAACACCGCATCCATGGACAACCCAAGTTCTTGCTCCATCTTTTCCCGGATTCTCTTCTTGTAAATCGAGGACATGTAAAAATCGACCTCGTGTTTTAGCGTAGGAGCTTCTCCTTCTAAAGCCGTAGAGCGGGGCGACCGACGATGCTTGGCGTGAAAAGTAATGATATTCTGATCCAAAGAAACCTTCAGCAATGTTGTACCAAAACCGAATAACTCTTTGGAGATCTCGTTATACAGGTGACACAGCTTCTTCTTGTATTCATTAGAATCATCCGGTACGGACATTACATCACCTTCAAGAGGAATAATTGATCTGTATTTTTTCGAGCTATATTAATAATACATAGGATTCCTCAATTAATCAAGGTTATTGTTCGTGATTTTATATGGAATTAAACGTAATTCGACCTAAACTCTTGTAAAATATCCGTTTTTCCGAATGTCTTACTTAATAGTGATAGTGTCTATGTGCATCGATTGGATATCGTGGAGACATAAATCAATTGAGGACTCTACTGTAAATCAAAAAAACCTTACAAATGTAAGGTTTTCTCGTAAATCTGGGATGCGGTCGGAGGGATTTGAACCCTCACGCCTTGTGAGCGCCACCCCCTCAAGATGGTGTGTCTGCCGTTCCACCACGACCGCTTAAAAGGAAGATAAACTGGGGATCTAGGATTCGAACCTAGGCATGACGGAGTCAAAGTCCGTTGCCTTACCGCTTGGCTAATCCCCAACGAAATAAGGGAAAAGGGCGACCGATGGGACTTGAACCCACGAATGCTGGATCCACAAACCAGTGCGTTAACCCCTTCGCCACGACCGCCACAGTAGGGATTTATTCCCTGAAGACTAGATACGAAACTTGCGTAAAGGTAAGAATTTCTTAGGTTTTCTGGGCCCCGAGAAAGTATTCGGAATCAGCTACAGAGCTTATCTTCACTTTCTTCGGTACATTTGGTTAAGCCCTCGACCGATTAGTATTCGTCAGCTGCATACGTTGCCGCACTTCCACCTCGAACCTATCAACCTCGTCGTCTACAAGGGGTCTTACATACTGGGAAATCT
>NZ_JCAUAX010000028.1:0-20570 GCF_059692175.1 Paenibacillus sp. J22R67 | reverse complement strand
ACCACGCTTTGACTGTTTGGTGATGATGGCGGAGGGGACCCACGCGTTCCCATCTCGAACACGACCGTTAAGCCCTCCAGCGTCGATGGTACTTGAACCGCAGGGTTCTGGAAGAGTAGAACGTTGCCAAGCAATATGATCTCACTATAAGTGGGGTCCTTTTTTTGTTTGTAAAAGTCATCGATTATGCTCCCTAAGAGAATAAGGATTCGTTTAATTCATAAGTAATAAGTAAAAGCATTCTGATGTTATATAATAATGATAATTACACAAAAAGGGGGATCCTTAAGATAGGGTCTCCCTTTTTATTGTACAAAAAATTCAGAAGTTCTTAACGTTAGTATTAAAGGTCGTTTGCTCATATCACAACCATAATAATTATGTACTGCCATTTGCACTACAAAAAACATCCAGTGGGAGCAGGAGTTCCTGACCGTAAATTATTAATTATAAAGATCACATTATAGAAATATTAAAGAATACTAACCATGTTTTAAACATTAATTTCAAGAATTTCCACTTGGAGGAATAGGACTATTGACTTATGTGTGATAGAATAATAGGGGCTTTTCGTTGGAAACAAAGATAGTATTTGGAAATTTAGGCTTATTTAAATGGCAATTGATATTTATTTTCACGATATCATTGTTTCTGTTAGAAGTAGATAAATAAATTCTCGCTGCCGACATTTGACTTTGAGAGCCATGTTTATCGAAATCGTTCTACGGAAAAGTTTGGAATTGGTAAGATTGAGGGGGACAACGTAGGAGCGCTAAAGAAGCTGTTTTACGTACGAATTTACATTATTAGGGATATCTCTCAAAAACTGCTGGATGAGGTCGAAAATTCTTTGAATATAATTGGGAGTGAGTTCATTGATGATGTTCTGAGAGAAATGGTCAACAAAAACGTGATGCTTAATGAAAAGTATCGAAAATCAAGATTGCATATTTGGAAGTACAAGCTATTCGAGAGTTCTGTGTGGCTATTTTCACTTCATTGGAGAATAGATCTATTTATTCGTATTAAAAGGAGATAATAAGTTGAAAAATATTTTAAAAACTTTAGTTGTATCCACATTTTTTTTACTTCTTTTTATTTATCCTACATTTACTTATGCAAATCCAAGTGTTTCGGTAAAGCTGGACGATCAGTTAATGGTATTTGAGGTTAATCCCTTTATTAAAGATGGTTCTAGTATGGTTCAATTTCGGCCAATCTTTGAGAAGTTTGGTTTATCGGTTACCTGGAACAGTAATGAGAGAACGGTAATGGGTGTAAAAGATGGGCTTATTATCCTTCTTAAAATTGATGATAATAATGCGATTGTTAATGGTAAGAGTTATAGATTAGAAGTGGCACCGACAATCGTTCAAGGAGTTACCTTTGTACCTTTACGTTTTATTGGAGAAGCATCTGGAAATTCCGTAAAGTGGGATAATGATACTCAAATTGTAACGATAAATTCTGTTAATGCCATATTACCAGTAACTAATGGTAGTTCTATGCAACCTAAAAATGAAGGCCAGATTATTCAAGAAATTAGCAGTCGTGTTAAATATACTGTTATTGACGGTATTGATCCTAATAATTCTCTCAAACTTGCTCCTACGGAAGCATCTATGGGGATTACTTTGGACAATGCAGACGATCTGACTTCGTTTAAGGAGTTAACAGATGCCAACAAAAGAAAATTCGTAAATAGTTTTGTCCAAACTCACTGGGGGGATGTTCTAGGGGTTCGCCATTGCTATGTATATGTAATCTTTCAAGGCACAATATATTCAGCAGCAGATATTTTATATAAAGTAAGCGATGATCAAATAAGTAAGTTTGAATATTTCCCAGAAGGTTATGTCGAAGCAAATTCAAGTAACACAAAAAATGAAGACCAAATCATTCAAGAAATTAGCAATCGTGTTAAATATACCGTTGTTGACGGTATTGACCCTAATAATTCTCTTAAACTTAGTCCTACAGAAGCATCAATAGGAATTCTCTTAGAAAATGAAGGAGATCTCACTTTATTTAAGGGATTAACAGATGCAAGCAAGAGGAAATTCATCAATAACTTCGTACAAGCCCATTGGGGTGATGTTGTAGGGGTAACCCATTGCTATACATTTGTTAGCTTTCATAGCACTATATATGCATCTGCGGATATCTCATATAAGGTTAGTGACGATAAAATAAGTGGATTTAATTTTTTCCCAGAAGGTTATGTCAATTCAAATAGTACAAGTGCACAGAGTACAACACAGCCGAATTCGAGTAGCCAAATTAACAAACAATTATCGCTTTATTCAAACGATGGGAAGACATATCTAGGGGAACTTACGTCCAACGAGTTTGCCTTAGATTCAATTTTCAATGAATTCGGAAGTTATGGTAGTAAGTTCGCAGCAAAAAGTATCTGGAACGAATTTGGTACGTATGGAAATGAATTTTCTAATGAAAGTGCATTTAATAAATATGCTACAAAGCCACCGATCATAATTTTGGATGGAAAATTGATCGGTTACCTAACGGTTAATACATTACTTTCAGGTGCAGTATCCCCAATAGGGCTCGAAGGTTGGTTAAAGTCAAATGGATACTAAATAGTTGTTACATCGATAGGGGATCTATTTCATTAGATCATCCTCATTGGTATTTTATGTGGAAGTGGATTTAAACGAATCAGCTTTGATGGTAAACTCATAATACTCTAAATGATGGCCTATGATGACTATTTTGAACTTTTGATCTGGGGATATAACATACATTAATTAAAGGCGGGATTGAATTGTATTGTAACAAATGTGGGCAGGAGCTCACGGAACAAAGTTCGTTCTGTAATAAATGTGGTAACGACTTAAGAAGTCTAAAAGAGGTCGGAATTATGGCACCAAATCCATCTATGACATCACAAGAAATTTCCTTGGAGCCAAAAGCATTACAATTATTAAATAGACTGTCCGAGAACATAAAAACAAATGTAATATTGTGTATTTGTTCAATTTCAACTCTTATTTACTGTGTAACACGTATTCCTCATATATTTAGAGATATTAATCTCCAAAAAAAATTAATTCCTACGCAGAGAAAAATTATTGACTTAAGTACCCAGATACATGGAAGTGCCCGAGTTGATGAAGCTGAACTAGATAGTATGACAAATCAATTGTACATGGGATACGGTAAATTAGCATTAATAGGTATAATCATTATCTTCTGTGTATTTATCATTTATTATTTCTCAAAAGGCCTTATAAACCATAGTAAACGCGGTGCGAGTATATAAGTAGGGGATGATAACTGTGGTTTGTAATAATTGTGGAACAGGACTACCTGTAGATAGTTCATTTTGTTATAAGTGCGGAAAGCCGTTGGAAATTAATAATTATTCAATGCATCAGCAATTACAATTACCCATCAACAGATTAAATCAGGGGATTTTAAAAAATAGTAATACATTGGAGCCATCAACACATCCAAGTAGTCTTAAAAAGCGAGCTTTAATTATAATTTCGATTATCTCGTTAGTAGTAATTATTTTTTTTGTATATTATTCAAACTATAGTAAGGCAGTCAGTGCTGCCAGCGAGTTATATTATGATAAAACATACACAAAAGCAGCAGACACATTAATATCTTATTTTCCATTAAGTGTAGATGATTCAAAACTTTTTAAGAAAATAAAACTTACAAAGGAACTTCATGTAAATCTGGACTATTTTGATATGTATGCCAATGCTAAATATCTCGAACCAAATTTCAAAAGTGCATTAGAGAGCTTGCTAACGGGATATAAGATTTGTAAAGAAAATGAAGAAAAAGCAAAAGAGGTTGATCTTGGGTACACATATACTTCGATGTTAAATGAGTATGTGGATTTGCTGGAACAATACTATGGTATTACTGAAACCAAAGCTGAGCAACTGAATAAGATGGATTACTCATCACGTCAAAAAGAAATCGATAATCTGCATAGTAAAGGTCAGTCATATGCAAATCAAAAAAGGCAAGAAGATCAAAAGCGTGAATACAGAAATTCAAACCCTTTGACATTCAACGATATATATCTCTCATCAAATTCCTCATATGCAGTACTTGAGGGAAGCGTAAAGAATGTTAGTGATAAAAAACTCGAATTTATAAAGATTAAGGGTATTTTCAAAGACGCAAACGGTAATGTAATCGATTCAGATTGGACTTATGCTGTTGGTGGAGAGGGTTTAGCATCAAATGATTCTAAAAAGTTTAGAATGTCTGTAAAAAAAGATAATAGGATTAAATCTGCAAGTGTTGAATTAACAAATTAATAACTCTAATATTCGTTTATTCCAAGAGCAATAAGCAACCTAGCAAGATTAAATAAACTTGGAAAAGAAATATAAAGCAAGAAATCACTCCAATTTTCAGGAGTGGTTTTTCCTTATCTACTGATATTTTACTTGTGGTATTAATACTTAGTATCATTATAAAATTGTTTTATAAGAATGTTATTGCGTTGGTCTTACCAAACCATGCAAATAATAAGAACAACTCGTGTAAGCAATAATTGGTTAACAACAGTTATTTTAAGAAATATCGATGTGTGCTAGAGAAATGCATATATTAATTATATTCTTTAAAATCTGGAATTGTTGAAAACATGGATTATAAAATATAAAATTGTGACAATGATACAATAGTAGGCGCTGGACCTGTTAGAGGTATAATTAGATCATTATCTAGTAAAGAAATCCTTAGAATTTGTATCAAGCTATAGTACAAAAACATGCTATCTATCAAAAAAGTTTTTGAAGGGTGTTTAAAGTATGAATAACAACATGTCAGAGCCAGAAATTAAAAAAGAGACACACCATCGTTACGATATATTAAATTACATAATGGGTACGCACGAAGCTGCTAAAGAATGGGATCTGACATACACCAGGGTAGGAGTTCTATGTAACGAAGGTGTGGTACATTCTAGATTATTCGGAAAAGCATGGATGATTCCACGTTTACATCCGAATCCTAAAAAAAGTTTGAAGAATGTAAGTGCGCCAGATGATTCAATAATTCGTGATGCTGCGGACCTTCTTGAATTTTTAGAAGTAATTAAAGAGTCACCAAAGGCCACAGCAATTTACTTGCAATTGCTCCAGGATATAAAATCGCTAAATAGAGAAAATGTTGAGCTTAAGGAAAAAATTTTAAATATGGATGTGTGACTAATTGAAATATACTATGATCAGGGACTTTACATATGATCACCAGCATCTATCAATTGGCGATAGTGTTTATCGTATTGGTGGGAATGGCGTAAGGCTCCAGAAGGACATGAAATGGCGGAATTTAAGATGTCAAATGGTGAGACTATCGCTTTAATTAAAGATGAGGTAAAAGAGAATTGAGTCAAGAAATTGAAACGTAATCAACAAAAATGTGTTTGAGTCTAAGGAGAGAAATCATGTCGTCATTTCAAAGATGGTTACGTATTGTATTACCTGAAGTACAAATAATTGATTATATTAAACAACATGGATTTCGTATAAAAAAGAACAATATTACCGCCAGATCTGCACATTCGAGTCTGCCTTCTAGGTCGCATGGAGCCTCGACGGACGCAAGGAATATGGCAACAATCTCAGGCAATGCCGTCAGTCCTGTATCAACTGGGGGTATAAAAGAGGTTGTTACGGACACGAAAAGAGGATTGCAGCAGTTACGTACTAATTTGAATGTTAATAATATCGATGAAGTATTTGAAAAGGTGATTCAATCTTTAAATAGACAACTATTCGATCAAGATAACTTTATCGAGGATTTAACAACTACTTACAAAAGAGCCTTTCTGACTCGCAGAAAAGGGGTCGTCCAACAAACGATTTTATTGGCCGGTCCTGAAGGTACAGGAAAGATAGAAGGCCTTTCCTTGTTGATTGAGCAGTTATACCAACAGCGTCTCATTCCATATCGTAAAGTTATCGAAATTGATCTTTCTTCCTATAATGAGCGTGAAATACATACAAACTTTATTTCTGATTGCGCAGCTGCGTTTGGATTTGGAGTCGGTACAGTTTGTTTTAAAGGGATTCATCAAGCACAAAATGAAATCCTCAGCTATGTTTCGGATTTGGTAATGAAGGGATACTTCCGCACAGAAGCAGGGATCATAGTAGACGGAACAGATTACTTTTTAGTATTTTCAATCGATGAGCCCGTTTCAAACGAAGAAGAAGCACTAAGTAAATTGCCTTCGAACATCCGATCGGAAATTGATGCTGTGATACAGACTCAACCGTTATCACTGAATGCTTTAGGGCAAATAGCAAAGCAATTGTTAGATAGAATAAACCATCAAATGCAATCGAATGCCCAAGTATCTATTTTATATTCAGATGAGGTAGTTGCATTCTTGGCATCGCATGCCCAACAGTCTAACCGATATGGAACCATTCTTCATAAATGGATTGAAGATGAACTTTTAGCTAAGCTGATGGATTTACGAGCGAGACGGGAAATTAAGCAAAGTGAGCAGATTGAATTGCAGGCGTCAGAGAAAGGGCTCACGGTCAGAATAGAACATCAACCGGTTCAAGTATTGACGATCTCCATGAAAGAGGATGAATCCCTTGAAGAACTGCTTAAGGAGTTAAATGATTTAACAGGATTAGAGAATGTCAAAGTGTTTGTGAAAGAGTTAATGGACACAGTAAAGATACAAACGATGCGTAAAAATGCCGGGCAAAAAGATCAGCATTTAACCTTGCATATGATTTTCTCAGGAAATCCCGGAACAGGTAAAACGACAGTTGCTAGATTGATAGGACGTTTACTAAAAGCTATGGGGATCCTGTCTAAAGGTCAGCTTATCGAAACTGCAAGGCAAGATCTAGTGGGAGAATATGTGGGCTCTACAGCACCCAAAACGAATACTAAGATTAGGGATGCGATTGGTGGCGTACTATTCATTGACGAAGCGTATACCTTATCCCGTACTAAAAATGATCCTTTCGGACAAGAGGCGATTGATACGCTAGTCAAAGGAATGGAGGATCATCGCGAAGATTTGGTCGTTATTTTGGCTGGTTATACCAATGAAATGAAAGAATTCCAAAAGGCGAATCCAGGACTACCATCCCGATTCCCGTTTCAAGTGGAGTTTCCTGACTATTCCGCGGATGAAATGTTTGAAATTTGTAAGATGATGGTCAAACATAGAGGGTATGTCATGGAGGAAGCTGCGCAGGAAGACTTAGTTGCACTCTTTGCAAAGAAGCAGGTTCCTGGAAAAAATGACAGCGGAAACGGCCGTTTGGTTCGTAATCTGTTTGAAGAAGCGATTAGAAAGCAGTCTGTACGGCTGGTCGAAATGTCAGAAATGGCAGATTTAAATTTGTTAACAAAAGAAGACTTTGGCATCGTCAAGGAGCAGCCGTTTAATCTTGAAGAACAATTAAGCGGTATTATTGGTCTCGAGAATGTGAAAACCTTCCTTCGAACGTTGGAAAAACAAATCCTTGTCAACAAACGACGAGTAGAAGCCGGAATCAAGGTGAAGACAGAGCAAAGCTTACACATGATTTTTGCAGGAAACCCTGGTACCGGAAAAACAACCATTGCCAGGTACGTAGCACAAATGTTAAAAAATCTCGAAGTTATTAAAAAAGGACATTTAGTCGAAGTCGGCCGGACCGAGCTGGTCGCCGGCTATGTAGGGCAAACTGCAGAAAAAACGAAAGAAGTTGTGGAGTCGGCACTCGGCGGCGTGCTGTTTATTGACGAAGCGTATGCTCTGGTTGACAAGAACAACGGAGGTGTTGGCGAGGAGGCTATTCATGAGCTCGTTCGATTAATCGAAATCCATAAAGATAATCTGATTGTAATTTTAGCAGGTTATACGGATGAGTTGAGGGAATTTCTAAATGTAAATCCTGGACTTGCCTCACGCTTTCCATTACAACTAGAGTTTCCCGATTATTCGGCTGAAGAAACGGTACGGATGACGGAGATCATGGTCCAGTCGAAAGGCTTTCATTTAGAAGATGGGATTCAAACATCGTTAAATGAATGGTATGTAACCAAACAAATTGCCGGTAAAAAAGATGGTGGAAATGGCCGCCTCGTTCGCAATACGATTGAGAAAGCGATTCGAAGACAGGCCGTCCGAATTGCCGATCAAATTGAGCTGTCCAATGCTGATCTTACCTTACTCACCAGCTATGATTTCGAACTCGATCGCAAAGAAGAACGGTCGGCATTCGAAGAGCTAGAGAAGATCGTTGGACTGGATGAGGTCAAAACAATTGTAAATAGCTTATCTGCCCAAATAGAAATGAATAACCGCCGCAAGGCATTAGGCTTGTCTGATATGGGCTACCAAAGCCTGCACATGGTGTTTAAGGGCAAACCGGGAACTGGGAAAACAACGATTGCTCGAATGATTGCAAAGCGGTTAAAGGAACTGGGCGTAGTGAAAACAGATAAAATTGTCGAAACAGATCGTGCTGGTCTTGTTGCTGGTTTTGTGGGCCAGACGGCTTTGAAAACAAAAGAAGTGATTGACCGCGCACTCGGTGGCGTACTGTTTATCGATGAAGCTTACAGCCTTGCAAGCGATTCGTTTGGCAAAGAAGCGATCGATATGCTGGTGAAAGCGATGGAGGATCATAAGGATGAGCTTGTTGTCATCGTCGCTGGATATGATGAAGATATGGAAGCTTTCCTAAACGTTAATCCTGGATTGCGTTCGCGTTTCCCTAATATCATTACGTTTGCGGATTATAGCACATCGGAATTGTTGGAAATCAGCCGGTTGATTTTACAAAGTAAGGGATACAAAGTTTCAGAACGAGCGGAAGAAAGAATGCTCGAGGTATTTGAAAATAACGCAGGGAAAAAGGACAGCGGAAACGGTCGCTTTGCTCGCAACTTGTGTGAAGAAGCTATAAGAAACCATGCGATTCGTTACTCGGGAAAACTCGATGCATCACTCGAAGAGTTGACAACGATTGAGGATCAAGACATTAGAGAGGCGAGATAGTATGATAAAAAAAATCTTTCAATTCATTCTTTTGGTCGCCTTCACTCCAATTTTCTGCATAGTGTTATTATTTCTGTTGATCAGCCCCGTCGTGGCGGTTTCAGAGATCTTCGCAATCATTCAACATGAGGCCCCAAAAGAGAATGTATATTTTATTTTCTTGATGTTAATAAGTTTGACATTGTACTTATCTATGAGGGTTTCTGCTTTTCGGAAAATTTACGGAATGTTTCCTGTTCTGTGGCCTCTCTCGCAGATGCTATTTATTAGTCTGACTGGTCTTGCATTCGGAGTTTTTTTCATGAACCTATGGGCAGAGAATGAAATCATTTCAAAGCCAATTGCAATCATATTCATGATTGTAAGCTTGATTGTGGCGCGTTTATTTATGTCCTACTGGTATAAAAAGTATCCGATCAGCACAAAAATGTTTATATGAAAGTAGGAGAGAATTTGCAAGAGATATCAAGTGCTAAATTAAAAGATAGCAAAGCGATTCAACCCAATGTAAAATCAGTTGAACAGTTCCCTGCTACCGAGCAGGAAGAGGAATTATTCATCGGGGAAAAGAAAGTTCGTATGGTGTTCGGAGTTTTAGCGATTCTTTTTTTCATTTTTGGTATTTTTATAGTGGGTACAACAAGCCAGCAAAAAGGTACCGCTGAATTAAAAAATCGTGTCAGTACATCGATCGAATCCGGATTTACGACAGAAACGGATGTGAAGATCGATTCCCGAGACTTCGAAGTAAATGGATTTGAGGGAAACGGCACGGCGCGTATGTTAATTTGGGATTTTAAAGGAAATACAAACAACGAGGTGCAAATCTTGGTGGATGGTAAGGTTTTAAGAGAAGTACATGTCTTAAACAAAAACGTGGCAGCTTACTCTGTTCCTGTACCCAGTGTTGTTACAATCAAAGGATTAACTAGCAATTCGGGAGTGCCTATAACATATGCGGTGAAGTTTCCAGAACGTAAACAAACTCTTTTTAATGTTGTTCCCTCTAAAGGAGCTAATCAATATACACTAGTCCCTAGGCTCTAGGACTAGTTAATACAAGGCTACCAATAAGTTCTCCGAACTTGTTGGAAGCCCTTTTCGCGTTCTGGATATTTCACATCCCAAATACCGCAGCTTAGGAGTTCCTTAAACGCGTTGTAATGGCATCCACGATTCGTAACGGTCAAGCTTAGCGATTACCAAAGTATCACCGTTTTTCAGTTCGTTTCAATGGCATGGAGATATTCCATGTCTTTTTCTTCTCTAAGTAGGATGAATGTTGCTGTTTTCATTTGGACAAGCTTGTTATTTTGTCCGCATACCATTTTGCGGTAAACCAACTCCTACACAGCCCTCTTTTTTCCATATATTTCAATAATACTAGAGGTTATATGGTAATATGGAATCATCAGAAAGTTATTCGTTTTTTTTCAGTTAAGATCAGATGTGGAGGAACTATATATGCTTTCAGTTACTATGTTTCCTGCAAAAAGTGGAGATTGTTTTTTGATATCGTTTGGTGAAGATTCAAAAAAACACATATTAATAGATTGTGGATATGCTGAAACGTATAAAAGTTATTTAAGAAAAAAACTAACTTCAATAGCCGAAAAAGATGAATATATATCATTGTTTGTAATCACTCACGTCGATCAAGATCATATATTAGGGGCGATTCCTTTTATCAAGGAAAATAATGAAAAAAAAATTATTCACATTTCAGAAATTTGGCATAACAGTTATCGGCATTTGCAGTTTTCGAAAGGTAAAGTGGGCAATATTGATGAGTTAGAAAAAAAGGTGCTTGAAGAAGAAATAGCATTAGGTAGTTCAATTCTTGAAAAATCGGAGGAAGGTATCGTAGATTCTGAAATAAGCGTTAAGCAAGGTTCGACATTGGCATCATTAATTTATGAAGGCAAATACAATTGGAATAAATCGTTTGACGGAAAAGCAGTGAGTACTTGTGTAAAGCAATTCATCGAGATAGACGGCGTGAGATTATACATACTGTCACCCGACAAAGATAAATTAGACTCACTTTCGAAGGAGTGGCTAATGCATTTACAAAGCTATAAATATAATTTTAACTTATCAGAGGATCAAATGTTTGATGATGCGTTTGAATTCTATATGTTAGGAAAACCAGAATTAAATATTGTTGACGAGGGTATTTCTAGGAAATCAGTAAATAATTTAAATTATTTTCTAAATCTGCAACAAAATGAAATTGATACAGCAGTATTGAACGGCTCTTCAATTGCATTTTATATGGAATATAAAGATAAAAAACTCTTATTTCTCGCTGACTCCCATCCGGATATTATCTGTTCAAATATTGTAGAACTTTGTAAGTTAGGTGTGTTGGAAGGTGGTTTTGATCTTGTGAAGATACCACATCACGGAAGTGTGAAAAACATGACACCTGAGTTAGCCCAATCAATCCCATCCCGAAAATACCTAATATCCACTAACGGCACAACACATGACCATCCTGATTTAGCAGCAATAGCGAGAATTCTTATTGCAGGGCAAAAAGGAAAATTAAAAGAACTTATTTTTAACTATCCTACAGATACGGCAATGATGTTGGATAACAAGGAATGGATGGACAAATATAATTATTCAGTAAATATTGCAAACGGAGATAATCCAGTAACTGTCGAATTGTAAAGGAGATTACTATGGATATTTCAATATGGAAGTCAATTCCTAAGATTGAATGTGGGTCTCAGAAGGGCACTGCATTTCTAGTTTCCCCTAACATTGCCTTGACAGCAACTCATGTGGTCGGTGAGTGCTTAAGCGAAGGAAAAGAAGTAAAGCTTATTTTCAGAGATATTTTTGGTTCGGAGCAAATAATAGTAGATGCAAAGCCCTTGTATAATAAAGATTCTACTCATGATTATCCAATTATTGCACTACAATTATCGAGAGAAATAAATGAATGTGCCTTTCTTGAATGTTTAGATTATAAGTTTAATACAGCAGTAGAGTGTTTTAGTTTTGGTTACCCACCTGCACGCCCTATCGAAGGTACTTCAATTAAAGTAACCGTGGTTAATTTTAAAGAAAATTTAGGTCACAGTGCCTGGAACATAGATCTAGGAATTAATGATAACATTAAAGATTATCAAGGTGTTTCCGGTGCACCTCTTATCTTTGATAATCGTGTGGTTGGTATAGTTCAAAGACAAGTTTCCGAAGATCGAGCAGCAAGTCGGTTATCTGCCGTTAGCTTATATTTTTTTATCGAGTATCTAGTGTCTATTGGAGTTCATCTTAAAAAGAGAATACATACTGGAGTATATGATAAAAAAGTTTCTTCCCCGCGAATTTACCCAATGGTACAAGGGCATATACCGAGAAAACTAATTCCAGCAAATAAACATAACGCAATCTCTTGGTTGATTAATAGTGAAGACCTGAAAGATCCATTAGATGTCATTAGGGAAAGTAAACTTGTCGCACTACTAGGAGGAGCGGGAACAGGTAAATCTATTGAGTTAGATTATATAGCTTCAATTTGTTCACAGGCTTCATCCGAATTAGTACCAGTACTGATAAAATTAAACAAGTTTGTTCCATGCAGTTTGAATGAAATTATTAGCGATTATTGGTCAGATTGGACTTTGATCCCTGACAATGCATTGTTATTAATATTGGATGGTTTGGATGAAGTTGAGAGCCACTATAAAAGAGATGCAATAAAATATATAGAGTTATTCGTTGAACAGCATCCTGAAATCCACATTGTTGTTTCATGTAGGCGTAATTTTTATCAATCGGGAAATGAATATTTTTCTGGAACTCTCGAAGGATTTAAGACATTCCTTCTATATGATTTAAATCAAGAAGAAATTGATGCTTATATTTTTTCAGTGTTAGGAAAAGAAATATCAAAAGATTTTATAATCGCTATTCAACAAAGCAATCTGAGACCACTCATGGATATACCCTTTTATTTAGTGAGAATAATTGATATGTATTCAAAATTTGGGGCGTTGCCAAAAAATAAAGCTGAACTCTTTCAAAACCTGATTGCCCAAGGCTTACAGAATGATATTCAGCATTTCAAAAATGCTATGGATTTAAGTAAAGAACAAGAGAAGTTGATGTTGTGTTTAGAAACAATAGCGCTCGGTATGGAGGATTTAGGAAGAAATTATTTGACCAATCAAGAGTTTACCCTGATTACAAGCGAAGAGAACCAGCATCTGTTGACACATTGTACGCTTTGGAAGAGGAATGAGGAACAAGGCGACATTAGATGGCAGTTTGAGCACAATAACTTTCAAGAATTTCTTGCAGCTAGAATTCTAGCAAGACAGGAATTGGAGGTAATCAAGGAGTTTCTTGCATTTCCACCAGAAAATAATAAAGTCATCCCAAGTTGGGTGAATACGTTGTCTTTTTTAGTCTGTTTGATGGAGCCCGATAATAATAAGTTCAATGATTTATTGAAATGGCTTAATGAAGGAGATCCTGCAATGGTGATTCATTTCGAAGCTGATCGAGTGGATGAGACATTAAGGATTCAATTATTCCAGAGTATCTATACCTTTTATGAGGAACGAAATATATGGATTAATAGGGATAAGTTCGATTTTAGAACGTTAGCCAACTTTGGGCAGACTGATGACAATGTAGATTATTTATTGAACAAAATTTCGAAAGGCCACTATACATCCCGTGTAAACGCATTAAAACTCTTGAGCTATATGCGAGCTCCTATTTCAAAAAGATCAATGATTCGAGATATCGTAATTGAAATTATTGCGAACGACGACGAACTTCCAGTTGTAAGAAGCACGGCATTAGGTGTGGTGACTAAATATAAATTTCGGTCCGCTAGTCATGTTGAACGTATTGTGTCAGCTACCAGAATATCTTCGGATGACACAATACGCACTTATTTATATCAATATTTAATTGAATGTGATCTAGTGGAGGACAATATAGATGTTTTTCTTGAGGGAATTCAATACGTTGGAATCAATATTAACAATAAGGAATCAAGGTTAATAAATGAAAAGATGGAGTTAGAACGAGGGATACAGAAAGCTAAGTCTCCGGCTAGTGTAAGCAAGATTTTGGTTTTTCTCAATGAGAATCTAAAGCATATTGACCCTTTTTCCTTGAAAGATCAATTTGGAATTATTGGTTCAAATACTGCGGTCGCATATGAATCAGATAGTAGTATTTTTATGCCAGCTTTAATTTTATATGTAAATCTTCATGGAAATTACTGGGGTAAAGAGGCGAAAGATTTTTCGATCTTCTTTGATAAAAGTTATACGAGTCAGGAAGCCATAAAATTACTGCTCGAACAGCGTAATATTAGGGCGCTAGGATTATTGGTTGATGAGGAATCTATTGAGTTTGTATCACAACAATATCTAGAAAATAAATTATCAAATGATGATATTTGGAAGATACAACATGAAATAAGCCCGAGGGAACTATATATGGCATTTAATAAACACATGAATGAAGTGACAAATAATACGTTTGTGTTTCCGCAAAGAAGAGATTATGAACAGGAGCGTAAAGATAGTCTAAAGCGTGATATTGATCTGTTATTTAATAAAGAAGCGTTTATAGAACAGGCGCGGAATATTTACATTGCTGAAGGAAAGGAACAATTCAACCAAGATGAGATTTTAGATGTACGGGTAAGAAGAAACGAGAATGAATACTCTAACCTTGTAACTGATAAAATCTATCGGATGGCTGGAACTGGTGACATTTCGTATGAAAAGGTAGTTGAGAATATTCAATCTTGGGATTGGGATTACTTTTGTTTAAGTGAATTATATAGGAATATGTCTTCATCAGCTGATGTTATACTTACTGACGAACAGATCCAGTGGGTTTCTAATTGGTGTATAAAAAATGTTGAATTTTTTGATTTTACAACAGCTTGGCAACGTAATCCAGACGGAGGGAACACTGTAAAAGATTTAGCAATAATCTTTTGGTATTTCCAAAGAAAATATAATCTGGAATATTCACAAGAAGTTTTTCTTGATATGCTTTCGTTTGATTGGGGCGAAGGTAGTAAAATGTTAGGGATTAAATATTTAGAACAATACCTTGATTTCGAAATAATGTCTGAACGAGTTTGGGATAACTTACAAAATGGGATAGAGATAGACGACATTCTTAATAATCACTTGGATTTTTGTGAGAGACATTCCATTAATGATGTATTGCCATATGCCTTGCATATCATTTGTGATACCTCAAGGAGTTCCACATTACGAATTGCCGCGTTAAAGACTTATATGAAATTATCGAGTGCTTTGCATGTGTTAATTGGTAACTTACCTATATTCAAGATAACTTTAAGTGGGAAGTCGTGCGGCAGTTATTTGAAATTGGTAAAGGGCCAGAGTGTGAATGTTACCTAATGTCACTTTTGGACCCAGCGCAGAAAAAAGAAGATGAGTTACAGCCAATAAAATTCCTTATTAACCTACAAAATTTGGATGCACTACAAGCTTATACAGACTGGGTAGAAAGACAAGTAAGAAGTAGGAGTCTCATAGAACGAACAATTCAATTAAGTAGCATAAAGAATGTCGAAGCGTTACCGTATTTAATTAGATTGCTTTCCTTTACTTATGATGATGGCTTTAAACAAAACAATTTTGAGCGTGTAGATTTTGGAGTGCAAAATGCAATTACAAATGTTGCAGTTCAATCAACTGGAAATTTTAAAGCGGTAAAAATATTACTGGAGAGTTTTATAAGAGAACATAGTCATTTCAAAAATATTAACTTTCTGTATGTATTCATAGAAGACATAGAATCTAAGTATTATGTTGCTCTGCAAAGTGGGCGTGATATTTCTGAAGTGAGACAGCGATTACAATCTATTGGATTGTTGAGTTGACTATCTTGCTTAATTACTAAGGTGGTCACTCATGAAGCTCCCAGAATGCTTGCCCTACAGCGATCCAGTCCTTCGCAAAGTTAGTCATCTTTTAGGTCATCATTCTCCTGTATATCTTGAGAAAGTATATCAAGGTGAAGCCGAATATTTCTACGATGCACATAATAGTAAACACTACGTGAAAAGTGCTTTGAAAATAGGGAACATTGATGTCTTGTAACAGGACTATTCTACGGGGGGGAAATATGGACAAAAATATTTCGAATTTGAAGGCTAATCAATTTCATCTTTTGAACGAATATAATGACGGGAATGGCCTTATTTTAAAATTGAAAGAAGAACATAAGGATAAGGATAAGGATAAGGAGAATATATATTTTGCTCTTAACTATGATAAGAACGATGAGCAAGTAGTTATTCTTGCTTATATTGATAAATTTACAACAAGTGAAATTCGATTAAATTTATATGACAAAGATAGCAAAAGCACTGATTGTTCATTCATTACTTCAAGATATGAAAAAGTAGGATCATTAATTGTCAATAATATCGTTTCTAAAAAAAGAAGGGTGTGGCATGGGAGCATTTTGTTATTACAGCTAGCGGAAATTTGTAAAACGCTAAATGATAAAATAGAAAAAAGCAACGATGAATTATTAAGTCGACACCAAAATAATCCATTACTTGTCCAACAAATAAAAAGTTCCATCAGTAGCTCATATAATAATTTTATAACATTCATTGATGGAGAGTTATTTAATGATGGATCTATTAGTGAGTTGAATTTAGAAAAATTTTATCAAATTAATTCTGCTCTCAGGAACGGCAGAGTATTTATTCAAATAAACTTAAATAGAATGACTGTTTTACATAAAGGAGAATGATCTGTGTCTAGTGAGTTTGTTTCCTCCGTAGCAACTGAGATAGGAAAGACAGATCTTGTGAAAGAGTATATTGATTCAGTATTTCCTAATATCGATGGAATTTCTATGTTTGTCGATTTTGGATTAACAACGGTAGGCATTGTAAACTCAGTAATCCAAGCTAATAGGTTGAAGAAAAGTTCGTTGCTTATTAAACAAGAATTAGAGAAAGTTGCACAAGCATTATCAGCTCTTAATGATAAAATGAAAAAACATCAAATCAGTGAACTGAAAAACTTTGTCGGTGTTGATTTCAATACGAATACGTATCAGTTTATTAAAACGATATTTCATGAGGCGATAGATGCAAAATCTAATAAACTTCGTGAGTATTGTGCATCAACAATAGTTTATCTAGGCGCGGCTGACTTTTCAGAAGGTATTAATTATAGAAAGCTGTACAGGTGCTTGAAGATTATCCAAGAACTTGATGATTTAGATGTCGACTTAATTAGCTTTTATGACATAAATGTTCAAAGGGTAAGTAAACCCGATGACAATACACTAACAGAAAAGGTTGAAGCATTTGAAGAGATGCTGTGTGCAAACATTGAATACTCAGCGCAAGATATATATTTGTCGGCTGTAAAGCTAAATCGATTAGGATTAATTGATTATGGAGTTAATAATACAAAAGAATATAATGTTGAGCGGAAAAAGGCGTTATTAATAGATTTTATTGTATTGAACAATCCAAGTTATCCAACAGATTTATATTTAGAATTTAATACTTACGTACATACGTACCTATAGAGTCAGCTAAGGAGGCGTAGCCATGAAAAAGTTTGAATACGTATTATTATGCGGAGATGGAGAACGAAGAGCTACAACGTGGTCATTATTGAAAGAGGGAGGGAAAACTGAAGAAATCTGCAAAGATGGAAGCTTACTGAAAGTATTAAATGATCTTGGTACTGAGGGCTGGGAGGCAGTGAATTACGACACATCACCAACGCGCATTTTGATTAAACGCGAGTTAAATTAGTAGATGTGGGAGTTGTAACAGAACTTACCGATAAGATCTAATGGTAATGATTGTCCTATACCTGAGGGAACTATTTTAGATGGGGAATTGAACAATGATAGGTACTTAAATAAACTAACTGCAAGAGTTGTTTCGAAAGAAATACTGAAAAACGCTGTTGTAAAAGGTTGCGAATGGCATATAGAAGGAAAATGCAACGAATGCATTGACGGATAGAGAAGTAAATTACGATGGTGCTTGGGGTTTGACTATCGGCAAGGGGAAGAAATTGTACTAGTTTCTCCCCTCATTGCCCTGAAATGATAGCATGGATGGAAAGTTATTGTGGGGGTTGGTGAAATAAAATGGTTAGAGAAATGCTTAGTAATATTATCTGGGGTTACTGGTACATATCTGTACCGCTAATATTAACGACTCTTTGGCAAGTTGTTAAATTTCTTTCAAAAAAATATACTGAACAACATTTTAGCAGAAACATAGAGAGATATAAGCAAGAATTGGGGATGCTGACAGAAAAATATAAGCAAGAATTGAATATGTTGACTGAGTTTGGTAAGTTTGATCTTCAAAGAAAAATCCAAGATTTTAGTCTCTACACAAACAAACGACACACTGCATATGCAAGATTATTTGAAGAGGTTTTAAGTGCGGAAGGAAAGTCTGTTGGTTTAATGGGGCTAAGAAGAGTTCCAGATTTGTCAACGTATAACGTTGAACAATTAAAACACTTGTTTGGAGTATATGGCGTTAATGAAGTGTATTATCGAAAATACACCGATACATGGGATAATACAGATAAAAAGAAAGTCGAAGATGTAAAAGATTACATACAAGCACAGGAAATTAATACTGCACGAAGCGCTATTACATTATTACAAAATGACTTTTTGCTATCAACCTTATATCTCTCTGATGAAGTTGAAGAAATTCTTCGAACTATCATAACAACAATCAAACAATATATCGTAAACTTGGAATACTACTTTGACGATGATGCTCACGGAAGAAGTGGTGTGGTGAAAGAAATGCATGAACAATCAAGGCAAATAGAAGCAACTCTAAAATTATTGCGACAAGCGATGCAAAAAGAGTTGGCGGTAGGCTATTATGAAGGTATAGCAAAGTCCTAGACTCCAAACGCATTAGACACAAAAAGAAGTAGGCGTAGGCACACTCCAGAAGTATTGCACGTACCGATTATAGCAAACCCCCATTGATCCGGTTTGCCGTCGCCATTAGTATCCTTTGTCAATTTTTGAGCCGCAGCCAGAAAATCGTCCCAAGTTACCGGAGCTTTCAGCCCTTCCTTCTCGAACCAATCCCCTCGGTAAATCAGTGCTTGAGGAGTCGACGCCCAAGGAAAAAGCTGCAGCTTGCCTTCTATACTGGATTCCTCAATAACATTTGGATAATATTCCTTCAAAAATCGGCTGATAAGAGCTTGGTTAAATCCGCTGCGGCATTCATTCCATAAACGTTGTACATAAACAAGCTTGTAAAATATTTTACCCGGTGTACCAAGGAAGTCAAGCCATGAAGCAATTAATACATATTATGAATGGTCGTGGTCATGCACTTCAAACGGAGGGTAGGATCGACAAGAGCGAGCTTGCTCAGTACTCACGAGACACGCAATCTTCTCTCGCACGTGATTTGGCTTCCTGTTTCGCATCTGCGGATGTGGCGCAGGCATGGCAAAAGCTTGCAGCGAAGGAACTCGAGGGCGTAGAAATGATTGCCGAGGACAATTTTAAGTAAATTCTGATGCAGCGTATGAAGGAACTTGCAGATGCCACTATCCATCTTTGCGGATTGGATCCTGTAGCATGGCGTGCTGATCGAGATAACGTACAGCACGAAGATGAACAGGTTCTTACTCCAGCTGCAGCATATCAGCGCACGGAAGAGGTTATGGATGTCGATGTGGAGGTTCTAGATCTCTTCAATATATCGGTAGCAAATCTGCAGAGACAGTTATTACAGAAGTGGCTACGGAGAAGCAGAAGCAGGAGATCGAAACAATCCAACTTCTAACTTTTGCGGAGCTCGCGTCTGCAACTGGAAAGAAGAAAGTCAAACGACCAGCGAAGATAATGGAAAATCAATTGCTGCTCTCGTTTGGATAACCCTATGTACAAAGAAGAGGCTTGCACAACGTGCAGCCTCTTTTTCTATTTTATTTTAAAAGAGGAGTGTAATACACTATGAATAACGTACTTCAGCAAGCACCGGTCAAGATTGATCGTTTTCTTCCCTATCCCAAGGAATTACCACCATTGGATTCGTTCGATGAAATTCATTGTAATGTCAGTGGCGGAAACGACTCGACGGCAGCACTGCTCTATATGCTTTACGGTTACAATGTCCCGAAGGAGAAGATAATCCTTTTTCATGCTAGGGTTGACGGTCCACCTGAAAACGAAGTCTTCTTTGATTGGCCCGATACCCCGTTGATCAAGGAAAATAAAGTTCGTTAATGGAAAATAAAGAGTGTTAGTGGAAAATAAAGTTCGTTAGTGGCGTTCACTTTTGTGAACACCACTTTTTTATTATTTGAGGTTTGTTATTAGTTTTAGTTAGTTAATTTAATTAGGAGACCTTACAATAAAGATATAGACTGGCGGCGGGCATTAAGCTATACCAGCTAATAGCTTGTCAATATTTCCAGAGAATTAAGTGAAATTCATGTGGTATATTGAAAAATAGGCATGCCAAATAACCCTCCCATTTTTTCCGTTTTGGAAG
>NZ_JCAUAX010000027.1:0-33313 GCF_059692175.1 Paenibacillus sp. J22R67 | reverse complement strand
AAGAATTAAATCTAACCGAACCTTCTTTCAACTAATGGCGAACTATAGTTCAATCCCGCATGACGGCAGTCGTATATGATTGGCTGCCGTTGTCCGTTGAGCTAACGGATAACGTTAGTTCAACGTCACACTTGCGAAAATTGGAGGTTAAAAAATGTCCAACTTAAATTGGAAACAAGATAGAATTGGCTCCGCCATGCGCGGAGAGAATCCGTTGGTAATTACAGAGTTGAAAAGCGGGTTTGCTGTAATTGGTGACACTCAGTTTTTGCCAGGATATTGTGTGTTGTTGCCTTCGCAGAATGTTTGCTCGTTAGATCAACTCTCGTATAAGCAAAGAAGTGAATACCTATTAGATATGAGCATATTAGGTGAGGCGATTCAAAAGGCTTTAAACCCTCGCAGAATTAACTACTCCATATATGCATGGGGAGCTAAGGGCAGAAATTCGTTCGCACTTGCTTGAAATGGTTAAGGAAGCATACACCGAGGAATGAAGTTGACGGTACATTGTGCTAACGGGTAACTATAGTTGAATAAGCGTGGAGAAACCATCGTTATCAATAGGGATATTAAAAAATAACAGCCGTTAAAGATTAAACTCCCTCAGAGTACGATAGCTTCATAAAGAAAACCCAAGCAGGCGTTATGGACTGCTTGGGTTTTACATCGGTTTATTTAGATAGCTTAATCAAATTGAACATCTTGATCCAAGATAACTTCTTTCGGTGGACTGTCCATTGGTGGGGCATAAGGGATCAAAGCGAAACGGACTTCATTCATATTGTCAGGTAACGCGGATTAATTAAAAAGGTTATTTGAGTACGCCCACCACCGCCATGAGAACCATTCCTATGAACGTAGTATTGTTGACTGCCACTAATATCAAGCAGCAGTTGGGGGCGGATGTAACCAGTGTTTACATCGCTTTGAAGTTGCTTTATTTCAACAAATACAATGCTGCTGTTTTCATGTTGCATGCAATGTTTCAGGGAATACTCAAAACCATCAATTATGGTTTTCTTCATAATAGGTAGGACGTTCAAAAGTTCTCCGGATTCGTTAAGCATAATTGGGGTGTTACTTGAATTAAGACTGTTAAGCAACCAATTGATTTGTGGTGTCTAGACCATATTGGATTGACCATTTTTGTACAAGTTCTCTAGAAGGGATGAGCTGCCTACCATTAGATAATGCTTTGCGTTCAGTTAGCAGTCTGATAAGGGATTCGTCAATTGCCTTAATTTCATCATTGTATTCGTTTGGTATCATTTTCAGTTCAGACCAAGCCATCATTATGTCCTCCTTATTTCTAATTGTTTTCCCTTTCTAATTATAACAATATAAAGCAGGAATAGAAAAAGAAACAATGCAGGGCTGCTCGTGCGTTTGCAACCGAATTAAGTAACGGGTTAGTGTAGTAACAATCTAGAATTGTATAAGAGGTGAATTTAATTTCTAAGGTGGTTATTATGAGGTTCTGGGTCACTGTTGTTATTATTCTCCTTATAGTTTTAGCAGCTGGACTTGCTTGGTCAGTCTCAACAAAACATAATAATTCACATATTGAACCTTCGTATGATGGTTTTATGAGACGTCATGTAGAAGACTTCATGAAAATACCTGATGAGAATCAAAGTGAAAAGGACCAAACAAAATAAGTGAATCAGTTAAGCGACCACCTCAAAGTGCTTATTGCGCTAACGTAAGAACGATAGCGTTCAACAGCACGTATTTCTCAAAAAAAGATGAAGAACCTAGATAAAATGAAGAGACCATAGCTCGTTACTATGGTCTCCTTCTATTTATGGAGCGGTCAGTAAATCACTTCAGCTATCCGTCAACGTCTATCGCTGAACCGTCTGATCGCTTCCTCGGTCACCGGCGTGAAGAGGTTAACCAGATTGCCGTCGGGATCGCGAAACAACACAGCGCGGTTCCCCCAAGGCATAGTGGTTGGTTCCTTTACCCCTCATCAACAAACGACTTCAAGCGCTCGTACTCAGCATCGACATCATGGACGTGGAACTCGATGATGACAGTGTGATTGTCGGCCGCCACTGCTGAACCAGCGCCGAACATTTGCACCGTCTGGGAGTGGCTGATCGCCAGGGTACACGATGGCAAAACGAGTTAGGCAAAGACTGGCGCTAGGCGTTCCGCCGAAATACCCAGAACTTACTCATAAAACTCGACGAGACGACCAACATCGTCGGTTATGATGCGTACATTTTATGGATCTTCCTCCCTAATGAAAATTAATTTGACTCAAGGTGTTGACAATTAAAGGGAAGTGGCATATATTATTTACATACCAACCGAATGTATGTAAGGAGAGAGCAAATGGCAAGAAATAAATATCCGGAGGAAACGACCAACCAAATCCTAACCGTGGCGCTTGATCTCTTTATTCAAAAAGGATACGAGCAAACCTCGATTCAGGATATCATCAACGGGCTGGGGGGGCTGACAAAAGGGGCCATCTATCATCACTTCAAGTCGAAGGAAGAGATCATGCAGGCCGTTATCGATCATCTGTTCAAAGATGTTGACGGGATGTTGTCCAGCGTCCGGGACGACAAGGAGCTGAACGGTCTGGAGAAGCTTCGCAAGATTTCCAGCGTCTCGCTCAGCAATCCCGCCCAGAACGAAATGGCAGCTGTGGCACCAAACCTTTTGCGCAATCCGAAGCTGCTGGCAGCCCAGATCGAGCATATGATTGAAAAAGCGATCCCCGTCTATATCCAGCCCATCATCGAACAAGGCGTACGAGACGGCTCGATCAGAACCGAGTATCCAAAGGAGCTTAGCGAAGTGTTGCTCGTTCTCACCAATCTATGGCTTAACCCGTCGGTTATCCCGGCTTCGCCCGAGATGATGTTGAACAAGGTAAAGCTATTCGATGAAATCTTGAAAGGCCTGGGACTTGACCTGTTTGATGAGCGAATGCTTCAAAGATATGAGGAATTGTTCCGTATGTCAGCCAAAGAAGTAAGCATAGAGAAGTAGAAGTAAACTGCCTAAGGGCAGCTTATCTTTACATTTATACATACCATCGGTTGGTATGTATAACTAACCAGAGTTCAAAACTAAAAAACAATTCTAAGGAGATGTCGATGATATGAATCAAAAATTGACAATGAAAGAACGGAATGTAGTGACAAACTTTAGCGGAGGCAACCTGGTAAAAAGCGATTTTGCGGGCGTTACGGCCCCTAAAGGACAGTTTAAAGGCAGCGCGCTCTCCGGCTCCGACTTTTCGGTTGCTAATTTGATCGGCAGCACGTTCAAGAGCAGCGAGATGCGCGGAAGCCGTTATGACGGCGCGAATCTGACGGACTGCAGACTAACAGCGCTTGACCTGACTAATGCAAGCTTTAATCAGACGATCCTTGTACGAACTAATTTCGCCAGTTCCGTGCTGGAAGGAGCCAAATTCCGAGGAGTAAGAATGACGGACGTCACGTTATCGAGAACCGATCTTAGAAAAACGACTTTTGAAGATTGCTTATTTGATGGGGTTGACTTCAAGGACGCTGATTTAAGCGGAAAATGTTTGGACGGACAGACGTTTGTCGGCGTTAGGTTCGAGAAAACCGCGTTAACCGACGTTTCGTTCAAGGGCGCTACCTTTAAGAATGTTTCTTTCCACCCGGGCTTTACTGTGACTAAAAAGTACTATCGCATGATTAAAACCATCTGCTTTGACGGCGCAACGATGGATAAATTGACCTTTGCTGCTCTCAAAGGCATGGATGCCAATTTGTCAAAAGTCACAATCATTTGAAGGAGGGGATCCGATGCAAACCAAGACCATTAGCTCCAAGTGCTGAAGTGACGTTTCGGAGCCTATAGTGAAAGAACAGAAGCGGATTCTTTGATAGAGGATAGTTTAAAACAAAAATAAAGCGAGGGAAACGTAATGGAAAAGATAACTAGTTCGTCAGAAAATATGAAGAAAAGAAAATTCACTGATGGGCAGGATCGCCCAGAGCTGCAAAAGGCCATCGAGGAGATAGTCGATTCGGGTTTCCTAGGGATGCAGTTGCGCGTGCACGATGAGAAGGGCGAGTGGGTCGGTAGCGCCGGGGTTAGCAGGCTGGGCGAAGACGCGAAGCCGCCTACAAATGGACACTTCCGGATAGGCAGCAACACCAAGACCTTCACCGCGACCGTGGTGCTGCAATTGGTCGCCGAGGGCAGGATCGGGCTTGACGATTCGGTGGTAGACTACCTGCCCGAGTTCGGGCTGGACCGGCGGATCACGGTGCGGATGTTGCTGCAACACACCAGCGGGGTGTTCAACTTCACCGGCGAGTACTACGAAGATGGAACGGTCGTACCCGGGATCCTCTGGCAGGGCCAGGAGTGGGTAGAAAATCGATTCAAGACCTACCGGCCGGAGGAACTGGTACGGCTCGCAATGTCCAGGCCGTTACGATTCGATCCGGGAACGGACTGGAGCTATTCCAACACCAACTACGTGCTGGCCAGGCTGCTAATCGAGAAGGTTACCGGCTGCTCGCTCGCCGAGGAGATGAAGCGTTTGATTCTGGGGCCGCTTGGGCTGTCGGGTACCGTGGTACCAGATACGCAGTCGGAGATCCCCGAACCGCACGCCCACGCCTACTACCAATACGAGGATGCCGGCGAGCAAAAGACGGTTGACATCACCTGCCAGAACCCCTCCTGGATTTCCACCGGAGGTGACATGATTTCGACCACCCAGGATCTCCATACGTTCATCTCCGCGCTGATGGGCGGCAAGCTCCTCTCGGCTCCGCTACTGGCCGAGATGTGCAAGCCGCATCCCAAAATCGGCTATGGCTTGGGGGTGTTCCTGCAGGATGTCGGTCCAAACGGCGACGGTATCATCATCACCCATAACGGCGGTATTTCGGGCTACGCGGCACTGATGTACAGCACGCCCGACGGCAGCAAGACCCTGACCGCCTCAATTAACTATGTTGACGACGTCGCAATGTCCCTGGCAGTGGCGTTCCAGAAGGCGCTGCAGAGGCTCGTCAATGAGGTGTTCGGGGGCGGGCATGCCGAGTCGGCCGACGCGGCCGACCTGGCCAGTAATCAGGACTGAGCACCGTGGCCACGTCAAATCTTATAATTACAGAATGCTGGAGGAAATTCTTCGTTTGCTTTGATGAAGAAAGTTATATCGTTTATCAAAACCTAATAGAGGCATTCTAAACATTCCTGTATAGCCTAAGAAATGGGCTTTGTCAAAAAAGAAGCGCCTCGGTATGATGGGTTTGTCGACGGGTAAATACCCACACCATCAAGGAGGCGCTCTTATTATGAAGTTTAAGCAATCAGACGGACAAAATCAACGTATTGAACGAATTACCACTTCGCATCTTGTTGTGGGTATAGATATGGCTAAGGAAACTCAAGTAGCTCAAGCTACAAATTATCGCGGTATTGTTCTTACTAACCAGCATCTTTCATTTAAGAACACTATTCAGGGATTTGAGAAATTACTTCGTTGGATGGAAGGCTTACAACAAAAACACCGACTAAAGAACATCATAATAGGTATGGAGCCGACAGGACACTACTGGTACAGTTTGGCTAACTGGCTTGCCCAGAAAGACTTAAACGTCGTTTTAGTGAATCCTGCAACGACGAAGCGCAACAAGGAGAACCGAGATAATTGTCCTTCTAAGAGTGACCCGAAGGATGCTCTTGTTATTGCAGATGTTGTTAGCCGTGGCTATTATTATGAATACATTCGTCAAGCAACTCATTTTCAAAGGTTACGGACCCTAATGAATGATCGGGAATTTTGGGTGACAAATAGTGTTCGGATGCAGAATCGGATCATCCGCTGGCTGGATATACGCTTCCCTGAATATGCTTCGGTGTTTAAAGATTGGACCTGTCCACGATCCATAGCTACACTCAAAGAGTTCCCGTCTCCGTTGGATTTAAAAGGTCAATCCACATCAGAAGTAATTACAGGATAGCGACAATATATGAAACGAGCTGGCGGCTCCACGGGTATCCAAAAGGCAGCTGAACTACTCTCTAAAGCCGTTCAAAGCGTGGGAGAAACTGTAGCGCTGAATGAGGCCAAACAGGATTTGCATCGCTAACTAGGAGAATTCGAACGCATTGATGGTATATTGAACGAAATAGCACAAGAAATCGCAGGTCTACTTGGTGAGATCCCAATTGCTAGTCAACTTCGCTCCGTTAAAGGTTTGGGTACAATCTATATTGCAGCGATTCTGTCTAGCGCGGGTGATTTGAAGCAGTACGCTCATGGTCGCCAGTTGTTACGGAAAGCCGGTTTAAATTTGGCAGAAAGCATGTCAGGAAAGCGTAAGGGTCAGATCATACTCTCCAAACGGGGAGATTCCACACTTCGAAAATATTTGTATCTGGCTACCTTAACACTAGTGGGAACAAACCCAATATTTAAGCAATTACATGAGAATAATGTGTAAATTAAACATATGAGTAAGCAGAAGTCAATATTTAAATTGCTTGGAAAACTAGCACGAATCTTAGTAGGCATGGTGCATTCCGAGGAGTCGTTTATTCCTGAAAAAACGGTGCTTCCGTATACTCAGGCTGCCTAATATCTTTGGACTAACGTAAATTGATTCATTCGCAGGACTTCAAACAAAGAAAGCACGGAGGACCGAGTTCGTTCTTCAAAAGGGCACAGACCCATCCGCTAAACGCTATCGGTCTCCACACCTTGGATAGGTGTAACGAAGGAATGTAAGGGCGGCGATCCGTAGAGCCTTGGGATGGTCAATCTCCAGGGGATTGTGGAGTATGCGTGCAGTAGATTATTTAATTGGAGAAATGTTTCAATGTTTCTTCTGTTCCCGCATGCCTTAAAAGGGTAAAGTACGGTCGCAACAGCTTAGTATTCTTAAGATTACTATATTTCAAAGTGATGAAATCCTACGAATGAATGAGTATTCGTTAGATAAATCCTTAATACTGAGGGACGAAGAACTATAGTTCAATCACGACATGACGGCAGCCGGTACACGATCGGCTGTCGTTGTCCGTAGGAAGTAACGAGCAGGATAATGGGAATATATTGAAGAATAAGATGACCATTAAAGTGTTTTAAGGAGGGCGTCAAGTTGCAATATTTTATTGGTATCGTTCCACCTGACAATTACAAAGAACAAATCTCCTCCTATCGGAATCAATGGGCTAGCAATCGCCTTCGAGATGTTGTAGAACCTCACATCACAGTTAAAGCCCAAGGTGGACTTACTGAAGATATGAGATGGCTTGAAAATGTAAGATTAACATGTTCATTGTTTCAAAGCTTCAAGTTAACATTGTCAGAGCCAGCAACATTCGGAACAGCAGTAACCTTTCTTAGTGTTGAAACAAATAAAATATATGATTTGCACAATCGTTTAGTTGAATCGGTGTCGCCAAGTCTGGATCTTATTTAGCGGTATCTAGAATTAGATCGTTACCATCCTCATTTGACTTTGGGCCAGACGCATTGGGGAATGGTTGATAAGGAAATCGAAGAAATGAAAAATGCTGCAAGAGACGTGTTGGCTCCTTTTCCAACATTTAAGGTAAATTATGTTCGAATATATAAAGAATCTAAACCTAATAAGTATGAGCCATTTGAGGACATTCAACTTGCAAGATAATCGAAACGTGAAGTCATTGAACTCCCTCGGAAAACGACAGTTGAGGAGCTTGCATCGCCTCAGCAATATTTATTTCTACAGAAGTAGATATCTTAAATTCCATATGCCAGTTGTTTGCAGAAATGTAGGAATTACAATAAAGGTAATAAGGGGGAGTCCTGCATGATTACGCTCAGAAAAATTACTCTGGAAAACCGGCGTGCCATGTTTAACATGGAAGTTTCAGAGGACCAACGACACTTTGTTGCGTCAAATCTGTCCAGCGTGGCTTCTTGCTATGTCCTTGTAACCAATGGGGGACATCCATTCCCATTTGTCATTTACGCAGATGAGCAGCCTATCGGGTTTGTTATGTTGGCTTATGGAATCACCGGATACGATGAACCGTCAATCGCAGAAGACAACTATTGCATCATGCGACTAATGATTGACAAGCAATACCAGAACCAGGGTTATGGTCGGGAAGCCATGGAAAAAATATTGGAATTTATCCGCACCTTTCCAGCAGGACCAGCACATTTCTGCTGGATTCCTTATAAATCCGATAACGTCGCTGCCAAAAAGCTTTATGAAAGTTTCGGCTTCCGTGACAACGGTGAAGTTTTTAACAACGAATCAATAACTGTTTTGCGACTCTGATTTCCTGTCAAACCACTAAGCGAGCTCAAGGGAAGGCCTATTCCGCTAACGGCGAACCGTTTGTTCAATAACATCATCTGAAGCCTTCATAACTAAATGACGACCAATGAGAGGAATATATGAATGACAATACAACCTAGATCCCTGAATGTCGAAATAACCAAAAAAGTACAGCTAGATTATCTCATTTCTCATCCTGAGGGATATGATGATTCAACTCGTGAGTGGGGACTTATTATTTTTTTACATGGTATGGATAAGAGGGGGGAGGACGTATCCCAACTATCTAGTTATGGGCTGCTTGAAATAGTTAACGAAGGTAAATTATCACTACCCTTTATAGTTGCGGTTCCCCAATGTCCAAGTGAGTCTTATTGGAACATGGAGCGTGATGCAGTTACTGCTTTGGTAGATGAGCTTATGACTATTCACCGCGTAGATTCTAGACGTATTTATTTGATAGGGTATAGTATGGGAGGATATGGAGTTTGGGATTTAGCTATCCATAATCCGAAAACGTTTGCTGCAATTGTACCATTGAGTTCAGGTGGACAAATTTCTAAAGCAGAGCATCTTAAAAATACTTCAATTTGGGCTTTTCATGGAGCCATAGATGAGATTGTCCCATTAGAACAGATGACAGATATGGTAACCGCAGTAGAACAGCATCAAGGAAGTGTAAATCTTACCATATACCCTGATTTGGGACATGATATATTGCGAACAACATTGAGCAACCAAGAGTTATATATTTGGCTACTTGAACAAAAAAGTAGAGTGGAACTACCTTTATGAGGGAAAAGCGTTAAACTAACTGGGAACGATAGTACAATAAACAGGGAGCAGATTGCCGCGGCAGCTGCTCCCTGATTTCATTAAAGTAACAGGCAGACTAACGGGGGAAATATTTTCACTGGATATCCATTATATGTTAATGTTTAGATAGACATATTGAGTAAATGAGTCGCAATGAGGAGGACAATGATGAAACGGATGCCATTTGAACGCCCAACGGACCATTATGATGAACGAATTAGTAATATTGATGAGCAAATTTGCGATTTGATAAGACAACGAAAGGATATATCAGATAATAATCCAGGTTTCCCACCATTTGAGTATATCTCTAATTGGGCAACTACTTTTGAACTTTACGAAGATTTCTTGAAAGCCGTATTTGGAACTTTAAGAAATGAAGAACACTTCAAACCAATGGTTGAACCATCTGGATTCAGAAAGCATATTCCAATCTTAAAATCCGTTGAAAAAGGTGAGTTATTTTATACGCTTACCTCTCTACGACAATACAGTAATGCAAGTGTAATAACTTTCAGTATAGATTGGGACATGACAACGGAGCTTCCATTAAATCCTCACAAACACAGCCATTTTGAGTTGTATTTAGGAGAACGTTATGACTGCCGAATGGTTAATGGTGGAAGCACTTCAGGACATTCATCTTATAATTACGTTGTATCACCTCCACTATCTGACGATATATCAGGAATTGAATTAGTGTTCAAAGAATATAGCAAGCCATTTAAGATCAGTGAGACGGGTACTTATATAGTCTTTAGGGTGGAATGATTTTAGCGAGATTGCACATTTTATTCAGCTAAACGGCAGATCTGATCAACCAATATATGTATTAACTCGTCTTTTAAATGGGGATTATTGTTAAAAAGGGGTGTGGAATTGATGAGTATGGTGAAAATTAAAAAAGTCGCTTCGTATTTGGGATATTTCACTTCAGCAATTACAATATTGCTGTTTATTGTTATTAGGATTCAAAATGGGTCAGACTTAGGACCGCTTCCAGCAATTTTGATTCCCGTTTGTTTACTGTCAATAATCTCATCAGTTACTAAAAAAGTAATTTTCATGTATATTACTTTGCTTTTGAGTTTACCACTTCTTTCCTTATGGGAGCCGAACATGGGAAGTATGGGGCTTCTTTTCATAATTCCTATGTTTATATTCCCTGCAGCATTATTGATGAGTTTTGAATTTGTTCGATTCAGAACTCAAAAATCCAGTTGAATATTTTAAATAGGCGTTCAACTAACGCAGAACGATTGTTCTAAAAGGAGTGATATTGCTGGATACAACTGAATTAAAGAAATTCATGGTTGAGAAGAAGCCGTTTGAGGAAGCTATAGATGGGTTTTGGGGTTGGATAAAGTCGTGGAAAGCAGATGAACCAGAAGATTATTTTGAAGTATTCGGAAACGAAGATATTTCAACAATAGAATTAACAAGAGAACGGATTGCTCTGGTTGTCAATTGTAATTTCGACACACCAATCGAGTTCATACAAACCACTTTAAACGTAATTTATAAAGAAGACCTTATTGCACAATATTATTATTTACAGAATTTCAATGGTGAAGTTATTGATGACGTACTGTCATTTGAAAAATACTCTGTAATCACAAAAAAAGATTAAGCTAACGGGACACTTTAGCACAATAAACAGGGAGCAGATTGCCGCGGCAGCTGCTCCCTGTTTCCGTTAAAGTAACGGGAGGATAGCTTAATCACTTAGCGAATTATTTAAATATCCTACATTCAATGAGGGGTGAACGTTTTTGAATGCAATTCTAAAAGACTCAAAACAGATTCAATACTATACATACCTTGGACCTATATTCGAGGCTTTTCAAAATCGACAACACGATTATAATTGGTTATTAACAGATTTAGAACTAAACTGGATACCAGATGATTTTTTGAACTACTTCGGAGAATATCAAGTAAATAAAGGGACTTGGGATAGAGATAATAAATACTGGATTTCAGGCGAGCAATTAACAAACTTAATTGGCAATAATAAAATCCAATTTATTTGGGGTGTAATCTCAGGGTTTAGAAAGTCGGAGAAGATTGAAATTAATAATTTGAGCGTTATTCCGTTTGCTGATGGTAACCCAGGGTTTTGGAAACCAGGAGTCACAGTTCAACATCCAAAAGCTGAAGTAGAAATTGTCTGTTGGGATTCTGGACTTACTCTCATGATAAGTAAAGACCAATCCTTAGTTAAAAGCTTTATGGATTTTTTAAAAGATGCAAAAGACCTTGATGAGTACAATTTGGAAGACTGATATTCAGTACGTCGTTCAACTAACGGAAAACTAAAGTTCAAAAAAGGCATGGAGGGGCTGAATAAAGACAACGCGGCAGCCGGTCATTGATGACCAGCTGTCTTTTCCACGCTTGACAGAAAGAGAAATCGGTTTTGAAGGATTTTCCATCTTTGTGACGAAAGTCGATGCTGGAGGTGTTTTATATGGAAGTTGCAATAGACTTAGATTTCACCCCAAGATCTCCACGTCCAGGTGTGCCATATACGGAATCAAACTTTAAACGTTCATCATCTCCATTCACATTTCGAAGTGAAGAAATTGGAATTGCCCTGGTAGACTTGTGGAACTTTGGGTGGGAGGATGGCCCTATCATTGATTCCTTAGGTTTTGAGTTAAGCACGGAGAGAGGTATCTCTCACGCAAATAGGAAGAAAGAGATCATTCTGAACAAAATAACCCCAGCAGTACGTTTACTGCGACAGCATGGGATCCAAATATTCCATTGCAATCATCCTCAGTTTTTGACTCATTACCCCCAGTGGCTCACATCGACGAAAGAGGAAGAACGGGATAGTTTGGCTAACCTTCAGAATTTATGTGAGGAAAGTATGGAAGAGAAGAGCAATGCATTTCCTGAATTCGAATGGCAGGAAACTTGGAGATCCAGACACATGGAAAGTGTGTTTAATGACTCCTGGATGAATGTGCAGGGCAAGGTCTACGACCAAATCAAGATACCAAATGAAGTCGACCCGAAAGATGGAGATCTGCTCATTTATTCTAAAGAACAATTCCACCGCCTTCTTCGGAGTAGAGGCATTAGAGTGCTTTTTTATATGGGATTCGAGACGGACGAGTGTATTATAAACAGCACTTACGGCATTCGGAACATGAATTCTTATGGATATATGACAAATATCGTTCGAGATTGCACGACAACATATGAATCGGCTGAAACGTTAAAAGGGTTGTGGCGCACAAAGGTAGCCATTGAACAGATTGAGAAATTATGGGGGTATTCAGTAACCTCCACGAATCTTGTGAATTCTTTCGAAAAGTTATAACTCCAGTGGGTTACCAGGGAGCAGATCGCTGGTAGAGTAAACGTTATACAATATTGCATAGTATTTTGAAAAATCGAGGTGTTGGGTTGTGATATTTTTTAATAAAATAGAAGTTATTCCGATGAAGAGCGAATACTGCGATATTGAGCATCACACAATCGTTATAGATGGTATTCCATTGGATTTATTGCTTCATAGTTATCACCCTTCAACTCATTTTAAGGGTTTGATCCCAACAATTATTGACTGGATTGACAATCCAAAAGAGAAAGAATTTATTAAGGGTAGGTTCAAATCAACTAGTAAAGAATTCGTCTTACCAGTATTGATGTGCCCAGACGACTGTGATTTATGGTGTGCAAAAATTGTTGCAAATGTAGTAAAGGTTGATGGGTTTATCACATGGAAGCAAATTGGTATTGATAAAATTGCAAGGGAAGAGCTGCTTCTGGGATACGAAAATATCGGAATAAATGTTGAATGGTTTGAAAATATCCCTATTATGACATTCGAGGAAACACAATATTATTCCCAACTTAGCAAGATCTACGATTAAACTAACGGAGAACGTTAGTTCAATGATAACAGCGGCAGTCTAAGACTTTATTTTCAAGTCTTGGTCAGCCGCTGTTTCTTTTTTATGGGATAGTCTAAAACTTATTTTCAAAAGCAGACGCTTCGTCAATTCGAAAGCCGCGATAAATGAACGATTCCAGTCTAAAACTTTATTTTCAACGGACACATAGACGAAAGGGGTACGTCAAGTAGTGTACGCCGTTTCCCTTAAAATGGCTCACCAAAAAAGATTAAAAGAATAAATTAAAACAGAAATACATAAAAAGGAGGTTAATGTACTGTGTCACAAGCAAATATACCTAATATATCACCTACTATTTCTGTCACACGTGATGATGCGATCAATTTATTGCTTTCGTCTATAGCCATGGAAGAACTTGGATTAAGCCATATACTCAATGCGGAAGGTGAAAAACTCCAGTATGTACTTGGAACATTGCCGGGATTGACGGGACCGCCGGCGACAATCAGTGATATATTATTAATAAATGACAGTGTAAAAAGTACGATTAATGCGGTAACCAGGAAAGAATTCATTCTGCAATCCAAGTTGGAAAGTATTCTTGAGACCCCTATCTCTGTAGGAGCCACAGGGCCTGCGGGTCCTACTGGTCCTACTGGCGGACCAGCAGTTGGTCCTACTGGTCCAACGGGGGCGCAGGGAATTGCAGGAGCAACAGGAGCAACAGGAGCAACTGGAGCAAGTGGAGTAACAGGAGTAACAGGAGTAACAGGAGCAACAGGAGTAACAGGAGTAACAGGAGCAACAGGAGCAACAGGAGTAACAGGAGCAACAGGAGCAACAGGAGCAACAGGAGTAACAGGAGTAACAGGGGCAACAGGAGTAACAGGAGTAACAGGAGTAACAGGAGTAACAGGAGTAACAGGGGCAACAGGAGTAACAGGAGTAACAGGAGCAACAGGAGCAACTGGAGTAACAGGAGCAACAGGAGCAACAGGGGCCACAGGAGTAACAGGAGTAACTGGAGTAACAGGAGCAACAGGAGCAACAGGAGCAACAGGAGCAACAGGAGTAACAGGAGCAACAGGAGCAACAGGAGCAACAGGGGCAACAGGAGTAACAGGAGCAACTGGAGCAACAGGAGCAACAGGAGCAACTGGAGCAACAGGGGCCATAGGAGTAACAGGAGCAACCGGAGCAGTTACAACAATACAAAACGGGCTCTTCCTAGTTAGTGTATCACCCATTGCAGACGGAACAGATATTTCATATGCAACCTCATTTATTAATGGGTCTAATATTTCGCATCCAACAGCAACAACCTTTTTATTAGCAACAGGGCACATTTATATGGTTTCATATATTTTCAGGGCAACTAGTTCAATAGCTGGAAACATTACTGTTACACCAAGGCTTAATTTAGTATTTAAAGGTGATTTTTCAGGTAAAGCAAATACTGGGACTTTAGATGCTAATGCGAGTGTATCTGGTACGTTCTTAGCTGACGCTACTGCAAGTGCTGTTACAGTGGATTTTCTTTATAATGGCTCTGCCCCAGCTAATCCGACTGATGGTTCTGTTTCGATTATTCAGATTCAGTAAGTTATTAGAAGCTGTCTTTTGCATGAATTTACTCCAAACCAACAAGTCTAATCATAGATGAACGTTAAGCTATCGATGAACGTTTGTTCAATACACAGCAACGGGGGGCTGCCTGCACGATCGGCAGCCTTTTGCTCACCTGACGGTCTGCTAACGATATTAATATTGAATCCAGTAGGGGTGACTATATGAGTGAATATATTCGAGAATTACGTTCATTAGTTGGAACAAGACCTTTGATTTTAGTTGGTGCTGTTGTTATCATTCAAAATGATAATCACCAATTTCTTTTACAACATCGCAAAGACGGTAATTGGGGGTTACCAGGTGGTCTTATGGAGCCAGGGGAATCATTAGAGGAAACAGCAACTAGGGAAGTATACGAGGAAACTGGGTTAACTTTAAACCATTTAACCATGTTGGAGTTATTTTCTGGTCCAGATCTTTATTTAAAACTAAAAAATGGAGATGAACTTTATTCAGTAACTGCAATGTATCTTTGCAATGATTTCAGAGGAGAATTGGTGAGCGATTCAACCGAATCACACGAGGTGCGTTTTTTTGATGTGGGCGATCTTCCAAATTTAAACGCTGCAAATACAATATATCTTGCAAAATACTTTGAATCTAAATTGCACCATAAAAATTAACCTAACGAATGGGTGTGAAGGTGTCAAATAAAAATATAGGTAGCTCTGTAACATATTTGGGCTGTAAGGAAACTGTTTAACTCTAACGCAAAACTTTAGTTTAATAAGTTTGGGGTGAGGTATTTGCTGGAGGAGATACTTTCAATTATTTTTGGTGTTGCAATCTTCCTAGTTTTTAAATTGAATTTAAGCAAAGACAAATTTTCGTAGAGAGATTACATATTTAAGTTAATCGGGATTACGGTTTTCATTTTAATAATAAAGTGGATAATATCGTTTTTTTAAAACTAAATTCCGTTGCCGAAATTAATGGGTAGTGGAAATCTAAACTAATGGGATACGATAGCTCAATACAAACGAAGAACGGCAGCCTGCATAAATGGCTGCCGTTTTCTCAACTAACGGGCAGATTAACGCAACTAAATTATTCAATTTTCGTTTGTATGTATGAGGTGAAAATAAGTTATGAAAAGGATTTCTTTATTGTTGCTTATAGCTCTAAGCATATTTGTAATTTATCAAATTCAAAAACCCATCCTAACTGAAAATAGTGCTATTATCAAAGCAAAAGAATATGTAAAAGTAATCAACGAAAAAACGAATGGTAATTGGGATACGGAGAAACAGGCTGAATATTGTTTACTAGAGAATGATTCATTCTGGAACAAAATTATTGGGAATAGCGCCTTTTTTTGTTCAATATTTTTATATTTTCGACAAGAGTATTGAAACAAGTATTCCTAAAATTGATATCCATATGAAAACTGATTTAAATATACTTTTGATAATCGAGTCCTGACTTTTCAAATCATTACCATGGTTTTCATGCATGGCTAAATCCATGTTTCCCATAGAATTAGAAGAACCCTTAGAGCCTACTCCTTTGAAAAGCAAGGTTAATATTAGCAGAATTATAGAACCCATAAAAAGATAATCAGAGATTTGTTGCATTTTATTAACCACCGCCTTATTAACAATATTAGCACATTTTAACAATCGTGTTAAGCAATTTATAACTTTATCGTATTTCAAACGTAAAAAATCTGATATTTAACTTTATTGAAGTAACGGGAGTTTAACGGAAAAATCTTGTGCATGAACAGAGTGATGAAAGGATATTTTAGAGTTCAGCACGAATACTCCTGAGTATAAAAGTAAAGCAGGTGAAAAATGTATTTATCTGAAATATCAGCTTTAAAGTTAATAGAATTAGGTTTTAAAAGAACATATTATATTGGTGAGAAAGCACCGTTCGATTTCTACAAATTTAATAATGAAGAATGGATAATAGGAGGTCGAATCCTACCACAAGGAGATTTACTGGCACCTTCATCTGTATATTGTGAAGGTACGTGGCTTCCTAGTTTATCCGACTTAATGAATTGGTTGTCGGATAACGGCTTTACTTTTACTTTAGAGTCTAAGGAATTGGGGCATGGTTATGTAGTTCATGTACATGAAACTCACGGAGGTATAATTAAGGGTAAGGGTGGCACTGCTGAACTCGCTTTTTCTAAGGTCATTGAGGAAATTCTTAAGAGAAGTTAGTTTTATCGAAATATGAATAATCTCGAAGGAGCCGCGAAAGCTGCTCCTTTTGTCGTTAAGCTATTGGTCAGATTAAGCTAGTTAACTCAATTATTATGGTAAGAAAAAAAGCACCCTCGTTAAGTGATTAAGCTGATACTATGTTAAAGCATTTCATTCAGGATATCCCGTATAATTCTGTTGACAAATAATTGTCCTCGAATGGGTGCAAGCTCCATCATGGACCAAGGCCAAGCTGATAAAGAGGGCGGCGACAGGCGTATAGTCGAGCTTGGCGCGGATTTATAATGCATCTTAAGGTTGAACGTTTTTATGTTTTAATTGTTTGAGTGAGGTTACCCAGATTCTCAAACCTGTCACCCATAGCGTCAATGCAGAGCCAAAACCGATAAAAGTAGACGTGACTATCAGAGATACATCACCAAAAGTAGCATTTATCGGTAGAAATAAAGAAATGATGCCTAAAATACAGAGTACTGCACCTGTACCATAATAAAACTTTTCTCGAAACAGTTGAGCTAAAGGAAAAAAATGAATACCAACAATGATAGCCATGATTGGAAAAAAGACTTCAAAATGATTAATTATGTTACAAATCACACTCGCAATAAAGATCGCAAGACCCTCTAGACCAAAGATTAAACCAAATTTCTGATTTATTCTTTTCCAATCTTTTCTCTCTTTCGGTGTAACAGCATTGTTGATGTTACGAGCCTTACCAAAAAGCGAAATGGCTCCGATAAGTAAGATTAATGTCACAACACCCGAAAGAACAAGTAACCATGGAGCTCCAAATTCACGTGAACCAATAATACCAATAGAGGCCCAAAGCGCTCCAAAAATAGTCATGAACATTACGCCATTTGCAGCTCCAAAGACAGCAGCTTTCGGCAGTTTTACTAAATCAGTCATATTAAACAGACTCCTATAATCCAAATTTGTTACTCTTATAAAACCACCATTTTCTTTTTATGTCTAGTTTTTTAACAAATGCTATGTTTACGTCTCGGTCTGGAGATAATTAACCTTTAGATGCATAGATAAAGAACGATAGTTTAACGAACCAGGAGCAGATTGTCATCGTCAACTGCACATTTTTCATTAAGCTAAAGGACAGGATGCTAACTGGCAGGATTGTTGAAAAAATTATTGAATACCATAACAAAACACTTGAGATAAATGGGAGGTTTTAATTTGTTAACTTAAATTGGAAACAGGATAGAATTAGCTCTGCAATGCGCGGAGTGAATCCGTTGGTAATTGCAGAGATGAGAAGTGGGTTTGCTGTAATTGGTGATACTCACTTCTTGCCGGGCTACTGTGTGTTATTGCCTTCGAGAATTGTTGGCTCATTAAATGAGCTCTCCTATAAGCAAAAAAGTGAATACCTCTTAGATATGAGCATATTAGGCGAAGCGATTCATAAGGCTTTGAATCCTCGCAGGATTAACTACTCCATATATGGAAATACGGATGCGTTCTTGCATGCGCATGTGTTTCCAAGGTACGAGTGAGAATCGGAAGAGAGAAAATACATGCCAGTATGGCAATACCCTAAAGAAATGTGGTGGGATGCGCAAAATCATTATTCCGATGAAAAGCATTGTTTGTACTTGCTTGAAATGGTTAAGGAAGCGAACACCGAGGTATGAAGTAGAGGGTTCATTGCGCTAACGAGCAACGATAGTTTGATGAAGAAATTTGGATGATCCATCTTAAATGATTGAGGCTGCTGTTAGGTAGCTTCTTTGTTTTTTGGATATGATGTTTATATATATCGAAAGGGGCAAAATCAATTGAAGAATAACAAACCAGTAAAGTTGGAGGATCTAATTAGTGAGATTGAGCTTCAAATTGATGATACTTTTACTTTTATAAACACTAATACAGGCGAAGTTATCACATTAATGAGAGAAGAAATGAGAGCTGCAGAAGATGAAGAACCACTTGAAAAATATCCTGACTGGCAAAGAGCAAATATAGAGAAAGCTATCAGCATAATTGAGGATGAAGACGGGGTTTATGTGGACTTTACATTAAGAAACAACTTCGATGAATATGAAATCATAGAGGATTTTATTGTTAGTCAAAAGGATCAAAAAAATAGAGAAGAACTGTATGACACCATTCAGGGAAGAGGAGCTTTTCGAAGATTTAAAGATAGAATAATAGAACTTGGCGTTGATAAGCAATGGTACAAGTACAAAGAAAGTAAGATAAGGCAATTAGTAATTGAATGGTCTAAGAAGCACAATATAGAAATCCAGGAGTAAGAACGGATCTTGTCGTTTCGACTGTCGGGTATATGTCGGCGGCTTCATTACGTTAACGGAGGTTACTTCCAATATCTGTTATAATCATTATGAATATTTTTTAGGAGGATGAGGCGATGCTTGGTCTACCGAAAGGGGAAGTTTATCTGATTCCTTGGACAAATGATTGGGTAACTGAATTTAGGAATGAAAGTGAAAAAATTAAATCTGAACTCGACGAACTTGTCCTAGCAGTTCACCATATTGGGAGTACAGCGGTAAAGAACTTATCGGCTAAGCCAATAATTGATATCGCAATCGAACTGAATGAATATCAACTCGGCAAACAGTGCGTTCAGGGTTTGAAACGACTTGGTTATGAATATAAAGGAACAGATATGCTGCCGGATAGGTATTACTTTAGCAAAGGGGAGCCAAGAACTCATCAGATACACATGTTCCAAACGGGTAATCACTATCTGATAAAGCAACTTGCATTCCGGGATTATTTAATAAAAGACAATGAGGCATTGAATGAATATCAGACATTAAAAGAGACGCTTTCCAGAAAACATCAAACTGATAAAATTACTTATTCTCATGAAAAAACGGAATTTATAAACATTATTATGGAGAAGTTAGGATTCAACTAATGGGAACAACGGTACAATTATTAGGAGGTTGATGGTAAATAGATAAGGACTTAAAAAAGAAATTATCCGATGAGTATGTGAGGGATTTCCTGGAGCTAAGAGTAATTATTAATAAACTAGACCCTCTTGGCTTAATCCGGGGCGGAGCTCCAGATAATGAACATGATAATCTAACACAGAAACTTATTAGGTGCTTGTACAACCATAAATTAGAGAATGTGAGAGATTTATTGATTGATTGTTATGATGAATACGGATTCAACGGAAGGAGCATTCAGGAAGAATATAAAGATAGTTTTAACAAGAAAATTGAGGGCATATACAATTTAGTCGAAGATTGGTATCTCAATAAATATAAAGAGCGTTGAGCTAACGGAAAAACGTTAGTTCTATTGAGTATCAGAATCCTTGAGGGCTAGTAACGGATCGTGGGGGGGTTAGAAAACCAACAGTACAAAGAAATTGGGATGAAGCAAAACCTGGACCTAATGGTGGAAAACTATGTCCATCTTGTAACCGAAGAGAAAGGAATAGGAAAGACTAATGAATAAATATACTGAATTTTTAGAAAAGCATCTGGGAACCATTCAATATGGTTGGAGTAAGAATGAGAATGATCAAAAACTTCCATTTAAGATTGTAAAGTATGCCGGAGGGCCTTTTCCAGGTACTGTTTCATACTCAACATTAGGATTGAGTAATGAAAATTAGACATCTATTGTGTCAGGAAAACAAATACGACAAGAACTAATATTTAATGCGTATGCATCTTTCGGAGATAATAATATTCCAGATATTCTTCAGCAAATAGGTCAATCAGCATTGAAAAACAAAAGAGCTTATTTAAGAGGTGATGTTATTGGTCCTAATGGTAAAATATTTGATAACTCGGATCTGGAGGCTCTATATGTTACATCCCCAGTATATTTCACCGATGAATTTTTCACATTCGACATTGACAATAAGACAGCAATCATACAAGCATGGGTAATACCAATAACCTCTCAGGAAGCAGACTTTATCAAGAAGTATGGATGGGATAAGTTTGAAGACATGCTAGTTGATATAAATCCTGATTTAATTGACTTTAATAGATTAAGTATTGTCTGAAAGTTTCTTATAAACAATTTATGATTCTTCTTACCACCTTCCGATTAACCATCGTAGGGTGGTCTTCTTTTATCCGCCTCCAGAAATTGAAGTATTAGACGAGCAGTACAAAGGCTTACATGGGTCATTAAAAAGCTTGCAAATCGGGGAGAGGTCGAAGCCAACTTGTACCCTCATTGTTTTCGCCATACTTATGCGTGCCAGATGCTGGAAAACGGAGCACCTTTGGATTTCATTCAAGGCATGGTGGGTCATGAGAAGGCATCGACCACTCAAATATATGCCAGCTTCGCGGCGAGCGCCGAAGAATACTTTTTCGTCGGTTCTTTTAGACTTTCTCTGCCCTATAGTAATAATGGTTTGGGTCATAATAATATCGCTGTTACTAAACTAAAGGGCAGATTACCGTAATAGTAATATCGTTTGACAGGTTCTAAAAAAGATGTTATTTTTGGATGAGTAAATAACTCACTCATAAAATAAGGGGTGTCCATCATGGCCAAGACTAATATTCTGCCTGATTTGCTGATGAGAAAAAGAAACCAACGCAAGAATGCCCGCATCCTCCGTATGCAATCGCCGAACGGCATCGCCGAAGGCTATTATGTGAAAATCGGGGGCATCGATCAATGGGTGACGATTCGCGGTGAAACGCGTGACAATCCCGTTCTACTGTTCGTTCACGGAGGGCCCGGATCGACGTACTCAATTTTTCACCCCATTCTGCGCCCTTGGGAGAAATACTATACAATTGTTCATTGGGATCAGCGAGGCGCAGGCAAGACGCTCCGCCGCAACGGAAAAAACGGCTGCGGAACGATTTCTTTCGATAGGATCGCTGAAGACGGGATCGAAGTTGCAGAGCATGTGTGTCGAGAGCTCGGTCAGGACAAAGTGGTTCTCATCGGAAGTTCCGCCGGGAGCCTGCCGGCTATCCTAATGGCGGCACGCTGCCCCGACTTGTTTCATGCTTATGTTGGAACGGATCAGAATGCACCAGACCCTAAACACCTTGCACAAAACCTTGCCTTGGAGGCCATGCGTGCCGCGGGAATGGAAAAAGGCGTCCACTTGTTGGAACGGATGGGGTCAGATCCTTCCCGTTGGGCACTTCCAGATTTTGATAAACGAAATCGTTTTATTGTAAAGGTCCCGCAGAATGTTCCAAACTTTGTTATGGACCTTGTCCTGCCAGCTCTACTCGCCTCTCCGGATCACAATTTCCGGGATATTATTGATGTTTTCAAAGGGATGAATTTCTCGCTTGAGCACTTGTTCCGGGAGATGGTTACCTTCGATCACGGCAAGCTCGGGAAAAGGTTTGAATTGCCTTTCTTTATTTTTCAAGGGGACTCCGATATCATCACCCCGGTTGCTGCGGCAAAAGCGTATTTCGAAGAAATCGAAGCTCCTCATAAAGAATTTGCGCTCATTCGAAATGCTGGCCACCTCGCATGCTTCTCTCGTCCGGAACAATTTCTCAATGAATTGAACAAGCGGGTGCGTCCGATGGCAGTCACATCATAGGATCTGCCGTCAGGTGCAATCTTGAATTTTGAGCTATAATTAAAAAGCAAAATTCTCTAGAAGAACGGAGTATGAGACCTTTGTCACCTTTAAACAAGCGACAGCTGGAAAAAATTCGCGATGACCGCCGGGAGCAGATCAAGCAATCGGCGCTTAAGCTATTCGCCCGTCACAGCTTCAGTGGCACCAAAACGAGCTTGATCGCTGCAGAAGCCGGGATTAGCGAAGGATTGATCTATCGCTATTTCTCTTCCAAGGACGAATTGTTCACCGAACTCGTGATGGAATTGATGGATGAAGCGAGCGAAGCGATTCAATCCATTCATCTGTTGCCAGGCACACCTTACGAACAGGTTAGCACATTGACCCGAGACATGCTGGACGAGAACAACAAATACGCCTTTATGTTCATTCAGCAGGCGCGTCAGACAGAGAATATTCCGGAGAAGGCTTCGCAGATTTTGAAGCTACATTCCGGAAATGCTTTAATCGAGCAGCTTCTGCCGATTTTCGTGAAAGGGCAGGAAGCTGGTGAGTTTTCGGCAGGTAATCCCCGGGAACTGCTTTCCTGGTATCTAATGATCATCAATAGTTTGGTTCTTCTGGCTCGAGGGGATGAAGAGTTTGGACTACCCCCGGCGAAAGCTTTGATGCGCGTGTTGACCGAATAACAATGGGATGTCAGAGACCTACAGCCCCTCCATGATTACGCTAACGACGAACGTTAGTGAAACAATCAGGAAGCAGATCGCCCCGACCGGCATCTGCTTCTTTATCGTTGAAGTAACGGGCAGCATACGATAATGGTTTACTTATAAATTTACAGTATAATACTAATTTGTCTCTCAATAAGTTTGTTTGAATTAGATAACAAGCTTTGAACTTCCAAAAACAAATAAAGAGAATTGAATAAAAAAGCGCTCACTCATTTATCGAGGTGCTTCTTTCTCCCGACTTTTATTTCTCTATTTTACTTAAAAGAGTATCGAGCTTTTTGGATACCTTTTTTAGATAGCTATGGTTTAATCTTATTCTTTACGTCGTCAATAATTTTGAAACACCACACAGTCAAAAATGAAACAAAGGTAACTCAGTGTAGTACATCCCGGCGGCGTAAACTTCATAATAGCATAGAATTTTGTGATTTTAGGTACACTTTTGATTAAGGGAATAAGAAAGCAGGAACAAAGAAGTGTAGTAAAGCCTCCCTATAGTCGGCTTTCCCGATAACAGAGACGAAACACTCCTCATCTAAGTGGTAAGAATAATCCTGAGCAAGTCTTCAATCATTTGGCGAAGCTCCAGCAAGGCTCTTAAAGTGCAAAAAGAGACCCGCACGCGAAGCACCGGCCGCCTCTGCTATTTCATTCATTGAGACTCAATTATAGCCATACTTGAAGTCCGACGTATCGGAGAGAATATGAAGTGTTTATACAATTTACAATGTTTGTATATTTGTTTATTTGCAAATATACATAATATGTTTTGTCTAATAAAAACAAGGAGACTTGATATAATGACTTCAGCCCAAAAACCTTTAGATTCGGCATTCGGGTTACAAACAACCGCTCAAGAAGCACTTGCTGGCCGCGACCTCCGTGGAAAAGTTGCAATAGTAACAGGTGGTCATGGTGGTATCGGATTAGAAACGACGCGTGTTCTGTCTAATGCAGGAGCCACCGTCATCGTAGGTGCACGTGACATTAATAAGGCACAAGCCAAGCTTTCGACAATGAAGAACGTCGAGATCATTCAGCTTGACCTGGCCGATCCTAAATCCATTGATCGATTCGCCACCGAGTTTCTGAAGTCCAACCGGCCGCTTGATATTCTTATCAATAACGCAGGTGTTGCAAACCCCCCAGTAATTAAAGACGATCGCGGATTCGATACCCAATTCGCGACGAATCATTTAGGACATTTTCAACTGACGGCTAGGTTATGGGAAGCGTTAGTGAAATCCGGAAACTCCCGCGTAATCACACTTTCTTCGATCAGCCATATGTTAGGACCGATTGATTTCAGCGATTTGAATTTCACCAAGAGGTCATATGACAAGGACATCTCCTATGGAGAATCGAAGACTGCATGCTCACTCTTCGCAGTTGAGCTTGATAAACGGGGTAAAGAGCACGGAATTCGCGCGTTTGCCGTCAATCCAGGTGCTATTCTCACTGGTTTGACTCGACATCTGACTGATGAGGAATTAGCGGCCTGGGGTGTTCGCCGTGGAGAAAGCGGTGAATTCATCTCTCCCGAAGGCTTCAAATCTGCCGAGCAAGGCGCTGCCACATCCATTTGGTGCGCTGTGAGTCCGATGTTAGAGGGAAAAGGCGGAGTTTACTGTGAGAACTGCGACATCGCGGTTATTGTTCCTGCGGATAGCAAGCTTATGACCGGCGTACGTGAATGGGCCATCGATCAAAAAGCGGCTGAAATGCTTTGGACCATTAGCGAGGACCTCTTGCACATTGGATCAATTCCGGAAATCTCAAATAAACATTTAATCAGCTCTATATAAATTAAATCATATCTTCCATTAGAACATTTCAAAGAGAGCAACCGGACAATTACTGCACATGCTATTAAGGCAGGCATTATGGCAACTCTTCTGACACACCATTAGCGAGGAAACGAATCGCAATTAGCTTCGAAACCATCTGGGATACTTCTAGGCTTGTAGCGCGGCATGTTTGTAAAAAAAACGGAAAGAGTATAGGAGGATGAAAGATGGAGCTGACAAACAAAACCGTAACCGGAGCAGCAGTTACTTTCGTGAAGGATCTCAAATGGTTCGACACGATGCCGGGCGAACAGATGGCTATTCGCATTCATAGCAATCAAGTTGGAGGGGCAATTACTGTCGTCGAAGCACGGGTACCGACTTTGATTGGCCCACCGAAGCATATTCATAAGAAACGGGAAGAGATATTCGAGATTCTTGAAGGAACTTTCCGTTTCCAATGCGGAGAGGAAGAGTTTGAAGCTACTCCCGGAACGAGTGTCGTGGTTCCTCGTGGCGTACCTCATGCGTGGGCTAACGTGGGATCCGAAATGGGACGTATCCTTTTCACCTTCGCTCCTGGTGGTATTGACGATTTCTTCCCTGAAATTAGCAGACATTCACTCGAGGAAATTGGGCGACTGGCGGAGCAGTATGACACATTGATTATTGGGCCTCCAATTCTTCAGCAATCTCGTTAACATTAAAAAAGTCTCGATCCCTGAGCTAAATGTAAAATAAAGAGCATTTCTATCCACTAGGGTTACGAGTGGACAGAGATGCTCTTTTTCTTATGGTATCATTAACGATTGTTGCATAGAGGCTCCTTTTCTTTCGCCAGCAATGGTAAGTAATGGTGGAAAATCATGGCGTAAAGTGAATCAGGAAACTGAAATTTTGATCGAGAACGCCAATCTTGCATGACAATATCATTACGAACTTCGTCAAAATGCTCATCGGAGTCCCCCATTTCATTTTGGCTCAAATGACTTAGTGTTTAATCGGTAATATCAACTTATACAGGTAGTACATCCATTTTAGCTTGATAGAATGTTTTGTACAGAGACCGTTTACTAGAATACTCTCACAATGTAAAGCGATTTCCTGCTGATAACTGTGCCGACTAAGGCTGGCGAAGAATTTATGAAGCTAAAGAAACTGGTTAGACTACCTTATATTGCATTAAAAAACAACAAGATGGAAAGACTCAAACTAAAAGATCAAAGTGTGAAACAAATAACGATGGTCTTAATGGCGGTATCATTTTAGTGTTTTGGGAGTTTCTAGATATTGTGAAAACCCGTAAGTTCTAATCCTTTCGACGAGAGTTTTTGGAAAAACGAGTAGGAGGCACTCAAATGATTGTAATTGGATTAATTGCATTTGCCGCTATGGTGTATCTCGGTTTTGTTTTAGTGAAGCCCGAGAAATTTTAAATGTAAACTATGAGCTCAAGTAAGCAGAAGGAGAACCTACTATGGGTATGGGATTGTTACAAGTAGTCATCACACTGATAATTAGTTTGCTTCTGGTGAAGCCTGTGGGTAGTTATTTGGTCAAAGTTTTTAGCTATGAAAACAGTGATAGTGGCCTTAATCGTGTCTTTGCTCCTCTCGAGCGTGTGTCTTATCGCATTATGGGAGTTAAAGAAGACGAAGAAATGGGTTGGAAAAAGTATTTAGGAGCTCTGCTTTTAGTGAATTTTGTTATGGTGCTTCTCATGTATGCTACTTTTCGGCTTCAGAAGTATTTGCCTCTTAATCCGGATGAAATCGGGAATATGCCGCCGGCATTGGCCTTTAATACGGCTATCTCTTTTATTACAAATACGAACTGGCAAGCCTATAGTGGTGAAAATGCACTATCCTATTTGTCACAAATGATGGGGCTTACGTTCCCGATGTTTACATCGGCAGCAACTGGATTCGCTGTAGCCGTCGCATTCACACGCGGTCTGATTGGCCGTCAAGATAATCTCGGTAACTTTTACGTAGATTTGACTAGAGCGATAACACGTGTATTTATACCGCTTAGCTTCATTGTTGCTTTAATCTTAGTTTTCCAAGGTATTCCACAAACATTGCTGGGGGCCGTGCAAGCTACAACAATTGAAGGCGCTCAGCAAACCATTACCCGTGGTTTAGTTGCTTCATTTGAATCCATTAAGCATATTGGAACAAACGGTGGCGGGTGGTTCGGTACGAACGCTGCGCATCCTTACGAGAATCCGACACCGGTATCCAACTTAATCCATATTTTATGTATGCTGCTGCTGCCCACATCTCTGGTATACGCATTCGGCTTAATGATCAAGAACAAAAAGCAAGGTTGGACCATCTTCGCAGCCATGGGCATCATCTTCTTGGTTATGGTTGCTACTGTATTCTATGCCGAGCATAAAGGTGTACCTGCGGTAGATGCGTTAGGTGTTCATAGTAACATGGAGGGTAAAGAGGTTCGATTCGGACCGTTCGCATCCGCTTTGTTTACTGCTGTAACCACGGCTGCCACAACAGGCAGTGTGGATAATATGCATGAATCCCTTACACCGCTAGGAAGCGTCGTACCTCTTGCGCAAATGATGTTGAACAACGTATTTGGTGGTAAAGGCGTTGGCTTGTTAAATGGCTTACTTTACCTGATTTTGTCAGTATTCATATGTGGACTGATGGTAGGTCGTACGCCTGAGTTTTTAGGTAAAAAGATTGAGGGTAAAGAGATCAAACTAGCGGCCATCGCCATTTTGATTCATCCGCTCATCATTCTGGCACCGACAGCTTGGGCGCTGACTCGCCCCGAATCGATCACTTCCATTTCTAATCAGGGTTTTCATGGTCTTTCGGAAGTGCTGTATGCCTTCACTTCAGGTGCCGCAAATAACGGATCTGCCTTTGGCGGTTTGAGCGCCAATACGAACTTCTATAACTTGGGTATCGGTATGGTCATGCTATTTGGGCGTTACATTTCAATTACTGCGATGCTGGCCATTGCCGGTTCTCTGGCTATGAAGCGTGTCGTTCCTGTAACGACGGGCACACTTCGCACGAATACACCCTTATTTATGGGGATCTTAATCATGATCATTCTAGTTATTGGTGCTCTAACGTTCTTCCCGGCGCTGGCATTGGGGCCGATTGCTGAACATTTGGCGGCGCGTTAAGAGAGAGGGAGGATTCACATGGCTGTAGAGCGCAAAAAAACCATGAGCAAAGAAATTATGAATCAAGCAATCGTTGATTCGTTCAAAAAATTAAATCCCTGGGTGATGATAAAAAATCCAGTTATGTTTGTGGTTGAGGTAGGTACGGTTATTACATTGCTGCTTTCACTTGCTCCGGATTTGTTTGGTTCAACAGAAGTCGGGCGGGGCTATAACATCGCTGTGTTCTTAATATTGCTCTTCACGTTACTATTTGCTAACTTCGCTGAAGCTCTGGCTGAAGGTCGGGGCAAAGCGCAGGCGGATTCCTTGCGGAAGACCAAATCCGATACGAAGGCTAGATTGGTTCAGAAGGATGGGTCTTATAAGGAAGTCTCTTCGACTTCTCTCCGTAAAGGAGATGTGGTCCGCATTGAAATTGGAGAGATCATCCCCTCCGATGGTGAGATTATTGAAGGCTTAGCTTCTATTGATGAATCAGCCATTACAGGTGAATCAGCTCCGGTTATTAAGGAAGCAGGAGGCGACTTCTCATCGGTTACAGGCGGTACTCGGGTAGCATCTGACTATATCGTTGTTAAAGTGATGACTGATCCCGGCGAATCATTCCTAGATCGCATGATAGCTCTCGTAGAAGGTGCCACACGGCAGAAAACGCCGAATGAAATTGCGTTAACAACGTTACTTGCCGTGCTGACGCTGATCTTCTTAATTGTCATTATGACGATGGTTCCAATAGCACAGTATTTAAACGTGAAGTTAGAGATATCCACCTTGATTGCTCTGTTGGTCTGCCTCATTCCGACGACGATCGGCGGTCTCTTGTCCGCAATTGGAATTGCGGGCATGGATCGGGTTACTCAGTTTAATGTACTTGCTATGTCAGGTAAGGCGGTTGAAGCCGCAGGAGACATCGATACAATGATTCTGGATAAAACAGGGACAATTACCTTCGGGAATCGGATGGCTTCCGAGTTTGCACCAGTGAATGGGGTAACGGAGAAAGATATTACGTTTGCTGCCCTTCAAGCGTCTGTGAAAGATGAAACACCAGAAGGACGCTCTATTGTGGAGCTTGCGAATAAACTAGGAGAGTCTTGGCAAGCAGGTGCGTATGTGGGTGCCGAAGTGGTGGAATTCACTGCTGAAACGCGTATGTCAGGTCTTAATCTAGTAGGCAGTCCACAAATCCGAAAAGGCGCGGTTGACGCGATCAAGAAATATGTAACGGCTTTGGGCGGCAAAATTCCTGATGATTTAGAAACGATAACGAATCGAATCGCCAAAGCTGGAGGCACACCGCTGGCTGTTGCGGTAGGAGAGCGAATTTATGGCGTGATTTATCTCAAGGATACGGTAAAACCGGGCTTGAAAGAACGATTTGCCGAGCTGCGTGCGATGGGTATTAAAACTGTCATGTGTACAGGAGATAACCCGCTGACAGCTGCGACGATTGCAAATGAGGCCGGCGTAGACGAATTTATCGCGGAGGCGAAGCCAGAAGATAAAATTGCTGCGATTAAAAAAGAGCAGCAAGAGGGGAAATTAGTAGCTATGACTGGCGATGGCACGAATGATGCTCCTGCGCTTGCGCAGGCGGATGTCGGACTTGCGATGAATTCAGGAACGATGGCTGCCAAAGAAGCGGCCAACATGATTGATCTTGATTCGGATCCGACCAAGCTGCTATCTGTTATTTCGATAGGAAAACAATTGCTAATTACCCGCGGAGCTTTAACGACGTTTTCAATCGCCAATGATATCGCCAAATACTTCGCGATCATTCCTGCGATGTTTATTCTAGCCATGCCACAGTTGCAAGCATTGAATATTATGAATCTGGCATCGCCAGAGTCGGCTATTCTGTCAGCGCTTATTTTCAATGCGATCATCATCCCTCTGCTAATCCCAATTGCGATGAAAGGCGTTAAATACCGGGCGATGTCAGCTAATAAATTGTTATCACGCAACGTTCTGTTATACGGTATCGGCGGGGTTGTTGTTCCATTTATTGGAATTAAAATCATTGATATGGTGCTTCATGGATTAAACATCGTGTAACGAGATAGAGAGATGAGGAGATAGCGTTATGAAGTCGGTTGTTATAGCCATACGTGTGTCTTTATTTTTCATGATCGTCTGTGGGCTTATTTATCCGCTCGTAACGACGGGGGTGGCGCAAGTCTTGTTTCCTAAACAAGCGAAAGGAAGTCTCATCGAATCGGACGGTGTCGTGATTGGTTCGCAATTGCTCGCTCAGAATTTTGAGTCTCCGAAGCTCTTTCATCCAAGGGGTTCCGCAGCAAAATATGATCCGACCGCTTCATCCGGCTCCAATACAGCGGTAGCTTCAAGCGATTATGCAACTGCAATGCTTGAAAAGATTGATGCTTTAAAAAAGGAAAATTCGAAATTAAGTGACATTCCCGCTGATTTAGTAACCGTGTCAGGTTCAGGTTTCGATCCGGACTTGTCTCCGGAAGGGGCTAAGGCCCAAGTGCCTAGAATTAGTAAGGAAACGGGGATTACGGAACAATCTCTCAATGATCTCGTCGACCGACTAACAAAGACAAGGCAGCTTGGAGTATTTGGAGAGCCTAGAGTCAATGTGACGGAATTAAATATTGAATTGCTAAAGCAAGTGAAATTGTAAGAAGCAGGAAGCCACTCTCTATTTGGAGAGTGGCTTCTGTGTCATTTTAGAGAGTAGGAGAATAATGCCACTTAACATATTCCTCATTGAACTGTGTTTTAATTAAGCCTTTTATTCTTTATGTTAGGTTGGTTACGAAAATGAAATCAGCATTTTCGTGAAATTAAGATTATACGTAGAAGGACTTTTAAGTAGGATCATGATTTGCGTCTCCTCCAATGGTTTATTGAAGTAACGGTGAACAATAGTTGAATAAAACAGTAAGGATCCGTCCGCAGCGGGACCTTTTTGCTAGGGTCAACAATTAGCTGTTTGGCCTTCGCTCACTCATCTTGTTACCCGCATAGCACGTATTCCCATCCTGTTCCACAGTATTTCCTTTATACAGGACATGAATCAGAAAATGGCAACTTTCATCGTTCTGCGAAATCTATTACTGCCGCTGTTTCTTTAATGGAAATTCCTATTCCGCCCATTAGGAAAAAAGATTTTACTTGTGACCATTATCCCTGGGCATATTGCAAAATAGAGGATACATCAGCGTGCACGACAGAGCTGCGAACGTGATCAGTGCACCTGCGAGATCCAGCGTCATCAAGACGAATACGAGATACAGAATCGGTGTGAATAGCAGAATGCCCGGCAATGCGAACAAAGCTGACACCCAGGTCCTGGCTCCATCCTGCATTAGGAAAGATGCATTCAGCCCGATCAAGCTGAACAGAAGCGGCCATGTGAACAGGTAGCTTCCGCCCGGCAGATACAGGGTCGACGCTGCACAGAGGAGTACCCACAGCAGCAGCGTGCCGACATACAGGTTCTCTGTCTTCATATAGCGAGAGAACCAGCGGATAAGCAGAACCGTTATCAGCAGCATGAACAGCAGCAGGCCGATGAAGTAGTACGTACTGGCATCGGGGTCTTTGATGATTGATTCATAGTACGGATGCGGCGCGATTGCACGAAAAATATTCCATACCAAGGTGACTGCCCCGAACACAACCACCAAACTAAGCAGGGTCACAAGGAAACCGATCATCAATCCCTTTAGGCTCAAGCGGTGCCGGTATAGGCCGATCCATACGGTAAAGACGAACATCAGCAGGCCAACCAGCATGAATCCCTGCGCCCAAGATTCCGGATAGCTGATCATGCTCCAGCCGAAGACGTTAAAATAGACCCGATCTTCTTGCTTCACGTCGTTCAGATCCAACTGGCCAAAATGCTTCGTCAAACTAAGCATATAGTTTCCTTGATGCTGGAGACTGGAACGATCGAGGTTCCCAGGCGTATCAATCTCCTCATGATATGCATTCAAGCCCATGGCGAAGGCAAAATTCAGGCCGGGCAGCCCTCCTTCGCGGAATTCTGTCAGATCGGTATCGTTTGGCATTAATTTATAGACGTTATAGATCAGGGAATAAGCCACCGGCTGAGGAGCTGCCTTCATAAATTCCTGGATCATCCATCCGTTCTGCTCGGTTGTCTCGAACATGAAGGAAGGCCCTTTATTCCCTCGTGCTTCAAAATTGAGCACCAATCCGACATCCTTGGCTGAGGGATGCTCCTTCATGAACGCTTTTGAGCCCAGCATTCCAGGTTCTTCGCCATCTGTCATGAGTAGCAGAAGATCATTCTTAAGCGGGCCAGATGCTTGAAGCGCACGTACCGTCTCCAGCATTGCCGCGATGGCCGAGCCGTCATCGGCAGCTCCCGGACCATCCGGAACAGAATCATAATGCGCTGCGAGCATAACTGCCTTGCTGTTGTCCTTACCTGGAATACGCGCCATAATGTTCTCGATGGTAATGGTATGTACGTCTGTTTGGTGAGTGGGCCGATCAGGCCCACTTGTCAGCCCGGACTCCAATTCCGGTGTGACCTCCACTCGTTGAACCTCCGGCTTCAAGCCCAAGCCCTCGAGTTCCGCCAACAAATAATTCCGCACCTGGTCATGCGCAGGAGTGCCCAAGGAATGCGGTTCCTTCGCAATGATATTTAGCTTCTCCGACGCGCGGGAGGCAGAAAAACTGTCTTCAGGAGCATCGGCCTCTGCAGGCTCCGGCGCCCGAATTTGCAGTAAGCCAATGAGTATTGCACCGAACACCAGAGCTAGAATACAAATTCGCTTCAGCCATCTGGCGGCACCCGGTCCTGCTGTTGGTTTTACAGTTGTCGATATGGGATGATGGGGGGACACATGATCACTCCTGATTCATAAATTTTATAATTCGAAATAAACTTCAAGTGCAAGCGCTTTCTGCGTTGTTCCAGATTCTTCCACAGATTTAACCTCCTAATGTGAATTATACGTGGCAAAGGAGGGGGCTGGAATGACCTTGAGAATGGGGTTGCTCCCATACTTTGGTCTAGTCGGACGACTTGTCAACATAATATTCATGTCGGTTCTTAAGAATATGCACCGATTAATGATGCGCAATTAGCGGTTTTTTTGTGTAATCGGTACATATTCTTAAAAAATTTCATTCTCAAGAATATGTACCGATTACCGATTAAAGACAAAAATATATACCTATTCCCGCGTCATGTTCGGCTAAGCTAAACCAGCTAATAACTTGTCAAGATTTTTCAATAGAAAATCGAAAAGATGATGCTATACTAATTACTGAGCATGCTAAATAACCTTCCAATATGGTTTTGGAAAGTTTTTCATGG
>NZ_JCAUAX010000026.1:0-38456 GCF_059692175.1 Paenibacillus sp. J22R67 | reverse complement strand
AAGCTTAATAGCTCATTGACTTGCTAGCGAGATTAAAATAATCTCTATTTTTGAACGATTTCTCGTTCGTGCTTACTCACTCGTTGTTCAGTTTTCAAAGATCAATTTCTTCATATTTCTTCGTCATCCGTTTAGCGGCGACTTTTATAATATATCACATTTGGGCCAATCAATGCAAGCTTTTTTTATTTTTCTTTTTTCTTGCTTCGCTTACATCGTTGTACTACTTTTGCTTTTCGTGTGAGCCGTTTTTAGCGGCGAGAGTTAATTTATCATAGATTCGTAATTAAAGTCAAGCAATAAATTAAAAATAAAAAAAGAACCAGATTATCATCTGATTCCCATTGGATTTTGCCGTTATACGCTCGTATACCGCAGCTCGATCTCTGAGGTTTCTTCATCGATGAGAACAGCCACTTCTTTGATCAAACCTTTTTTGACGAGCTTATTCAGCAATAAAGGAAGTTCTGTTTTAATTTCAACTAATTGACCATGCTGTTGAAGTTCATCAGAACTAAGCGCTTTATCGTTTTCTCTGAGGATTTGGATAAACGCCTCGCAGCATCTTTCCATTTTGGACATAACCGAAAACTCACAGGCAAGCAAAACGAGCTGAACTCGTTGCTTCAATGTCTCTTTGCTCATGGTCAATTCCTCATAAAGCTTATACACACCAGGATTTATTGCGCGAATCTGCCTCCACACCGTAATTTCCGGGTGATAGCCATCCTCAATGATGACAATACGAGCCCAGTGATGCAGGGCTTCTAGAATATTATTGTAAGCATCAAGCAAGTGCTCATCTAGGATATATTCTTTGCTTTGAAGATATTTACGCAGAAAAAGAGAGAACTCAACAAGAAGTTTATGCTCACGCAAATCAGCAGGAAACTCAAGTATACGATGGCGCAGTCCTTCTAAATACGTATTCTGATCCAGAAGTATCTCCCCTTTTAGCAGCCAGTGAAGGATATTTCGGTTGTGACCTTGACGTATCCATTGTTCAATGGAGGAGGGATCTACCCACCTTTCTTGTATCCTAGAATCGTCTCTTATATAATTAGTGGTATGATTGTTCAGGCTCAGGTCGTTCGTTACGATAAGCAGAAGTATATCAAAGCCATCTGTAAGTGAGGGAAGTTGCTTAGGATTATCAACCGCCATGACACTAATGATCCGACTGTCATTTCGGAACTTAAGCAAAAACTGCTCTTTATCAATTCCCATGGGTGTCCAAAGCTCCTGTCTCCAATTGTTTATATCTTATTTCTACAATGCAAGAGGAGTTTCCTGCTGTATTCTGTGACAAATCATACAAAACTGATAGCTAATTTATGGGGGGAACAACGCGTGCGTTTCAGATCAAGTAAGGTTAATGAATTCCGCTTGTGGGGTCTTGCGCTAACAATGGGCGGCATGCTGCTTATGATCATAGGATTAGCGGGGGTCGTTTTTGACTGGGGAAAAGTAGGACGAATTGTTGCTGTTATCTTCATGATTATCGGGATGGTCTCCATGCTGGTCAGTATGGGTATCTACTTCTGGGCTGGTATGCTATCCACGTCAGCGATTGCGCTTGACTGTCCGGAGTGCGGAAGAAGAACTAAAATGCTAGGAAAAACAGATCGCTGCATGTTCTGCAAAACGATTCTCACGGTTGATCCTCAGTATCAGCCTACAGCCGAGAATGAAACTGCTGCAGCACAAGCAATCCCGCTAGAGCCGAACAGAGATCATGAGCATAAGCCTCATTGATGCTCATTAATAGCAAAAAGCCGATCCCTTAAGGCTTAAGGGATCGGCTTTTTTTATGGCGTTGCTGGAATCAAGCCATCTTGGATTACTTTCCACATCGGTGACTGCTCGAAACCTCTTCTCCATGTGGCCACTCCAGCTAGATCATACTTCTTGACGAGATCAAGCCGTGCCTTCATCGAGGTTTCATCCTCCAACCAGATGCGAATGAGCTTCTCGCCATCTTTGTACTCTACATAATTTTGGCCAGTATCCGGTAAATACGTTGGGGTTAGCTTTTTATCTTTAATAATGGCTGCGGCAGCTTCCATGGTTAACGTTTTGGAAGTGGTCGTAAATTTGCCATTTTTCGTCTCTTCCGTCCATTGACGTGTATAAAATGGCACTCCTAAGACCAGCTTAGAAGGTGGAACCTTATCCGCATTGAGTATCTGCTTTACGGAACTTTCCGTCCATGGCAAGGAGGACACGGAACCAGATTTGGGACTGGTGGCCCAGTACTCGTCATAGGCCATCACCATCATATAATCAACCACCTCGGCAAGTGCTGGCCGGTCATAAAACATCGACCACATCTCATTGGTTGATTTGGGCGTTACATCAATGGACACCGCTAAGCCTTGTTCATGCATAAAAGGAGTCAATTCACGGACAAATTGGGTGAGATTTTCTTTATCTTTGAGATATACATTTTCAAAATCAATGTTGAAGCCTTGCAGTTTATACGTTTGCGCAAAACCAAGCAGCTGCTTGATGATTTTCATACGGCTATCATAGGTCGATAGTGCTTTATTCGTCACGTCAGGATCAAAACCGTTGCTGAACAGCGCCCAAACCTGATAATTTCGGGTTTGCGCCCATTTAACATAAGCCGCATCGGCTAAGTTCTTCAAGCGCCCTTCTCCGTCAGACAACGAGAACCAAGTAGGACTAACTACTTGCAGGCCAGTCATATCGCTTATCTTTGTTGTATCGGGATTTTTGCTAATGACATGTTCCCATGTCAGGTTGAGCTTACCAGCAGGCGGCTTCCAAGGTACATAGGACGAAGTATCTTCCTGAACGGGAATGGTTTCATCATGATCTATCTGAATGTCCGTTTTGCGTACATACCCAATCGGTCCACTCGTCTGCTGAACCCGATACCATTCTTCCTCTTCCCCTAGCAGTATGACCTGCTCGCCTCCAGCGATGCTTGATACAATAGGTGCTTTAATCGAGGCAAAAGTACGCAGCTGCGTAGCTTCCGGGTCCGTATGCTTCGCCCATTTGAGGACCTCTCCTTTTTTAAATAAAAGAACGGCGCCTGTCTGATCAGACTCTCTGATTTCAAAAGGGTACAGTTGACGCAGAGGCTCTATCGGCACATAGATGTCGCTCCCTTTCTTCTCAACAGGAAAAGACAAGGTGATCGGTTTCTCGTTCATCAATGCTGAAAGCTCCGTCGTTTTCAAACGAAGCACTTTATCTTTGGTCGTGATGATCACGGAATCGCTGCTTTTTTCATATAGGATAGAAGGGTCGATCCATTCCTGAATAAGCTCCAAAGGAAGCTTCAGTCCCTCTTTTTCACCAATCGCGCTTGACTTATAATAATTCCCTTGATAAAAGACCGGCTTACTTAATTCGTGGTATTCGGTTTCGACTTTCGTATGATTAGGGGCGTACTGCTGCCATAGAAATGAAGCCGCACCTGCGGCAAACATCCCGATAATGAGCGAACTGACCAATAGGATTTTCTTTGACGATTTTCTGCGCTGCTGCAAGATTTCACTTCCTTATATGCGATATAAAAAGAAAAAAAACGCTCTCTTACCTCCCAACTTACAAGAAGGTACGATCACGTTTCATTATACAACATAGGAACAGGTTATGAGGAATTCTGCGAAAGTCAATGCTTGGTAACCCCTGTGCAATCCGAACAGACGCCATAAACCTCTAACCGGTAGCCGCCAACCTGAAAGCCTGTTTGCCCGGCAGCAGTTGTCTCAATATCATGAAGAGGCGGGTATTCGAAGTCCGCTATCTTGCCGCACACTTCGCAAACCGCATGGTAATGGTCTGTCATATCCGCATCAAAGCGACTCGAGCTATCTCCATAAGTTAGTTCCCGAACGAGACCCGATTCAATAAAAACTTTAAGATTATTGTAAACAGTCGCTACGCTCATGTTAGGAAATTTGGATTCTAGGGACTTATAAATATCATCTGCTGTCGGATGCGTCATGGAGTCCAGCAAATAGGATAAAATCGCATGACGCTGAGGCGTCATTCGAACACCCGTTGTTTTCAATTTAGCTAATGCTTGTTCTAATTGTGCTGCCATGTTACACACCACCCGCTGTTAGTCAATAAAACCTTACATTATATTGTACGTGTGGTCATTCCCTTTTGTCAATCATGGTTATGCGGATTAGCCTGCGGGTCAGTGCTTATTTTTACGAGAATCGATGATATACAGAGCTAACCCCCCGAGAACAAGAGCCATTGAGCCTAGATAGGAGCCCATGAAATCGAAAAGTCCCGTAACCCAAGCCGGCTTATTACTGAGAAGAAAAAAGAGTACACCGGCAACGACGAGCAGTACACCCATGTTGGTGCCTTTGATCAGCTTCTGTAAAGGATCTTGAAACTCGTGGTCATAGGATCCTGCAAACTCGCCAAGTTCATTGCGCCGGTTCACATAATCCGTAATCTGAAGTGCATCAAAGAGATTGTAGAAATAAATCACAGGAATAAACAAGGCAAAAAGGGTGACAGCAGGCACGCTTGTATCATTTTGAGAGGTTAACGATGTAATGATAAAGATATCAAGGATCAGCAGCAGCATAAGGAATATGCCGCGCTGCATGAGACCTAAGTAGAAATGTCCCGTCCCTGGGACAATGAAAGATAACACCCCTGCAACCCATTTGCGCTTCCTAGGAATAGGATAATAAGGCGCATAGTTTGGATAGGAGGAGTCTGCTGAATAGGGGGGGATATGTGAGCTGTCTTTGGGTATAGCCATGTGAAAAGCCTCCGTTCTTCTGGTCATAATAACTCAGATAAATGTTGGATATACGTTGTGATTTGAATAATGCCCACATCAATGTTCATGATCTTATGAATGACTCCGAGCTGGAACAATAGAACGGTTGCTGCAGTCGCAACGAGTCCATTGACCCAAGCCTTTCTCCGGTATGCGTGCCAATTGTTTGGCGGCACAGAAATCTCATCAGCTTGGACAGCGCGCATGATACGATCCGTCAGCAAGGGGCTTGGTTCGTTAAGCGGCAGCTCATCTAACAGCTTATTTAGGTACTGCGTGAGCCGGATGTCTTCTTGTTGATTGGGATTCATGCGGGTTCACCTCCAACCATTTCTCTTTGAGCATCGCTTTTCCCCGGTATAATCTAGTTTCGAGTGTCTTCACAGGCAACCCGGTTGCCTCGGACATCTCTTGATAAGACAGCTGCTTATAATGATACAGATACATAACGAGTCTGTATTTGTCAGGAAGCTCAGACAATAATCCTTGCATCTGCTCTTGTTCGTCCTTGAGCAGAGCCCTTTCTTCCGGCTGCTCTTTGCTGTCCGAGAACCAGCCCTTCATTTTATCAAGCAGCGCTTCATAGGGCTTGCGTTTCTGTGAACGCCGATAATCGGTTACCAAATTCGTCGTCATGCGATAAAGCCAAGTCGTGAACTTCGCCTCCCCGCGAAAATGGGATAAAGATCGAAACAGTTTGACGAATACGTCCTGGGTCAAATCTTCGGCAGTTTCCTTATGTCCTACCATGCGGTATACAAGTGTGTAAATATAACTTTTGTGTCGCTCTACCAGCACACGATAAGCATCGGAATGACCTTGACGGACCCGGTCGATCAGCTGCTCATCCGTCAAATTGTCCATGCCTTGCTTCCCCCTTTGCACCCTCGTCTTATAACTTAGACGCCCTCCGCGGGAGAACCCCTTCAACTTTTCCCTTTTTCCATAGTCACACCGCTTACTCCATCAATTTGATTGATTCCTTCAAGCACGGAGACGATGATCGACGGCTTAGGAATCGTGACATGAAACGTAATTTGAACATGGTTCGGCTTGTCCTCATTCTCTTGTTCTTCCAATGTAATTTTGCGAATATCGACTTTCTGTTTACCTAAAAGGGTCGTAATCACACCCAGTGTACCTGGCTGATCAACGGCCTGAATTTTGAGAATGCGAATTTTTTTCCCGTTAAAAAATTTCTGCTCCACTTTGTTCAGAATCCACAAGGATATGAGGACCATAAAGCAAGCCAAGACGGCTGGATAATAAAACCCCGCTCCGACAGCAAGCCCAATCCCAGCCACCACCCAGAGGGAGGCCGCCGTCGTAAGTCCTGTAATGGACCTTCCGTTAAAAATAATCGTTCCAGCACCTAAGAACCCGATGCCACTGATGACTTGCGCTGCTAACCGCGACGGATCTAAGCGAACGTTCACTTCGTTCACAAATGCGCTAAATCCATACATAGAGAGCAGCATGACAAGAGCTGAGCCTACACAAACCAAAATATGTGTGCGAAGCCCTGCTGCATGAGAGCTAACCTCCCGCTCTAATCCGATTAAGCCGCCCAGAAATAACGCCAATACTAACCGTATGGTGATATGAACTTGATCAATAACCCATGGATTGCTCAAGATGTTCTCGCCTCCTTATTTTACCGGATGACTGCCTGGCCGCTCAAAGGTGGTTAATGACACCCCCGGAGGAACTGTGAATACCCGCTTAACGGTAAAACAAAAACTTTGATAAAGCTGGATGGCTGGCAAGTTTGCCGTACCCGTAGATACAATAAAAAGATGTACACCATTATTCTCTTGTTTTTGTAGTATATGTTCCAAAAGCGCTCTAGCAATACCGCGCCGAAAAAAATTAGGATGAACCATCATCCGGCAGATCGTGACGACACAACCTTCACGGGAGTAGGAAATCGCGCCAACCAACTTACGTTCGTTTTCTTCCTGCACGTAATAGCCATAGAACGTCTCCTCAGCCTCACGTATAGACTGAATGCCATCCTTAAGAGGAGGGATGTCTTCAAAGCCAATCAGATCAGCTTCAACGCGATAGGAAGCGATTTGAAGCGCCAGCAGGTGCAGGATTTCCTCATTGGTGTGTAATGAAAGCGATTGTATAGACATGCGGAAGCCTCCTTCAATGAAAAAAAGTGGTGTCCATAAGGATCACCACTTTACTGTATCATTTGCTGTTCAGGCACTCCAGAATTAATTTATTAACCAGCCCTGGATTTGCTTTGCCTTTGGTTTCTTTCATAACTTGACCGACCAAGAAGCCAACGGCTTTCTCTTTACCTGCTTTGAAGTCGGCAACCGATTGCGGACTATTGTCAACAACCTGTTGGACAACAGCTTTAATCGCGCCTTCGTCGCTGATCTGAACGAGTCCTTGTTCTTCCACGATCTTCTGTGGCTCTCTCCCGGATTCGATCATTTCTTTAAAGACGGTTTTAGCGATTTTGTTAGAAATCGTACCTTTTTCGATCAGTCCGATCATTTCGCCGAGACCTTTGCCTGTCACTTTGACATCAGCAAGCTCAAGATTATTCGCATTCAAATACCCCAGAAGATCGCCCATAATCCAGTTCGAAACCGCTTTGGCATCCTGCGTATAGTTAAGGCTCTCTTCAAAGAAGTTAGCCATCTTCATGGAAGATGTGATGACTTCCGCATCGTAGTTCGGCAAGCCAAACTGGCTGCTGTATCTAGCTTTGCGGGCATCCGGCAGCTCAGGGATCGTAGCTTTGACGGAAGCTTTCCAAGCATCATCGATATAGAGGCTAACGAGATCCGGATCCGGGAAGTAACGGTAGTCGTGCGCATCTTCTTTGCCGCGCATCGAGAGTGTTTTGCCTTGTCCATCATCCCAGCGGCGCGTTTCCTGCTCGACTACACCGCCGCTGCGGAGAATATCCGCTTGACGATACTCCTCGTACTCCAGTCCTTTCAGGACACCACGGAACGAGTTCATGTTCTTCAGCTCAGCTCTCGTGCCGAACTTCTCTTGGCCGAATGGACGCAAAGAGATGTTCGCATCACAGCGCATCGAGCCTTCCTCCATTTTCACATCGGACACGTCGCAGTAGATCATGATTGCTCTAAGCTTCTCGAGGTAAGCGCGAGCTTCCTCCGGCGAACGCAGATCAGGCTCGGACACGATCTCGATGAGCGGCGTTCCAGCACGGTTTAAGTCAACAAGTGAGGCATAGCCGCCATCCACGTGTGTTAGCTTGCCCGCATCTTCCTCCAAATGCACACGTGTCACGCCAATGCGTTTGGTTTCGCCATTCACTTCGATATCTACCCAACCGTTCAAACCGATCGGCTGATCATACTGAGAAGTTTGATAAGCATCCGGTGAATCCGGGTAAAAGTAGTTTTTACGGTCAAATTTGCTGTGCGTGGAAATTGTGCAGTTCAGCGCCATTGCAGCTTTCATCGCATATTCCACCGCTTGACGGTTCAGTACGGGCAATACGCCCGGGTGTCCTAAACAAACGGGACATGTATTCGTATTCGGAGGTGCACCAAATGAGGTTGCACAACCGCAAAATATTTTGGATGCGGTATGAAGCTCTACGTGAACCTCAAGACCGACGACCGTTTCAAATTGGGTATCTGTTGCCGACAAAATAAATGCCTCCTTCGTTACTCATGAACTATGAACCTACAACTGCGGGCGCTGCTTGTGGTGATCTGTATGCTGCTCAAAAGCGTGGGCTACACGCAGTAGGGTAGCTTCATCCAGCGCTTTGCCGATGACTTGCAGGCCAACCGGAAGTTCATTCACGAATCCGCAAGGTACGCTAATCGCAGGAATACCCGCCAAGCTGACCGGAATGGTCATGATATCGTTCAGATACATCGTGAGCGGGTCGTTGCTTTGCTCGCCAATTTTGAAAGCAGGCGTCGGCGCCGTTGGCCCGATGATGATATCGAATTTCTCAAACACTTGATCAAAATCTTGCTTGATCAACGTGCGGACTTGTTGTGCTTTCAAATAGTAAGCATCATAGTAGCCTGAACTTAATGCATAAGTTCCAAGCATGATCCGGCGTTTGACCTCAGGGCCAAAGCCCTCGCTGCGGGAGAGATGATACAAATCAAGCAGATTGTTGGCGTTGTCTGAACGGACGCCGTAACGAATCCCGTCAAAACGTGCCAGGTTCGAAGAGGCTTCGGATGAAGCAAGCAGATAGTAAGTTGCAACCGCGTATTCGGAATGCGGCAGGGATACTTCTTCCCATACTGCGCCTAAGCCTTCGAGCACTTTAAGAGCTTCGAGGACTTTCTCTTTCACCGCAGGGTCGATTCCCTTGCCCATGTATTCCTTCGGTACGCCGATGCGCAGACCCTTAACATCTCCAGTCAATGCGCTGAGATAATCAGGGATGTCCACTTTCGCAGAAGTGGAATCCTTCGCATCATAGCCAGCGATAGCTTGCAGCAGATACGCGGAGTCTTCTACGTTCTTCGTGAGCGGCCCGATTTGGTCGAGCGAAGACGCGAACGCGACAAGACCATATCGGGACACAAGGCCGTACGTCGGCTTCAGCCCGACGATACCGCAATAAGCAGCCGGCTGGCGAATCGAGCCGCCGGTGTCGGAGCCCAGCGAGAAATACACTTCGCCTGCAGCCACCGCAGCAGCAGAACCCCCGCTGGAGCCCCCTGGCACATAATCCGTGTTCCACGGATTGTGGGTCGGATGGAAGGCGGAGTTCTCGTTGGAGCCGCCCATCGCGAACTCATCCATGTTCAGCTTGCCGATGGTGACCATTTGCGCCTCTTTCAGCTTGCTGACAACGGTCGCATCATAGATCGGATTGTAATTCGATAAGAACTTACTAGCACACGTCGTTCTCAGACCTTCGGTAACCATGTTATCTTTGATCCCAATGGGAAGACCGAATAAATCGCCATGCGTATGACCGCTCGCCAGCTGCTCGTCCAATCTGGCCGCAGCTTGTCTTGCGTTCTCTTCATCTAATGTAAGGAAAGCGCGAACCTTGCTTTCCACTTGCCCAATTCTTGTATAGGATTGATCCACGAGATCGGCAACAGTAATCTCTTTGCCTTGTAGCTTCGCGTGAATTTGTTGTAGGTTTAGATCAAACAAAGACAACGACAGGCACTCCCTTTCATATGGTTCTCTATTCTCTATTCTAAAACAGCTGGAACTTTGAACTGCCCGTCTTCCTGTTCGGGAGCGTTCGCCATAACTTTCTCAATCGGCAGCGACGGCGTAACGACGTCTTCCCGCATCACATTCACTAGCGGCATAGCATGGCTCGTTGGAGCTATTCCTTCGGTATTCAACCCGTTCAACTGCTCCGCATATTTTAAAATGGCATTAAGCTGTCCGGTAAATAGTTCTTTCTCATTCTCGCTTAGATCGAGTCTAGCCAACTTCGCGACATGATCGACATCTTTTCTAGTAATGCTCAAGTTCTCTACACCCCTTTGAATCAGCATTTAGTCATTCTTTTCATTATATCCCAGATAATTTGTGAACTCAATCCAGAAAAAACCACAGCCCCTTGCAGCAAAGGTTCTAAGGAGCCTCTGCGGATAAGGAGCTGCGGTTAAGGGTAAGAGATAAATTTTATTGGATGAATCCTGTGTCCATAGCTTTTGCTTTTTCTTTTAACACATAATACTTCAGCTTGGCTGCTGCCAGTGTTGTGTCACTTTGATCTACTTTTATCTGAAACTTGTTCAAATCATGCTTGGAGATGGCGCCTACCTCATAGCGAAACTTCATTTTTTGAAAATCCGCTTGAATGTCGGTTAAATTCCGCTGTTCGGTAATTACGGCTGCATACGCATTTTTGGCATCATTGTAGGTGATTTGAATTTTCTTGGTCAGTTCGAGCTGCATTTGCTCGTTTTTCTGCCCATTGACCGCTACATTGACACCCAAGTATGTGTCCCCATACGTATTCTGAGTAACGGTGTGTTCTGTTTCCCATACAGCCTCATCCAAGTTATTCCCCGATGTTTTCATTTGATAAGAGCCTTTCAATAAAGTCGCCGTGTCTGTCTCTACAACAGGCTCAATTGAAATAGAATTGATATCTTGCAGGACTAAGTTAGGATCATAAGAAATTCCAATGTCCGTTGAAAGCTGTACAAGACCCAGACGATAATTGTTCAGTAAAATGGCAGTATCGTCCTTCTGTTTGTTAATGGCTTTCTGCGCCGTCAGCACATCCTCCGAGGAGGCCAAGCCTTGCTGTGAGAGAAGCGTTGCGCGGAGCAATTCTTTTTCCATCACACCTTCATATTCATTCATGAATGTGAGCTGTTTCTTCTGGCCTAGCAGCTGCACGTACTGCGCGATGGTCTGCAAGCGAATACCGGCCTTGGCTTCATCGGTTTGGAGCAGCGAGTTGCGCTGATCGGTTCCTAACTGATGCGCCGCCGTGTTCATTTGCGCACGCTGGGAGGAAATGATTGCGTTCATGCCTCCAGCGAGGGCGCCCATGCCCTGCATGATCTGGTTCATAGCGTTATTTTGCATCACAGTCCAGGCAATATCGGTCGGTTCTGTGAGATTCGGCAGCTGCGGATTTCCCGTGTTCGTAACCTCCGCAGGTGTGCTTGGCAAATGACCAGGCGCAAAAGCAGCCGAGCCCATGTTATCCATTTGCTGCTCGAGGTCGGACTTTTTGCTGCCTTGGGCGGCATATTTTAACGCTAGCATGGAGAGGTTATGGGAATCTTTCAGCGCTTTATCCAGCACATAGTCCAAATTAACGGAGGATACGGTCTCCAGAACGTCCTCATTCACGTAAACATTTTGATCGGGATCCAGAGCCGAATCCGCGTAAACATAGGCTGAGCTGGAAAGGAGTAACAGAGCTGTAGAGAGACTTATGAGCGTTTTTTTCAACAAAATCGCTTCCTTCCTTAAGTAATTAGGCAGTGAGATTGGAGCTTGGCGGCAGCGCTGGCTGATTAACGGATGCTTGCTTTTTGGAAAAGACAACAAAACGCGTTAACAGCATGGCGATGAAGTACGTCAAAGCTCCGGTAAGAATAAGTGCAAGGCAATCATGCCAAATGACCGAGAAATCGTTGCCCTTCACGAACACGTTGCGCACGCCGTCCAAGAAATAGGTGAGCGGCAGCATGTGGCCGAACACTTGCAGGGCTTTCGGCATCGCCTCGAATGGCCAAGTGAAACCAGAAAGCATAAAGGACGGCACAGCGATGAGCATCGCCGTTTGCGTAGCCCCGAGCTGATTGCCAGAGAACAAGCTGATGAGATAGCCAATCCCGCTAACCGCGAAGGTAAAACTAAGAATAATGGCCAAACCTACAAACAAACTTCCGCCCATAGGAGCACCAAAAGCGTACAAAGCAATGACAAAGGTGACAAACGTATTAAATATGTTAATCAAGAAATATGGAGCTGTTTTGGCATACGCGATGCGCCATGGATTTCTTTTCCAAGCTTCAAAACGCTGCCATGTACCCGCATCTTTCTCCCTAGTAATCGTTAAAGCAATACCGAGAAATAACACTTGTTGCAGGATAGCCCCCACAAGTCCGTACAGCATAAAATCACTATAGTTAAACGTAGAGTTATACATAATCCGATACCGGTAAGGAATCGGCGATAACGTGTTCATGACCTGCTCATTCTGAAGTCCTTGCTGCAGCTGCAGCTTTTTCTGGGAGTACCCCATGCTGAATGTTGTGATCACTTCGTTCGCACCCTTGGTCGCCGAGTTCGAAATCATCATGTTGCTGCCGTCAATTAACGTGAGAAGAGGTAACGTTTCGCCATGCTTCAGCTTCGCCTCAAAGTTCGAAGGAATAACTAATCCTACTTTCGCTTCCCCCGTCTCCAGTGCGCGCTTCACGTCCTCCTCCGAGTGATATTCCTTCTTGATCTCGAACGATTCACTCTGCTCAAAAGCCTGAATGACCTGACGGCTGAGCGGACTTTGGTCTTCATCGATGACAACGGTCGCCATCTCCGTGACTTTGTGGTGGACATAAATCGAACCGAAAAGTACGGTATACATCACTGGAACGAAGAACAAGATCAGAAAAAGACGCCGGTCCTTCAGAATGTGCATCCATTCTTCCGTGATCAGCTTGCCAATCCGAAGATCCATCTCTTTCATCATCCTTCCGTTTTACCGTTCCATTGCAAGGTCATACCGGTTGTGGCTGTGTCTGGCAATGTGCTCAGTTCGATTTTGATTCCAAAGGCACGGATATCCGTTTCACCTGAGGTTTGTGTCGCTTTTTTGACGGCAAAATCCGGTGCTGCCGCTACGGATGTAACGGTACCTACGACATTCTCGCCTGTTGACAGCATGGTCATGTTGATTTGGTTCCCCGCTTTGAGTCCTGCAATTGACGTCTCTGGCAAGTAAAACTTAGCCCAACGTTTCTCCGTAGACTCCATAGAAAGCACAGGGAAGCCCGAACCTACAAGCTCGCCCACTTGCGCGGATTGGTATAAAACCACACCATCCGTCGGAGCTAGCAATTCTGTATAGCTCAAATAAGTCTCTGCTTCCAGCTGCGCAGCTTGTGCTTGCTGCTCGCCGGACTGCGCGGATTTGACCGCGCCTTGAGCTTGCTGTACGGCTGCTTCAGCCGCTGCGACATCGCCTTGTCGCACCTGCACCGTCCCGCGGTTCGCTTCAGCCAGCTTCAAAGACGCTTTGGCTTGCTCAAGCAAAGCCTCCGCTCCACGAATCTCTTCCTCCCGCGGGCCTTGGTTCGCCATGTTCAGCTGCTGCTGCGCCAGATCACGCTTGGTCTTCGCTTCCTCGAAGCTGACCTTCACTTTGTCTACGTCTGCTTGCGAGACAAGACCTTGCTCAAGCATCGCATTCATCCGATTCAAATTCTGCTCGGCAATCGTGTACACTTCCGAAGCCGCTTGGAATTGAATCTCGGCTTGCTTCTTCTCTTCCGGACGTGCGCCATTCTTCAGCCCATCCACCTTCGCTTGCGCGGCGTTAACCGCTGCTTGCGCCTGTGCGACCTGCTGCTCGGCCGTATCCGCCGTCACGTTCACGCCCGCGATGCCCTGCTGCTTCTTCGCTACCGCGGTAGCCGTCGCGCCTTGCGCCTCGGCAATTTTACCTTGCGCCAGCGCAACTGCAGCTTTGGCCTGCGCGACTTTCGCTTCAATCTCGGCGCTCTGCAAACGGGCCAATACCTGCCCTTTTTTCACCGTATCCCCTTCTTTCACGAGGACCTCAGTGACTCTGCCTCCTACCTTAAAGCTGGCGCTCACTTCGTTCGTTTCTATATAAGCCGTCGGATGCACTTGATTCATGGCATCCGTTTGACTTGTTGCTTCCTTCGACGTTAGCAAAAAGGCACTTGTGCCGATGACAACCGCCATCGCGGAATAAACCATTGGTCGAATAAAACGCATAAAAAAATCCCTCCACAAAATAATAAAAATTTTAGTCATTAATAAAATTGCCGAAGTAAATCTGAAGCAGCTTTAGAATCCTTTCGTCGGTCAAGGGCTCGTTCTGCTTCTCCCAATCGAACACTAATGCGACGTATAGCTTAAATAATATAAAAGCCGTCATTTTCGGCTCGCAATTTTTCATTGTGCCATTATGTATCGCACGTTCAATATGTTCAGATATAAACTGAACAACCTCCGTCTCGATACTAGCCATTGCTTCAATCGTTACTGGACTGCCAAATTGCTGCACCTCGTGAGCCAGTTGAATAAGCAGTTCATGCTCCTTGCGGAAAACGAGAATTTCATACAGTGCGCTATGAATTTTCTCAAAAGGTGTAGCCCCATCCGCGATCGCTTTCTCAGCGACTGTTTTCATTTCAGTGATTAACGACTGAATAATGTCGTGCAGGAGTTCTTCTTTATTGGCAAAAAACGTATAGATCGTCGCTTTGCCAACGCCGGCAATTTTGGCGATCTGATCCATCGTCGTGCCTTTGTACCCGAATAAGGAGAAAGATTTCTTGGCAGACTCCATAATTAATTGTTTTTTGGCATCCATATGCGCACCTCAGAACTAGAATACTAAAATAGTTTTGTGTTCGGATATTAATGTACCACCATTTGCTGATTTTATCAACAGAGTTCCCGATAAAAAGAAAAAAAACCCGCTGCTATCGCGGGTTTTCCTATATTCGTGTATTAAATCCAGGCCTTCAGGCCGATTTGTTTAATAAATTCTTCTCTGGATTGTACTTCTTTGTCCCGTTCTTTATCCGGCTCTGGACTTTCATCGCCGTTCATTACTCTTCGAAACAGCTCTTCATTCTTTGTGGCCAGCGCAAAATCAATCAACGCTTCTTTCTCGACTCGAGCCGCTTCCTCATGAAGAAGCACTTCTTCTAACTCTATATCGAGTGCAGGCACATAATAGTGCTTATTATCTTTGGGTACGCGAATGACGTAATCGAAAATATTATCGTTATTCCGGTCGTAAGCAATGATATATCCATATCCGCCAATCGGCAGGTTTTGTTCTAAACTGTCCCCAATGACGATGACTCTCTCACCAAGTCGAAGCATCTGATTTTCCCCCTACCTCTATGAAGCTATTATTAAGCTATTCTTACTATCGTACTAAAAAAACTAGGTTGTGTCCAATTGATAGACTTTGTTCATACTCCCTACACATTTCTGGTTTAAAATAGGTGTGATTTTACAAATCTTATTTCTAAAGGAGCTGTACATATTGCTAAGCCAATCACTAAACACCTTGCGCTATGTTGGAAGGGCTGAAGGAATTTCCTTTCTGATTTTATTAGGCATTGCTATGCCGCTTAAATACGCACTCGACCTTCCGCAGGCTGTAAAATTCGTGGGGATGGCACACGGGTTTCTCTTCGTGCTTTATCTGTTGTCCATTGCTTGGGTCACACTCATGCATCGCTGGTCGGTTTGGCGAGTTTTGGGGGCTTTCCTCGCTGCTTTCATTCCTTTTGGTCCTTTTATTCTGGAGCGCCGAATTTCGAAATAAAGAAAGGAACTGATAGAAGTAGCAAAGAATTAGTTCATAGAGCAAGTCAGAATCAGCAGGAGGCTAACATGCGCGGAAACGGGGACACCCCAGCAAAAGCACGACCTTCTCTAACGGAAGGCCCTATTGCCAAAACATTAATTTTATTCTCATTACCCATTCTATTAGGCAACGTTCTTCAGACACTTAACGGTTCTATCAATGCCGTGTGGATCGGCAAGTATCTCGGTGAAGGCGCTCTTGCGGCGACATCGAATGCCAACATCATTATGTTCTTTTTAATTAGCTCAATCTTCGGGTTTGCAATGGCTGCTGTCATTTTGATCGGTCAAAATCTCGGTGCGAAAAAAACGCACGAAGCCAAGAAAGTAGTCGGCACCAGCACTGTCTTCTTTCTTACTCTCTCTATACTAGTTGCCGCGTTCGGATTGCTATTTTCCAATACCATTCTAACTTGGATGAATACACCACCGGATGTGAAGGACCTTGCGGTTACCTATACACGGATTTTGTTCGCTGGCGTTCCGTTTATGTTTGGATTCAACCTGATCATGGCCATATTACGCGGCTCGGGTGATGCGAAGACGCCTTTCTACTTCTTACTTTTATCTGCGATATTAGACGTCATCCTGAATCCAGTATTGATTGACGGAATTGGGCCTTTTCCGAAAATGGGCATTGCAGGCTCAGCTGTAGCCACCTTCATTGCCCAATTGATCAGCTTCGTGCTGCTCATTGTGTATTTGTATCGCAAAAAATATTTTCTGCGGATTACCAAAGAAGATCTACCGCTGCTGCGCATCAATTGGACGATCATTCGCACCTTGATTCAAAAAGGGGTGCCCATGGGGTTAAACATGGTCGTCGTTTCTGTCAGCAATTTATTGCTCGTTCATCTCGTCAATTCGTATGGATCTGAATCGACGGCTGCATTTGGTGTAGCCATGCAAATATCCAGCTATGTGCAAATGCCAGCTATGGCGATCGGCGGAGCCGTTACCTCCATGGCCGCACAGAACATCGGTGCTGGCTTGTGGGGCCGAGTGAACCGTATTACATGGACTGGTGTAGGCGTCAACATTGTGATGACAGGTCTAATCGTCGTCGTGCTGACGTTGTTCAACCGAGAAGTCGTCTCGCTGTTCCTACCGCCAGAAGGGAAAGCGATCGCGCTCGGTGTGCACATCAATAATATAACCTTATGGTCGTTTATCATTTTTGGCGTATTCAACGTTGTGGCAGGCGTCGTTCGTTCCGCTGGTTCCGTGGTATTCCCTCTCGTAGTGGCCTTCATCGCGCTGCTGCTAGTGCGTATCCCACTCGCCACGGTGCTCTCCCACAAATTCGGGTTTGATGTCATCTGGTGGAGCTTCCCTGTCAGCTTCAGTGTAGCTGTGACGCTGAATCTGCTATACTATCAGTTCGGCAAATGGAGAGAAGCTAGAATGATTCCGGTTAAGGCTTAGCTAGATTGCAAAAGGGTGCGTCCACAAGTCATGAATGACTTTGGGCGGCATTTTTTGAAGAGGTTGTGCAAGAGAGGAACTACAGGTCGCTATTTGACCGAAATAGAGCTATTTTCGGATATAGGGGAACTACAGGCGCTTATTTAGCCCGAAACACCTACCGTCGGGCATAAATCGATCAAATAGTGGATCGTAATTCCCTCCAGCTAGCTGAAGCATCGATTTCTTGAAAATAGCGGCCCCTAGTTCCTATTGGATCAACATTTCACACTTATCGCAAACGAAAGAGACTATCCCAGGTCATCATCGACCTTTCGGGATAGTCTCTTTGCTATATGTTAAAGCTGCAGCAAATCTTTATGTACTTTCACAACAATTTTCTTGTTAGCGCTCGCTTCTGTGATCGTGCAGTTCGGCCGGTGAATATCCGAAGGGAAGCACACTGCGAACATACCTGGCTTCAACAGTATGCCTGTCTCAAGCTGAGCAGGATCTGTTTCGTAAAAAGCAACATCATACGTATCGAATTTGTTATCGATGACTTTAGCATCCGGATGCAGCTTATAGAAACAAAGCTTCTCTTCACCGCTGACAAGGAATTGTATATCCGTGTACACAACATGAGATTCCGGCAGTTGTTCCTCGGCTGGACGGGTGACAACCTCTTGCACATTAGCAAACATCAGGTCGCCGTTATCTCCTTCCAAATCGTATCTGCCAGCCTCCACCTCACCTAAATTACGGTTCAAAATGTAATCGATCCCACGCCCTATCGCCGCGGGCCACAGATGACGCTCTTGTTCGAAATGCTTCAAATCGCTAATAATCATTTGAACTCTCCCTTTCTATCACATGAAATAGAGTAGAATGCCTATAAATACTATAGCCTATAACGAGAAAAAAGACTCGCTTTATACAAAGCGAATCTTTTGACTCATAAGATTATTAGAACGTTTTTTGGTTTGCGCCTTCCCAGTCGGCCAAGAACTTCTCGATACCCGCATCAGTAAGCGGATGTTTGCTCATGGACTCGATGACTTTGTAAGGCACTGTTGCGATATGCGACCCTGCAAGCGCGGCTTCAATCACGTGTGCGGAGTGACGGACGCTGGCAGAGATAATTTCGGATTTGATGTTATGCACTTGGAAAATTTGGCTGATTTCCTTAATCAGGTTCATCCCGACTTGGTTAATATCGTCCAAACGTCCGATAAATGGTGAAACATAGGTTGCGCCTGCGCGAGCAGCTAACAGAGCTTGCGTCGAGGAGAAGATCAAAGTGACATTCGTCGGAATCCCAAGTGATCTGAACACGCTAGTCGCTTGAAGACCATCTAGCGTCATTGGCAGCTTGATGACAATGTTCGGGCTAATTTTAGCTAATTTCTTACCTTGCTCGACCATCTCTTCTGCTTTCAAGGAAACAACTTCTGCGCTAATGGGAACATCGCCTACGATAGAAACGATTTCTTGTACGGTTTCGAAGAAATCTCTGCCTTCTTTGGCAATAAGTGATGGATTTGTCGTTACCCCTGCAACAACACCTAACGCGTGAGCTTTACGAATTTCTTCTACATTGGCTGTGTCGATAAACAATTTCATAGTGTATCCCTACCTTTTCTCCCATTTTGGGTTAATCTTGGAAATACTTCTGTCTAATTTGTTGTACGATTGCTTCTGCGGTAAAACCATATTCACGAATTACGCGATCTGCCTTCGCGGATGCTCCGAATTTCCGGATACCCACGACAAAACCTTCGCCACCCGTAATCTCTTCCCATCCAGCAGGATATGCCATCTCAATGACGACATTTGCTTTCACTTTCGGATTAAGTACCGCCTGCTGCACGTCCAAAGATTGCTGCTCAAACAGCTCACGGCTTGGCATGGAAATGACATTTGCCCCAATTCCATATTGCGCCAACTGCTTCTTCACGTCAAGTGCTAAGCTAACTTCAGAGCCTGTTGCAACAAGTTGAACATCAGGCACAGCTCCAGGAGCAGCCTCAGCCAGTACATAAGCGCCTTGCCCGATATGAGCATAAGCAAGTTTGTCTGTGCCAGGCAGCACCGGCAAGTTCTGACGGGACAGCGCGAATACGAATGGGCCTTCTTGCGCTTGCAGGACATACTCCCAAGCCGCAGCCGTCTCATTCGCGTCCGCAGGACGGAACAGCGTCAGATCCGGAATCATCCGCAAGGATGGGATCTGCTCAATCGGTTGATGCGTCGGGCCGTCCTCGCCGACGGCAATGCTGTCGTGCGTGAACACGTACGCAACAGGAAGCTTCATCAGCGCGGATAAGCGGATCGCGCCGCGCAAGTAATCACTGAACACGAGGAACGTGCCACCGAAGGCTCGCAAACCGCCATGGAGCAGCATGCCGTTCAGTGCTGAGCCCATCGCGAATTCCCGGACGCCGAACCAGAAGTTGCGGCCGCTGTAGTTTGCGGCGCTAAATGCCGTGTCGTCGTTCAGCATCGTGAAGTTGGAGCTCGCCAGATCGGCAGAACCGCCGACTAGCTGAGGAACCCGCTTCGCCAGGCCGTTGAGCACTTTACCAGACGCGGTGCGCGTAGAGATCGCGCCGCTCTCCGGTGTAAAGCGCGGCACATCAGCGTTCCAATCCGCCGGAAGTGCGCCGCTGCTTGCGAGCTCGAACTGCTTAGCGAGCTCGGGATAAGCAGCCTGGTAGCTGTTCCACAACTGCTCCCAGCTGTTTTGAGCCTTGCCGCCCAATTCCTTGTAGTGGGCGAAGTGCTCGTACACTTCAGCCGGCACATGGAAATCCGGCTCAAGCGGCCAACCCAGCGCCTGCTTCGTCAGGAGCAGCTCTTCTTTGCCAAGCGGTGAGCCATGCGTACCGCCGTGGCCGCCTTTGCCTGCTTTGTTCGGCGAGCCGTAACCGATGGTTGTTTTGATCTCAATCAGCGTCGGGCGGCTTGTATCAGCCTTACCTTCTGCGATCGCAGCGGAAATCGCTTCGATATTATTCTGCTCTTCCACGCGCAAGTATTGCCAGCCATAAGATTCTATTCGTGTACGAACGTTCTCGGAGAACGACATGTTCAAATCTCCGTCAAGTGAGATGTCGTTAGAATCATAAAGCACGATTAGTTTACCCAATTTTAAGTGACCTGCTAAGGAAGCAGCCTCTGAGGAAACACCTTCCATCAAATCGCCGTCACCGCAAATGGCATACGTATAATGATCAACAATCGGGAAGTTCGGTTTGTTATATACGGCAGCTTGATGTGCTTCAGCCATCGCCATACCGACGGCCATCGCTACACCTTGACCAAGCGGCCCCGTAGTAGCTTCTACACCAACGGTATGACCGTATTCCGGATGTCCTGGCGTCAGGCTCCCCCATTGACGGAATTCTTTGATATCATCCAAAGTTAGACCATAGCCGCTTAAGTGCAGCAAGCTGTACAACAGCATTGAGCCGTGTCCCGCGGAAAGTACGAAACGGTCGCGGTCTACCCATTTGGCATCGGCAGGATTATGTTTGAGGTGCTGTGTCCATAGGGCATAGGCCATAGGAGCGGCACCCATCGGCATGCCGGGATGACCCATTGCGGCTTTCTCGACAGCGTCAATCGTTAGTGTGCGAATGGCGTTGATGCTTAACTCTTCAATACCAACAGTTGTCTGTTTCAACAGTTATCCCTCCATCTATTTCTTGTGTGCTGCTGCTTATCTCTATTATAAGGATAGTCGGAGCATTAAAAAAATCGATAGTTTCGATACTTGCTATAGAAGCTGTCTATATGTCGATTGTTGAGCTGAATAAAAGTAAAAAAGCACGCCTAACTGCTTACAAGCAGTTGAGCGCACCTTCTTCCTTATAAACAAACAATCGCTTTAATCACCTTTGACTCTGGTTTGAGCCAAGCCTCAAACTGACCGATCATGTCCTCGAAGTCAGCGCGATGCGTGATATAACTCTCAATGTCGATGACGCCACTACGCAGCGCTTCACGCACGGTATCGAAATCTTCCATCGTTGCATTACGGCTGCCCATCAGCGTCAGTTCCCGCTTATGAAAGTCTGGATCATGGAAGGTGATATCCGCCTTCACGAGGCCAACGTACACGAGCTTGCCGCTGTGCGCGACAAGTCCGAAAGCGTCCGTCATAGAGCGCGCATTCCCTGTCGCATCGAAGACAATAGTGGGCATATCGCTATTCGTGAGCTCAGCCAGCTGCTCCTTCGGCTGCTGCAGCGCATTCACGGTATGATCGACGCCTGCCCATTTACGGCAAAATGCCAGCCGCTCATCGTTGATGTCCATGGCGATGACGGTTGCGCCAAACTGCTTCGCCAGGACCATGACGCCAAGTCCGATCGGCCCTGCGCCTATGACAAGCACAGTTTCACCTGCGCGAAGCCCCGATCTCCGCACAGCGTGAGCACCGATGCTAAGCGGCTCCAACATAGCTGCTTCATCTAGCGTCAGTCCATCGGTCTTAATGAGATGGCTGACAGGTACGGAAATTAGCTCTCTCATCCCTCCATCTATATGAACGCCTAGCACTTTCATATCAGTGCAGCAGTTCGTATTCCCATTGCGGCAAGCGATGCATGTTCCACAGTGCAAATAAGGGACTATGCTGACTTGATCGCCAGCCTGCAGTCCCGTTACACCTTCGCCAATTTCCTCAATATATCCTGAGAGTTCATGACCCAATACGCGCGGGTAGCTGAAAAATGGCTGATTTCCTTTGTAGGCGTGTAAATCCGTCCCGCAGATTCCGATTCTTTTGATACGAACGATGGCTTCCCCTGCTTTGACAACTGGCTCCTGCATCTCTACAAATTTAAACTGCTCAATCTGTTCACATACGATCGCTTTCAAGATGATCCCTCCCTTATACGTAAGTTTTTTCGTTATATTCAGGTCTTCCGCTGACCCATGACTTATTGTGAATCGGTTTCAAAATGTCCAAAACCTCTTGCAGCAGCTCTGTATCCATCGGCTCATCTATCCATTGGATGTTCTTGCTGATGTTCTCTGGACTCGCGGTGCTGACCAACGTCGTTGGAATCCGTTCATTCGCCGTCGCATATTGTACCGCTAGCTTGGCAATGTCTTCGCCTCTATTTGAGCAGTAATCCGCGGCCTCCTTACAGAGTCGCTGAATGTCAGCAGGCGCCGGATGCCAAGCCGCAGCAGGTCTAGTGCTCAGCAGTCCCATGGCCATCGGCGATGCATTCACTAGTCCGATCCGGTGCTCCTCAAGCAGTGGGACTACATCCAGCAAGGACGTATCATTCAAAGAATAATGACAATAGGACAATACGGAATCTAGTTCTTTAACGGCCAGCGATTTTTCAAATACAGTTAGCGGTAAACCAGATACACCGAAATAGCTGATTTTTCCCGATTGTTTCAAAGCGTCCAGCGCTGGGAAGGCTTCTTCAGCAATCTCATCGAAAGCCGCGAATTCAATGTCATGCAAGTATAAAATATCAATATAATCCGTTTGAAGCCGCTTTAAGCTTTCATCTACGCTTCGAATAATTCGTTCCTTTGAAAAATCGAACTCAGCATCGCCGTAACGCCCCGCTTTTGTCGTCAAAATAAAGCGCTCTCTATCCATTTGTGCGATGGCTTTGCCTAATACGGTTTCTGCTTTGGTTAACCCATAATACGGGGACACATCGATTAGATTAATACCAAGATCAACAGCCGTATGAACGGTCCGGATGCTTTCTTCCTCGTTGGTTTCACGGAAAACAGAGCCAAGAGAGGAAGCACCGAAACTCAAGACAGAGACATCCAGTCCCGTTTTGCCTAATTTACGATATTTCATAGCTTATAAAACTCCTTTGCGTTTAGTCCAAATAGACGATCATTATCCTGCTGCGTCCATGTTTCCGGTAACGAATGGGTCAGTACCTCGACAACCTCCTTGTATGTAGCCGCTAGCAAACATACCGGCCAGTCGCTGCCGAACATCACGCGGTCAGTCCCGAATACCTCGAGAACATGCTGAATATACGCGGTAAAATCTTCTCGCTTCCAGTTGTTGTGATCCGCTTCCGTCACCATACCCGAGAGCTTACAATACACATTAGGATGTTTCGCGATAGCTGCCATCTGGCTCTTCCAAGGTTCAAGGACGCCATCCGCCATCCGCGGCTTCGCGATATGATCGATGACTGCACGCAATCCAGGAACCTGATCCATCAGCTCGATAACCGGCGCTAATTGATGGGATACAACAAGCAGATCGACCGGCACGTCGTGCTCAGCAAAATATCGCAGTGCTTCAATAAAATGAGGCTCCAGAATTCGGTTCGCATCCGGCATTTCTTGAATCATGACGCGAAAGCCCACATACTTGGGATGCTTGCAAAAACGTTGATAATGAAGCAGGAAGTTCGGATCGTTCAGATCAAGCCAACCAACTACACCTGCTATGCTCTCGGCTTCCTCACTTAATGCCAGCAGATAAGCCGTTTCTTCGAGCGTCGGTGCCGCTTGAACAACGATGGTAGCACTCAAGTTATGCTCTTGGAGGTGCGGTACTAAGTCCTTTGGCACATAATCCCGATACATGACCGGCAGCTCAGGACCAATCCATCCGTAATCCCCGCGGTCTATTCGCCAATAGTGCTGGTGGGCATCAATTCGCATGGCGCTTCTCCTTCTTCATGTCCCTTATTGATATCGCTTTCTTTTATTTTAACAGCATTTCTAAACTATAAAATATTGATTTCTAGCACATTTATACGTTTTTTTGATATCATTAGATGACACTGAAAGGAAAGGAGCACACGACATGCATCCTATTCACAAAGTTTTTGATAACCATGAAACCTTTCCGTTCTCCTATGCCTATAAACACACAAAAAGCTCGCAAAGCGAGCTCCCTGACCATTTCCATGACTGGTATGAAATTGTGTATGTGTACCGCGGCAAGGGTACCATTTTCATCGATCACACATTTTACGAAATGAAGGCAGGGGACATCTTCCTTATTCCCGGCAATGTTATTCATCGCGCTACCCCGGATAAAGAAACCCCTGTTACTTCAACAGCAATTTATTTCAGTTCAAGCTTGATTCAAGCGCCGCAGTTCGGCGAACCTTTCTCCTATTTGCACAGCTTTGAGCAGGCCGTGAAGCTCCGCCATTATAGGCTGGAAACGCTGCTTCCGCAAAGGCAGCACCTTGAGCACTATCTGGAGTCCATTCAGCACGAATTTAAGCAGGAGGGGCCTGGCTATCAGCAGGCAATCTATGTACAACTGCTTCAGCTTCTGCTTTATTTACAGCGCGATGTGTCTTCAGGTCATACGTTCAATACAGGTGATCCCCTTGTAGCTCCTGTCTGGATGAGAAATGTGCTGCTCTATATTGACGAGCATTTCTGTGAAGATATCGGACTCAAAACACTTTCGAAACAAGCCTCCGTCTCGCCGGCTCATTTCAGCCGTGTGTTCAAACAGTTGATCGGGATGAATCTGACTGCCTACATTATAACCAAGCGGGTTATTCGCGCTAAACAGCTGCTTTCTGAAAGTGATGTCAATATTCATCCTATCGCGGAGCTCTGCGGCTTCGAGAGTCTGCCCCATTTTCATGCCATGTTCAAAAGAGTACTGGGCATGACACCAGCTGCAGCAAGAAAGAGCATTAGGTAAATCTTTTTATTTGAAGAAACGCTGAACATCCATTCTCTCACTCAGCCGCGTGAAGAAACCAGATTTCTCTTTGTAGATAATGCTTTGGGTGATAAACGTGTGGACTTCAATCCGCTTCAAAAAAGTTAACAACCGAAACCCGCTCCAGCCATAGGCAACAAGCCCCGCTAGAAAATAGCTAAAGCCATAATAGTCAAAACCTAATGGCAGCAAAAACGCTGTCGAGAGCACATTAAGCGCAAAGTAGATTCCGCCGGTGATGAGCGCCCCTTTCCGATCCTCAAAGTACAGCATGAGCAGGATATGGATGAGCATAATCGCATTCAACAAAGCCCCTAGGGCGCAAAGTTTAAATATGTCGATAACCGTTTTTTGCAGGCCAATCATTTCGAGCAGGATCTCGCTTACCAGGATGATAAACACGGTCAAAATAACCTGCAGTTTCGTCAACCGATACAGCTCCCGCCAGAGCACCTCAACCATACGTTTTTTGGCCTTTTGAATCATCTCTAGTGTTCCGCCATTGGTTACATAACCGTAGAATGTTTTGTACTTGTCATAAAACTCCGTTTCTACGGAAACAACGAATAAGACAAGCGACGGTATGACCGTAAGATTCGCCAAAAATACCGCGGTATCGTAAATCGGACTGTATAGAAAGGTTTCCTCAATCTTCACGCCGGACGGCCCCAGCCAAATAATCATATTGTGCGACCAAACACCAATGTTATAGAGAAAGCCAACCCATAGAAGCGAGGGATATTTATCGACATAATGTAAAAATCCGTAAGGGTTGGACGCTGTCCTTGCAGGAAATGCGCGCAGCAGCACATAAACCAGCATCCCCATCGTAAGCAGTATGCCGCTGCTAAATCCAATCAAAATATTCGTAGCCTGTCTATATTGATCGAACGGAATCGGGTATTGAAGCAGGACAAAAACACAACCAATGGATACAACGGTTCCTGCCAAAAAAGCAATCGCAATCATCTTATAGTCTTTCGCAGCGGTTAAAAAAACCATAGCCAGCCAAATCTGTCCGCACATGAAAAATAATAGGACACTTAGCACTTTATACAAGATGGAAAGTGGCGAGGACCAATAGAAAATGATAGCCGCAATCAGCGAAATGACAAAAATGATTCTGGAGATACCGATATAGGTTGGTGTAACAACCTCCAATCGATTTTGGAAAAAGTGGTCCGCCAAATACCTCGTCACACTTAACTGCCAGCCCCCGGATAACATCTGCGAAAAGATAAAGCTATACGAAACCGTCACAATAAACAATTGGCGCTGCGCATCTTCAATATTCGCAAAATGAACGAGAATAACATTAATGAAAGCAATGCTCCCCACCGACAGAATCCAAGGACCTGCCGTAATAAACGAAGCATACGCGTAGGCGTGGACACGCATCGACAGATAGTCATCGCGGAACAGCTTTTGCAGGGTAAATCCAATTCCCGCCATTAGGTTACCACCTCATCGTATAACTGCTTATAAGCGTCAATAAAATGATCAATTTGATAATAAGTTGCTACACGCCTGCGGCCCACTTGGCCCATATACGTCCGTTCATCCGGAAGTGCGTGCATTTTCACCATCATATCAGCCATCGCCCTCGGATTCACGGGTGGCACGATATACCCCGCAATGCCTGCATCATGTTCATCCTTGCCTTCGAGCAGCTCCCGGCAGCTGCCAACTTCCGTACAAATCCAGGGAACTCCTGCAGCCATCCCTTCAAGCACAGCCAGAGGCTGCCCTTCACTAATACTGCTTAGAATGAGCACATCGACCTCGGGCAAATAGTCTTCGATGGCGACTTTGTCGGTAAATGTCACGATCGCCTCTAGTTGCAGGTTACGCATTAACGCTAAGCACTCTTGATAATAGTCCGGATCTTCATCTGTCGGTCCCATAATCAATAGGCTCATGTTCGCAATCTCGGCACTTGCTAGTCGTGTTGCGTAGAGCAACGTTTTGATATCTTTAATGGGTACAAGCCGTACCAAAGCGCCAAAAACGATACGCCCATGCATATTGTTAGTTTGCCGGGGCAGCAGCGAAAGCCGCTTATAATCAACCCCATTAGGAATCACCAGGGCGCGCTCCTTAGGAGTCCCTAGCTCCAACTGAATGTGGTGAGTACCGCCGTATAACGCAATGGTGCGATCAGCCGTAAGGTAGGCTCCTTGAGACATATGATAAAAATAATCGATCCAACGTTTCTTAAAAGGCGGATCAACCCACGCCGATTTCAAAATCTCTTCCTCTCGTTCCCTTGCATAAACGCCATGCTCCGTAAGTAGAAATGGCTTTTGGTGCGCCATCCGCAAATAGGTCCCAATTAAGCCCGCATATCCGGTCGATACGGCATGATACAGATCCGCTTTCGGATAGGATTGCTGCAGCAGATACACCGCTGGCAAGTACATGGATCGCCATGTCCAGAAATAGCTGTTGAAAGAATGCTCCGGCATTTCCCTCTCGTAGGCGTCGACCAGGAAGCTCCAGAAGTTTTCGCTTTTCATAAAAGAAACCGGGTTCCCTAGCTTCGTTTGATCCGCCATGAGTGTAAGGGCCTGCTCCGAGCCCGGCTGGAAGGCAAACCAGGCCAGACACGCTTCAGCCTCGACTGCCGACAAACGCGGAGCCCTACCCTCTTCCAGATTCTGATAGTCCATAATGAATACGTCGTGAATGCCCGATAGATTGGCTGGCAGCTTATATTTATAGGTCTTCTCCTCCTTACGCGAGGAGGAGATGGCAATGATTTCAAACTCATGCTGGGGCATGGACGCAATGAGCATTTGAATCCAACTGGCTACGCCCCCCGAAACATAGGGATAGCTCCCTTCTACGATCAAGGCAATTTTCATGGCTTGCTTTCCTTTAGCTGTATAGTCACTGTTGGCTGGAGGGCATCCAAATGCCATATGCTTTCCGTGGCGTCCAAACGTGTGAGATGTCCCGCTTCTTTGGCGATCACCGGAACCTGGTGGTTCGGCACCCGAACAGTATAATGCATAGGAATTAATTGATCCTTTGTTGTTATGGTGATCGCCTCTTTGCCGTAATGAACGTTAACCGTTCCTGCTTCATATAAACTGAACTTTTTCACAGCATCCCGAACCGTTAGTGGTTCTAAATAGGTGTACGTCTTGTTCAACCATGACATCCAGCTTTCAAACTGCTGGCTCAAGTATTTCCATCCTTTTCCTCCCGACCGGTTGATATCCAGTGCATCATCTGGATGCACAAAATGGTTCACCGTGCCGAAATTGGCGATAGCATCATTAATCGTAAAGAGCTGCCCTTCATCGATGACGTAGCCCGAAGAAATACGCGGAAAATTCGTAAACTGCGGAAACTCTCGATCGACCCCAAACTCCTGCTCGAGGAAGCCCTTTTCGCCTCCAACCGTATACAGCGATGAAACGATATCAACCGAAGGTTCCGCTTCAGCTAATGCTCGTTTGCCCGTCTTATTCATAACATTCGATGGCGGTACATAGGTTTTCAATTCGTGCCCGGGAAATAAATTCTCCGACAGCTCTGTCAGCCGTTTAAGGCTCTCTACCATCGCCGATTGATTCGGCCAGGGGACATATCCTAGTTCACTTTTGATCGGTTCATCCGCCGTAACAAGCGATTGATGGTTGTAACCGTGCAGCCCGATCTCACCTCCCAGGCTAATCAGCCGGGAACCGAAATACGGGATGAGCTTCGGCGTATCCGTCAGCAGGGACGGCAGCGGAGAGCTGGTTTGATTTTGATAGGTGCCGATCATCAGCCCCGTGTATTTCCAGCCGTACAACTTCGAGAAACGGACCATGTCTTCCCACCAAATCCGTTCATAGAAGGCAGGCGTGCTGAGTCCGAATTCTTGATGAATGAGCGGATTATCCACCTGCGGCACAGGCGAAGGAAAATCGTCAATATTTAAACTTCTTGATGCCACTTGTGACGTCACGAAGCTTTCTAGGGCTAGACCGATGGATTGCACCATAAGTCCCCTGCCTTCTTTTTGAACGTTGGATGTTGAATTCCAATAGACCACCTTCCCTTGCCCATAAGCGTTTGTCCACAACAAGGGATTTTTCTGGGCGGATAAATAAACCTGCGCCTCAGGGATTAACTTTACATCCAGCATGTTGTTGGAAAATATCAGATTCGTCTCTGGAAGATCCGGATAGCCAGGAAACACGGTTTTATTCACAGTAATGCCTTGGCTCGATCCCGAAAAATAGCCGTTATTGCTTGCGATCCCCAGTAGACTATTCCATTCGGGTGCATAAAAGCGGGTATATGCGATCAGTCGGCCGCCTTGCTGGACATAGGATTGAATGGCAGTCTGATCCAACTCGCTGATATCTTCCCCCGTTAAGACAAGAGCTGTCGATGGCCCCGGTTTTACCGTTTTCATATCTTCAGCAGCAATCGTTTCCGAATGCAGCTTGGCAAGCTCCAGAGCATGCTCAAGGTTCTCCTTCACTTTGAAGCCTTCGGAGTCATCTGGATTTGTATATAGGTACAGCCTCAGCTCTGCGCCTGCTGCTTCCGTATTTGCCGAGCTTTTCGTTGAAAATGTCGCCTCTTTGAACAAATATCTCGCTGGAGATAAAGGAAACACATCCACAACACGAACCGTCTGTAAGGCAATGCCAAGCAGCAGCATACTAACGGTAACGAATGAAAAAATGATCAGCTTGCGGGACACCTTGTTCCTTCATCTCCTTCCATAATTGGATAGCCGGCAGATATTCTTGTGGAACTTCTACTTCGCTGTCCAACCATATTTGGGCAAATTGACTTAAACGCTCCAGCTTTCCTTCTGCATACATATTCTCTGCTTGGGTTAGGAATACCAAGTACTCGTAATCCTTCACATCAGACAGCTGCTCGGCCCATCGAATGGCCGCTGGGTAGTCCTTCTCCATGCGTGCCAAGTGGCACAGCTCTGCGATGAACCGCGGCTCATTCGGGAATTGAAGCTTGCCTCTGGCAATCCATGACTTGAACGTATGTCTCACTTCAATGGCCAGCTCTTCCGTTAATAAACGGCTTTCTAAGTACTGCCGATAGGCGTCGAATAACTCCTGCCATGTCTCCAGAGACTTATCGTTCTGCTGCAAGAGCTGCGTCCATTTCTTGATACTTCGAATATATTGCTCGTTCAAATAGTTCAGGCTAGTTGCGGCGTAATGCACCACCTCTGGGTCATTATTTCGCAGAGCTTCATGGAACAGCCCCACTTTGTTATGACCCTCGTAGTCTAATAACGAGTATAGGGCTTCCTTTTTACCTGCATGATCACTGGACATCAACACCTCGCGAACAGGAATGCGATTCGATTCTGCCTCAACATTAATGTGATAACTTTGAAGCGAATGCGGGATGTGATAGACATATTGCTCATATTCTTCATAGAAATCATCCCGAAAGCGAAAGATGAGCATCCCTATCAAGATAAGTGCCCCCACCGCAAATCCGATACCCGGAAAGAAGAGCATGAGTGTTTGCAACCAGCCTGCACTTATCCGATCTTCCGAGCGGAGACTAACGAATTTAAGCAGTACATAATAAATGAAGACCAGAAGAAGATGAAGCATTAAACATATCCCAAGCTGCGCAAAATGAAACATCTGCAGGGCATCCAGCGCTGCAAACAGGAGACTTACCGCTGCAGCAAGCCAAGCACCCGCAGTAACATCGAAGTGTCGAGCATGTCTCGTTACTCTCATAGCTGGCCACCCCGATTGAAGCGATCGCGAATTCTTTCTTCAATAAGCGCGGCAAGTTCCGGGGATGTCGCAGGAAGTAAGAACAACAGTTCACCCCGGAAGGCATCATAAGACATCGCATCTTCGTCGCGGAGCATAAGTCGTGTAATTTCGTTGATTTCCCGCAGCGCAGCGGATTCCTCCATCTCACCCAAATCGATTGGCAGCTGCAATAGTAGAAATTTCTGATCAAAGTCAGATGCCCGTAAAGTTTCTTCATTGAGCTTGGCGTAGAAATACTCGGGTACCATCACTTTCGTGCCTGGGAAGTAACGCTGGTCATTCAGTTTCTGCTCTCTGTCGAAAGCCTTCACACAGCTCTCGCCCATCCAGGTCAGAATAAGCCGGAACAAATCAAGCGTGTGCTTGTTCATATTGACGAAATCCAAGCCATTCAAGCCAATAATAGCCACAATTTGGTTATTCTGATCAAGCAGAGGCCCTGCTAGGAGGGGAATATCCTGAGGCTCACCTTCTAAGCGCAGTTGAATGCTCTTCTCCTCGCGAACGCGCGCGTAAAGAGAGGGTTTATCCAGGAAAACCGTTGCCGGATATCGGGGTTCCGAGCCGTAATACACTTTCAGCCGAAGAACATCCCCCGTAGGATTCATCCGATAAATCACAATGGAGCCAGCTTGAATTAGATCCTTGCACAGCCTAACCGCATCGGTAAAAATGATTTCCGAATCCTCGGAATCCAGCGCCTTGGCTATTTGATATAGTGTAAATAAGCTTTCCTGAGCTCCGATTACTTTCGTTTCCAAAGCTTTTTTAACGACATGGAGATCCTTATAGCTCTCTTCCACTTTCGCTAAGTGCTGTTTGTTTTCCTCAAATTCATCTGCTAGGATGCTGTACCGGAAGCGTAAATCGGAGGCTACGTGGCCAACAAACAACGCTATGCCCCAATAACTAATAAACCATTTCGCCTGATCCCAGCGATCAAATAAACCATACAGGTCCCCATTCATCTCTATGTACGTAGCAATATGCAGCAAGCTTGCGCCCCCTGCGGTTGCAATTCCGATGCGAATCCCGTACCGAAGGGAGAAGTAAAGAATCACGAACATCAACGGATTTAGCGACCAAGCTAACCAATCCACTCGATAAACCAAGTAGATCACAATTAGAATAGCAAAAATTACGGCGAGCTCGAGCCAGGCGATCCATCTTCGGTTTTGACGAAAAATCAATCAGGCTTCCTCCAAACTAAACATCGATTGGTCTAATCACGATCGGATTATTCTTTTTCATATAGGTTTGCAGCATTTGTGTATAAATGTCATCCGTTTGAAAAGGCTTAATAAAGTAATTGTCAGCTCCAGCCATCATCGATTTCGACAATTCACTGATTGAATGCTTCGCACTCATTAGGAAAATGGGTGTTCTTGTGAAGCTTTTGTCCGAACGAAGCTCCCGGCATAGCTCAAATCCGTTCATCCCAGGCATCCGTACATCCATTAGTACGGCATCCGGTTTCATTTCCTTAATAACTGCCAATGCGTGAACCGGATCTTCGAAAGATGAGATGCGCAAACCTTTGACCTCGAACATCTCTTTCAAGAATTTGAGCAGTACGAAATCATCGTCCACAATAGCTATGTGATTCATAGGTGTCAGCTCCTAACGATTGGCATGCATGTTATAGCATTGCTCTGTTACGTCAACTTTATCTATATCTCCGTTATTTTTTATCATATAATGTAAACAAATTTGAATCTAAAGGGTGGACAGCGCGAACGATGAAAAAGACATGGACCTACACGACAGCGATAATCGTTTCAATCAGCCTGTTCTCGTTTTTGTTCAAACAACAGGCCCAAGCACACGGAGCTTTTCAACATGTGAAAAACTACTCACTTTATTATGGGAGTCCGACTGCTCAAGCAATCACCAAATTAAAAACGAAGGATCTTATTATTATTGAACCCCAGCTCCATACCAAGGAACAAATCAAAGATATTCAGTCGAAGGGTACTCTTGTCATTGGTTACCTTAGCTTGATGGAAACACCCGCATGGAACATGCTCCGCTCAAAGGATCTGGTGCCACAGGATTATTTATGGCAAAAAGGCGAGCGTATCCATTTCCCCCAGTGGAACTCTTATTTAATGGATTTGCGACAAACTCATTATCGAAAACTACTGGTTGCTGAACTGCAAACCTCAATCGCGGACAAAGGAATGAACGGAGTTTTCCTTGATACCGTAGGGGATATTGATGATTACGTCAAAGATAAAGCGACCCAGACACAAACGAGAGAAGCCTACGTGGCTTTCCTCCAAGATGTGAGCAAGCAGTTCCCGGAGCTCTCCATCATACAAAATCGCGGTTTTGAAACGTTGGATTATTCGGCCTCTTATATCGATGCCTTCCTATGGGAAGACTGGAGGGCCAATTGGAAGAAGGATGCCTGGATGAAGGCGAACGTAGAAAAGCTTCAGAAGGAGCAGAAGAAGGGATTAACCATTTTTACGATCTCTTTACACAAGGAGAGTTCTCCCGGAAAAGAGGCTCGTAAGTTGAAATTCATACATATGAATGCCCCCGATGGGTACACGAAAAAAGTATACTAATTGCGTTAATCCTATTGATATTGTGTTTTATAATACGCAAATGTTGCACTCAAGCCGTCCCTTAGTGTAAACATGGGGCTCCACCCGAGAGCGTTAAGCGCTGCGCGATTGTCTAATCGGCTGTGAACGATATCGCCGGTGCGAGCAGCCTCATACGCAGGATTGAAGCTGCTTCCGCTGATTGAGCACATTTCCTTCAGAAGATCGTTGACGCTTGTTTGTTCATTGCAGCTAATATTATAAATCCCGCGGCTGCCTTTATTCAGGGCAGCCCTATTGGCGCTCACGATGTCTTGGACATAAATGAAGTCCCTCGTTTGTTCCCCGTTGCCATAAATGATCGGCTGCTTGCCTTCCAGTAGCTTGTCCACAAAAATGGCAACGACTCCGCCCTCTCCTTTAGGGTCCTGTCTAACACCATATACATTTGCATATCGCAGGATGGTATAGTCCATACCGTATAGCAAAGCAAAACTTTCGATGTAATGTTCGGGTGTATGCTTGGAAATACCATAGAAGGATAGCGGTCTGACCGGATGAGACTCGTCCACGCTCAGATATTGTGGAGTCCCATAGACCGCAGCAGAAGAGGCATAAATCACCTTCCGAACACCATGCTCTCGGCATTGCTCCAGCAAGGCAATTGTCCCCAAAATGTTGATTTTGGCATCCAAGAAAGGATTCGCAAGCGAGGTCTGAACATCGATTTGCGCCGCATGATGAATGACAACCTCCGGACGGGCAGCAGCGAATGCCTCCGCAAGCCCAAGGTCGAGTAAATCCCCATGATGAAATACAGCTCTTGGATTCACATACGCCATATGCCCCGTAGAAAGATTATCAAGTATATGCACATCGTGCCCCACTTGAAGCAGGTCATCGACAATCTGTGATCCAATAAAACCGGCTCCTCCGGTAACTAAAATGTTCACGCAGATACTCCTCCCCCTACTACTAACATAAACAATGCACCATAAGTTAGTTTAACCCCATCCTTTCTATTTTACCAAAAAAGTGCAGGAAAAGCGGTGTACACAGACAAAAAAACAAGCCTCCCTCTTAAGAGAGCGGCCTGTTTGGTTAGAACTTTAATGTTTGACAACCCGATCATATAAAAAGTCCGCAATATGGACAGCTTCCATCTTGCCTTTTTGCCCATGCTTATCAATCCCGAGCTTCATCTGTAGCAAGCAGCCTGGGTTGCTCGTCACCAGGTAGCTAGCCTCGGTCGCATTCACATTCACCATTTTACCTTCAAGAATCTGATTCGCCATCTCTGGCTGCGTCACGTTATAAATACCAGCAGATCCACAGCAAGAGCCCGCATCCTTCATTTCGACAAAAGTAACATTACCTACTTCTTTCAGTAACTGCCTGGACGGATTGCTGCCTTTCATTACATTGCGCAGATGGCAGGAATCCTGATACGTCACCCGGGTAGAAGTCGTAGCCGACTCACTGTCGGCGAACTGCAGCGGACGCCCTTTTTCAACAAGGATCGTTGAAATATCTTTCACACGCTTAGCGAACCAGTCTGCAGCTTCCTTCCATTCCGGCTCATCATGCAGCAGATGATCGTATTCGACTAGAATCGCGCCGCAACCACCTGCATTCGATACAATAAAGTCCACGCCAGCTTCTTGGAAAGCACGGATGTTATTTTTGGCCAGCATTTTGGCTTGATCGCTTTCACCACTATGCGCATGTAGCGCGCCGCAGCAGTTCTGCGTCTCCGGAATGACAACATCAAAGCCTGCTTCGGACAGCAGCTTAACGGTTTTGATATTCGTTTGAGTGAACATCACATCCATCAGACAACCCCTGAACATGCCGACGGTAGCAATCTTCTCGCCTTTGGCCGGGATGAAGGTGCCGAGGAGCTGTGTAATGCCTTTGCCAGAAGCATCAGGCAGAATTTTCTCCATATCCGACAGCTGCTTGGAAAATAAGCCGACAACGCCTGTTTTTCGTACAACGGATTGGAGGCCTGATTTTTTATAAAAATGCATCCCTGAGCCTAGCAGGCGCATTTTTTGCTGTGAGGGGAATAGCTCTTTGAAAACCATCTTCCGCACGCCGCGTATCCACCATCTATGTTGTTTCGTATGCGTTTCAACCGCATCGCGGGCCTGTTCAATTAATTGCCCATATTTCACATCAGCTGGACAAGCCGGCTCACATGCGCGGCAGCCCAAGCAGTGATTCATTTGATCCTCGAAGGAAATGCCCGGCTCCATAATGCCGTCTACAGCTGCTTTCATCAAGGAAATACGCCCGCGCGGGGACTCGGCTTCGATGCCCGTTTCCTTAAACGTTGGACAGACGGGAAGGCAGAAGCCGCAGCGCATGCAGTTCGTCAATTGATTGTAATCCAGCTTCTGAATTAGGGTTTCCTGAAGAGTTGCCCCTTTAGCCACGGTCGATCACCACCCTGCGTCTGGATTCTTTGGCAAACATTTTGCCGGGATTCAGTAAATGATGAGGGTCGAACACGTCTTTGATCCCTTTCATCATCGCGATACCGCTGCTTCCTACTTTCCATTCCAGGAAAGGCGCTTTAACTAGACCAACGCCGTGCTCGCCTGTAATCGTTCCGCCCATCTGGATCGCCGCTTCAAAAATTTCTTCAAAAGCTGCTTCCACACGGTGGATTTCATCATGATCCCTTGCATCCGTTGTAGCTGTAGGGTGAAGATTACCGTCTCCCGCATGCCCAAATGTGCAAATCTGCACGCCATGCTTCTCGGCGATTCGGTTAATCTCCAGCACCATATCGGCAATTTTGGAGCGTGGTACAGTCGCATCTTCCAGAATCGTTGTCGGACGCAAACGCGCAAGCGCCGTGAAGGCACTTCTTCTTGCAGTCAACAGCTTCAGCGCTTCCTCCTGATTGCTCGCAATACTAACTTCATGCGCCTGCTCTTCGCGGCAAATTTCCGAGATGCGGGCAATGTCCCGCTCTACCATTTCCATCTCGCCATCCTGCTCAATCAGGAGGATCGCTGCCATATCTAGCGGTAGACCCAGCTTCGCGAAATCGTCTACGACGCGAATCGTTGGGTTATCCATGAATTCCAGGGTTGCTGGAATGATGCGGTTTTCAATAATCTTGGAGACCGTGCGGGCTGCACCGTATAAATCTTTGTACATGGCCAGCATCGTTTTCTTATACTTTGGAGGCGGAATCAATTTGAGAGTTGCTTCCGTAATTACCGCCAGCGTCCCCTCTGATCCGATCAGCAGCTTTGTCAAATCATACCCCGCTACGTCCTTCATTAGCTTTCCACCAGTACGCATGATTTCACCGTTAGCCAGTACGCACTCTAAACCGATCACATAGTCTTTGGTCGTGCCATATTTTAGACCACGTAGTCCTCCGGAGCACTCCGCAATGTTGCCACCGATCGTAGAGATCGCCATAGAACTTGGATCTGGTGGATAAAATAAGCCCAGACCTTCAATATGCTCGATGAATTGCTTCGTAATAATGCCCGGCTGCACGGTTGCCGTCAGATTCTGCATATCAACATCAAGGATCGCGTTCATCCGGTGCATCACCATCACAATGCCACCTTGAACGGGCACTGTTCCGCCGCAAAGATTCGTACCTGAACCTCTGCTAACTAACGGAATGCGATGCTCATTCAACACCTTCATAATCGCAGAAACCTGCGCCGTATCCTTAGGATAGATTACACCATCCGGCAGCGACTGGAGCATCGGTGTTCCATCATACGAATGGGTAACGAGAGATTCCATATCATCTTTGAAATACTTTTCGCCTACAATATTGAACAGTTGTTGTCTAATTTGGTTATCGAGCATAGCAGCCTCCCATGGGACTAATCATGTCTATCAATAAGTGATCATGTGATCAGATGACTTTCCTTCTATTTTAGCTTATGATTGAATAGATGTATAGATCTTTTATGGGGGAATAGGCATGGCATTTCAGCAGATACGGCCACAAAAGGGCTCGGAAATCGTGATGGAGCAGATTAAAACGCAAATAGAGACAGGAACCTATGCGCCAGGTTCGAAGCTGCCGACTGTGGTTGAGCTCGCAGCGAGCTTCCAAGTTGGCCGATCTACCATTCGCGAAGCGCTGAGCGGGTTGAAAGCAGTCGGATGGGTGGATATCCGGCATGGAGGAGGCACCTTCGTAAGCAATCCGCTGCCTACAGACAGCGCGTCCCTCTTCGATCAAGGAGACTCACTGCAAGAGGTGCAGGAGGTGCGGAGATTCATCGAGGCGGGCTGTGCATCGCTGGCCGCTGTTAGGCGGACAGAGGCTAATGTAGCCGCGCTTCGGGACATTCTTCAGGCGATGGAGCGGTCCCTTGGCAACGAGGAAGATAGTGAACAAGCCGATATCCGCTTTCACCTAGAAATCGCCAAAGCCTCTCATAATTCCCTCATGATCGGCATGATGGAGTCTTTGACGGAGAGACTTCAGGTGAGCATGAAGGCTTCTCGCCGTTTGTGGTTTTTTGCTGAGCGCGCATCCGCCGAGAATCTTCTACAGGAGCATCGTGACATTGTCGATGCCATCGATGTCGGGGATGAGGCTCTTGCAGCGGAGCGGATGTCGCAGCATATTCAGAAGGTGGACCTGGTGGTTCAGCGGCTGGCTAAGCTCTCTACGGATGCTTCCATGAAGGGGCCACATAGCTCCTGATGGGTATGTATAATCGGTTTAAAAGAACAGCCTATCTCAAGAGAAGCCAAAAAGCCCATCTTCCTGCTTCATCGAAGGAAATGGGCGTTTTTTTTCAATATCTAAACGGAAAACGAAAACAGGTAAAACCATGAATGGTCTTACCTGTTTATGTGATGCGCGTAGAGGGACTTGAACCCCCACGGTCACCCGCTAGATCCTAAGTCTAGTGCGTCTGCCAATTCCGCCATACGCGCGCATCTGGTGCCGTCGAGAGGACTTGAACCCCCAACCTACTGATTACAAGTCAGTTGCTCTACCAGTTGAGCTACAACGGCATATGTTGTTGTCATGGGGTCCCAGAAAAGTAATAGGAAACTACCTCTTAGACGCTACTTCACTTTTTGAGGTAAAGTGGTGGCTCGGGACGGAATCGAACCGCCGACACGAGGATTTTCAGTCCTCTGCTCTACCGACTGAGCTACCGAGCCTTACATGATGTTGGTAATAATGGCGGAGCCGACGG
>NZ_JCAUAX010000025.1:0-41254 GCF_059692175.1 Paenibacillus sp. J22R67 | reverse complement strand
AGTAGAAAAGCTTAATTGTACTCATTGACTTGCTAGCGAGATTATTCATCTCTTTTATAGTCGATTACTCGACTGTGCTTACTCACTCGTTGTTCAGTTTTCAAAGATCAAGGTTTCTTGCTCCATCCGCTCTCTTTCGAAAGCCGGAAGTTCAATATACCACACTAACTTTTCAATTGCAACTTGTTTTTCTCAAGTTACTCGTTATTCCCGCATGTCTCAGCGGCAACTTTTATAAGATACCATAGATGCTGCTGCCGAGTCAACCCATGAATTCACTGTATTTTTTTGCCACCTAAAGTAAAGTTAGTTTTAAACCAACAAGCAGAAGGACGCCAGGCACACCTAGTACCGTCACTGTCCCTAATGTAGCTGTATTAATCGGCAAGTCCACCTGCGTGTATGCGCTCAACAGATCCAATGTATATAGGAGGAAGGCCGCTACAACAACGTTCAACCCTAGAGCATACAATAACCTGCCAGCTCCCCGATTGCGTAATACGGTAACCAGCAGCATTAGCGATGATAGTATGAGTAATCCCCATACCGCATATTTGATATACACGTCCTACACCTCCAGTAATCGATCAGTGTCAATCATGCTCAGATTTAGCCTTTTGGCCTGCTTGATGAGCATTTCAAATCTTTTCTCAGCGGCTTCCATCGCATAGATGGCATAGTCGATCTGATCCTTGTCCAAAGCAAACTCAAAATGAGCTTGAGCCGCCACCCAGTTCGCATGTGCCGAACGAATCTCTTGCAGCAGCATCTGCTTGTCCCTCAGAAGTTCTTCTTTCGCACTTTTCTTCGTCTGTGGATTCTTCCTTCCGTGCATGCCTAATAGAGCTGGTCTCATCAGCAAACCTCCATGACCCCAAATGCGGGTTAATCTACCCTTATGCTTATGGGAGAAATAGAGCAATTAGAACTCTCGCACATCTTTTACACGAACAAAAAAAGAGAGCTCTGCAGCTCCCTTTTAGATGCTTAAACGCTATTTATAATTCCCTGCGGCCTTCCATGGCTTTGGACAGTGTTACCTCATCTGCATATTCCAAGTCCCCGCCAACAGGCAGTCCGTGCGCGATACGCGTAACCTTCAGGCCAAACGGCTTCACTAATCGTGACAGATACATAGCCGTAGCTTCACCTTCGATATTCGGGTTCGTAGCCAAAATTAATTCCTGTACCGTTTCATCGCCCAACCGCTTGAGCAACTCGGCAATATGAATTTGATCGGGTCCGATCCCTTCCATAGGGGAAATTGCACCATGTAGGACATGATAGTAGCCTTCGAACTCTTTGGTGCGTTCCAAAGCAACCAAGTCCTTAGGCTCCTGTACGACGCAAATGACGGAACCATCCCTGTTCTTATCTTGACAGATCCGACAAGGATCAACATCGGTAATATTGCAGCAGACTGAACAGTAGTGAAGGTTTCTTTTCACATTGACGAGCGCCTTCGCAAAATCAATCACGTCTTCTTCTTTCATACGAAGGACATGAAAAGCAAGGCGTCCCGCCGTTTTGGGTCCTACCCCCGGCAGACGGGAGAAAGCATCGATTAACTTAGAAATCGGTTCGGGGTAATACAAAGGAAGTTCTCCCTCATCTTTCAGAATTGTAGCTCATGGCTGTGACTAGAACAATCCAGGGATGTTCATTCCACCTGTGAATTTGCCCATATCTTTGTTAGCGATTTCCTCCGCTTTGGTCATCGCATCATTTATAGCTGTAAGAACAAGGTCTTGCAGCATTTCAACATCATCAGGATCAACAGCCTCAGGCTTGATTGTGATGCTTTGTACTTTCTTGTGTCCGTTCACCGTGCAAGTAACAACACCGCCACCTGCTGTACCTTCAATGACTTTCGTGCCCAGTTCTTCTTGAGCCTTCATCATTTGCTCTTGCATTTTCTTCACTTGCTTCATCATTTGGTTCATGTTATTCATTCTCGTTTGCTCCTTTGTATTTAGTCTAGTCTTCTTTAATGGTCACTAAATCTTCGCCAAACAGCTGAATCGCTTCGGAAATCCACTCTTCTTTGGGAGCAGTTCCTGGGCTGCCCTCTTCTGCCACAAGCTCCAGAACTTCAGGCGGACTGCTAGTCGCATCATTCTTGGCGTCGTCCCACTCTTTGCGCATAATCGTAAGCAACCGCATTGGCTTGCTGAACGCAGAGGTGAGGACTTGCTCGATAATGAGCTTGTTTTCCGGCTTTTCTGTGGTATTTCGGTGCATCTCATTCTTGAAAGCAACCAATACCACATCATCCAGCATCGATACTAGGTCACCATTCACAAACCAGGCATGGACGGTAATCTTCTTCTCCTTGACCAGACCCAGCACTTGACTCCATTTCATTAGAGCCGCCTTGGTATCCGGACCTTCAGAGGCTTTCAAGTATCCATCGAGCTTGATGCCTGACTTCTTAGACGGCGCAGAGGCCACAGGCATTTTGGGAGCTGGCTTCGCTTCAGCCGCTGCACCCGATACTCCCGATTTTACCAGTCCAGCTATCTGATCTTCAAGTTGTTTGAGTTTCTGGGTCATTTGAGCAAAAAGATCGCCTTGCGGCATCCGACTGCCCACATCTGTCGCTGTACTGACAGCAGCGCTTCCTTCCCCAATGTGGCCGCCGCACATTTTCATAATCGAAATCTCTAGCAATGTTTGGGGCTGGACGGAGTACTTCATTTCACTCTGATAATGATTCAGTGTTTCAATCATGCCCATCATCTCGTTAGGCGTAAAATGATTGGCAATTTCAGTAAGCTCACGCATATCAAAAACGCGTTCTGTAATGACCGGCGAATTCGGTACCATGCGAACCATGAGCAAATCGCGGAAATAATTAATCAAGTTCTCGATGCATTTGTCGGCGCTTTTGCCTTCCTGCATGAATGTATCGATAAGCTCTAGCGCGGCTCCAAGATTTCTCTCTTTGATACAAAGCACGAGTTTCTTGAATTGATCGGAAGCCACTCCGCCGGTAATGGACAAAATGTCCGAGAGTTGCACTTCCCCTGTTGCAAAAGAAGTCGCTTGATCCAACAGACTGAGCGCATCACGCATCCCGCCATCGGACAATCTCGCAATATAGTGAAGGGCTTCCTCGTTAACGGAAATCTGCTCCTGATCACAAATATATGTCAGCCGCTGCACTTGATCATCCATCGAAACACGTCGAAAGTCAAAGCGCTGACAGCGAGAAATAATCGTTGCCGGAATCTTGTGCGGCTCCGTCGTTGCTAGTATGAACATCACATGGGCTGGCGGCTCTTCAAGTGTCTTAAGCAGTGCGTTGAAAGCCTCTGTAGTAAGCATGTGCACTTCATCAATGATATAGACCTTCTGCCTGACTTCGGTAGGAGCATACTTCACTTTATCCCGAATATCCCGAATTTCTTCTACACCACGGTTAGAGGCGGCATCAATCTCAACGACATCCATGACAGCGCCGTCCGTAATTCGTTCACAGGCTGAGCAAGCATTGCATGGCTCCTCAGCTGGACCATTTAAGCAGTTAACTGCTTTGGCTAATATTTTGGCCGTACTTGTCTTCCCTGTTCCCCGTGGACCGTTGAACAAATAAGCATGGGTAAGGCGATTTTCTCGCAAAGAATTCTGCAGTGTCTGCGTGATATGTCTCTGACCGACAACCTCACGAAACGTCTGAGACCTCCACGTTCGATATAGAGCAATATGTGCCATAGTGTACCTCTCCATTAATCCCTGCGTGGAATGCTGATTCCATTATACTATATCGCAACAGGGGATGAAATAGAGGATCAAGCATGGAACCCTGATCTGTTGCAAATAGGTAAAATAAAAAACGCCCCAAGAAAAGGCGTCCAAGTTCGAAGTCATATGAAATTACTTAGTAAACCGTGCACCTGTTATTGATAAAGTGATACAAGCGAACTCTTATCGTTAGCTCAAGTCAGGCAGCCCCTCGGCACATGAAACATCTCACTTACGGCTGCTTCCTTCCAGACCTGACCGGGTTCATGAGCATTCATTGCGAAGGACCCAACTCTCAACACCACGTGTAAGAGCCAGACCTCACATCACAGTACCGCTAACAGGAATTCAACCCCGCTACAGCGGATTGCGAGTTACAGGGCACCGCTACCTCCCCGTCTAGCACAGTAAAAATAGTATAGCTGATTCACCTGTAAATAGCAACTACAGGGGAAAATCTACCTAAGTCTACCCTTGATTACTGTGACATTTTCACAGTTGTTTTGTAACGCGGCATATTGGTATCAAAAGCATTTTGGACTTGCGAGCGAAGATCTTCAACCTGCGCCGCCGTCAAGTTCGCTTTTGCTTTAATTTTCACCCGAGCATTGGGCCCGTTGATGGCAATATTGGATTTCTCGATGTCTTGAAACTGTGCGAGTACATTCTTCATTAAGTTCGAATCATCCTCGTAGTGATGATACGTGGGATTAAGCGGGTCGTTCGGATTCACATTGGTAATACCCAAATACCCGTCCTGCTTGTAATTTTGCGTTTTATAATTGGCATTATCCGTCTGAGCCGGGTTTTTGTTACTCGAATTCACGCCGCACCCAACCAAACTCATGGTAAGCAGGATTGCTATGGTCATTCTTCGCATACCCCTGAACATAAAAACACCTCCCATTGGACTCTAAGTCTAAACTTAGGATGACCAAGGGAGGACGTCTTATGCTGATTGGCGGCAAAGTAATTGATACCAATTAGATTCCGTATTTCTTTTTGAACTTGTCGACACGGCCGCCTACATCGATAAACTTCTGTTTACCCGTGTAGAAAGGATGGCAATTGGAGCAAATCTCAACGCGAAGATTTTGCTTGATTGAACCCGTTTCGAACACATTACCACAAGCGCAAGTCACTGTGGTTGCATGATAAGTAGGATGAATACCTGCTTTCATGTTGGTTCACCTCTTTCCGCCCTGAATCATTTGCTGAATCAGAGTTAATGGACGTACTTAACGTACTTTTGCATTGTAGCATATCCGCGAGTTCTAATGCAATGGAAAAACGAGTGGAAACCTCGATCTCAGAGAACCATTGTCGCATTTCTGTCGCTGGCGTAGAACTTTGGCGTATGCGAGTATGATCCGAGCACAACATCTGGCAATTCCTGCTCGAAAATCTCAATCATTTGCTTCATCCCGAGAAGCTCACCGCGTGCCTTAGGGATAATCCCCAAGTAACTCTCAGGGTCAATATTCAGGTTGCGCAATTGAATTAATTTTAATCCCGTTCTTCGCACAAATTCGATCATAGCCTCAATCTCTTCTTCCCGATCAGTTACACCTGGGAAAACAAGATAATTAATAGAAGTGATGACTCCTTTGTCAGTCGCGTAACGAAGAGATTTTTCTACATTTTTCAATGTATAAGCCCTCGGCTTGTAATACGCATTGTAGTGATCGTCCAGAGCACTGATCGTACTAACACGCATCAGATCTAGCCCAGCGTCTACGATGCCGCGAATATGATCCGTCAGTCCGGCGTTGGTGTTGATGTTGATATAACCCATCTTCGTCTGTTCACGAATCTGCTTGATTGCCGGAATAATGAGCGCCGCTTGTGTACTTGGCTCACCTTCACAACCTTGTCCGAAGGAAATAATGCTATCCGGCGTACGCAGGTGCTCCAGCATGATCTGAGTAATCTCTTCAATCTGAGGTTTGAAATTCATACGCGTCTGTGGAGCCACAAAGCCGCTCTCATCTGGCTGTTCTGATATGCATCCGAAGCAACCTGCGTTACAGGAATAGGAGACCGGAACGGCACCTTCCCAACGTTGCAGGAACGTATTCGAAGCTGTCAGGCACTCATAACCAAGTGCGCAGTTGGATAAGTGGGCGTACAAGCGGTTTTCCGGGTACTTGGCAGTCAAAGTTTTGACCTGGGACTCAAGCTCCGTCACATCGCAATGAATCGGATTCCAGAAGTAGGGATTATCTGTTAGACGAGCAGCAACATAGAAGGCGTCATCCTTCCATACAACAGCTGTATAGCCGAACAGCGGCAGCGCCTTAGTCTTGTCGGACTTGACATAACCGGGAAGCAGCAGTCGCGTAAAGCCTTGCGGCAGCAGCGCGCCAACAGCGTGATAATCGCCTGGCACTAGCTTCATATCGCCAGTCTCAGCATCTATGCCTACTGGTCGTGTAAAAGGAAGACTGACAAGCGTCGCCCCTTCGGGCAGCGGAATCAACTCATCTTCCATAATTTCTGTTATCATTTCAGCATTTCGACCAAGCGCCAGAAAATCCGGATGGTCAAAAACATTTCCTTGTGAGTCTGAATAAACCAAATTCATAACGGTACTCCTCTTTATGCGTTAAGGCATCTTCCGCATCTACTTAAGATGCTGAGTTTTTCACTTTCCCTTTGCTTGCACCTGTTGAAGCGCCTGTCGAAGGGGAAGCCAAAGAATCCAGAAACTCTTGATTCGTCTTCGCTTCACCAAGTTTTTTGATGAAGGACTCGGTATATTCGTGCGAATCGTTCATGCCTTTGCGAAGCGCCCATACCTTCTCGAGTTCATCCTTGCCCAGAAGCGCTTCTTCGCGGCGCGTACCGGATCTGCGGATATCGATAGCAGGGAAAATACGGCGTTCTGCCATTTTACGATCCAAATGAAGCTCAAGGTTACCTGTCCCTTTAAATTCCTCATAAATGACGTCGTCCATACGTGAACCTGTCTCTACAAGTGCTGTAGCAAGAATGGTCAAGCTGCCGCCTTCCTCAATATTACGGGCAGCCCCGAAGAATCGCTTCGGACGATGAAATGCGCCAGGATCGATACCACCAGATAGTGTCCGGCCTGTTGGCGGAACTACAAGGTTATATGCCCTCGCCAAACGGGTGATACTGTCGAGCAGAATGACAACGTCTTTCTTATGTTCAACTAAACGCATAGCGCGTTCTAGGACTAATTCAGCGACTTTAATATGGTTCTCAGGCAGCTCATCGAAAGTAGAAGCAACAACTTCCCCTTTAACAGAACGCTGCATATCCGTAACTTCCTCTGGACGCTCATCGATCAGTAGAACGAAAAGCTCAATTTCTGGGTAGTTCGTGGAAATACTGTTTGCAATTTCTTTGAGCAGTAATGTCTTACCTGCTTTGGGAGGTGCAACAATCAATCCACGCTGGCCAAGCCCTACAGGAGCAAGTAAATCCATGATACGCATGGAAATTTTGTTAGGCTCTGTTTCGAGCGTAATGCGCGTATCTGGATAGAGAGGCGTCAAGGCAGGGAAATGAAGCCGCTCAGCAGCTGTTTCCGGTTTCTCGCCATTAACCGCTTCAACCTGAAGAAGCCCGAAATAACGCTCATTTTCCTTAGGAGGACGGCATTTGCCTGATACAATATCCCCGGAGCGCAAATCAAATTTGCGAATCTGGGATGCAGAAATATAAATGTCTTCTGAGCTTGGAAGATAGTTAATGGGACGCAAGAAACCAAAGCCCTCTTGAAGAATTTCGAGGACACCTTGCATAAACATTAGACCACTTTCAGCAGCTTGTGCACGTAAAATTGCAAAGATGAGTTCTTTTTTCTTCAGCGTACCGTAGTATGGAATCTGATGTTTCTTAGCTAGTTTATATAATTCAGTAAGCTTGAGTACTTCAAGCTCAGCAAGCTGCATGCTCATGTTTCAACCACCAAACTATTAAATTTTCAATTGGATTCTAGCATTGCCTGTTGTCTGGAACTTTATTCCTTACTCTTCACTCTCGCGCCAAACCTCAGCACCTAGAGACGATAAATTGAATACTAAGTTCTCATACCCACGGTCAATAAACTCAACGCCGGACACCTCTGTGATGCCGCCCGTTCTTACACTAAGACCAGCAAGCACAAGGGATGCTCCTGCTCGCAAATCTGTTGCTCTAACTTTCGCCGAGCTAAGCTCGGATCCTTCAATAATCGCGGAACGTCCTTCAACTTTCATCTTAGCGCCCATCCGCACGAGCTCAGGAATGTGCTTGAAACGGTTGCTGTAAACATGATCCGTTAGTATACTAACTCCTCTGGCTTGGCACAAAAGGCTTGCCATTGGAGATTGCAAATCTGTTGCAAACCCTGGGTAAATTAGTGCTTTTACATCCACGCTGGAGTATTCAGGTTGACCTACCACACGAATGGATTCATCCATCTCGTAGATATGAACGCCCATTTCTTGCAGTTTCGCCGTTAGTGCTTCCATGTGTTTAGGAATGACATTATCCACTGTGACATCGCCGCGCGTAGCTGCTGCAGCAATCATATACGTTCCCGCTTGAATGCGGTCAGGAATGATGGAGTGACGGCAACCATGCATCTCAGTTACCCCTTCGATCCGAATGGTATCGGTACCAGCACCCTTGATTCTTGCACCCATCGAGTTTAACAACGTAGCTACATCTATAATTTCAGGCTCTTTCGCCGCATTTTCAATAATCGTATTGCCTTTTGCACGAGCAGCTGCCAACATAATGTTAATTGTGGCTCCCACACTCGCCATGTCTAGGTAAATCTTCGCTCCGCGAAGCTCTTTGGCCCGAATTCTTAATGCGCCATTCTCATTGCTTACCTCAGCCCCTAAGGCTTCAAAACCTTTGATATGCAAATCGATTGGACGCGGTTCGAAATTACAACCGCCCGGTAGACCGATATTCGCTTCCCCGAACCTTCCAAGCAGTGCTCCCATCAAATAGTAGGAAGCTCTTAACTTTTTAACTTTACCATTAGGCATTGGAAGAGACTTCATTCTGCTAGGATCAATCGTCATCCGATCTTCATTCCAGTCGATGGTAGCCCCTAAATCCGTCAAAATTTCTGTATATGTAGCCACATCGCTTAAATGCGGCAGATTATCCAACGTTACCGGCGTTTCAGCAAGAATCGCAGCAGGAATAAGTGCAACAGCACTATTCTTAGCTCCGCTAATTTGAACAGTCCCTCGTAGTGGACGTCCCCCGACCACCATTAATTTCTCCAACATGATTCTCCCCCTAAATCCAGGTGCCTTCCTGTAAAGCAAACCCCTCTACCCAAGCGCCAATTGAAACCAAACTTCTAGCACACTCTACTCAAATGAACATGAACATATAAAAGAAAATAAGGACATCTATAATCATAGCAAAAACGCTTACAGCTCCAAGTGAGAACTGAAGACAAAAACAGAAGAAGGAAACGACCGCAAGCATGCAAACGGCGGACATTTCGCATCCTCCGTTTGCGTCTTACGGCATTTCCCACTGCATCTATACAATTAAAATTAAGCTTGGTTGCTGCTTCCGAATAATTGAATTTTGGATTTTACAACTTCGACCATTGCGTTACGAGCTGGGGTTAGATATTTACGAGGATCATAAATTTTTGCGTCCTTGTTCAGAACTGCGCGGATCGTTTCTGTGCATGCTACTTGGTTCTCTGTGTTAACATTGATTTTACCAACGCCTGCAGCGATCGATTTACGAATCATTTCGTCAGGAACACCGGAACCGCCGTGTAATACAACAGGAACTGGGATCGCTTTGGAAACTTGCTCGATGATATCAAAATGGATGTTAGGCTCGCCAGCGTACATACCATGTGCTGTACCTACTGCGATTGCCAAACAGTCAACGCCTGTTTCTTCGTAGAAGCGGATAGCTTCTTCAGGTTTTGCAAGGTTAGCGTGCTCTTCGTCTACGGAGATGTCATCCTCAACACCACCGATTGTTCCAAGCTCACCCTCAACGGATACGCCCATTGCACGAGCAGCTTTAACAACTTCTTTCGTCAAACGGATGTTTTCTTCGAAAGAATAGTGGGAACCGTCGAACATAACGGAGCTGAATCCTGCGCGGATACATTTCATTGCTACTTCAAAGGAGCTGCCATGATCTAAGTGCAAAGCGATTGGCAGACCGGATTTTTTGGCTGCAGCTTCAGCAATTGCTACTGTAAATTCGATACCCATATATTTCAGTGCGCCTTCGCTAACACCGTAAATGAAAGGGGAATTCAGTTCGATTGCAGCATCCACAATCGCTTGAGCGAACTCAAGGTTGTTCATGTTAAATTGACCCACCGCGAATCTGTTCGCTTTTGCTTTAGGTAAAAACTCATTCATTGAAACCAATGCCATGTTTCTCTTCCTCCTAGAACCTTTTTGTAGTTTTGCGTTGACCGCTCTTGTCATACCTGAGTTATTATAGCACATATACTTTCAAATGATAACCAAGCCCTCGCTTCTCAGCCACAAAAAAAGACCCTATGACTAGGATCCCACTGCAAAACCACTGCTTGATTCATTATTTAACTGCATATTAACCGCCATGCGCAACTCGTCAATGTCAAACGGCTTCGTGAAGTGCATGATCGCACCCAGGTCAGTCGCTTCTTTAATCATATCCAGCTCACCATAAGCTGTCATCATGATTACTTTGATCGATGCGTCAATTGCTTTAACGTGCTTTAGAATATCTAGGCCATCCATACCGGGAATTTTCATATCAAGCAATAGTAGGTCCGGCGAAGAATTTTTGACGATTTCTAAAGCCAGTTTACCATTAGAGGCTTGATAGGTATCGTACCCTTCATTGCTGAAAACCTCCATTAGCAGTACGCGAATTCCATTTTGATCATCGACAATCAGTACTTTTTTCTTCATCAGCCTAGTTCCCTCCCGAAAACGAATAACAAATCCCCTGTACTTCACAGATACATAACGTATTCGCTATTCATTTCCGTTTTCCTTCCGGAAAGAGAACCAAATTGAAAACTTTTACAAATAAGTTGTTTTTCAGGAGGCAGTTAACATAGCAAGTTAGCTACGTGCAACGCCTTGAGCTGCTTTCACAAATTCACGGAACAACGGCTGCGGACGGTTCGGACGGGATGTGAATTCCGGATGGAATTGCACCGCCAAGAACCAAGGATGACCAGGAAGCTCCACCATCTCGACCAAACGGCCATCAGGGGATGTACCAGAAATGCGCAAGCCAGCAGATTCAATCAAATCACGATATTCATTGTTGAACTCATACCGGTGACGATGTCTCTCGTAGACAAGCTCATCATTGTAGCATTTCTCCGCCAATGAACCCGGAACAATTTTACACGGATATAGACCAAGACGCATTGTACCCCCCAGGTTCTCAATATCCTTCTGTTCTGGAAGAAGATCGATAACCGGATAAGCCGTAGTCGGATTAATCTCGGAGGAGTTCGCGCCATCCAAACCTGAAACATTACGTGCATACTCAATAACAGCAACTTGCATACCCAAGCAAATACCGAAGAAAGGAATTTCCTGCTCACGGGCATAACGAATAGCAGATACTTTGCCTTCAATACCGCGATCGCCGAAACCGCCTGGCACTAAGATACCTTGAACGCCAGAAAGCAGATCATCCACGTTGTGATCGAAAATTTCTTCTGCATTTACCCAGCGAATGTTGATCTCGGAGTCGTTATCAATGCCAGCATGTCCTAGAGCTTCAACAATGCTCAAATAAGCATCATGCAGAGCAACATATTTTCCGACAATAGCGATTTCGGTCTTCTTAGTCAGAGATTTAACTTTACGAACTAGGCTTTCCCACTCGGCCATGTCTGGCTCATTCGTTTTGAGCTTCAGGTGATTAACGACATAATCGTCAAGACCTTGCTCGCGAAGCATCATTGGCACTTCGTACAGCGTTTCTGCATCTTTACACTCGATCACAGCTGCTGGATCAATGTCACAGAATAACGCAAGCTTACGCTTCATATCTTCAGTCAAAGAATGTTCGGTACGGCAAACAATAACGTGAGGTTGAATCCCTAAGCCGCGCAGTTCTTTGACACTGTGTTGTGTCGGTTTCGTTTTTACTTCACCAGCTGCTTTAATATAAGGAATCAGCGTAACGTGAATGTACATAACATTCTCGCGGCCGATATCATTTTTCATTTGACGGATTGCTTCTAGGAAAGGAAGGCTCTCGATATCGCCAACGGTACCACCGATTTCTGTAATAACAACATCGGATTGCGCCTCACGGCCAGCTCTCAGAACACGATCTTTGATTTCATTGGTAATGTGAGGAATAACCTGTACCGTACCCCCAAGATATTCGCCTCTACGTTCTTTGGTAATTACGGAGGAGTACACTTTGCCTGAAGTTACATTCGAGCTTTTGGATAGGTTGATATCGATGAAACGCTCATAATGGCCTAAATCCAAATCTGTTTCAGCACCATCATCCGTTACGAATACTTCACCATGCTGATAAGGACTCATTGTCCCTGGATCCACGTTGATGTACGGATCAAACTTTTGAATCGTAACTTTCAGACCTCTGTTCTTCAGCAATCTTCCTAAGGAAGCTGCAGTAATTCCTTTGCCAAGGGAAGAAACTACGCCTCCCGTAACGAAAATGTATTTTGTCACTATGTACGCCTCCTAATAGTTTTTTAGTTTAAAAAATTGCAACGTAAGCATACGCTTAGTAGCGCCAGATAACTGGCCCCATGTCTTTCTATGCAAAAAGCTTACACCGTAAGCATTCGCTATCGTTGTCGTCGTGCCACTTCCTCAGATTTAGTTTCTACTAAATGAGGGTTTTCATGAAAATATGGTGAAAAAAACACCAAAAAAACAAAAAAAAGTGACACCCGCAGTGACGGGGCACTTTTTGAACGCTTGCGCGATTTGTTAAGATTCTTTTAAAGCCCATGCAATAGTTTACTCTGAACGGGCTCCGACTGTCAAGACAAGTTATTTGTCGTCTTCTTCCTCTTCATCTAGATCGGATTCATCCTCTTCCAGATCGGAATCTTCGTCCAAATCTTCTTCCTCGTCGTCGGTCTCTTCGATGCCTTCTTCGCCAAGATCCTCTTCGATCTCTTCATCCTCAAAGAATTCAGTATCCTCTTCCGCTTCTTCCTCTTCTTCGGATTCAGTACCAAATGCATCGTACTCGTCTTCCTCTGCGTATGTATCCTCTTCCTCCGCGTAGATGTCCTCATCCAGATCATCGTCTTCATCATTAATGATTCTTGGACGCTTAGCGTTACCTACTGCATCGTCTGATTTCTCGACAGGGTACCAACGTTTCAAGCCCCATAGATTCGTACCTACGCAAGCGAAACGTCCATCGATGTTGATTTCCGTATATAGTTGGGCAATCACTTGCATCACATTCTGCTCAGATAACCCTTTAATTTTTGCAATTTCTGCCATCAAGTCACGGTAATAAAACGGCGTATTCGCCGATTTCAATAATTCAAACGCCAAATCCACCATCGGCATTTCGCGTGCTTGTTCTGTGGTGATTTTGAGTGTGTATTCGCTACTCATCTAAGGCACATCCCTTTCGACCGTCTTCTTCACTTCTTCTATCTACCATATCCAATATCTCCATTAAGTAAAACCTATTTTTTCTAAAAATGCAACTACCCTGAAAAAACCTTTCGGACAGCCCCCTGAAATGAATACAAGCGAAGGTCCCCCTTCGCTTGCGACTGTATCCTTAGGAAGCGGTATGAGCGAGTCACATCGTTTCCAGTACCTGAGGAAGAGACACTCCTGCTCGCGCCTCTCTATTTATCCTATGTAAAACCAGCACATCTGACACGGCTTCGCACCCATTTATTTCTATAGAGGCTATCACACGGTCAGAAGGGGTGACCTGTACATAAGATAGGGGAGACTCGATTATAAGCTGTCATGGGGGGATGGCACGTATGGATATAGCCACCTTTCTTCATTCGCTTCATGAGGAAATCGGACTCACCAAGCAATCCGGGAAGAAGCATTTGATCCGTTTCTCATCAGCTAAGGACTATTACGCATGCAAATCCGAGCTGAAGCGAATGAGATCCCACCTCGTCAACCTGTCCAAGGTTCGCACGCTCGACATTATTCATGCCTTCTCCTGCACGCTCCGTCCCGATTCGAAGCTCAAGCAGTTCACAGGCAGTCCGGTCATCGAAGAAGATTCCAAAGTCACCGTCCACCAATCGGTCGGAAGCAGAACCCTTATCAAACGTGCAACCACGCTATCTGGCTCCGGGTCTCACACCATCCCCTGGGGCGTTGATCAAATCGGCGCGCCTGAAGTTTGGAGCAAGTCACTAGGCAACAACATCCATGTAGGCGTCATCGACACTGGCATCGACTACAATCACCCTGATTTACGAAGTTCTATCTCACGGGGGATCAATTTATTAAACCGCAGCATGCTGCCCTACGATGATAATGGCCATGGCACGCACATTGCGGGCACCATCGCAGCGACTGGCCGCAATTCGGGAATAATTGGTGTCGCGCCTAGATCGATTATTCATCCTGTAAAGGCATTTGACCACAGTGGAAGCGCTTATGTATCAGACATTATTGCCGGTATCGACTGGTGCGTAAACAATGATCTCGATATCATCAACATGAGCTTCGGCATGAAGTCATACAACCGTGCGCTGGAGCAGGCTGTTCTGAACGCGTATTACAGAGGTAAAGTCATTGTCGCTTCGTCCGGTAATGACGGCAAACGAAAAACGATCGATTATCCTGCTCGCTTCCCGCAGGTCGTCTCCGTTGGAGCTACAACACGGCTAGGCCGTATAGCTCCCTTCAGTAATCGCGGCAAACAAATTGACATCTATGCACCAGGTGAACGAGTATACTCGTCCTGGCTTCACGGCAAATACAATGAGCTCAGCGGCACATCGATGGCCACCGCACATGTCAGCGGCGTTATCGCGCTGATGCTGGCTATCAAGCCCTTGTCGCCGCAGCAGATCAAAAGCGCGCTGCGCCGCTGCGCAATCGGCATTAACAAGCGCGAAAGCACGCGCTGGCAGCCAGGGCACCTGAATGCCAGGCGGGCTTTGCGGGCTGCGAGGCAAGTCAGAGACTCGCAATGAAAAAGGAGCTAAGCGGCTCACGGCTGCTTAACTCCTTTTTTGTCGTTTGGGGGTGGAGGATTACATCCGCTCCGGTGCGGATACGCCGACAACGCGAAGCGTGCTCGCGAGGGTCGTGCGCAGCGCGCCAAGCAAGGCGAGGCGCGCCTGCGTCAAGGCCGCGTCATCCGTGATGACGTAGTGGCCTCTATAATAGCTATGGAACTGGCTTGCCAGTTCGTAAACATAGCGGATCATCCGATGCGGCGCGTACTGCTCCGCCGCGATCGCGATCTCTTCCGGCAGCTCGCCGATCTTGCGCAGCAAGTCGAACTCAGCTTCCGAGGAGAGCTGGGCAAGGTCAACCTGCGCCAGCGGGAGCACCGCGATACCTTGCTCCTCCGCCTGGCGGAAGATGGAGCAGATCCGTGCATGTGCGTACTGCACATAGTAAACCGGGTTCTCATTGGACTGAGAAACCGCTAAGTCCATGTCAAAGTCCAGATGCGAGTCCATACTGCGCATCGCGAAGAAATAACGGATCGGGTCGACGCCGACCTCGTCCATAAGATCCTCCATCGTGACGGCTTTGCCGGTACGTTTGGACATTTTGACCTTTTCCCCGTTCTGGAAAAGGCTCACCATTTGAGCGATCAGCACAACGAGTCGATCCGCTTCGAAGCCCAGCGCTGTCATGGCCGCTTTCATCCGCGGGATGTAGCCATGGTGGTCGGCGCCCCAAATGTTGATCAAGCGCTCAAAACCGCGCCCGAACTTATTGCGGTGGTAGGCGATATCCGGTGTCAGGTAGGTGAAGGAGCCGTCATTTTTGATCAGAACGCGATTCTTGTCGTCACCCAGCGGCGTGGTATTCAGCCAAGTTGCGCCTTCTTCTTCATAGATATGTCCATTGTCGCGCAGCTCTTTCAGCACGGGTGGAATCAGGTTATCTTCATAAATCGACGTCTCGGAGAACCAATTGTCGAAATGTACACCAAAACGGCCTAAGTCGCGTTTGATTTTGTCGAGTTCTTTTTTCAAGCCATACGTACGGAAAAAGGCGCGACGCTCGTCATCCGACAAGCTCAGCAGGCGATCTCCTTCTTCCGCGGCAAGGTCTGCCGCAAAGCCTTTGATATCTTCCCCGAAGTAACCGTCTTCCGGCATTTCGGCCTCTTGTCCAAGCGCTTGCAAATAGCGGGCTTCGATGGATTTGGCCAAATTCACGACTTGGTTCCCTGCATCATTAATGTAATACTCTCTGGATACTTCGTAGCCTGCAAGGTCCAACACGTTACATAGCACATCCCCAACAGCTGCGCCGCGGGCATGTCCCAGATGCAAGGAACCTGTCGGGTTGGCGCTGACGAACTCAACTTGCACTTTCAGCCCTTGGCCCACGTTCCTTGCCCCGTAACGCTCACCCTGAGCTAGCACGTCAGCAATGACAGGATAGAGATAAACTTTGTTCATTTTAAAATTAATAAAGCCCGGTCCGGCAATCTCTGCTTCAGCGATATTCGCTTTATCCTTCTGCAGGTTCGCAATGATCTGCTCGGCAATTTGTCTTGGATTCTGCTTGGCAATACGGGTCAACTGCATCGCAATGTTCGTTGCGAAATCCCCGTGTGTCTTTTCCTTCGGTATTTCCAGAATGATTTCCGGTAACTGTGCGGCATCCACAATGCCTGCAGCAGCAACAGCATCAGCTATAGCTTGTTTCACGATGACCTTTACTTCGTTTAATACGTCCATTCTTCTTACTCCTCCTGAATTAACAACTTAATCCTGTATGTACCCGCATGTGTACCGGATGCATATAAATCGTATTTCCATCGCGTGATTCCGATGCCCTGTTCCGCTTCGCTTGTCAGCTCATGCGTATCGATTTCGAGTTCCAGGCGACCTTGCGGCGTATGATAAAATCCGATTCGTTTCTCGCCAGGCACAAACGTTTGCTCCGCTTGCACATCTCCTTGGCGAACGATGCGGATCTGATTCTCTTCCAGCTTTATGAGTGTCACCGTTCTTCCAAGCTCGCTGCGTTCTTCTTCATAGCGGATGTAGGTGTGATTGCCTTTGCGGTACAGGTCTCCCCGCGCCTTCTGCACAGTTGTCTCGCTCCCGCTCCGGCTCTCAATGCGAATGCGCACACGCGCTTTATCCGTCATGATTCGTCATTCTCCTATTCTGCAGGTCTTCTTAGCACCTTATGTCAAGATAAGGCAAGTTAGGTATTAGTTTATATGAAAGGATCAACGAATTCAATGTATCACTGCGATCGTCGATCAAGAATGATGTCGAAGTCAGCTCTTCCCTTATGCGAAAAAGCCCCCAACTTCACGGTTTCGTGAAATTTGGGGCTTTCTTTCTTTGGCGTCCTTATGGTTGTTAAATGGCTGGAATCGGCATCCCGATGCTTGCCCACTGCTCTTTAGCGGGACCATAGGCTCCGATGACAGGCACGCCTGCTTGGCGCATCAGAATTGTAAGCTGTCCACGATGATGAATTTCATGTTTGAGGAATGCGAACAGCGTTTCGCTAATCGTCCACTGCTGGCCGAACATGTTCACGACTTCCTGCAGTTTGGCGTCCGTTAGCTGTGTGCGAGCGGCTTCCAGAATCTCGGCTGTTGTTGAGCGGTAGGCATCTGCAACGACTCCAGCCTCTGATGGCGGCATGCTTGCTGCAGAAGGTGCGGCGAATTTGAGGCCAGCTGCGAGCAGCATGCCACGGTCATTGTGGACCAGATGCCACGCGACAAAACCAAGCGGTCTGTAGCCTTCAGCTTGCGGCTGCTGCAGGGAGGCATCGGTTAAGGCATCTAGCAGCTGCTGCGTTGTAGCGGATTCTTGCTGATATTCGTTAATAAAGCTTTCTACGGTAGTGAACATAGGTATTACCTCCATGGATTCAAGAATTGTTACTTCATGTATTCAGTATAGTGGAGTGTGACTGACATCTGTATGGCAGTGTTGTGGAACTGGATGAAAAATTGTTCGGCCAGCTTGACGTTTCGGCTAACGGACTGAGGTGACTTCTATTCGCTACTTTTAGGACAGGGTTTAGCAGCTAACGGACTCACGAGCCGCTAATGGCCATGGAATCGCCTAAAACAGCGACAAAGTCAGTAGATAACGGCTCCTCAGTCCGATAGCACCTCGATTCAAGCCGAATTTGGCAGAATAACGGCTTCTGAGTCCGTAACAGAACATGGCTACTTGGGAGGGCTGGCGGGTGTGCTACTATTGCTGGGATTCATGGTACTTTAACTAGTTAGCTACACTTGATGGTTTCACATTTCTTTAGCTAGTTGGCTCTATTGGTGGGATTCGCGCTTTAACTAGTTGGCTCTATCGGCGGTGCTCTTTCGACCGCTGGACTCCCCCTCCCTGCGAGCACTCTGTCGGCTAACGGACTAGGGTGACTCTATTCGCTACTTTTGGAACAAGCTTAGCAGCTAACAGACTCACGAGCCTCTAATGGCCATGGAATCGCCTAAAACAGCGACAAAGTCAGTAGATAACGGCTCCTCAGTCCGATAGCACCTCAAATCTAGCTGAATTTGGCAGAATAACGGCTTCTGAGTCCGTAAGAAGTGGGGGGGTGCGGGTGCGGGTGCGGGTGCGGGTGCGGGTGCGGGTGCGGGTGCGGGTGCGGGTGCGGGTGCGGGTGGGCAAGTACACAAAAAAGCCGCCACCCTCTCACAAGGGCTGACGGCTTTTCACATTATTTAATCAAATCTTCAACAAATTTAGGCAAAACGAACGCTGCTTTATGCAGGCGTGCTGTATAGTACTTCGTCGGGAATTCCGGAATGGAAGCTTCCTCGACTTGAAGTGGGTCATGCTTTTTGCTGCCCATTGTGAATGTCCATAGACCGCTTGGGTACGTAGGGATGTTCGCGCTGTATACGCGCACGATCGGGAAGATTTCTTTGACATCGCGGTTAACCGTTTGGATCAGGTCTGCTTTGAACCAAGGGTTGTCCGTTTGTGCAACGAAGATTCCCTCTTCTTTTAACGCATCATAAATGCCTTGGTAGAAACCTTTGGAGAACAGTTCAACCGCTGGGCCAACTGGCTCTGTGGAATCGACCATGATAACGTCGTATGTATTTTTGTGATCATGAATGTGCATGTAGCCATCGTTTACGATAACTTCAACGCGCGGGTTGTCCAATTCGCCAGCAATGGTTGGCAGGTACTTCTTGGAATACTCGATTACTTTGCCGTCGATGTCGACTAGAACTGCCTTTTTCACTTTCGGATGCTTCATGATTTCACGGATTACACCACCGTCGCCGCCGCCTACAACAAGCACGTTCTCTGGGTTCGGATGAGTCACAAGCGCAGGGTGTGCAACCATTTCATGGTAAACAAACTCGTCTCTTACTGTTGTCATGACCATACCGTCTAGCGTGAGCATGGTTCCCCACTCTTCCGTTTCGATCATTGACAGATCTTGAAAATCCGTTTGCTCTCTTACGTAAGTCTCTTTTACTTTCGCTGTAATACCGAAGCTGTCTGTTTGTTTCTCTGTGTACCACAATTCCATGTTCATACCTTCTTTCGCTTCTATATTGGATGAATAATTACTGACATTCGTTATCTCTAACAGTGTTCCACCAGCCCAAAATGTCATGCAAGGACTTCTGGGATTTCCTGTCCCTTCACACGCACAAATTGTATTATAGTTCATTACCCCCAAATTGCAATAATTTCCTAGGGCTTTACCCTAATTTACAAAAAATATTTACAATTTGTTGAATACGGACACCCATGCTTTTCCATACTGGTTAATACGTCCTTAGGGCGAAGCAAGAAAGGAGGTAGGAATCGATGTCCGAAAATGAAAACAATCGTCAGCCATCTTCTGGCACTCCGCAAAAAACTAGGGAGCAAGATGTACCTGCGTCTATGCGTTGGATGCGCCGTATTAAGAAGATGTTCTCTTTTTTCTTCACTTCCTGCGTTCTCATGCTTATTGCTGCGGCTATATTTTTCGTGTATTTGCGCTCGCAGACGTTGCCTGTAACGAAAATGCTGCAAACTTCTCAAATGTTTGATACGCACGGCGAACTCATCGACACATTCTATTCGGGACAAAATCGACAGGTCGTTTCATTAAATGAAATTTCACCATACCTTATCAAAGCTACGCTCGCCGTGGAGGATCAGCATTTCTACGATCATTTCGGTGTCGACGTGAAAGCCGTTGCCCGTGCAGCGATTGTCAATGTGAAAGCGATGGCTAAAGTGCAAGGCGCAGGCACCATCACACAGCAGTTAGCTCGAAATTTGTATTTGACACATGACCGTACTTGGACGCGCAAAATCAAAGAAACGATATATGCCGTTCAATTGGAGATGCAGCTAAGCAAGGATGAAATTCTTGCAGATTATTTAAATCAAATTTACTACGGTCACTCGACCTATGGCATAGAAACAGCGTCTGAGCTTTTCTTCGGCAAACACGCTAGTGAATTAACCTTGGCCGAAAGCGCTATGATCGCGGGTGTCCCGAAAGGGCCACGTTACTATTCACCTTATTATGATATGAAAAATGCGCTGGACCGCCAAAAAATCGTGCTTCAAACGATGGTCCGCAGCGGATTCATCACGCAGGCTGCCGCAGACGCTGCCGGCAAAGAGAAGCTGACCATCCAACCGCTGACGAAGAAGAAACCCGCAGCGGCCCCTTATTTCAGAGATTATGTACGTACGCTAGCCACAGAAAAGCTCGGTATCCCAGAGGAGCAATTCGACGAAGGCGGCATTCGCATTTACACGACACTCGACAAGAAAGCGCAAGAAATCGCCGAAAGTGTCGTCACTGGGCAGTTGAATGGCAAACCTGAACTGCAGGCAGCTCTAGTCGCCATCGACCCGCGTACCGGGGAAATCAAAGCGATGGTCGGGGGACGCGACTATACAGAAAATCAGTTCAATAGAGCCTTATCGAATACAAGGCAGCCGGGGTCCTCTTTTAAACCAATTGTGTATATGGTAGCTCTGCAAAATGGGTATACACCCGTTACACAGGTGAAAAGTGAACCGACGGTGTTCACGTACGATGAAGGCCGCCAGCGTTACACGCCAAGAAACTTCAACGACCAATATGTCAATGCGAATATCGATATGCGGCAAGCGATTTCCAAATCCGATAACATCTATGCGGTTCATACGATTCTGGATGTTGGTCCTGCGAAGGTCATTGATCTGGCCCGCAAGCTAGGCATCGACTCACCGATGAAGCCATTACCATCACTGGCGCTCGGCTCCTTCCCTGTAAGCCCGCTTGAAATGGCATCCGCATTCGGAACGATTGCGAATCAGGGGCTTCATAAGGAAGCGACTGCGATTGCACGCATTGAGGATGCGAATGGACAGATTCTATATGAAGCGGCTCCGCAAGAAGAGCAGGTCCTTGATCCAGCAGTTGCTTATGTGATGACGAATCTCATGGAGAGTGTTTTCGAGGAAGGCGGTACGGGTAACCGTGTTGCCAGTACGATCAAGCGGCCTATCGCCGGTAAAACCGGAACGACCGATACGGATGCTTGGCTGGTCGGCTTCACGCCAGAGCTCGCTACAGCGGTATGGGTCGGCTATGATAAGAGCCGGGACATCTCTACCGTCGAGTCGCATCTGGCTTCACCTATTTTCGCGGAATTCACGGAACAAACGTTGGAGGCTATCCCGCCTAAGCTGTTCCAAATTCCGGAAGGCGTAGCGAATGTCTACATTGATCCCGTGAGCGGAAAGTTGTCCAATGAGGATTGCCCGAACGCTCATCTCGAGGCTTTTCTAGCCGGCACAGAACCAACGACTTACTGCACTGGCAAACCCGCCAAGCCCGCTTCCAATGAGGATAAAAAGGATTCGCCAAAAGGCCAAAACGGCTCTTGGTGGAACGACATCAAACGCTGGTGGAATGACTAATTCCCAGTCTCCGCGCAGCTTTCAGAGAACACAAAAAGGCAGAACTAAGCGCGTCTTAGTCTGCCTTTTTGCTGTCCTAGTATATGAGGTAACATACACTAGGGTCTAGTATACTCGGTTCACCTTGGCGTAACAATGGATGACACATAATGTTCATAATCTCAAATAAGGCCTTGCTGCGATTAAGAAAGAGCGTTTTTCAGCACATCATCCGAGCGGTTCCACCATTCTTCGTTGTGGCTGATTAGCTGCTTTTTGAGGGCTGCGCGCTCGCCGTCGGACAAGCCGTCAAGGATGAATTTACGCTTCATGGCGCCGTCCATTTTGTTCACGTGATCGGCCAGAATTTTCCAACCTCTGCGTGCCTCCGTATCGACCAGCATCTCGCAAGCAGACATGCCAGCATAGTACGCTCCCTCTTCGGTGCGGTCCACTGCCACCCAAACGATCCACGCCTTGCGTCCGTTCGGCACATCCTCTTTGTTCGTGGAGAATTTAATCCCCTTCTCGATTTTACTCTTAGCATGAAGCGTGCCCTCATCGAGGTACGCTTCATCTCCATCAATAATAACTCCTGATACATTGCTAAGATCGATCGCTCCAGCACCGAATCCTTTGTGATTGACTTTGGAGCTTACTATATTTAAGGCCAGCTTCTTTTTATCCGCTTCCATCGTTGCACCTTCCACTCATCGTAATGTTAAAATGACACCTTTGCTTTTATTGTAGCTAAAGTATTCCACGAGAACAAGAGCAGAGAGCTGGGGCTTGGCATAAGCCTACTTTTCGGCCATGGTAACAAATCTTTTCCACTCACAGAAATATTCCCTAGGTTGTCTACATATACATGCTGTAGATGCTTGTTAGGCGGGGTGAATCTATTGAGTGTTTTATTCAAAAACCGAAAGCTACAATGGTTCGTTGTCATGCTCCTTGCAGCAGGCACTGTCTTGCTGTCTGAAACTTTGCTCCCATCTGCAAGTAAACTGACGGTGCCTGTCGTCTCTAAGGAGGAACCGTCAGCACCGGCGCCGGACATGCAGGGTGCTGATCGCGGCAAATCTTCGGACAAACAAACGCAGGAACCGCTGAGCTACCGCATTGCGGAGTATCACATGAATGTTGCCTACACGCCAGAGACGAGGCAGCTCAAAGGGCAGCAAGCGTTATCGTGGGAAAATCCGGGTACAGTTCCTGTGCAAGAGATTTATCTGCATTTATATCCAAATGCATTCGCATCTAAGAAAACCACGTTTATGCGGGAGTCCGGCGGCAAGCTGCGGCAAGATGAAGCCACGGCTGATAGTACCGGCTATATGGACTTGCTTTCTGTCAAAACGGCTGACGGCGAGGACCTTACGCCACGCATGGTGTTTGTACAGCCCGACGACGGCAATAAAGACGACCATACGCTGCTCAAAATACCGCTGTCAAAACCCGTAGGGGCCGGTGAACGAGTCACCCTCAAGACGGAGTTTCTCGTCAAACTTCCCCAAGCCTTCGCCAGAATGGGCTATGTGGACGACTTCGTGATGGCTGGGCAATGGTTCCCTAAGGTTGCCGCATATGAGCGGGCCGGCACAAGGGGTCGCACGGAGCCAGGCTGGAATCTCCACCAATATCATGGGAATTCGGAGTTTTACGCAGATTTCGGATTGTATGATGTGAAAATTCAAGTGCCGGCGAACTATACGGTTGCCGCGACCGGTTTCCCTGTGAAACCAGCTGTGACGGAGAACGGGACGAAAACGTATCAATTTTATGCCGATGACGTGCATGATTTCGCATGGTCAGCATCACCGCACTTCGTGTATGTGGAAGAGCCCTTCTCTACACCGCAAATACCCGGGGTGAAGATCAAGCTCTATCTGGATCCCAACCATCAGGAATTGAAAGACCGTTATATGTACGCCGCCAAAAAAGCGCTATCCCGCTATAGTCAGTGGTACGGATCGTATCCTTACTCGACCTTGTCCATCGTTGTACCTCCTCCTGGAGGCAACGGCGCAGGCGGAATGGAATATCCTACGCTAATAACGGCTTGGGGCGCGGAGGACAAAACACCGGATCAGGAATTGGAACGCGTTGTTGTACATGAGATCGGACACCAATACTTCTATGGCCTCGTGGCGAGCAATGAGTTTGAAGAAGCTTGGCTGGATGAGGGCTTTACCTCCTATGCTGAGGATAAAGTGATGGAAGCCGACTTCGGAGCGACCCCTAATTTGCCTGTCGAGTCCAGCTACATTACTTCTCCAAACGCCCTACGCCAAAATGCATGGGCCTATACCGGACATGATCAGTACGCAGAAAATGTGTATACCAGAGGCAAGCTCGTGCTGAAAGCAATTGAGAAACAGGTTGGCACCAAAACCATGGATCGTATCATGCGGACTTATTTTCAAAAATGGCAATTCAAGCACCCCTCCACCAAAGACTTTCAAAACATTGTCGAGGAAGTTTCCAAAACGAAGTGGGACGACTTCTTCAATGAATATGTCTATGGCTCGATGATGATTGATTACACCGTTGAGAGCATCCATGTGAAAGCTGCAGGCAGCAAAGGAACTGGCCCTTACGAAAGTACGGTTCTCATCTCCAAGCGCGGCGGAAATTCGCCCGAAGTGCCGATTCAGTTCCATTTCGCCGACGGTACGGTTCTCGACAAAACATGGGACGGCAAAGAGAGCAGCATTGAGTACAAACTAACCCACACGACGCCTGTTGATTGGGTTCGCATTGATCCGAACTACTCGCTCATTCTAGAAAACAAACATATTAATAACTTCATGCAAGCAGAAGTAGATACCAAGTGGAAACTCCGCCTGAATCTCGGCATTATTCAATTCCTGCAAGCTATTTTCGGGTGGGTGGCCTGGTAGGCGCCCACTCTACAAGGCAAGTTTGCCTTCAGAAAACAACGCTTAGGAGGGACACCCGTGACAACCTATCTCAAATCCGGCTTCAGGGCGGCTCTACGGCAACCCTTCGCTACGATTGTTTTATTCATCTACCAAATGTGCTGGGGCATGCTGCTGTATAAGCTTGTACAAGGGGTGCTAGTTCCCCTCATGCACCGGTTTCCTGGCGGCGACCAGCCGAAGGAAGCGCTCCAGCTTTTTCTAGCCGAAAGTCAGTTCCAGTTATTCAAAACGGATCTTAGCCATTCCTACCTGTGGTGGCTGGCTATCTTGCTCCTAGCTCGCATGCTGCTCACCCCGATGATGAATAGCGGCGTCTACTACTCGCTCACACATTCGGATCAAAATGCTGGCTATCGCTTCGTCCGCGGCATCAAGGAACTCATGCTTCCCTTCTTCGCCGTGTATATAATCCGAATCGCCATGTCTCTGCTGCCACTCATCTGGGTACTGCCCAAAGCGCAGAAGGTGCTGGCTCACAGCACATCTTACGAACAAGCTTCCCTCGACTTACTGCCTTGGCTCATGGGGATGCTGGTTTATGGCTTCCTGCTGCATCTACTTTTTATGTACGTGCAGTTCGCTATTGCGGCGCATCTCGGCATCGTATCCACGGTCATAACGTTCATGCGGTATTCACTTCCAATTATCGGCCTTTCTCTGATACTTTTACTCAGTTCAGGACTTTTGGCAGGGATCACAGTTACTACGACCTATATCTGGGCAGGTCTGGTAGCGCTGATCATTTATCAGCTTTTCCCGCTCTTCCATATTTTCATGCAAATGTGGTCCATCACTTCGCAATATCAGCTTCTTTCCGCCAAAATGAGCCGATGAAACCTAATAAATAAAACCATTAATGGTTTAGATTTGTTCAATCCCCTTGCAAAAGGGGATTTTTTTGTCTGTAAAGCGAACCTTTACACATTTTTTCAGACCAAATTGCACGAAAAAGGAGGAATTTCGATGTTTATGACGAATTAAAGTGACTAGCATCAAAAAACCAAATATTTCATGCCGAATTCCTCATTTCTTGGGGAAACGGGGGAACCATACCGGGTGAATTGATCTTGCAAGACAGGGATCATAGGGAACCTTCAACCGAACCCTCCAGCTAACCTCGTAGGCACCGGAAGGAGACAAGCAGTTGAAAAAGGTTGTTGCTCTTCTTTTTAGTCTTGTTTTGTTTTTGAGTGTAGCTTTAGGGAGTGTGTCTGCGTCAGAATCCACATTGGACTCAACGGTTGACGAATTGATTGGAACACCGTACCGCGATGCGGGAACGACAACAAGAGGCTTTGATTGCTCTGGTTTCACATCGTACGTGTTCAATAAATTCGGCATTGACCTTCCTCATAGTTCAGCAGCTCAAAATAAAGAGGGCTACTGGATCGACAAAAGTGATCTGCGTAAAGGTGATCTTGTGTTCTTCGACACAGGGGGTAAAGGCGTTTCTCACGTTGGCATCTACCTTGGAAACGGTGAATTCATTCACTCTGCTTCCAATGAAGGTATCGTGAAAAACAAACTAAGCGAATCCTATTATGCGAAAAGGTATGTATCCGCTAGACGTGTTCTGTGGGATGATATCTATAATCAACTAACTGCTGAATCCAAGTAATTTTCTTGTTCCTCATGAATAAAGCCCAGACAAGCGTTAGCTCGAATGAGCCGCTTTTCAGGGCTTTTATTCTTTTCTTGTGGTTACAAATTTGTCAGAAGCGCTTGGGCTTCGAGAAAGGACACCAACCATGTCGCTAACAAGTGGAAACGACAACCCGCCATTCCCTGGTATCATTCAGTCCCTTGAGGAGCTAAGACCCCGTGTCGGAGAGCCCCACCTTGCCGTCCAAAATAAAGTTATCTCCAGCATCGACGATCATATACGCGCTTTTTTGGCAAAATCCCCTTTATTTTTCTTGTCTACGTCAAATAAAGAGGGTCTATGCGACGTCTCTCCGCGCGGTGACCATCCAGGCTTCGTCCATGTCCTGGATGATCGTCGTCTGATCTATCCTGAACGGCTGGGGAATCGCCGCATTGACTCTCTGCAAAATCTGCTCGACAATCCCCAAGTCGGCATGGTGTTCGTAATCCCCGGTGTCGAAACCGTGCTGCGGATTAACGGACGCGCTTGGCTGACGCAAGATGAGCAATTGCTCGAAGGTATGCAGCTTGGCGGCAAGCTCCCCGTTGTAGGGGTTGGCGTTGAAGTGCAGGAATGCTTCGTTCACTGCAGTCGCGCCCTCAAGCTATCCAAGATTTGGGAGCAAGACACTTGGCTGCCAGAACAGGAGCACCCGGATAGCATGGCAATGTTCCGTGCTCACGTGGCTCTGAATGGCGTCGAGCTGAAGGAATAGAGCAAAGCATCACCTTATGAGAAATTGTGTAACTTGACATAGCATGTAAGCCGTCCTATAATTACGACATCATGTTTCTAGGGTTCCGGGGCGCTGCAGCGCTGGTCTGGTCCGAGAGAAAACACACAGCGGATACGCTGTGATCACGGAGGGGAAAAAGCCCGGGAGTCTTATCGCGATGCGATAGTGCTTCCAGGCTTTTTCTTTTTGCCGCGCATCTTCGAATACTTATTGAAGGAGTGATTCACGGTGGCATGGTTATATCTGGTCATTGCAGGTGTTTTTGAAGTCGTATGGGCGATCTCATTGAAGTTCTCCAATGGTTTCACACGACTGATTCCATCAAGCATCACCATTGTCGGCATGATTATCAGCTTTTATTTTCTGGCAGCAGCTACGAAAACTCTTCCTATCGGCACAGCGTATGCCGCTTGGACGGGTATTGGCGCTGTAGGGGCGATTATTATCGGTACCCTATTCCTGAATGAGCCTATTAGTTTACTGCGTATTCTATTCATGATCCTCATTCTGGTCGGCGTTCTCGGCCTTAAGTTCACATCTGGACATTAAGCCTAACGTTTCTTACTTCACTTTGGCCGATGATTCTTAAGCCACTATGTAGCTAACATACCAGAAGGAGCTGCCTACAAATATTCGCAAATTCTCCGACAGCGGCTTAAAGATCTCATTCAACTCTTCATACGAATAGTAGTTTTTAATAATTTCATGCTTGGAGCCATCGGCCAGCTCCCTTCTTTTGTACGTATCTTCGCTATGTTCATTCGTAATCAGCTCTCCGCCTCTTCCTGGCACGTACACATTATCCGCAATAAACACGCGGGCTCCTCGTCCAAGCCGCTCGTGGAATCCTTGCAAAAAGGAGTCCACGCGATTTTTCGGAATATGCGAAAACCAGAAGTTGGCGAGTCCGCTGTCAAAGTCCCCTGTTACCTCAGAAAGCCTGTATGCATCCCCTTCTATGAAGGTGGTATTATGAAGCGGCCAGGACTTAGATTCCGCAATTTGCAGCACCTCTGGTCGTACGTCCACACCAACGATGTGTTTGGCCTTTTCCGCCATGAACTGAGTCCAATATCCGGTACCGCAAGCCACTTCCAGAACACGGCTCCCTGTTACCTGCTTCTTCACGATATCCGCCAGCATCGCAAGCTCTTGCTGATAGTCCGCATCCTCGCGGGCGTAAATCCGTTCATATTCAGCCGCTCGCGCACCGTAGTAATCCTGCACGCCTTCTTTCTCTTCATGCAAAAGCCGCTGCCGATCCTTCACCTCGTGAACGATCCGTTGTTTAGCTGCCAATAAGTCGGCAAAAATAGCTCCGCCCTGCGAGGCATAATTCGCCAGTAGACCATGCGTCGCCATCACAATAAGCTGCGTCATAGACAAGCCTGTTTCCTCCGCCATGCGCTCCAGATCAGTCTTCACCTTTTCAGGTAAGTAGACGGAAAGTCTTTTGGTTTTATCGTTCTTGTCATCCATTGGGAGGAACCTCCTTTGCGTTTTTCTCATTATAACATATATTATATGTCATTTGAACATATTAATTGTACCTTTTATTGCAAATGAGAAATTCAGGCTACTTAAAGAAGTTGCTACTAGCCTTTCACCCTCGCAAATCCCTCTAGTACACATAGAATACTAAGCAAGTATATTCATATGTTGATAGGAGATGGAGAAATGATTCCCAAACAACGTATTGCTGGAAAACCGAGCAGAATTGTTCGGCTCCCCAAGAGCGCAGGGCTGCCAAGAAGCAAAGCCATGCTGATGTACCGCACGCAACTTAGAAAGTACCATAAGCCCGGGTCGGGCCGCTTTCTGAGCCAACGCACCGTTTCGATCGGAACCGACAACTCGTGGTTCAATGCACAAATCATTCCCCGCGATCCTGCGTGGGTGCCCGTTACGAATGCCAACTATGTTTGGTACTCTGGCAACTTAAACAGTGAGAATGCTATCATTTCGACACGCTTCACGCTTGCTCAAAATAGAGCCATTCTCGGCGCTTCTCTCTTCCTATCTGTCGACAATTACGCCGTTGTCATCATTAACGGTGTGCCGCTCCTCTTTGACGGACCGCAGAATACACCTTCTTTCTACAATCCTGGTCGTACTTTCGACATTCGTCGATTTGTAAGACGTGGACGCAATGATGTCGTCATCATCGCCTTTAACCTTGGCGGACCGCGCACCGCGCAAATGCCTGCAGGCGTTGCCGCCAGACTCGATTTTCGACTCAGCAATTTGCAGTAATACTTTCTTATCTACTGAAAAAGGCCGGGCCTCCATCCGTGGATGGAACCCGACCTTTTTTACATCAATTGTCGTTCGCTCCCATAGCGGCGCTTCAATTGACTTAAGAAGAACTGCAGCGAGAGGAATAACAGGGCGAAGCTGGTACCCACACTCAAAATAATCCAAGGATGCAGCCTAATATATCTGGAGCCATATGCGATAAGGGATAACCATTCCCCCGATGTTGTGATGGTAATGGAGTAACCGGCATCGCTGTCACCAATGGTTTCTGTACCGCCAAGTACAATGTTAAACACAGCTAATTGACCCAGCAGGAAAAGCACTTGCATGAATTCGCTAAGGAACATGAACGTCATTTCATTCCTCATACAGGGGATTAAATGCCTAACTGTGCGATGAACAACGGAACCTCCCATTAAACGCGATGCTTCAATAAATAATTTATCATTATAATAGCGTGTACGTTCGGCTATCTGATGAGCAAGCGGAAATACGCCGATGAACGTGACGAGTATGACAAAAGTAGCGGAGAAGAGCATCTTGTAGTGCGCATCCGCTTTCACCCACTGATCGAGCCTCAGACCGAAATACATCCCGGCGAGTGGCGGAAACAGAAATACAAAAGCAGGTACGGATGCGACTACCCACTGCATCGCCTTTAGAACCCCCCACCCTTTGCCGGTGGTCCCGCTCCACAATCCCCAAGGCAGCGCTATCACAAAACGGAGCAGTGTTAGAGCTAAAGTCGTGCCCAGCGTGTACTTCAATCCGTTAAGCAGTAGGCTCAGCATATCAAAGCCCCGATGATCCGTCCCCAGCAGGAATGTACTATTCGGCGAGAACGGCGGGATGTTGTAACGCGTTTTCCCGTCTTGTTGATACTGTATCATGTTGATTTTGTCCGCTGGCAGAATGCCATGCGGCTTCAGCCATGTGCCAAATATCGCAACAAGGAGAATAAGAGCGATAAGCGCAATTGAGATGTAAAATGCGCTTGATGGACGTTTTATCATCGTGAGACAACCTCCCCTGTGCGAACGACAAACCTTTTACGCAGCAAGGCATACAGTACGTGAAAAGCCATCGCGAGCAGCACGAGCGACATGCAAATGACTGACATTGATGTAACGCTTTGCATAGCAGGCGAAGTAATGAAGCCTCCCAGGCCGAAAATGCCGCAGATCGCTTCCGCAACAGCCATACTTGCCAGTGCCAATGTCGTCGCCTTCGGCAGGATCGAGAGCAAATCAAGCATGACATTGCGCAGAACATGCGAGATCAGTACCTCACCACGGGTCAACCCTTTGGCTTGTGCGGTAACGACGTAGTCCTGACCTAGCTCACGCGTAATAGCGACGCGCATGGTACCGTAAATCGTAACCGACGGAATCAGCGCGATGGTGAGAAATGGGATAAGAAATGGCGTTTTATCACCAACTTGTACAATTAGCAGCACGTAATGACCCAACAACCTCGTCGCATAAATCGCGCCTAATTGAATAAGTACAATTAAGAAAAAATCAGGTAACCCCACAAGAAGAGCCTGCGCACCATCTAGTACAACGCCCAATCTGCGCCACAATGACGCTAACATCGCCATGAGCATGCTAAACACAATAGCCATCAGCAGGCCAGGGATGAAATACGTACACGTACGAAGCAGCATAGTAGGAAGTTCTCCGATCACAGAGACTTCATTACGGTTGTACGGACTGCGGAATTTACCGAAATCGCCATGGAAAAAACCCTGGATTTGCTCTTTCACCGAATAGCCGTAATACCGCCATGAAATGATAGGACGCTCCAATGGAACAGCTGACGCTGGGTAAATACCTTTGATCGTCAACGTCTTGCCTATGTAGTCCCACGTCTTGCCGTAGGGAACAGATAGCAAACCTGTTTTCTCATTGAGTATACGGCTTCCCGGCAGTTGTTCACTTATTTTCTGAATACTTGTATTCGGTCCGAGCGTGAGCCGAATTTGATCTGGCTGGGTAGACAAGAATGCATTTCGGATGTTGCTCAAGAAGAAGATACACACAAGTGTAAACACCCCGAGTAACAGCCACCGAATCGTTGACTTCAAAACCGGTCACCTCGTTCTATTATTCACCGTTGGTAGATAACTATTTCATAGTTTACCATGATTCATTTGGGAGCACTATCCATTTTAATTCCAGCATGCCAAACAAAAAGACCTGACACGCGATCATTAAGATCGCTGCCAGGTCTTTTTCAAACTCCACTCGCTCACGAGCTAAACTGCGCTTGATGCAAGCGGCTGTAAACGCCTCCTACAGCGATAAGCTCCTCGTGACCGCCTTGCTCGGAAATGCCCTGCTCCGTCACGACGACGATGCGGTCGGCATTCTTGATCGTCGCCAGTCGGTGGGCGATCACAAGCGTAGTCCGGCCCTGCGACAGCTCCGCAAGCGACTGCTGAATCGCCGCCTCGGTCTCGGTGTCGAGCGCCGAAGTCGCCTCATCGAGGATGAGAATCGGCGGATTCTTCAGGAACATCCGCGCGATCGCAAGGCGCTGCTTCTGTCCGCCCGAGAGCTTGACGCCGCGCTCGCCAACGACCGTGTCCAGCCCCTTCAGCTGGGACACGATGTATCCCTCCAGCTGCGCACGCCGTGCAGCTTCCCAGATCTCGGCATCCGTCGCGCCTAGCTTGCCGTAAGCAATGTTCTCCCGCAGGGTGCCGGAGAACAAGAACACATCCTGCTGCACGATGCCAATTTGTCGGCGCAGCGATTCTAACTGGATACCTCGTATATCCATGCCGTCAATGGAAATGCTGCCTTCATTTACATCGTAAAATCTCGGCAGCAAACTGCATATCGTTGTCTTGCCTGCACCGGAAGGACCTACGAAAGCAACGGTTTCCCCTGCGCGAATAGACAAGGAAATGTTATTCAAGACCCGGGCTTCATGCCCATATCCGAAGGAGACAGAATCGAATGTTATTTGACCTTCCAGATGGCCAACCTTCACGGCGTCAGGCTGATCAGACACTTCAACCTCTGTATCCATGACTTCGCAATACCGCTTGAAGCCGGCAATACCTTTGGGATAGCTTTCAATGACATTATTGATTTTCTGGATCGGACCCAGAAACACATTCGTCAATAGAACGAACGCAATAAATTCCCCATAGGAAATTTGCTTATCAATCACGAACCAAGTTCCGCAAATCAACACGAACACGGTCACCAAACGCATAAGAATATAGCTTAAGGAGACGTTCCATGCCATGATTTTATAAGAAAGCAGCTTGGTTATGCGGAACCGCCCATTGTTATCTTCAAACAGCTTCTTCTCGTAAGACTCGTTGGCAAAAGCCTGAACGACACGAATGCCGCCAATGTTATCTTCGACTCTAGCATTAATGTCGGCGAGATCGCCCATCATCCGGCGGAACGTCTTCGTCATTTTTTGATTAAAATACACAGCGATCCAGAGCAGTAGAGGAACAATCACGAAGGTTAGCAGCGCCAACTTCACATTAATGCTCAGCATAAGCAGAAGAGCGCCGATTAGCGTCATTACCGCAATAAATAAATCCTCAGGGCCATGATGCGCCACTTCGCCAATCTCGAGCAAATCATTCGCCATACGCGACATCAATTGACCTGTTTTGTTATTGTCATAGAACCGGAAGGAAAGCTTCTGCAGATGGTCAAACATTTTTTTTCGCATATCCGTCTCGATATTAATCCCCAGCTTATGACCCCAATATGTAACGATGAAATTCAGCACTGTGTTCAGTCCGTAGACAGCAAGCAGCCCTGCGCAAGCCCATAGAATCCAAGCCCAATTCCCGGCAGGCAGTAATTTATCGACCACTTGATTAACCGCTAGCGGAAAACCAAGCTCCAGGAGCCCAGCCACAACCGCACAAGTAAAATCCAAAATAAATAAGTGCTTATAAGGCCTATAGTACGAAAAGAAACGTTTCAACACGTTAATTCACACCTCCATCGCTTATTATACATCAAAGAAAATTGAATGAGGGAAAAAATAGGCGGTTGCCGGAAGACAGCTGTCCACAAATTTCATATATATAGTTGAACAGCATTCTGTGTGTGGAGGAAACGACAATGCTTAGCAACTCATTGGACACACGAACCGCGATCTTCCTTGCCGCTATGTGCAGTCAGAGCTACGAGCAGCTTGAGAAAGGTCCGGAAGGCATCACTTTGCCACGCAATTATCGGATGGTTTCCTCCTTTACGGCAACCTCGGTCTTTAGCGATAAAGAGCTATTCGGTTTTATTGCTCAGTCTGATAGGCAGATCGTGATCGTTTTTAGAGGCACGAGTTCAACGTCTGATTGGATTTCCGATGCTATAGCCAGACAGACTGTATTCCCTTATGCCAAAGACGGAGGCCTTGTCCACAAAGGCTTTCTCGATATCTACAGCAGCGCACGCAAACAGATTTTATCGGCCATGTCCAAGCTTTCTCCTCGTAAAACACTTTACCTCACTGGACATAGTCTTGGAGGATGTCTCGCGAACTTGTGCGCTGCCGATCTTACGACTAACACGGGGTTCAAGGAGCCCTCTGTCTATACCTATGGTTCACCGCGCGTTGGAAATCCGGCCTTTGCCAGTCTCTTCAACCGCAGAACTGGGCTACACTATCGCATCTACAATACGAATGATATCGTCCCTGAGCTTCCGCCTTTCATCTATAGGTCTCCCCGAACCGACCAAGTCTACCACTATCTGCATGTCAAAAAAGGTGTCGAACTCACCTACCAAGCTGGCTCCATGTCAGCGAACCATGCGATTAGCGGCTATTTTGCCGAATTGGCGAAGCTGGATCCCCGTTATGCCGAACTATTACAAAGTCGAACACCAGGCTTTTGCCCGTGACCCGTGACATACCTGCGAGGTTTAAACAACTCAATAACGGCAAGGATAGAGGTTGATGCTTATTTTCATACAAAAGGGGAGCTCAGCCTTGGTTCTGGTTTTTTTCCTAGTTTTAGTTTGGTGTTGCCTACATGTGTTAGTCACTCTGCCAAAAAAACTGCCGCTCATGACGAATGTGCTGCTTTACATGGTTTTGTCCATCATTGACATCAATCGGATGGCAGTATTCAGTAATAATCTAAGCTTGTACCGCTTTAGCACGCAAGTCCCTGAATTCCTTGCTGTGATCCTATATCGGGATCTCATATACTGCTTCACTCTGATTACTTTTGCCAATGTGTTTCTAACAGCTTCTAGACTTCTCGTAAAAGTGTTTATTTCCCTCTATAGCTTCATCTTTCTCCTTATATGCTGCCTGATTCTCAGTAGGACAGAGGCCGTAATTAATCTGACATGGAACATCTACTATGACAGTATTACGCTGCTGATCATGATGCTTTTGACGTATTGTCTAGGTCGCGGGCTGCTGCATCTGACGCGGAAGGAGAGGTCCGCATGAATGATGAGGTCATTTACGACAGCCAGTTCAACGCAAATGAGTGGTTCGTCATCGCCATGATTGTTTTCGGGCTGCTTATGATTCTGGTATTACCCAAAAAGTTCACTCCTGTACAGACCTTGTTCACTTTGCTGATCGGGATTGTATTTGGTCTTATTTTTGATCATACGATTGGAATTCCTCCCTTTGATTTCTATGACGTCGGAGATGATTCCAAGTATCATATATTCGATATCTTTTCCTATGCCATGTACGCTCCCTTTGGCTACCTCTTTATTTACCTATACAAATGGCTTGGTCTAAAAGGTTTCTACATCATCCCTTACATAGTAGTCTGGTCTTTCCTAAGTATCGGCATTGAATGGCTGAGCTTATTGGTTGGAGTCTTTCATTATAAGCATGGATACAAGCTCATATTCTCCATCCCTATATACTTATTTCTGCAGTCGATTCATTATCTGCTGTTTCAAAAACTGCTCGATAAACAAAAGCAGATGGATTGAAATTTATAAAAGTGTTAATCAACCCTGACAGACTCTTGTCAGGGTTAGTTGTTTATAATCCAGATATATCATTCAACAATTGAAAGGAAATGATCACTTGATGAAATCAATGAACCAAACTGGCATCGTTATAGCCGGATTACTGCTCGCTATTCTCATGGCTTCCATGGACAATACCATCGTCGCAACGGCTATGGGCTCTATTATCGCAGACCTCGGAGGACTGGATAAATTCGTTTGGGTCACATCCGCCTATATGGTCGCTGAAATGGCGGGAATGCCCATCTTCGGCAAGCTCTCGGATATGTATGGACGCAAACGGTTTTTCATCTTCGGCATCGTGGTCTTTATGCTAGGCTCTGCCCTCTGCGGAACGGCTACTTCCATCGTACAGTTAAGCATCTATCGCGCTGTTCAGGGGATTGGCGGAGGGGCTTTGGTCCCCATTGCCTTCACGATTATGTTCGATGCCGTTAAACCTGAAAGCCGGGGCAAACTAATGGGACTATTCGGTGCGGTCTTCGGCATGTCCAGCATTTTCGGACCGCTGCTTGGCGCCTATATGACCGATTACGTCAAATGGGAGTGGATTTTCTATATCAATCTTCCACTGGGACTCATAGCCTTCCTGATGGTCGCCATTTTCTATAAGGAATCCCTTCAGCACGTTAAGCAGCGTATCGATTGGACCGGTGCTTTCACCCTTGTAGGAGCAATTGTCTGCCTCATGTTCGCTATGGAGCTTGGCGGGAAGCAATACGCTTGGAATTCCGCTCCCATCTTTGGACTATTCGCCGGCTTTGCGTTGCTTACGGTCTTGTTCATCTATGCAGAGACTCGAGCAGAAGAACCGATTATTTCTTTCCGTATGTTCCGTGACCGTCTATACGCAGCAAGCAATGCGATAGCCATGTTAAGTGGTGCCGCCTTCATCACGGCATCTGTATATATTCCAATTTTCATTCAAGGCGTTCTAGGCGGGAGCGCAACCAATTCTGGGCTCGTGCTGCTGCCGATGATGCTGGGAACCGTCGTTACCGCTACGGCTGGAGGATTCCTAATCAGCAAATTTACGTATCGCGCTATTCTCATCTCAACCCTCGTGCTGCTTGTGGCGGGAATGGCTTTGCTCATGACGATAACACCGGAGTCAACGCGCTTAACCATCACCCTGTACATGATCTTGGTCGGCCTTGGGATCGGCGCTTCTTTCTCGGTTCTTAGTAATGCTGCTATCCATTCGGTACCCGCCACTCAGCGGGGGGCAGCCAGCTCAACGCTGAATTTCCTTCGCTCACTCGGTATGACGATTGGCATTACCGTCTTCGGTATTATTCAAAGCCATTCGCTGACGAAGCACTTGGCAGATGCTTTCACAGGCAGCGGCGCTTCTGCTTTACCGCAAGGTTTCGATGTCAGGGATCCGCATGCGCTGCTCGATCCAGCAACCCGTACCCAAATTCCCTCAGGGGTGCTCGGTCAAATTTCCGATGGCCTCTCATCGTCTATCGCAACTACGTTTGCTTGGGGCCTCATCCCTGCCGTACTTGCTTTAGCTGCTGCTTTCGCGATGAGCAGAGAGAAGTTTGAAATCCAGTCCCATCCAGAGCCTTACACGGCATCCCATTAAAAATAAAAGGTCCCCTTCCACTCGGGCAACGAGCAGAAAGGGGATCTTTTCTCTTTTCACAAAAGTGATCCATCTAGTTTTCTGGCAAAGGTTTACAAAAATCTAGTTTTAATTTACAATTTTCAACAGGATCATGAATGATTCGACACGAACCTACAGAAGACAAATTTTGATAGGGGCTTTTATACAAATGGATCTTTTAATTAGCGAGAATCGCTGTCAGAGAAATACGATTGCCTTGCGATTATTGCTGCTAAATTTCACGATTATCATCCTAGTCATCTCGTTTGCATACATCAGGCTCGGGTTAACTACTCCCCACTATTTGTATATGGTTGCCGCCAATGTCTTGACGCTTTCTACTTATATCATTTTTTATTCCTATCACAAGGATTCCGGCTGGATCGGCTATATCCCCATTGGGGGACAGTTTCTGAACACAATCCTTTTGATGATGTTTGTACCTGCTGTAACTAATACATTTAGCAGTATTTATATCGTCGTTGTAGCCGCAGTTTTTATGCGCAAAAAGGTGATGTATATTGCCATTTCGCTTGTTTTGGCAGCGGACGCTTACTTCTTCTTATTTGTAGAAACCAAGGGTTTCGAACTGTCATCTCAAATACTTGCAGGCATTCTTACGTGGTCACTGCTCATTATCATCAGCTTGCTTCTCGTTTCCAGCAATAACAGAAAGCTCATGGAACGCTTCTTCACGTTACAGAAAGATACGCTGGATAAAGCCGAGCAAATCAAGCATATGGCTTCCACCGATCGTTTAACCCTGCTTCCGAATCGGTTCTCCGCCTATGAACATCTAGAACATGCGATCCAGCAAGCAGGTGCTGCTAATGGCCGAGTTTGTGTCATTTGGGTTAATATTGATAACTTTCAAATGATTAATGATTCTGTGGGGTATGCCACAGGTGATCAATATTTGCGATTTTTTGCCCGTAAAATGGTACATACGTTTACCCCTGGCATGCATGTTTCCCGATCAGGGGGGGATGAGTTTAACCTCATATTGGATGTTGGTAACCATGATACGGACTTCGGAAGCACGGTTCATGCCATTTGGAAGGCTTGCCAATCCCCATTCCAAGTCGCCGGCGTTTCCTTTCCGCTTAAAGTGAGTATGGGCGTCGCCTTGTATCCGGATCATGGGCAAACTGCCGAGCAGCTGCTCAAATGCGCCAATGTCGCTATGCGTAAAGCAAAGGCCAGCGGGAAACATCAGTTCCGCATTTTTGATGAAACGATGCGATTAGATCAGCTTTACAAGCGGAAGCTGGAAGATGCGCTGCAGGGAGCATTGGCCCAGAATCAGTTCACTCTGCATTTCCAGAAGCAAATTCATGTGCCTAGCGGAGAGGTCAAAGGGTATGAGGCTTTGCTGCGATGGCAGCAGCCCGATGGGGTGTACATTCCCCCAAGTGAGTGGATTCAACTGGCCGAGGAGACCGGGCTTATTGTGCCGATCGGTTACTGGGTGCTGCAAACAGCTTGCCAGACGGCTAAGAAGTGGCAGGTTGCCTCGCAGATGTCTTTTACAATCTCCGTTAATATCTCTGCACTTCAGTTAATGCAGTATGATTTTGCGGATCAGGTTCTAGCCATATTAGCGGAGACTGGACTGGACCCCCGTCACCTCGTGCTCGAGCTCACGGAGACCCTACTTATTCAGTCCATTGAAACATCTACCAACCATCTTAACTTCCTTAGGGATAAAGGGGTGCGCATCGCGCTCGATGACTTCGGTAAGGGCTTCTCTTCCCTTAGTTATATCAAGCAATTACCGGCGGATATTATCAAAATTGATAAGTCCTTCATTGATCATATTGATGATTCAACCGTAGATCGGGTGATTATGGAGTCGATCATCTCACTCGTTCAGCGAATTGATAAAGAGGTTGTCGCCGAAGGCGTAGAGAAGCAGGAACAGTTGCTCATCTTGCAGGCAGTTGGCTGTGATTTCGTACAGGGATACTATTTCAGCAAACCTTTGCCTGAGCATCAGGCTTTCCATACACTCGTTCAGGCCTAACCCCAAAAACCGCCCCCTATTGACTATTGGGAGCGGTTTTTTCTTATAGGAAGACAATCCTCATTTACTCATCAAAAAGTGGCGTAGATAAATACCGCTCACCGGTATCCGGCAGGATAACCACGATGGTCTTCCATTTATTTTCCGGCCGCTTAGCAATCTCCGTAGCGGCAAAAGCCGCCGCCCCCGAAGAGATGCCGACCAGCAATCCCTCTGTCTTCGCCAACGCGCGAGCTGTTGCAAAGGCATCTTCGTCGGATACGCTAATGACTTCATCGACAACGGAGCTGTCATAATTATCCGGAATGAAGCCTGCGCCAATGCCTTGAATCTGGTGTGCCCCTCGCGGGCCGCCCAGGAGTACTGGTGAATTGGCCGGTTCTACGGCGATGACTTGCACGGATGGGTTCCTTTTCTTCAAAACATCCCCCACACCCGTGATCGTCCCGCCCGAACCTACGCCGGCAACGAAAATATCGACATTTCCGTCTGTATCCCGCCAAATTTCCTCAGCTGTCGTCTTTCTGTGCACTTCCGGGTTAGCTGGATTGCTGAATTGCTGCGGGATGTAAGCATTTGGCAAGTTCGCTGCCAGCTCTTCCGCTTTCTTCATCGCCCCCATCATTCCTTCTACAGCAGGCGTGAGTACAACTTCGGCACCTAGCGCCTTCAATAATTTCCTTCGCTCAATACTGAACGATTCTGGAATTGTAATAATTAAGCGGTATCCTAAGGCCGCAGCAGCAAATGCAAGACCTATCCCTGTATTTCCGCTGGTTGGCTCTATAATAACGGTATCTGAGTTTATTTTACCGGCTTTCTCGGCTTCCTTAAGCATGGCGAAACCGATACGATCTTTGACACTACCGGCCGGATTAAAATACTCAAGCTTCGCCATTACCTTGGCCTCAAGGCCCTGCCGTTTATTGTAATTCCAGAGCTCTAGCAGCGGCGTATTGCCGATTAGCTCTGTCAAATTATTGTATATGGTCGCCATCTCGTATGACCTCGCCTTCTCTAAATATTAAACCTATGAACTTACTTGGATAAGAAAAGTATAGCCTGGAAATACCGAAAAATGAAATCAGTAATGTTGATAAGGGAGCATGATATTTTCTTATATATGAGGGTTTGGTATACTTGTACAGACGAAGAACGTCCTTTTGCCTTGCGGCACAAGGGCGTTTTTTATTTTATTTGTACAGGAGGAGGTTGGGGGAATTGGATTTTGAATGGTTACATGCTTCATTTATTTCGAACCACACAGCTCTACGGAGTGGCGAACGGAAGGGGCGGTTAATAAGGGGTCACGCGTATGCGGAAAAACTTTTTCTCCAGCAGGTGTGGGTACCGCTGTTCGGAAATTTCGACAACTTGCATCCCGAGTATGAAATCTACGATTGGAATCGTAAATCCCAGTTTCTCGATTTCGCTTACATCACACCTTTTGGGAAGTTCGGTATTGAATGTGATGGCTTTCAGAGCCATGTCAAGGATATGGATCGCGAGAAGTTCAGCTATGCGCTGAATCGGGAAACTTTTCTGACCGCTATGGGCTGGAAAATGATGCATTTCTCTTTCGACGACATCCAAGGCCGTCCTGACGTATGTCGGATGCTTCTACAGATGGTTGTCGGACCTAGCATGCTTCGACACGGTGCGATTATCTCCACATCAGCTAATCAGATGATGGAGAAGGAAGTGTTGCGGCTGGCCTGGATGCTCGGTCGGGCGATACGCCCGCAGGACGTCATTCAGCAATTGGACGTTGATTTTCGTACTGCACGCAAGTGGCTGCGTGCCTTGGTTGAGAAGGGATGCTTATCTCCCGTTGCTACGGGGAATAGCATTCGTTCATACGAGCTGAAGGAGGGGGCTTGGGAGTATCTATGACGCAGATCTTCTGCGGATTGCGGGCTACCGCTGCCGTCGTCGGGCCTTCATTGGACAAAATCCAATGTAAATGAAGTAGAAGCGGCTAAATCGCTGCTTTCGTTGGATGAAATCCAATGAGGTCGCTCGAATTCGGCGCAAAAGCGGCAATTTTAATGGCTGCCATTGGAAATCATCCAATAGTAATGCCCTTTCGGGGCCGAATTAGCGATTTTCGTTGGATTTCGTCCAATGAAAGAGCGGTCCCGAGGAAGTTGGGGTTGGGGTTGGGGTTGGGGTTGGGGTTGGGGTTGGGGTTGGGGTTGGGGTTGGGGTTGGGGTTGGGGTTGGGGTTGGGGTTGGGGTTGGGGTTGGGGTTGGGGTT
>NZ_JCAUAX010000024.1:0-42230 GCF_059692175.1 Paenibacillus sp. J22R67 | reverse complement strand
GCACGCCGCCAGCGTTCGTCCTGAGCCAGGATCAAACTCTCCATAATAGTTGACGATTGCTCGTCCTTATATCTGAAAGCTTAATAGCTCATTGACTTGCTAGCGAGATTAAAATAATCTCTATTTTTGAACGATTTCTCGTTCGTGCTTACTCACTCGTTGTTCAGTTTTCAAAGATCAATTTCTTTCGTTCTCTGCCGTGTTACCGAAGCAGCGAAAAGTAATATACCATGTCGAAATTTGATTTGCAAGCTTTTTTTAAAATTCTTTTTTCGACATGTTTCTGAGTGCTGTATAACCTGTCTTTGAACGACAGATTAGGAATATACCATGGTTCCAGAAGGATTACAACCTCTAATTAGACTTCAAGCCCACGAAAAAAAGAACAACGCTGTATCCCTACAACATTGTTCTTTTCGTATATAGCTTATTTCAGTGAAGCACTCGCCATTCAATACCAACTTGTAAATACAGAAGAAGTCCCATAAGCGAGCGGAATTGCAGCCCCTATCATCAGGATAGGTCCCCACCAAGTGAAGAAAGAGATCCCCAGACATAAGCTTATCAGGATCAGCGCAGGCAGCACAAGAATAGGTGTCGATAATTGGAGAGCTTGATGTTTCGCAGTATCTTGGATAGGAAAAAGAGTTAAAAATGGTGTCGTTAGCTCGTCTTTACAAAATGATTTTCTCCAAAATACCAACGCGCATGCGGCAACAATCCAGACCACAATTTTAAGAGGTCCCGGCATGATAAACATTGCCGCACTAATCAGAGCGGCAAACTGGATCGTTTGCTTCCACTGCGTCCCATTTCTAAAAAAGGATTTTACTAATAAATCAGCGATTCCGTTGCCGGCGCCTTTTCCTTTAAACAAGCGTTGTGAATTTTTGAATAATAAAGGGCGCTTGCGCTTCGGTTTCCTTTTTCGCTCCGTAACACGAATTAACATCAAAGAAACAATCCGCATCCGCGAGTCTCGCTCTCTGGCGATATCTGCGAAGAAGGCCCCTTTCTCTTGTAGCCGCAATCTGCTTAAGAACACAGCCAGTACGAGAAGAAATAACAGAATCGCCCAAATATAAAGTGCGTTCTGACTAATCACTGCAACCAGTTCTTGATACACGAAGAACAACCCTGCAAAAGCAACGATCCGAAGTATCCAATAGAGGATTCCCTGCATACGAAGGGCTACCAATTGGCGAAGCAAGCCTAAATTAATTTTCAGCATATAGGTAATTAACCACAAGGAAATAATCTGAGGCGCACGAAAACCATACGTCTGAACAAGCAATGGAAGAAAAACGAGCACCAATAGAAGCGTTGTAACCCCCTGCAGTACAAGGGAATATCGATGCCCAAGACGCATGAGATGCTGAAACCACCTCTGGTTCTGCCGAAGGAAAAGCTGATCGCCTTCCTCAACAAAATACCGAATGGTTCCGAGCCAAGTGAACAAATAAAAGACCGTGCCCACCAGAAACAACGTGATAAAGGTGAACCAAGAAGGCTGTGTCGCCCACCAAGAGTAGTATTGATAACCAGCCACAATGATCAGCGGAATGACAAAATAGATCGCAATAACCCAATCCACCGCCATGCGTAACGCTTTATACTGAAATAACCAATCCGATCGAACCCGCCGCGCAAAAAGCTGAAAACTGTTTTTCAAAGTACGGTCCCCCTCTCTATAGTAAGGAATGGAAGCAGTCGAATAATGGCGCGTCCGGCATGCCGCATTGTTCTTGAATGTCCTTCAGGGATCCATTAGCCACCAATCTGCCGCCTGACAGAAGCACAAACGAGCTGCAAATACGCTCTGCCGTGTCTAAAACGTGGGTACTCATCAAAATCCCAGCGCCCCGCTTACGTTCCTCATCCAACATCCCTATGAAATCTTTGATCGCCTTCGGATCCAATCCAATGAAGGGCTCATCAACAATATACACGTCCGGTTTATTCAAAAAGCCCAGGATCAGCATGATTTTCTGCTGCATCCCTTTGGAAAATTTGCCTGGTAATTGATGCTTTTCATCCAAAAGCCGGAACCTGTGCAAGAGATCATCTGCTCGCTCCAGAAATACCGTTCGATCTAGTTCATAAACAGAAGCAGCGAATTCCATATGCTCCCACAACGTCAACTCATCATACAGAATAGGATGCTCTGGAATATAAGCGTAGCTTTTTCGCTCACCCATAAAAGAGACTTTCCCTTTGAAATCCTTCAACAAGCCTAGGATGCTCTTCATCGTTGTGCTTTTGCCAGCTCCATTGGGACCTAACAGACCTACAAGTTCACCTTGCCGCACCTCAAAATGAATGTTTTTTATAATATCCGGAACCTCGTCATATCCTGCCTGATCAATATCTACTTCTAATACAGCTAATCGTTCTTCTGACATTACGGTCACATTCCCTTCTACCCTCATCCTATATAACGCATCTTTACATTTCTATCGCTTTTTTTCAAGCTATCAGCCCCCGATGTATATAATTCTATGATTTGGTCAAATCTAGTATCTATTACTCTATCAATTCTTCTACTAACAAAAAGGAGGTGCTGCAAATGAAAACTGACATGAAAAAGAACGTTCTGCTCAACCGCTACCATTTTCTGATGTGGGCAAAAACAGGCGACATTTTGTATCTGAAATTAATCGGAACTGCCATGTCTCATTAATTGAACTCATACCTAACAACCTAAGCCGTTAAGGGCCATGTCCCTTCGGCTTTTTGCGTTACCAGGTCATATTCAGCTCCCGCCGGCATAAAATGTTAAGTGAATCATTGAACCATCCTTAACGCGAGGGGGTGTACATAATGTCCGGGCAGAACGAGCATGGATCGGCTTATTTTGAAAAAATGCTGAATATCATTGATGTCGGTGTTCATCTCATTGACCGTGAGGGAATCACTATTTTCTATAATGATAAGATGGCGGAAACAGATGGGCTGAAGCGTGAGCAGGTTGTCGGGAAAAACTTTTTTGAGCTGTTCCCTTCTCTAACCAACGATACGAGCACTTTCATGAAGGTGCTGCAAACGGGTATAGAAATCCGCGAGAAAATCCAAACGTATGTCAGCGTCACTGGCAAAAGAATCACCACCATTAACAGCACGTACCCGCTTCTGGAAAATGGAGACATTATCGGCGCCCTAGAGGTGGCCAAAGATATTACAAGCATCGTTCATCTCCACGATCAAATTCTAGACCTTCGGCATCAAATTTACGAGTCCCCTTCCAAAGATAAGAAGATCACGAGCTCCGCCCGCTATCATTTCAGCGATTTAATCGGCAGTAATGAGGCTTTCCTTCAGACGATTTCTTTTGCCAAAAAAGTTTCGCGTACAAGCTCGCCTGTCCTAATATGCGGCCCCACCGGCACAGGTAAAGAATTAGTGGCCCAAAGCATCCATAATGCCGGGGCTCGAAGAAGCCGTCTTTTTATTGCACAAAATTGTGCAGCTGTCCCCAACGAGCTTATGGAAGGCATCATGTTCGGAACGGCAAGGGGCGCATTCACAGGGGCAATCGACCGTGCAGGCTTATTTGAGCAGGCGAATGGCGGGACGCTTTTTCTCGATGAATTGAACAGCTTGGATTTAGTTCTACAGGCCAAACTGCTGCGCGTGCTGCAGGACGGGCTTGTTCGCCGGGTTGGGGGCACACAGGAGCTGCAGGTAGATGTCCGCATCATTACGGCCATGAACATTGATCCTAAGGAAGCCTTGGATAAGGGGCTCTTGCGCAGCGATCTTTTTTACAGGCTGAATGTTGTGAATCTAACGCTTCCTCCGCTCGCTGGGCGCAAAGAGGATATTCCGATTTTGACGAATCATTTTATTGATACATTTAATGACCTGTTTGGCATGAAAATTACGGGCATAGCGCCAGCAGCCATGCAGCGTTTGCTAGACTATCACTGGCCTGGTAATATTCGCGAGCTGAGCCATGCAATCGAATCGACCTATAATATGATGGAACTGGAGTGCGAAATCATTGAAGAAGCTCACCTTCCCGCTTCGATCACGGGGAATAATGCGCTCCGATTGGAGCAGCAGGATGAGAAGGCGGTGATCTCACGTGGATTAACCGATAAGGTGAAGCAGCTGGAAAAAGAAGCGATTGTGAACGCGCTCACCCACCATCAGTACAATATCACCCTCACCGCTCAAGCTCTCGGCATCAAACGCCAAGCCCTGCAATATAAGCTTAATCGCTACGGCATCGTGAGAAAGCCTTAGTCTGCCAGACTCCGCAAGGAGTCTTTTTTGCGTTTTCCGAAGTCGTGAGGAAATGTTGGCATGCTTTTTGCATCTTCTATTACTGAGCAAACATCAATACTGGAGGTGCCATTATGGAACGACGTCACTGGAAGCAAGTTGCGCTATGGAAAAACGTCACGGATGAGCAGTGGAATGATTGGCTTTGGCAGCTGACACATACCATTCGTTCCTTGGATGATTTGAAAAAAGTCGTGAATCTAACTCCTGAAGAAGAAGAGGGCGTGCGCATCTCAACGCAAACGATCCCTTTGAATATTACCCCCTACTATGCATCTCTGATGAATCCTGATGATCCGAGATGCCCGATTCGTATGCAATCTGTCCCTGTTTCCGCCGAATTGCTGAAAACAAAATATGACCTGGAGGACCCTCTACACGAGGATGAAGACTCTCCTACACCTGGTTTAACGCATCGGTACCCGGATCGGGTGCTTTTTCTAGTTACCAATCAGTGCTCCATGTACTGCCGTTACTGCACGCGCCGCCGATTCTCCGGTCAAGTGGGCATGGGCGTTCCCAAAAAGCAGTTGGATGACGCCATTGCGTATATCCGGAATACGCCGGAGGTGCGCGACGTTCTGCTATCTGGTGGGGATGGGCTGCTGATCAATGACAATATTTTGGAATATATACTGAAAAATTTGCGGGCGATTCCCCATGTCGAAATCATCCGGATCGGTACAAGGGCACCGGTTGTTTTCCCTCAGCGGATTACGGAGCATTTGTGTTCCATCATCAAAAAGTATCACCCCGTTTGGCTCAATACGCATTTCAACCATCCGCTAGAAATGACGGAAGAAGCGAAAAAATCATGCGCCATGCTCGCCGATGCGGGTGTTCCACTCGGCAATCAGTCCGTCATTCTAGCGGGCATCAACGATAGCACCTATATTATGAAAAAGCTCATGCATGATCTTGTAAAAATACGCGTGCGCCCTTATTACATTTACCAATGTGATTTGTCCGAAGGTATCGGCCATTTCCGGGCTCCGGTGTCCAAGGGTCTCGAGATTATCGAAGCACTGCGTGGACATACTTCGGGCTATGCGGTGCCAACCTTCGTTGTCGATGCTCCCGGCGGCGGCGGTAAAATTGCGCTTCAGCCTAACTATTTGATCTCGCAGAGCCAAGATAAGGTGATTTTGCGCAACTACGAAGGCGTCATCGTTGGTTACCCAGAGCCCAAGAACTATGTGCCGGGCCGGGCGGATGAGTATTTCAACGAAATCTACGGGATTGAGAAGCAACCGGAAAGCACGGGCATTATCGCGCTGATGAAAGATGAAAAATTCAACTTAGTGCCAGAAAATTTGCACCGGATTGGCAGAAGAAAAGCCTACTCGGAGGCGCCAGAGCACGCCTCATTGAAGGATCGCCGGTCAAAACGGGATGAAATGAAGGATAAGCTGATGAAGGCGCAGAAGAAAGAGAGCAAGACTGGCGCTGATGAAGGCAAGGCAAGTGCGATCGAGAGCAAGGCGTCCTCGGAGGCGCATAGTGAGGGTAAGGAGCCTAGTGCGGAGAGCTGAGTGTGAAAATGAGCGGCATGGGAACTACAGGCCGCTATTTTGCAAGAAAGCGGCATTGCGTCGCGTCGAGGGAACTACGGTCCGCTATTCTGCCGTTTCCGGCCGAAATCCAGGCATTTCGGCGGATATAAAGCCCTGTAGTTCCCATAAAGGCTGAATTCGGCCTATTTCGCTGAATTAGCGCCCTGTAGTTCCTCGCACACACAAGTGTCGCAGTGTTGCGCCTGATTAAACAATGAAGGGGATGCCCCCAAGTAGAACATTCTACTTAGGGGCTCCCCTTCAACTTTTATGCGAGCGGACAGGCAGACGGAGCAGCCAGCGCTACTTTTTAAAACAAATTAGCTTCAGCTCCGTCAGCTCTTCCACGGCGTATTTCACGCCTTCACGCCCTGTGCCGCTCTCCTTAACGCCGCCATACGGCATGTGGTCTACGCGGAAGGTGGGAATGTCATTAATCATGACACCCCCCACCTCTAACGCTTCGGCAGCGGCAAACGCAGTCCGGATGTTTTGCGTATAGATCCCCGCTTGCAGGCCGTACCGGGAGTCATTAACCAGCCCTATCCCCTCCTCAACGGTGGCGATTCTATTGATCATCACAACGGGAGCAAAAGCCTCCCTACAGGAGATGCTGCTCGCCTCTGCAACATGCAGCAGGACTGTCGGATGAACGACATTCCCCTCCTTCTTGTTGCCGGTCGCGACAACAGCGCCAGATTGCTCGGCGTCCGTAATCCATTCCAACGCCCGCTGCGCCTCACGCGGAGTGATGACAGCCGACACATCCGTCTTGGGATCAAGCGGATCGCCTAATTGAAGCAGCTCCGTCTGCTTGACGAATTTCCGGGCAAATTCATCAAATAGCTGCTCATGCACATAGATTCGCTGAATAGAAATGCACACCTGACCAGCGTACGAGAAAGCTCCTGTAACTGCCCGCGCGATCATGCTGTCCACATCCGTCCCTTGATCCACAATGAGGGCAGAATTGGAGCCTAGTTCTAAAATCACTTTTTTGAGACCTGCCTTACTCCGTATGGCAATCCCGACCTCCGGGCTTCCCGTGAAGGTCACCGCCTTCACTCTTGCATCCGTCACCAGCATATCGCCAATAACGCTCCCACTACCCGTTACAACGTTCAGCGCCCCTGCGGGAAGCCCCGCCTGCTGCAGAAGTTCCGCCAGTAATAACGCAGATAACGGCGTCTGTCCTGCCGGCTTCAAAACAATCGTGTTGCCCGCAGCCAGCGCGGGACCCACCTTATGCGCAACCAAATTCATCGGAAAGTTAAACGGTGTTATCGCCGCAATAACGCCGAGTGGCTGGCGGATCGTATACGCCACGCGATCCTCCCCGCCAGGCGCTGCATCCATCGGAATCGTTTCGCCGTGAATCCGCTTCGCCTCTTCAGCGGCGAACTTGTAAGTTGCGATGGTTCGCTCCACTTCAAGCCTCGCTGTTTTCAGCGGCTTCGCTGCTTCAAGCGCGATAATTCCAGCGCACTCATCCGCCTTATCACTTATCAAGGCCGCCAGCCGCTCCAATATCGCAGCGCGTTCATGTGCCGGCATACGCGCCATCGAAGGTCTCGCTCTTTCAGCCGCTTCCAGTGCATGCTGCACCTCAGCCGCCCCTGCGTAAGCAATTTCGGCAATTTGTTCACCGCTGTAAGGTGAGAATAAGGGCCGATACTCGCCGGCTTCTACCCATTTCCCATCAATGAATAAATGCTTCTTCATGCTGTTTCCCCTTTTCTAACTGCTTTTCTAACCGCCGCAAGCCCTGAACGCCGCCTCCAGCACATCAAGGCCTTCAAGAAGCTGTTCGTCTGTGATCACTAGCGGACTTAAGATTCGAATCACATTTCCGTATATGCCTGCACTCATCACGATAACGCCGTGCTGATGCGCCTCCTGCAGAATCCGAGCCGTCAGCTCCTTATCCGGTGCTCGGCTCACTGGATCTTTCACTACCTCAATAGCACTCATGGCGCCCAATGTGCGTACATCTCCGATATAGCTGAGTTCCTGCTGCAGCCGCCGAAACCGCTCAGTGACGGCTTCCCCGATCCGTGCAGCCCGTTCGGCAAGCCGCTCCTCCTCTAGCATGGCAATGACTTGCAGAGCAGCAACGCAGCCAAGCGGACTGCCGCCATACGTCCCCCCAATTTCCCCAACTCCGGGGGCATCCATAATTTCAGCCCTGCCGGTCACAGCGCTGATGGGGAGACCAGCCGCAATGGATTTGGACATCGTCATGAGATCCGGCACAACACCGTGGTGCTCCATCGCAAACATTTTACCCGTTCGCCCAAAACCCGTCTGCACTTCATCGGCGATAAGCAGAATCCCATATTTCTCGCAAATGGCTTTGACTCCTTGAATGAAACGCGTGGAAGGGATGACAAAACCCCCTTCGCCTTGAACCGGCTCTAGAATCACGGCAGCGACGTCCTCACCCGGAACCTCAGACAAGAAAAACTCATCAAACCTCTGCAAAATGTAAGCATCCAGCTCATCCGCTGACATACCGCCCGGAGCACGGTAGTAGTAAGGATAAGGCATTTTATAGGTATCAGGCGCGAAAGGGCCGAAGCCATTTTTGTACGGCTTCACTTTACTCGTGAGCGACATCGCCATATAGGTTCTTCCGTGAAAGCCGCGCTCAAAAGAAATAATAGCTTTGCGCCCCGTATACTTGCGTGCGATTTTCACGGCATTTTCAACCGCCTCTGCCCCGCTATTCAAAAAAAACGTTTTTTTCTCATGATCACCCGGCGTTATTTCATTTAATTTCTCAGCAAGAGCCACATAGGGCTCATACATCATCACATGAAAGCATGGATGCAAATAGTTCTCCAGCTGCGCTTTCAGCGCTTCCACCACTTTGGGCGGACAATGACCGACATTTAAAGAACCAATTGCACCAGCGAAATCGATAAATGTATTCCCGTCGACATCGGTGAGCAGGGCTCCCTCCCCTTTTGCCGCAAAGGTAGATACGGTATTAAACGGCCCCCGCGGAATGCTAGCCATACGCCGATTGAGCAGCTTCTGAGCCTGCGGCCCCGGCAGAGAGGTCTTCATTTCAATGTACTTCGTCCTTCTCTCCCTCACATCCATCCCCTATGCCTCCATTCTGTCAAAACCGCACCAGTCAATCAAGGTTAGCGCGATAATCTCAGCAGCTGTAAACACATCCTCCAGCACAATGTGCTCATTCGGGTAATGCGCCACTTGCGTAATCCCTGGGCCAAAAACAATACAGGGCGTATCGCCCAGCTGCGTTAACAAGCCGCCGTCTGTGCCCCATGGCGATGCTTCTATGACGGGCTCATCTTGTTTTACCGCGCGAAATTGCTGCATAAGCACTTGCATCAAAGGGTGCTCCGGGTCAACGCTGCCCGGAACCCATTGCGCTCCAAACCACTGTAGTTCAGGCGGATGCTCTGCAAACCAAGGATCCACTTCCTTCAACTGCTCCAACCACCTCAGCATTTCTACCTTGGCATCTTGCAGCTTCTCCTCAGGAGCAACCCCCATGCGCCCCTCCACTTTGACCGTATCTGGAACAGATGATGGCCAATTCCCGCCTTGAATGACACCCAGATTAATGGGAATCGGAATGGGATTGTTCGCGTACAGCGGATCTGTGATCCTGGCATTCCTCTCCTTCTCAAGCTCTAGGATATGCTGAATGACCTTGATGCTTTTCTCGATAGCGCTAACGCCTTCGTACCTTGTTCCGCCATGCGCCGAGCGTCCTTTGACTTCAATTCGGAACCACATCGAGCCTTGCTGTTTGGGAAAAATACGGAAATTCGTCGGTTCCGGAATCAGAGCTGCGTCAGCCCGGTAACCTCGTAGGATGGCCGCTAGCGTCCCCGCCCCGCCGCTTTCTTCTTCCACAACGCTTTGGAAAATAACGTCGCCTTTCAGCTTCAGACCGAGACCCTGAATAGCCCCAAGAGCAAGCAAAAGCGCTATATTGCCGCCTTTCATATCCGTTGAGCCACGTCCATATAGCTTGCCGTCAACCACTTCACCGCTATAGGGATCGTGCGCCCACTGATTCCGCTGACCCTCCGGCACAACGTCCACATGACCGTTCAGCAGGATCGAACGTCCCCCTCCTGTCCCCTTCTTAACTCCCACAACGTTGGGACTACCTGCAAAGCGGCTCCGTGTTGAGCAAAAATACGGATGATCTGCAAGCTCCTCTCCGTCCGGTTCCCACATATCCACATCCATTCTCAGGCCTCGCAGTTGATCGGCAACGAGCAGTTGAACCTCCTTCTCGTTGCCTTGTGTGCTTGCAATTCGGACCATTTGCTGCAGCAGTGCGGTCCCAGCGTCACGATGCAGCGTGATCCACTCATGAATTCGCTTTGAAAGCTCGGGCAACTCGGCCTTCCCTGGCTGGTCAGTACTAGGATTCGGCAAAGGAATTCCCTCCTTATGGTTGGCAACACATTATGGAATGTATGAAATATGTTCCGGAATGATCAAGGCTGCCTCCGTATGACGCACGATGTCATCTACCGTATAGGGCAACATGATCTCCTTCAAAAGCAGTCCCTGCTCCGTCACTTCCATCACGGCCATTTCCGTAATAATCAGCTTCACACAAGCCCTGGCGGTCAGCGGCAAGTCGCACTGCTTCTTCACTTTGGATTCACCCTGCCGATTGATATGGTTCATGAGCACGATGACTTTCTTCGCTTTTTGCGCAAGCTCCATCGCACCGCCGATGCCGGCCACCCGCTTACCAGGTACGATCCAATTCGCCAAATCACCGCGCTCGCTAACCTCCAGCGCCCCAAGGATCGTAATATCAATGCAGCCCCTGCGAATCATGGCAAAAGCAATCGAGCTATCGCAATAGGAGGCTCCGCCCAGAATCGTGAGCGGATATCCACCCGCGTTGCAGAGGAACGCATCTTCTTCCCCTGGTTTCGGGGCTCCGCCTGCGTACAAGATGCCATTTTCTGCATGAAAAACAATCTGAACACCCTCCGGCACATAGTCCGCAACCTGAGTCGGGATGCCAATTCCCAAATTGACGGCCATCCCGTTTTTCAACTCCTGAGCGGCTCGTTTCGCTATTCGGTCACGGTTTTCTTTTCCCATACCCATTGCCAATTCACTCCTTTGCTGAGGATGACCATGTCGACGAAAATGCCTGGTGTGATAATACTTTCGGGGTCCAGCGCGCCAAGCGGCACAATGTCATCGACCTCGGCAATGGTAAAAGTCCCAGCCATCGCCACGAGCGGATTGTAATTTCTACCGCTTTTATCATAGACAAGATTGCCGAAAGGGTCCGCCTTCAAAGCATGAACAATCGCCACATCAGCCGTCAGAGCTGGCTCTACTAAATACGTCCGCTCATCGATCGACACCGTGTCCCTGCCTTCTCCCATCATCGTTCCGACACCAACGTCCACCAAAATACCTCCGAGGCCTACTCCGCCTGCCCGAATTTTCTCCGCCAGTGTGCCTTGCGGGTAAAAGACAACCTCCATGGAGCCGTCCTCCATCATTTGACCAGCGTTAGGATTGGAGCCGATATGGGAGGCAATCACCTTTCGCACCCGTCCAGCGGTCACTAAACGGCCAATCCCGATATGAGGAAAACCGGTGTCGTTGCCGATAATCGTTAAGTCTTTGACCCCTTTGTTTAAAATACCATCAATCAGCGTCGGAGGTGTGCCAATACCGCCAAACCCGCCGTACATGAGCGTGCAGCCATCGTTAATCGCATGAAGCGCCTCTTCCAAGCTCTTCACTTTGCTCAGCTCAGATCTCTCCATCTTCGCCACCTCCTGCCGACTCTCTCGTCAGCTCATCCATGACTTCGCGAATCGCTTCTTCCAAAAGTTGTGCAAGCTGATCGATTTCCGCTTCCGTAATCACCAGAGGCGGCGCCACAATAATGGCGTCCCCAGCACCATCCACAGCGCCAGCTGCGGGATAAACGAGTAAGCCTTTGTGAAAGGCTTTATCTATGATTCGGGAAGTGATGCCCGCTGCAGGCGGAAACATCGTCTTATCGTCCCGATTTCGAACGAATTCGAGAGCCAGCAGTAAACCTCTCCCCCTGACGTCGCCAATGATTGCGATGCTATCCGCCATTTGACGCAGCTTAGCCAGTAAATAAGCTCCCATCCTTCGAGCTGATTGAGCAAGTTGATGCTTCAGGGCGTAGTCCAGTACGGCCAGCGAAATGGCGGCAGACTGCGGGTTGGCGCTGTACGTATGGCCGGCCATTATGCTTTTGGAGCCCTGTAAAATGGGCGCCATCACATGATCCTTCACCAGCGTGGCCGCCATTGGTGTGTAGCCGGCACTCAACCCTTTCCCGAGCGCTATCAGATCGGGCTCTACGCCTTCGTGCTGCATGCCAAACATTTCACCCGTCCGAGCAATACCGGTCATCACCTCATCGGCGATAAACAAGATGTCATAGCGATCACAGATCTCCTTAATTTTCTTAAAATAACCCGGAGGCGGAACAATCGCTCCTCCAGCAGCCCCAACAATGGGCTCCGCAATGAAGGCGGCAATATGCTCAGCGCCGATTCGTTTAATCGCTGTTTCCAAGTCGTCTGCGCACGCCAGCTGGCAAGAAGCTGCATTCATCTTGAACGGACACCGATAGCAATAAGCGGGAGCAACGACTGGGAAATCCTCTAAAAGCGGTATAAACCGCCTTCGTCTAAGTACATGGCCAGACATCGAAAGAGCGCCCATGGTGATGCCATGATAGCTCATCCTGCGCGATATCATCTTGTTCTTCCCGAAGCGGCCCTTCTCTTGCCAGTGCTGAATGGCAATCTTCATCGCCGTTTCTGTCGCTTCGGAGCCGCTGTTCACGAAGAAGGCCCAATAGTCGCCCCCTGGCGCCAAATCGCTCAGCTTCTTCGCCAGTTTCTCTGCTGGTTCACTTGTGAACTGTGAACGGTACACAAAAGACACCTTGCTGGCTTGCTCCATCATCGCATCGATTATTTCTTGCACGCCATGCCCGATGCCGGCCGTCACTGCCCCTGACGATGCGTCCAGATACGCTTTGCCCTGCTCATCGTAGAGGTACACCCCTTTTCCATATTGAACCGTGGGATAAGGATGATCCAAAACCGGCTTGATTAAATGCTCCCGTCCCATAAGGCACCCCCACTAATCAGCCATCCCTTTTATTTGAGAAATATATTCTTGACCCGTGGAGCCTTCATCAGCTCGTCATAGTGAAAGGAACTGCCGAGCGCAGAAACGTCATGCCAATACAGCATCTCTTCGATCTGCTGGGCAGTGCCTTCCAGCACATATGTTCGGCAATTCGCGCACTCGATCGCGGGTACGTTCAAAATCTGTACAGCCATCCTCCCGTCCGGCATGATCCAGTAGCAATCTTTTACCCCTTCACGGACATCTTCCGTCTCACACCACATGCACTGCATAAGCTCTCAGCCTCCTTCATGAGATAGGGTTTGCGCAGCTGCTGCTGCCTAATAACGAAGCAAAATACATGCCACCTTTGGACCAACAACGTAAACTTTTACAAGGCTAATCTAACGCATCCAAGCATATAACCATGTTAAGAAGAAGGGGGGACTGCGTAATGCCAAATGATCTGCCAACATCCCACATGGAAGTTGAAACCGGCAGCGATTATACGGTAAGCTTTTACCTCGATTTCATGAACAAAAGATTGCGGGTAGACGACTATCAAGGCAATGTCCATGCCATCTACGAGCGAATAGCTGATGTAGCCAAAAGTTATGCGCTGACCAAAGTTTTCATCAAATCGCGGGAGCAGGATTGGCAAGTTTTTCTGGGAAAAGGCTGCATGTTGGAGGGCATTTATAAAGGATATTTTCATGGTGTGGACGCTTACTGTATGGCATTTTATTACGATCTGGAGCGGCGGAGCAGCGATTATTGGATGGAAGAGGATCACATTTTGCGTAAGGTGCTAGCGCTTTCCCGGAAGACCAATCGACCCGCTGTACCGGGTCCTTTTAATCTGCGAATAGCCTTGATCGAGGATGCAGAGAAGCTGTCGCAATTGTACAGCCAGATTTTCCAAACCTACCCTACACCCATGAATGATCCTCAGTATGTTGCAAAAACCATGCAGGAGGGGACGATTTATTATCTCGTCGAATCGCAAGATGAGCTCATTAGCGCTGCATCCGCTGAAATTAACACCATGTACGCCAACGCGGAAATGACCGATTGCGCCACACTTCCGACCTTTCGCAACCAAGGGCTCATGAGGCTTTTGATGCACGCTTTGGAGGATGAATTGATCGCTCGCAAGGTTACCTGCGCTTACTCGCTGTCCAGAGCACTTTCCTTTGGCATGAATGCTGTTTTCTATCAAATGGGCTATGCCTATTACGGCAGGTTGACGAAAAACTGCGATATCTACGATAAATACGAGGATATGAATTTATGGGCCAAAACCTTGATCCGGCCATGACCCTCTAGGTTAACTATATGCGCTTCCTTCTCAGGGAAGAAGAAATGCCGAGCTCCTCCCGATATTTCGTCACCGTGCGGCGTGAAATCTGGATGCCCTCCTGCTTCAGCAGCGCAGCCAGCTTAGGATCCGAGTATGGCTTAGCAGGGTTCTCGCTACGAATCCATTCCTTTAATCTGGCTTTGACACGCTCGGACGACGCTGCATCTCCACAGTCTTGAGGCAAGCCGGATGGGAAAAAATGCTTGAGCTCGAAGATGCCCCATGGTGTTTGGGCATATTTGCCGGCCGTTGCACGGCTGACTGTCGATTCATGCATGCCTAGCTTATCGGCAATGTGTTTCAACGTCATCGGTTTGAGATAGGCCGTCCCCTTCCAAAAAAATTCGCTTTGTTCCTCTGCAATGGCCTGAGCTACGCGAAAAATCGTCTTTCGGCGCTGCTCCAAGCACCTTAAAAAGAACATCGCCGATTGCAATTTGCCGGTTAGGAAGCGAGCGGCCTCGTTCGTATCTTTTCCCTCCTTCACAATTCGCTCATAATAGCCGTTCATCGATAGACGGGGCAGCGCTGCCTGATGAGTGAATACCACAAGCCTTTCGCCTGACTTTTCTATGACGACCTCTGGCATAATATAGTGGATGGCTTCTGTATGAAAAGCAGCCCCAGGCCTAGGATTTAACCCCTTGATGACGTCAACGGCTGCATGAATTTCTTGTGGAGAAGCTTGTAAGCGCTGCGATAGCTTATGAATGTGAAAATCGGCAACATCCTTCAGATGATGGCGAATGAGTGTCGCGACCAGCGGAAAGCTTTCGGCCAAAGACTGTACCTGCAAAAGCAGGCATTCCCGCAAATTCCTCGCCCCTACACCAGATGGCTCAAAGCTTTGCAGAATCGTAAGTGCTTGCTCCACTAGCTCACGCTCCACTTTCATTACATCCGAAATTTCACTTATCGAAGGACCTAGATAGCCATTGCTATCCAAATTTCCGATCATAAAAATGACAATTCGGCGCACGCTTTGCGGCGCTTTTTTCATGAAAAATAACTGCTCCTTCAAATGCCTCTCCAGGGACACCTCATTCGAAGCGACATGGTGCAGCGGATCATAAGGAGCGTCGCCATCCCTCTTGCGGTTAGGACGAGAAGGAGCAGAGCCTCCGACCGTTCGCTCGTTAGCGGCGGCGTATTCCAACACCGGATTCTCGTTCATCTCCTGCTGAACAACCTCCAGCAATTCAGGTGTCGAGAGCTGCAGAATCGATATGGCTTTGCGCAGCTGCGGTGTTAACCGCATTTTCGCCGATTGTTGTTGGAACATTCCGTATCCTTGGCGCATGAACATCATTCCTTTAGGTTGTTGCTATAGTGTATTCACGTCAGGACGAACGTTTGCCAATCCGTCTGTAAACAGCAAAAAAGCCCGTAAAAGAATCTTTTACGCGCTTGAATCTAGTAAATTTTCATAGAATACGTATAGAAAAATCTAAATTTGACGAGTCTAGTAGCTATAACTCTATTAACTTTTTGAGGAGGAGCTATGATGTTTCTAAAAATCTTGTTTACGACTCTGACAATTCCTTTGTTAGTTAGTTTATGGCTTGCAGATAAAGCCTATTCCTATCCAAGCAGCGACGAGTTCACGGATATCTCGCAATCTTACAGTCTTGCATCAAATGCAGTTGAATATGAAACCACTACCACTACTACCATCCCGCCGACAACGCAGTATCAAGTTAACCGGGGAGATACCTTGTTCAAAATCGCTCGTGATTTTGAAGTGGATGTGAATGACCTCATGGCGGCCAACGGGATTGGCGATCCGCGTGGGCTGACAATTGGACAGACCCTGAAGATCCCTTCAGGAGCAACTGCGGCTGCCACGAATACACAGCCAAAAATCATTAAAAAAGTGATCAATACCACACTGACGGCCTATACAGCGGGATTCGAATCAACCGGTAAAAAGGCCTCCCATCCTACGTACGGCATCACCTTCAGCGGGTTAAAAGCCAAAGAAGGACGGACGATCGCCGTCGATCCTGCCGTCATTCCACTAGGCTCCACCGTATTCATTGAGGGGATCGGTATTCGCAAAGCTGAGGATATCGGCTCGGCGATTCGCGGTTCGCGAATTGATGTGTTCATGAACGATTTGAGTCAAGCGCAGGAATTCGGCGTGAAGAAAAATGTGAAAGTTTATTTGCTGGATCGGGAGAATATTTAGGCTCTCACTTCCGTTCCGCGTGCGGACTTGCAACGATGTTTTTCATCGTTGCGCCCTCCTCTACGCGGCTCACATTTGCTGTAACGATGTTTTTCATCGTTACAAGTGCTGAAGTGCTCGCTTCCGCTCCGCGGGCGGACCTGCAACGATGTTTTTCATCGTTGCGCCCTCCTCGGCGCGGCTCACACTTGCTGTAACGATGTTTTTCATCGTTACAAGTGCTGAAGCGCTCGCCTCCGCTCCGCAAGTGCACCTGCTTTGCTTATGAATACGAAGCCAGCTTATGAAAAACAACGTTCATCTCACGCAGTCCCTCATGCAGCGCATCAATGGATACATCGCGAATGACGCATGCATCGTCCAAAGCAATGGAAGCAGCAATCCCCGCTGCCTGCCCCAGCGCATAGCAAGTAGGCTGCACACGCATAGAAGACATCGCTACATGGGTAGCGGATATGGAACGGCCAGCGACGAGCAGATTTTCCACCTCATCGGGCACCATGCAGCGATACGGAATATCGTAGCCGCTGACTTTGCGCTCGTCTGTGGTCTTTTTGCCATCGGGACTGTGGATGTCGATCTCGTAATTCGTCTGGGCGACCACGTCTTGGAATCGGCGACCCTCCACCACATCCTGCTCAGTTAGTGTGTACAGCCCCTGAATCTGATTCGTTTCCCTTACGCCGACCTGATTGGCCACATGGGAAAGCGCATAGGTCTCAAAACCGTTCCGCTGTAAATAGTGCACGATGGAGAATACCTGTCTCAGCGCTTCCGTTTCGGCGTAATTGATATCCTTGATTTTGGCGCCGTTGCCTTTGACCCGAGTCATGTTCACAAGGAGCTGACCATCCTTGTTGCGCTCCCAAAATAGATGGCGTCCCTGCGGCAGATCGGACACTTTTTCATAATAATAGCAGCCTTCCGGCAGGATCGGGGTTACAGGCTTGCCTGTGTTTTGCATCATAAACATAAGCGTCATCGGCTGAGTTAGCCCATCCTCGGCTCTTCCCGACGTATGAGGCACTCCAGCATCGAGAGCGACTCTGGCATCCCCAGTGCAGTCTATGAATTGCTTAGCTTCAAAAGCCTTTAAGCCTTCACGTGTGGACGCAATCACTGCTTCCAAGCGAGTTCCATCCTTGACCGTCCCAACAAACTCGGTATGGTAGATGACCTCTACGCCTTCCTTTTTCATTTTCTCATTTAAATAATGCCGTAGCTCAAAAGGTGAATATTGCGGGGCAATGGACGTATCATGATGCTCCGGTAAATATTCGGCGAGCACCTCTGCGATCATCTCACGGTATATGCCCGTTACGTTCCCAATCGGCATAAAAATGCTCACATTACCCAAAGTGCCCATACCGCCAAGCTGCCCTGACTTTTCTAGCAAAATGACTTTCTTTCCTCTTCTTGCCGCAGAAATAGCAGCCGCTGTTCCCGCAGGTCCCCCTCCGATAACGACAATATCAGCGCGATCATAAGTCTCTATTTGTCTTTGAAAATCATACGTTCGTTTCTCACTCATCTTCCGCCTTCGCTCCCTTCAATTTTGGCCCATGCTTCAAATAGTTTCTTGCGTTCTTCCATTTCAAAATCCGCAACCTGCCGCACATAGTCCAAGTCCTCGCCAAATAATTCCGGCGTCCATTTGCGTCCAAACGCGGCATGCGTTACTTCATCGGCCCAGTCATAGTCCTGGAACCGCTCCATAAGCGGATGTTTCGCCTCATCTCTGCAAAACTCATACTCAGCGATTTTGCCCGGACGGCGCATCGCTTTTTCCTCAAAGCCAATGCTCAAAAGCGCGTAGCGCTGCGCCGGCAGCTTATCGATTAACGGATCATAGCCGCCGACATACTGCCGCAGCACCATCCAATCGATGCCTTCCGCCTCCATCGCCGCTTGGCCGAAAAGTGCATGCCGCACTTCATCCCACAGATGGCGCGCCAAATCCTGATAGAACTCCCATGGCATATGGAGTTGATCGTAAATGACGCTCGCCACGTTCTCCACGGCGGCCATTTCCTCTTGCCTGGATTTCATCATATCCAGCAGTCGAAGGCGAATCGGGTCGTCCGATTGATGCGGTATAGCCGTGCGGCCAAGGGCCGGAGGTCCCATTCGTTTGGCATCCCGAACAGCTTGCTTCGGCAGCTCATACGTCTTGCCGGATCGCCAGCGTGCAGGCACCTGTATCGAAGCGCCTTGCTCGCCCGTAATGCCGCCCGCCGCACCCAAAAACCCGCTGATCCGACCCTCGAACTCGTCAGCTTGCTCCACAGATTCGCCGTCGCTATGCAGCGACTGAATCATGTTTTCTCCCCATTCAATCTGCTCGCGCAAATCCGAAGACAGCAACTTTAAAAGGCGAATGGTCGGATAATCCACAAGCTGCTGGGTGTCCGCGATATGCTGGGTATACGCTTTCAAAAGTGCCGGCTTTATCACGCGATAAACCCCCACCAGCAGTTCCATGTCGCTCTGCGCCTGAATCAATTCCTCAAAGAGCAGCGTCAATGTGACGTTTGGTTCTTTTTGCAGCATCATCGGGGAGGTTCTAAGCTCCAAAATGCGCGCGCGAAGGGAACCGACCGCCTCGGCATCCTCGTAAAGATGCTTGCCCAGCGCAGCTTTTAGATGCCAGTGACTTCTTGCCGGAAGCTGCCCGGCCGCACAGCGGAATAACCGTTCATGCATGTATTTGTATCTCCGCAGCAGCTTCGAGTTCATTTCCACACTATATTTGCCGATGTCATACGGACGAAGAATGCCTACATACGCTGTTTCGGTCATAGCAGCCTCCTTGTAACAAAGTGTTGTGAATTCCATGACTTCATTATAGGGGAGCTGCGAGCGTCTGGCTTTGTCAAAATGCATAGCAAATGTATCAAAACGTCTTTTTATGGATGGCGCCTAACTTGACTTGGCGGGTATCCGAAACGAAGCTTATACATCTTGGAAAAATGGTGGACGCTCGAAAATCCGCAGCTGTCCGCAATATCCTGAAGTGGCAAATCCGTGCCACGAAGCAGGTCCGTCGCGTAATCTAGGCGTAGCTTGAGCAGAAATTGATGAGGGGACACTCCAAATTGGGAGCGAAAATGCAGGGAGAAATAAGAGCGGGACATGAGGGCTTTATGTGCCATTTCCTCCACAGGCAGCGGTTCCGACAACCGGTACTGCATATAGGCAGGCACCCAACTAAGCGAGGTGGAGCGACTGTGCTCAGAGGTGCTGCGGGTTGTGTATTCTTTTAACAATTCCAGTACAATCTCTGTGGCATGCACTTGCGCTTGAAGAAGGTCCAGTGCATTTTTGCGGCCCCAATGTGCAATTGTCTGCTGCAGAGTGTCAAGCAACCATTCGTGTCTCGAAAGCTTTAATATATAGGGGATGCAGATATCCGCGAACGTTTGCAGGCTTGGCTGTAGAGGAACCGCCTCTGGGTTATAGCCGTGATCGATGGGTACGATCATTTCGGGACGAGCTTCGACTAAGGACGGAAACAATTCCATATGCAGTGACATCAGACTAAGTGGCGATTCGGATTCCATCTGATGCACAATTCCCGGCTGCACGAAGATGAACTGCCCCTGATTCACCCCATAGAGCTCCCCTTCTACTTGAAGGCGAAAGGACCCTTCCTGCACATAAAGCAGCATGTAGTCGGTGATGATTCTCGGCGGCGTTTTCCATTGCTGAAAATGCAGCAGGTCCGCATAACGAATGTACGGCTGCAGCTCTTGATTTAAAATCGATTCGGCGGACATGCGGATTCTCCGTTCTTAAGGGTTTTACTGATGATTCTATTGTAAAAGAATAAAATAGTGTTGCCAATGGTCCGCCATAGACTATAATAAAGTCAAAACTCAGGATCAAGGGGCGACGTCGATGCTGCAGACCGTAACCGGACTTATCCATGAAAAAGAAGCTGGAACAATTCTCGTCCACGAGCATGTCCTCGTTGGATTTGTCGAGGATGGCAAGTTAACTCCGGATGATTACGACCGAGATGAAGTTGTGGCTTCCATCCTGCCGCTGCTGCTGCAGTTGAAGGAAGCGGGCTGCTCAACATTTGTAGATTGTGCGCCGGAATATTTGGGGCGTGACCCCTATGTTTTAAAAGACTTATCTACCAAGTCTGGTCTGCATCTCGTGACAAATACCGGCTTTTATAAGGCACCTTATTTACCGCCTTTCGTTTATCAAGCCACGGAGCGCGAGTTATCCGATCTATGGATTCGTGAAGCGCAAAACGGCATTGGAGATAGCGGCGTCTTCCCTGGCTATATCAAAATCGCCTTAAACGACGGAACGTCGATCAATGAGACGCAGCAAAAAATTTTGCGGGCTGCGATTCGCACCTCCTTTGAAACTGGATTGCCGATTCAATGCCACACCATTGGTGGGGATACCGCCCTGCATGCGGGCGAAATCATGAGAGAAGCAGGCTTCGATCGGGAACGTTTCATCTGGGTGCATGCCCAAACTGGCAAGGATTTGGCCGTCCATCAACGATTGGCGGATGAGGGCATGTGGATCTCGATCGATTCCATTCTGCCAGGCACCTATGACAAGCATGTGGAATTGCTGCAACAACTACGAGCTTATGGCGTAAGCAGCGAGCAAATCCTGCTTTCTCAAGATACAGGCTGGTACACGGTTGGTGAGGAGAAAGGCGGGAATCTTCGTCCTTATCACCACCTGCTGACCGATTTCCTGCCCTATGCGGCTCAGCAAGGTTTGGACCTGGAATGGCTTAAACAGTGCGTTACCCGGAATGCTTATCGGGCGATGCGTATACGGAACTAGCATGATCAAAAACCAGCAGCCTTGGGCTTGCTGGTTTTTTGGAATGAAGGGGAACTGGAGTCCGCTATTTGAATAGAATCAGCGTATTTCCTATTCTGAGAGAACTACAGGGTCTTATTTGGTCAATTAGCTCGATTTTCGTCTGTAAATCTACGAGTAGCGCCTTGTAGTTCCGCTCACTGGAAAAATCTTCACTTTCGGAGCAAATAGCGCCCTGTAGTTCCCGCTAAGGCTATTGGGTTTTGCAAATTACAAAACCCAAGCGTCCAAGCTCTCGAGATGAGCTTCGCCCTTCTCGGCAAACAGCTTGATACCCAGGCTAGCCGCCGCAGGGTAAATCCGATTCGTGACGGTTTTCACTCCGTCATTTGCGAAGAGCTCGACCGATGAGCGGTCGAGGAACAGATGCAGCTTCAAGCGCCCATCCGCCATCGGCGCCAACTGCACTTCGCTCACACCCGCTTCGCCTGCGCCGGAGTGGGTGCGATCCACGCTGAGCTTGCGGTCAGCTGCCGAATAGGTTACTTTCGTATACTCGGTGCCATCCTCCGAGCAGCGGAGCAACAAGCCGAATTCCGCTGCACCAGCGGTTATCGCCACATCAAAAACGGCGATTAACTCAAGCGTATCGCCATACACATTCGGCAGCGTCAACTCCGTATCCGCACCAATAGATAGATCGTCAACACGTTGGTGCGCCCCGCGTAGAGCAGTAAGCTCCGCCACGGGCTCCATCCGCGTTAAGCTTCAGCTCGCGCGGTAAGGTGAAGGCCCCCATCCAGCCCCGCTCCTGCTCGGGCATCTTGGCACCCCAAATGTTCATCCAGCCTTGGAGGATGCGCCGGCCCTGCCCGTCCATGAACGTTTGCGGGGCATAGAAGTCGAACCCGTAATCCAGCCGCTCCGCATAGCCATAGGCGAATTGACCTGTTTCATAGTTCAACTTGCCGGTTAAGTACATCGTCTTCGTCGTTCCCATATTCATCGGTGAAATGACAAGCACATGATCGTCCCCGCTCCCTAAAGGGAAGAGATCCGGACACTCCCACATATCTCCCATCGTTCCGTCGCTCTCCGCAGCTACTCCAAGGTAGCGCCACTCCCGCAGATTCTCAGATGTATACATCAACACTTTGCCCAAGCCGTCTTTCCCGTACCCGACCACCATATACCATGCACCTGCATACTGCCAGACCTTCGGGTCTCGGAACCCGACTCCGCCTTCTTGTGGAGCCCCCGCAATGACCGGATTGCAAGCCTCTTTGCGGAAGCTCACTCCGTCCGTGCTAGTCGCGAGACACTGCACCTCCACCGGTGTGCGTCCATCAACATGCCCTGTGTAAATTAACGTAAGGACACCATTATCGTCCACCGCGCTGCCCGACCAACAGCCGTGGCCGCTATTTTCTCCTGCGTCGTATTCTTCCGAAGGCGCTAACGCTACTGGGAAATGGTCCCAATTCACCAAATCTCTACTTTTGGCGTGTCCCCAGTGCATTGGTCCCCATTTGGCCTCATATGGGTAATGCTGATAAAACGCATGATACTCTTCTTTATAAAAAATTAGACCGTTCGGATCATTCATCCAGCCTGCAGGAGGCATCAAATGATAGCTCAGTCTATAACTGTCACCCTCAAGACCCTCCACCTTTTGCTTCAAAAACGCATTCGCTTGCCCTACTCGTTCCTCGTGGAGCTTGTTTCGCTTTGCACTTACCTGCTCTGCTAGCTCTTCATTTCCCTTGCTCAAACCTGAATTTCTTTGCTGATTCATCATTTCTCCTCCTAGCCTCGAGATATGCCTGCACCTACAAATGTACCTTGCTCAGCAATTCTCCATCAGCCCCCTTTTAACCTTTCATGCAAAAAAAAAGCCGCACTATCCAATTAAGAGGGGGCAGTTATAGCTTTGGTTACGTCTCCAACTGGCATTCGACAATTCGTGTCAAAATCCACCCGTTTACAACGCTGCGTGGTTTATTCATAATTAAATTTATAGGTTACCAATAATTACCAAGGAGTGATACGATGTCAAAGAGAATCTTAATTCTTACCGGTGATGCTGCAGAAGTTCTAGAGGTGTATTATCCTTATTTCCGTGTATTAGAGGAAGGATATGAGGCTGTTATTGCTTCACCGACGAAAAAAGTGCTTCGTACCGTCGTCCACGATTTTATCGAAGGTTGGGAGACCTACACAGAAAAGCCTGGGCATTTGCTGCCTTCACACATCGCTTTTGCTGATGTAGACCCTAGTCAGTATGATGGACTTATCATTCCTGGGGGCAGAGCTCCGGAGTACATTCGATCGAATGAACATGTTCCACGCATTCTTCGCCATTTTCTTGAAGCTGACAAGCCGCTCGGCGCTATCTGTCATGCTGCGCAAGTATTCTCCGCTTTAAAAGACAACCATTACTTTGAAGGTCGCACCATGACTGCCTATTCCGCATGTCGTTTGGACGTCGAGCAGCTTGGCGCCAAGTATGCGACGGACACGCTTCATGTGGATGGGAAGTTGGTCTCTGGCCATGCTTGGCCTGATTTGCCAGGCTTCATGCGTGAGTTTTTGAAATTACTCGCTAAATAATCGACTCCATGTAGGTGCCGGCATGAAAAAAGCCAGTCAAACATCTGGTGTTTGACTGGCTTTTGTACTCTTTATTTACTTGTTCGTCAGCTTCTTCCAATCCTCATGCTGTTTCCTTACTCTTTTCCATAGCTCATCACGTTCCAACACCGAATAGGTGACAAGTCTTTCATTAAAAATAAAGGCCATAACATCAAGCCACTGGCTTTGATTTGACAACTCCGTTGATTCCGCGCCATTCAGATCCCATTTTTTCCATACACAGCCTCTAAGCTCATTACTCTCTGCCGCACATCTTTGTCGAAGAAGAAACAAATTCATCCACGGTGATTCACTTGATCGGCTGTAAAAGTCATGATTAGCTTTGAATACGTCCAAATTCAGTTCAGCCTCAGGCGCATAATCGACTCCAGCATAAGCATAAAGGGGATCGTGTTCCAAGCGCCACCCCTGTTCGGCTACACTAGACGCCGTTACCTGATAAGTAGCATGCCCTTGTGTGTATTTCCCGAAGTGCAAAGGCAGCGGCTCATAAGGCATATCGCCAAGACCGACATCAACAATCCACGGTTCGCTCTCTCCGGCTTCATTATTCAAGCTGACGGTAACACCTAGATGAAAAGAATTAACCCTTGGCTCTTCACCGATTGGCTGTACACCGGCCCTATGCCACGACACTTGATACCCTAAAGACTTAAGCAAAGTACCAAATGAACCATTTAAGTGAAAGCAATAACCGCTTCGATGATTGATCATAAGCTGAACGCTCTCCCTCACATCCATAGATGTCGGTCTGCCAGCGTAAATATCGAGTGTTTGCCATGGAATATTGGCTACATGTGCTCTATGTAGATCAAACATATAGGCTTTAGTTGGAGCCTGAATATCTTTGATGCCAATTCGGTTCAAGTAGGCGACAATTTCTGTTTTCGTTAGCATACTTTTCTCCCCCCACTAGAGGAACTAAAGTCCTCTAGTTTTTCAATAAACTAACATTATGACTATTGTAAGGGAACTACAATCCCCTATTCAATAGGTTTCAGTGAAATATAGCCATTTCAGGGCAAATAGAGCCCTGTAGTTCCGCTTTCTCACCAAAATCACCGGTTTCTCCAAAATAACGCCCTGTAGTTCCCCTACAGGAAGAATTCCAGACGCAGCCTTCCCTCCGCACAACAAAAGAAAGGGCCGCTACTAAGTAGCAACCCCCCACAAACTCCAACTACTCTATGAGCAATAAGCACTGATAACCGCCGAACGAAACATCCTCCATATTCGCAGCTTGGGCAGCATATCTGATCTCGGAGACAAGCACATTCTCGCGCAAAACATGATCAAAGCGCTCAATCGCGGCTTTCAAGGGAGCATCAACATGCAGCGTCAGGATGACACGTTTTTCAATCGGCAAATCCAGTTTCTTGCGATAATCTTGAATCCCGCGGATCACCTCGCGAACAAGACCTTCCTGTTCCAGCTCCTCCGTTATGGCTGTGTTCAGCGCGACGTTGATTTGGTACCCCACCGCGGAGGCAAATCCTGCTTTCCCCTGCTTTTCCACAAGCAGCTCATCCAAAGTAAGATGGATGGCTTCGCCGTCAAAGGTGACGTCCAGATGGCCGTTGTCAACAACTTGCTTAGCTTCAGACGCAGTAAGCTGTTTCAAGGCATTTTGCACAGGACCAACGAATTTGCCATACTTCTTGCCAGCAACTTTTAAGTTCAATTTCAACTGATAGTCAACGAAGGTGCTTTCGCTCTGCTCCAAGCGAATATGTTTCACGTTAATTTCGTCCTTGATGATGTCTTCAAATCTGCTCAAATTAAAGTCACGGTCTAGCGAAACAATGAGTTCAGACAGAGGTTGGCGTGTTTTAATTCCGACCTCGTTGCGAATGTTGCGCGCTAGCTCAACGATCTGCCGAGCGGTGGCCATGTCATTTTCCAGTGTCGTATCGATTGCTGCTTCGTTTACTTTCGGGTAATCGGTCAAATGAACGCTGCCTTCACCCCCAAGGTTGCTGAAAATATCCTCCGCGATGAGCGGGATATAAGGGGCAACCATCTGTGCTAAGGTGACCAGGACTTCGCGCAGCGTTTGGTAAGCAGAGACTTTGTCCTCCGTCATTTGACTGCCCCAGAAACGGTCGCGAGAACGGCGAATGTACCAATTACTTAGCTCATCAACAAAAGCTTCCATATGCTTGGCTGGGTTCAGAAAATCGTAATCCTCCAGCCCCTTCAAGACGTTCTGAAGGGTAGAGTTCAACCTAGAGAGCACCCATCGATCTAGCTCGTTTTTTGAAGCTTGCTGCGGATAGTCTTCCGCCTTATATTGATCAATCATGGCATACAACGAGTAAAAAGCGTGTGTATTATTGATCGTATCTACTACTTTAGACTTAGCTTCGGCTACAATCTGCTTAGAGAACCGTTTACTGTTCCACGGCGCACTGTCAGCAAGCAGAGCCCAGCGGAAGGCATCCGCTCCGAATTCTTCAATGATTTCCCAAGGGTCGATCACATTCCCTTTGCTCTTGGACATTTTCAGACCATTTTCATCCAAAACATGACCGGTTGAAATTACCGCTTTGTAAGGCAGCTTTCCGTTATATAAGGTAGATACGGCCATCAAGCTGAAAAACCAGCCGCGCGTTTGGTCAATGCCTTCGCAGATCATATCAGCCGGATACTGATCTGCGAACAGTTTCTCATCACCGAATGGATGATGATACTGAGCGAACGGCATCGAGCCGCTATCGAACCACACATCGATCACTTCCGGCGTCCTTTCCATGGTTCCTCCGCAAGAGCAGCGCAATTTCACAGCATCCACATAGGGTTTATGCAGATCCAGACTGTCATCGATAGGCGTGATGGATTTCTCATACAGGTCTTTCCTGCTTCCCGGCGCATACTCTGACCCGCAATCCTGACAAAGCCAGAGGTTCAGCGGAGTGCCCCAATAGCGGTTTCGACTGATATTCCAATCGACAAGCTCCTCAAGGAATTTCCCGAAACGACCTTCGCGGATATGCGGCGGATACCAGTTCACTTGGCTGTTGTTCGCAAGAAGTTGGTCCTTCACAGCCGTTGTTTTGATAAACCAGCTTTCCATCGCATAGTAGAGCAGGGGAGATTTACAACGCCAGCAGAATGGATAACTGTGCTCATATCGTTCCTTAGCAAACAAAAGACCGCGTTCTGACAAGCTTTTGACAATATCCACATCACAATCCTTAACAAAACGCCCGGCAAAGTCGGCTACTTCCTCCGTATACCGTCCAGCAAGATTCACGACATTTACGAAATCCAGGTTATGCTGGCGGCATGTGCGGTAGTCATCCTCCCCGTGTGCAGGCGCGATATGAACAATTCCGGTACCACTCGAATCACTTACGTAATCCGCATCGACAACGATATGCCCGCGGTTCACAGAGATATAGCCAAAAGGTGGCTCATAGGAGGTTCCTACGAATTCCTCCCCTTTGTGTGTAGAGAGGATCTCATAGTCCTCTTTTAAGACCTTTTCGGCAAGATTTTTGGCAATGACGTAGACTTTACCATTCTTTTTGGCCTTCACGTAGTCGATGTCTTTATTTACCGCAAGCGCAACGTTTGCTGGAAGTGTCCATGGGGTCGTCGTCCAGGCAAGGAATATTTCCTGCCCTTTCGTACTGCGAAACTCGAATGTCGCACTCAAGTCTTTAACATCTTCATAACCTTGAGCCACCTCATGTGAGCTAAGCGTCGTCTGGCAGTCAGGACAATAAGGGCTGACCCGATGACCTTTGTAGAGGAGTTCTTTTTTATGAATCTCGGATAAAATGTGCCACACACTCTCGATGTAATCATTCGTTAAGGTCACATAGGGATTATCCATGTCTGTCCAGTATGCGATTGCCTCTGTCAATTCCCGCCACTGCTTCTCGTATTCGAAGACGCTGTCTTTGCACTTTTCAACGAATTCGGCTATTCCATATTTCTCGATTTCTTGTTTGCCCGAAATACCCAACTGCTTCTCCACGCCAAGCTCGACGGGAAGGCCATGTGTATCCCAGCCTGCTTTTCGCACGACACGGTAACCTGACATTGTTTTGTACCTGCCGATAAAATCCTTAATGACACGTCCGAGCACGTGACCGATATGAGGCTTTCCATTGGCTGTAGGCGGCCCCTCATAGAAGACGAAGTTCGGTTTATCACTCCGATGATCGATCGATGCGCGGAATGTTCCGTTTTGTTGCCATTGATTCAGGATGCGCAGCTCGCGGGTTCTTGCTTTTTCTTTTACATCCACTTTTCTCATACAGATCATCCTTTCCCTTATTAAAATAAATACAAAAAAATCCCGTCCCATAAGGGACGAGATTGTATCTCGCTATACCACCCTTGTTCCGATTGATCCATAACTCGACCCTCGGTACCTCCGTCAACGTACCAACATACGCGCCCCATATAACGGCAGGATCCCGGGTCAGCTTACTCCAGTGGCTTCAGCTTTCCTTCTCGGAGAGGATTTTGGGCTAAGTCTTGAACGTTGGCTTTCAGCACAGGGCCAACTCTCTGGGGAACAAGGGATTAGCTTACTCGATCTCGTCAATGAATTTACTCAGAACATTCAGTTATCTCATTTCTACACCTTTTTAGATAAATTGTCAAATGAATGAGAGAAAAAGGGCTTCCATCCGAATCTTTTTTTATATCCAGACTTTACCAAGAAGTTCTCCACCGCGGATGGGATAATGACTGTATCAGTTAACTTAATTTGAGGTGGAGGTCATCCTAGTGTCAACGTTTACGATTCGCACGATGCGGCAGCCGGACGATTATGCAGCGGTCGCACCCTTACTAAATTTGATCTGGTCAGAGCCGACAACAGCTGAGCGACTGCAACGAGACGAGGATAGCATTCCTCCGGGCAAGCTGCATTACAATGAGGATGGCGAGCTGATGGGATGGGACCGTCCCAAATGGGTCGCGGAAGACGAACAAGGGCGAGTGGTCGGTTACGCGATTTGCTGGCGAGCTCCCTGGACGGAGCCAGGAGCTTTAAGCCATACGGTTGTCGTTCACCCAGAGAATCGCGGGGTCGGGATCGGAAGAGCTTTATTCGATGCTCTTCATCAATGGGCTACCGAGGTCAAGGCGACACGATTAATCGACTACATGAGGGAAACGGACGAGAGATCGCTTGCTTTTGCGGAGCGCCGAGGCTACATCAAGGAGCGCCACACGTTTGAATCCGTGCTCGACTTGGCATCGTTCGATGGCGGTTCGCTGTATGATGCGATAAGCAAAGCCGAGCAAACGGGGATTCGCTTCATAACTTTAGCGGAGGAGCCTGGGGAGGCTGGCGAGAAAAGGCTTTATGAGCTGTATAAAATCACCCATCCGGATATCCCCGGCTACTCCGGCAGCTTTCCATGGTTCGAGGAATGGAAAAAGTGGACCCTCACACAATCCGGCGTGCGTCCGGAGTGGATTCATATCGCCAAGGATGGCGATCGTTACATTGGCGTTGTCACGCTCCAACAGAACGAACAAACACGGGCTATGTATCATGAGTATACCGGCGTGCTGCCGGAATACCGTGGCCGCCGCATAGCTCTCGCCTTAAAGATGCTCGGCATACAAACGGCCGTCGCATGCGGTGTCCCTTATTTAAGGACACACAATGATTCAATGAACGCGCCCATGCTGCGAATAAACCGTGATTTGATCGGTTTCCGTGCGGAAGCTGGGAGTTACAAAATGGTGTGTGAACTCAAGTGAGGATGAGAACCATTCCCCGAGCCTGTACAGCGCAGATTAACGGTAGATTCTCCAGCTACTGCAGCTGCGAGGGATCGGTGCAGGAACAAAAAGCGCGTTCCCCCCATGGAGTGAATGCGCTTTAATTGTTCACCCTTGAACCCTTAACTTCTTCTTAATTTTTGAAGCGAGCAATTCAAGTAAGATGGCAAACGCAAGGATGAGATACGTAATAGCACCGATTTCCCTCACATCATAGTAGAAGGAACTGGCCATGAACATATCGAACCCAATGCCCCCTGCTCCAGCAGCTGCCCCCATGGCCAACGCGACAGCGAAGTTGATCTCAAATCGCATAAACGTCCATGAGATCAAGTAGGAGACGGACGATGGCAGCACAGCTTGAAACACGATTTGCCACCAATTGGCACCGCTTGCTTTCAAGGCTTCAATAACCCCTTTATCCAGCTCCTCGAATGATTCCGAGTATGCTTTGACGAGATAGCTGATGGAATGGAACGTCATTCCGATGACGGCCGCCACACTTCCAAGTCCTGCTGCAACAGCAAAAATTAAAACCCATAACACAGTTGGAACCGCGCGAATAAAAGCGACCCCGGCCTTAATGACGATAGAGAGTTTAGGATTAGATAGATTACGAGCTGCCAATAAACCGAGAAATAGAGCGATGATCGACCCGAACAACGTTGTCAGGAAAGCAAGACCCAGCGTAATGATCAACTGTTTAATCGCCTCGAAAAAGGTTATATGTTTAAAAAGCGGTTGAAAAAACATGGTTTTAACCGTAAGGGCTGTCGAAAAGACGGCTTCTACTAGGTTAATGTCCTTATAGTCAAAAGTAGCAAATGCAAACACGGTCAATAAAGCCAGCGCAGCTAGTGTCAGCCGAATTACAAAGGATTGTTTGTTAAAGGGTTTCTTGGGATTTGGGCTCTTGGTGTGATCCCAGCTAGTATCTTTGTTAGAGACGGCTTTCAACGATTCCTGAAGTTCCATTTTACAAAATCACCCTCCTCACATAAGTAGACACCGATTCGATGGCAAAAATCGCAAGGATGATAACGATAACGACCAAGGAGGCCGAACTGTAATTAAGACCTTTGTAGTACAGGCTGAAAAGAAAGCCAATGCCGGTACCTGTCAAGATACCGATTAATGTTGCCTGGCGAATGTTGGTTTCTACCATGAATAGAACCCAACTAAGCAATTGAGGAATGCTGGCAGGAATCACGGATTGAAAGATGATCGGAAAATAACCTGCCCCTGTTGATCTTAAGGCCTCGACAGAGCTGTTGCTTACTTCGTCGATAGACTCCATAAACGCTCTTGTCAGAAATCCGAATGAGCCGAAAAAGAGCGCAAAATAGCCAGTGAGTACATTTTGCCCGAAAGAAATTAACAAAATCATCGACCAAGCAGCCACATCAATGTTTCGGAATAGAGTTGCGATTGATCGGCTTACGAAGCTGAAAACGCCGCCAACGCCTGTCGTATGTGAGCCCGCTATTGCGAACATCATGGCAAATACGGCTGCAACAGCGGTTGCTGCTATAGACACAAGAATCGTCTCAGATAGACTGCTAATAATTGCAGGAAGTCGCTTCATTGCTTTCTCATTGGGATAAAAGTTGCTCACTGCCCATTCAGCCGCTTTCGGTATTGAAGTGAAACCTTTGATGACGTTATAGTCTGTAACGATCATAGCAATTAACGTGATTAACAATAGGAAAGCACAGAAGAGCAGCGTGTTCATGCGCTTTTTAGCAAAGAAGTTATCCCGCATATTTGCCCCCCAACTCCTCTGCATGCTCTTCAAGCTCCGAACCGTAAATCAGGGACAGCTGATCGCGCTTGATCTCTTTCGGCGAACCGTCATAGACGATAGCTCCCTTGTTCACACCAAGGATACGATCCGAATATTTAAGCGCTGCATCCACTTGGTGCAGGTTCACGATGACCGTGATGCCCATGTTGGTAGAGATCGTGCGTAAGTAATCCATAATCACTTTAGAGGCATTCGGGTCCAAGGAAGCAATTGGCTCGTCGCACAGCAGCATTTTTGGATTCTGCACCAGAGCGCGGGCAATGCCAACTCTTTGCTTTTGTCCACCACTTAACTGGTCACAACGCTTGTACACCTGATCTTCCAGCCCAAGAATGCTCAGTATATCAAAAGCCTGCTTCTTCTCTTCCTTGGTATAAAGCCCAAGAACTCCCTCTATCGTTGACTTGTAGCCAAGACGTCCATGCAGGACATTCTCGACTACCGTCAATCTATTCACCAAATTGTAATGCTGAAACACCATACCCATTTGTGTTCTCAACCGTTTCAATTCATGCTTCTTAAACTCCATAATGTTCGCGCCATCAAATACGATTTCTCCGCTGCTTGCGTCGATCATCCGATTAATACAGCGAAGGAGAGTTGATTTGCCTGCTCCGGAAGGTCCGATGATCGACAGGAACTCCCCTTCTTTGACAGTGAAATTAACATCAGATAACGCTCTTGTATCCGCACCGTACTGTTTAGAGACCTGCTTGAATTCCAATAACGTTGTCATGGCTGCTCCCTTAATCCATTAGTTGACTCGTGGTGACATTAATTGCTAGACAGCATTCTGACTGGAGCGAAAAAGGCATCATCTACAGGCAGGAATTTTTCTTTGCCTGATTTTTGCTTGAACACGCCGGCATCTTTTGAGTCTTTAGGCAAGAAGATCTTCGGGTTTTTCGTAATAGCATCCGATGTGAAAGCATCCTTCAATTTTTTCGTATCTTCTGCGCTGACCGTACCTGTGTTAATAGCAAATGGGGAGTTCAATACTGGCGTAACGGAAATGAGACTAAACTCTTTACCAACTTGTGTGTTAAACGGTTCAGCAGCTCCTTGTTTCACTTTGTATACCGCTCCTGGCGTGTTAGCTGTCCCTGAGCTCACTTCAACATAGTTAGCTACACAAGTATCACAGAATGCAGCTACATCAGCTTTACCTGTTAACAGATTGACAGCCGCTCCTTGGTGAGTGCCTCCGAAAAGAACTTCACTGAAGAACTTGTCCTTGCCGCCTTGAAGCAGATCATCAACGGTTAACTTTTTATACTGGTCTTGTTTACTGAAATAGTTAACGATATTGGCAGATGGTACTTTAAATCCGGAAGTAGAGGAGTTTGATACAAATGAGAACTTTTTGCCGGCAATTTTATCGATGGCGAATGCGTTGCCGTTTTTATATGTACTTTCTTCACCTTTACGTACGCCTAACCAGCTATAGTAAACAGCGTCTTCCAATGTGCCTGACTCACCGCTCGAAACAACTAAAGGCTGAACCTTATTATTTTTTGCATTAGCTTCAACATAGCCTTGTGGTCCCATATAAGCCAGATCCGCACCGCCGCTTGCAATAGCTTCAATCGCGATAATGTAATCCGTTGTTGTCTTATGCTCGACTTTTTTACCAGTTGCTGTTGCGATAGCTTTTCCTAGTTCTTCACGCGCATCTTTCAGCTCGGCGCCGGATTCATTCGGATACCAGGCAATGGTAATGGTGTCTTTGGTCTTAACTGGAGCTGCTGCACCCTTGGTGTCGCCTGCTGCTTTTGTACCGCAACCTGCCACCACGGCAACTAGAGATAAAGAAATGATGAGTGTTAATATTTTTTTCATTTGAAAAAATCCTCCTATTATTCCTATTTTATCTAGTTTACCGCATGTTTGTTTTCTGAATATTCTGTCTATTTTAAGAGATTGTAAACTTGTCCTTCTTTTCTGCTGTGTAAAATCTGCCATCTCTGATTTGATACTCCCGGTCGCACAGATGATCCATGAATTCCAGGTCATGAAAAATGCCAAGCATCGTCGTTCCTTGCTTCATCAACTGCTCGATCAATTGTTTCACTTTCAGTTTTGAACCGTGATCTAGACTTGCCGTCGGCTCATCCAGCAGCAGCAGTCTCGGGCGCTTAACCATCGCTCTTGCGATATTTAACCGCAGCTTCTCGCCTCCCGAAAAAGTAGCTGGATAGCTGTCCCACAAGCTGCGGTCGAGCTCGAAATGCTCCAGCATCTTGATCGTCTCCGCCTCAGCATACTGGGCATCATCGCCCATTTCTATGATGGCATTGTGGACCAGTTCCCGAGCTGTGGTACGCGGCATAACGCTAAGGAATTGTGATACATACCCAATTTCGTGCTTGCGCAGCTCGATGATGGTCCGCTCGGGAGCGGCAGCCAGATCAATACGACCGAACCTCTCCGAGTTGTACCAAATATGTCCCGCATGAGGCAGGTAGGTACGGTAAATACATTTCAGAACAGTGGATTTCCCACTTCCGCTCTTCCCGGTAATCCCTACGAATTCACCTTCTTTCAGAAACAAGCTAACATCTTCAATCGCAGAGATTTGTTTATTTAAATTATGTAGGGTAAAAGATTTGGACAACTGTTCTATCGACAGCAAATTTTCCATGCCATCACCTCCTGTTAGATCCTGTAGTTCGTCTTCTGAATCAGCTTTCCGTCTACAAAAACGGTGGTCACAACGGGAAAATCATCCGGCTCCAATCGCTCAATGATAAGCAGGTCTGCCTTCTTTCCTTCCCGGACGGAACCATATTCCGCGTCAATGTTAACAGCTTGCGCCGGATGAAGAGTAACCAGTTTGAACATGTCAACAAGGTTATTCCGGTTCGGTCCTGCGAGTTGGAATACGGCGTGAAGCATCGCTGCCGGGTAATAATCGCTGCACAAAATATCGATGCAGCCATCTTCAATCGCTTCTGCTGCTGACAAGTTGCCGCTATGCGAACCACCTAGGATGACATTGGGAGCGCCGGCTACGGTATGCAAGCCTTTCTCTTTCGCTTTGCGGGCGATGTCGAGCGTGATTGGAAATTCGCTAATGGCGGTGCCAAAGCTTTTCACCAAATCCAGCTTCTCTACGGAATCATCATCATGCGAGGCGATGGCGATGTTGTGTGCTCTAGCCATTTCGGCAATTTCCCGAATCGCGTCTACTGTCATTTTCTCTTTGGTCTGATGATTGGCAATTAACACGGCGATGTTCTCATCAGACAGCGTATCGTAGCCAAGAACCGTCTTTTTATACACTTCCAGATCTCTGTATTGTCCTTGTCCAGGCGTATGATCCATAAATGAAACCAAATGAACCTTCTCTTCCGCAATATAGCTCTTCAAATTATCGATCTGATCCAGATTATCGATCTCAAATCTCGCATGAAAACGATGGCGGATCAAATGCTTGCTGTTGTGCGTGCTATCGATCAAATCGATGAGCTTCCTTACATTTTCGGGCTCACGAATTGGACGGTATTTGTAATCAACTGATTTGAAAATGGACAAAGAGTGGTACATCGTCGTAATACCGTGAGAAATAAGTTCTTTCTCTGTTTCGCGCAGGCCTATTTTAAAATCGATAAGTGAAGTTGGTCTAGGCGCCGTCATATGCTCAATGTAGTCGGAGTGGATGTCGATCATCCCTGGTGTCACGTAACCTCCGCCTGCGTCGATGACCTCCATACCTTTCACTTCCGCAATCTCACCTCTGGGAGCAATTCTGGCGATTCGCCCATCTTGGACCAGTAGATCATAACCTTCCAAAAGCGCTTCTTCCGTAATAATGATGCCGTTCGTTAGTAGATACATCATAAAGACCTCCACTCGGGGATTCGTTATAACAGGGAATGAACCAACTGTTGTGTATACGCATGTTGTGGATCTTCAAGGATTTGGTCCGTTAAGCCCTGCTCAACGATACGGCCATCTAGCATCACCATCGTCCGATCTGCCAGCATTCGGATCACTCCAAGATCATGCGATACTAGCAGCATGCTGATCTTCAGCTCTCTTTGCAGGTGCTTGATTAGATCCAAGACATTCGCCTGTACGGATAAATCAAGTCCAGTTGTCACTTCGTCTAGCAATAAAATCGGTGGATTATTAGACAACGCCTTGGCAATTTGAACGCGCTGTTGCATGCCGCCGGAGAAATTCTTCGGTGCTTCCTTCATCCGGTAAACGGGAATATGAACCTGCTCTAGCAGCTCACTTCCCCGGGACTCCATGGCGCTGACAGAACGATTTCCAGCAGCAATCATTTTTTCCGCAATATTACCGATCGAGGAAAAGTTCATCCTTAAGCCCAGAACTGGATTCTGATACACCTTGCCCATTAGATGATTACGGATATGTTTCTTCTGTTGGGATGACTCCTGAAAAAGGTTGCTCTCGCCATCCTTGTAAGGGTGAAGGTAAGCTTCTCCTCCGGACACATCCTGATCGAAGTAGAGACATCTCATCAATGTCGATTTGCCACTGCCGCTTTCGCCTACAATACCAAGAACCTCGCCGGGGTACAGATCGAAAGTGATATCTTGGCACGAATAGACGGTGCCGCAAGCCCGGCAGTAATTTCTCTCCAACTGCCTGTGCTCCGGGTTGCTGCAAGCTTCACAGCCTGAGCCGAATTGTTTATTTAAATGATTAACACGCATGATAGGGGCTGCAATTTCTCCCATCCTCATGTCACCTCTTCCTCTTTAGAGCAATTATGGATTCATTTGATCTAAGCAATAACTTGTATCATTACATTGGTAAAACGTTTCGTCTGTTGCGGCGTCATAAAGTTCATCCATGAATACATCTTGCGCACCGCATTGTCGGCAGCTTTGACCTGGGAATGACTCCGGTTCAAAAGGAACATCGTCAAACGCCAAGGAAACCACTTGCGTATAGGGTGGAACGGCATAGATTTTCTTCTCGCGTCCCGCACCCAGTAAAATTAAGGCTTCGGAATAGTTCATCTTCGGATTGTCGAACTTCGGAATCGGGCTTGGCGCCATGACATAGCGGTCATGCACCATAACCGGATGATCCGCACCCGTGGATACACTACCGTACTTCATGATTTGCTCGAATAGCATCAACCAGGCCCCGCTATAATCTTTTTCCCCATGCAGACGTTTGGTCTCCAGTTCACTGGATTCGTACATCCGCAGCGGCTCCGGCATCGGAACCTGCAAGACGAGGATTTGTCCTGCGTCTAGCGGGACTTCCGGAATGCGGTGCCTGGATTGGATCAGCGTAGCATCCTTCGTTGCATCTACCGTTGGAATACCCGTTGTTTTGTCGATCAGCTTCTTAATGCTGACGGCATTTACCGATTCATCCGAACCTTGGTCGATCACTTTCAGCACGTCTTTTTTCCCGATTAGGGACAACGTCAGCTGTAAGCCTCCAGTTCCCCAACCACGTCCGATTGGCAGTTCTCGGGAAGCGAATGGGACCTGATAACCCGGAATCGCTATCGCTTTAAGCGTAGCTCGGCGGATCTCTCTCTTGGACCCTTCATCCAAAAATGCAAAGTTATATTGGATTCGCATCTGCCTTACACCTCCTGGCCTTTGCCCAATGGGGTTTTTCTCGTCTTACGAACATCGTTAAGCTTCGCTTGGAACGTAACATAATGCGGCATTTTCAAATGCGAAATGAAACCTGTTGATTCGACAGAATCGATATGGAAAAGGACAAACTCCTCATTTTGTGTTGGAATCGACTTATCGCCTTTTTCAAGGCTTTTGTCCAAAATACTCATGGCAATGGCTTTCGTTTCATTTTGTCCGTAACAAAGACCGTATCCGAATTCAAGCTGCAGCTCCTTGCGACCATTCTCTTTCTCGACCGTTACTGGCACGAGCATTTCTACCTCAGTTACCTTGATGTCACCGATAAAATAGGAATCATCTTCTTCACCCGATTTCGTGAGCGGGCTATCGATATAAACGGGAAGCTCTCCGACACGCAGCTCTCCAACCGTAGGATGGACCATGCCATAACCACGGATGACCGCATAGGCCAATGAAGTAACAGCCCCGGTTTGTCCTCTTGTCAAAATTTGCAGCTTCTCGCTCCGTGTTGCTGGGAACGTAAGACTCGTACGGGTAACATCATCCGGTTCAGTAGGATCCAATGGACATTCGGCAATGAGTCCTTCTTTTCTTAAATAATCGAGCACTTTGGGAAATCTGCCGTCATCGGTATCCGTCATCTCTTGAGCCGTGATTCTTTCCGCTTTACGATACTCTTCCATCCATTCGGCTACAGTTTCTTCTGTCTCATCGACGAGATCGAAATCCAAAAGCCTATGGGAGTAATCCATGGAAGCACCTAAAATTTGTCCGCCGGGAATGTCCTTGAACGAAGCGGAAATTCTTCTTTCCACCCGCATCTCCTCCGAGTGCACCGTTCTGGAATAATGCTTCCGGGGCAGTGTGGAACGATAAGCACGGAGCAGGAATACCGCTTCCTCCGGGTTGCCTTCCGCCTGCTTAATCGCTAGTGCCGCAAGTTGCTCACTGTACATGCTGCTTTCTGACATGACCTGATCAACAAGCCCTCTCATTCCGGCTTCAATCGCGGACACATCCAGCACCTTGCCCTGCCGCAACCGTTCATACTGGATTCGTTGCAAAGATTGTTCTATTGCGCGTGTTCCGCCTTTTACCGCTACATAACCCATCGTTTAGACTTCCTCCTTCATGACTTGAGTTGTCCTAGGCAATGCCAGCATACGGTGGGAGGAATCCGTAAATATCAGATCCAGCCCAAGTGGAAACTCAGTATTTCTTTCAGCTCGAATGGCCATCCACTCATGAATTACCTGTATCTCCGCTTTGGCGGTCGTCTGTATTCCGGGGCCGCTCAAAAGCAGCTTCGTTCCGCCGGACAAGCCTGCCGTTTCGATAATAATCGTCGCTGAGTTGTGCGGGTCTTGAAGCTCTCCGATTTTGGCCGTTTCCAAAGCGCCAATAAAATCCGAAGGCTCAGCATCGCTGAGGACGAAGATGAAGTCTGCTTCCTCTAGTTCAACCTCTTTCGCATACGTAGATTGACTAAGCGCAAGTGCCATCTCCTTCTCCCGCTTAGACACCACCTTGAAAGTGACTTCCGTATCAAGCAGCATTCGAGCTGCTATATACGTTGCAGGCAGATAGCCTTGCAACTGTTCCAGCTTTCCTGCTTCTTCCGAAAGGTCTGAAATTGTCCCCGGCTTTGACATCGAGTCAATTAACTTTCTATACGCGGTTTGGATGTCGTGCACCATATCCAGCATCATCGGTTAAACTCCTTTCAATCTATGTCCATTGTTTCAAAATCAACTTTCGTTCTTAGAACACTCTTATGCTGCGCTTGTCGTCTTGCCGCTAATTGTTCACCTTCCGACTGTAGCCGTGCTGTCCAAGCTTCTGTCTCCTTCAAGCCGGCGCCATATGCCGCATCGATGACAGCCAGTTCATACGCTTTCTTTGGCTCGTCGCCTTTCAACATTCCGATGCCAACTGTGCCTTCGACCCGTACCTTACATTCGGTTACCAGCACCTCGCCCAAGTAAAACAGGCTTTTCTGTGCAGTCTCCCTTACCTTCACCATAACAAGTCCATGGTTCGGCTCTTCGATTAAAGCAACAGGATAACGGCTTTCAATCTCATTAGCCAAAGCAGCAGCGAGCTGGGGGGAACCGTTAATCAGCATTTCCGTTCTTTGCTTCCGATTCATGTCTAAGCCTCCTTCCTCCTTATGCAAACCAACTTCACATCACCCACAATATCTTGTTGCCAGGTTAGCAGCTGTTAAGTTTGTGTAAAAAACATTTCTATATGACATAAGTGAACAAATCCCCACGATACATCGTTTTACTGTATTCCAAAGTTCGGCCTGATTCGCCGTCCTTGCACTCGCATTCTAGCACTAGCAACGGAATCAGACTGGAGCAAGCCAGTAGCTCCCTTTCATATTTGGAAGGATGCGTTAACCGAAGGGTTGTCTCCGTAGATTGAAAATTCTCGTATCCCTGACTTTTGTAATAGGTAAACATCGAAGTAATATCCTTACCCGTGCTTTCTATATGAGGGAAGATGGATTCTGCAACATAGGAGATATGCAGCGCGATCGGCCTACCGTCGATGATGCGAAGACGGCCAATTTTATAAACACGATCCGTTTCCTCAACGCCAAGCGTTTCGTATATTTTGTGATTGAATTCAATCGGCTCGCAAAAAATATTTTTCGACTCATATGGATACCCGAGCTCAATCATTTTCTGGCTGAAGCTTTTATTGGCGGAAAGCACCAGGGGGATTCGCAGGTTCCTGTCCTGCACAAAGCTTCCTTTTCCCTGTTTGGAGTAAATGTAGCCGAGCTCCTGGAGTCGTTCATAGGCCTTACGAGCCGTGATACGAGGAACCTTGAACCAATCTGCGATCTCATTCTCGGATGGCAGTTTATCGTCAGGCTCATACTTACCCGATTGAATCATCTGGATGAGATGGTCCATAATATCCATTTCTTCAAACATGCTTGCCGCCTCCCTTCACCGTTACGCGTATTTCTTGACGAAACTCGAGATATCGTTCAATTCTTGGAACCTTTCTTTGATGAGTTCACGGGGCCAATCCCACCATGCAATCTGAAACAAAGCATCGATGATTTCCTGAGGAAATCTTTGCTTAATTGGTCTCGCAGGAACACCCACTACGACCGTATAAGGAGCGACGTCCTTGGTAACTATAGCTCCTGAACCAACAACAGCTCCTGTACCAATATGAACTCCTTTCATAACAGTTGCTCCATGTCCGATCCAAACATCATGCCCGATCGTGACACGATTGCCTCTGCGCCAGTTAAAAATCTCCTCGTCATTCGTTTCACTGAGTTCGTAAGAGGCTCCTCGGTAAGTCATGTGATGCTGTGTCACCCGATCCATTGGGTGATCCACGGGATTGATACAAACGTGCGAGGCAATGGACGTAAATTTGCCTACCTCGGCATAATTGATCGTCACATCATCCATCGTATAGGTATAGTCACCGATTCGAGACTCGATAATATGATTCGTTGGTCCGATGGAGGTCCACTCTCCGGCAAAACTATTCGTAATAAAGCTGCTTGCATGAATTCTTGGCTCGGATGATAATGGGAGGTTAGCATGGGTTTGATGGATGGACTTCATATCAAATCATCTCCTTGAGTGCTTGTTTTCGTTCACGAAGGTCATTCACAACATGCAATCCGGGAGATTTACTCCCCAACATCACTTCTTTTTCTCCATAAAACCCATGGAAATCAGAGCCCCCGGTCATCATCAGGTTGAACTCAAGCGCGTACTCATGAGCTCTTCGCTCATCCTCTTGATTGTGCAGCGGATGCCACACCTCGATACCTTGGAGCCCTGCTTCCACTAGCTCTGGGACAATTTCGAAGCTTCTGTATTGACCGGGATGTGCCAACACAGGAACTCCGCCTGCCTGCAAAATAACCCTAACGGCCTCGCACGCATCTACATATTCTGTCGGGATGTAGGCAATACCCGGCTGCTCGCCGTTTTGACCGCGAGAAAACAGCTTTTTATATAAATCGCCATATATCGTTGTTGTATAACCCTGCTCTATCAAGGCGTGCATAATATGCTGCTTGTAGATACCCGTTCCGCCTTCCGCATGTTTCATCACGTCATCCAAAGTAATCGAATATCCCGCCTTAATCAGTCTATCTACCGCAGTAAGGCAACCTTGGTGACGTCTTTCCAACAATGGGCTGCATAACGCCTCAATCGCAGTGTTTGCTTGCTCAATATAGTAACCGAGAATATGAACCCTTCTCTTTCTTGTAAAATCATAGCCTGAGATTTCTATGCCAGGAATGATCTCTATGCCTCTCTCTTGCCCAGCAAGCACCATTTCATGAAGATCACGTGTTGTATCGTGATTCGTGATAGCTAAGTGACCGATACCTTCTTGAAAAGCCAGATCCAATATTTCATCAAATGTGAATGAACCATCCGACAGTCTTGTATGGCAATGCAGTTCTACTTTCATAGAATCATCCTCCTTGAAAAAGAAATGTGGAAATCGTTGTTAATTTCGTGTGTTTACTTGTTTTTATTTTGTTCTATAAATCAATTCTAACTTGATGCCAAGTTCTTAGGGTCAATGCTATGTAATCCCCAGGTTAAGAAATTGTAAGGAAATTAAAAAAGGATCTAGCGGGAGGCTAGATCCGTGTAGGGATTGGTTCGTCCGGATACAGAAAAGCAGAAACTAACTCAGACACATTTTTACCATTGATGCTTCTTAAGTTTCTTCCTTCCCTATAGTTAGCTGCAAAAAGTGCAGGTAATGATACTCCAAGGCTCAGATTAACAAACTTAGATGTAAAAAGTGCAGCTTATTTGGGTGGATTGATCCATTTGGGGCATTTCTACTGGATTTACCTGTACAAAATGCAGGTAATTGCTTGAAATAGGCTTGAGGCTGTTAATTTTGATGTACTTTCTGCAGCTGAGTGATAGGAAAAACAAAAAGCCTTTCTGAGATTTCTCTCAAAAAGGCTTTTTTCTGTGCTTGGCAACGTTCTACTCTCCCAGAACCCTGCGGTTCAAGTACCATCGACGCTGGAGGGCTTAACGGTCGTGTTCGAGATGGGAACGCGTGGGTCCCCTCCGCC
>NZ_JCAUAX010000023.1:0-43410 GCF_059692175.1 Paenibacillus sp. J22R67 | reverse complement strand
GCCGAAAAGGCCGTCTCACAATCGCAAGGCTCCGCGATTGTGGTAGAGCGAGCCGAAAAGGCAGTCTCGTGCTGGAAAGTTGGCGTAATCCCGCCAAACCTCCCGCGAGAGAGCCGAAAAGGCCGTCTCACAATCGCAAAGCCCCCGCGATTGTGGTAGAGCGAGCCGAAAAGGCAGTCTCGTGCTGGAAAGTTGGCGTAATCCCGCCAAACCTCCCGCGAGCGAGCCGAAAAGGTCGTCTCACAATCGTAAGGTACTAGCTGTAACGTTGTTTTCGACTCTAAAGTATGGGGAATAAGCTACCGGTAAAAGTTAGCGTCGCCAAACAAGCTTAAAGCGGCGTGAGAGCCCCGCTCACGCTCAAAGCCCTGCTGTAACGTTGTTTCTCACCGTTAAAGTGTGGGAAAAGTGCCTCCGGTAGAAGTTAGCGTCGCCAAACAAGCTTAAAGCGGCGTGAGAGCCCCGCTCACGCTCAAAGCCCTGCTGTAACGTTGTTTCTCACCGTTAAAGTGTGGGAAAAGTGCCTCCGGTGGAAGTTAGCGTCGCCAAACAAGCTTAACACTGGCGTGAGAGCCCCACTCACGCTCAAAGGCATCTCATCCAGCCCAACAAACTGTAAAAAGTGCAGCAAATTATTTCGTCTTGCCCGTTTCTAGAGATGAAGATGTAAAAAGTACATGTCATTCATTGCCTTGTACCAGAAGTAGCCAGAAATCGCCAATTTAGCTGTACTTTTTGCATGATTCGAAGCGAAATCAATGATTTCGGCCGAATTTGCTGCACTTTTTGCATGATCTGTTCTGCGCAACAAACGTAGCCTCTTCTCCCATAGCAAATCTCGTTTGTCCCCAGCCCCGGCGTTCAATCACATCCGCACACACATCCACTTTCATCCTATATACCCACAGCCCAACCAGATTCTCTCCATCCAGCTACCTCACAACCGCCCTAGCATCACTCTCCCGCCCTAGCATCACTCTCCCGCCCTCAACATCTACTCGTCCCACCTACGCATTCGCTTCAACCCAAGTTACCCTAGCTCCCACATATTGCCGCCACGTACCCAATCACATCCAGCTCGATCCGTTGTATCAACCAGATTCTCTCCATCCAGCTACCTCACAACCGCCACGGCATCACTCTCCCGCCCCCAACATCCACTCGTCGCACCTACGCATTCACCTCAACCCCTTCCCGCACCTACATCCATCTATGCAAAGGGGTGGGGATATGGAGGCTCTGGAGATGAGGATCTGGAGGCAGCTAAATGCGGGAGCTCGCGAGTGATATGGGTGGGGGGATGCCCCCATAACCAGCCAATAATCATCTCCCTCGCCAATAATCATCATCTCACATCCTAGATGAACTAGGTCGAAATGAGCAAATGATTATTTCGGTACCTGCGTAAGACCCTGTAACGTGGAACTTGTAGCAAACAAACAATTCACGGAGGTCTAACAAATATGAAGAGAAATTTAGTCTCGATTCCGCTCGGCATTCTGCTCGTATCCAGCTTTGCACTTGCAGCTTGCTCAGACGGAGGCAAGGCAACTCCAGCAGCTACGACGGCAGCAGCCGGTACAACAGCACCCAAAGCAACGGCTGACACAACGCCAGCGTCGATCACGATTATGGCGCCACTGAACACAGCGCAAACGCCACCAGATACGATCATTAAAGAACTCGAAAAATTAACGAATACAAAGCTGACCTATCAATTCTTCCCAGCTGATACGTATGAGGAGAAGCTGAACACAACCTTCGCAACCGGTGCACTGCCGCAAGTGACGTACTTGAAAAACCAAGCGACTTTCATTCAAATGAAATCCGCAATTCGCGACGGTCAATTCTGGGAAATCGGCCCGCTGCTCAAAGACTTCCCGAACCTGAGCAAGCTGAAATCCACAACGAATGACAATACAAAAGTAGACGGTAAGCTGTACACGCTGTACCGTGGCGTAGATATCGCTCGCCAAGGCTTGATTTACCGGAAAGACTGGGCCGATAAGCTGGGCTTGAAGCCGCCGGCAAATATGGATGAGCTGTACGCGATGGCGAAGGCATTTACAGAGAAAGACCCTGACGGCAACGGCAAGAAAGACACCATCGGCCTTACAGACCGTAATGACCTCATCTATGGCGCCTTCAAAACAGCAGCGACGTGGTTGGGTGTTCCGAACAACTGGGGCGTGAAAGACGGTAAGCTGCAGCCGGAGTTCATGTTCCCTGAATATGTGAAGTCGATGGATTACTTCAAGAAGCTGCGCGATGAAGGCCTGATCAATAAAGACTTCGCAGCAACAAGTAAAACCGATCAACAAAAGCTGTTCACGAATGGCACAGCAGGTATGTACATCGGAGCTATGACGGACGTTTCGACCCTGAACAAGGATCTGGTCAAAAACGTGCCAACAGCTGTTGTTGACGTACACAGCATGGTAGCTGGACCTGACGGCAAATTCGCAGCATGGGCGCTTCCAGGCTACGCGAACGTTGTGCTATTCCCTAAATCCGCGATCAAAAACGAAGCGGAGCTAAGAAAAGTATTGGCCTTCTTCGACAAAATGATGACACCTGAAGTAGCGAACTTGGCAAACTGGGGTATCAAAGATGCCAACTACAGTGTAGTTGACGGCAAAGCGAAAAAGCTGGATGAAGAGAAATGGACACGCGAAGTAAAGCCGTTCACTGACGCAGCAATCGGCGATGAAGATACGTCAGGAAGACTGCTCGGTATTCCATCTATTCCTGCACAAGGCAAAGCGGATGAGCTGAAAATCGCGAATCTGAAGTTCGCTGTGCAAGACCCAGTAGCAGCGCTTGACTCCAAAACAAACTTGGAAAAAGGCGTTCAACTCCAAGATGTTATCAAGGACGCGACGAACAAATACATCTACGGCAGCATTGATAAAGCCGGATTCGATAAAGCCATCGAGGACTGGAAAAACCGCGGAGGCAACAAAATCATCGAAGAATATAACGCACTATACAAAAAATAAGCCGTGGACAGGAATGAAGGAAATCATACTGGTTTCTAAGCGGGGAGGCTGCTGGTCATCAGGAGCAGTCTTCTCGTTTTTATGAAACATCGGGAAAGGAAGAGAATAATGCAGGACGTACATGCTGTGCAAAGTGTGGTGCAAAGGAAACAGAGCAGTGAACTAGGTAGGCGGCTATGGAGGAACAAATGGATTTATATCATGCTGCTGCCGGGCATTTTGTATTTTCTCGTGTTTAAATATATACCAATGTACGGCTTGATCATTTCGTTCCAGAACTATAAGCCGTTCAAAGGGGTTAGCGGGAGCGAATGGGTAGGTTTTGAGCATTTTCAACGGTTGTTTACAGAGCCTGATTTCTTAAATATTTTGAGTAATACGTTAATTTTATTTGTGATGAACATCCTGTTTTACTTCCCGATCCCGATTATTATGGCTTTGATGCTGAATGAGGTGAGAGGGGAGTTTTTCAAGAAAACGTTCCAAACGATCGTCTATTTGCCTCACTTTATGTCTTGGGTCATCATTGTTTCGATCTCTTTCGTTATGTTGACGATGGATGGCGGGATTATTAATGACATTATTGAATATGTTGGCTTTGAGAAAATCAATTTCCTGTTGGCTCCGGAATGGTTTAGACCGATGTACATTCTTCAAGTCATCTGGCGGGAAGCCGGCTGGGGGACGATCATTTATCTGGCGGCAATTGCCTCTATTGATCCAGGATTATACGAGGCAGCACGTATGGACGGTGCAGGACGTTTGCGCCAAATGTGGCATATAACGCTTCCAGCTTTGCGCAGTGTTATTATTGTTTTGCTAATTTTGAAAATTGGTGCGGTTCTCGAACTCGGTTTTGAACATGTGTACTTGCTGCTTAACTCTATGAACCGAAATGTTGCGGAGATCATTGATACTTATGTATATACAGCTGGTTTAAAACAAGGCCAATTCAGCTACAGCGCAGCGATCGGATTGTTCAAATCGTTCATCGGACTTGTTCTGGTCATGATTGTCAACCGCATTGCGAAGAAAATGGGCGAAGAAGGCGTGTACTAAGAAAGGCAGGAGGGCTGCACCATGGTAGAAGATCGAACATTAGCTGGGCGAATGTTTAGCATCATTAACTATTTGATATTAACGATTATTGGCTTGATTACAGTAATTCCTTTTGTGCATGTCGTGGCGGGATCCTTTACGACCAGCGCGGAGATGGCGGCGAAGAAGTTCGTCATTATTCCGACGGACTGGAGTATTGAGGCGTACCGGTTTATTTTTTCGACGAATACGATTTTTAAAGCGATGGGTGTTTCCATTTGGACGACATTGCTCGGAACGATAATCTCCATGTTCATCACAGCCCTTATGGCGTATGGCTTGTCCCGCAGAGATGTGGATGGCCGCAAAGTGATCATGTTCATGGTTGTCTTCACGATGTTGTTCCACGGCGGTTTAGTGCCAACGTTCCTGGTTGTAAAAGAGTTAGGGATGATCGACTCGTATATGGCCTTAATTTTGCCGTCGGCAGTTTCAGCGTTTAACTTGATTATCTTGAAAAACTTTTTCCAAAACATCCCGGAAGGGCTGGAAGAGTCAGCGAAAATCGATGGTTGCAGCGACTTCGGCATTTTGTTCCGTATTGTCTTGCCTTTGTCGATGCCGGCGATTGCAACGATTTCCCTCTTCTATGCCGTGACGTACTGGAATACCTACCTGAGCGCGATTCTTTATCTGAACGAGAGCGCTATGTGGCCGATTCAAGTACTACTGAGACAAATTGTCGTTCTCGCAAGCGGAATGGATCACAGCGTGGATCTCGACAGCGTGACGCCTCCTCCGGCTCAGTCGATCAAGATGGCGGTTATCGTTGTAGCGACATTGCCAATCCTGGTTGTTTATCCGTTCTTGCAAAAGCACTTTGCTAAAGGCGCGATGATCGGTTCTATCAAAGGGTAAAAGAAAGGACGCCAACATGCAGATGCCTGATCATATCGAAGAAATCCGCGGGCTGCTTGCGGACATGGACGGTTTGTTTGCTGGGTTTCATGACTGGCTGTGGGGGCAGTACGACGCGGAAAGCGGCGGTTTCTATTACGCAAATAGTTCTAAGCAGCTGCTCGGTCGTGGTGGTGGACCAGACATTGAATCAACGGCGCAAGCGCTCAATATTATTGAGCGCTTCGGCTTACTAAGCAGCCTGCCGGAGGAGATGAAGCGGGGACTTACACGCTTCTTTCAGAGGAGGCAGGACGCAGTATCGGGTTATTTCTACGATGCGAATCCGCTTATGCGCGAAGATGAAGTGATGGTGGCGCGAGCCATCTCTTACAGCCGTAACGCGCTAAGGAAGCTCGGCGGGCAGCCTCTGTACCCGCTGCCTTATGAGGCGAAGCAAGCACCGGATTATATGGATTCGCCGCAAAGCTATCTGGCGTGGCTGCGGTCGGTGCCGCTCGTGAACAGCTGGCGCGGCTGCGACCGGCTGTCTACCTCCAGCGTGTATGTGCGGCAGGTAGAGCCGCAGGAGCGCAAGGCTGTCTATGCGAAGGCAGCTTTTGACTTCTTTGCAGAGAGGCAGGATCCGCAGTCCGGGCTATGGGGCGAAGGCTCCTACTATGTGCGGATATCGGGGACGTTCAAGCTGCACATTTTTTATGATCAGTTCGGAGTTCCACTGCCACGCGAAAATCGTATTTACCAGAGCATCTTAACGGCACTAAGGCAGGAGGAAGCGGCGGATATGTGTTATATCCGCAATCCGATTCACTTGCTCTCGTATATGAAGCTGCCGATCCCAGAAGAGGAGCTGCGCGAAATCATTCAGATTACACTCGCGAATATGCGGAAGCTGCTGCGCGCTGACGGTGGTTTCTCCCGTGAGCTTGCCCATTCTCCGACAGCTCCTAACGTCGCTCAGGTCAAGCGGGGCGAGTACTACCCGGGCATGCCGAAGGCCGTCCACATTGGTGGTGGCAAGGTCGAAGGCGACATGAATGCGGGGACGCAAGCGCTACTGATTCGCTCTATCTGCCATCAATTGGCTGGCAATCCATAAATTTATATAGGAATAGAGAGGGGCACTTACTATGACTGATCGTTATGCAAAATCACCGATGGAATGGGCGCGAGCTGCCTGCGATTCCATTATGAGCCAATATACACCGATGGAGCTGCCGCCTGCAGGGCGTTGGCACTATCATCAAGGTGTGTTTTTATGCGGGATGGAAATGCTTTGGGAAGCTGAAAAGGACGATCGCTACGATGCTTACATTCAGGCTTATGTGGATGGCTTGATTGACGATAATGGCAATCTGATCTTTGCTCGCGATGAGCTGGATGCGGTGCAGGCTGGGCTTTTGTTGTTCCGTTTGGAGGAGAAGACTGGACGCAGTAAATATCGGATCGCTGCCGACAAACTGAGAAACCTGCTAAACACGATCAATCTAACGTCAGAAGGCGGGTACTGGCATAAAGACAAATATGCCTATAATATGTGGCTCGACGGTTTGTATATGGCGGGTGTTTTCTCGCTGAAATATGCGAATGCTTACGGCGAGCTCACCTTGCGCGATACCGTGCTGCATCAAGAAGGACTGATGCGCAAACACATGAAAGACGACGCAACAGGGCTGCTCTACCATGCTTGGGACGAAAGCCGCAAAATGCCTTGGGCAAACGCCGAAACCGGATGTTCACCGGAATTCTGGGGGCGTTCGCTTGGCTGGTACGGACTGGCCGTTGCGCAGTTTCTGGATGAGCTTCCTGCGGATGATCCGAGGCGTGAGGATTTGGTCGACTCCCTGCGTGAGTTCGTTCATGCCTTGATTCGTTACCAGGATGCAGAGAGCGGACTGTGGTATCAAGTCGTTGATAAAGGCGGCCAGCCGGACAACTGGTTGGAATCCTCCTGTACAAGCCTATTCGTCTACACGATTGCCAAGGCGGTTAAGCACGGGGTTGTCGGCGGGGAATGTGCGGCGGCAGCGGTGAAGGGGTATGAAGGCTTGATCCGCACGCTGAAATTCGATGAGCAGGAGCGGGTAATTTTGCCTCTAATCTGCATCGGAACGTCAGCTGGGGATTACGAAAACTACGTAACTCGTCCAACCAGTGAGAATGACCTGCATGGCGTAGGGGCTTTTGTCATGGCTTGTGTTGAGGTAGAGTCTCTCGTTAAGCAGACCGTATAAGGCATCTAAGAGAAGCAGACGTAAAAACAGAGCATCACCTGTTACTCGTCTGTTTTTTTCTTTCCGCATGTAAACGCATACATTTTGACGATTAGATAAAAGGGGAAATGTGACTTGAACAAGAGGCGTTTAATTTCAGCTTTGATGTCTGTGGTTTTGATGTTTTCGATGCTTCCGGTGGCGCTTGCTGCGGATCCTATTCCATGGGAATTTAGTGCCTTCGGCGGAGGCACCAGCAGTACAAATACGCCAATACCGACCATAAATACAGATGGTTCTGTTACTATGTTTGCGAAAGATGGCAAAATAGCTAGCACAGAAGAAGGGATGTCTTTTTATTTTAAAAAATTAGGGAAAGATGCCAACCTCGAGATTAGTGCAACAGCTACAGTGGTAAATTTTAATAGTAAAAATCCGCCATCCACACCGAATCAGAAGTCGTTCGGACTGATGCTTCGCGGCAGTTTTGCACAAGGTACAACCAAGCAATCCTCGAACTATGTAGCAATTGGAGGTATGGGCGATAAAGATAATACGCCAAATGTTGTGCAAGCTATTTATAAACAAGGGGTTATCGGAACTACGCTTGATGCTGCTAATATGAACAAGAAATCACTGTTTAACGGTGTTAGGGCTCCTGCGGCTAAAGAGGTATATCATTTTAAAATCAAAAAATCAGGTGACGCCTTCGAGTTAACCGTTAATGGCGTAACACAAATACTGACGTTGAATAATCTTTTTGCTGGCAATGATCAGATCTACGCTGGGCTATATGTAGCAAGGGATGCAGAGATTAACTTCAGCAATTTTGACATTAAAGTGGATGAGCGAGTTCCAAGTCAATTGAAACTGAATACGACTTCTATGAAAAAGGACTATTTTATCAAAGACAACCTCGATCTTTCGGGTTTAAAGGTCACAGCTGTGTACCCTGATCACCATGAAGAGGATCTTTCATTAGGTGATTATCTTGTAACAGGGTTTGATAATAGTATGGTAGGATCGAATCCCATTACAATCCATTTTAACGGTCAGACAGCGACCATTCCCTTAACTATGAAGGATTTAGTCGTCACCGCGATGGACATCCGCTACAAGCCTGCCAAAACCGATTACTACCCAGAGGAATTTTTCGATTCGCAAGGCCTGACGGTACTGGGGCAATTCAACGGAGGCGACGTTTGGTCAGAAATGGCTAATTCGCAATACACACTCTCCCTTCCGCCAGCGGCCGCTACTGTATCGAATGCCACCTATACACTCAAGACACCGGGAACCCATACCGTTACGGTCAGGTCCACAGTGACATCAAACACTTATACAACGTTCGATGTTCAGGTGATTAACGCCCAATTGACAAACTTGGTCATTAAGCAACTGCCGCAGAAGACAGTATTTTTCGTTGGCAAAAATTTCGATCCTGCCGGTTTGGTTGTAGAGGCGAACTATAGCGATAGCTCATCTGTTAGACTACTGAAGACCGACTACACGCTTACTGATCCGGATATGACAACGGCAGGGACGAAAGAGATTATAGTTACTTATAAAAATGTACCCGGTACAACGGTCAGTTTCCCTATTACGGTAAAACAAAAAGCGATGGTAGGAAGCCAAGTAACCGAATATCCGAAAACAACTTATGCGATTGGCGAGTCTTTTGATCCAGCTGGTATACAGGTGAAGGCGGTTTATGATAACGGAGACAAGGAACTGCTTAATGCCGGCGATTATACGCTGGATACCTCAGCTTTCAACAGCACCCAAGCGGGCCTGTACCCTATTACGATTACGCCTAAAAATGCAGCAATCCCATCTACGGTCCTGCATGTATCCGTGGTTGAGCCTAGAGAGCATGAGTGGAAAACAATCCGCTTTGGCCAATCCACCTCAAATACGAACAATACGGTGACGGTCGTTGAGCCTGGGAAAGTCGCTACACTTGTCGCCTTAGAGGGCGGCGGTAAAGTGACGGGCGACCACGACGGGATTAGCTTTTACTACACAGAGCTAGATGCGGTCAAAGATAACTTTGAACTATCCGCAGATATCAAAGTTATTGCATATGCCAAAGATCCGCATGACGGCCAAGAGTCCTTTGGCATCATGGCGCGAGATGCGATCGGAGCGGCTGGAGACTCCGCCGTATTTGCTTCCAATATAGCTGCCGTAGGCGGATATAGCGGCGGCACGACGAAGCAGAACGGGACGCAGTTATTCGTCAGAACAGGCGTAACAGCACCGGGCGGCACTGGCAGCCAAGGCATCCAGAATAAGATGCTAAGTGCGGTTAAACCAGCGCTTACTAATACATATCCAGCGGTCAATTATAAGTTAACGCTAACGAAAACGAATAGCGGATTCACGGGGCGGTTGAATACAGATGACGCCGAAGAGATTTTCGCACCGGATATCATGACTGTTCAGGATGGCGACAAGATGTATGTTGGCTTCTATGCAGCGCGTCTTGCAACGATCGAAGTTAGCGGTATCGATCTGAAGGTGACGGATGCGCAAACGGATGCGCCAAGAAAGGAACCTGCCCGAGTAGCCGTGGAGCCGGAGATGAACTTGACGGGGCTGACGAGAACTTCAACGACAGCGTATTCTTTTGGGCTAAAATCCAATGTCAGTGGTGTAGTGACGATTAAGCAAGGATCAAGCTTCCTCGCGCAAAATGCTCAAGTCCAGGCAGGGCAACCGCTTGTGCTCAACACGACGGTAACGGAGAACACGTACACCAACTTCAGCGCAGCGTTCGTGCCTGATGATACACAGTATTTGACGAGCTACGATAAAATCGCGAGAAACTTCACCGTCGATATGAGAACCTATGCGGATAACGGCGACATTTATGTATCACCAGCGGGGACTGCAGGCGGAGACGGCACGATCAACAACCCGTTAGATCTCGATACGGCGGTTGATTACGTGAAAGCAGGCCAGGCAATCATCATGCAAGGCGGCAGATATGTACGTAGCGCCAAGCTGGAGATCAAGAAGGGCAATGACGGCAAGGCCGATGCCCCGAAGTATTTGATAGCGGCGCCAGGTGCGAAACCGATTATTGATTTTGATAAAAAGACGGAAGGTGTCGTGCTTAGCGCCAATTACTGGCATGTGAAGGGCATTGATTTCACAAGGTCTGCGGGCAACACGAAGGGCTTCACGGTAGGCGGAAACCATAACATTGTGGAGCTAAGCCGTTTTTATGAGAATGGCGATACAGGTTTGCAAATTAGTCGTACCGACGAGTCTGAGGCGGATAAAGCACTTTGGCCATCCTACAACCTCATTCTGAATTGTGAATCCTTTGATAACGTGGACCCTTCGAATAACAATGCCGACGGTTTTGCTGCGAAATTGACAGCGGGTGTGGGCAACGTCTTCCGAGGCGATATTTCCCATAACAACATTGATGATGGTTGGGATTTGTACACGAAATCAGGGACAGGGGCAATCGGTGCAGTAGTGATTGAGAATAGCATTGCTTACAACAATGGCACGTTAACGAATGGGACGATAGGTGCAGGAGATAAAAATGGTTTTAAACTCGGCGGGGAAGGCATCCACGTGCCGCATATCATCCGTAGTAGCATGGCATTTGGCAATGGCGCCTACGGTTTTGCGAGCAACAGTAATCCGGGGGTACGGGCGGAAAGCGGGAATATTGCTTTTGACAATACCAAAGGCAATCTGAATTTTACAACGTATACGGGCATTCAGACTGATTTTCACATCGATGGCTTTATTTCCTATCAAAAGGCTTACACCGCCAAAGATAATTATCCGGCAGCCTTGAACTCTGACACCAACTATCTGTTTAATGGCTCCAAAAGTATGAACAAATCCGGTGCGCAGCTGACGGATGCCAACTTTGCGAGTTTGGTTCCTGTGATTCCGTACCAAAGGGATGCAGAAGGCAATATCATCTGGGGCAACTTCCTGAAGCTGGTTAGTCCTAGCCAACCATCTCGGTCGGATTCAGGGGGAGGTTCACTTCCTGGCAACACAGTTTCTGGCAACACGGTGAAAGGGGTAACGGGTGGCGTAGAAATAATAGGAGTGCCTACTGTGGTTACGGTAGATGGGAAAAAAGTGACTACAATCTCAATTGTAGCTGATCAGTTAAATAAGGCGATCGACCTTCTCAAGAAATCTAATGAGAAAACCATTATCGTTGAGGTAAAAGGTGTGGATCAAGTTGCCGCTGTGGAAGTGCCGGCAAACGCGATAAGCACAGGAGCGGCGGCTTGGCCGAACGCAGAGTTCTCGATTAGAGCAGGCGGCTTGACCTACAATCTGCCTCTCAAGGCGTTAGATGCAGCAGGTTTAGCTGCGAGCTTAGGGACTGATGTTGCGAATGTAAAAATCAACATTTCCATTGAGCAGGTAACTGGCGCCGCTGCTGATCTAGTAACAGCCAAAATGCAAGAAGCGAGCGTCACGCCGCTAGCCGCACCTGTAGAGTTCAACATCGTTGCTGAGGGCAACGGTAAGAAGCTGGCTGTCACTGATTTTGGCGCCACCTATGTCACCCGCGTGCTGACCTTGTCGTCAGTAGTTGATGCAAATCAAGTGTCGGCCGTTTGGCTGAATCCAGTGACTGGGGAATGGACCTTCGTTCCGGCGATCTTTAACGTCGTTAATGGTCAAACCGAAGTTACTATGAAACGCACGGGGAACAGCTTGTACGCTGTCGTCTCCTCTGATCAGTTCTTTGAGGATTTGGCTGATCATTGGGCCAAAGCCGATGTGGATCTGCTGGCTTCCAAATTCGTGGTAAAAGGCGTGGCTGCTCATACCTTCGCGCCGAATGCGTCCATTACGCGCGCTGAATTTGCAGCACTGCTCGTTCGCGCGCTCGGATTGAATGAAGCGGATGCGAGCGCCTTCTCGGATGTACCGGCGAACAGCTGGTTCGCAGGGGCGGTTGGCGCATCAGCCAAGGCTGGCTTGATTGAGGGCTATGAAGATGACTCATTCGGACCTGATGAGCGAATCACGAGGGAGCAGATGGCTGTCATGATCGCACGTGCCATGAAGTTTGCCGGGCAGCAGCCTGAGGCTATGGAGCTAGCTGGGCTAGCTCAGTTTAGCGACAGCTCTGCCATCCATGAATGGGCGAGGGGAGCTGTTGCCGAGGCGGTTAGCGCAGGCATTGTGAACGGCGTAACGGATACGACGTTTGCTCCAGGCGCTTCTGCGACTCGCGGGGAAGCGGCGGTTATGCTGAAAAGATTGCTGCAGAAACTGCAATTTATGAATTAAAGTGGCGCCCGCGAGGGCGTCTTTTTTACCGATCAGGCATGCGTTGCATGGCTGTTGTTTCCGCGGCGCCTTAATTGCCGCTGCCGCTAGTCGTCGTTGTACTTTGTACAATGAGAATGCGGCTTTAGTCATGCAATTGCGCGCTATCCTGTACAAAGTGCAATGATTTTAACCCAAATGGCCTGAATCAGCCTATTTCAGCTCAAAACGTTGCACAAAGTACAACATAGAATGGGTTGATACCCAATCACAGCTGTCAGGTTGTACAAAGTGCAATATAGAAAGGCTGTTCGTAGCATCTTGATGGTCTTTGAGCCAACCGCCAGGACTACGGAGCCTGCAACTGCCTCTTTCATTGGATGAAATCCAATAGAAAGGCCATTTGGAGAGCAGGCTTGTCCATTTCATTGGACGAATTCCAATGAGACGGATGAATTCGGCGCCAAATAACCCGATTTTAGCGTATGCTATTGGATTTCATCCAACGAATAGCGAAAAATACGCCCCAAAAGGGTAGTTTCGTTAGATTTCATCCAATGAAACGTAGAGCTCGGGCGGTTACCCATGTTCTCTTTTTGATATCTTCACCGCCTCAGACAGGGAATCACTATGATAAAATAGAATACTAGAAAGATTCATAGGGAATGAAGCATGACATCAGGGGGTACAGTAGATGAAAAGAACGTTAGTCGTAAGCGATATACATGGTTGTTTGGAGGAATTCAAGCAATTGCTAGTTAAAGTCAATTTCAATGCTGAGGAAGACCATCTTGTCCTGCTCGGAGACTATGTGGACCGCGGTCCAGACAGTCGGGGAACGGTAGAGTATGTCATGCATTTAGTGCGTGAAGCGGGAGCGATTGCGCTCAAAGGCAATCATGATCAGAGGTTCGTAGAAGTGCTAAGCGAAGTGGATCCATTGACGGAGATGAAGTTTTTCGAACATGGCGGTATCCAAACGTTCCAAAGCTTCTGCGGTCAGGACAATCTGGATATTAAGCAATCCAAGGAGCGAATTCTAGGCAAATGCCTGGATCACATAACCTTTCTAAACAACCTTCCGCTTTATTACGAGGATGAGGGGCATATTTACGTGCATGCCGGGCTGAATCCCGCATTCGTTGACTGGAAAACGCAGCCGGAACGAGACTTCTTATGGATTCGTGCCCCCTTTGTTCAGCAGCCTACAGTTGTGAAAAAGAAGGTCGTTTTCGGCCACACGCCAGCCAAAGATATTCATGGCAAAGCGGATGTGTGGTTTGACCGCGACAAAATCGGGATTGATGGCGGCTGCCCATACGGCTTTCAACTCAATTGTTTGGAAATCAAGGGAAACAACCAGTACACGACCTATTCCGTCGTCTCAAGAAGCAGCTGGAAATAGTCGCAGTTGTTGATCTCTGTATAGGATCGCCGCATTCAATGACCGGATTCGTCTTCGGAGCCCCTTTTAGCAAGAAAGATCAAGAAGCGAGGCGTTCAATCACGTACACTGTGGATAGCAGCTGGAGGGGGCATTAAGCGATGGGCACCGATTACGATACGCAAATTCAGGCGACATTGGATTATATTGAAGACCACCTTGCGGAGCCTTTATCCGTGGAGGGGCTTGCTCGTGTAGCCTGTTTCTCTGAATTCCATTTTCATAGGGTTTTTCAGAGCATGGTGGGAGAAGCGGTGATGGAGTATGTTCGGAAAAGAAGATTGGCGAGAGCCGCCTACCGAATCGCGCATACGGATCAAAGGCTGATCGATATTGCCCTCGACCATGGGTTTAAGTCCCATGAGAATTTCACTCGAGCATTTAAAAAGGTGTTTGAGCGAACCCCGCTCGCGTATCGGAAGCAAGGTATAGTGACACCGTTATATGCCAAAGCGAATGTGCTGCAAAGGAAAATCAATCCAAATCCCTATCTAGGAGGCATACGCATGGACTATCAATTGAGAACGAAGCCGGCTTTTAAGCTAATTGGGTACGAACTGAAGACAACCTGTAAGGATGGGCAGAATCACCGTGACATTCCTGTTTTTTGGAACACGTATCTGCAAGAAAATAAGGGGAGCCGCATAGGTAATCGCGTTTACACGGATTCACCGGTTGAGCTTGGACTTTGTACGGATTTTAATATGGAGACTGGGGAGTTAACGTATCTGATCGGGATGGAAGCTACAAGCTTCGAGGGTGTGCCTGCTGACTTGGTGTGCCGGGAGTTCCCTGAGGCCAGATATGCTGTATTTACCACGCCCAAAGTCGCGCCAGATCAATTCGTGGCATCGATTCAGAGCACGTGGAAGTCTATCTTTGAGGAATGGTTCCCACATTCGGGCTTGGAGCATGCAGGTGGTGTGGAGTTTGAGTGGTATGATGAGCGCTGTCATTCCGACAAGCATGATCAGATTCAGATCGACATCTACATTCCGGTAAAAGAAAAATAACAGCTTGTAAACAAAATAACCATCATTTGTAATCGAAATGCAATCTTGTTTTCATCTGGGATTAAGGTTCGCGACCTATAATGAAATTCGACCCCCTTTTAATATATATATATACTTAAGACCCGCAGCCCGTTGCTGTGGGTCTCTTTTTGTCTACTCTTGTTAATAGAGCGGAATGAAGTGCTCTGGACGTGGCACAGCCATGCGCGCATTCGGGGCTTCGGCAGCGTAGTTGAACAACGCGTTCAGGTTCTGTGCTTCCATGTTCTGCACGAGCCAATCGTCAAAAGCGACCGCCCAAGCGTCCGGCTCAGTGGCTTCCCAGTTGAGCGCACGCAGATTGTGCACGGTGGCGCCGCTGCCGATAATCAGGATATCCTCCTGATCGAGGCCGCGTAGCGCTTCCCCAATACGATACTGCTCTGCTGGCGGCAGGTAGGGGTTCACGGACACTTGTATCACCGGGCAGATGGGTGTAGGGAACATGCGCAGCAGAGGCACCCATGAGCCGTGATCAAGTCCGCGCTGGGCATCCAAGTTCACCTGGATTCCTTTGGCTTGGAAGCGTTCGGCCAGCTGGCCAGCAATTGCTTTGCTGCCTTTGGCCGGGTACTTAATCTGGAATAGCTCCTTTGGGAAGCCGCCGAAATCATAGATGGTTTCGTAGACATCGTCGGTGGATGAGATGGTAAGGACTTCTGTTTCCCAGTGAGCCGTAAAAATAACGATGGCTTTGTACAGTTTTCCTTGTACCACATACTATCATTGTACAAAGTACAATCATTTCATCCCAAATGGCTCGGAAACTGCGGATTTCAGCTAAAATGTTGCATTTAGTACAATATAGCGCAATGATCAGGGCAAATTACCGCCGGAATGTTGTACTTCGTACAACATAGAAAGTATGCAAGGCTTGCTGACCACGCCTAGACCAAAAGAAAACCTGGCCATAGTGGCCAGGTTTTCCTTCCTCCTAATCGTGCTTCGTCGGATCGACCAATTCCAGGGTGGCAAACGGGTTGTCGCTATCCTCGTCGTCAGACTCCACAAACCTTTTGAGTGCGTTTAATTTGTTTTCCCAATAACGCTCATAGTAGGAAAGCCAGCGCTTGAGCTCCATCAGAGGTTCCGCCTCTAACCTGTAGCGGGTTTCGCGGCCGACTTTTCGCTCTTTCACCAGGCCAGCATCAGCTAGGATGCGTAGATGCTTGGACACCGCGGTGCGGCTCATCGGAAAATGACCGGAAATCACGGTCACAGGGAGCTCCTGCTCACGAAGCAGCTTCAGCACCTGACGGCGCGTCGGATCGGCTATCGCTTGAAATACATCATGTTTCTGCGAGGAGGCTGACATCTTAAGCCTCGACGTAAGCAGTAAGTCTCTTCGCAATACCTGCCCAGCCGTTCGCCATCGTCTCGCGAACAACGGAATGAGGTTGGCCAAATTCCGTGACCTTGTCCACATCCCAACCAGAGTGAATGAGGGTGAATTCTGTTTTGCCATCTACATCTTTCAATTCAAATGTAAGTGACCAATCCCTGCCCCATGCAAAGGAGAGACGGTTAGGCGGTGTAACGTCCGTCACTTTGCAAGGAGAATTGCCGAAAGGTCCGGCTTCCAAGTGAAATTCATAACCGGCTTCCGGCTTGAAATTATTCGGCATGAACCAAGCCGCGATGCCTTCGGAAGTCGCAACGGCGTCCCATACTTTTTGAATCGGCGCGTTAAAAACGACTGTTTGTACGATGTCTGGTAGTGTGTTTGCTTGACTGCTCATTTTGAAATTCCTCCAATGAATGGTGTGTTGTTAGGATTTGCTCTTCACTTTATCGAGATGACGGAAGCGGAGTGCGGACCATTTATCGTCCACGGCCACATTGCTAACCGCACGGTACTCGGTGATGCCTGAAACCAAGGTAAATAGGCTATCACGGTTAATGTTCGTCTTGACCTTCGAGCTTTGCTTCGGATAGGTGATCCAGAACAGAGCATCGTCTTTAAGATGAGAGATCGCTTTAGGCGTCCATTCTTCAACCTCGGATGCATCATTAACAAAAAGCTGAACGAAATCGTAGGTGCCATTCGGTTCCTCAGGCTCTTCGATACCTAGCTTATAGCCTTCGGGCGCATGTAATACGAGAGCTCGTCCTTGCCTATAGCGCAGCTTTTTTAATAGTTCTTCTTGCATCGACTGCGCCTTCCTTTCCATGCATGCATTGCTTTCTTGTAGGTTGTCCAAAAGTACATTCGCTCATGAGAGATATGAAACCAAATGGTTACATGTCAGATTATACGAAACCTTTTGGTTTCATGTCAAGAGGGATTAATAAGGAAGTACCCCAAAATCATCAATGACGGAGGGTGAGCCTCCTATTTGAGCCTATGGGACGGCCTCTGCAGATTAACGGGAGCTTTTCCCGTTAAGTAACACGTGGTAAGTTCTTGCCGCGTGAACGGTTGTAGTAAATCTACGCGGTTATCTGGATCTTGAGCGCACAGGCTCAGCCAGTCAATAGAGCGCGGCGGAGTTGTGCGAACCATTACTCCGTAGAAAAAGAAGCTCCCCCAAAAGTCATCAATTAAAATGACCAAGGGAGAGCTTCTTTTTCTAACTTATGAGACAGCAGCCGTTACTAGTGATATTACCAAGCGTAAGCTTCCGGAGCCGCTTTGCCAGGGCCAGGGAAGATTTCATCCAACTTTTTCAAAGTCTCTTCGCTAAGTGTAACCTCAGGTACGCGTAAGGAATCCTGAAGCTGCTCGATTGTTCTTGGTCCAATAATCGGCGAAGTAACTGCCGAATGCGATAGTACCCAAGCCAAGGCAACAACGTCTTCTTTTTCATCGATTTCTTTGCAGAGTGCTGAGAATTGCTCCAATTGGCTCCGATGTTTCTCAACCCGTTCGGACGAACGCGTACTGCGGGCACCTGTGCCTGCCAAGGCATTACGACCGAGCAAGCCTCCGGAAAGTGGACTCCACGGAATGACGCCAAGACCGAGCTTCTCAGCAGCGGGGAGGACTTCCAGCTCAGGCAATCTGGCAAGCAAATTGTAGAGATGCTGCTCAGAGACTAAGCCTAGGAAGTGGCGGGCTTTGGCTTCAGCCTGGGCACAGGCAATGTGCCAACCTGCAAAGTTGCTAGAGCCTATATAGTCGACAGTGCCTTGGTTAACCGCGGATTCGAATACACCCCACAGCTCATCCCACGACACGTTGCGGTCGATATGATGCATTTGGTAAAGCTCAATGTGGTCGGTCTGCAGTCTTTTGAGGGAAGCATCCAGATGACGTCTGATTTTGTAAGCAGATAATCCGCGCTCTGAATTAGGCCCATCGTGGGGATCGTTCATATCGCCGAAGGCTTTTGTCGCAAGAATGACTTTCTCTCTGCGGCCTCCGCCTTGTTTGAACCAACGGCCAATAATTTCTTCCGTCCAGCCTCTTCTTTCTACGCCTCCATACACATTAGCTGTATCGAAAAAATTGATTCCCGCATCTAGTGCGGCATCCATAATTTTAAAAGCTTCTTTTTCCTCAGTTTCCGGTCCAAAGTTCATTGTTCCTAGACATAATTGACTGACCTTTAAGCCGGATTTCCCTAAATACGAATACTTCATGATTCATCCTCCCACATTCCTCTTGATATTAGTAAGTACTAATTATTGAAGACTTGTACGTCGTGATGATAGTTTCTATTTTATAGAAGTTTTTACGTCAGTGAAAGTAGTGAAGTTATTTACAGTTGATGAGTTATACGTAACCTTCTATAGATAAAGTTACTAACTAACCAGGCGAACTCTATTATTAATTGGAATTGTATACCAAATACATTTTTATTCTTTCCCTCCCCGAAAAAATCTGTTAAAATTACACTGAAATCGCTTACACAATTTAATGTTGCCTGTAAAACTTAAAAATTGAGGTGATAACAGCCTAAGATGAGATTCTTCATGTAGTTAATTAAATTTTTAGGACTCAAAATTGCAAATTGTAGGTTACGCAGGAGCACCGGAAACAACATGCGTCATGTTTTATTACATAACATCCGCAATGTTCATTATTTTTAGACCTGTTTTAGTATTTTTTTGTATACAATGCACCAAATAACTATTCACATGGAAGAAAATGAGGTATAATTTTCTTCGAAGGTCAAAAAATGATGAAAATGGGGGATGCGGATGATTACTTCATCACATGTTGTGTATGCTTTAGTGACATTAAGCGTTATCGTCGTCATGTTGTTTAAACGAGGAGTCGTCATTCCCACCTTAATTGGTACCTTCTTAATCGGATGGATTTATAAGGGGGATGTGATCAGCGGGTTCAAAGCAGTCTACAATGCTAATCTGACTGCGGCCAAGGAATTATTTACGATTTTCTTGATTATTACGTTTATGGTTGCTTTGCTAGCTTCCCTGAGGGATATCGGCGCAGACAAGCGCATGATCAAACCTATTCAGAAGCTAATGGTCAATGGTCACATCGCCTATATTGTTCTAGCAGTTGTTACTTATGTTATTTCACTTTTCTTCTGGCCGACACCAGCCGTTCCGTTAATCGGAGCGCTTCTGATTCCGGCTGCGATTCGCGCAGGTTTACCAGCAATGGGAGCCGGTATGGCGATCGCGATTGCTGGACAAGGCATGGCATTGTCCTCTGACTATGTCATGCAAGTGGCGCCGATGCTTAGCGCAAAGGGTGCAGGTATTGGTACGGCTGCTGTAGCTGATAAGGCGATGATCCTATCTCTGATCACAGGGGGCGTAGCGCTTACCGGAGCTTATCTGATGAACAGAAAGGCGATTCGCAAGCCGGAAAGTACACCTGCCGAAACCTCAAATCAGGTACAAGCTATCCGTGCTGTACAGACAGCATCTGAGTTTCCTGAAGCAGCCGCAGCTGTGGAGACACTTAGTCCGGCCGTTATTCGATGGTCCAAAGTGTTCGCCGTGCTTGTTCCGCTTTCAATGCTTGCTGTTATGGCGGTTATGATAGCGAGCAAGTTAGGGCATGAAGGTATGAGCGGATTTGAAGGGGGAGACGGCGCCGCGTTTATCGGCGGTGTGGCGGTTATCCTACTCATTCTGTCTTGTACCTTGTTCTCCAAAGTACAAGCCTTGGATAAGATCAGCGATCATCTGACAGAAGGCTTCGTTTTCGCTTTCAAGGCCATGGGGCCGGTTATTCCGATCGCAGGATTCTTCTTCCTCGGCAATGCAGATTTCTCAAAAAGTATTCTTTCTTTAGGTGAAGGAGATAAAGCTCCAGCCATTCTTTTCGATTTGGTTATGTCTGTGCAGCATTTGATCCCATCAAGCGGCATCCTGACCTCGTTTGGCTTGTTGATTATGGGGATTATCGCAGGCTTAGAAGGATCCGGGTTCTCAGGACTTCCACTAACAGGCTCCTTATCCGGTGCTTTGGCGCCAGCAGTAGGTATGGATCCTTCCACGTTGGCAGCTATTGGCCAAATGGGATCCGTATGGTCAGGCGGAGGAACGCTCATTGCGTGGTCATCTCTCGTGGCGGTCGCCGGATTCGCCGGTGTCTCAGCTATTGAGTTGGCACGGAAAAACTTCCTGCCCGTCATTATTGGCTTAAGCGTTTCAACGATTTTAGCTGTGATAATATGGTAGCCTAAAAAAAGCGCCAAGCCATCTACGTCGCAGACGATAGATGGTTAGGCGCTTCATTCCCTAATTGAGGCACAGGCAACAGCTGTGGAATGATGTCTTGACATGATTTCACCAAGAGACGGGAGATCACCGCGGACATTTCATCAATAAAAGTAAGACTTGTATGCTCCATAACTTTGTGGTTGAGCAGACTGTGGTTGTTGATAATCCCTTTGATATGAATATGTCCGATAGGGGGAAGCTCTTTATTTAAGCTGACACCGGGCTGAAGCGGTTCCTCCACTATCTGGAGTGTTCCGATCTTATAGAACTGGCCAAGAGCAGCGTCGACGGCAATGGTATATGCTTGACTGTGTGTTTTGGTAATGTGGGCAATCGTCTTCTGTAAATTGAGTGCGTGCACGGGTTTTTCCAGCGTTCCATAAAGATGAACATTCCGGTTGCCTTCGAACCGCTCGGACAATCGACTCCCAACCATCGGGCCTAGAGAATCCCACGTGTAACGATTGGTGCCGACGCAAATAATGACAATTTCAGTGAATTCCGGTTTCGATAAATAATGATTCGTTAAAGCTTCAGACAAGTAGGCAACAGATTTCTTATCAAGGTAATGAATATGGCGCATCATGGGGTAAAAATCACCTCTCTTCCGTAAGTAATATACGCCGAGTAGCTGCTCTATATGAGTAGACATCTTGAAATGAAAGAAAATCATAAATAGTACTATATCCTAATATAATCTCGGTATACAATATACACAAGTTTGAAAAAGGAGAGTGAACCCGATGTCGAATGCCTATATTTTAACACAAATGACATGGCCAGAGGTAGAAGTAGCACTCAAAACGGTCAAAATTGCCATTATTCCATTAGGTGCGCATGAACAGCATGGCCCGCATATGGTAGAAAGCTGCGATGCTGTGCTTGCTGAAGAAATGGGGAAAAGGCTTACGGCCAGGTTATATCCAGAGGCACTATTAACGCCAACGATTAATATGGGGGTCTCGCCGCACCATCTTCATTTTCCAGGTACAATTTCCTTAGAACCGACGACTGTTATTGCCATTTTGCGCGATATGATTAAATCGTTGAAAAGCCAAGGAATCGAGAAGTTCCTGGTCATCAACTCGCATGGCGGGAATCAAGCGACATTAGGCGTTGCAGCGGATACGTTGACAGCGGAACTAGGGGTGTCCCTGTTTTATGCCAAAACGACGGCTTCAGCCAAAGATGTGATGGACAGGCGTATTACGTCTAAACTGTACGGTCACAGCTGCGATCGCGAAGTGTCCGAAGCGATGTATTTGGCACCTCACCTGGTTCGTGAGGACAAGCTGGAGAAAGGCGACATTCAAGAAGGACGATGGAAAAAGCTTCGCCCAGGCAGTCCTATTCAAGGTTTCTATTACTATGAAGAAATGACACGCAACGGCTGTATTGGAGATGCTACCAAGGCCAGCCGGGACATCGGAGAGGAGATTGTTGAGACGGCCCTTGAGCGGTTGACTCAAGCCGTTAGAGACATGATATAAACTTATGAAGCAAGTACTGTTTATTGCAGCGATCGCCGCCTATCTGGTCTCAGAAATTTATCCAAGCGAGTGGCTTACTTGGCTCCAGTCCGGGCTTAGTCTTGTCATTATTGTCGTTGCATTCCGCTCGATCAAGCCATTTGTCCAGCTGTTAGGCACAGTCTTCTTAAGCACAGGTGCCATTCTTCTAGCGATGAGCGGAGCCTCATGGACGGATTACATTCTTGGTTTCGGCAGCATGTTGAACGTATTAAGCTTGTTTGTATTGATTCCGATGATTGCCCTGCCGATCGAGCTCGGGCACTACGCGGTGAGAGTACAGGCGATTCTATATAGCAAAGTGCAGCACTCCGGTATGCTGTATTGTATTACTTCCTTATTGTCTTATATTTTGAGCTCCTTTATGAACCTGGCTACACTGCCGATGATGTACCACAGCATTCAGCCTTCCCTGCAATATTATCCGATTCAGCAAAAAGATAGATTTATTAGCCGGGCGATCACACATGGCTACAGCATGCCAATTCTGTGGACACCGGTAGCTCCGATTGTGGGGATTATTGTGGAAATGACAGGTGTAAGCTGGAGCGCTATTTTACCTATCGTCATACCGTTCAGCTTATTGGGTCTAGCTTTGGATTGGTTGATGGGCACATGGGTCGCTAACCGCCGGCTTAAAAAGATCAGTTTGACTGCGCTTGAGGAAATTTCTGCTGCTAGGGAAAGTGCTGTCGTTCATCAGCCGAATGGATCTAATGAGGTCAAAGGGAGTCATCCGTGGCAAATCCTTATCGCGATTGTCGTACTTAATGTTCTAGTCTTTGTATTAGAACGGTTTACACATATGGGCTTTTTACTGTTAGTATCACTAATCGTTATTCCCTTTGCTTTCGTATGGTCCTTAATGCTGGGGAAAGGCATGGCGTTTATAACTAGCAGCCGAACCCTACTGTCCTCTCATGTGCTGAAAATGAAGGATCAATTTTTCGTCTTCTTAAGCGCCGGTTTCATGATATCAGCCATTAAATCTACAGGCAGCAACCATGCCATCAACGAGGGGATAATGGCTATTCAACATACCATTGGGTCCGATCTCTTTTTGCTCATGATTCCGCTAATTCCGTTAGCGCTTGCCTTTATCGGGCTGCATCCTGCAGTTGGATTGGCTCTTGCAGCAGAGTCGTTAAATCCGCAGGCACTTGGTATTTCCGTGCAGCTGATGGCGATTGCCATGCTTACAGGAGCAGCCACGGCATTCTTAATGGGCCCTTATAACGCAACCGCAGGGATGATGTCTAATTTGATAGGGAAGAGCTCCTATAAAGTTTCAAATTGGAATGCACCATTTACAATTGCGTATTTGTTGATGTCGATGATCCTTCTGTTAATCTTAAAAAAAGTGGGTTGACAGGTTAGCCCAATCTAAGTAATAATAAGTCCATGAAATCATTTTGGTATACCATATACCAAATGCCAGAACAATCGACGAGCTTATCTACTACGACACTTTACATTTTGAGAGGAGAGTTTTATATGACAACAGCAGCAACTGAATCCCGTTTAATGAACAAAGAGGAATTCCGCTATGCACTTGAGCAAGCCATTGAAGGCAATGCCGTTTCAAAAGCTCCTTTTACAACAATGTGGGCAAATGGTGAATTGAAGAAAGAGCACTTCGCCAGATGGGTAGAACAGCATTATGCGTATGTAGGTCCATTCGCAGAGTACTTGGCTTACATCTATGCCAACTGCCCGCATGAGGATGCAAGAGACTTCATCCTGCAAAACATGTGGGAAGAGGAACTTGGCGGCGATCGTCACACAGATTTGTTAATCCGTTTCGGTGAGGCTTGCGGAACTACTCGCGAACGTGTGGAATCTATGCAGCATCTGCTCCCTGAAACAATTGGCCTGCAATCCTGGTGTTACCGGATGGCTTTCAAAGAAAATTTCTTATTCGCAACAGCAGCGCTAGTTGTTGGACTTGAATCTCAAGTGCCTGCCATTTACCGCAGACAAACGCCAACACTTCGCAATCACTACGGTTTCACAGATGAAGAAGTGGAATTCTTCGATTTACATATCGTATCCGATGAGATCCACGGCGAGCGTGGCTACCAAATCGTACTGGAGTATGCTAGAACACCTGAAGATCAACAACGCTGTATCAAAATTGTAGAAGAAGCTACGAAAATGCGTAGAATGTACATCGCAGCTATCTCTCGTGAGTTTTGCCTGGAATAGTCCTTATCTTTTATAAATGTTCATAGATAATAGAAGTTAAACCGTTCCCGGGAAGTTGTATTCTCGGGAATTGGTCTAACTAGCATTGCAGACCCTGCTTTTGAGCCGAAATTGGTATTTAAAGAGAAAGGGGATTGACATGGCAGCAACAGAAACGGCCGTACAGACATTCAAAAACCTAATTAACGGGGAATGGGTAGATGCCGTAGGCGGCGAAACCTTCACTACCGTGAACCCCGCTAATGTGAAAGATAGCGTAGGAAGATTTCAAGCTTCGACGGAAGAGGATGTCATCCAAGCCATGGAGGCAGCAGAGCAAGCTTTCAAAACTTGGCGTCATGTTCCCCCTACCAAAAGAGCAGAAATCTTGTACAAAGCAGCGGACTTGCTGGAAGCTGGCTTGGAGCAATATGCGGAAGAACTGACCCGCGAGGAAGGAAAAACGATGGCGAGCAGCCGGATGGAAGTGAAGCGCTCCGCCCAAACGCTCAGGTATTACGCTTCCGAAGGATTGAACGTTTCTGGCGAAACGCTGCCCTCGGATGATGCAACGACCTTTGTATATACACGCAAAGAACCGTTAGGTGTTATTTCCGTTATTACTCCTTGGAATTTCCCGATATCTATTCCGGTACGTAAGATCGCTCCCGCGTTAGTTACTGGCAACACCGTGGTATTCAAACCGGCATCGAACACGCCGTTAATTGCTTATCGGTTAGTCGAGGCGCTTCATCAAGCTGGTCTCCCAGCAGGTGTAATCAACTTCGTGACAGGCTCCGCTTCCAAAACAGGGGTGCCGCTAGTCACACATCCAGCCGTCAAAGCGGTTACCTTCACGGGTTCAACGGGTGCAGGAGAGAAGATTAACCATCAGGTGCGATTGTCTACGCGCGTGCAGCTGGAGCTAGGCGGTAAGAATCCGCTGATCGTTATGGAGGACGCGAATATCGATCATGCGGTGGAGCTCGCAGTGAAGGGCGGATTCGAATTAACGGGTCAAGCTTGCACAGGCACGAGCCGAGTGATCATCATGGACGCCGTACATGACGAATTTGTTCAGAAGCTTGTGGAGAAAACCAAGCTGCTCAAAGTCGGCAATGGGCTAAGCAAAGGCGTTGAGGTTGGTCCGTTGGCGAATGAAAGTCAACTTCGTAACGTAATCGATTACGTCGCAATCGGAAAAGCGGAGGGCGCCGAGCTGGTTGTAGGCGGTGAGCAGCTGACAGATGGCGAGTATGCGAATGGTTACTACGTAACACCATCTGTATTCGTAGGTGTTGCACCCGACATGCGCATTGCGCAGGAAGAGATTTTTGGACCGGTCATCTCCGTGATCCGTGTTACTAGCTTCCAAGAGGCGATGGACATCGCAAATGATGTGGAGTTCGGACTATCCGCAGCGATTTGCACATCCGAGTCTGGTCGGATTCAACATTTTATCCAGAATATCGAGACGGGTATGGTGAAAATTAACCGTCCGACGACGGGAAATGCCTACAATGCGCCATTCGGCGGCGTGAAAATGTCTAGTACAGCAACGTACCGCGAATCAGGACGTGCGGCACTTGAGTTTTATACGCAAATCAAAACGGTATACCACGGCATCTAAACGATAGATTCATAACGGAGGATCTGACATGAAATCGGTCTTAAAGCTTGAGCTGGAAGAAGCAAAAGTAATGATAGAAGCAGCTAAGATAGCGGCGGAGGATGTTAAAGCTTTGGAATCCATCTGTATCGTCGATGACGGCGGGTATATCATTGCACTGGAGCGCATGAACGGCGGGCGGATTACAGGGCCTGAGATCGCAACGTCCAAAGCCTTTACAGCAAGCGGCCACAAGCGTTCCACGCATCTGTTCAACCAACCGGGAGGACCTGCGACAACAACAGGTGAAGCGTTTGGTATTCACGTGATGATGCCAGGTAAATTTGCGATATTTGTTGGCGGATTTCCGATTGTCGTGAATGGCGAAGTCATCGGTGGCGTGGGCATTAGCGGTGGAAATGGGGAGCAGGATACAGCGGTTGGCACCGCGGCATTAAAGGCTCTGCAGCAGCATTTGGGCAGTGAGTATGAAGTAATGACCCAAGCGGATATTAAAAAATAAACGCGGTTCGTTCCTGATGAAACTAGCTGCATTGGGAGAGGGAAGAGGAAGATGGTGTATTGGAATCTGTTCCTCGGTTTTTTTCGAATTGGTCTCTTGGGGTACGGCGGAGGGCCAACCATGATTCCTTTGGTTCATGCGGAAGCTGTCCAGAAGTACCAGTGGATGACAGACGATGAATTTACAGATGTACTTGCGATGGGGAATGCGTTGCCCGGCCCGATCGCCACGAAGATGGCGGGATACATCGGTTACAAGGTGAAGGGCTACTTAGGAGCATTCATTGCGATAACAGCTATGGTCATCCCCGTGCTTGTAGGTATGATTTTGCTTCTTGGTCTCATTTATAAGTTGAAGGATTCAGGTATTGTAGGCGGTATGACGCACGGAATCCAGCCTGTTATAGGTGTGATGATGGCGGTTATGGCCTATGATTTCTTCAAAAAAGCTTGGCAAAGCTGGGTGAAGAGCAAAACGCTGGCATGGACACTCATCTCGATCATTGCGTTAGTTCTTCTTAACTTAAATCCAGGCTTACTGATTGGCATCGCGCTTGCTTACGCGTTCACGGAGTCTACTTACTTGGCTAACAAAAAGAAGCGCAATCAGCAGCAACGTGATTCAGACAGGGGTTTTTCAGCATGAAGCTTCTAGAGATATTTTGGGCCTTTTTTGTTCCAAACATATTAGGCTATGGCGGCGGACCGCCAATTATCCCGCTGCTTCAAGCCGAGGTGGTTGACCACTACGGATGGATGAGTGTGGAAGAGTTTGGCAATGTGCTGGCTCTCGGCAATGCGCTTCCAAGTCCGATCGCCACCAAGCTTGCCGGATATATCGGTTACCAGGTTGGCGGCATTCTTGGCGCAATCATTGCGCTAATCGCTACCATCCTTCCCACGGCGCTTGCGATGGTTCTGTTGTTCAAGTTTATCAACTTTTTCAAAGGAGCCCCGCAAGTCATGGCGATGACGCTGATCGTGCGACCGATCGTCGCTGTTCTTCTCGGTACGTTGGCGCTGCAATTTTTTAATAGCGCGTATCAATCGGCGGGAATTTGGCAGACAGCATTTCTGGCAGCGGCTAGTTTCATTGCTTTGGAAAAATGGAAAGTACATCCTGCAGCTGTTGTAGGATTGGGTTTAGTGTATGGGGCTTTTGTACTGGGCTGATTCAGTGGTAGACCTCCGATTTAAAAAGTTGATTGGTTATGGTGTATCGATTACACTGTAAGAAAACGCATACGCGGAGGTATACCATATGCCGGACAATCCAGTTGTTTGGAAAGACGAGGAATTAAGCCCTATTCGGGATAAAGTGTTTCAATATATTAAACAAGCTATTGTTCAAGGTGTATATAAATCTGGTGACCGGATTATCGAGAGAGAGCTAGCCGATCAATTAAATGTTAGCCGCACCCCCATCCGGGAAGCCTTATTCCGGCTTGAATCACAGGGTTTCGTCAAGACACTTCCTCGTAAGGGAGTGGTGGTCTCAAGACTTTCACCGGAAGAAATCATCGAAATATTCACGATTCTCTCTTCACTGGAGAGTTTAGCTGTTAAGCTCGCTGTGAAGAAATTGGAACAGCCGCAGCAGGATGAACTGAATCAAATCGTTGTAGAGATTGATACTGCTTTAGCGAAACCGACGTTTGAGCAATCGGACTGGAAATATCATTTTGAAGCGAACGAAATTATATTCCGGGCTGCGAAGAGTCCTAGATTAACGCAAATGTTGGATGGTTTATCCGACTATATTCGCGCCTTCGTTCATGTAGGCTACGAGCTTCCCGGCCGCCAACGCAAAGCGATGGAGGAGCACAGGGAAATCGTCAAAGCCGTACTAAACGGTGAAGCGGAGTTTGCAGAAAACTTAACGAAAATTCACGTTGAAAACTCTAAGAAGGCTTACATGGAAGCTTTGGAAAGAGAATAATTGCCGTATTTGCCTACGCTCATGCTGCTGTATGGAGGTTGTGAAATGCCGAATGTGACATTGCACCAAAATGGCCAAGTTTATCAGCAAGAGGTGAATGAGAATAGTAACTTGGTAGTTTTAGCGGGGGTTAAGAAATTCCCTCATCTGAAGTATGGCTGTGGTATGGGGAAATGCACGAAATGTATGGTGAAAGTTGTTACCGGTGGCGAGAAGCTCCAAGAACCCAATTGGAAAGAAAATAAGATGCTAGGGGATAAAATTAATGAAGGTTTCCGCTTAGCATGCCAGTTATATATTTCGGAAGATATTGAGCTTTGTCAGGAATAGGCCAGCGAGCAGCAGCACATATGGGGGATGACTTATTGTGCAAATCTATGGACAAGTTGAAGCCAAACTCGAAGAACTGAACATTCTGCTGGACGCTCCGCCTAAACCAAGTGGCAATTATCTGCCCTACACCATGGTGCCACCTTTGATTTATTTGAGCGGTGTAACTCCGAAGGTGGGTGGAGTGCTTCAATACAAGGGCAAGGTAGGACAAGAGCTTTCGAAAGAAGAAGGATATCAAGCGGCCAGGCAATGCGTAATTAATCAATTAAGTACATTAAAGGCTATATTGGGAGACCTGAATCGGGTTACCAGCATTATCAAAATGGAAGGCTTCATCAATGCGGAAGCTGGGTTTCACGAATTGCCTTATGTTTTGAATGGCGCTTCAGATTTGTTGGTTGAAGCTTTTGGGGACAAGGGCTTACATGCCCGTTCCGCTATAGGTGTTGCTGCGTTGCCCGGAGGGGCTGCGGTAGAAGTAGAATTGATAGTGGCTTATAAGTAAACTCGAAAAAAATTGAGCGGAGGACTTCATATGAGCGAATATATTCTAGTATCCACAACAGATCGTTACCGTACGGTGACAAATAACCCGAATTTAGAGTTAGTGGCCGCATACGAGTATTACTTCTTCGGCAAGAAAAAAACATTATTTGAAGTATGCAAAATTGTTGGTGACGATGCGAGAATCATTATTCAAGGGGTTTCCGAGAAATTCGCAGATAACAGCATTCCGCTCAAAGTATTTCCGAAGTTCGATTCCACCGCTCAGATTGAAAAAGAGATCTATGAATTGGACATCGACAAGGATAGCAAAATTGTTAAAACAGCATAGGGAAAAGTGCATGGACAAAGTGCATGAAAAAGCGTAGGCTCTTGGAGCTTGCGCTTTTTTTGTGAGGGAGGGATTGGGGCTTGGCCCTCTAAGGTAGGTTCCAGTTAAAGTACCATGAATCCGACCAATAGTAGCTCGCCAGTTAAGTAGCATAAACCCCACCAATAGTAGCCAACTAGTTAAAGTACCTCGAAACCCACCAACAGAAGCCTTACGCACCAGCCCCAGAGTAGCCATTGTTTTGTAACGGACAGAGAAGTCGTTATTCTGCCAATTCAGCTAATTTCGAGGAGCTAACGGACTGAGGCATCGTTATCTATTGATCTTACCGCTGTTTTGGGCAATTTCGTAGCCATTAGCGGCTCTTGAGTCCGTTAGATGTTTTTTTATACCCCGAAAGTAGCGAATAGCGTTATCTCAGTCCGTTAGCCAAACAAGCCAGAGTAACAAGCGAGTATCAAGCGAGTAACAAGCGAGTAACAAGCGAGTAACATGCATGCAAAAAAGCAGCCCCCAAGGACTGCCGACTTCATTCGTTTTATTGAGCTGCGTTAATTCTGCGTTGGGCGATTTTGCCAAGGCGGTTGAGATCTTCTTCGCCCCAGGAGATGGTCACATCACCAGTGACGAAGGTCTGACAGGCAAGACGGAAGCCTTGATCGAGCTTATCCTGGCCGAGTCTGTCGACTTCCTTTTTCATAATTTTGCTCAGGTGTTCATGTCCGTCCACGATTTGTACACGGCAAGTTCCGCAAAGGCCACCGCCGCATTTGTAAGGTACAGACCCTTCGTATCGGATCGATGTTCTTAAGAGATTGGCGTCTTGTTCGACTTCTATCGTTTTTCCAGATGTTTGATAAGTCACTGATGGCACTTGGCATCCCTCCATGTCTTAGTAGAGTTAGTATATCATAATTAATTGGTTTATGGTATACCAAATACAATATTTTTGATATGATAGAGTGACAAGATGAGATCATTTGAAACCATCATAGGAGGATCCACTACTTATGTTAAACGTTGGCATTATCGGATATGGAACCATTGGCCAAGATGTAGCGCAAGCTATTTTGCAAGGAAATGCTGGGCAAGTTCAATTAAAAGCGATACTAGTTCGTGATGAGACGAAGTATCCGGATACGAGCTCCCATGGATATGTAATGACATCAAATGAAGAGGTGTTTTTTCGTCAGGGGCTGGATGTTGTGGTGGAGAGCGCTGGACACGAGGCGGTAAAGTTTTATGGTGAAAAAGCCTTAGACAACAGAGTGGACCTGATCTTGGTCAGCGTTGGTGCGTTGGCAGACGAGTCGCTGCTCCTCACAATTAGGGAGAAAGCACGGCAAACAGGCCGTAAAGTTATGGTTCCTTCAGCCGCAATTGGAGGTTTGGATCGGATCGCAGCAGGAAGTGTAGGCCCGATGGACGAAGTAACATTAGTGACAAGAAAACCACCTAAGGCTTGGATTGGCACAGTTATCGAGCAGCAGGTGAATTTAGCTGAATTAACTGAACCCTATTGCGCATTCGATGGTGTAGCTCGTGATTCCGCTCGCTTATTTCCGGAGAGTGTCAATGTTTCTGCTGCACTAAGCTTAGCCGGTGTAGGATTTGACCGGACCAAAGTGAAAGTGTTCGTGGATCCACATATCAGTCACAATACACATGAAATCGAAGCGAAGGGGAAGTTTGGGCAAATTCATTTGCAAATTAGAAATACCCCGTCCGCCGGAAATCCCAAGACCGGATATATTGTGGCGATGAGTGTCATTAAAACGCTTCGAGATCTAACATCACCTTTTGTCATCGGCATATAAAACATATAGAAATGGGGATCTGAAAATGGCCTATAACAGTATCATTCTGCGTCTGGAATTAAGTCTCAATCAAGTGAGTTTCGGTGATGTTGCTTCAGCCATTAGTAAAGCAGGGGGAGATATTACTTCGATAGATATCATTCGCCCTGGGCAAGAGGTAACCGTTCGCGATGTCACAGTACAAGTGGCTGATACAGCTGAGACCGCCATTGTTGAAGCGATTAAATCGCTTGATGGCATTCGTCTTGTTAATGTATCCGACCGAACGTTTCTTGCGCATCTTGGGGGCAAAATTTCCGTACAACCGACCCTTCCGATCAAAAACCGGGATGATTTGTCCATCGTGTATACGCCGGGAGTGGCCCGCGTGTGCACAGCCATTCATGAAGATCCTCAGAAAGCGTACTCATTAACGATTAAAAGAAATACCGTAGCTGTCGTTACCGACGGTACAGCCGTTTTAGGCCTAGGCGACATAGGCCCTCACGCAGCCGCACCTGTTATGGAAGGCAAAGCGATGCTTTTTAAACAATTAGCAGGGGTAGACGCTTTTCCGATCTGCTTGGATACGAAGGATACGGAAGAGATTATTCGCACCATTAAAGCGATTAGTCCTATTTTTGGCGGTATCAATTTGGAGGATATTAGCTCCCCACGCTGTTTCGAAATTGAGACAAGGCTTAATGAAGAGCTGGATATTCCTATCTTCCACGACGACCAGCATGGGACAGCTATTGTTGTCATCGCCGGTCTCCTGAACGCACTCAAAGTTGTTGGCAAGCGGATGGATCAGGTTCGTATCGTCGTCAATGGCATTGGGGCAGCAGGCGTCTCAATCTGTAAAATGCTGCTCGCCGCCGGAGTGAAGCGGCTCGTCCCTGTTGATCGGGAAGGTGCTATCATTCGCGGAGGCGAATATGCGCATCACCCGATGTGGGCATGGCTTGCCGAGCAGCCGCAAGTCGAAGCTAATCCTGGCAGCTTGCGCGACATCATTAGCGGTGCGGACGTGTTCATCGGGGTATCGAGGGGCGGATTACTGAGCGGAAGCGATGTGCAAAAGATGGCTCCGAACAGCATCGTTTTTGCCATGGCGAACCCAGTGCCGGAGATCGATCCGAAAGAGGCGCTTCCCCATGTGCGAGTATTTGCCACGGGTCGAAGCGATTATCCGAATCAGATCAATAACGTGCTTGTTTTTCCGGGTATTTTCCGAGGGGCGCTTGACTGCCGTGCACGTCAGATCAATGAGCCGATGAAGCTGGCGGCAGCACGTGCTATTGCTTCTGTCGTTTCTGAGAATGAGTTGAATGACCAATACATTATTCCGAGTATTTTTAATGAGCAAGTTGTTTCCAAAGTGAGGAATGCCGTGGTTGAAGCGGCTATTTTGACGGGCGTGTCACGTCGTATTCCGCCTGATTTCAGATGAGTGGCAACCATGAAATAGCGCAAAGAGTCTTGGGGGCTTAGATATTCGGGGCATCTTGAGCACCAAAAGCACCATTAACAAACCAAGCACCTGTGGCGCGTCAAGCACCACAAGCACCCCAAGCACCTCAAGCAAAAAGCACCCAACAAAGGGTGCTTTTTTTGCATGCAATCCTGCGCATACCTTTATCAACTATCCCAAATCAGGTATAGTAAAAAGAACAAATTGGTGGAACCTGTCATCTCATCAACATTCGTGTTTGGATGTGGAACTATAGTCCGCAATTTCAGCAATAGTCGCCAAAATAACCCGCCAGACGGAACTATAGGGTCTTATTTACACGTCTGATCCCCCAATTTCGCCAAAAACGTCGAAATAGAGGACCACAGATCCCCTCGACTCGCCAAAAGGCCACTTTCCGAGTACATAGAGGACTCTAGTTCCCTCTGAGCAGCAGCCTAGCCAACCGAACGCCAAAACCAACTAACAAAGGAGCCACTATGATACGTTTTGCAGTAATAGGAACAAATTGGATCACGGAAGAGTTCATTCACGCAGCCCGCGAGACGGGAGAATTTGCGTTAACAGCCGTGTACTCACGCACGGAAGAGAAGGCGGCGGAATTCGCCAATAAATTCGAGGTTGCTCACCGCTTTACAGACTTGGACGCTTTTGTGCAAAGCGACGCGTTCGACGCCGTCTATATCGCGAGCCCGAATTCGCTTCACGCCCAGTACGCAGTTCACTGCATGAATCAAGGGAAGCACGTCCTTTGCGAGAAGCCAGCAGCATCCAATACGGCTGAGTTGTCCGCGATGATTGAAGCTGCGCGCAGCAACAAGGTTGTGTTCATGGAGGCGCTCAAGTCTACGCTTATGCCGAATTTCAAAGCGATCCAAGAGAATCTGCACAAGCTTGGACCTATTCGCCGTTATTTTGCAGGCTACTGCCAATATTCCTCGCGGTATGATGCCTATAAGCAGGGAACAGTGCTGAATGCGTTCAATCCCATTTTCTCCAATGGGTCCCTGATGGATCTTGGTGTGTACTGTATTTATCCGTTGGCGGTGCTGTTCGGAACCCCAGATCGTGTGCAGGCAAGCGGCATGCTGCTGGAATCCGGTGTCGATGGTGAAGGCAGTCTTCTGCTGAGCTACAAAGAGATGGATGCGGTGATTATGCATTCCAAAATCGCAAGCTCCTATTTGCCGACAGAAATCCAGGGCGAGCACGCAACAATGGTTATTGATAAAATTAACCAGCCGGAGAAAGTAGAAATCCGTTACAGGGACGGTTCTGTAGAGAATCTTACGCGCGAGCAGAGTGCTAGAACGATGCGTTATGAAGCGGAAGAGTTCATCCGTCTGATCCAAAGCGGAGCGTCAGAGTCCGAGACGAACTCACATGCCAATTCCAGCATCGCGATGGCCATTATGGACGAAGCTAGGAAACAAATGGGACTTGTATTCCCAGCAGACCGCAAATAAAAATAAACCGAGCGATAATCAGGAAACGGTCCTGAGTTCGCTCGGTTTTTTTGTTATTTGATAGAACCAGAAGTACGCATAGGTTTACTTGGTATAGCCATGGGGGCGAGTACGGGTCCAGCCGCCTCGGAGCTAACTTTTTTCCGAATCAGATGATACACAATCCCGATAACGAGCCAGACACCGCCCATCCATAAGGCGTCTCGGTCAAGCAGCGACAGCAGATAACCAATGAATCCTGCTCCTATTAAGGGAAGCACCAGATACAAGAAGGTTTGCTTCACGGAGCGTTGGTTTTCTTTGATGTATTTTTGCGCGATGACAGAGATATTTACGAAGAAGAAGGCCGTTAGTGCCCCGAAATTTACGAATTTGACCGCATTGTCTAAGGAGATCATGAGGGCCAGCAGGGAGACGCAGCTCACGATCAAGATGTTGATTACCGGTGTATTGAACTTCGGATGAAGGTAGGCAAATACCCGTTTAGGCAAGATGGAATCGCGCCCCATGACATAGAGAAGGCGGGAGACGCTCGTTACAGACGATAGGCCTTGTGTAAAAATAGCGAGTATGAGCACGGTGATGAACACGGAGCTGAGTGCGGCCCCACCAACAAGCTTGACGATCTCGAAGCCAGCCGAATCTACATTTACGAAGGTTAGGTGTGGATAAATCAGCTGAGTCAAAACAGATGGCACTAAGTAAAGAACGCTCGCTGTAAGGATGATAATCATGATGGCCCGAGGGATCGTTTTCTCGGAATTTACGGTTTCTTCCGACATGGTTGTGACGGTGTCAAAGCCCAGGAAGGAGAAACAAATAATCGAAGCGCCGGCTAGGATCGTGGAAAATGGCACGTCTGTTTGAAGGAATAATCCCATCGGATGAACGTCTCCCGTCAAATTGCGGAAAAGGAAGAAACAGAACACGCCAATAAATAAGATTTGGATCCAAACGAACAATTTGCTGATATTCGCGGAAAATTTAATGCCGATCATATTGACGATACCAAGGATGATATTCAGCCCGATGATCCAGACATAAGCCGGGATGGACGGAAATTGTGCATGCAGATAGATGCCGAAGGTGAGACAAGCGATGATTGGGGAGAAGAAATAGTCCAGCAGAAGTGCCCAACCAACGAGGAAACCCAGGTAGGGATGGATGCTTTTTTTCGTATAGGTGTAGGCAGAGCCTGATGTGGGGAACGATTTGGACATGACGCCATAGCTGTAAGCTGTGAAGAAGATCGCGATGAAGGCAAGCAGATACGCCTGTGTCAGCATGCCATGAGCATTCTCGTAAGCTATCCCATAGATGGAGAAATAAATCATAGGCGTCATCCAAGCAAGACCCATGTAGACGACTTGATACAAGCTTAAGGATTTCCGTAGTTGGACTTCTTTTGTCATGATGATACACTCCCTTATCGTTGGTGCTGTGGTCGACCGTCTGGGGCTGGTATGCAAAAAAGCCAAGGAGATATCTAATGAACAGATATCCTCCCGGGCTTTTGTCCCTCCGTGAACACAGGGTGAGCTGTGCGTTTTCTCTTGGACCAGACCGAAGTTCAAGCCATCGCGGAACCCTAGAAAACTTTGTATGTCATGAATCATTACTTATAAGTTGAAAAGTAACCGGAACGCTTCTTCAATGTTAACTATATGTCTTTTGTGTAAGTTAATATAACACATTGTAAAGCGCATGAGAAGTATTTTACATGAAAAAGGTAAAATCACTAGAAGTTATTGACACATCCATCGGTCTATGTTATGTTTAATAACACAAATGAATACGATTGTTTACTAGGGTTCCGCCGGCACACCACCGGGCTGGTCCGAGAGTAAACCGCTTCTAGTATGAGGAGCGACACGGAAGGATAAAAACCTGGGAGATATCACCAAGACGATCTACGTCTTGTGATGTCTCCCTTTTTGTTTAACAAGATTTCAGGAGGAGATGGATACGATGGCAAACGTGTGGAACAAGACAATAGGCCCGGGTGGCAAGTGGTCTGGCGTAATTGGTAAAGGGAAATTGATCCGATTTACAGCTCTGGAGGCGGGGGCGAATGTATCCATCCAATTGTTCCACGCGAGGGACTTGACGGAGCGCTACAATATGCCGGATACGCTGAAGGCGCAGTACACCGCTCATCTGACGCGTGGACATGTGCTGATGAGTGACAATGGTAGAGTGCTCGCAAGCATCGTGGAAGACAGCATAGGCTGGCATGATCCTCTGAGCGGGTACACAAGCCGTTCAGCGACGGACGCCAAATATGGCGCCACCCATTATCAGGAGCTGCGTAATGAGTGGCTGCGAAGCGGGCAGGAGAACTTTGCTGTGGAGCTTGTGCGTAACGGGCTCAGCATGCGGGATATGATGCCTGTCCTAAACTTATTCTCGAAAGTGTTTTGCGATGAGCAGGGCGATATGCACTTCAGTTTAACGCATTGCCCCGCAGGTGCAACAGTGACGCTTCGGACAGAGTTAGATACACTGCTCGTTCTTTCCAATACACCTAATCCTCTTGATCCTAGAACCACTTATCCATCGGTGCCTGTTAACATCGAGGTGCTGCAGGCTGACCCTGTAGGCATGGATGACTTTTGCGTTAATTATCGTTCGGAGAATCGCCGGGCTTTTGAAAATACATGGGAATACCAGGCACTGCTTAGTTAATAAAAACACGGAGGAGGAACGGATATGGCGGTATTTAATCGTGTGGAAAGCCCTCGCAAAGCCGAGGAGGCCATATATAGCGAAGTCATTCAAGCGGGGGACGGTTGGATGCGCGTGCTGAAGCCAGGTCAAGTGCTGCGCATTGTCGATCTGGAGGGGAATCAAGCGGCGGATACCTTGTTTTACGATGCTGAGAATCCAGAGGATCACTACAGCGCTGTGGCGACGATTGCTGGTCAAGGCAATATTTATTTGAGCACAGGCTCGGTATTGCGTGCTGAGTCCGGCAAGGAGCTGCTCCGAATCGTAGCGGATACTTGCGGGCGGCATGATACCGTTGGTGGTTCCTGTTCGGCGCAAAGCAATACAGTCCGATACTCGCACGACAAGCTGTCGATGCACAACTGCCGAGACACTTTCATGCTGCAGCTTGCACAGCACGATGGGGGGTATACGAAGCGGGATTTGGCGCCGAATATCAACTTTTTTATGAATGTACCGGTTACAGAAGATGGTGGTTTGAAGTTCGATGATGGTGTCTCCGGACCGGGCTGTTACGTGGAAGTTCAATCGCTGGGCAGCTCCATGGTGCTAATCAGTAACTGCCCGCAGCTTAACAATCCTTGTAATGCATACAATCCAACGCCGATTCAGGTGCTAATTTGGGATAAATAGAAATTCAAAGGGGTGTGGATACGATGTTTACGAAAGTACTTATCGCTAATCGTGGTGCCATCGCTGTACGCATTGAGCGCACACTGCGCAAACTCGGGGTGGCATCGGTTGCAGTTTATACAGGAGCAGATCAAGATAGCCTGCATGTGGATGGCGCGGATGAAGCTGTTCTGATCGGCGAGGGGCCGGCGAAGGAAAGCTATTTGAATACGGAATTGATTCTGAAAACAGCGCTGGAAACCGGTGCTGAGGCGATACATCCCGGCTATGGCTTTCTGAGTGAAAATGCTGATTTCGCCCGTGCTTGTCGCGATCAGGGTATTGTGTTCATCGGACCTACCCCGGAGCAAATGGAAATGTTCGGACTCAAACACTCGGCACGCGAAATAGCGGAAAGAGCTGGTGTGCCTATGCTGCCGGGAACTCCGCTTATCACTGAGCTTGAAACTGCGCTTACAGAAGCGGCGCGGATTGGTTATCCGGTTATTCTCAAAAGCACAGCAGGAGGCGGCGGCATTGGTATGCGCGTCTGTGCGGACGAGGCGGCCTTATTGGCCGCTTATGACGGTGTGCGCCATTTGGCGGAGACGAATTTCAAAAACGGCGGCATGTTTCTTGAAAAATATATCGCCAGAGCACGCCATGTCGAGGTGCAAATTTTCGGCAACAACTTCGGGGAGGTCGTTACGCTCGGCGAGCGCGACTGTTCCATCCAACGTCGCAACCAGAAGGTCATTGAGGAGAGTCCGGCTCCGAATCTATCGGACGATGTGCGTGAGGCGATGTTCGCTTCGGCTAAGCGTTTGGCAGCTGAAGTCGGCTATCGCAGCGCAGGTACGGTGGAATACTTGTATGATCCGGAAACGTGCGAGTTTTACTTCCTGGAAGTGAACACGAGACTTCAGGTAGAACATGGCGTTACGGAGGAAGTGCTGGGGGTTGATCTTGTCGAGTGGATGGTGCGTGAAGCGGCAAACGAGTTGACGGACATCCAAGCGCTCATTCGTAAGCCGATCGGTCACAGCATGCAAGCGCGGATTTACGCGGAGGATTGCCTGCAGCAGTTCCGTCCGAGCGCGGGGCAGTTGGATCGAGCTGTATTTTCGGCTGGTGCACGGAATGAAACATGGGTGAGGGACGGCTTAACGGTTACCACCTTATACGATCCGATGCTGGCGAAAATCATCGTCCACGGCACAGACCGTATGGACGCCATCCAGAAACTGATTGAGGCGCTGTCTGAGACACGTATGTACGGAATTACTACGAACCTGCAGTATTTGCAGGCTCTTCTGCGAGAGGGAGATTGCGTAGATGGCAACGTCTTCACGCAGTTGCTAAATACCTTCGAGCCCGTTGAACGGGCGCTGGAAGTCGTAGATGGCGGCATCCAAACTACGGTGCAGGACTTCCCTGGGCGGATCAGCCACTGGGATGTGGGCGTGCCGCCTTGCGGGCCGATGGACCCATTCTCGTTCCGAATTGGCAATAAGCTGCTCGGTAATGCGGATGACGCTCCCGGACTTGAAATGACGCTGCGTGGAGGTTCCTACAAGTTTCGCAGTGATTTGTGGTTCTGCCTCACCGGCGCAGATATGCAGGCGGAACTGGATGGGGAAACCGTCGTGCTCTATAAACCGGTATTTGCGGCTCGCGGGCAAGTGCTAAGCTTCGGCGAGGCCAAAGAAGGGATGCGGGCTTATCTATTGGTCAGTGGCGGTTTCGATATGCCGAAAATTCTCGGCAGCTCCTCGACCTTCACGCTGGGAGGCTTCGGCGGACACGGTGGTCGCGCGCTGCGTACAGGTGATGTGCTTGGTGTGAACGCAGGCGGCAGCCCTGTGCAAGAAGCGGCAGAGCTTGCTGTGCAGCACCGTCCGCAAATGACACGGGAATGGACGATTGGCGTCATTCCTGGCCCGCATTGTACAGGAGAATTCCTGCGAGCGGAGTACTTGGAGCAATTGACGGAAACGAGCTGGGAAGTACATTTTAACTCGTCGAGAACTGGTGTTCGTTTGAAAGGGCCAGCTCCGCTATGGACGCGTGAAGATGGAGGCGAAGCGGGGCTTCATCCTTCCAATATTCACGATAACGCCTATGCGATAGGGACTTTGGATTTAACAGGGGATATGCCGATCTTGCTTGGTCCGGATGGTCCGAGTCTCGGCGGGTTCGTTTGCCCGGTAACAACGGCTTCGGCGGAGTTCTGGAAGCTGGGTCAGCTGCATCCTGGTGATTCGATCCGGTTCCACCTGCTGACACTTCCGGAAGCGGAGGGTTTGCGTGAGCTGCAAGAGAGCAATTTGCATGCAATTGGCGAGGGAGATTTTGAGCGGCTTACTCGTACGGCATTGCCTGCTGTTAATAAGGAGATCACGCCAGAATACCCGCGTCTATTTCATGAAGTAGACGGTCGAAGATTCCCGATCACAATCCGCTGCTGCGGTGATCAGAACCTGCTCGTGGAGTATGGCGAGCTTGAACTGGATTTGCTGCTGCGCTTCCAGGTGCAGGCTTTGATGCAAGCGATTGTGGAGAGCGGCTCGATACCAGTACTGGATCTAACGCCCGGCATTCGTTCCTTGCAAATCCATATTGACCCGACCCGAATCACCGTGCGTGAGGCGTGTGCAAAAGTTGTAGAAATCGACGCAGCTCTGCCTCCACTTGAAGAATTCCGTGTACCGTCGCGCATTGTGCGATTGCCGCTTTCATGGGATGATCCGGCGACTCAACTGGCCATTCAGCGCTATCAACAAGGCGTTCGGCCCGATGCTCCATGGTGCCCGAGCAACCTAGAATTCATCCAGCGTATTAATGGATTAGATTCGATTGATGATGTGAAAAAGATTGTTTTTGATGCCAATTACTTGGTGCTTGGCTTAGGTGACGTGTATTTGGGTGCCCCTGTCGCTACACCGGTTGACCCGCGTCACCGCTTAGTGACGACGAAATATAATCCGGCACGCACGTGGACACCGGAAAATGCCGTAGGCATTGGCGGAGCCTACATGTGTGTGTATGGGATGGAAGGTCCAGGAGGCTATCAATTCGTCGGGCGGACGATTCAGATGTGGAACCGACTGCGTTCAACGGAAAGCTTCAAGGCGGGTAAGCCGTGGTTGCTGAGATTTTTTGACCAAATTCAGTTTTATGAAGTGAGTGCTGAGGAATTGCTTCAGCTCCGTGAAGACTTCCCGCGAGGCCGTTATGAAGCGGATATTCAGGAGACAACCTTTGATTTAGGCGAATACCTGCAATTCCTAGGTTCTATAGAAGAAAGCGCAGCAACGTTCCGCAACCAGCAGCAAATCGCGTTCAATGAAGAGCGGGAGAGCTGGAAGGCGAAAGGTTTAGCAGAGTACGTATCGGAACAAGAAATTGCAAGTGAACAACCCGAGGATGAACTGCCGGCAGGTACAGTCGCTGTGCGCGGAATTATGCCAGGAAGCGTGTGGAAAGTGCTTGTTTCACCAGGTGAGCAAGTGAAGAAAGGTGATCAATTAGCGATTCTCGAAAGTATGAAAATGGAATTTCCGCAGCACGCTCCTTGCGACGGTTATGTTTCAATGATTCAAGTGAAGCCAGGGGATCAAGTTCATGCAGGGCAGCTCATTCTTGGAATTGCCCAATCTGCTTAAGGAGAGGTGTTTGTAGATGACAAAGATTAGGGAGAATGGCGTTGATAGGGAGCTTCCTCTAGAACTTACGATTTCTTGGTTGCAGGATAAATACGGTAATAAAGAATTAACGCCGCAAGAGGTCATCGCGGCTATTGTGCAGCGCGCAGCGGACGACGCGGATATGAATCTATGGATTACGCCGCCTTCAATGGCGCTCATTCAGCCCTATTTGGACGCGTTGACTGCTTTGAATCCGGCGGATGCGCCGCTGTGGGGGGTTCCCTTTGCGATCAAGGATAACATTGATCTGGTAGGGGTTCCGACGACAGCAGGCTGCGAGGAGTATGCCTATACGCCTTCGGAGCACGCAGGCGTCGTGGAAAGATTGATTGCCGCAGGAGCGATTCCGGTCGGCAAAACGAATTTGGATCAGTTCGCGACAGGACTCGTCGGCGCGAGAAGCCCTTACGGTGACGCGCACAACGCGCTGCGTCCGGAACTAATCAGCGGCGGCTCGAGCTCAGGCTCCGCCGTCGCCGTGGCTCGCGGCCAAGCGGCTTTCTCGCTTGGCACAGACACTGCGGGCTCAGGCCGTGTGCCGGCTGCGCTGAACAGGCTGGTTGGCTATAAGCCGAGTCTCGGCGCCTGGCCAACCAAAGGGGTAGTACCCGCCTGTGCGAGTTTAGACTGTGTAACCGTCTTTGCGCACAGTTTGGATGACGTGCTCGCTGTAGACAGCGCCGCGCGTGGTCTTCACGCGGAAGACCCGTGGTCGCGCAACGTGAGTCGAGGTGCTTCCCAGCTTCCGCAGACGTTGTTGCTGCCGGACGGTCCGCTTGGGTTCTACGGGCCTTATGCCACTGAATATGAAGCGGCATGGGAAAGAGCCGTGGAGCAATTAAAAGAGCTGAATCTGCCTATCGCCTACGTAGATGTTGCAATGTTCTCCCAAGCCGCGGCAATTCTATATGAAGGGCCGTGGGTGGCTGAGCGCTGGGCTGCTTTAGGTGGTTTTATTGAAGCCAATCCGGGGATTGCTTACCCCGTGACAGAAAAAATCCTCCGCTCCGGCTCTGCGGCGGAGTACGACGCTGCATCGGTGTTCCAAGCGATGCATAAGCTGCAGCGCTTCAAGTTGGAAGCCCGCAAGCTGCTGCAAGGCGCGGTTCTTGTCATGCCAACCTGCGGGGGCACATGGACCCGCGAGCAGGTGCTCGCTGACCCGATTCAGACGAATCGGGAGATGGGCCGCTACACCAATCATTGCAATTTGCTGGATTGGTGTGCGGTTGCCGTGCCGGCGGGCGATGCGGCTCCGCGTACGCCTTTTGGCATTACCCTCTTCGGAATTGCCGAAGAGGAGAGCTTGATCTGCGGCGCAGCCGAGCTGATCCTGGCGGGGGCGAGCGCGGCAAGCGAGGCTGCTAGCGCGAGCGAAGGCGCATCGGTGTCCGCAGATAGCGGAGCAAGTGCAGTGGCAGCGCAAGCGACGACGCTCGTCGCGGTCTGCGGCTTACACATGCGTGGCTACCCGCTGGAGAAGCAGATGCTAGGCTGTGGAGCGCGGTTCATCCGTGAGGATGAGACCGCAGCGAAGTACAGCCTCGTGAAGCTGCCGACCACGCCGGCGAAGCCGGGGCTCGTGAAGCAGGAGCAGGGCGGCGCAGCGATCGCCCTGGAGGTTTGGGAGATGCCGCTGGAGGCATTCGGCGGCTTTGCGGCGGCGATCCCGGCTCCGCTGGGGATCGGTAAGGTTGAGCTCCGGGATGGCACGGAGGTCCCGGGCTTTGTTTGTGAGGCTTACGCGGCCGCAGGCGCGGAAGATGTGACGGCGCTTGGCGGCTGGCGCCAAGTGGTGCCGCTGTAAGGACGATAAGCGTGTTTTACAACGTTACAGCAGTCTTTAGGCTCATTCAGCATACGTTAGCGATGAAAAACATCGTTACAGCGGCGGGACCGGCGCGTGCGGGTGAATTCCGCGCTAGATAAGCGTGTTTTACAACGTTACAGCAGTCTTTAGGCTCATTCAGCATACGTTAGCGATGAAAAAAATCGTTACAGCGGCGGGACCGGCGCGTGCGGGTGAATTCCGCGCTAGATAAGCGTGTTTTACAACGTTACAGCAGTCTTTAGGCTCATTCAGCATACGTTAGCGATGAAAA
>NZ_JCAUAX010000022.1:0-45096 GCF_059692175.1 Paenibacillus sp. J22R67 | reverse complement strand
CGTCCGCCGCTAAGCACCGAAGTGCTCCGCTCGACTTGCATGTATTAGGCACGCCGCCAGCGTTCGTCCTGAGCCAGGATCAAACTCTCCATAATAGTTGACGATTGCTCGTCCTTATATCTGAAAGCTTAATAGCTCATTGACTTGCTAGCGAGATTATTCATCTCATTTATAGTCGATTACTCGACTGTGCTTACTCACTCGTTGTTCAGTTTTCAAAGATCAATTTACTTTCGTTCTCTGCCGTGTTACCGAAGCAGCGAAAAGTAATATACCATACTATTTTTCATTGTGCAACTCTTTTTTTATTTCTTTTTTCGAGCTGCTTTTTCTTGCTTATTTCGCGGCATTCTTGCGGCCGGAATGACAATATAACATGTCCAACAAGTGGAATGCAACTTGTTTTATTTTTCCATTTTTATAATAAAAAACACCCGCTGCTTGAGCAAGTGCCTAGTCATCTTTTATCCATCATACACGGTATAGCTGTTGACGATCGCCGCGGCGAACGTTACGCGATTATTTCGAAAGAAATGGAACAGAATGCGAGCTTCCGGTGATTCATCATCATACTTCGGAAAGTTGAAGAAATCGTCGTCTGCCCATCCCTCTCGTCGTAAGCTTTCAATGGATTCAGCAATCACACTTGGGATGACTGGTTTCATAATCGTTGACATACCTTCACTCCTTGAGGTTATTTGCCGTTCATATATGTATAGAGAACTAGTACTCCATAGTGATAATCGGTGTACCTGCTGTCAGCCGCCATTTGCCTGTCGTTGATTCCTGATGCAGAGCAAGCTGCAGATTCACTGTTTGCTTACCGCTTTGGATGGAAGTTTGAAACTCATTAGAAGCCAGAGACAAGCTAATCGTCTTCGAATCGCTATAACTCTCTACTGTTTTGCCCTTAAAAGCTTGCGCTACTGCTTGAGCCAGGTCGTTGGCACTATTTGTCCCAGACAGTACCTGCTCCTGCTCGTTAACATAGCCTTGCACCATCACATTCCATTGTCCTTGGATGCCTAATTTCTTTAATTGATCGCCAGCTTGCTCCTGCCAATTCATAAGCTCCGATTGATCCGCTTGTTCAGATGCATCTAATTTCAGCACTGTGTAGCAGCCATTTGATCCGGCTGGACTTGCAACTGTTAAAGTAACAACTGTGCCGGGAGCAATCTCCATTCGCGCTGTATACACCGCATGGGAGTTCGACTCGCTTAATTGATCTTCTTGCGGGATATCAAAGGCTAGAGAAAGCTTTTTGCCGGTTTGGAGTATGCTCCGATCGCTGCCAGCGCAAGTTCCGTAATAGCCCGTATATTTGAAAGTAATTTGCTGCTCATTCATCATGTACGGTTTCACAGTGTTCAAGAGTTGAAGCGCTTCTTGCCCGCTGCGAGCATCTGCATGCCGAACCCAGCCAAAAATAATACCGATAATAGAAACTGCAATAATGGCGTTAATCCAACTTTTCTGCATATAAAAAGGCACCTCTTCACTAGAATCTTCAACTCTAGTAAAAGGATGCCCAAATCTATCAAATGCTAAACCAATTATGATGAAGTCTATTCTAACTCTTTTTCCCGGCGCAAAATCTCCTCCATAGACTTGTTAAGAGCGGCCTGCGGGCCAAGGAAGTGCTTGTTATAGTAGGATAAATCCATAATGACCAGGAGAATGAGCATTCCCGCTACGGCGTAACCAGCCATTTGGTTCGGAGGGATAACCATGATGACACAGATAAAGAGAATCCAGAGCAGCGCGACAACCGAGATCACATTGCTGTATTTTCCGAGATTCCAAGGCCCAAGATGCTTATCTTGAAATCTACCTTCGGCTTTGGCCCGAAGCTTCAAGTAAATGGGAATACCATAGGCGACATAAAGTCCTACAACACTAACTGCTGTTAGGAACGCTATCGTCGTATACGTGGCATCCGGGTTCACCATTTTGATGAGATAGTCGATGAAAGCAAGCAGGAAGGACAGGATGATAGCCAGCCAGATGGCTTTGGCCGGGGTCCGGTATTTTTTTGAAATTTGCGCCCATTGTGTGCTCAGCGGCATCCCTCTATCCCTCGAGAAAGCATACATCATGCGGGAAAAAGAGGTGATGGACGCAAGTCCGCAGAACCACATCGCAGCTGTGACTAGCCACAAAATGACGGAACCGAACGTACCGCCAAGCGCTTCGCTGATGACATAGATGAACGCATTGCTGGAACCAGCAGCAGCGCTAGCATCCTTGATGGACAAGGTGACAAAAGCAAGCATAATGAAACCTATGACAAAGGAATAAGCGACAGATGTGAAAATCCCCCAAGGCGCGCGCACACGCGGATTAATCGTTTCTTCAATGGTATGCGCCGAAGCGTCATAGCCTGTAAACGTCCACTGAGCCTGCAAAAGTCCGATCAGAAAGGCCAACATGTAAGGTTTATCGGAAAAGGTTTCGCCTACTTGGAACAAATACGAGACCGGATTTAGGCTGCCTTTGGTGAAAAAGGCCAGAGACAAAACCAACACCGCCACCACAGCGATATGGTACCAGGCGGAGAAGTCGTTAAGCTTCGCAACGATCCGGATGCCGATGTGATTGAGGATACCATGCGTAAGCAAAATGACCGAGAAGCAAATCAGCACCGTTGTATTGCTCGATTCATAACCGAAGACGCTCGCGATCAGAGGGTCAGCGAACAGCGCGACGGAATAATCGATGCCGGCGACAATGCCGATTTGGCCGATGAGGTTGATCCAGGCGGTGTACCAGCCCCAGCGTTTGTTTTTCAAGATAGCAGCCCAGTGGTACAAAGCACCTGCTGTCGGAATAGCCGATGCCAGCTCAGCCATGACAGCCGCAACACACATCACAAAAAACGCGACGATCGGCCAGCCGAAGCCCATCATGCCCGCTCCGCCATAGGTTAATCCGTGACCATATAAAGATACAGCGCCAGTCAGAATGGAAATGATGGAGAATGAGATCGCAAAATTGGAAAATCCGCCCATACTGCGCAGCAGCTCCTGGGCATAACCGAACTTGTTCAAATCACTTTTGTCTTTGTCCTGATGATTGGAAGATAAGCTCATCTTTACTCCTCCTCATCCATTCCATACGATTTGTACAGCCAAGTCTCATTTCCCCAAGAAGCTTTCATGCTTGCTTTCATCGAACTCCCGAATGCTCTTGTTCGCGATGCTAACGATCCACCCCGCAAACAAACACGTGATCACAACGATTACGATGCCAATCGCCAGTCCCATTCCGCCCCACCTCCTTCACCGAATGACTTGCTTGATCAGATTCAGATGTCAAGGTTAACACCACTCGTCTTTTGTTCGAGCATTTTGTGTACGAGGGTGCCGATATGCGCGCCGCCTTCCAGAGGAGGTGTGCCCCCGCGATGAATATTGGAAATGACTGTTCGGTCGCTCTCTACCGTGCCTTTCCGCGGTCTATAACAGATATAGGCACTCAATGATTTGGACGAAACAAGCCCAGGCCGTTCTCCGATCAAAAGCACGAGCACATCCGGCTGCAAGATTTCGCCAATGTGATCCATGACGGCAACCCGTCCGCCTCGCACAAAAAACGGAGTACCTGTGGATAACTTATAAGCACTTAGCGAGTCAAGAAGCGAAGGATACACGTCGGCGAGATTAGCATCTACCGCGTTGGCGCTAAGCCCATCAGACACAACGATCTGAACCTGTGGATGCATCTTGCACTTTTGCTGAATAAGGGCGATTCCCTCATCTGTAACAATACGTCCCATGTCGGGGCGCTTTAAGTAGTTTTCCGTGTTCTCATAGCGCGTTTCTACGGCAAATAAACCGAATTGATCCAAAAGCGCTGGACTTGCTTGGCCATAGATGGAATCGACAGCTGCTGCATGGTCACGGCGGAATTTCAACACTTCTTTGGTCAGCGCCCTTGTGCCCGTCCGCCAAACGCCGATTCGCGAAGGTGTGCTGGACAGCAGCTCGTTCATCCCTTCCTCCCATCTGGGACTCGGCACATACGACTGCGGCTCTTCATCTGCAGGAATAGGGAGATCTGGAGGATCGGACGGCAGGAACTCTTCCCCTTTTGATACAGGAACGGACAGCTTCTTCTCAAGCTCTGCCATCACCATATCCACCAGCGCATCGATGGGGACAGATTGGTTCATCACTACACCTCTTTCACATAAATAGACTCGGGTCTCCCGCAAGTGGCGTTAGTCGGCCATTTTCCATGATGCCCATTCGAACCAGCCATTGTTCAAAAGCCGGAGCCGGCCGCAGCCTCATTAATTCCCGCAAAGTAGCGATATCGTGATAGCTGGTCGACTGATAGTTGAGCATGCAGTCGTCGGCCATGGCTACACCAATCAAATAGTTGACACCTGCGGCGGAAAGCAGCACAGCCAAATTGTCCATATCATTCTGATCCGCCTTCATATGGTTGGTATAGCAAACATCCACGCCCATAGGCAGCCCCTGCAGCTTGCCCATGAAATGGTCCTCCAGCCCGGCGCGAATAACCTGTTTGCTGTCATATAAATACTCAGGCCCGATGAAACCAACCACCGTGTTAACGATAAACGGCTTATATTTTCGGGCAAGCCCGTAACAGCGCGACTCCAGCGTGACCTGATCGATACCGTGATGCGCTTCCGCGGACAGCTCAGAGCCCTGACCCGTTTCAAAATACCACACATTCGGCCCTGTTCCGGTACCCTCTCGCGTTATAAGCTCATCCGCTTCATCCAGCAGAGCGACGTCGATGCCAAAAGCTTTATTGCCGTCTTCCGTTCCTGCCAAGCTTTGAAACACCATGTCCGCAGGGGCGCCCTGACGAATAGCGCGCATCTGGGTTTTGATATGCGCCAAAACGCAGTTCTGCGTAGGGATCTGCCATTTCTCCATGACCTCTTTGGTCATCTGCAAAATGTGCTTCACGCTATCCGCCGAATCAATCACGGGATTGATGCCGATCACCGCATCGCCAATGCCGTAACTTAAAGCTTCAAAAAGAGCCGCTTTAATGCCCTGAATATTATCTGTAGGGTGATTGGGCTGAGCCCTCCCGGCGAGTACGCCTTTTTGACCGATGGTGATGTTGCAATGGCTCGTGACCTCCATCTTGGAGGCAGCCTGCACCAGATCCAGGTTCGTCATCAGTTTGGCAGCCGCGGCGACCATCTCACTCGTTAAGCCTCGGGAAAGCCGGCGGATTTCTTGATTCTCTGTCTCTTGACGCAGCAAATACTCTCGCAGCTCCGCCACCGTCCAATTCCGCACCTCGGAATAGATTTTCTCATTCAAAGCATCCTCGATGACCCGTGAAACTTCATCGGTCTCCGGAGGCAGCAGAGGGTGGTTGCGAATATCCGCCAGCGTCAAATCGGCGAGCACCTCTTTGGCGGCGATTCTTTCCTTCGCATCCTGCGCGGAAATGCCCGCGAGCTGGTCGCCGGACTTCTCTTCATTCGCTTTGGCCATCACTTCTTTCAAATCTTTGAACTGAAAAGTCGTCCCGAGCAGCGTCGTTTTCAAATTCATTGGCGGCTCTCCTCCCCTCTATCTTTGCCTTGGAAGGCCAACGTTTTGACCACCACGGGAATCATGATGCCGGAAATCGGCTCGCCCAAATCGATATAATCCCCGTGCTCTACACGGATCTGATCGATGCAAATGATTTTCGGACGCTGATCACAGCGTCTCGAGAGGGATTGGCCGAGCGCCTTGGCGATATCCGTTTCACAAATGACGACTATAACTTCGCTTTGAGGAAAATGATGAATAAAACTCGCATACAACTGATCGGCTATGTATTGAAGGGTTGGATAGGTTATGTTGTGCGTCCCGGATAACGCAAGTCCAAACGGAGGCGAACGATCTAGAGAGAATAAGCTTCCGCCACTTCTCATGAGGGTGTCAAACTGGTCTGCAAGCCCACCGCCTTGGACTAGCAGCTGCGGCGAAAGCTCAAGCTTGAGCACGGGCAAGTTGCGAATCGGCAGCAGCGATGCATCCAAATGCACCGTCGCGCCGCTGATTTCCGTGCTCTGCATCCCTGCGCCGATGACGGTCGCCCTGACCGTCTGATCCGCTTGGATCTGGCGAGCGGGGTACCCGGCGGCTAGCTCTTTCCAGGCGCGAGCGAGCAGCGGGCCTATATCTTGGTACAGCGCCGCGTCAGCCAAACTCTGCGGTGACATCTGCGTCATCAGCTGACCGATGCCGCCAGAGACCATCCACTCTTCTATAGAAGGGATGGCGGCTAGCGGTGGTCCGATCATTAAAGCTGCTAGCTCCGCGCATGAATCGCGGCCGCTTAAATAGTCCATGAAGCAGCGGCACATGGCCATGCAGATCTCGTTCAGCTGCAGCAGGCTCAACCTGTCGCCTGGCTGAACGGCGTAGCCAGCCCTTTGCAGCCAAGGGCGTATCGACGGCGACACCTCAAGGATCGTGCCGGTCGAGTCGATCCGGATCAGCCTGCCGCCAACATGAAAGGCCACCGTGCCGAGCAGCTTGCCGCGATGAAAAATCGCCGCATTCGCCGTCCCGCCGCCGATATCAATGTTGACGACCGCGCCTCGAAGCTGCAAGGAGCGCTGCTCTGCGCCGGCGCCTTTGCCAGCGAGCAGCCCCTCGAGGTCCGCGCCTGCTGTCGCGACGACGAAATCTCCCGCTCGTTCTGCGAGCAGGTGGAGGATGTGTTGCGCGTTGGTTTTGTTCGCCGTCTCGCCCGTAATGATGACGGCGCCGGATTTGATATCCGCTGGCCGGATACCGGCCTGCTCGTACTCCTGAGCCACGATGGCCCAAATGTGCTCCGCGTGGATCTCATCGCTGCTGAGGAGCGGAGTGCTGTAAATCGGGCTTGCGTACAGCAGCTCCCGCTCCGCAATCTGGAAGCGCGGCAAGCTGAGCACGCCAGAGGAGCGTACGATTTTCAGCCGGGAAATCACCATCTTCGTCGTGCTTGTTCCGATATCGAGTCCGACACTCGTAATCCACTGGTCATCCATATTTGCGCTCACCCGCACCTGCCAAGGCCTCGGCCCCATCCCGCAGGATATCATCTGCCAGCCTCGAAAGCGGGATGCGGGTCGCCATGCTCACTTCGCGCAATCTGGCATAAGCCTCTTCTTCACTCATGGTGTGCTTCTGCATAATGAGGCCTTTCGCTTTCTCGATGCTTTTACGTTCCTCGATGGATTGCTTCAGAAGTTTGATATCCTGCTTCAGCGAGTCCATCTTCTCCTTCTGACTCAAAGCAATCTCGACAGCCGGCAGCAAATCTTCCTCCGACACCGGTTTGACCAGAAAAGCGGCCACCCCCGCCTCGCGTGCCTCCTTCACCAACTCCTTCTGACTGTAAGCAGTTAGAAGCAACACCGATGTATCCTGCTGCAGCTTGCGGATAATATGAGAGGCTTTGATGCCGTTCATGACGGGCATTTTAATATCCATAATGGCCAAATCTGGCTTCACACGAGCTATAAGTTCAATCGCTTCCTCGCCATTCTTGGCTTCGCCTGCGACGAAGTAGCCGCCCTCCTCCAGCATTTCACGGATATCCATGCGAATGATTGGATCATCATCAACGACGACGATGGCATTTCTCATGGCGATTCGTCCTCCTTTGGCTGCGTTCTCGCTAACGGAAAGGCAAGCTGCACTTCGGTCCCTCGCTCATCCGTCATGATATCGAGAACACCGCCGAGATTTTCTTCCACTAGTGTCTCTGTGATTTTCAAACCAAGATGCCCTTTCCGCTCAGAATGATTCGCCGCTTTGAAGCCGATGCCGTTATCCGACACCCGAACCCGAGCGAAGCTGTCTTGGTGCTGCAGCGAAACTTCAATATGCCCAGTACGCCTCTCTCCAAAAGCATGCAGCACGCAGTTCTGCACCAGTTCATTAACAACAAGCGCAAGCGTCGTGGCGGCATCGGACTGTAAAATGAGCTCATCCCCAGAAATCGTCGGGACGATCGTCTGATCCGGCTTGGACGAGGAGGAAATGATGTTCTTGATAATACGGTCCACGACCTCATTAAAATGAATCGTATCCAGTCCTTCAAACGCGAGCATTTCATGAATAACAGCTATTGAATTAATACGGTTGATGCTGTCGCGATACACTCTCTCGACCTCTTCGTGTTTCGTTCTTCGCATCTGCAGGCGGAGCAAGCTGGATACGGTTTGCAAATTATTTTTCACGCGATGATGAATCTCCTTGATGACGGCGGACTTGATGATCAGCTGCTTCTCCTTCTCTTTCATGTCCGAAATGTCACGCAGCAAAATAATCCCGCCTACCTCCCGCTGCTCCCGGTAAATGGACATGGCCTTGAGTTCAAAGGTCACAGGTCCGATTTGCAGTTCCTGCTGAATGAGGCCTGAGCGGCCAAGTACCGTCAATTTCCCATAAAACAACTGGGTTATCGAGGAGCTGTTAGCAGCCTCAGACGTGTGACCGATTTCCTTCAGCATGTCGAGCGCGCGTGGATTGGTGTAGGTGACCCGCTCCTTATCATCAAAAACAATGACGCCTTCATGCATCAGCGACTGCATACTGCCCTGCGACATGGCTACACTAAGCAACGTTTCGCTTAGCTGTTCCGTTGTCTCCATTAATCGAGTCACATTCTTCTCCTGCTCAAGCTTCTCGGAAATGTCCTTCTCCATAATGAGTGCACCGATAACTTGGCCGCTTTTGGACCGAATTGGCACGACATTTTGCTGGATGGCAATCTGCTCCTGCGAAATGCCCCGTGAGCCGATCACGGATTGGCCGGACAGCAGGCAGAACATGACGGCGGGTTCATTTTGCACAAAAGCATACTGTCCAACGACTGACGTTTTGTATAAGGAGGAGCCTTGGGAGGGATGTGCCTCCGCCACGACGAGCGCCGTACCTTTGTCAGGGAGCGGACAGTCTATGAAGACATCGGATTCCGATACATCGGCAAATAGTTGGAGATGATCCGCCATCTCTTGGATGGTTTGGGCTTCTTCGTTGCTCAAAAGCGTATACTTCCTGCACAATTCCATAATGGACGCCATGGTGCAATCCCTCTTCACTTTAGGATCAAGAGCGTACGATTTGCATAAGCCTATCTTTTAGCTGGGTGATGCCATCATTTGATGCAGCCGACGTTAAAAAGATTTCGCCTTCCGGCAGCGCCTGCCTCAGAAGTTCGATGGCATGGTCTATATCTGCTTGCGGGTGATCGATTTTGGTAACAGCCCCTAAAGCTGGCACCGCAAAACCTTGTTCAAATCCAGGGGGAAAATAGTTCCTGTCCCGCGTTGCATCCTGAACCAGCAGAACGGCTGCAGCCTCGTGCGAGGTCGCCATTAACGAGCGATAATACAGCGGGTTCTCACTGTACTCGCCGGGAGTATCGATGACCCAGTCTCGGTAGATGAGGCTTTGCGTTTTGGATGCGGGCTGAGACTCCCCGAATAAGGCTTTGATCAGCGTTGATTTGCCTGCACCGACGGCACCGATGATCATCACTTTTTTCATAACCTTATGACCTCGTAATCGGTGCCGTCGAAAATTTCAACTTCTCCAGCAAAAACACATTCACAGCGGCAATCGCCATCTCCACAGCAGCTACTTCTCCCGTGAGCACCAGCGAGCCTGTGAATCGGTCCAAATAGCCAATGCCTACGTCGGCTGCTTTGGTCGCAATGTCCGCTGCGATGATGGCCGTCTCGGTTGGGGTCAGCGTAAGAATCCCAATTGCACTACGCTCCTCGATGCCGAGCTTCGTATACAAAACCGGATCTGGATTGGCAATCACATGAGCAAGTGTCAGCTGCTTGCCGGGGACATATTCCTGAATCACTCTCTGTTTCTGCTCTTCCATGCTTCCTCCTCGGCTTCCTTCGTGACCTCGAAGCTATCTACAATGCCGACGATCATCGCATCGATGGGTACCATTTTATCCTTGAACAAGGTTCTGGCTGGACTACCCCTGGAGACGATCACACGTTCGCCAACACCTGCTCCAATGCGGTCTGCGGCGATAATCGGCGTGCCCGCTTCGCTGTCTTTGAAATCCATCGGCTGAATCACGAGCAGCTTTAAGTTGTCCATACCTGTTTCCTTTTGCGTTGCCCATACACTGCCAATGACTTTACCGTAAAACATAGGACCTCACCTTTCGGCTATATATTCAACTGTGACGCCTTTATCCTTCAGCATGTCGTGCGCTAGTGCGGAGATGATCGTTTTCTTGCCGATTTGCAGGGAGCGGAACGAACGATTTCGGAGCTCCCGTGTGACCCATTCTGCGGAGACTAGTTTTCCTTCGTAGACGAGGGTTGAGGATGGTGGCATAGAAAACTCCGATGACGCAGGCAGGCTAAATTCAACCTCAGCTTTGAGATCAACCCCAGTCATAAGTTCAAGATCAACCTCAGCTTTGAAAGCATCGGGAGTTTGCTGGATTTCAGGGTGGATTTTGCTCACGGCTCTTTCGGCAAGCAGTTTACTGGGGGCGAATTCGACGCCGTACATTTGGAGCTCCATTTTGTAATAATCAAAAAGATTGCGATATGGGGTAGGCAGTGACAACGTCTGGAGCGTCCGGCGGTCCGCCTTTTTCATTCCTGAGATATCCTCACCGATGAGGACGAATTTATGTTGAACCAGCGTAGAAAAAATAATCTCCGACACGATCGTCCCTTTCATACCAAGGGCCGCCCTCGCTGCATTGTCCAGATCGATTTCTGGAATCACGATGCCTTCGTACGCAAGCGGCACCTCTATGGGAGCTGGAGCGAACTCGTCAGATGCAATCGTTTTGCCACGGCCTCCGCATTCAATCTTGTGCTTGCCAAGCCAGCAGGAGGCCTCACCATCCAGGAACATAAGATCATAGTCAATGCCGTGAATATTTAATGCTATAAAATGATCGGTGAAAGCTTCATGCGTCGTGCTGTCGTAAAACAAGTAGAGCACCTTCGGCCTTTTAACCTGCTGGCTCAAAATCTCACGAACGATTGCTTCGACCATTTGCTTGATCTCCACCTAGCGCAGCCTCCTTTCGGCATTCTTATGGATGATCAGACCCGTATCGCCCGTACTTAAATGGGCCGCATTGGCCTCATCTCGATCAATATGAAAGTCCAGCGAAAACTCCGGGCTCACCCTCACGATCACATCGGTAAAAATAACTGGCCGCTCCCCCATCGCTTGCACCAGAATGCGGTCACCGTGGGTTAGATGCAGGGACTTGGCTTCCTCTAGAGATGCATGCACGTGATTCTTCGCGATAATCAGCCCTTGGGGTAAAGCGACGGTTCCTTTTGTCCCCACTAGGATAATCCCCGGCGTGCCTGCGAGATCGCCAGATAGCCGAATCGGCGGATGAATGCCGAGCTCGAATCCGTCTGTGCGCGAAATCTCCACTTGCGTCGCGCTGCGTGAGGGACCTAAGATGCGGACGTTAGAAAGACTGCCATGCGGACCTTTGAGTATCACTGTTTCATGGGCAGCAAACTGTCCTTTCTGGGACAACTCGCGCAAAGGCGTCAGCTCGTAACCCTTGCCGAACAGCGCTTCTATATGATGAGGTGCGAGATGCACGTGCCGATTGGAGACGCCGACAGGGATGAGCAGATCGGACTCTGGCTCCACACGCAGCAAAGGAATTCCGCGCTCCTTCAGGAAATCGGCGGCTGCCGGGGTTAGCTTATCCCCCTCTGTTATTGGAAAAGGGTTTGCCAAACCTTTGATCAGCTGTGTGCGCAGATACGTTTCTGTAATAAGCGCCATATTTTACCCTTCAAGCTTAGGGAGAATGAACTCAATGTCTGAATGCGGACGCGGGATCACATGCACCGAAACCAGCTCTCCCACCTTCTCCGCAGCTGCTGCGCCTGCATCCGTGGCCGCTTTGACGGCACCGACATCTCCCCTGACCATCACGGTCACTAACCCGCCGCCTACATGCACTTTCCCGACCAATCTGACATTCGCCGCCTTCACCATCGCATCTGCCGCTTCAATTGAACCTACCAACCCTCTTGTTTCCACTAAACCTAATGCCGCCAATTCTCCTGCCATTAAGATCTCCTCCTTGGATTAAGACAATTGCATATCGGTAAGGACCCTTCTGATGATCTGAGCAACTTCCTCGCGCGTAATACCGAGCTGATTCGTCTTGATTAGGCTGTCCGCCACTTGGCTGGCGACTCTGTTTGGGTCAAGTTCCGAAGGCATTTCTTTGATACCAAAAGCAACCCGCTTGATATTCAGCAAATGCTGCGGCCCAATATTGTCCGATGTGATGTTATTGCCAAACGTCCCGCAACCCAGTGTCATCGAGGGGAATATGCCTGTCGTGGCACCAATCCCGCCGAATGTTGTTCCTGTGTTAACGACAATGCGTGATGCAGGTTTCTCCAGTCCAAATGCTTCGATGATCGATTGATCTTCGGCGTGAATGCCGAGCGTGTGGCCTAGGCCGCCAAGTGTTAACAGCTGAATGCACCTTTGGCAGCCTTCCTGCCAGTCATTCACGGTATATAAGGCAAGCACAGGGCAAAGCTTCTCCATGGAAAAAGGGTAGTTGTGCCCGACCTCCGACTCTTCCGCGATTAAAATTTGCGCGTTTTCCGGGACGGTGATACCAGCTTTGCCCGCAATGGCCTGCGGTGATTGGCCAACTATCTGCGGATTCATTCCCTTATTGGTCATAAGGATAGCGGCTATCTTCTGTTTCTCGTGCTCGTTCAAAAAGTAGGCGCCACGTCGTTGTAATTCTTGAATGAAGTGCGGTTTGATGGCTTGATCCACAACAAGCGCTTGCTCTGAAGCGCAGATCGTGCCGTAGTCGAATGTTTTACTCTGCACAATGTGGTTCACCGCGCTTGGGAGATTAGCACTCCGGTCGATATACACCGGCACATTGCCAGGCCCTACACCATAAGCGGGTTTGCCGGAGCTGTAGGCCGCCTTCACCATGGCGGTTCCCCCTGTGGCCAAGATGAGATCCGTCAGCTTGTGCCGCATCAGCTCACCGCCAGCCTCCAAAGAAGGATGCGAGAGGCAATGAATGAGCCCCGGCGGGGCTCCCGCACTCTCTGCCGCAACCCGCATGACGGCGGCTGACTCTTGCGAGCAGCGAAGCGCGGACGGGTGCGGGGAGATCACGATCGCGTTGCGTGCTTTCAGCGCGATCAGGCATTTGAACAGCACCGTAGAAGTCGGGTTCGTTGAGGGAATGATTGCCGCAATGATTCCGACAGGTTGGGCGATTTCCCAGACCTGCTTTGCGTTGTCCTTGCGAATGATACCTACCGTTTGCATGTCCTTTATTGCTACATAAATGTCCCTCGCGACGAACAGATTCTTCGCCTTTTTATCGGCGACTTTCCCGAATCCGGTCTCGTGGACGGCCATAGCGCCGAGCCGTTCAGCCTGCTGCTCCGCTGCTTCGGCCATTGCGGATACGATCGCATCGATCTGTGGCTGCGTCATTTTTTCCAGGAGCTTTTGAGCTGCTTTCGCCTCTTGAAGGTGGCTCCGGACCTCCTGGATCGCTTGCAAATCGCTGTCCAGCTTCATGTCGGCTGCTCTCCTCCTCCTTCAGCAGTCAGCTCCGTGAAAAGTCGGACTAACTCCGCCTTGCTAACCAGCTGAATATCTCGTCCGGTCAGGGGGAACTTCGGCATGCTTTGGGCGAGCTCTCTGAGCTTGGCGACCGTCATTTTGCTCCAGTTCGTTGTGCCAGGAGCCGCTTCCTGCTTGGGTGCTTCTGGTGCTTGTGGTGCAGAGACTTCGGGCTGCTCCTCATGCTGGGCACTTTGCAGCATCTTGTAGACCGAAGGATCAGGACGCGGAATCACCTGTATGCCAAGCAGCTTACCCACCCGCTTCGCTTCTTCTGCGCCGGCATCTACAGCCGCTTTGACTGCTGCCACATCGCCCCAGATATAAACCGTTACGATGCCGGCATCTACCTTCTCGTACATCGTGACCTTCACATCCGCCGTTTTCGCTGCAGCGTCGGCGGCGGCAATTAATGCCGGCAAGCCGTAGGTTTCGATCATGCCCAAGGCTAGCTTTTGTTCAATCATTTCGGACACCTGCCTCTTACTAGCCTATTTTCTTCGGATCTCTAGCGATGCTTTGAACGGCCTCTGCAAAAGCTTCTGCCGCCGCCATACAAGCCGATTGACTGCCTGTCAGTAATCCTCCTGCAAAATTCGTCTCCGTCGGCGGGCCGTAGAATTTGCACATGCGCACATCAGCTGCCTTTAGTGCAGCATCCAGCGCATAAACAGCTTCCAGCGGAGGAGCAATTAAGTAAGCAAGCGGTTCTCCCTCCCCGATACCCGCTTCTTTGGAGAGGTACGAACCCGTGCGGGAAATGACATGCGCATAATAAGCATGTGTGGCTTCGGCATTCAGCGCGTAGAAACAGGCGCCGCTCTCCATCACTTGAATAGCGGCATCCAGCCCGCTTCGCACCTCATCCGGCGAGGCGCCGCCGATGATGCCGATAAATTCACCGGACAGCGGCCCCGACGCATGTCCTGATCCTGCATAGAACGAGCGGGCATACACCACCTCTACCGCTGCGTTCTTCGTTGCTTCATCGATTGCGGTGTAACCTACATCGTCGATGGATGAAGTAAGTAGGCCGAGGCTGCGGATGCCCGGCTTCAGCTCTAGCTGCTGCGCGAGCCCAGCGTCGACGTTCGGGATAATCCGGACGGCGAGCGGTACGGCGCGTATCGGTTGTGCGTTTACGCGAGGGGTCACTCCTTTCACCTCTTCGCCTCGATTGAAAGCAAAAAGGTGCCTCGGTTCGGAGAACGCTCGACGTTCTTGGACCTGAGGCACCTTTGCCTGTTTTATGCTTTTGTTAATGGATATGCGGAGAGGGGTGGGGATATGCTAGCATGGCCCATAGTAATTGCAAAATTGAATCCTTCACTTCTTTTTCCCACTCTTCGCCTTCTCCAAATTCCGAGCAACCCTATACTTCACGATCCGGCTAATCAATTCATAAGGTATCGGTTTTCCAAGTGGAAATTGCAAAGTTCCTTTGGACGCATGGTACTCTGCTACTTCATCTTGGAATTGATTAATTCCATCCGGTGCAGGGTAAAATCCGATATGATTTTTAAAAGCTGCAAAATGAACTAAATTCCCATGCTGCTCAAAAGTAGGCATCGCATAACTGATTTTTTCCTTGGCGTCTGGGGCTGACTCTTTGATCACTTCTCTTAACTTCTGGAGGATCTCCTGAATCTCTGGTGAAAAGGCTGAGATGTACTCATCGATGGATGTGTACGTGATTTTCTCTTTCATGGGTTCTCCTCTCGTGGGTGCTTAGTTTCCGTCGGCATAATATTACTATTATATCAGAACCAGGGGTGGATTAACCGAGGCTTCCCCCTGCCCTGTGCTCCAACCTACACCCTACAACCGGGGGTCCATCTCCTTCTCTCCAGCAACCTCAAACAATAAATTCCCCGCAATTTCCTTATACTTGTTATTATCCGGCGTAATCCCATCGAATGGAATTGCTATCATCTTCTGCCCCAAACGGTACTCATTCATGGAAGTTCGCAGTTTTTGATTAATATTCTTCTGCTTCATTAGTTTCTTAAACTTGTGTGGAAAACGATAATCATACCCATAAATGATGGACAGATAGTCCTTATTCCGTACCTTCATATATGGGACGGCATTCGCTTGGATGACTTCAGGCTTGATTACGACACCTTCCATATAGTTATCCACAGTTAACCTTGAAAAATAGCAATCCGCTTTCTCATAGCTATCCACATCGGCTAGGTCAAGCAAGAGGAACTCATCTTCCGACAAAAAGCTATAAACATCCGACGTCTTCCAATCAGGGATTTGTTCCTCGCCATTTTGATAAACGATTTTCAACAAATCAAAAGGTTTGTAAATAATTTCCCCATCTTCTCCATAAATCTCTAGCTGCTTTTTGTAGGTTTCATAAGCCTGAACATGCTGTTCCAATGGAACATAGGTATCCTGAACATCATGGACATACTTATAATTTTGATAAACGTGTGAGCCATATTTGTCACTGAGTGCTGTCTTGGGCATATTGTACTGATCCTTCTCAAAACCGCTTGCCCGATATTCAGCAGCCAATTTATCGAATGCTTGTTCAAAACCATTTTGCTGCAAAAATGCCAATTCGCTTTCCAAAGCCTTCTCAATCGGTTTAAATTGCCTTTGAATTAGCCCTTCCCCGATAGCTTTCCACGGCAGTAGCTCTCCGTCCAGAATGAGCCGTTCAATCTCATTCATTTCCATGTAATCACCGAACTTAACCAACATCTTCTCATAGATTCCTGTCAAATCTACCTGATTGATGCGATACCCGTTACGGCTGACCGCAAAACATTGTTCAATATCTTTGCTCAAATAGAGATTACAGCGTGAGCCCATATATTTCGGTTGCAGAACAACCTGCTTGACGCCACGCTCCGCGAAGTAGTTTAATCCATGCTGCAAGGACTCCAAGTCTTGTGCAGCCTCATCCTTATCGGCAGGAGACATCGTCCCTGAGATGAAGTTCACCTTATTCCTAGAGACGTATTGCAGCCTGCGCATCTCATCCTCATCCAGATCTTGCAGTGAAACTTTTCTCTCTTCGTAAAATAAAACCTGAAGTTCATCCGTCATCACATGTTGCACAGACTTCTGAGATTTCATAAAAGGTTTATAAGAAATGCTCACCGAAGTCAACACATTCCCATGCGCGCTTCCCGTGTCGATATGGAGCTTATTTTTAATACGAAATGCATGCTTAGCGGCTACGTGTCCGAAAATGTGATAAGGATGGTTTTTCACTGCCTCCGTACGGAGAAAGGCTAACTGTTCCTCTAATGGCGCATCGCGATCAATGCGATAATTACGCTGATGACGAACCGAGTTCACATCCAGCTTGCCGATATATTTATTTTTACATGGAGCATGCGTCACATAAAAAGACGGACCATCCAAGCCATTTAACCGATAAAACGGCTTAGCTAGCATTACCAACTCATTGAATTTCTCGAGCAATTCCGTATCTTGTGCAAGCACTTGCGTAGAATCGAAGTATGTATGAAGCAGCTCTTGATCAACCCCGCCGATATCTCCACGCATGAATTTATAAACAAAATTCTCATGATTCCCCATGACGAACAGAAAGTGCTCCTGATTTTCATATAGAAACTCAACGATTTCCCTCGTCATCTTGCCTTTATCGATCCAGTCGCCAACAGATATGACCTTGGTATTCCGCACTTTTTCTGTAACAACTAACTTGTTGCCCTCAATTTTGTAGCCATAGCTCAACAGCAATGCCTTGAGTTCATCCATGCACTCATGAATATCGCCAATGATAATATATTTCTCATTGTGGGGAAGGATCGTGGACAAGTATTCCTCTCGATCCTCAATGACCACTTTATAAGCAGGATTCGCTTGCTTCTCCGTCACTGAGTAAAAATCCTTATACCGGATCTTATGAACTTTGGTATAACCCTCTCGAGAAAGCGATCCGAGGACTTCCTTCCGTAATCGGTTGATATGGCTTGTAATCAACTTTTTCGAACGATCCGATGCATAATAGTCTTCACGCTTGCGATAATCAAACAGAATAACTTCCAAGTTATAATTGTTCACTTTCGCAATCTCACGTACCTTCGCACGAAACTCCTCTGCTAATCCAGTCGTATCCACAACTACAAATTCGGCGTTAATGGGGAACGAAGTTGCCATTTTCAGTTTCTCAAACAACAAGTGAAAAGCCTGCTCACTAGCCTCCAGCATCACTTGATCATATTTATCATAGTCGTAGCCCAGAAGCTCTTGGCGAAGGCTATCGGAAGATACATATTGAACGTTAGCATTTACATGCCTAGACTCGTCAACGAACCTTAGCCCCGGAATCAAAACTTCCTTCGCAAAAGTCGTCTTCCCGCACTCCGTGGAACCAATCAGCATGAATATCGTATGAACCTTGGTTTGAATCTCCATCTTTTACGCCCCCCTTTTCTTAAGAATGACGCCTTGCGTCGTCTGAATATGATTAACCCCATCACCAATGGAGACGAATTCATAGTCCAGCTTAGTTTCACGAATGACATCCATCAACCACTGTTGGAACAATTGCTGCCCCATTTCCCACTTATGATCGTCATGCCGGAATCCAGATAATTCATAATACACATTGAAATCGGAGTTAGGCGTTGTAATGATAAAATTGTCAAAATCTACTCGCTCGCAGATTAGGCGAATGAGTCCCTTGGCTTCGTCCTCACTCATATGTTCAATGACTTCCGTCAAAATAATATCGACCTTCTCCCCGTTATACGTTTCTAAGAAACAGGCAATTGAGTTGAACGGAACGATGTTGTCGATCTCTTTGGAATTGGCCTTGCGTATAACGTTCTTGAGTAACTCTTCATTAATATCAATGGCGTAATAACTGCCTTCAATCTTCGTGGAAAACGGAAGTGCATAGTAACCTTCCCCACAACCAACATCCAATATAGACTTGTCAAAAGGCAGCCTTCGGGCAATATAATTCCTTCTCTGAAGCCCCGTACCCCCGTAGTCAAAACGAATGTCATAAAGACTCGTATTCTCAAGCTTATCTTTGTAGTTTCGAAATCGCTCTTTCGAAGACAAGAAGTGTCGAACGAACAAGCTCCGAATATAAAACGGCGCGTCAATCACCTGGATGCTTTTGATATATTTATCCAAAATACTTTCTGAAATATCGATAAATTCATTGCCAAACATAGCTAGGAATAGACATAGCACACTTACGGCATGCATCAGATGATACAGACTACGCCGTGTTGTAATGGTAAGTGAGTAACTTTTGTCTGCTTGGTGCTTCATATCAAACGTGAAGTCTTTCAGATATTTTTGAAAAGATTCTACATACCGCACCATTTCAATATGAATCATATTGATATAAAACGTGTGCTCGAACCCCTCAACATCCCGTTCATCTTGTACCTTAAGCGGAGCTGAGAAGAACTCACTTATCGCATTTAGCGGAAATAACGGCGTATTATATCGGGACACATTGAGATATTCAAAGTTTTCCTTCTCATGTTGCTTGTACGAGATTTCATTCTCTGCATCCTTGAAATATACATTGAATGTAGAGGCATCCGTATACCAACCATAAGCCATTCCCTTCCGAATGGATCGGAGCAGCGCACCGGATTCTGGATTCTTTTTGATGATAAAAGAAAGCTTTGGGTTGGTCGATCTTACTTGGACAATAGCCATCGTTATCTTCCCCTTGGGTATCAAAGTATAAAAAAAGGCCATGGACTCAAAGTCCATGACCAGGTAAATATAACTCACACTATGCAACCAGTAGAAAAGACTAGTTGAATTCGCGCGTGCCTATACCAGATGAGCCGATGAGATTGGAATATACAGTTATCCATTTGAAATTACTATGTTTACTATGCTTGGAATTGAATAACTGTACGAATTTCATCTTCATCATGCTCCTTTCGTTATCGTTTTAGATATTGAAATATTAACTGCATCCCCAGATATTGTCAACGAAAAATTCCTTAAGCTATAAACTCAGCCATAATCTTGCTAATATCAAAAGGAGTAATCCCCTCTTCCACCGAAAACACGGTCTGGGCAAGATTCATATCCTCCACAATTCGGCCCCTTGCCGCCGCATGAAGCATGAATAAATCATACAGGTTAGGTTTTACTAAGGAGAGCATGGCTTTGCCCATGTGCAGCATGCCTTTTTGATTCCCTTCCACATTGTTGTAATAGTAAGGATGCTTCTGCAGCGCCAAGTCACTCCAAATTAGCTTTCGTTCTACTAAATCCATGATGACCGGAATCGCAATTCTGGTGTCGGCCGCGAGATCCACGCGATCCACCACAGCCCTAGGCTCAAAAATCTCCCCTGAATTAGGGTGTTTTCTCATCATCCAACCTGCAAAACATTCAGGCAAATCACAATAAGGCTGCTCCGTAAACGAATTTAGCGAAGTTACAATGTAGCGTCCGCCATATTTAACAACGGAAGAAATATCAATATCTATAAACTCGCATGCTCCAAAAGGGGCCGATGTGATATCCCCGCTGTGGGCGGCTTTATATCTGTCAGAGCGCAAATTCGTGTAGGAGATGTGCTCGACATACTGCCATTTCTCATCATACATCACTGCAGAGAGATCGATATCGACTCTTCCTGTATGCTTTCCGTTGACGGTTCCCTCCTTCCACCATAAGAAAAAGCGGATCGTGTCACCCTCCGGCAGCTCCAGCCGGCTTCCACGAACGAGAGTACGGAGTGCCTTACTCGCAGATCTTTGTGAAAAGGGCATAACATACTGCTTCAATCTCTCATCGACATAAACGTCTCCCAACGAAGGAAGTTCGGCAAATCGAGCAATCAACGTGTTTTTGCACGTTTGTACGATTGTTTCACACACTTCAGCTTTAATCTCGGGAAGCGTATTTGGAATTGCTACCGCTTTTGCGACATTCCCTTTTGGAAAGAACGTCCGCAGTTCGCGCTTTTCATGTCTATGGTCAAAATGAGCCATAACTTGTAATAATACTGGCGTCGCAATCTGCGCTGTAAGTTGTACGAATGTCTCAACCACTAGAGACGAATCTTGATTGATTCGAATCAAATGATCTAGTCGTCTAGCGAACTCTCCTGCGCGATTTTGTAGTAAGGCTATAGCTAGACTTGTGTCTTTCGTACGGAGCGCTTGTTCAACCTTACCACCGAATGTTTCAAAAGGTTTATTATTGCGCAGGATGTCAAAAGCTTCCTTGCAGCTCTCGTACTTATTTTTATACGCAGCAGGGTGAAGAATCTCACCAAGACGGATCCAGCGATCCCTATGGCGCAGCATATCCTCGGTCTTGTTCCCGCAATGTTCTAACAGATCCAGAAGCAGCCTTCTCTCAGGGCGTCTGAACTTTCTGAATTTCGTGTTGGTTGCAAGACTTACATCTCCATCCGACAGGGCTATAGCTAACCTAAGCACATCCGTTGCCGTCTTCATGTATTTTGCGATGTGCTTGATGTTGGCCTTTTCGTATTTGAGGAGCGCGCCCACGACAAACCCCACATTTTCTTTTGAAGGAATCTCATCCGGCAGAATGGCCGTTAGATCATCAGAGGTAGAGATCACCTCGCTAATATCCTGTTTGTCCGTTTCCGAGATCGAGCCATTCGCTCCGATCAGATTACGTATGTCACATTCAAATTCGTCTATACATCCTAAATCGATAATTTCCAGATCAACTTGATCCAGTAAAGGAAACCTCTCAAGGGCCACATGGCTGGGCAGATTAAATGTTAAATAGTGATGGATCGCCTGTAAATAAAGTTCAACCTCACTTGCCATCATGACATGTTGGGGAAAATTTGGGTACATAGGTTTGAAAATAACATTAGCCCCTACGAGCTCTTTCAAATCCTTTACAAGTTGATGATATAGCTCGGTAAAAGACTCAATAGATAATGTTTGAAGGACTTCCATAAGATCTTTGGAAAAAGTAAACCCTAGGTACTCAATGTTCTTCATTGCTGTAGCGATGTATCTTAGAGGAAGGCTGCCATGACCAGGGTCTACAATGAGCTTCCTATTTCTTCTTAAATAAATGGTATTTCTCATTGCGGCATAACGCCTCCTTATGATTTGTAAAATACAATCAGGAAACTTGCCTCTCTAATTCGGCCCAATCGATTTAGAAGGAAGAAAGGCAATAGCCTGATTGTTACTTCAGGAAAGATGCCGCCCTAGAATCAGAGTAGTTGTAGAAGGAAGGGCGGCAATAGCCTGATGTGAGGTTATCATCCCATATTTTGGACGGCCCGAACATGGTGAAAGTATTACGACATTGGTTTTTAAGACAAAAAAACGACCAATCCCAAAGGATCGGCCGCTCTACTTTACTGCTCCATCAGCTTAATCTGTGGTTCCCAGCCCAACAATCTTTTCGCCTTCGCGTTGGAAATGAGAGAAGTTCTTCCCTCAAGCGGGGATCGTATTTCTTTGACGCCAGGAAGGTATTGTTCCACTAAATCCCTAGTTAACCGATTCGACGAGCTATCATCCGCTGCAATGATTAGCGCTTCAGCGCCAAGCCCATCGACCTCAATCGCTTTGAGACAAGCAGAAGCTACGTCCCTTGCGTCGATGTAAGACCACAGGATGCGCAAACGCGCGTCCGTATTATCGAAATTAGCTTTCAGCTGCTCATAGCTCTCCGGAACAAGAATGTTGCCTAAGCGGAAACTAACCACCTGCATGCCGGTACGTCGATGGAACGCCTGAGCAGTCACTTCATTCACCACCTTGGACAAGCCGTAGCTGTCCTCCGGCAATTGTGGATGCTCTTCATCGATCGGAATATACTGAGGCTCGAAAAACTCGCTGGCAAAACAGATCCCATACGATGACTCACTCGACGCGAGCACGACCTTCTTGACGCCCAAGTTGGCCGCCGCTTCCAAAATATTATAAGTGCTCATCACATTATTGCGGAAGCAGACATCATTCGTATGCGTATAGGCTTGTGGGATAGCGGCAAAATGCACAATACCCACCACCTCTTTCCGACTGCCCGTGCTGAACTGCGAAATCGCATTATGTACCTGCCCCAAATCATTGAGGTCCGTAATAATCGTCCGGCAGATCGGTTCCGCAGGAGCCTTTACATCCAAATTAATGACATCATAATTATTGTCCACAAAATGTTTTAAAATCCACTGACCCGCTTTACCGCTGCCGCCAGTTACAATGATCCGTTTTTTCTCCATGAATCCGTAATCCTCCTTAGGTCTAATCAGCCTCTATAAAAATCCCGAATCCAGCGATGCGGTTTCAACTTCTCAAGTTGTTCCTTGGTTAGCCCCTGACCGTCGCCAACACGCATATTTGCCTCCACATTGCGCACCGAGCGCATACCCGGAATGACCGTTGATACAGCAGGATGGCTCAACACATACCGCAGGGCAATTTCCGGCATTTGCTCGACAGAAATATCCAGATCAGCAGTGATCTTCTGAATGCGGTCATACACCTGCTGCTTGCGATCGCCTCGGAAATAGCTATTGCGGAAATCACCTTCGCTAAACGTCGTGTCAGGTGTAATCCGCCCCGTTAGACCGCCTTCATCCAGCGAAACTCTGACAATGACGCCAACATTGTGCTCTGCACAGGCAGGAAGCAGTTGATCTTCAGGACTTTGATCGAAAATGTTATAAATAACCTGCACCGTATCAACGAGCCCCGTTTCAATCAGCTTGAGCGCATTGTTCGGTTGATGATCGTTGATCGAGATGCCAAAATGCTGGATTTTACCCTGCTCTTTCAGCTTGCGGATCCCTTCCAGCCAGTCTCCTTGACCTACCCATTCGTCCGACCAGACGTGGAACTGCTGCACATCGATCGTCTCTAAGCCCAGATTGCGTAGGCTTTGCTCCGTACTCGCAATGACATGCTCTGCCGTATAAGTCTCTTCCACAGGTACGCCATCACGTGCCGGCCATTGTCTATTTTTCGGCGGGATTTTGGTAGCCACATAAATCGGCTTATCGTGGGCTTTCACCACCTGCCCGACAAGTCGTTCACTGTGGCCGTCGCCATAGCCCAAAGCCGTATCAATAAAATTCAACCCCAGCTCAATAGAGCGATTCAGCGCTTGAATGGATTCCTCATCGGAAGCGCCAATCCAAGCCGTTTTACCGATTCCCCATGCGCCGTATCCGATTTCCGATATCTGCAGTCCCGTTTTCCCAAGAGTTCTATCGTTCATCTTTAGTCCTCCATCCACTGTTTTACTTACACTTGTTATTATACAGGCAAAGGAAAAGCTGCATAAGAACTGAAAAAGTTGTCAGTTAGTTACGTTCGAGTAAGTGGGGGGATGGGGAAAATAAAAAAAAGACACCCGTGGGGGTGCCCTTTTTGTAGTTCTTGTCATAGTCACAGGATCAGTCCACTTTTTTTGCTGTATCTACATCTATAATATCCAACAAAAAAATAAAGATAGGAATTCCTACGATTAAACCCCATGTACCCAGATAATGCTCAGAGAAAATCAGAATAATGAACGTGTAAAACATCGGAAGATTCATTTTGGAAGACATCAGTTTGGGATTTAAGAAATACCCTTCCAGGAAGTGAAGCACCATGATCATAGAGATCACATATATTACCATCAGATATCCGCCTAAATTAAAGGCAATGATGCCTAAAGGAAGTAAAGATATAAGAAAGCCCGCTACGGGAATTAAGCTAAGCAGGAAAATCATAATGGCTAGAGCGAAAAGATAAGGAAAGCCAAGAATCCAAAGTCCTATTACAGTAAACACAGTATTAAAAAGGGCGATTAGGAGTTGTGCTTCGATAACTTTTCCAAAAGATAAGACGAACTTCTGACCGAAATATTCCAATTCTTTATATAGCCAAGAAATTTTACTTTCTCTTAATCTGGAAGTAAAGGCAACGATTCTTTTCCTCTCCAGGATGAAGAAGAAACTTAAGATCATTGCTAAAATAAAAGTGGTTCCCCAATTGCTAATTCTAAGAATATATTCAAATCCTTGCTTAACATAGGCTTGTAGATTTAAATCCTTTAAAGTTTTATATAGATAACGAGAAGCTTCATCTTGAGGTACTGGTAAATTCGTTAGTCCGACTAGAATTTCTTTTAATTGCAAGATTTGAACAAATACCTTCGGTAAGTAATTAATAATTGAAACAACCAATACAGTAATCATAATTAGATAAAGCAAAATAAGAATGACTTTACTATTAACCTTAATGTATCTACCAAGCCTTTTAGTCAGAAAATTTTGAATACTGCTCATAAGGAATGCCATTAAAAAAGTTAAGAGCACTAGATTCAGCATGTCCCTTAAAGCAATTACTAATAGAACAATAAGGATAAGGATAGAAAAACGCCTTACAGTTAAGTTCGAAAACATTTTGCTAATATGCTCCATCATGTCGCGTCCCCATTCAAAATTATCAACCGTCAGCTTATTCTTTCCTTAGTTTACAGAAATAAAGTAACTATAGCAATTTCTTACGAGCAGGTAATAAACAAACGCCAAAAACCCCCACCTGCTTAGGATGGGGGTTAGCTTTTGCGCTATCATACTCATAGCTTAGGATTAGGACCATGCTGGTTATCATTTGGATCACTATCTTGACAGTAAAATACGATAAGAATAATAGCTCCAATAAGCGGAATTAAACCAATCAGTATCCACCAAGCGCTTCTCCCCGTATCATGGAGTCTTCGGAATGCAACGGCCAAGGATGGCAATAAGACGGCTAAAGAGTAAAGGCCGGTTAAAACATTTGTAATCCCCAACAGGGATTCCAATACGGCAAGGATGATTGAGATAATCAGATTGAAGAGTACAAACATCCAGTACTCCTTGCGTTGCGCTCTGCCTGTAAATCCTACGTAATTTTTCAACACTTTTACATACCATTCCATGTATAAACCTCCTTCATATTCACCAACTTGGATTGATAAAAAGGCTTCCCTTTTTGCAATCTCCTTCGCATTTGTATGTAATTATTTGATCATGTAAAAACTCTACCCCCCTTTGGAATGTTTGCTTTCTCCCACTCCACCTCCCCGAACAAAGCCAAGGCGTTCCAGGCTCCAAATAATGCTATGCCCTTATATGTATTTTGTTGGGGGTTGTCTTGATGATTAAAATATGGATAATACTGGGTTCATTTATTTAATAAAAAAATCCCTACATCACAATGACGTAGAGATTCGCTGTTTTGAACAGATGCAAAATGAGTACCGTCTGGCTGTTTGAACCTGCAGATTAGCCGCGTTGCGTTATTATTTAACTCCCCCAAGAAGCGAATTCAACTGTTCCAGCAGATTGTCTCTACCGGTGAGCGAAATCGTTCCGATTTTCTCAAGAAATTCAAGCTCTTTCAAGCGAAATAGGCTTCACATAACTGCCTTTCTTAAAAAGTATTCCTCGTTCGTCAGCTTTAACGATAATTTTCTTAAACATTATTTATCACCTCATTTCATGGAACCTTTGTGGTGTGTTGTGACCTTTATGAGGGAATCCCCCTGATTCAGAAGCGGAGCCGAGCTTAAGGTTGGAAAATCAGTACCTGCGCACGAAACTTTCTGATAGCGGTGCATTCTCTGTTTCAGTCCGCGCTCACTCATCTTGCCATTTCGTGGCCAAATGCTTTTTTTCCTGATCCGGTATCCACAGGCTGCAAAGCTGCTTTCTCAGTGCCTACTTGAAGACGGGCCGGGGATCCTCTCCTCGCTAACAGGTCTAATAATTTACTCATCGCTCGATGGGAAGTCGAGTATTCTACCAGAATCGCTCATTATGCGATTGGGGAATCGAACCCCAAATAGTGGCCTCTTACCGATCCGATCGTACAGGATACCGTAACATACCATGTTCGGCACTGCGAGATATCTCGATATCCCCGCCTCGTTACGACCGTCCGAGCAAGAAACAATGTATGATTAAACGCCATCAGGCGCTTACCACCTTACTTCATGCGCCTTACAGGTTCTATCTTCGCTTATTTTCGAAATAACGAACATGGCGGAAGTATTACGAAGACGCATAAAATTTTCCAATCCCCCTAAACACCAAATAACCCTACATCATTGATGTAGAGTTATTTGGTATAAAACTTATTTCACGTCGCTGATTTGTTTCAGCATACGTACAACAACGGCAGCCACCTGTGCCCGTGTGCTGTTTTGAGCAGGTGCAAAATGAGTATCGTCCATACCGTTTAGTAATCCGAGAGCTGTAGCAGCTGCTACATATTGCTTAGCCCAATCGCTAATGCTGCTTGCGTCTGCATAGTTGGCCAGTGGAGTTGCAGCAAGATCGCTCAGTTCCTTACCCGTAGCGTTCAGGTACGCACCTACCACCATGACTGCCAGCTGTTCACGGGTAACATTATCATAAGGAGCGAAAGTGCTGTCGCTTGTGCCACCAGTGATTTTCGCAGCATAAGCAGCATATACAGCATCCTTATACCACGACTCATCAGCTACGTCCGCGAATGACTTAGTGACTGTTTGAACCGGAAGATTCATGGCTTTCTTGAGAATCGTAACAAACTGTGCACGGGTCATGTCGCTGTTCGGCTGGAAGGAGTCGGCATCCATGCCGTCAACGATTTGCTTGCTGACCAGCTGCTCGATCTCCGCTTGCGCCCAATGGCCTTGAATATCAGCGAAAGTGGTCAATGATTGTGCTTGTTCATTTTTCTCTAGAACTGCGTACTTGGAGAAGTGTGGCAGCGATGCGGTGATCGTACCATCCCCATTCAATGTACCACCCACATAAGTCCAAGTATTAGTTGTCTCATCTAGCCAGTAGACACCTAATTTACTTGAGTCTTTTACTTTGGACGGATCATAGTAGAATACAACTTCAACAGGGCTATTAAAAGCCGTGATCGTCTTATCCTTTTCAGTTAAAGTGAACTCTACCAGCGGAGAGGCCGCAAGGAAGCTGCTCATATTTGGAAATTCACTGCTTGTAATCTTGAGTTTTATCGTGTTACTCAAGTCGTTGACAGACAGAGCATTCACAGGGAATGTTAGCTGAGTATCATTTGTTTTGACAACGATTGGCTTACCTTTGTCGGCAGCTATTTTAACAATGTCAGCATCGAAACTAACTGTCGTAATGTCGATTTGCTGCTTAGCTGTCGCGTCCATAACAAGCTGTGGCTTCGCAGAATTAGAAAGATCAATCAGCATATCTATATGAGCTGGCTGAACATCATAAGTCATCTTGCCGTTAGCGTCACGCGTAGGAAGGCTCTTGCCACCGCCTCCGCCTCCACCACCACCACCGCCGCCTACTGGGTTAGCAGGTGCAGATTCGGCACTATATGCCTTTTCCATTTTCTGACTCGGAATGCCTACGCTATGTTGCACTGAGAAATAAAGACTTCCAGCCCCAGTTCCCAACTGTGCAGTGGTAAAGTTTACTGAAGTCGAATTATCCCCAACTACTTGGTATAGGAAGGAATTAGCTGAGTTTGAGTCGCGGTACACTCGAACAATGTCACTAGGATTTAAACCCGAAACAGTAATGGAGTCGGGGGTTCCGGATTTGTTGTTGGTAATCTGAATTTGATCGGGTGTCAACGAACGTTCGTAAGTCCGATCCATTAAGTTAATCGTACTAGGTGTGCTCGTCCCAGTCGAGGAAACGGCATAAATGGCAATCTTAGTTGCTCCTACCGGAATCTTTGTATTCGTTGGAATACTTGTCTGATAGGCTCTGACTAATTCTTTTTCTACGCTGATAATAGGTTTGAGTTTTTGAAGTTGATCGTTGACAAAATAGACATCGTAACTCAGAGTACTGGAGCTATCATTAGCATAAAAGTATAGGAAGCCCCCTATTTCTCCTTGATCTCCATCAAAATCTAATTGATCTATAAACTCGACAGGTTGTTGATAATCTGTCGGCAAGGTAGAGACAGGTTCATCCGCTATGTTATTCGCTAAATTATAAATCCCCAATGCGATCTCATCATTTTCCGAATTGATTGCTGATAGCATTAGGCCAGAAGCACCTACTGGAATTTGCGTATCTTGAATGGATACATTGTACTGCATCTGCCCTTTGCTGACTTGCGCAAAGGGGCTTCCAATTGGCGCCCATCTTGAATCCAAAAAATTGACAACATAATGATCAACGTTTGTTTCATCAAAGCTAGGAACCCAGTGTAATACCCCATTAACATTCTTAGCACGAGTATCCCGGTCCTCAAAGTAGTTACTATCAGGATCGCGGTCAATTTTATCCCATAATCCGAAATAATATCCGTTAGCCCCTTCACCCTGACTGTTTTTGCCGAAAATTCCAATCCTTTTGGCGCCTGTTGGAATAGCGGTGCCATTCGGCAAATTAATTTCATAGGTCGGATAATACTGCCCTTGGGCTGGAGAAATAAGATTACTTTGAGTTATTTCGGCAATGGATTGAAGTTTTACGTTGTTTCCATCAACAAAATAGAGATCATAGCTTGTTGCAATTCCATCAGAGGAAAAGTCATACCAACTGATCGCGCCTCCAAACATTCCATGGGACAAATCGTTGTCGGGGCTTCCAATGACACTAATGTTGGGAACTGGAATCGCCGGATTTGTTCCTGCAATAACTGGGCTGCCTGTCGTATTGTCGAAAATTTGCATGCGGTACAAATTCGTACTTACTATCCCTGATAAACCCTTTGGTTGCATATCGATATAAACGGCCCCAGCCGGCACAGTATCCTCAGCAATATCAACATGATAACTCATCCCAGGCGACACATGCTTTGAAACGCTATAGGGATTACCAAGCGGATTCCCTAACGCGTCGGCAAACGTCAATTGGTAGCCCGAATAGTTAGTTTCAATTGGCGTATACCAATTTACTAATGGTTGGATTTTCCCGCGAATTGGTTCCTGATCTTCCAGTGTGTACTGAAAGTAGGCGTATGGATCGATACCACCACCACCGCCGCCGATTGGAGGAGGAGTTTCAAAATAATCCTTCAGCTCAAGCGAAGCGGCGGAAGAGCTTTCTCCAACAGCATTCTTTGCATAAACGCCTATATATTTAGCTCCCGCGGGTATGCTAGTTTGCGGAAGGCTGTAGCTATAGTACGAGCTATTAGCAGCATAAGGAACTTCCGCTATTTTATTTCCGATTTTATCCTTATTTTGATCTAAAAAATACACTGTATAACTGGTTATTATGGAGGTACCCGGTGTGCCGTACCAATAGATGTTCCCACTTATTTTTCCCGTAGTAGCGTCGTTATCATAAAAATTAACATTAGAAACTTGCAGCGACGGTAGATTAAATTCGGGTGCACGATCATGAAGAGCCTGCATAGAAGTGAATTTCTGTATGGTTTTCCCATCTTCAGAAACCACAACAATTTGGTCGTTTGGCAGTGTCAGCACATTTTTCGCGATGAATGGCAGATGATATTGCATCGTATACGAGTCCCGATCCCAAACTGAGTCCTGTGCAAAAACATTGGCTCCTTTAGCCGCAATAATTGCAGCCCCAAAATAACCTTTCCATGCCGGAATCTGAACAAGCGTATTTTTATTCAAAAGATTGCTCGCGTAGTATAGATCGTTTCCGCTCATCGTGATTGCGCCTAATACGTTGATGTAGGCTTGAGATACTGCTTGCTGTGAAAAGTTAGTTAAGTTGAACTTAACAGCTGTACTTGTGGAATTAGGTGCTTTTTCTCCGAAGTATAATGCGTTGTCCCCTAGACTAAGAGCCATACGACCTGGATTAATGTTTTTAGCATAATTCGCTTTAGCTCCGGTTGATGTATCAATAACCTGAATCCCAGGGTAACCAAAACCGCTGCCCATATTTGACGCGGTATAGATCAGCTTTTGAGTACCATATACAACTTGACCAACAGAGGTTCCGACCTCCCATGAATAAACGGCTCCATTGACACTTGCACCAGAAAGTGTATCTACTCTCATGATTTGTGTCGCTGAAGCGTTGCTAATATATAGCTCATCATGATCTATAAATATTGAATTAGGGTTAGATCCTATGGTTCGGGTTTCTTGAACAGTCATATCGCTTGTGCGAATCCTCATCAACTGATTGTTTTCTGAGGAAATGGCAAACAGGCTCGCACCGTCACTGCTATATACGAGATCAGTCACTGACTTATCGAATATCAGCTTTTGACCGTCAGATTGCCAAGATACTGGAGGAGTGGAGGGTGCCAGTTTCACATCAATGATCTGTATAACATTTGGAATATTAGGATTCCAAACATCCGATCCTGTATAGGAATAAACATGATTCTGACTATCCATTAAAATTTTTCTTGATGCCACAGGAAGTTGAGCAATTTGAGTAAATCCTTCTCGATCATACACATAACTACGGTCTGGTGCGGCATTTCCTGAATTATATGCATGGCTGGTAAATACCGTATTGCCTTGAACGTAAATCGCATCATCTTGATAGGTCCCTTGAATAGAGGATAAATCTGAATTCTTAAACCGATAGCCTGCATAAAAAACCTGATTACCATCAACAATTACTTTTCTGTCAGGAAAACCAAATCCATAGTTTTTATCATAAGTAGTTCTTGAAAGTGACTGCAAAGTAGAACTGCTGTATGAGAAAAGATTGGAGCCAGTCGATCCCGACTCGCCAACAAATAAAATATGATTTGCTGTATCAACGGCTAGATCAGGATCACTAAAACTACCGTTAATCGCCCCATCCAGCACTGTCTCTGTTTGAGTTGTTAAATTGTATGCCGCTACACGAGACCAACTGTAAAGCTCTGCATAAAACAGCTTATCACCGTCGATAGCCAGTTCGTATGGCTTTATGGACGTTGTAATCGAGCCAATTACTTCCTTTCGCGCAATATCTACAATAGCAATGGCCGTTGTTCCTGACAAAGCGACATAAAGCTTGCCGCCAGATTGTACTAAATCTGAAGGTGCAGTAAGCGTGACTTGCTTCTCTATCTGCAGGTCACGCATTCGAATAAATAGTAAACTATTAGCCTCACTAGAGACAGCATAGATATATCCATTCGCTTCATCCATTATCCACTCCCTGATCGGTTTCTGCAGAGTTGTGCTTAACGGAGATGCTTCTGCGTATGCTTTACTTTTGATCCCAGGGATTAAAACAGATGAGAGAACCATAAGGATAGCCAATAGGACTACTGATATTCTTTTATTCAATAAACTCCTGTACGTTCCGGTATGCATGAAAAAATGTTCCTCCCACTTTGAACTTTGACAACATTGTTTCTAAAGTTATTTTTGTAAATTATGTACTACAAATTGGCAAGTCTTATATTAGAAATTACGAGAATCCATCTCCCCTTCAAAATCAAATTCTGTACGATGCCTCCCCAGATAAGCAAGCTTGACTGGTATGTCTTCGTTACATAAACCAAATATCCTCTAACTTTGTAAAATCTTAATAGTTCGTTCGCCATAAATTGACATAAGGCAATGGGATTGAGACAAAAAAAAGAATCCCCACACCGCTGATGTAGGGATTCTCTATCTTCTAATGAATCAAAAACCGCACAACCCGCTTCACAACATCACTCGCAGCCTCTTCAATCGAATGCTTGCTTGTATCGATGTCGACTTCCATCAACTCTTTACCAATGATGTCTCTCACGATTGCTCGGTCATTGTCATTCTGATTTGCTACCAATGCAATAAGTCCCGCATCGTTCATCAGTTTGGCAACCTCGACTACGCGCTGCGACGATTCGCCCTGGCTGTTCTCGAGCAGCATCGTATGGTAGCCTGTCGATACCAAACGTTTCTCGACTTCCTTCGCTACAGCTAGGTTATCCGAAACCGAACCAGTGAACCAAAGAGTCAACGGACTTTGTCCTTTTTGCTCAGCACGGACATTTCTGGTGACTTCCGCATCTAACCGCACAACACTGTCCGAGCTTTGCAGAGCCTGTTCAATAACTCCGCAAGCGGATGTCATGTTAGTGACACGATCAATCAGAATGAATCCACCAATACTTTTATACTGTTCAAAAGAATCAAAAACGATGTCATCGGATAAAGAAAATTCGCATTTTGCCACTTCATTTTTGACAATTTGATCGGCTGGAACTGTATGTCCTGTATTAATATCGATTTTATGAATAATTGCTGTTACGGTACCAGGCAGGACTTTCGTGCCTACTTTGACCAAATAATTCTTGCCGGGAGTCAGCACGGAATCATCCATCCAAAGAATCGTCGCGGAAAAGCGATCAGCCTCTTTGATTTGATCATCTTTCGTGAATACACAGCCCCGTGAAACGTCAACTTCACGATCCAATTGAATGGTTACAGGTTGTCCAGCATAGGCTGATTCCCTATCTTGGTCTGTCACTAAGATGCGTTTGACTTTCGCTTTCTCACGACTCGGCAGAATGGTCAACTCATCATCGACCGCGATACTCCCAGCCTCAATCTGACCTTGGAAACCACGGAACGTATGGTCAGGTCGGCATACACGCTGGATTGGCATCATGAACGGTTTCGCGTCATTAGTTTCAAGAACATCCACATTTTCTAAATAAGATAATAACGGAAGGCCCTCATACCAAGGGGTATGCTCTGATTGTTTGGTAATGTTATCCCCTTCTGTCGCAGAAACAGGAATGACCTCAATGCTTTGAAAATGAAATTCACCAGCTGTTTGGAAGAACTCATCTTTAATCTCTTCGAAGATCTTTTGTTCAAAATGAACTAAATCCATTTTATTCACTGCTAATACCAGATGTTTAATGCCCATGAGTGCGCAAATCCGAGTATGGCGCTTGGTTTGGGTGATGATCCCTTTGGTTGCATCCACAAGAATGACGGCAAGATCCGCAAAGGATGCGCCTACGGCCATGTTACGTGTATACTCTTCGTGTCCTGGCGTGTCCGCTACAATGAATGAACGGTGCTCCGTCGTAAAATACCGATAAGCCACATCAATCGTTATCCCTTGCTCACGCTCAGCCAGTAACCCATCAAGCAGCAAGGAATAGTCAATTTTGCCGCCACGACTACCAAGTTTGCTATCTAGCTCCAGTGCTCTCTCCTGGTCGGCGAATAGAAGCTTTGCTTCATAAAGCATATGTCCAATTAAGGTGGATTTTCCGTCGTCTACACTACCGCATGTAATAAATTTAAGCAGACTTTTCATTTTAGAAATAACCCTCCCGTTTACGTCTTTCCATACTTCCCGCCGCCTCTTGATCAATAACCCGAGTGGTTCGTTCGGATGAAACGGCACCAAGCGTTTCCTCGATGATGGCATCCAGCGTATCCGCTTCCGACTCGGCTCCGCCAGTAAGAGGATAGCAGCCTAGTGTGCGGAATCGCATCTTCTTCATTTCAATTTTCTCATTAGGTTCGAGTTTCATCCGATCATCATCGACCATAATGAGATGGCCATCGCGTTCAAGAACAGGTCTTTCCTGTGCAAAATAGAGAGGCACAATATCAATGTTTTCTCTATGGATATATTGCCAGATATCTTTTTCCGTCCAGTTGGATATTGGGAAGACACGAATGCTTTCGCCTTTATTAATTCTTGTGTTAAAAAGCTTCCACATTTCCGGCCGTTGGTTCTTCGGATCCCATGCATGATTCTTATTCCGGAATGAGAAAATCCGCTCTTTCGCACGGGACTTCTCTTCGTCACGTCTTCCGCCGCCAAATGCAGCCGTAAACCCATACTTGTCCAATCCCTGTTTCAGGGCTTGCGTTTTCATAATATCGGTGTACGCTGAACCGTGATCAAATGGGTTGATCCCTTGCTTAATACCTTCCTCATTCGAGTGAACAATCATCTCGATCCCGAATTCTTTCGCTTTGCGGTCGCGGAACTCGATCATCTCTTTGAACTTCCACGTTGTATCAATATGCATGAAAGGAAATGGCGGCTTCTCAGGATAGAAAGCTTTCAGCGCCAAATGCAGCATCACGGAACTATCCTTCCCGATCGAATACAGCATCACGGGGTTTTCGCATTCCGCGGCTACTTCTCGGATAATATAAATCGCTTCAGCTTCAAGTTGATCCAGATGCGTCATTTCTTGTATGGAATCAAGCATCAGTTTTTGCATGGAAAGGTGCCTCCTTTTAATTCTTACTAAATCCATCGGTATTTCTTATATACTACCAGATCCTAGCTTTTATGCAAAGTGGAAGAAAGTAAATTCGTCTATTTTTCTATCATTTTCCTCGAATATTGTCGGAGTAGGTGGTTAACGAATGGGAATAAACCCTAGAAGCTTAGAGCCTCAGGGTTTATTTGGTATTCCGTGCCTGGATTAATTAGATTGTGTAGGCGTATAGTGTTGTTGATTTTGCCCCATATTGTGATGTTGCCCGGTTTGTTGAGGATTCTGAACATGGTGCTGGTGGGGCTGCTGGTGGTGCATGGGATGATGATGCATATAAGCATGATAGGGATGTGGAACAAAGGCAACGTAATGATGCATCGGATGGTAAGGAACATGATGCATAGGATGATAGACATGGTGTGGGTGCTGAGCATAATGATGCTGCGGATGATAAACTTGATGAGGCTGAGCGTAATGAGTTTGAGCTTGAGCTTGAGTGTGATGCGGTTGCGCTGGAGAATGAACTATTGGCGCCACGATAGGTTGCTGATAGATAGGGAGGTTATCTCCCGTCCATTTTGGAGCTGGTTGCACGGGTTGAACTTGTGGAATTGGTAGCACTGGCTGAGCTTGTTGTACGGGTGGAGCTGGTTGCACTGGTGGAGCCGCTGGAGCTGGTGGAACAGGTTGAGATTTTTGAACGGGTTGGAGTTTCTCCGTTCTTGTTCCAGCTTGATAAATAGGTAAGCTATCCTCTGTTGATCGACTGTCTTTTGGCATCTTCTTGCTCCCTCCTGAAGTAGGCATATGTCAATACGTCATCCTATGCATCGTTTCACAATTAGGGTATATGTCTATAGAAATTGGGCTCATTCATCCTAATTTGTTGGAAATCCAGCTTTGCGGACATGAATCCAATCTCCTATTTTCGCAACAATGGGTTTCTCCCGTAAAGGATGCTGAAATTCTGAGAAGGAGGAGAAATCAGGATGAACATAACGATCCGTCAGATAGGCGGATTTCGTACTGCCAGGCATTCTGTATTTATTAAGGACATTAATTACTTCCTCCCCAGAAGCAATTCCGAGGCCATGACCATGTCCATAATACAGGTCGTTCTCCAACAAGACGACGTTCTCCCCTTTCCACCAGGGCAGCAGCTGTTCAACGTCGGGATTTTCAAAATAAAGCACATCCCCCATCACAGCCTCCTCGTTATCGATCCGGTCGATGAGGTTCAATTTGCTATTGGAATCCCAATCAAATAATAAAAGATCCGCAAATAAGAGGTCGAATTGACCAGGATCTATCGATTGTAATAATGCATGATACAAAACAACGATGACAGCCATTGAACATTCGAAGCCGTAAGAACCGCCATTTGTGAATATATCCCTTATCGCGTCTTGTGGAGCAACTCCACTATTCAGCTGGAACCTGCCTTCATTCGTTAAGTGCCAATATGTCGGGTTGCACAGCGTTCTTTCGAATCCTGCAAAATAGACACCAGCTCTACTCAGCTCTTTCGCGGATTTCATAATCTGCATTCGCATGTGCAGCTCAAACAGCAGAGAATGAATGGAGTCATACTGATACTCATAAGGGCTATTTTGCTTTTTTTGAAAAATGACTAGTTCGAGCTCAGACAGCGTACCTTCTCCAAAGGTTACATAGTTGGTACCTTCGATTACGATCATGAACTTCTCCTCATAATGAAGTAAGTGTGATTCACCTATTTTTATATGTGGGGTTTTGGGGTTGTGTGAATAGAAAAAAGAGCGACTGCGGAGTTATCCGTGGTCGCTCTTTTATAACTGTTAAGCAGCCTTGCTGTTTCTATACGTGCTGGATCCCTTTAAGCTGCTCTAAAATATGTGGATCTTTGATTTTCGTATCTTGCGCGAGCATGACGATTTTGGACAGGATCTCGGATGTCTTGGGGTCTTCGTCCATAAACGGTAGGAATAACTTGCCGCGATGCTGGGAATGCACCGGTAGTATATACAGAGTACCAGCAGCCTGCTTCTGCACCGTACCGCTTCCAAGGTGAACTCCGTATTCGCCAAGAGTACCTGCAATTCGGGCAAAGTTCCCTTCCAGACGTACATTCGTAATCTTCATAAGCCTCAAAGATTCAGTGACAATTGCTTTTCGAAGTTCAATCGTTGTTAGGCTCGCCTCAGGATCAACACCACCAGCGTGCGCTGTACTCACGACCAGATCCACATCCCGCATAATTTCCGAGAAGATAATGCCAGGAATGCTGCTGAGTTCAAGCGGCTTATATGTCTTGCGATCCATGAAGGAGACAGTCTCAAGAGTAGGCGCCTCGATATCTGAAGGAGAGAACCAGTCCGCTAAGGCATATACCTGTGCAATGATATTCTCTTTATGGTATACCTTCTGCAATCCATCTTCATAGCTGACGGTCCAAAGACGTGTTTTCAGCAGAGCGGCTGCCCGCTTCGGCTGAATCTGATGGCCAGCGTAGCGTCTCGAAACTGAACCGCTCTCGAGCTCATCTTTATTGGGCAAATACAGTTCTCTAAATACTTGTTTGAAAGGCTGCTTCACTTGTTTATCAAAAAGGAACTTCTGATACAGGCTCCATTCCCCACTTATGTACAGATGGAGTGGGTGCGCAATGCAAAGGATATCCTCTGTGGATAAAGCATAGGGTTCGTCGTCATCCACACTGACCAATTGGCCGTTTTCATAGAACCCGAATCTGTCACCAGCTTTAAAGACAAGTGTGCGAAGAAGCGGAGCAATCGTAGGATTCTTCATTAAATTCAAAAGCTCCGTATAGGTAAAGGTGCTTTCGGATTCCATACATTTCTCGAACTCGCTCTTCGCCCGCTTATATTGATCCCTTAAACTAGCGATGCTTTCTTTTAAAGAAACAATATACGGGTGCTTGCTGTACTTGGACGGTAAGGATTTCAGTATCTTACCTTGCTTGATCACCTCAATGTCAGCGCGACCCGAATCTTCGATAACGAGCTTCACCTCAATATCATCAATCGCCATCGGCTCAAGCAGATGAAGGATCTCTTCCATCTTCCGCGCTTCCATATCCCATTTGAGCCGAATCACATCTTGGTACCCTGCGTTGCGGGACAAATTATCGAGGGCAATAGCTGCAGCTTTTGCTTCGCTGGCACTACGCTGCGCACCGAATTTCTTGCTCTCTTTGAGAAATTGCTGAATATACTCATATCTGCCGAGCACGTCCCGGTCTTGATCTTGGCCGATTGGAATTAAGCTGTAACATAGCAAATGGTCTTTATTCCGCTTAGCCTCCACAGAACCCCGGATTTCGTTCAGGTCCAGCTTGCCAAGAACAGCATCCGCGAACAACTGGGATCTGCGGTGATTGGCCCCTGCTGAAATATACTTGGCACATTGATACAGCACGTTGAACCATTTCTCGCCCAATTCCTGATAAGCTTCCATGAACCAACGGATATCAAATGCTCCATCGTTGAATTCCACTGGCGAGATCGGTGAATAGTGGGCGACTATCGTTTCTTTTTCTGCCGAGAAGCTGTCATTCACATGGGCGTGGAAGTACCACGCGGCGCTTCGCAGTCCATTCCATTTCAAATGCTCAGATACGAGCTCGATCCATTGTGGCGCGTACATCGCTGCCTCTAGCAGCCGCTTCTCCGAAATAGGCTTCCCTTTCAGCATTTCTGCGAGCTTCCGGGCATCGTCGCCTTCTTTCGGATGACAGACACGAAGGAGATAGCTAAGTGCTTCCTTCTTAGTCCGGCTGCCATAAATATAACCGCGCACAAACGTATCCTGATCGAGGGCGGATAAAATCGCAATGAAATATTCGATTCCCTCATAATAAGTGATTCCCATCGCTAGGTCCGATACATCCGTTGGTAATTCACCACGATTCAGTTCCAATTCTAGGATTACGGAGAGGACTTTATCCTTAAACCGCTGGATCGAGGGATGTTGATTCACGAAATCTACTCTTTTCTCGGTGATCGTTCTAATACGCTGTTGGCTTCTTCGATTTCGGGTCATGAGCTCTTCATAAAGTTCATCATCGTGAATGAGGCCTAAATTATGTGCTCTAACAAACTCGTGGAGCTCTGGGTGAAAATTATCATAAAGAGTAAGCCTATCGAGATTCAGCATCATAGCGAAATACTCAAAGAACGAATGATCATCATAAACAAGACTGCCGGACCAGGAGCTCCATGGTGATGAAAGGATAGACCACGCATGCGAGTTTTCCTCTAACTCCATCTTCAGCAATTCGGTGAGGATTTTATTTAAAATTTTGCTGGACATAGAGAACCGTTCTTCCTTATCACTATCATGGAAGTAGGCAAAAAAGATTTGCCGAACTTGTTGGAGGTATGGCAGGTCCTCAATAAATTTATAGAAAGCAAGGATTGTATCCATCGGATACAAATCCGATAAAAACTCCTTCCCCCACCCTTCCAATGACTTATACCGACTTATCTCCCAGCTTTCCAGTTTACTTGTAAAGAACTTATAAAGGCCTTCTGTTGCAAAATAAAAAGATATCTGAGCAAGTTCTCGAGGTATACACGCGTTATCTTCTAGGTAACACTCCCATACTTCTGCAAGTGGATATCCTTCCAAATGTGTCTTTTCATGCTCTTGCTTCTGATATCCATTCAGGCGATACAACCTTGCTCCCAGCAGATTATTCTCCTTACTGCCAGCATACCTTTCAACGGTATATTCATATTCCCGATGTGTATGGACCAAATCAGATAAGCCTTGTAGAAATGCTTTGACCTTTTCAAACGGCATATCAAAGAAGTCTTTTACGCGAACATCTGGATAGTCTGGTAACTTGTAGAGTTCCTTCTCCCTATTGGGGTCGAATAAACCGAATCCGTTATGGAGGCCCTTCTGCTCCTTCAGGAGCAAACGATCGATCAGCGTACGCTCTTTATCCGAAGGCTCCTTGATAGAGGCAATATGAGGCTTCACCCGCTCAAATTGGTCAGCTCGCTCGTCATCCTCCTTCAACACACAGAGCATCTCAAGGGCGCCTAGACGCTGCAGCTCTGCTGGGCTATCAAGAAGCGTTTCGATGGAATGGGCAATCTGCTCCAACTCCTGCTTAAGAAGAATTTTGATTGCGCTTTGCCGAAGCGCTCCAGTCTTTAATTTCAAAAGGCCATGAATCGTCTCAGCATCCAGCGGGGTAAGGTTCATTTCGCCAACTCTAGTTAGCGCCGCTTCGCGATTGGATATGCTTTTGTCCGATAAGGAATCAAACAGATATTGTCTTTGCACAGAATTGGTTACATCGCTCGTAAAGGAGCGGATCAGAGCCCCACGAAGGTCTGGACTGACTCGATCTTTAAGGCTAATCATCTGAGCGATCATATCAGGGTCTAGATCATAAGCCGCGAGATAAAGCATCTTATTCGCGATTGCATCCGTGGAGTAAGAGTATCCCATCCATTCAAAAACCCTCGACTTTTCTGTCACCTCAAGCTTCGGCATTTGGATCAGCATGATTTTAAATAGCTCGAATTGCCTGACCCTCTCCTCTTTCCCCTCTAGCATAGCGACTCGTTCGACGATTGGCTTATTCTTGATAGCATCATAATCCAGATGACCTCTCCAAATGCTTGACCACTTATACACATAATTGGTAATGACAAGTGACTGCAGTTCCAAATCAGATTGAGCTATATAGGGAACGGAAAGGGAAAAACGAACCTCATCATTCTGGCTTTGTGACAGGAAGTATTGAGCTGCGATTTGTTGGTGCGTAGCCCCAACTTCCATAATGTGCCGGATGAGGTCATGGAGACTACCCTCTTCTCTGACAGCCGTAGCCCAGAGGGAGAAATACAGCTTATGGACATCCTTACTCTCCGACCACTCCTGGCATAGACCCTCATCGTTCAAGCTGGTATGAGCATACTCGATGCATTGCTTTACGACCCTAGTATTAGCCGCTTCAAGTGCAAGTCCTGTCCATACATCCAGTGCCCGAATCACCGAACTATACCGGATGAAGTCATTGTCGATAATAATTTTCAGGAAATAGGTAAAAGCCTCAATCGTGCCCTCATCCATGGATTCAACGATACTTTGGCGTAAACCCTCCTGCAGTCGTGCAGCGATCAGCATCTGGCCGAGCATTTGATAAGCCTCTTCTTGATGACTGAGGAAAATGCCACGTATCATAGCCCGATTCAGCAGGGCCGTGTTGTTATCTCCAAATATAATCTCCTTAAGCACATCGAACACTTCACGATTGTTATGATCTAGTTCGTATGCAAGCATATAGGAAACCATCGAACTGTCAATTTGGTTGACTTGTGTCGTGAGGTACTCCATAAGCGAAAAGTTAGTCCTAGTGAGGTCGTAGAGGGCAAACAGCTTGCGAACCATATTTTCCACATGAACACGAGGGTTCTTCGTACGAAATGGCCTGCGATAATACCCAACGCTGTAGGGGTACTCAGTAATATGTGTGGATAAGTAGCGCATGATCTCAGCCGGATAGCCACCAGCCTTTTGTTGGAGGATAGAAATGAAAGGGGCAAAATAAGCATCGCCCGCTCCTTGCGCATGAATTTGATCGAGAAGTACGCTGATCTCTTGATAGTTCAAACGCCTTTCTCTAGGCTCCTTATCCAATTTCTCGACTATCATTTGTTCCAGTTGCTTGGCTTCTTCATCTTCCCTTTGAAAAGATAGCAATTAAATTCCCTCCATTACCATAGTCGGCCAGCTAGCATTGTAAATTTAATAAACGTGATGTCATCCCCATCCTGAATGTCAATCTTGGAACTCAGCTCCGACACCTCTTCTTCGCGCAGGAACACCCGATACAGCCCGTCCTCGAAAGCTAAAAGAGCCGTTTGAATGGATGCTTCTTCACCCGCCTGCCTATCATCATACTTGGAGCCGAAACCCACTTTCCCTTGGGTCACTTTCGTGCTAATTTCTTCTTCTGTTAGAAATGCTATGAGCTGGCCTTCCTCCGCTCGCTCGTTGTATTCTCGTACGTGATGAGCGACGATTTCGATAATCAATTCTCTGAGAGTAGTTGGTGCGGAGGAGAGGATGTATTCCTTCTTTGTTAAGAAGGGCTTTCTTTTGCCGACGCTTTTTACGGTAAAATAAATTCTCATTGCGGTTCCCTTTCTGCCGTAAGGTGGGGCAATATTGTCTGTTGGAATTATATATAGTTTGGGGGGCTTTGGTGTAGTACACCCTGTTTAATCAGTTTGTTGTAGACATAACTGCAATGTCTAGAAGTGCAAGACCCGCAAGACTCAATAGCTTTGTTTTAATCAACACCAACTCTAATGACTTCGTCAGCATGTAGAATTCCCCTTTGACTTTGTTGAAATTTAATAAATGAAAAAGCATTTGAACAAAATATGCAAAAGTAACAAACAGTTATACAAAAAAAAGAAGCATACCATTTAACGGTTGCTCCTTTCTCTTCAATCCAATGTATATTATTCCTCCCCCTCTTCCTTCTCTTCTAATTCACTCATTTTCTGCTTGCTTTTTTGATAGATATATTCAATCAACTCCAATTTCAAAGTCTGTATTGCATCCTCTTTTGGCATCTTAATAAATTTAGCAAGATATATAATTTCCTCCTCAAAATATTGCAAGATGATCTCAATACTTCCTTTATCACCTCCCAGTGCCTTTTGTAATAAATCTTCTAGAACCCTTGTTTCCTCATGGTCTCTAAGCCTTTCTTTTTCCATTTACTCACCGCCTGTTGAGATATTCGAAGTTCATTAGCTACCTCTCTCTCGTTCAAACCATCTATGTAAATCCTTTTAATAATATAGCGCCCCTTCTTGGATTGGATGCTTTCTATTAACTCAACAATGTAAATGTTCAGGCCCCCCTCCGTTTTTCCGGCATAATCAAGGTCTAGCGATAAAAATTCATGATTCATCTGTTTTCTAGCCCTATACTGCATTCTCCACGCAAATCTTCTTAACACTTGCTGACATTTTTCTATTAATGGAAATTCATTTACCACTCACCATCCCCCCTCTACATCTGCCCTCACTTAGTAAGTAAATTAAATACATTTTTTACAACATATATACGTCTTAAAATGTCTATCGGACGTAAATTAAGGTTTTCTTTATGAATTCTTTATGGTTGTTTAATCTAATAAATTTTTTACTAGTAAGATAAGGAGGTTAGACACAATGGATACTTCTATTCTAGATGCCAATCAAATCGTTAAAATCGTAACTGACCTAGGTTTTCCTATCTCTGTGACTTTTTTTGTATTGCTCAATGTGCAGAAGCGGTTAGATAGAATCGATATGACAATTACGGAATTAATAAAGAAAATATCAAAAGATTAATAACCGAGTTGTAAAAATGTGTAATTTATTTGCTTCCTAAGTGAAGGGAATCAACAGATTCCCCTAAAATAAAAGGAGGAATTACACATGCCAACTTATGGTGAAGTTCTTACGAACACAACAGGACTAACTGAATTCGATGGACAAGAAGATGCAGATCTGCTGGCGCGATTGATTTATTCTGAGGCGCGCGGCGAAGGTGTGGAGGGTTGGCAAGCAGTCGGCCATGTCGTCAACTTATCCTGGAGTCATTTTAAAACCGAACCAGTTCGTTGGCATGACGACTCAGTCTGCCCGCGAACCAGACACTTCTTTAAGCGCTTGGAATGATATCTTATATATTGCATTGACGATTGATAACCAAACAAACCCAATAAGCAATGCTCTCTGGTTCTGGACGAATACCTTGTTTAACAGTAAATCCCGTACGACGACGAGTGGGCAGCTACAGCTACAATTTGTTGGAAGTTGGCAAGATATCACTTACAAAAAAGTGATCGGTAACCACACGTTTTTCTTAGTAGCTGGATATTAAAAAAAGGAGCCCTTAAGGGCTCCTTTACTTCTCTTCAATAAGATTAACTCTTTTCGCTCTCAAATCATTCCCGTACTCAACAACTGCAGTAGCGACTATATGAGGCGCGGGACTAACGGCTCCTGGAAGATTAGCCGAAATTTTATTTCCATCAATCATAAAATTGACTATATCTCCAAAAACTACACTCTCACTCCACGATCCTGCAGCCGACTTTTCGTATTCTTTCTTAATTCGCGCTCCGTCAGCCTCTAATTCAATAGTAATTGTGTCATCTCCCTTTGTTACTTTGCTTTTAACATCTCTTTTAATAGCTTCTATAGGATTCTCAACAGCAATCTCTGATAAATCTCCCAAGTTTAGCACATGGATCTCCTGTTGAAGAACTCCCGTGCCGTGACCTTTAGTAAGTATTATTGCAAGCTCATCTTTGTTTCCTTTGTAAAAATCTCCTATTTTAACTGTCGGATAGTAAGCCGGGTTTGACGAGGTATTCCATGCGAAAACTTTCCTTTGATCTTTCGTTTGAATCGTAATCCCCTTAAATAAATCCCCCTCAGCAGGATTATTGGCAGATATCACAACTCCGTTCTCTGTTCTAGCCAATTCAACCTTTTTATCCTTTGACTCCACTGAGACCTGATTTGGCGGGCTTACTACTTCAGGCTTTAAATCAACTGATTTTCCACATCCAGCAACTACAAATGTGAGCCCTAAGACACATAAAGTTCTTTTAAACAAGATCAACTCCACTCCTCGAATATATAATCCTTTTGATGTAAAGCCATATGTAATAACCCATGGTCCCTTAAAGATTAATACAATTTTAAAAATTATACAATTATTACTATATTTAACTTTTATTCAACTCGCTTCATTGTGCATTGAAACTCTTTAACTTATTTTCGAGAATTCCCTTCTCCAACCTTAAATGAAGCAACTCTGTATCCAGATCTTGGCCGATAGTATGCACTGCGGTAACGATATCCTCTGCCGTGAGCACGTGAATAGAATCGGCTTTTTGAGAGATATACTCTAGAATGATGTCGATGAATTCTTTGCAGAGGCTGATTCTTTGGGTAAGGATACTTTCCTCTTGCAGGGCTTGTTCCTGATTTTGCAACGCTCATTGCATTGGCTGACTTTTTTGAAGTAAGCCTGGATTTACTTCTCAGTAGAGAATTGAAAACCAACGTAGAGCTAGACAATATTGCGGTTCTGACTGGGAGCAAAGAGAACCTAATATCAGAAGAAGCTGACTATTTAAAAGAGAGTCTTAATTTGCTTCGTAAGTATGAGTCGCAGTTATCAAAAAAGAATAAGCAATAAAACCCACCATACAAAGGTGGGTTTTATTGCCTATTCTCGCCAATCATTGTCAATGTCCTAAATAGTCATCTCAAGCCCCCTCCCCCTCAAATCCCCCAAACCCCTTGTCCCGCCTGGCTTTAACGCTCTTCCCCCTAAATCCCTGTTCCACTCTGAGC
>NZ_JCAUAX010000021.1:0-60372 GCF_059692175.1 Paenibacillus sp. J22R67 | reverse complement strand
AGGGGACCCACGCGTTCCCATCTCGAACACGACCGTTAAGCCCTCCAGCGTCGATGGTACTTGAACCGCAGGGTTCTGGGAGAGTAGAACGTTGCCAAGCACAATTGAGAACCTTACAAGGAGAAATCCTCGTAAGGTTTTTTGTTTATATCTTGTTGCCACTGCCTGAGGCTCCTTAGTAGCCCAACTGTAAAAAGTGCAGTAAAATAGCGGCACTATTCCCATTTTGACCGATTACCTGCATTTCCTACATTAATATTAAGCGGAAACGGTGGAAGCATCTGCTTTACTTGAACTAAGCTGCACTTTTTACATCTAAGTTTGTTAATCTCAGCATTGGAGCATAATTACCTGCACTTTTTGCAGTTAACTTATGGAGAAAGGCCAAACTTAAGAAGTACCACTCCAACCCCAAAAAAAGGAACAGCCCCTAACGTTAAGCAGGGGTATTTTTGTAAATACTGAGAGTAAGCTGTGAAAATGCTCAGTTTTCTTATATACGGCAATGTTTAGCGGCAGCACTTGTCAAAAAGAAAGGAAATGATTATAATCTAGTTAAGGTCAAAGAAAGTCAAAGTCAATCAAAGTCAATTTACTTCTAGCAGTCTGGGAGGATGAATTGATGCGTAACGTATCAGAAATTATTGAGCAGTATTTAAAGCATGTCCTTCAACAAAGCTCTGAAGGAGCCATCGAGATTCAACGAAACGATCTAGCGGATCAATTCCAGTGTGTGCCTTCCCAAATCAATTATGTGATTAGTACAAGGTTTACGCTGGAAAAGGGTTACCTCGTGGAGAGTAAACGTGGCGGTGGCGGGTACATTCGTATCCAGAAGATTGAGCTTAAGAGCCATGGATCGATATTGGATCATATTTTTCGAACGATTCATACACACATAGATCAAGTCGCTTCAGAAGGACTCATTTACCAGCTGCTGGAAGGCCACTATATTTCAACACGAGAAGCCAATTTGATTCGGGCAGCGATATCCAGAGATGTGTTGACCTTCAAGCTCCCGCTGCGCGATGAAATTCGAGCTAAGATCCTTAAAGCGATGCTGATATCCTTGCTTAGCAGATGAGGAGGCATATGAAATGATTTGTCAGGAATGCGGGAAACGACCGGCGACTCTTCATTTTACGAAGATTGTGAATGGAGACAAGAACGAGTTCCACATTTGTGAGAATTGCGCCCGCGAGAAGGGTGAAATGATTCCTGGGACATCTGGCGGTTTTTCGATTCATAATCTTTTATCAGGATTACTTGATTTCGAACCTTCCTCTCTATCCGCCGCGAAGTCACAAGCGATTCGTTGTGAGAACTGTGGGTTAACGTATTCGCAGTTTAGTAAACTAGGACGTTTTGGATGCGGGTCCTGTTATCAAAGCTTTTCAGAAAAGTTAGATCCTCTGTTCAAAAGAGTGCACGGGAACACCGTACATGTGGGGAAAGTCCCCAAACGAAGCGGTGGCATTATTCAATGTAAGCGGGAAATCGATACGCTTAAGAAGGATATGATGACCTGCATTGAAGCAGAAGAATTCGAACAAGCGGCGAAGATTAGGGACCAAATTCGCGAGATAGAGAAGAAAATTGCCGGATTGTGATTTTGTAAGGAAGGTGTGAATCCAGTGACACTACAGCGGTTTACAGGAGATGCATTGAGCGAATGGATGAAGGGAGAGGGGCCGGAATCGGATATTGTCATCAGCAGTCGAATCCGCATTGCGCGCAACCTTAGAGACTACCCTTACCCGATGCTAGCTACCAATCAACAATCACAAGAAGTACTCGATCAGTTATCCGGCGTGCTGGAGAATGATGAACTGGAGACGATCAGTAACTTTTCGCTTATTCCGCTATCTGACCTTAACGAGCTTGAGCGAATGGTTCTTGTTGAGAAGCATTTGATTAGTCCTAACTTAGCTAACGAATCCAGAAATGGTGCCGTTATTTTAAGCGAAAATGAATCCATCAGCATTATGATCAATGAAGAGGATCATCTTCGCATACAATGCTTATGCCCAGGCTTCCAAATTAAAGAAGTTTGGGACTTGGCGAACCAAATTGATGATATTTTTGAAACCCAGCTAGATTACGGCTATGATGAAAAGAAGGGCTACCTAACAAGCTGCCCTACCAACGTCGGAACCGGCATTCGCGCTTCGGTAATGATGCATCTACCCGCTCTGGTGCTCAGCCAACAAATTAATCGGATTTTATCCGCTGTTACACAAGTTGGATTGACGGTTAGAGGATTATATGGGGAAGGCAGCGAAGCATTAGGTAATCTGTTCCAAATTTCGAATCAGATTACGCTAGGACAATCCGAAGACGAGATTATTGATAATTTACACAGTGTTGCAAGACAAATTATTGAGCATGAGCGTGCTGCAAGGCATAAGCTGATGCAAGAGTCTAGAATGCGTATCATTGATCGCGTGAATCGCTCGCTTGGTATTCTGTCTTACGCAGGAATTATGGACTCTAAGGAGGCTGCGCAGCGCCTGTCGGATGTGCGATTAGGCATAGACCTGGGGATTATCAATAATGTTTCTTCTAATGTTTTGAATGAACTACTGGTCATGACGCAGCCTGGCTTTCTTCAGCAATACGCTGGTGAGAAGCTGAGCGCCGATGAGCGTGACATGCGTCGAGCTGAGCTGATTCGAGAGAAATTTGGCAGGGTATAATCAGTTAAGATTCATCCTTTAGGTTTTCCATAGATATACTAATTTTGGAGGTGTTCTCTATGATGTTTGGCAGATTTACAGAACGTGCGCAAAAGGTGCTTTCTTTGGCTCAAGAGGAAGCAGTTCGCTTAGGGCATAACAATATTGGTACTGAGCACATTTTGCTGGGTCTTATTCGTGAAGGGGAAGGTATCGCCGCTAAAGCACTTGTTGCTTTGGGTTTAGGTCTTGAAAAAATTCAAGATGAAGTCGAATCCCTGATCGGCAGAGGACAAGAGCAGCCTACCAACATTGCGTATACACCTAGAGCAAAAAAGGTTATCGAGCTGTCCATGGATGAGGCAAGAAAATTAGGTCACACGTATGTGGGGACTGAACATATTTTACTCGGATTAATTCGTGAAGGTGAAGGCGTTGCCGCGAGAGTCCTTAACAATCTTGGTGTTTCTTTGAACAAAGCACGCCAGCAAGTTCTTCAATTGTTAGGCAGCAGCGAGACAGTGTCTCCAAGCCACGGTAACACTCAGAATGTGAATACACCTACGCTAGATGGTTTAGCAAGAGATCTGACCGCCTACGCCAAAGAGGGTCATCTAGATCCCGTTATCGGCCGTAGCAAAGAGATCGAACGTGTGATTCAAGTGTTAAGCCGCAGAACGAAAAACAACCCGGTGCTGATTGGTGAGCCAGGGGTTGGTAAAACGGCAATTGCCGAAGGCCTCGCTCAGAAAATCATTAATAATGAAATTCCGGAAACGTTGAAGGACAAAAGGGTTATGACTCTCGATATGGGGTCTGTGGTAGCAGGCACCAAATATCGCGGTGAATTTGAGGATCGTCTCAAAAAAATCATGGACGAAATTCGTCAAGCGGGTAACATCGTGCTCTTCATTGACGAGCTTCATACTTTGATCGGCGCTGGTGGTGCTGAGGGTGCGATTGATGCCTCCAACATCTTGAAGCCGGCCTTGGCTAGAGGTGAGTTGCAGTGCATTGGTGCTACGACGCTGGATGAATACCGCAAATACATCGAAAAGGATGCTGCGCTTGAGCGCCGTTTCCAACCAATTACGGTGGATCAGCCATCCCCTGAGGAAGCTGTCCAAATTCTATACGGACTGCGTGACCGCTACGAAGCTCACCACCGTGTGAAAATTACGGATGCTGCTATTCAAGAGGCTGTTAAGCTCTCAGATCGCTACATTACGGACCGTTTCTTACCGGATAAAGCGATTGACTTGATCGATGAGGCTAGTTCCAAAGTAAGACTACGTTCTTACACAATACCGCCTTCATTGAAACAGCTTGAGAATAAGCTGGAGGATATCCGTAAGGAGAAGGATGCCGCGGTTCAAAGCCAGGAGTTCGAGAAAGCGGCTGGGCTTCGCGACACTGAACAGAAGCTTCGCGAAGAACTGGATACGACCAAGAACGAGTGGAAAGAAAAACAAGGTCGTTTGGATACAGAAGTAACGCCAGATGATATCGCTCAAATCGTAGCAAGCTGGACAGGAATTCCTGTTAGCAAGCTGGCGGAAGAAGAAACAGATCGTCTGCTCAAAATGGAAGATATTCTTCATGAGCGTGTCATCGGACAAGAAGAAGCAGTTAAAGCCGTCAGCCGCGCGATTCGCCGTGCTAGAGCAGGTCTGAAAGATCCGAAGCGTCCAATGGGCTCCTTCATCTTCTTGGGACCTACTGGTGTAGGTAAAACTGAGTTAGCGCGCGCGTTAGCTGAATCTCTTTTCGGTGACGATAACGCAGTAGTCCGGATCGACATGTCGGAATACATGGAGAAACACTCGACTTCTCGTCTGGTCGGAGCGCCTCCAGGGTATGTTGGCTATGAAGAAGGCGGCCAACTGACTGAGAAAGTTCGTCGTAAACCATACTCGGTTGTATTGCTCGATGAGATCGAGAAAGCACATCCAGAAGTTTTCAATATTCTGCTGCAAGTGTTGGAAGACGGTCGTTTGACGGATTCCAAAGGACGTACGGTCGATTTCCGCAACACATTGATCATCATGACTTCCAACGTAGGCGCGGATATGATTAAGAAAAACTCCTCACTTGGCTTCACAGCTGCTCTTGATGCTGGTAGAGATTATACCAACATGAAAGATAAAGTGATGGGCGAGCTTAAGAAAAGCTTCCGTCCTGAGTTCCTGAACCGGATCGACGAAATCATCGTCTTCCACTCCTTGGATGAGAAGCATATCGCTGAAATCGTTACTCTGATGGCGGATGATCTTCGCAAACGTCTGAAAGAACAAGAAGTTGATTTCTTGCTGACAGACAAAGCCAAAGCATTCTTAGCCAAAGAAGGGTATGACCCGACTTACGGCGCAAGACCACTTCGCAGAGCGATCCAGAAGCATATTGAGGATCGTCTATCTGAGGAACTTCTCAGAGGCAATATCGCTAAGGGCGATTCCTTAACGATTGATGAGAATGAGGGCGAGCTTGTTGTCCTGAAGGGCGAAGGCGTAGCAGCTAAATAAAGCAAGCAAAGAAGCATTTTGCTGCATCCGGTTCTGGGTGTAGTAAAATGCTTTTTTATTTTCAGATGACCTTTCATGGGCTTCGTAAAAATGGTAAACTTTATTGGTAAGGATAGCCAAATATTGAATTGAAACATCTAAGGAGTCACTTACGTCATGAGTAAACAGAAAACGAAATTTTGCTGTCAAGAATGCGGTTATGAATCGCCAAAATGGATGGGCAAATGCCCAGGTTGTCAATCTTGGAACACGATGGTGGAAGAAGTCGAAACGGTTGTACGTACAAAGGGTATGAATTCTTCTGCCCCTCGCACGAAAGAAAAACCGACCCCCATCATACATATAGAAAGTAGCCCAGAGCCTAGGGTTGTGACCAGCAATAAAGAACTGAATCGCGTCTTAGGCGGAGGTATTGTGCCTGGATCTTTGATTCTCGTAGGTGGGGATCCGGGAATCGGGAAATCAACGTTATTGCTCCAAACTTCTTTCGAGCTGACGCAAGCACATCAGAAAGTGCTTTATATATCGGGGGAAGAGTCTGTTAAACAGACGAAACTTCGTGCGGACCGCTTGAATGCATCATCTCCGCTGCTCTATGTTCTTTGTGAAACGAACCTGGAACTTATTGAGGAAGCCATTCAAGAAATTGAACCGGATTTCTTAGTGATTGACTCCATTCAGACTGTCTACCATCCTGCCATTACATCGGCCCCAGGAACCGTTTCGCAAGTTCGGGAATGTACGGGTCACTTTATGAGAATAGCTAAGGGGAAAGGTATTGCAACGGTCCTTGTCGGCCACGTGACGAAGGAAGGCGCCATTGCGGGACCTAGGATGCTGGAGCACATGGTCGATTGCGTCCTTTACTTCGAAGGAGAGCGGCATCATTCCTACCGCGTGCTCCGCGCAGTCAAGAATCGATTCGGGTCTACGAATGAAATCGGGATTTTTGAGATGCAAGAAGCAGGACTTGTCGAAGTAAGTAACCCATCCGAACTGTTCCTGTCCGAAAGGCCGCTCGGTGTTGCCGGCTCTACCGTGGTTGCGAGTATGGAAGGAACGCGTCCAGTTCTCGTAGAGATTCAGGCGTTGGTTTCTTCGACGAATTTCCCATCTCCCAGAAGAATGGCGACTGGTGTCGATCATAATCGACTTTCTTTGATCATTGCCGTTTTAGAGAAACGTATGGGGATGTTCCTTCAGAATCAAGATGCTTATCTGAACGTGGCTGGCGGCGTCAAGCTTGATGAGCCTGCTGTAGATTTAGCCATTGCGATTAGTATTGCATCCAGCTTCCGGGATCACGCAACGAGACCTTTTGACGTCGTGTTCGGTGAGATCGGGTTGACTGGAGAAGTCCGCGGTGTATCCCGGATTGATCAACGGGTGAAGGAAGCGGAGAAGTTAGGATTCCGCAGAGTCATTATGCCAGAGAAAAGTTTGAAGGGGTGGACGCATCCGCCCGGTATGGAGATTATTGGGGTGAACACGGTGTCGGAAGCATTGAAAGCGGCACTGGAGTAGCTCTTGAATCATTCAACCTGCAAGCCTTCAGGAGGACAATATGAGTAAAGAAGAGATAAAGCGAGACGTCATGAGCCAATTGCTGCAAATGGTAGCCCCTGGCACACCGTTCCGTGACGGTTTGGAGAATGTTTTGCGCGCCAAAACGGGCGGACTTATTGTTGTTGGATATAGCGCGGAAGTAAGGGAAATCGTCGACGGCGGCTTTTCGATCGATTGTGATTTTTCACCCAATTATTTATATGAGCTGGCCAAAATGGATGGAGCGATCATCCTCAGCGAGGATATCAAACGTATTCTCTATGCGAATACACAATTAATCCCGGATTCCTCGATCTCATCGTCGGAAACAGGAATCCGCCATCGGACAGCTGAGCGTGTTGCGAAACAAACGAATAAGCTGGTTGTTTCGATTTCGCAACGACGCAATGTTATCACCCTTTATCAAGGCAACTTGCGCTATGCGCTCAAAGATATAGGCGTTATATTAACGAAAGCTAATCAAGCTATCCAAACGTTGGAACGGTACAAAGTTGTTTTGGATCAGTCGCTGACGAACCTGAGTGCGTCGGAGTTTGAAGAGCTAGTTACGCTGCACGATGTCACCAATGTCATTGCTCGTTTTGAAATGGTGCTGCGCATCAAGGCAGAAATCAACCGTTATATTAACGAGTTGGGGAACGAAGGCCGATTAATTAGCATGCAATTGGAAGAACTTGTTGGCAATGCGGAACTTGAAGCGCGTTTGCTCGTAAAAGATTATGTAAGGGAATTATCCGAAGACCGAGTCAAAGAAATGCAAGCTGGTTTGAAGCGGTTATCTTCGGACGAATTGCTAGAACCGCACCAAATCATTCGATTACTCGGCTATCCGCATACAAATTCAATCGTTGAAGAACCAGTTTCCCCGCGAGGATTCAGGGTTCTTGGGAAAATACCGCGGCTTCCCTCGATCATTATTGCGAATCTTGTAGAGAAATTTGGCTACCTGCCGCACATGATGATGGCGACCATTGAAGAATTGGATGAAGTTGACGGAATCGGAGAAGTGAGGGCGCGCGCAATTAAAGAGGGCCTCAAAAGAATTCAAGAACAAGTGTTCATTGACAGACATATTTAAACTGGATACAATCATAAAGTATCTAATGTTGAGGTTTTATAAAGTCAAGTTTAGGGCATAGTAAATCCAGAGGTGGACAAAAAAATATGTTAACGAAATCAATTCCCAGTCTTTTTACAGTAGGGAACTTATTCCTAGGTGTTCTGTCGATCATTCTCGCTTTCAGTGGTGAGCATGGTATCGCAGCTGTACTTGTCATTGTTGCAATGCTGCTTGATGGTCTTGATGGCCGTGTAGCAAGGGCATTGAATGCACAGAGTGAATTCGGTAAAGAACTAGACTCGCTGTCCGACGTTATTTCTTTCGGTGTAGCACCTGCCTTTATCATGTATGTAGTAGCTTTTAATGATCCGAGTGTGATCAGTCCGGCATTTGCTTGGATCGTCACGGCGATCTTCCCCATTTGTGGAGCACTTCGTTTGGCTCGCTTCAATGTTGTTGCTGGTACACCTGGCTATTTCATCGGTTTGCCGATTCCAGCTGCTGGTGGTGTGCTTTGTACATTAGCGTTGTTTGTGAACGAAATTAATGTCTATGTGCTTTTGGTAAGTACAATTATGCTTTCTTACTTGATGGTAAGTACAGTGAAGTACCCGAACTTCAAGAAAGCGGGTATTCCTAAAGCAGCAATCTGGATTACACCAGTTATCGTTGCCGTTGCTGTCTTGATTGCAATTAAATGGCCTGAGTCCATTTCCAAAATGATCTTCGTACCTCTTCTATTGTACGCGCTTTATGGCTTAAAAAAAAACGTTGATGGGTTTTTCATCCGTCTTCGCAGAAAGAACAAAAGACGCGGTGTAGACGATTCGAATTCCGTTAAGTCCGACGTTTAATCAGCAAGTTTCTAAAATAAAAAGCATTTATTTTCTTCTGATCATCTCAGAGAAAATAAATGCTTTTTTGTTTGTTCATCTTCATTTTCATGACATGTTGAAGAGTCCTAGTGTTGTGCATTTCTTGGATTCATTCTCAACGACTTGTTCCAGGTTAACATCAAGAATGTTGCTTAGTGCGGACATATAGAACAAGTTCCTGCCCAACTCACTACTGACAACCTCGATGCATTGTTCACACAGGTGACCGGATACATGAGTGCCCAGCACATCCTTAGCCTCATTCAAAGTCATCTCTGGATGGTACTCTTGCTTCGCTGCGTTGACCTGAATACATCCACATTCCGTAATGGATTTAACCACGGAACGGTTGGCAGCTGCGCCGGACTGTTGAAATTTGGATAAGACGTCAAGCAGACTTCGGTGACGGAGCAACAATTCGGATACTTGATCTTGAAACTGCTTTAAAGTCAAGGAGCTCATTCCATCCACCTCGGGTGTGTTGGTAACTTCCAATTTCATTATAATGGAAGCCCCTTAATATTTCAATTTTACATCTGAAGAAGTGATTAACGATGGATAAATTGGAACATAATTGTAATGAAGCTATATCAATATGTTGATGCAGGGGGTGAATCTATGATGAGGAAATGGGTACAGTTCATTTTGGCCATCATGGGTGGTAGTTTAGGTTTTGGATGGAGTGAAGCAATTCTTAGTACAACAGGTGTCATGAATGATTCAGGAAAAGCAATAGCCATCAATAGTTTATGCGCGCTAGTTATGTTCATTCTTTCAGCATGGATTGCAGGCAAGGGGATGAAGCTGCTTGTCAAAGGGGAAAGAAACGTTGCGGACATTCCTGTGTCCGATCTGCTCTCAGGTACACTAGGACTAGTAATCGGACTGCTTATATCAGTATTGGTCTTCCCTGTGCTTGATCAGGTGAAGTGGGCAAGCCCTATTTTACCTTTCGTCGTCTCAGGGGTTCTAGCCGTTATGGGATTTCGGATTGGTTACAGCAAGCGGGAAGAGCTGGTTCAGATTATTGCCATGAGTCGGGTAGTCGCTCCAGAGAAGCAGACACATCGTCCTTACGAGGAACATAAGATTCTCGATACAAGTGTTATCATTGACGGGCGCATTGCAGATATTTGCAAAACAGGATTTATCGAAGGCACTCTCGTTATACCGGAGTTTGTCCTGGAAGAGCTGCAGCATATTGCGGACTCATCGGATCTACTCAAGCGGAATCGCGGACGGCGCGGACTCGATATTTTGAACAAAATTCAAAAAGAACTCGAAGTGAAAGTGCTGATTTATGAAGGCGATTTTGAAGAGATATCCGAGGTTGACAGCAAGTTGGTGCGTTTGGCGAAGGTGCTGCAAGGAAAAGTAATTACGAACGATTTTAACCTGAATAAAGTCTGTGAATTGCAAGGTGTTTCAGTGCTTAATATTAATGATTTGGCGAATGCCGTAAAGCCTGTTGTTCTGCCGGGTGAAGAAATTATTGTTCAAGTCATTAAAGATGGCAAAGAGCATGGACAAGGTGTCGCTTATCTTGACGATGGCACGATGATTGTGGTGGAAGGCGGTCGTGAATTCATTGGCATGACGCTGGAAGTGATGGTAACGAGTGTGCTGCAAACTTCGGCGGGCCGAATGATTTTCGCGAAACCGAAATTATTGGAAAAAGCGCAATAAAACCAGTATGATAGGGAGATGTAACATAGCACGGAGTTGTTTATCCTAGGGTCTATGCTTACGCAGAAAGCTTTCGAATAGAAGGCGCTCAGTTGAGTTGGAGGACTTAGGCTTATGGGGAAGCTAGGGGTTATCATCGTGGCAGCGGGCAAAGGCTCGCGCATGGGAACGGCGGAAAGTAAACAATATTTACAACTGGGACAGAAGCCAATTCTGGTACATACGTTGCAATTATTTCAAAACATACATGAAGTGAATGAAATCATTCTAGTTGTTGGCGGAAATGACGTAGAGCGCTGTACAGGCTATGTACAGAGCTACGCGCTTTCCAAGGTCACTCATGTGCTGGCAGGCGGGGCAGAGCGTCAGGATTCCGTCAGAAGGGGTCTCGCAGCCCTTGAGCAGGATACCGCTTGGGTACTTGTGCATGACGGTGTTCGTCCTTTCGTCAAAAGGGAACATGTGTTCGATTGCCTGTCAAAGGCAAAAGAGCAGGACGCGGCCGTGCTGGCGGTTCCCGTGAAGGATACGATCAAGGTCGTAGATTCTGCAAAGCGAATACAATCTACACCAGATAGACGAAGCTTGTGGGCCATCCAAACCCCGCAAGCTTTTCGGCTTTCTCTTTTGCAGGAGGCGCATGAGTGCGCCCTTCAGGATGATTTTATGGGCACAGACGATGCTATGTTAGTGGAGCGTATAGGAACAACGGTGCATGTTGTTGAAGGGGACTATTACAATATTAAGATAACTACACCGGAAGATTTGCCATGGGCAGAATGGATACTACAGAACGTAAGGGGAGAGGAACAACAATGATTCGCGTAGGACAAGGATTTGATGTTCATCAGTTGGTAGAAGGCCGCATGTGCATTATCGGAGGCGTGACGATTCCTTATGAAAAGGGACTGCTCGGCCACTCCGATGCTGATGTGCTTTTGCATGCAGTTAGCGATGCGATTCTAGGCGCTCTGGGCTTAGGGGATATCGGGAAGCATTTCCCGGATACAGCTGCGGAATTCAAGGATGCGGACAGCTTGGTTCTTTTGAAACACGTATGGCAGCTTGCAAAAGATAAGGGATATCGTCTGGGGAATACTGATTCCACGATTATTGCTCAGAAGCCTAAGATGGCACCGTACATCCCGCAAATGGTTGAGATTATTGCCGATGCCTTAGAAGCGAAGCCGGACCAAGTCAATGTGAAAGCTACAACGACCGAGCAGCTAGGTTTCACGGGCCGAGGCGAAGGAATTGCAGCACAATCGGTTGTTTGTTTAATTCGAGATGTGCTAGAATAGCAGGTATTATTGGGGAGAGAGGGTACAGTCATGAACCAACCTTTACGCGTGCGCTATGCACCAAGTCCAACGGGACATTTACATATAGGCGGTGCTCGTACAGCACTTTTTGATTATTTATTGGCGCGTCGCCATGGCGGAGCATTCGTTGTGCGGTTTGAAGATACGGATCAAACCCGTCATAAAGAATCCGGCATCGAGGATCAATTGAATGGCCTAAGATGGCTTGGGTTAGAGTGGGATGAGAGCGTAGATATCGGAGGTCCGTACGGTCCTTATCGTCAGATGGAAAGACTCGATATTTATCAGACTCATCTCAATCAGCTTCTTCAGAGCGGTCATGCGTATCCTTGCTACTGTTCGGAAGCAGATTTAGAGCAGGAGCGGGCAGAGCAGGAAGCACGCGGGGAGATGGGCGGTTACTCCGGGAAGTGCCGTCACTTGACGCCTGAGCAAATTGCCGCTTTTGAAGCGGAGGGCCGTAAGCCTTCAACTCGCTTCCTTGTGCCAGCAGACCGGATCATTGGCTTCGAAGACAAAGTTCGCGAGCACGTTGAGTTTGAATCGAATGGAATCGGTGACTTTATTATTGCGCGTCCTGACGGGATTCCTACGTATAACTTTGCTGTTATCGTAGATGACCACATGATGAAAATCAATTTGGTTATTCGCGGGGAAGAGCATCTGTCCAATACGCCTAGACAAATTCTGATGTACGAAGCTCTCGGTATGCCTGTTCCGGAATTCGCGCATTTGGCGCTGATTCTCAATCAGGACCGTAAGAAAATGAGTAAGCGGGATGAGTCAATTATCCAGTTCATCGAGCAGTACCGGGAGTTAGGTTATTTACCGGAAGCTGTTGTGAACTTTATCGCTCTGCTTGGATGGTCTCCTGGCGGCGAAGAAGAGATGTTTACGAAGGAAGAATTGATCGCCCAGTTTGACCTCGATCGTGTATCGAAGAGTCCAGCTGTGTTTGATATGGATAAATTGAACTGGATGAACAACGCCTATTTGAAAAAAGCTCCGCTCTCGCGCGTTGTCGAGCTTTGTGTGCCGCATCTGCAGAAGGCTGGATACATCGAGCCGCAGTTGGATGAAGCGGGTCAGGCGTGGGTGACGGCCCTTATAGGCCTCAATCAAGAGAGAATGCGCTTCGCGGCGGAAATTGTCGAATTGTCCAGCATCTTCTTCAAGGAAGAGCTTGTTATCGACGAGGAAGCAGCGGCTATACTGAAAGAAGAGCATGTACCTGTCGTATTGACCAGCCTCTTGGGGCAAGTTGAGCAAGCAGAGTCTTTCACAGTAGAGGCTATCCCTGCTTTGTTGAAACAAGTTCAGAAGGATACGGGTTATAAAGGGAAGCAATTGTTTATGTCGATCCGTTCCGCACTGACAGGACAAGTGCATGGACCTGACCTAAATGTGTCGCTTTACCTGCTTGGAAAAGAAAAAGTCGCTGCACGACTACGGAACTTATTGTAATACAGGGTTCTTTTCGCTATACTAAGTTCAATAAGGAATGCAATGATCAGGAGAGTACGTTTATTTAGGGATTTATCAGAGAGGATAATCGGAGCCGTCAGGCTTCGGCTGTGAGTTATCCATTCCCTTTAATCGGAAATGCACCTGGGAGCTGCCGCGCCGAATACTCGGACTCAGAGTAGGGTAGGCGCAGCCGAAATGCCCACGTTACGGGTTTTGAGTTGGGAGACTTCCGAGTCACCAAGCAGAGTGGAACCGCGATTAATCACGCCTCTGCAGCCATATGGCTGCGGGGGCTTTTTATTATACGCAGGCGTATGATTTCCTACAAAAGAAGGTGAGAGCATGTGGCAAACGATCAGATCTGATATTTCAGCCGTATTCGACAACGACCCTGCTGCGCGCAGCTGGTTTGAAGTTGTGTTTACGTACTCTGGCCTTCACGCGATATGGGCACATCGAATTGGTCATTGGTTTTATAAAAGGAAGATGTTCACAGTTGCCCGTGTTGTTTCCCAGTGGAGCCGTTTCATGACAGGCATCGAGATTCATCCAGGTGCGACGATCGGCAAAAGATTGTTTATTGACCATGGGATGGGTGTCGTCATTGGGGAAACCTGCGAAATTGGTGACGATGTTATTTTGTATCAAGGGGTAACTCTGGGCGGGACAGGGAAAGAAAAAGGTAAGAGACATCCAACTATTGGCAATAATGTAGTTATTGGTTCAGGCGCCAAGATTTTGGGCTCCTTCCTTGTTGGCGAGAATTCACGGATTGGCTCCAATGCGGTGGTCATTCACGAGGTTCCTTCGAACAGTACCGTTGTAACTATGCCTGCTAAGCTTGTGAAACGGGATGGTGTGCGGGTGAATCGGTTGGACCACGGCAATTTACCGGATCCCATTGTTGATATATTCCAGGAAATGCAGCAGCAGATTAATGAATTGCGAAGACAGTTAGAACTAGAACGGGTTAAGAATGGAGGAGCGAGAGAACATGACGCTCAGAATGTATAATACACTAACACGCAAGAAGGAAGAATTTGTACCCCTTGAACCGGGTAAAGTGAAGATGTATGTGTGCGGCCCAACCGTGTATAACTATATCCATATTGGAAATGGCAGACCGGTCATTTTCTTTGATGTCGTACGACGCTTTTTGGAGTCGCAGAACTATGAAGTCACTTATATTACAAACTTTACCGATGTGGATGACAAAATGATTCGTAAAGCCGAGGAAATGGCTGTAACCGTTCCGGAGCTGGCAGAAACTTTTATTGCCGCCTTCTTGGAAGATATCCAAGTACTTGGCGTACATGAGGCTACTTTGAACCCGCGCGTGACGGAAAATATTCAGGAAATCATCGATTTCATCGCTGCTTTAGTTGACAAGGATTACGCTTATGAAGCACGCGGCGACGTCTATTACCGAACAACCAAATTCGCCGAATACGGTAAGCTTTCCCATCAAAATCTGGAGGAACTCCAATACGGAATCCGTATTGAGGTGGATGACCGCAAAGAGAATCCGCAGGACTTTGTTCTTTGGAAAGCAGCGAAACCGGGAGAGATTTATTGGGATAGCCCTTGGGGCCAAGGCCGTCCAGGCTGGCATATCGAGTGCTCCGCCATGGTGCGCAAATATTTGGGTGAAACCATTGATATTCATGGCGGCGGGCAAGATCTGACGTTCCCGCATCATGAGTGCGAGATCGCGCAAACGGAAGCGGTGACTGGCCATCCAATGGCTAATTACTGGTTGCACAATGCATTCCTTAACATTGATAATGAAAAAATGTCCAAATCGCTGGGTAATGGCATTCTCATCCGCGATCTTGTGAAGCAAATCAAACCGGAAGTTTTCCGTTTCTTCATGTTATCCGCCCACTACCGCAATCCGCTGAACTTCAGCGATGAGAGCCTCAAGCAAGCGGCTAATGCTTTGGAGCGCATTCAAAATGCGAATGACAACCTGAAGCATCGTTTGGCCACAGCCTCAGTAATAGGCGAGATCGATTCTGCTCTTACGGAGCGTATAGCGGCGACTGCCAGTCAGTTCGTTGAGAAGATGAACGACGACTTTAATACCCCGGATGCGATTACAGCTGTGTTCGATCTCGTTGCAGAAGCGAACCTGTACCTGCAGCAGGAGCGGGTGAATGCTGCTGCTTTGCAAATGTTCTTAGATCAGCTGCAAATCTTTGATCAAACGTTGGGGATTTTGTCGAAACAAGCTGACGAATTGTTGGACGAAGAGATTGAACAGCTGATTGTCGACCGGACGGAAGCGAGGAAGTCGAAGAACTGGGCACGTGCGGATGAAATCCGTGATCTGCTCACAGAGAAAGGGATATTCCTTGAGGATACACCACAAGGAATTCGTTGGCGCCGCAAATGAGTGAAACTTTTACAGATGCTGCGAATCTGTTCGTTTTTCCGCCGTCCAAGAGCCCTCATTTGCTGAATCCTCTTGTACTCGCCTATATTGGCGATGCTGTTTATGAGGTTTACATTCGGCAATATGTAATTTCTGGTGGAAACCATAGGCCCAATCATTTGCACAAAGCATCCACCGGCTATGTGTCGGCTAAGGCGCAATCCAAGCTATTGGATGCGCTGATGCCGATGCTGACGGAAGAAGAGATTGACATGGTAAAGCGTGGACGCAATGCCAAATCAGGAACGACAGCCAAGAACGCGGATGTGCTTGAATACCGGCATAGCACCGCGTTTGAGTGCTTAATCGGATATTTGTATTACAAGCAATCTTTTGAGCGATTAAAGGAAATATTGGATTTTGTTCTTGCTCACAAGAATAAAGTTTAGCCCAAAATAGATGTAAGTTATGTTAAACGAGGAATTTTTAGGAGGAAGTACGAAATGGATGAGGAATATATTGGCGGGAAACACTCCGTGATGGAGGCAATTCGTGCCGGTCGAACAATTAATAAAATTTGGATTGCCGAAAATGCGCAAAAGCAATTCGCTGGCCCGATTGTAGCGGAGGCCAAAAATTTAGGGATTCTTGTACAATTTACGGATAAGCGTAAGCTTGATCAAATGGTGGAAGGACTTCAGCACCAAGGGGTTATAGCGCAAGTAGCGGCTTACGAGTACGTAGAAGTGGAAGATATTCTTGCTAAAGCCAAAGCACTCGGACAGGATCCTTTTATCCTCATTCTTGATGAGATTGAAGATCCGCATAACTTGGGCTCGATTCTGCGAACAGCGGATTGCACGGGTGTTCACGGTGTCATTATCCCCAAAAGGCGCTCTGTTGGGCTAACGGCAACGGTTTCCAAGACATCAGCAGGAGCGGTTGAGTATGTTCCTGTTGCTAGAGTAACGAATATCTCCCAGACTATTGAACAGCTCAAAGAGCAAGGAGTCTGGGTAGCGGGCACGGATGTAACTGCAGCACAAGATGTATATAAAGCGAATTTCAGTATGCCGATAGCTCTTGTCATTGGCAATGAGGGCAAAGGTGTTGGAAGGTTAATTAAAGAGAGATGTGACTTCTTAGTTAAACTGCCGATGGCCGGGAATGTTAACTCTCTGAATGCCTCTGTTGCCGCGGGAGTCTTGATGTACGAAGTGGTTCGCCAACGAAATAAGAGTTAAAGCAGATGGAAGAGTTTCTAATCGTAGACGGCTACAATATCATAGGGGCATGGCCTGAACTAAGTAAGCTGAAGGATACCGACTTGGAAGGTGCTCGCGATAAGTTAATTCATATGCTGGCTGAGTACCAATCTTATTCTGGCATGAAGGTATACCTAGTTTTTGATGCTTACATGGTACCTGGACTTGGGAAGAAGTATGTACAGAGCAAGTTGAACGTCCTTTACACCAAAGAGAAGGAAACCGCGGATGAACGGATCGAACGATTGGTTACGAATTTGATGGGAAGACGTAAACAAATCTATGTGGCCACCTCCGATATGATTGAGCAGCACGTTATTTTCGGTAAAGGAGCTCTTCGATTGCCGGCTGGTGAACTTCTCATCAAAATCAAACAGAATCGCAAAGAAGTTCGAGATCGCATTGAGCCAGAAACAACAACGAAGCGCAATCCGTTTGAAGGCAAACTGAGCAATGAATTGAAGGCGCAGTTCGAACGATGGCGAAGAGGGGAGTAATCCTCCAAATGCTAGAAATGGTGGGCTTCCCCGTTGACGGTGTGAGATTTCATCATGTATACTTAACCTAAACTTTTAATGTGAATCTGGGTAGTCCTGCAGGCCGGAGGGATTGTTGGTGAGTGTCGACCTCAAAGAACTGAGAATGTATGATTATGACCTCAAGCCAGATGAAGACATTGTCGAGGCAGTCCGTGAAGGCAGTAGCGAAGCGTTGGAATATCTTATCAACAAATATAAGAATTTCGTGCGTGCCAAAGCACGTTCTTATTTTTTGATAGGTGCAGACCGAGAAGATATTGTGCAGGAAGGCATGATAGGTTTATATAAATCTATCCGCGACTTCCGAGGAGACAAGCTTGCTTCTTTCAAAGCCTTTGCTGAACTGTGCATTACCCGACAGATCATCACGGCGATTAAGACAGCAACACGTCAGAAACACATTCCTCTTAATTCCTACGTGTCACTGGACAAGCCTATCTATGATGAAGATTCTGATCGTACGCTGCTTGACGTTATCAGCGGTTCCAGGGTCACAGATCCTGAGGAGCTTGTGATTAATCAAGAAGAATTTACGGGACTTGAAGATAAAATGGGAGAGATATTGAGCGACTTGGAGCGTAGGGTTCTTATGCTCTATCTCGATGGGAGATCCTACCAAGAGATAGCAGTGGATCTTGATCGTCATGTCAAGTCTATTGACAATGCTCTTCAACGTGTGAAACGCAAGCTTGAACGCTATTTAGAAGTCAGAGATTTGTAGAATATGCCCGCGCTGCCTTGCTTGGTCTTGGCTGCGCGGGCCTTTTCTTTGTGCGAGGTTTATTATACTGTCAGAGCGTCTATACTGATATTACTCTTGCAATTGTGAGACTTCTGCCTTGACACTCTGTGACGGGTTGTGATAAAGTATTTCAGGTAGCCCTAAAAGTCGCTTTCTTTTTGACGCGCTTCGAAGGGCTTTAATTAGAACGTGTCTGTAGGAGGTGTACATCATGCGGGTCATCATCACATTAGCGTGCACAAATTGCAAACAAAGAAACTATGCATCCACTAAAAATAAGCGCAACAATCCCGACCGTATTGAGTTGAAGAAATATTGCAAATTTTGCAATGAACATACTGCTCATCGCGAGACTAGGTAGTTCTTTGGAGGTGTAGTTTGTGGGGTTCTTGGCTAGAATGAGACAAAGCTTCGGATCCACTTTTTCCTTCTTCACCGACAGTTGGACAGAACTCAAAAAGGTCAAGTGGCCAAGTCGCAAAGAGATGACTACCTATACGCTTGTTGTGTTGGGTACTGTAGCTTTTGTTGCTATTTATTTTTTTGTGCTGGATCTTGGAATTTCTGAGTTGCTGCGCCTTGTTTTTAAATAAACAGGACTATAGGTGAATTTATTCATGGAAAAAAGATGGTACGTCGTACATACCTATTCAGGGTATGAGAACAAAGTGAAAGCCAACCTGGAGAAACGTGTTGAATCCATGGAAATGACGGACAAGATCTTCCGTGTGCTTGTGCCTATGGAAGAGGAACTGGTGAACAAAGACGGCAAGAAGAAAGTCGTCATGCGTAAAGTTTATCCAGGGTATGTCCTCGTAGAAATGATTCAAACGGATGATTCTTGGTACGTAGTACGTAATACGCCAGGAGTTACTGGATTCGTAGGTTCTACGGGATCCGGCTCTAAACCGACTGCATTATTACCTGAGGAAGTTGAATCTATTTTGAAGCATATGGGAATGGAAGAGCCGAAGGAGAAAATCGACTTCGAACTCAAAGAGACCGTACGCGTCAAGGTGGGACCTTTCGCAAACTTTGTCGGATCTGTTGAAGAAATTGTGGCTGACAAGGGTAAACTTAAGGTGCATGTCAACATGTTTGGTAGAGAGACCCCGCTTGAGCTCGATTTCGACCAAGTGGAAAAGCTATAACACAAGACAACCAAGGGTTTCTACCAGGTCTATTCCTCGGGATAGACCTTCGTTAGTGGGATCTATATTATAAACAGGAGGTGTCTATCATGGCAAAAAAGGTTATTAAAATCGTGAAGCTTCAAGTTCAAGCTGCGAAAGCAAATCCAGCACCACCGATCGGTCCAGCATTGGGTCAAGCAGGTGTGAACATTATGGCTTTCTGTAAAGAGTTTAACGCTCGTACTGCTGATCAAGTAGGCCTTATCATTCCGGTTGAAATCACAGTATTCGAGGATCGTTCCTTTACATTCATCACTAAAACGCCTCCGGCTGCAGTTCTTCTTCGCGTCGTTGCTGGTATCGAAAAAGGATCCGGTGAACCAAACAAAAAGAAAGTTGCAACTGTGAAACGCGCAAAAGTTCGTGAAATCGCAGAACAAAAAATGCCTGACCTGAATGCTGCATCCGTTGAGGCTGCAATGCGTATGGTTGAAGGTACAGCTCGCAGCATGGGAATCGTCATCGAAGATTAATTCCGCAAGGAATGCGACTGTGTAAACCGCGGTTTACGTAGAAGTTTTCTCGGAAAACTTTGAGGTCGCTCGGTGGGAGGATTATCCGCTAATACCACTAAGGAGGATTTAGATTATGCCTAAACACGGTAAGAAATACCGCGAAGTATCTCAGCTTGTTAATGCTGAAACTTTGTACGATCCGTCAGAAGCAATCGAGCTTGTTAAGAAAACAGCTCCTGCTAAATTTGATGAAACTGTAGATGTTGCAGTTCGTCTGGGTGTAGACCCAAGAAAACAAGATCAGGCTGTTCGTGGTGTAGTAGTACTTCCACACGGTACTGGTAAAACGAAACGTGTACTTGTATTTGCTAAAGGCGAGAAAGCGAAAGAAGCTGAAGCAGCTGGTGCAGATTTTGTTGGTGATGCTGACATGATCAACAAAATTCAACAAGGTTGGTTCGAGTTCGACGTTTGCGTAGCTACTCCAGACATGATGAGCGAAGTTGGTAAACTGGGTCGTATCCTCGGGGGTAAAGGTTTAATGCCAAACCCTAAAGCAGGAACAGTTACTTTCGACGTGACGAAAGCTGTTCAGGAGATCAAAGCTGGTAAAATCGAGTACCGTCTTGACAAAGCAGGACAAATTCATGCTCCACTTGGTAAAGTATCTTTCGATGCAGACAAGTTGAATGAAAACTTCAAAGCATTGGTTGATGCGCTTGTAAGAGCGAAACCAGCAGCTGCTAAAGGTGTTTACCTGAAAAACATTGCTGTATCCTCCACAATGGGACCAAGTGTTCGAGTAAACGTAAGCTCCTTCAGATAAGTAATAGCTTCCAGTTGACTTCGGTTGCTGGGCGTGATACTCTATCAAAGGTCATAAAAATGAATATGCAAACCGTAGACAGTAGGTGCCGCGTGCTTAATTTCCTACCGAGGTGTTATGATATATATAGCGATTTCTTTGTAGATCAGGGAAAAAGTGAACACATCATGCCTTCGTAGCGTCTACGAAGGCATTTCTTATTTTATAAGGAATGCTGATGCTCCTACTGTTTGTGATATTGAAACATAAATGCATAAGAAGTGAGGTGTACTATGGCAAACGCGAAAATTCTTGCAGAGAAAGAACAAGCAGTAGCTGAAGTAACTGAAAAGTTCAAAGCTAGTGCTTCTACAATCATCGCTGACTACCGTGGTTTGAACGTAGCTCAAGTAACACAGCTACGTAAAACTTTGCGCGAAGCTGGTATTGAATTCGTAGTTCTCAAGAACTCGTTGGCTAGACGCGCATCGGCAAATGCTGAACTAGGATTGGATGAGTACCTAACAGGTCCAACCGCTATTGCTTTCAGCAAAGACGATCTAGTTGCTCCGGCGAAAATCTTGACTGAATTTGCGAAAAAGAACGATCAATTGAGCGTAAAAGGTGGCGTGGTCGAAGGCCGCGTAGTTGGATACGATCAAATCAAAGCACTTGCTGAACTTCCATCCAGAGATGGTTTGCTCTCCATGTTGCTTAGCGTTCTTCAAGCTCCTGTTCGTAACTTTGCACTTGCTGTTAAAGCAGTTGCTGAGAAAAAAGAAGCTGAAGGTCAAGCTTAATTTCAGTGTACGAAACGATTTACAACAACAAACTAATTTATTAATGATAATGGAGGTTTAACCATGAGCACAAATGCAACGATCCTAGAAGCAATCAAAGGCATGACAATCTTGGAATTGAACGACCTGGTTAAAGCAATTGAAGAAGAGTTTGGCGTAACAGCAGCAGCTCCAGTAGCAGCTGGCGGTGGCGCAGCAGTAGCAGTTGAAGAAGCTCAAACTGAGTTTGATGTTATCTTGACTAGCGCTGGTGCTTCCAAAATCAACGTAATTAAAGTAGTTCGCGAAATCACAGGTCTTGGCCTGAAAGAAGCGAAAGACCTAGTTGACGGAGCTCCAAAAGCAGTTAAAGAAAAAGTTAGCGCAGAAGAAGCAGAAGCTGTTAAAGCTAAGCTTACTGAAGCTGGCGCATCTGTAGAAGTTAAGTAATTTCTTTTCAGGAAACCTCTTGAAGCTTGCCTTCAAGAGGTTTTTTTACCTAAGCTTTTACCCTTAGGAAAGCCTTAGGAACGCTCGCAGTTATTTGATTTTCCTATTGGTAAAAATGAGGAGGGAATCTTAACGTGTCAGAGCATTATTATACGCAGCGTCCTACGGTTAAGCATGATATCAATGTGGCGCAAGAGGAACTGCGTGGCAAAAAGTACACATTCCTGACGGATGCTGGCGTTTTTTCGAAAAAAGGTGTGGATTATGGAAGCAAACACTTAATTGAAACAATGCAGTTGAAAGAGGATGCCAAAGTACTTGATGTCGGTTGTGGTTATGGTCCAATTGGCTTATCAGCAGCGGTGATGTGCCCGAAGGGGCATGTGACAATGGTCGACATTAATGAACGGGCCATTGAGTTAAGCACTGAAAATGCGCGGCGAAATGGAATTACCAATGTGTCGATTCTACTGAGCGATCTTTTGGAGCAGGTGAAAGAACAGCGTTTTGACGCTGTACTCACCAATCCGCCGATTCGCGCCGGCAAGGAAGTTGTGCATCGCATTTTTACAGATGCTTATGATTGTTTGGTTGATGGCGGTTCGATTTGGGTTGTCATTCAGAAAAAACAAGGTGCGCCTTCAGCGATGAAGAAACTGGAGTCTCTTTATAGCGAAGTTGTTGAAGTATCCAAGGATAAAGGCTACAAAATACTCAAGGCAACAAGATGAGTTTGAGTGAGTTGCAAGTGGAAGGCATATCCTCCCACATATAGAAAGATCAAGTTTCGGTTTAACTGAAAAATGCGTTCTATTTGGCAATAGAACCATCTTAAAAGCGGTCACTCATCCTGGAATGGCCTCGATAGAGGTTTTCTCACAATCGAGGAAATTAGTTTGACTTGACTTTTCATATGTGATATTATTAGAAAATGTCAGTATTAAGATGGGACACATGTCTTTAGTTAACAAAAATGTCAAGTATTTTTTTCCTCCAGGATGAATAAAATTTGAACTTATAACGTATAATGTTTGAATTTTAGGAAACTCTAACAGGATGGGAAGAAATATTTGGAAAGTCTTATTGATTACAGGGAAAAATCTTCATCCATACAGTCGCTTAATTCGGACGGGCTCCAATAACGGAGGCGTCCTGAGTGTACGTCGGTCGAAGTTTTTCTTCTTCTTTTTATTTATTGAGTAGAGTTGAGGGGTGAATGAAAGTTGGCGGGACATCTTGTTCAATTTGGACGACGTAAACGCAGGACTTATGCACGAATTAATGAGGTGCTGGGCATTCCAAACCTGATTGAAATCCAGCAAAAATCGTATGAGTGGTTTTTGGAAGAAGGATTACGTGAGATGTTTCAGGATATCTCTCCGATTCAAGATTTCACAGGTAACCTAGTACTGGAGTTTATTGACTATAGCTTAGGAGATCCTAAGTATTCTGTTGATGAATCCAAAGAACGCGACGTAACCTATGCGGCGCCGTTAAGAGTCAAAGTCCGTTTGATTAATAAGGAAACCGGAGAGGTCAAGGAACAAGAAGTGTTCATGGGGGATTTCCCTATTATGACCGATACGGGAACGTTCATTATTAACGGTGCGGAGCGTGTAATCGTCTCCCAGCTCGTTCGTTCCCCCAGTGTTTATTATAGCACGAAAGTGGATAAAAACGGCAAAAAAACTTACACGGCGACGGTCATTCCGAACCGTGGGGCTTGGTTGGAGCTTGAGACAGATGCGAAGGATATTATCTATGTTCGTATCGATCGCACGCGCAAAATTCCAGTTACGGTACTGCTACGTTCATTAGGATTCGGCACGGATGCAGAGATTTTGGATTTGCTCGGTGATAATGAATATATCCGCAATACGCTCGATAAAGATAACACGGATTCTACGGAAAAAGCGTTGATCGAAATCTATGAGCGTCTTCGTCCGGGTGAGCCACCTACGCTTGATAATGCAAGAAGCTTGATCGTTGCTCGTTTCTTTGATCCGAAGCGTTATGATTTGGCTAACGTAGGTCGTTACAAAATCAACAAGAAATTACACATTAAAAATAGATTGTTTAATCAGCGTTTGGCTGAAACTTTGGTAGATACCGAAACTGGAGAAATCATCGCAGAAGCTGGACAATTGCTGGATCGTCGTGTGTTAGACGAAATCCTTCCTTTTATCGAAAAGGGAGCAGGCTACAAAGAGTTTACGATTCCAAAAGGTGTAACTGGCGCGGATACAATCCCTGTTCAGTGCATTAATGTGTACTCACCAACAGAAGAAGGCAAGGTTGTTAAAGTAATCTCTAACGGGGTTATCGACAAACAAGTTAAAAACATCACGCCTGCCGATATCATTTCATCCATTAACTATTTCATCAACTTGCTGCATGGCATCGGGAATACGGATGATATTGACCACTTAGGTAACCGTAGACTTCGTTCTGTTGGTGAATTGCTGCAAAACCAATTCCGTATTGGGTTATCCCGTATGGAACGTGTTGTTCGTGAACGTATGTCCATTCAGGATGCGAATGTCATCACGCCACAAGCTTTGATCAACATTCGACCAGTTATCGCGTCGATCAAAGAGTTCTTCGGTAGTTCCCAGCTTTCTCAGTTTATGGACCAAACGAACCCGCTTGCTGAGTTGACGCACAAAAGACGTCTATCTGCACTCGGACCCGGTGGTTTGACGAGAGAGCGTGCGGGGATGGAAGTTCGTGACGTGCATCACTCTCACTATGGCCGTATGTGTCCAATTGAGACCCCAGAGGGACCGAACATTGGTTTGATCAACTCCTTGTCTACTTTTGCCCGTATTAATGAGTATGGCTTCATTGAAGCTCCTTACCGTTGGGTAGATCCGAAGACAGGAACTATTACTGACCAAATCGCTTACCTGACTGCGGATGAAGAAGATAATTATGTTATCGCGCAAGCAAACGCCGAATTGACAGAAGACAACAAATTCGTTGATTCAGCGATTATCGTACGCTACAAAGATGATAACTTAACGCTGCCGGTTGAACGTGTCGACTACATGGACGTTTCTCCGAAGCAAGTTGTTTCCGTAGCGACAGCGTTAATTCCGTTCCTTGAAAACGATGACTCCAACCGTGCGTTGATGGGTTCCAACATGCAGCGTCAAGCGGTACCTCTTTTGATTCCTAAAGCACCTCTAGTAGGTACTGGTATGGAGCACAAAGTCGCTAAGGACTCGGGAGTATGTATTGTCTCCAAATTTGATGGAATTATTGAGAAAGCTGCTGCAAATGAAATTTGGCTGCGCCGCCAAGAAATGGTAGACGGCAAATTGGTCAGCGGTAATATCGTCAAATATAAGCTTCACAAATTTATGCGTTCCAACCAAGGTACGTGCATCAATCAACGCCCGATTGTGAAAAAGGGTCAACTGATTAAAGCGGGAGATATTCTTGCTGATGGACCATCGACAGAACAAGGCGAATTAGCTTTGGGTCGTAACGTTGTCGTAGCCTTCATGACTTGGGAAGGTTACAACTATGAGGATGCGATCTTATTAAGCCAAAAGCTTGTGAAAGAAGATGTCTACACATCCATTCACATCGAGGAATACGAGTCAGAAGCACGTGACACGAAGCTTGGACCTGAAGAAATTACGCGTGACATCCCGAACGTTGGGGAAGACGCCTTGAAAAACCTTGACGAGCGCGGAATCATCCGTGTCGGTGCTGAGATCGGCGCTGGCGATATCCTTGTTGGTAAAGTAACACCTAAAGGTGTAACTGAACTTACTGCGGAAGAAAGATTGCTGCATGCAATCTTCGGAGAGAAAGCTCGTGAAGTTCGTGATACATCCCTTCGTGTACCGCATGGTACAGATGGTATTGTTGTTGATGTTAAAGTATTTACTCGTGAGAACGGCGATGAGCTGCCTCCAGGTGTTAACCAACTCGTACGTGTCTATATTGCGCAAAAACGGAAAATTTCCGAAGGCGACAAAATGGCAGGACGTCATGGTAACAAAGGGGTAGTAGCACGTATTCTCCCTGAAGAAGATATGCCTTTCCTTCCAGATGGTACGCCAGTTGAAGTTGTACTGAATCCACTAGGGGTTCCTTCGCGGATGAACATCGGTCAAGTACTTGAAGTTCACTTAGGTATGGCTTCCAAGTACCTTGGTATCCACGCAGCTACGCCTGTATTCGATGGAGCGCGTGAGTATGACGTATTTGATGCCATGGAAGAAGCCGGCATGCAGCGCAGCGGTAAAACGATTCTGTACGATGGTCGTACAGGGGAATCGTTCGAACGCGAAGTTACAGTTGGCGTCATGTACATGATCAAATTGGCACACATGGTTGATGATAAAATCCATGCCCGTTCCACAGGACCTTACTCCCTTGTTACTCAGCAGCCGCTGGGTGGTAAAGCACAGTTTGGTGGACAACGTTTCGGGGAGATGGAGGTATGGGCACTTGAGGCTTACGGTGCTGCCTATACACTGCAAGAAATTCTTACAGTGAAGTCCGATGACGTCGTAGGACGTGTGAAAACATACGAGTCCATCGTTAAAGGCGAGAATGTTCCAGAACCGGGTGTTCCGGAATCATTCAAAGTTTTGATCAAAGAGCTTCAAAGCTTAGGTATGGATGTCAAAATCCTTTCCGGCGACGAAGAAGAGATCGAAATGCGAGAAGCCGATGATGACGACGAAGTCACTAGCGATAAATTAAACCTAAATTTAGAGGGCTCTGAATTAGGAGTCAACGAATAAAGAACGCCACAATAGATCGAGATCGATTCACTGCATAGTGGGTTTAAATTCTTAAAGGAGGGTTGCTCCTTGATGGACGTTAACAACTTCGAGTTTATGAAAATCGGTTTGGCATCACCCGATAAAATTCGCTCTTGGTCCCGTGGGGAAGTAAAGAAGCCGGAAACCATTAACTACAGAACTTTAAAGCCTGAGAAAGAAGGTCTTTTCTGTGAAAAGATCTTCGGGCCAACCAAAGATTGGGAATGTCATTGCGGTAAATACAAACGCGTCCGTTATAAGGGCGTTGTTTGTGACCGTTGTGGTGTTGAAGTAACCCGCCAAAAAGTGCGTCGTGAGCGTATGGGTCACATCGAGCTTGCTGCTCCTGTATCCCATATCTGGTACTTTAAAGGCATCCCAAGCCGCATGGGCCTTGCGTTAGATATGTCTCCAAGATCTTTAGAGGAAATTATCTATTTCGCTTCCTATGTGGTAACTGATCCAGGGGATACACCTTTGGAGAAAAAACAGCTGCTTTCCGAAAAAGAATACCGTAGCTACCGTGAGAAGTATGGCTATGCGTTCCAAGCAGGTATGGGTGCTGAAGCCGTCAAAAAGCTTCTGATCGATATCGATATCGAACGTGAAGTTGATACGCTCAAAGAAGAGTTGAAAACAGCGCAAGGTCAACGCCGTAATCGTGCGATCAAGCGTTTGGAAGTTATGGAAGCTTTCCGTAACTCGAAGAACCTTCCAGGTTGGATGATTCTAGATGTACTTCCTGTCATCCCGCCGGAGCTTCGTCCGATGGTACAGCTTGACGGTGGACGCTTCGCGACTTCTGACTTGAATGATCTCTATCGCCGAGTTATCAACCGTAACAACCGTCTCAAAAGATTGCTTGACCTCGGGGCACCGGACATCATCGTTCAGAATGAGAAGCGTATGCTGCAAGAAGCAGTAGATGCTCTTATCGACAATGGTCGCCGCGGTCGTCCTGTAACAGGTCCTGGTAACCGTCCATTGAAATCCCTCAGCCACATGCTGAAAGGTAAACAAGGGCGTTTCCGTCAAAACTTGCTCGGTAAACGTGTTGACTACTCTGGTCGTTCCGTTATCGTAGTAGGACCTAACCTGAAGATGTACCAATGTGGTCTTCCGAAGGAAATGGCGCTTGAATTGTTCAAGCCTTTCGTTATGAAAGAGCTTGTGAATAAAGGTTTGGCCCATAACATTAAGAGTGCGAAACGTAAAGTTGAGCGTGTAAGTCCAGATGTTTGGGATGTTCTAGAAGAAGTTATTAAGGAGCACCCGGTTCTGCTGAACCGTGCCCCTACGTTGCATAGATTAGGTATTCAAGCTTTTGAACCGATTCTGGTTGAAGGTCGCGCTATTAAACTTCATCCGCTCGTATGTACAGCTTACAACGCTGACTTCGACGGTGACCAAATGGCCGTTCACGTACCATTGTCTTCAGAAGCGCAAGCTGAAGCTCGGTTATTGATGCTGGCATCAGGTAACATTTTGAATCCGAAAGACGGTAAGCCGGTTGTTACGCCATCACAGGATATGGTTCTGGGAAGCTTCTACTTAACAACGGACAACAAATTTGCTAAAGGTGCAGGTTCTATTATTAGAACTGTTCACGAAGCAGTTTCTTCCTACCAATCGGGCAAAATGGCACTTCACGCTCGTGTTGCTATCCCTGCTAGAGCTTTGAATAAAACAAGTTTTACTGAAAAACAACAGAACGCAATGTTGATCACAACAATTGGTAAAATCATTATGAACGAAATCTATCCTGCTGATTTCCCGTTCATTAATGAGCCGACCAAAACGAACCTGCTGAATGGTATTCCAGATGCGCATTTTGTATTTGAAAAAGGTGCAGATCTAAGAGCTATCATGTTGGAACGTGATGAGAACAAAGCGGTAGGTAAAGAGTATCTTGGATCGATTATTGCTGAGTGTTTCCGTAAGTATCACACAACACAAACGTCCATGATCCTTGATAAAATTAAAGAGCTTGGATTTACGTATTCCACCAAAGCAGGTATTACTGTAGCCGTTTCTGACGTTGTCGTTCCTACTGAAAAAGTAGCCATTCTTAAAGAATGTGAAGAGAAAGTACGCGTAGTTACGAACCAATACCGTCGTGGTTTGATTACGGATGAAGAGCGTTATGACCGCGTTATTGCGATCTGGAGTAAAGCGAAGGACGAAATCACAGATATTCTGATGAAGTCCCTTGATAAATACAACTCCATTAGCATGATGGTTGAATCCAAAGCACGGGGTAACAAATCACAGATTACACAGCTTGGCGGTATGCGTGGTTTGATGGCGAATCCATCCGGTAAGATTATGGAGTTGCCGATTAAATCGAACTTCCGTGAAGGTCTGACAATCTTGGAATACTTTATTTCCACACACGGAGCGCGTAAAGGTCTTGCCGATACAGCACTTCGTACAGCGGATTCGGGTTACTTGACTCGTCGTCTCGTTGACGTAGCACAGGATGTAATCGTTCGTGAGGACGATTGCGGAACAGATAAAGGGTTCATGGTAAGCAAAATTCAAGATGGTAAAGAGGTTATTGAAGATCTCTATGACCGTATTGAAGGACGTTATGCTTATGAAACGCTTCGTCATCCAAAAACAGGTGAAGTCATTGTTCAACGCAATGAGCTCATCGAATCCGGAATTGCAGACGCGATTATTGAAGCAGGCATCGAGAAACTGCAAATTCGTTCAGTATTAAGCTGCCGCACAGATCATGGTGTATGTAAGAAATGTTATGGTCGTAACTTGGCAACTGGTCAATTTGTTGAGATTGGTGAGGCAGTAGGTATTATTGCTGCTCAATCCATCGGTGAGCCAGGAACACAGTTGACGATGCGTACGTTCCATACCGGTGGTGTTGCCGGAGATGATATTACGCAAGGTTTGCCGCGTATTCAAGAGCTTTTCGAAGCTCGGAATCCGAAAGGTCAAGCGATTATTTCTGAGATCGATGGTGTGGTCAAAGAAATCCGTGAAGCCAAAGATCGTCGTGAAATTGAAGTCCAAGGTGAAGCGGAATCTAAGGTGTATGCAGTTCCTTACGGTTCCCGTGTACGTGTATCCCTGAACCAACAAGTTGAAGCCGGAGATGAGCTGACAGACGGGTCTATTGATCCGAAAGAAATGCTTCGCATCAAAGGTATCCGCGGCGTGCAGAACTACATTCTGCAAGAGGTTCAACGTGTTTACCGTAACCAAGGGGTAGAAATTAACGATAAGCATATTGAAGTTATGGTTCGTCAAATGTTACGGAAAATCCGTATCGTTGATGCTGGAGACACAACTCTGCTTCCAGGTTCCTTCGTAGACATTCATGAATATGAAGCAGCTAACAAGGTAGCTTTGTTTGCCGGCAATGAGCCAGCAGTTGCAAGACCTATCTTGCTCGGTATCACCAAAGCGTCTCTTGAGACTGATTCCTTCTTGTCTGCAGCGTCCTTCCAAGAAACAACGCGTGTCTTGACGGATGCAGCAATCAAAGGTAAGGTCGACCAATTGCTTGGTCTGAAAGAGAACGTTATTATCGGTAAACTCATTCCTGCAGGTACGGGTATGCCTCGTTACCGGAACATCCGTATTACGGACCCTAACGAAGTGCTCGTGCAAGATGAGGATCTCGAAAAAGAAACAGTAGCCGTTGAATAACGACTATTCATCTGAGAGGGATGGCCTTATGTGCTGTCCCTCTTGGTTTTTTTATGAATCTATGATTATGTCAAAAGATATAAAGTTCTTCCTTGACACCAGAAGACCAAAATGCTAATATATCGTAGTGTGCCTAAGTTGATATTCTTTCCTTTCTCTGGAGGGGGTGCCTTATGTCTTATGATAAAGTCAAACAGGCAAAGAATATAAGTGTAGGGACGAAGAAAGTCACTAAAACGGTCGAGCAAGACAGGGCTGTTGAAGTTTTTGTTTCTAAAGATGCAGATCCGCGATTGACGATAAAGCTGGTAGCTCTCTGTAATCAAAAGGGTGTGCCAATAACCTACGTAGATTCTATGAAGATGCTAGGTAAAGCATGTGGAATTGAAGTTGGAGCTGCGGTAGCAGCTGTTGTAAATGAATAAACGCTCAAGACGTTTTTGTTAGTGGGATGGCGTACATAAGTTTTCATAACTTTTTGCTGCTGCCCTTGGCAAAGACTTTCTCTTTGCTCATTTATGACTCGCCTGGATCTGTGGGCTTGCAAGAAGATTATCATGTTATGAATGTAGGGAGGAGGTGGCGATATGCCAACAATTAACCAACTAGTACGTAAAGGTCGTCAAGCGAAGGTGGATAAGTCTAAATCACCAGCTTTGCAAAAAGGTTTTAACGCTTTGAAAAGAGAAGCAACGGATTTGAGTGCACCTCAAAAACGTGGTGTCTGCACGCGTGTAGGTACTATGACTCCTAAGAAGCCTAACTCCGCACTTCGTAAATATGCTCGTGTTCGTTTAACGAACCGTGTAGAGGTGACAGCATACATTCCAGGTATCGGTCACAACCTGCAAGAGCACAGCGTTGTATTGATCCGTGGAGGTAGAATTAAAGATCTTCCAGGGGTACGTTATCACATCGTGCGTGGCGCGCTGGATACTTCCGGTGTTAACAACCGTAAGCAATCCCGTTCCAAATACGGTACAAAACGTCCGAAAGTTAAAAAATAAGAAATAATAATCAGGGATGATTCTTATAAGAAAGGGGGATAACTATGCCTCGTAAAGGTCCAGTTACTCGCAGAGACGTATTGCCAGATCCAATTTATAATAGCAAACTCGTTACTCGTCTTATCAATCGTATTATGGTTGATGGAAAAAGAGGGGTAGCACAAACTATTCTTTACAACGCTTTTAACCTCGTGAAAGATCGTACAGGTAAAGAGCCGATGGAAGTGTTTGAAACAGCTATCAAAAACATCATGCCAGTACTAGAAGTTAAAGCTCGCCGTGTTGGTGGAGCAAACTATCAAGTACCTATCGAAGTAAGACCTGACCGTCGTTCGACATTAGGTTTGCGTTGGTTGGTAAACTACTCCCGCCTACGCGGTGAGAAGACGATGGAAGAAAGATTAGCTTACGAAATTATCGATGCTAGCAACAGCACAGGTTCTTCCGTTAAGAAACGTGAAGATACACACAAAATGGCTGAAGCTAATAAAGCATTCGCTCATTATCGTTGGTAGAATAAAAAAACTGATTACAGAAAGGAGACATAACGACCTATGGCTAGAGAGTTCTCCTTAAAAAACACACGTAATATCGGGATCATGGCTCATATTGATGCTGGTAAAACGACAACAACAGAGCGCATTCTGTACTATACTGGTAAAGTTCACAAAATCGGTGAGGTGCACGAAGGTGCAGCAACGATGGACTGGATGGAGCAAGAGCAAGAGCGTGGAATCACGATTACTTCCGCCGCTACAACTGCGCAATGGGAAGGTCACCGCATCAATATCATCGATACCCCGGGACACGTTGACTTTACCGTTGAGGTAGAGCGTTCCCTTCGTGTGTTGGATGGAGCAGTTGGTGTATTTAGTGCGAAAGAGGGCGTTGAGCCTCAATCGGAAACAGTTTGGAGACAAGCTGATAAATACAACGTTCCTCGTATTGCTTACGTAAACAAAATGGATATCATCGGTGCAGACTTCCTGCAAGTAGTTGAATCCATGCGTCAAAAACTTGGTGCAAATGCTGTTGCTATTCAACTTCCGATCGGTGCTGAAAGTGATTTCAAAGGCATCATCGACCTAGTTGATGAAGTAGCGTATATGTACAAAGATGATCTTGGCAAAGATATCGAGAAAATCGAAATTCCTGCTGAGTTCAAAGATCAAGTCGCAGAATTAAGATTGGAACTGATTGAGAAAGTTGCTGAGCTTGATGAAGAGCTTACAATGAAGTATCTTGAAGGTGAAGAGATTTCTGTTGACGAAATCAAAGCAGCTCTACGTAAAGGTGTCTGCGAAGTGAAAATCTTCCCAGTTATCGTAGGGTCTTCCTACAGAAACAAAGGTGTTCAATTGATGTTGGATGCAGTTATTAACTACCTTCCATCACCACTTGATGTACCTGACATTAAAGGTGTTCTTGACGATGGTACTGAAGTGGTTCGTAAGTCTGCTGATGATCAACCTTTCTCAGCTCTTGCATTCAAAATCATGACAGATCCTTTCGTTGGTCGTCTTACGTTCTTCCGTGTTTACTCTGGTACCTTGAACTCCGGTTCCTACGTTGTTAACGCAACGAAAGGCAAGCGTGAGCGCGTTGGTCGTATCCTGCAAATGCATGCGAACAGCCGTCAAGAGATCAGCATTGTATACGCTGGTGACATCGCCGCGGCCGTTGGATTGAAAGATACAACGACTGGTGATACACTTTGTGATGAGAAAAATCCAGTTATTCTTGAGAAAATGGTCTTCCCTGAACCGGTTATCCAGCTTGCTGTTGAGCCGAAAACGAAAGCCGACCAAGATAAAATGGGTATCGCATTGCAAAAGCTTGCTGAAGAAGATCCTACTTTCCGTGCTTCCACAGACGAAGAAACAGGACAAACGATCATCGCAGGTATGGGTGAGCTTCACCTTGAGATCCTCGTTGACCGTATGCTTCGCGAGTTCAAAGTAGAAACCAATGTAGGTAAACCACAAGTTGCTTATCGTGAAACGTTCCGTGCAGCAGCAAAAGTTGAGGGTAAATTCGTACGTCAATCCGGTGGTCGTGGTCAATACGGACATTGTTGGGTTGAGTTTGAACCTCAAGAAGCTGGTACAGGTTTCATTTTCGAGAGCAAAGTAGTGGGCGGATCTATTCCAAGAGAATATATCGCACCTATTCAATCTGGTATCGAAGAGTCCATGAAAAACGGTGTAATCGCAGGATTCCCGCTCGTGGATATCAAAGCTACAGTTGTTGATGGATCTTACCATGATGTTGACTCCAATGAAATGGCGTTCAAAATCGCGGGTTCCATGGCACTTAAAGCAGCAAAAGAAAAATGTAAACCGGTTCTTCTTGAGCCAATCATGAAGGTTGAAGTTACTGTACCAGAAGAGTACATGGGCGATGTTATGGGTGACCTTAACTCCCGTCGTGGACGTATCGAAGGTATGGATAACCGTCATGGTGCACAAATCATCCGTGCTAAGGTGCCTTTGTCTGAAATGTTTGGATACTCCACAACACTTCGTTCGAGAACACAAGGCCGTGGTGTTTACTCCATGGAACTTTCACATTATGAAGAAGTACCTAAGTCCATTGCAGAAGAAATTATTGCAAAAGGCAAAGGCGCTTAATATAAAACTAATAGTCACTCTAAGGAGGAATCGTTTAAAATGGCAAAGGCTAAATTTGAACGTAACAAACCGCATGTTAACATCGGTACTATCGGTCACGTTGACCATGGTAAAACAACTTTGACAGCTGCTATCACAACTGTATTGTCCAAAAGATACGGTGGAGCTGCAGTAGCTTTCGACCAAATCGATAAAGCACCAGAAGAGCGCGAGCGCGGTATCACAATCTCCACAGCTCACGTTGAGTACGAAACTCCTAACCGTCACTACGCACACGTTGACTGCCCAGGACATGCTGACTATGTTAAAAACATGATCACTGGTGCTGCTCAAATGGACGGAGCGATTCTGGTTGTATCCGCAGCTGATGGCCCAATGCCGCAAACGCGTGAGCACATCCTGCTTTCCCGTCAAGTAGGCGTACCTTACATCGTAGTATTCCTTAACAAATGTGATATGGTTGAAGACGAAGAGTTGCTTGAATTGGTTGAGATGGAGGTTCGCGACCTTCTTAACGAATATGAGTTCCCAGGCGATGATACTCCAATCATCCGCGGTGCTGCTCGTGAAGCTCTTCAAAACCCAGATGGTCCTTGGGCTGATAAAATTGTTGAGTTGTTTGAACAAGTTGACACTTATATCCCAACTCCTGAGCGTCAAACTGACAAACCGTTCCTTATGCCTGTTGAGGATGTATTCTCCATCACTGGTCGTGGAACAGTTGCTACAGGTCGTGTTGAGCGTGGAACTGTTAAAGTTCAAGAAGAAGTTGAAATCGTTGGTATCGCTGAAGAAACTCGCAAATGCGTAGTAACAGGCGTTGAGATGTTCCGCAAATTGCTTGACTCCGCTCAAGCTGGTGACAACATCGGTGCCCTTCTTCGTGGTGTTGACCGTAAAGATATCGAGCGTGGACAAGTTCTTGCGAAACCAGGTTCTGTTAAACCACACACGAACTTCACAGCTCAAATCTACGTACTAACTAAAGAAGAGGGTGGCCGTCACAAGCCTTTCTTCACTGGTTACCGTCCACAGTTCTACTTCCGTACAACTGACGTAACAGGTATCATCAACCTTCCTGAAGGTACTGAAATGGTTATGCCAGGTGATAACATCACAGTTACAGTTGAACTGATCAACCCAATCGCAATCGAAGAAGGAACACGCTTCGCGATTCGTGAAGGCGGACGTACTGTTGGTGCGGGCGCGGTTGCTACAATTCAAAAGTAATCCCTTTATATAGAAGAAACACTCATCGTTTTGGCGGTGAGTGTTTTTTTATGCGAATGCCTAAAAATAAACTTGCAATTCGTTTTTAAATTTTATATAATATAAAACGTTGGTCTGTGACGTTGCGATGATGCGAAAGGTTGCCGACACACCTGGCCCCTTTGCCATGGGGAAGGCTGTTGGAGAATTTTCGCGGAGTATGTCCGATACTAAATTGGGCGATAGAAGGAGGGACTTATATGGCAAAGCAAAAAATTCGTATCCGTTTGAAAGCTTATGATCACAGAATCATTGATCAATCAGCTGAGAAAATCGTGGAAACTGCCAAGCGTTCCGGTGCAGGTGTATCCGGTCCGATTCCGCTTCCGACAGAGAAGCAAATCATCACGATTCTTCGTGCGGTGCACAAGTACAAGGATTCGCGTGAGCAATTCGAAATGCGTACGCATAAGCGTCTTATCGATATTGTGAATCCAACACCACAAACAGTTGATGCTCTGATGCGTCTAGACTTACCGTCTGGCGTTGACATCGAGATCAAACTGTAAAACAACTATAGAATGAACGTTTAGGAAGGAAATGAGGTGTCAACGATGAAAGGTATCTTAGGAAAAAAACTTGGGATGACACAGTTGTTTACTCCGGAGGGTAATGTAGTTCCGGTAACTGTCATTCAAGCGGGACCGTGTGTGGTACTGCAAAAGAAAGATGTGGACAACGACGGTTATGAGTCGATCCAAATCGGTTTTGATGATGTTAAAGCTAGCAGAATCATTAAACCAGAGCTTGGCCATGCGAAAAAAGCAGGGGCAACGCCTAAGCGCTACGTTAAAGAAATTCGTGGCATTCAGTTGGGTGACTATGAAGTTGGTCAAGAACTGAAAGCAGATCTGTTTACAGAGGGCGAATTCGTTGATGTAACGGGTACTTCCAAAGGTAAAGGTTTCCAAGGTAACATCAAAAGACATAACCAATCCACGGGCCCAATGGCACACGGATCACGTTATCACCGCGGACCAGGTTCGATGGGTTCCATTCAAGCAAACCGAGTTCCTAAAGGTAAGAAATTGCCAGGGCACATGGGTAACGAAACAGTAACTTTGCAAAATTTGCAAATCATTAAAGTAGATGCTGAGCGTAATGTATTGCTAGTTAAAGGTTCCATTCCGGGTCCTAAAAACAGCTACGTTAGCGTGAAGTCTGCTGTTAAAAAGTAAGAAAGGAGGAAGACAGATGCCAAAAGTAGCTTTATATAATGTAACAGGTGCTCAGGTAGGAGAAGTTGAACTGTCTGACGTTGTTTTCGGAATTGAGCCTCACGTTCATGCGATTCACGAAGCTGTTCTATTGCAACAAGCAGCTGTGCGTCAAGGAACTCACAAAACAAAAGGTCGTTCGGAAGTTCGCGGCGGTGGTCGTAAACCTTGGAAACAAAAAGGAACAGGCCGTGCTCGTCAAGGTAGTATTCGTGCTCCACAGTGGAAAGGCGGCGGTACCGTATTCGGACCAACTCCTCGCAGCTATGGTTTCAAATTGCCAAGAAAAGTTCGTCGTTTAGCGATTAAATCCGCTTTGTCCTCGAAAGTTCTTGATAACAACTTGATCGTATTGGATCAGCTTCAATTGAATGCTCCTAAGACGAAAGAATTTGTAGCAATCTTGAACAACCTGAAAATTGATCGCAAAGTATTGGTTGTAGGCGTAGATAACGACTCCAACGTTGCTTTGTCCGCTCGTAACATCCCAGGTGTGAAATTCGTTGCTGCTAATGGCGTAAATGTTCGTGATGTCATGTTGTATGACAAATTGATCATTACGCAGGAAGCTGTACAGAAAGTTGAGGAGGTGCTTGCACAATGAAAAATCCACGCGACATTATCAAGCGCCCGATCATCACTGAGCGTACAAGCGACCTAATGGCTAATAAAAAGTATGTTTTCGAAGTGGATCTTCGCGCTAACAAAACAGAAATTAAACAAGCTATCGAAGCAATCTTCAAAGTAAAAGTTACAAATGTAAACACATTGAGAATGCCAGCTAAGCCTAAACGTTATGGCAGACACTCCGGCTACACTTCCATCTGGAAAAAAGCTATCGTGTCCCTAAGCGCAGAAAGCAAAGAATTGGAATTCTTTGAATCGGTATAACCCATTTCTAAAAGTTAGGAGGAAATCAGAGTGCCAATTAAAAAATATAAACCAACCTCACCAGCTCGACGTGCGATGTCGGTTTCTACTTTTGAAGAAATCACAACATCAACACCAGAGAAATCGTTGCTTGCTCCTCTGTTCAAGCATGCTGGTCGTAATAACCAAGGTAAAATTACGGTTCGTCACCACGGTGGTGGACATAAGCGTAAATACCGTATCATCGATTTCAAACGCAATAAAGATGGAATACCAGGACGCGTTGCTACAGTTGAGTACGATCCTAACCGTTCCGCGAACATCGCATTGATCCATTATGCAGATGGCGAGAAAAGATACATCATCGCTCCTAAAGGTCTTAAAGTGGACGATCGCATCGTATCTGGCCCGCAATCCGATATCAAAGTAGGTAACGCTCTTCCATTGGAAAACATTCCAGTTGGTACAGTTATCCACAACATTGAGTTGAAACCTGGTAAAGGTGCACAGTTAGTTCGTGCAGCTGGAACAGAAGCTCAATTGCTTGGTAAAGAAGAAACTTACGTAACTATTCGCCTTTCATCTGGTGAAGTTCGTAAAGTCCTTAAAGTTTGCCGCGCAACAATCGGTTCTGTTGGTAACGAAGATCACGAACTCGTGAAAATCGGTAAAGCAGGACGTAATCGTTGGAAAGGCAATCGTCCACAAGTTCGTGGGGTCGTAATGAACCCGAATGATCACCCACACGGTGGTGGTGAAGGACGCGCACCAATCGGACGTAAATCACCTATGTCTCCATGGGGTAAACCGACGCTTGGCTTCAAAACTCGTAAAAAAGGTAAAGCATCCGATAAATACATTGTACGTCGTCGTACAAAGTAATCTAGGATATACGAATTCTCTTAAGGTTCAAGGAAGGGAGGAACACCCATGGGTCGCAGCTTAAAGAAGGGTCCATTTATTGATGGATACTTACTGAAAAAAGTAGAAGACTTGAACACATCCAGTAAAAAACTGGTTATCAAAACGTGGTCCCGTCGTTCTACAATTTACCCGCAATTCGTTGGTCACACTTTCGGAGTGTACGATGGAAGAAAACACGTGCCTGTATACGTAACTGAAGATATGGTTGGACATAAGCTTGGTGAATTTGCTCCAACACGTACTTACAAAGGTCACGATGACGATAAGAAAACCGGTAAACGCTAATTTCAATTTTTAACCGAGAGGAGGTACTACCATGCAAGCTAAAGCAATATTGAACCACGCTCGGATTGCTCCTCGTAAAGCAAAGCTAGTTGTTGACTTGATTCGGGGAAAAGCGGTAGGTGAAGCGATCGCAATTCTGCGTCATACGCCTAAAGCAGCTTCTCCAATCTTGGAGAAACTTCTAAACTCCGCAATTGCCAATGCAGAGCATAACTACTCATTAGATCCTAATAACCTAGTGGTTTCTGAGACGTTTGTTAACCAAGGACCAACAATGAAAAGGTTCCAACAACGTGCAATGGGTCGTGCTAGCGCGATCAAAAAACGTACCAGCCACATTACAATCGTGGTATCTGAAAAATAAGGAGGGATAACGTGTGGGTCAGAAAGTAAACCCGGTAGGCTTTAGAATTGGTATTATTCGTGATTGGGAGTCCAAATGGTTCGCAGAGAAAGATTTCGGAACTCTGTTGCTTGAAGATGTCAAAATCCGCGAATACTTGAAGAATAAACTTAAAGATTCCGCAGTTTCCCGATTCGATATCGAGCGCGCGGCTAACCGTGTGAACGTTACGATTCATACTGCAAAACCAGGAATGGTTATTGGTAAAGGCGGAGCTGAAGTTGAAGTTATTCGCAACTACATTGCTGCTATGTCCAATAAAAAAGTTCACATCAACATTTCTGAAATCAAAAGCCCTGACCTTGATGCTATTCTAGTAGCTGAAGCAGTTGCACTTCAATTGGAACGTCGTGTTTCTTTCCGTCGTGCGATGAAACAAGCTATGCAAAGAACAATGAGATCTGGCGCTAAAGGTATTAAAGTAGCAACTAGCGGACGTCTTGGCGGTGCTGAGATTGCTCGTACGGAAGGATATAGCGAAGGAACTGTTCCACTTCATACGCTTCGTGCGGATATCGACTATGGTACTGCTGAAGCAGCCACTACTTATGGACGTATCGGTGTAAAAGTATGGATTTATCGTGGAGAAGTACTTCCGCCAGCTAAGAAAAAGGCTCAGCCGGAAGGAGGAATTTAAATCATGTTAGTACCTAAACGTGTAAAACACCGTAAAGAACACCGCGGTAACATGAAGGGTCGCGCTAAAGGCGGTACGGAAGTAGCTTTTGGCGAATATGGTCTGCAAGCGGTAGAACCGGCTTGGGTCTCCAACCGTCAAATCGAAGCAGCACGTATTGCCATGACACGTTATATCAAACGTGGCGGTAAAGTTTGGATTAAAATCTTCCCAGCTAAACCAGTTACACAAAAACCGCTTGAAGTTCGTATGGGTAGTGGTAAAGGTAACGTGGAGAAATGGGTTGCTGTAGTAAAACCGGGTAAAATTTTGTTTGAACTTGCTGGTGTTAGTGAAGAGGTCGCTCGCGAAGCGATGCGTCTTGCTGCTCACAAGCTTCCAATCAAAACGAAATTCGTGAAAAGAGAAGAAGTAGGCGGTGAAGCAAATGAAGGGTAGTGAATTCCGGAACTTAACCACTGCTGAAATTGAGCAAAAAGTTAATGGTTTTAAAGAAGAACTCTTTAACCTCCGTTTTCAACTAGCTACTGGTCAATTGGACAACCCGACTCAAATTCGTGATTTGCGTAAAGAGATCGCTCGTGCCAAGACTATTTTGCGTGAAAGAGAATTGGGGATTGGGTAACCAAATCTAGAAGGGAGGGTTCCTTAGATGGCTGAACGTAACGATCGTAAAGTCCTGATCGGTAAAGTTGTCAGTGATAAAATGGATAAAACCATTGTTGTTGCTGTTGAAACTTACAAAAAACATGATCTCTATCACAAGAGAATCAAACATACGAAGAAGTTTAAAGCACATGATGAAAACAACCAAGCTAAAATTGGTGACACTGTGAAAATCAGTGAAACTAGACCTTTGTCCAAAGATAAATCTTGGAGACTGGTTGAAGTAATTGAAGTTGCAGTTGTTATCTAATATTATAGACATGAACCTCGAAAGGAGGGACTACGATGATTCAACCATTTACTCGTTTGGCTGTCGCTGACAACTCAGGTGCGAAACAATTAATGTGTATCCGCGTTTTGGGTGGTACTGGTCGTCGCGTTGGTCACATTGGTGATTTGATCGTCTGTTCAGTAAAAGAAGCAACACCAGGTGGCGTTGTCAAAAAAGGTGACGTTGTTAAAGCAGTTATCGTTCGTACGAAGAGCGGAGCTCGTCGTAAAGACGGTTCATATATCTCATTCGATGAGAATGCGGCTGTTATCGTGAAAGAAGATAAAAGCCCACGTGGTACACGTATCTTTGGACCAGTAGCGCGCGAACTTCGTGACAGAGACTTCATGAAGATCGTATCCTTGGCTCCAGAAGTTATCTAAGAACAGTTACGATGTTTGTTTTCCTAACGGGAAACCTCAGGAGGTGTAGAAGCTAATGCCAAGAACTAAAAAGAGATTAGAATCTCATAACAATAAACTGCACGTGAAAAAAGACGATACGGTTTTTGTAATCACTGGTAAAGACAAAGGTAAGAAGGGCCGTGTAATCGCTGCTTATCCTCGTCAAAACCGTGTATTGGTTGAAGGTGTAAACATGGTTAAGAAACATGCGAAGCCATCCCAACAAAACCCACAAGGCGGTATCTTGAATCAAGAAGCTGCAATCCACGTTTCTAACGTGATGCTGATTGATCCTAAGAACGGCAAACCTACTCGCGTAGGATACAAAGTATTGGATAACGGAACGAAAGTTCGTATCGCGAAAAAATCCGGCGAAGTTATCGATTAATACAAACAAGCATGGAAAGGAGGCCAATGAGTCATGGCAGTAAGAATGAAAGATCGTTATTTGAACGAAATTACTCCAGCGTTAATCCAAAAGTTTAACTACTCAACAGTTATGCAAGTTCCTAAAGTCGAGAAGATCGTTATCAACATGGGTGTTGGTGAGGCTGTATCGAACTCCAAAGTACTTGACACTGCAGTAGAAGATCTTCAAAAAATCGCTGGTCAAAAACCAGTTGTAACTAAATCCAAAAAAGCAATCGCGGGTTTCAAACTTCGTGAGAACATGCCAATCGGTGTGAAGGTTACACTTCGCGGCGAGCGCATGTATCATTTCTTGGATAAACTTTTCAACGTATCACTTCCACGTGTACGTGACTTCCGTGGTATTTCCAACAAGGCATTTGATGGTCGTGGAAACTACACGCTTGGTTTGAAAGAACAACTCATTTTCCCTGAAATTGAGTATGATAAGGTTGATAAAGTTCGTGGTATGGATATCGTTATCGTAACAACGGCTAAGTCCGACGAGGAAGCTCGCGAGCTTTTAACACAACTCGGAGCGCCTTTCGTAAAATAGGTTCCAGGTCGTACCTATCAGGAGGTGTTATATTAAGTGGCAAAAACTTCGATGAAAGTCAAACAACAACGTACCCCGAAGTTTAAAGTGCAAGCATACACACGTTGTGAGCGCTGCGGACGTCCGCATTCAGTGCTTCGCAAGTTCAAAATTTGTCGGATTTGTTTCCGCGAATTAGCACATAAAGGTCAGATTCCAGGCGTTAAAAAAGCAAGCTGGTAATCACCCTATTTTCGGGAAGGAGGTTTACACAAAATGGTCATGTCAGATCCAATTGCAGATATGCTAACTCGCATTCGTAATGCGAACATCGTACGTCATGAAACAGTTGAAATTCCCGCGTCAAAAGTGAAGAGGGAAATCGCTGAAATCCTTAAAAAAGAAGGATTTATCCGTGATGCTGAGTATGTTGAAGATAGCAAACAAGGTATCATCCGTTTGTTCCTGAAATACGGTTCAAACAATGAGCGTGTTATCTCTGGTTTGAAAAGAATTAGTAAACCAGGTCTACGCGTTTATACAAAATCACAAGAAGTCCCTCGTGTATTGGGCGGATTAGGGATTGCCATCATCTCCACATCTAAAGGAGTTATGACGGATAAAGATGCTCGTCAATCCAAAGCTGGCGGAGAGGTTATCTGCTACGTTTGGTAATACAATTGTAATTGAATGGAGGTGCAAACATGTCTCGTATTGGTCGTAAACCAATCACCATTCCAAGTGGTGTAAATGTAACACTAGAGAATACTCAAATCACGGTTAAAGGCCCTAAAGGTTCTTTGTCCCGTGAACTTCATAAAGATATGAAAGTAAGTGTTCTAGAAAACGAGATTTCCGTTGAGCGTCCTTCCGACAACAAACTCCACCGTGCTTTGCATGGTACAACACGTAGTGTTGTTGCCAACATGGTAAGTGGTGTAACGGAAGGCTTTGCGAAATCTTTGGATCTAGTAGGCGTAGGTTACCGTGCTAACAAAAGCGGTGACAAATTGGTTCTCAACGTTGGGTACTCCCATCCAGTTGAAATCACTCCAGAGAGCGGTATTGAGTTCGAAGTTCCTTCGAATACAAAAATTATCGTTCGCGGTATTGATAAAGAACGCGTTGGTGCTATGGCAGCTAAAGTTCGCTCCGTACGTGAGCCTGAGCCGTATAAAGGTAAAGGGATCAAGTATGAAGGCGAGCGCATCCTTCGTAAAGAAGGTAAAGCTGGTAAGAAGAAATAAGATCGTAAGATCGCGAGTAATAGCTAAAAGTTCTCTCGAGAGAACTTGCTACGTAAGCATAAGCCTCGCATCATAAGATGATGAAAGGAGTGTAAGTATAGATGATTACTAAAAGCGATAAAAACAAAGCACGTTTGAAAAGACACCTTCGTGTTCGTAAGAAAATTGAAGGTACAACTGTTCGTCCGCGCTTGAATATTTTCCGTTCTTCCAAACACATGTATGCTCAATTGATCGATGATACAACGGGTGTAACAATCGTTGCAGCATCAACTCAAGATAAAGATCTTAAAAGTGATATTGGTAACGGTGGTAACGTAGAAGCTGCTCGTAAAGTTGGTGCATTAATCGCTCAACGCGCGAAAGAAAAAGGTTTTAACCAAGTGGTTTTTGACCGCGGTGGATACCTTTATCATGGACGTGTTCAAGCATTAGCCGACGCAGCTCGTGAAGCTGGACTAGAATTCTAGGAAAAACATATATAAGGAGGTAAAAGACTTGCGTGTAGATCCTAATACTTTAGAGCTAACAGAAAAAGTCGTTAATATTAATCGCGTAGCTAAAGTAGTAAAAGGCGGACGTCGTTTCAGCTTCAGCGCACTTGTTGTCGTTGGCGATGGCAATGGCTGGGTTGGCGCAGGAATCGGTAAAGCTTCCGAAGTTCCTGATGCAATCCGTAAAGGTATTGAAGATGCGAAAAAGAACTTGATTCATGTTCCAATCGTAGGCACTTCGATTCCTCACCTTGTAACTGGTAAGTTTGGTGCAGGACGCGTTCTGCTTAAACCAGCTTCCCAAGGTACAGGAGTTATCGCAGGCGGACCAGTTCGTGCAGTACTTGAACTTGCTGGTATCGGCGACATTTTGACAAAATCCCTGGGTTCATCGAACTCTATGAACATGGTTAACGCAACGCTTGAAGGCTTGAGCCGCTTGAAAAAAGCGGAAGAAGTTGCAAAGCTTCGTGGCAAAACTGTTCAAGAGTTACTAGGTTAGGAGGGGTAAACATGGCGAAACAATTACAAATTACCCTAAAACGCAGCCTGATTGGCCGCCCTGAAACGCAACGTGTTACTGTGAAAACTCTTGGTCTGCGCAAGCTGCACCAAACTGTTCTTCACCAAGACAACGCTGCTATCAGAGGTATGGTTAATCAAGTGAGCCATTTGGTAGAAGTTAAAGAAATCGAAGCATAATTGCACGATATAAAGATCTAGAGGAGGTGTACAACGATGAAGTTACATGAACTAAGTTCTACTACTGGTGCTCGTAAAACTCGTAAACGTGTTGGACGTGGAACAAGTAGTGGTATGGGTAAAACATCAACTCGCGGACACAAAGGTCAAAACGCACGTTCCGGTGGAGGCGTTCGTCCTGGATTCGAGGGTGGACAAAACCCGTTATACCGTCGTTTACCTAAACGTGGTTTCACGAACCGTTTCCGTACGGAGTACGCAATCGTGAACCTTGAAGATTTGAACAATTTCGCAGCTGGTACTGAGGTTACTCCAGAAGTATTGATGGAGACTGGTATTGTTAAAGCTCCTAAAGATGGCATCAAGATTTTAGGAAACGGTGAAATCACAGTAAAATTAACCGTTAAAGCGAATAAGTTCTCTCAATCAGCGATTGAGAAAATCCAAGCTGCCGGCGGTCAAACCGAGGTGATTTAATGTTCAGTACCATAGCCAACATCTTCAAGGTAGAGGATTTACGTAGAAGGATTGTATTTACACTCATCTTGTTAATCGTCTACCGCTTAGGTGCGTTCATTCCAGTGCCTAACATAAATACAGATGTTCTTAAACTTCAAGACCAAGCGAATCAAAGCGATGTCTTTGGCTTGCTTAACACGTTTTCCGGCGGTGCGCTCTTCCAATTCTCCATCTTCGCGATGGGAATTATGCCTTACATCACAGCTTCTATCATCGTTCAGCTTTTGTCCATGGATGTAGTTCCACGCTTTGCGCAATGGGCGAAAGAAGGCGATGTTGGTAGAAAGAAGATGACGCAAGTTACTCGGTACGGTACGATCGTTTTAGGTATTGTGCAAGCTTTTGGTCTCTCTATCGGGTTCAACCGCTTATATAGCGGCCTCGTTATTGATCCGGGTTTCGCAACATTTGCTTTGATCGCTATCGTTCTTACTGCTGGTACAGCTTTCTTGATGTGGCTCGGAGAGCAAATCACTGAATTTGGGATTGGCAACGGTATTTCCATTATCATCTTTGCAGGTATCGTCGCGGCGATTCCTACTAGCATACAGCAAATTTACAAAACACTGTTTGCGACCGAAGGAGCTTTGTTCCTGAATATCGTGAAACTGATCATTATTGCTATCGTTGTTGTGCTGATTATCGCTGGTGTCATCTTTGTACAGCAAGGGGTTCGTAAGATCCCTGTACAATATGCTAAGCGTGTAGTTGGTCGTAAAATGTATGGTGGTCAAACTACGCACATTCCACTTAAAGTGAATGCTGCTGGTGTAATCCCAGTTATCTTCGCACTTTCGCTATTAATGTTTCCTCCAACCATTGCAAGTTATTGGAGAGGTAATGTCGTTGCAGAATGGATTATTACCAACTTGAGTATTAACCAAACTGCTCCATTGGCGATTGTCTTGTATGTACTGTTGATTGTTGGATTCACATACTTTTATACCTTCGTACAAATTAATCCAGTTCAAATGGCTGATCAGATGAAGAAAAATGGCGGCTACATACCGGGGATCAGACCTGGTAAAACAACTTCTGTTTATCTGACTCGTGTAATGACTAGAATTACTCTTTCTGGAGCTCTGTTTCTCTCAGCAATCTCAATTCTTCCAATGCTTTTCGGAGGTCTTGCAGGCTTGCCAAGTTCGGTTCGGATTGGTGGTACATCTTTACTTATCGTAGTAGGCGTTGGTCTTGAAACGATGAAACAAATCGAGAGCCAATTGATTAAACGGCATTACAAAGGGTTTATCAATAAATAGCAAATAGGTTCTGATGGGGCAAGTTTTGCGACATCGGCACCTATTGTGCTGTTCGTAATGCCGAGTGCGATGGGAGGTTTTAAAGTTGAACGTAATTTTTATGGGGCCTCCTGGTGCAGGCAAAGGTACGCAAGCTGAAAAGATCGTAAGTGAATTTCAAATTCCTCATATTTCAACTGGAGATGCATTTCGCCTGGCGATGAGCCAAGGAACACCACTTGGTGTTGAAGCCAAAGGTTATGTGGATAAGGGACTTCTTGTTCCTGATGAAATCACGAACGGTATTGTGAGAGAACGTCTTGCTCAACCGGACTGCGATAAAGGTTTCCTGCTTGACGGGTTCCCGAGAACTGTTGCTCAGGCAGATGCTTTGGCTGAAATTGTAGATTCCTTAGGCAAGAAGATTGAAGTAGTTATCAATCTTTCCGTTGATCGCAGCTTTTTGCTTGCACGACTAACTGGCCGAAGAATTTGTAAATCCTGTGGTGCTACGTATCATGTAATCTTCAACCCACCAAAGCAAGAAGGCGTATGCGATAAATGTTCAGGTGAGTTGTACCAACGATCTGATGATACGGAAGAGAAAGTCGGAACGCGTTTAGATGAGTACATCAACAAAACCGCTCCGCTGCTGGATTACTACCAAAAGAGGGAATTATTGCGTGAGGTTAACGGGGAACAAGACATTCATGCGGTAACCGAACAAATTAGTTCACTGCTACGAGGTCTAGCGTAATGATCATTTGTAAGTCCGAGGTTGAACTAGACCTAATGCGAGAAGCTGGTCGAATCGTAGCCGAAACGCACCGCTTATTGGCAAGGGCAATTCGTCCGAACATTACAACGAAAGAACTTGATCAGATCGCAGAGGAATACATTCGCAGTCAGGGAGCGATTCCATCTTTCAAAGGTTATAATGGTTTTCCTGGAAGCATATGTGCTTCAGTCAACGAAGAATTAGTTCATGGTATTCCTGGTCCAAGAAAGCTGGTTGAGGGTGATATCATCTCGATTGATATCGGTGCTCAGTATAAAGGTTATCATGGAGATTCTGCTTGGACTTATCCTGTCGGTGAAATTTCGGAAACAGCGAAACGTCTGTTAGCTGTGACGGAACAATCACTGTATCGAGGCATAGCAGAAGCTAAACCGGATGCTAGACTCTACACGTTGTCGCATGCAATCCAAACTTGTATTGAAGAAGCAGGCTTCTCCGTGGTTATAGAGTATGTCGGTCACGGTATCGGAACGGATCTTCACGAAGAACCACAAATTCCGAATTACGGTGTACCTGACAAGGGTCCTCGTCTCAAACCAGGCATGGTCCTAGCTATTGAACCCATGGTGGTCGTTGGCGAAAGATTTGTCCAAACACTCGAAGACGATTGGACTGTCGTCACTGCGGATCGTACTTTGTGCGCTCATTTTGAACATACGGTTGCTATTACGGCAGTTGGTTATGAAATATTAACTTTGCCTAGATCGTAGGTGATGATGAGTGGATAGGTTGATTCCGAAGGTGGGTCAAATCGTAAAGGTGCTTCGCGGCAGAGATCCCGGAGAATATGCGGTCGTGATTGGAATTGTTGATGAGCGCTTTGTCTGGCTTGCAGACGGTGTGCATCGTAAATTCGATCAGCCGAAGAAGAAGAACCTGAATCATCTTCAAATACAAGAAACGATTAGTAGTGAAGTGGAGTCAAGCATTAGGGAAACAGGTCGTGTTACTAATGGAAAGTTGCGCTTCGCAATTGCCAAATTCGTTGAACTTATGCAAGATGAAGCACAAGAGAAAGGAGAATGACTGTGGCCAAAGAAGATGTAATTGAAGTAGAAGGTACAGTGATTGAACCTCTTCCGAATGCAATGTTTAAGGTTGAATTGGAAAATGGTCATAAAATCCTAGCCCATGTATCCGGTAAAATTAGAATGCACTTTATTCGCATTTTGCCTGGTGACAAGGTTACCGTAGAATTATCGCCTTATGATTTAACGAGAGGCCGTATAACCTACCGTTTTAAATAAATGTTTGGCTTACATGTAAGTTACTCTCTCAAGGCGTATGCTTACGAAGCAAGTTTTCTAACAGAAAACGCAACATGGTTGCTTACGATGATAAGGAGGGCTTAAAAATGAAAGTTAGACCATCGGTTAAACCGATTTGCGAGAAATGCAAAGTTATTCGCCGCAAAGGTAATGTTATGGTAATTTGTGAAACACCTAAGCACAAACAAAAACAAGGTTAAAAGGAGGTGCAATCTGTAGATGGCACGTTTAGCTGGAGTTGACTTACCTCGTGACAAACGAGTAGTAATCGCGTTGACTTACATTTTCGGTATCGGCACTACAACTGCTCAGAAAATCATTGCTTCAACAGGTATTGACGGCAGCACTCGCGTTCGCGACCTGACTGAAGATGAAGTGAGCAAAATCCGTGATGTAATTGACAAAACCCTTAAAGTAGAAGGCGACCTTCGCCGTGAGATTTCCCTAAACATCAAACGTCTAATCGAAATCGGATCCTACCGTGGTCTTCGTCACCGCCGTGGTCTTCCTGTTCGTGGTCAACGTACTAAAACTAATGCTCGTACACGTAAAGGTCCACGTCGTACAGTAGCTAATAAGAAGAAATAATAAAGGGGGTTAGAGCTAATGGCAAAACCTAAAAAAGTAGTCCGTACGAAACGTCGTGACCGTAAAAATATTGAGACCGGAGTAGCACACATCCGTTCAACATTTAACAATACGATCGTAACGATCACGGATCCTCATGGTAACGCAATTTCCTGGGCATCTTCAGGAAACCTTGGATTCAAAGGTTCCCGTAAAAGTACTCCTTTTGCGGCACAAATGGCAGCTGAAAAAGCAGCTAAAGCAGCTATGGAGCACGGCTTGAAAACTGTTGAAGTTATGGTTAAAGGTCCAGGCGCTGGCCGCGAAGCAGCAATCCGCTCTTTGCAAGCAGCAGGTCTTGAAGTAAACCTGATTAAAGACGTGACTCCGGTTCCTCACAATGGCTGCCGTCCTCCAAAACGTCGTCGCGTATAATTCAGGATTACTTTGTAGTATAATTATCTTAAAAACGTGAATAATGGTTTGAAGGATAGGCATACTATGAAATTTTGAAGCGAAGTATCCAGAGGGAAACGACGTATTGAATGGAGGGTACATTTCATGATCGAAATCGAAAAGCCAAAAATAGAAACTGTAGCTTTAAGTGAAGACGGCGCTTATGGAAGATTTATCATAGAGCCTTTGGAGCGTGGCTATGGTACAACATTAGGTAACTCACTACGTCGTATTTTACTGTCCTCTTTACCCGGGGCTGCAGTAACCTCTGTCCAGATCGATGGCGTTTTGCATGAGTTTTCAACGATTCCTGGCGTGCTTGAGGATGTAACGGAAATTATCCTTAACCTTAAAGGACTTTCGTTGAAAATTCACTCCGACGAGGAGAAAGTGCTTGAAATTGATGCAGAAGGAGAAGGTAATATTACTGCGGCAGATATTCGCGGTGATAGCGATGTGGAGATTCTTAACCCGGATCTGCATATTGCAACCTTATCTCCGGATGCGCGTCTTCACATGAGGATTCATGCGGGCAGAGGACGCGGTTACGTCCAATCGGACAAAAATAAGCATGAAGAGCAACCAATTGGTGTGATTCCAATTGATTCGATCTACACGCCTATTACCCGAGTAAATTACAGTATCGAGAATACTCGCGTCGGCCAAGTGACGAACTATGATAAGTTGACCCTCGAAGTGTGGACCGATGGAAGTATCAGACCAGAAGAAGCAGTAAGCTTGGGCGCCAAAATCTTAACTGAACATCTGAACTTGTTCGTCGGTTTGACGGATGAAGCCAAAGATGCTGAGATTATGGTGGAGAAAGAAGAGGATAAGAAAGAGAAAGTTCTAGAGATGACTATCGAAGAGCTGGATCTATCTGTTCGTTCTTACAACTGCCTCAAGCGTGCAGGGATTAACACCGTACAAGAGCTAATTACCAAAACAGAAGAAGACATGATGAAGGTTCGGAACTTAGGTCGCAAATCTCTTGAAGAAGTTCAAGAAAAGCTCGAAGAGCTTGGTTTGGGGCTTCGTACCGAGGAATAGTCTTGTCAGAAGGAGGTTAATTCAATGAACTACAGGAAGTTGAACCGCGATTCCAGTAATCGTAAAGCATTATTCCGTGATCTGGTTACAGATTTGTTCATACATGAACGTATTCAAACTACAGAAGCTAAAGCAAAAGAAATTCGTTCCATCGCTGAGAAGTTAATCACTCTTGCGAAACGCGGAGATCTTCATGCACGCCGTCAGGTTGCTGCTTTTGTTCGTAGAGAGGCTGCTAACGAAAATCAAGATGCGATTCAAAAACTTTTCTCCGATTTGGCTACTCGTTACTCCGAGCGTCCAGGTGGATACACGCGTATCCTTAAACTGGGACCACGCCGCGGTGACGCAGCACCAATGGTATACCTAGAGCTAGTAGATCGCGCATAAGACGGATGGGAAAGGGTGGACGGAATCATAGATTCTGGTGAAGCCCTTTTTTTGCAGTCTTTTACCTGATCTATAGAGGTAGGAAGGATGACTCATGGAGGAACAAGCCTTGAGAAATCTACGGTTTACCATAAGTTATGATGGCACAGCATATTCAGGCTTTCAGATTCAACCTAATGCGGATACAATCCAGCAACGGTTAGAACAAGCTGTTTATCTGTTGACTGGTGAGCAAGTAAAAGTGGCTTCATCCGGGCGCACTGATGCGGGTGTTCACGCAAAAGCACAAGTTATTAATTTTACCACGAATTCCAAGATACCTGTGGAACGTTGGTGTCTAGCACTAAACGCTAGACTACCCAAGGACATCGTCGCTCATACAGCGGAAGAGGTCCCCCCTTCTTTTCACTCCCGCAAAGCCGCGAAACGCAAGACATACTGCTATACGATTCGCTCGGTGCGCTTCCCTGATGTCTTTCACCGCAATTATGAATACCATCACCCTACGCATTTAAATGTGGAAGCCATGAGAGAGGCGCTCCCTTGCTTGCTAGGAGAGCATGATTTCACTTCGTTTTGCACGGTGAGAACGGATAAGGAAGTAAAGGTGAGAACCCTCTACGAGGCTCGTATGGTGCTTGAAACCGATGAGCTGACCGGCGGGGGGCAGGTTGAGAGGATTCGGATCATAGTGACGGGGAACGGCTTCCTGTATAACATGGTTAGGATCATTGTAGGGACGCTAATTCAGATTGGTGAAGGTAAGAGACCTAGCAGCGATATGCAGCGCATTCTTGAAGCCAGAAACCGGGCTGAAGCAGGACCTACTGCCGAAGCGATGGGGTTAATGTTATGGAAAGTTGACTATTAAAAAAGCTTAAAACATGACTTGATTCTTCGCTAGGTTTCGTGTAAAATATAACTTGGCGTTTCGTGATCGGCTACCCCACAGCCCCTGATCCTTAACTGCTACAACCATCCATCGTTTATGTAAGTTAACTATAATAATTATGTAATTGAGATATATTTTTAGGAGGATTCAGCATGCGCACGACATATATGGCGAAGCCAAATGAAGTAGAGCGTAAATGGTACATTGTTGACGCTGCAGGCCAAACACTTGGCCGTCTTGCAAGTGAAGTTGCTAGCATTATCCGCGGTAAGCACAAACCGGAGTTTACTCCACACGTAGATACTGGTGATTTCGTAGTTGTTATCAATGCTTCCCAAATTAAGCTTACTGGTAAGAAAATGCAAAACAAAATGTACTACCGTCACTCTTTGTACCAAGGTGGTTTGAAAGTGACTTCCGCTCAGGACTTGCTTAACAGCAAACCTGATCGTATGATCGAATTTGCCGTTCACGGTATGCTTCCTAAGAACCGTCTTGGCGACAGCATGAAAACAAAGCTTAAAGTATACGGTGGAGCAGAACACCCACATTTAGCACAACAACCAGAAGTTTGGAATCTTCGCGGTTAATATAAGGAGGAACGTTTCGTGGCACAAGTTCAATATTATGGAACGGGTCGTCGTAAACATTCGGTAGCGCGTGTGCGCCTTGTACCGGGTGAAGGACGCATCATCATCAATAAACGTGATCTAGATGAGTATTTCGGTCTAGAAACTTTGAAACTTATCGTTAAACAACCTTTGGCATTAACAGAAACTGTCGGTAAATACGATGTTTTGGTTCTTGCTAATGGTGGTGGAATCAGCGGACAAGCTGGAGCAATCCGTCACGGTATCTCCCGTGCTTTGTTGAAGGCTGATCCTGAGTACCGTGGATCCTTGAAAAAAGCTGGATTCCTAACTCGTGATTCCCGTATGAAAGAGCGTAAAAAATATGGATTGAAAGCCGCTCGTCGTGCTCCTCAATTCTCCAAACGTTAAGATTTTGCGCCTCGGCGCTCCAAAGAAACCTTTCTGGCTGTATGCCGGGAAGGTTTTTTTTCTTTATATATGGGTTTTATCTTTTTCGTTGAAAAGTATTCTCATTTATCATCGAACTGCTAGATGATTTTCATTTAAACGTACAATTTCGGTTAAGTTAATACCAAAATGGCAAAAAGTCATTGACAGGAAAGATAACTCAGCTATAATTGAGTATAAATCATACAATAACACTCGGAATTAATAATGGAGGTCATATACCAATGAATCTTTTCGAAAAAGAAGCCTTTGTTACAAAAGCTGCTGAAGAATATGAGAACCAATCCGCGGAAGCTGTTTTGAAATTAGCTGTCGATACTTTCCCCAGATTAACACTTGCATGTAGTTTTGGTGCTGAAGATGTTGTCCTTGTTGATATGCTTCAAAAAATTAATCCAAACGTAGATATTTTTTACTTGGACACGAATGTTCACTTTCCAGAAACGTATGAAACTAGAGATCGTCTAGAGCAGCATTACGGTACTAAGTTTGTTCAAGTGTTGCCGAAACTTACTCTCGATGAACAAGCAGAGAAATTTGGCGATGAGCTTTGGAAAAGCGATGCAAATCAATGCTGTAACATTCGTAAAGTTGATCCGCTCACAGACATTCTTGGCAATTACGACGCATGGATTACCGGTATCCGCCGCGATCAAGCTCCAACTCGTGCTAATGCTAAGAAAGTAGAATATGATGTGAAATTTGGTCTAATAAAGTTCAACCCGTTGGCTAACTGGACATCAGAAGATGTATGGAATTACATTCGGGAGAATAATGTAATATATAATCCGCTGCATGACCGTAACTATCCTAGCATCGGCTGCACGCATTGCACACGCCAAGTAGCTGAAGGTGAAGATCCACGCGCAGGTCGTTGGGCAAATATTGAGAAAACTGAATGCGGACTCCACAAATAAGAATAGTGAATTGATGGGGGGATTACGTCAATGACGGGGATCAAACCACATGGTGGCGAATTAATTAATCGCTTGGTTTCGGCAGAGCAAAGAGATTTGCTGCTCAAACATGCTGCATCCTTGAAACAAATTCGTGTAAACTCATGGACCATTTCTGACCTTGATCTTATTGCAGTAGGTGCATTCTCCCCACTAATCGGTTTTCTTGATGAAGCAAATTACAATACAGTTGTTGAAACTATGCGCTTAACAGACGGGACGGTTTGGAGTATTCCAATTACATTGTCCATTCCCCCAGAAGTTGCTGCATCCATTACAGTTGGTGAACAAGTGGTGCTTGTTGGCGAAGAAGATGGCGTACCTTATGCCATTTTAGAAACGACTAGTATTTACAAGGTTGACCATGTGAATGAAGCTGTAAAAGTTTTTAAAACTAACGATATAGCGCACCCAGGTGTAGATAAGTTATTCTCACGTTCCTCTACCAATATCGGTGGATCGATTCAGATGCTGAGTCGTCCGAAACCGAAGAAGTTCGAAGAGTTCTACTTTGACCCATCAGAGACGCGTCGTATTTTTGCTGAGAAGGGCTGGAAAACGGTTGTTGGATTCCAAACCCGTAATCCGGTTCATCGTGCACACGAGTATATTCAGAAATCAGCCATGGAGATTGTGGATGCTCTATTTCTCAACCCGCTGGTTGGTGAGACCAAATCCGATGATATTTCCGCTGATGTCCGAATGAAAAGCTACCTTGTTCTGCTCGAGAACTACTATCCGGAGGATCGTAGGTTCCTCGGCGTTTACCCGGCTGCTATGCGTTATGCAGGGCCTCGTGAGGCGATTCTGCATGCTATTGTCCGTAGAAACTATGGATGTACCCATTTTATCGTAGGACGCGACCACGCGGGCGTAGGTGACTACTACGGTACGTATGAGGCACAAGAGATTTTCAGTGATTTTACACCAGATGAAATTGGGATCATTCCTTTATTCTTTGAGCACAGCTTCTTCTGTACCAAATGCGGTAACATGGCCTCTAGCAAAACTTGTCCACATGATAAGTCACATCATATGCACCTCTCTGGTACAAAGGTACGCGGCCTTCTCAGAGATGGTCAGTGTCCGCCACCAGAGTTTACTCGTCCAGAGGTTGCTCAAGTTTTAATAGAAGGTCTGAGAGATCCCGATTATCAAGTGTAAGTAAGGTATATTTGTCCACCCTGTCCCATATAGATGTTACAGAGTCTATGGGGAACAGAGGTGGATTTTTTATGCGTAAAAGGAAGAAGCGGTTGGTCGTCTGGCTGACTTTTCACAGTAGCCTCAAGCTAGCACTTTCGACTTTACTGGTAGCACTCGTGGTTTTTATCTATGCCTATGAGCTTCCGGCGACGAAAACATGGTCAGATTGGACTTTACCGTTATCGGGTAAAACCATTGCTCTGGATGCCGGACATGGTGGTCCAGACGGAGGTGCTTCGAGTAAAGAGGGTGTAATTGAGAAAGATATCAATTTAGCCATTACCTTGCAATTACGCGACTACTTACAGCAAGCAGGGGCGCTCGTTGTAATGACCAGAGAAACAGATACAGATCTAGCCGATCCAGGTACGAAAGGGTATAGCAAAAGAAAAACAGAAGATCTCCACAATCGCGCGGATATGATAAATGAGAAAAATGCAGATATGTTTTTGAGTGTTCATTTGAACAGCATTCCTTCTCCCAAGTGGAAAGGGGCACAAACGTTCTACTACACGAATAATCCCAACAACTCCAATCTTGCTACGCTAATTCAACTTGAATTAAAAAGAAATTTGGAGAATACAGATCGTATCGCCAAGCCTGCAGACAAAACGGTTTACTTGTTAAAAACATTAAAAATTCCAAGTGCACTTATAGAAGTAGGATTCCTTTCAAATCCGGATGAAGCAAGACTGCTAGCTGACGAGAAATATCAAAAAATGGTGGCGGCAGCCATTTATCAGGGCGTTCTGAGATTTTATGCAGGTGAGAAAGTGGGATCTGAATCATAATGTGTTATAATAAAGGCCACTAATATAATTACGATCTCTTAAAAAAGGTGAGTGGCTATGATAAATAAAGAGCAGCTATTAGATGCTTTAAAACCTCTGCAAGAGCCTCGATATAACAAGAGTGTTGTCGAGCTGAATTTAGTTCGGGATATTTTAATAAAAGAAGAGAGTGTCTCGCTAAGTTTGATTCTTGCAACAGAAGATGAAGCTTACAAAGAAACGGCGAAGAACTTTACTCGTGAAGCTATAGAGAAGCTAGGGGTAGCACAAGTACATATTCGATTTAGATTGATGACTGACTATGAACGAAATCAGATTGAAGAGCTATATAAACCAACCTCAAGTACATCAGATGTACCTAAGGAACCTAAGGACACTAAACCCGTACAACCTCCTATTGATCAGCCCATATTGGGTGAGGCATCCAAGGTGCAGTTTATCGCTGTAGCAAGTGGTAAGGGTGGCGTTGGTAAATCCACTGTTACCGTCAATTTAGCTGTTGCTTTGGCTCGCCAAGGGAAAAAAGTAGGTATCATAGATGCGGATATTTACGGCTTCAGTATCCCAGATATGATGGGTATTGAAGATCAGCCTAAGATTGTCGATAATGTCATCATGCCGGTAGAGAAATTCGGTGTCAAAGTTATTTCTATGGGGTTCTTTGTTCAAGATAATGCGCCAGTTATTTGGCGGGGACCGATGCTTGGGAAGATGCTGCGTAACTTCTTCAACGAAGTAAATTGGGGAGATGTGGAGTATATCCTTCTTGATCTTCCTCCTGGTACAGGGGATGTTGCACTTGATGTGCATCAGCTAATTCCCCAAAGTAAAGAAGTAATCGTTACTACACCACATGCAACAGCGGCTTTTGTAGCGGCTAGAGCAGGCGCGATGGCGATTCAAACGAACCATGAAGTACTAGGGATTGTAGAGAATATGTCCTACTACGAGTGCAAAGATTGTGGCAGCAAAGATTACGTGTTTGGAAAAGGTGGAGGGGCAAGGCTGGCGGATGATCTGCACAGTGAATTATTAGCTCAGATTCCACTAGGCGCTCCTGATAATCACATTTCAGAAATTGATTATTCACCGTCCGTTTATAAACAAGACTCTAAAACAGGGCAAATCTATCTTGATATGGCCGCGAATATTATCGAAAAGTTAGAAAAGTAATACAAAAGGGCTTGCGGAGATTCCCTCCGTTAGCCCTTTTTTGTGTCTTACTGTGAATCAGATGAGCCGGATTCCTTTTTCTTCTTATCGCTGTCTTCGGAATCGCTCTTCTCATCCTTCTGTTTCTCGTCTCCACTACCCTTATCCTTGCTATCTCCGCCACTGTCATCTTTCTTTTTAGCTTCTTTTGCCGTAGGCATTTCATCAGGCTTGCTTTGTTGAACAATAGCAGATTTAAGCAAATCAACCATATGTGCTCGGAAAAGAGGGCTCTGAATTGATTCTTCCATCACGGTCATCATTTGCTGGCGATAGGCTGCCGTTTTCATGACATCGAGCATCATTTTCTCGTAGTCAGGATTTTTCATCACATCGACAAGTGATTTTTGATATTCTGGATCCTTTAACAGTTCTTTAAACATTTGTTTCGTCTCTTTTTGAATAGCTTTTGCAAAATCTCCCGCAAATTTCGGATCCTTCATCATATCTGTAAGGAACATATTATTCTCTTTTGCTGTTAGTACATCTTTTACAGCCATTTGCAATTGCAAGGATTCGTTGGCTGATAGCAGTTTGATTTGAGATTGACCAGCTATGCCTGTCGTCCCTACATCACCATTCATTATGCTGCGATTCGCCGCGCTGATTGCTTTCTTACCGTCTTCTGACTTTAGAATATCAAGGATCATTGTCTTTTGTTCTTTATACGTACCAGCCTGTGATTGACCCTGCGATGATTTATCAGTCCCACACGAAGAAAGAAGTAAAGCGATAGTAATGAGCGGTAGAACCATCATCGGGCTTAACCTTCTTATTATCATGAGAAAAAGCTCCCTTCCCTAGCTTAGTAATGTTAGTATGCGTGGTTAGGGACAGATTATAAGGGCAAATCATTGGCTTTTTATCTCAATCGTTGGTACAATTAACAATTAGAGTCTATGATGGAGGGAATGCACGTGACGCTTCGCAAATGGTTTCATTTATTTTGGACAACACTATTATTAGGAATGATTGTATCTATAGGAATCGGGTTAAGTCTACAATTTTCCGATAAAGAATTTTCTGTGATGGGATTGTCAGCCGTTGGCTTTAATGTGGTAAATATGCTGCTTGGGGGAGCGACGATTAGCGTCCTAAGTCAAATGGGCTTTTTCGCCTATCTGATTGTCAGATTTATTGCCGCGGGGATTATTAAATCCAAGACAGTGTGGGACCTTTTACAACTAACGATTGTCATTGTTGTGTTGATCGACCTTGTGTATCTCAGAATGACGAATTTTGAAGGAAATGGTTCCGTATTAAGTTACTCCGTATTGCCACTGATCATACTGATTATTTCGCTCGGAGTTGCTTACTGGAAAGTCAAGTTAACGAATCGCAACGCCTTTATCCCAACTTTATTCTTTATGTGTGCAGTATCAGTGCTTGAAGCTGTTCCCGCGCTAAAATTAGACAATGCTGCCTCCAGTTTTTTCATGTTAGCTCCACTTTTGGTATGTAATGCATGGCAAATTCTGATTTTACATAAAATATTAGAAAACAAAAAGAGCTAATTGAATTAGCTCTTTTTTTGTAGAGATTAATTGAGTTGTTTCATCGTTCTGTCTTCGACAGGGGTTGTTTGAACTTCGGTTTGTTTAATTAATGAGCTAACGGTGACAAATTCATAACCTTTTGCTCTTAACTGATCAATGATAATGGGTAAGGCCTCATGGGTTTGTTGGGAAGAGTCACTGGCATGCAGTAAAACAATATCTCCAGGATGTGCCTTTGTAATAACGCGGTTTATAATTGTATCAACACCCTTGTTGAGCCAATCCTGGGAATCTGTATCCCACTGGATAACGGAATAACCTAAATCATTGGCGATTCGGAGCACGCGTTTGTCGAAATCCCCATTAGGCATTCGGATTAAGTTGGGCTCTTTTCCGATTAATTCTGTCAAAATACCATGAGCTGTCGTTATTTGTTTGCGTATTTCTTCGTCGCTAAGTGTGCTGTAATTATCGTGTTTGTTACCGTGACTACCGATTTCGAAGCCGTCTTTCTTGATTTGTTCTACAATCTCTGGATGACTTTTGCTCCAGGGCGAGGAGAGGAAGAAAGTTGCGTCTTTTACCCCTTTATCCTTGAGAATGTTTAGAATCGGTTCTGCCCGTTTCTCTCCCCAGGAAATATCGAAGGTTAACGCAATAACCTTTTTCTCTGTCTGTACACTATAAATCGCCGAAGGCTCAGCATTAGAAAAGACAGACACGTTGCTTTGCTCCGAATAGACAATAGCTGCTGCGAATACGATGGCAAGAGCAATAAATACATATTGTTTTAATTTCCTAGCATTTAGTACAAAGAAATAGTTCATTTACAGCCTGTACCTCCTTATGCCCTACGAACGGTAAGGCTTGTATACTCTTTAATAAATAATGTATGCTCGTACACAGTACTTATGCTTCCGAAATTGGAGGAAATCAGAAATGACATTTAAACCATTATTGCAGCATTTTAAAGAAATGAAGCACTATTTCATCGTCGTAGTTTTAGTATTTGGTGTTAGTTTTTACTTAGGTTGGGCAAATTCTGATCAATTTTCACACTTTTTGAAAGATCAGCTGGAAGGGCTTAAGTCGATAAGCCAGTCCCTCAGCAATAAAGATAATCCACAGATGTGGTTTTTCTTTATAATTTTCCTGAATAATGCCATCAAATCTGTGGCCATTATTTTTCTGGGACTTCCCTTAGGTGTACTGCCGCTCTTCATGTTAGTTGCAAATGGCATGATTCTAGGCTATGTGTTATCCCTGCAAACGCATGAAAGCACGTTGTCAATCGTACTCAAAGGTATTCTTCCGCATGGAATCATCGAAATACCAGTTATTCTGCTAGCCTGTGCTTATGGGCTTAAATTAGGCATGTTGGTTTGGAAAAGTGCTGCGCAGATATTTGTTCCTGTTTCTAATAGAACGGCCAGTTCTGAACTTAAAAAAGTACTAACCTTAACCAAACCTCTTATTGTTGTAATCGTCGTTCTTTTGCTACTCGCGGCAATCATTGAGAGCACTCTCACCTACTGGTTGGTTCATCTGTAAAATATTTTCAGAAGCCTGTCATAAAAATGGCAAAATCTGAGCATAACAGTAAAGCAGTAGGGTGGCGGGCAAACGAAGGTTTAGTTGGCTGCTTCTTTCGATTCTACTGTTAGTGCCATTAATCTCTACAGTCGAGAGGGGTTTGGATGGATGTATGCTCGGATTTTTGTTCAATGAACGGGAATGCAGAGAATTAGATTATGTACTGCGTAAAGAGTTAGACGAAATGCTATTTGATTTGAATGACAAAAGAATTGATCAAGAAATTAAAGGGGCAATAGAATCCAGATATAAAGTTATCTTCAGGATGTATGCTCGCTTAGCGACTCCCAAAGAAATTTCGAAATATGCAAGAAACCGCAACTACCAAGCTCAAAAAAAATAGGGGGTACGTTCTTGACTTACCCTCTCCATATGTGTTATTTTATATTTCGCCCCTTGAAAACAAGGACAAGCAAGTCAGACGTCAAATGACTGGAAATGTTATAGAAAAAAAGACTTGCAATGTTCTGGGTGAATGTGGTATATTTAAAAAGTCGCCGCTAAACAGACGGTGAAGATAAAACGAAAGAAATTGATCTTTGAAAACTGAACAATGAGTGAGTAAGCACAGTCGAGTAATCGACTATAAATGAGATTGCAAAATCTCGCTAGCAAGTCAATGAGTACAATTAAGCTTTTCTACTATGGAGAGTTTGATCCTGGCTCAGGACGAACGCTGGCGGCGTGCCTAATACATGC
>NZ_JCAUAX010000020.1:0-61308 GCF_059692175.1 Paenibacillus sp. J22R67 | reverse complement strand
ACTCATTGACTTGCTAGCGAGATTATTCATCTCATTTATAGTCGATTACTCGACTGTGCTTACTCACTCGTTGTTCAGTTTTCAAAGATCAATTTCTTTCGTTCACTGCCGTGTTACCGAAGCAGCGAGAAGTAATATACCACAGCTCGTTCATCAATTGCAAGCACTTTTTTCTTGTCAATTTCTGTCGTTCTCTGTTGGGAAATTAATACTACCATACGTTGCTCTTCGAATGCAAGCTCACTTCATCCTTCTAAGTGATTCGCTGTCCGAAGCAACGAGGTATAATGTAACATGCTCGGAAACCAATTACAACCCCTTTGGAAATGTTCCGCAATTGCCATTGTTTTGAATGTTTTGTTCTATTCATAAATAAAAAATGGATGCATCGGATGCACCCGTCTCAATCGCGTATCTATTATATGTACGTTTGGATTACCGAGTAGATTGGAAAAACTCAATGCGCTCTCCATCTAACCCATTAAAGAAGAAATACCTGGAGCCATTGGGCAGCGTCGTAATTTCTTCATCTAATTGCTGAACGGCCAATCCTTGAATACGAGTAAACTCGGCCTCAATATCATCAACGGTAAAAGCCAGATGATGAACCTTTCCTTCTTGCGGTAAACCTGCGTTATAACCTTCGATGAGTTCAACTTCCGTTTCATTCAACGCTTCAAAACCCAGAAATGCAAGGCGGATGACTCCGTTCGTATGAAGCAAGGTCCCTTTGTGCTTAAGACCAATCACTTCTTCATAGAAACGAATCGACGCTTCTAAGTTCGCCACCATCACACCGACGTGCTCCATTTTCAAAACTGCCATTGTTCATGCCCTCCCTAATTTAAACGCCTACTTCCTAATTATTGTAACGAAAATAGCAGATGAGGGCTAGAACATCATCATTGTTAATTTTAGCGAGAGGCATCTACGTTATGAAAAGTGTTTCAATCTCGCCATTTAGTGAAAAGAGCGTAACTTCCTCATTCGTAATATTGACCAAGCCTAGGTCATCGAACAATCTACGGATTTTATCATTAGATAAATGTTTAAGAATTGTTTCAACGGCTACATGCAAATGATCCTGATACTTGGATTCATAAAACATAAGAACTTCTTTTTCCTCGACACGTATTCTCGTATGTATCATACAAGATCACCCCCCAATTCCAATGGCTCAATTGTATATTTTGGAAATAAGGAAAGTGTGAGGACATTATTAGGTAAGTGTTAGGCTTAGAATTTGCACTCAGATACCTTAGTCGTTGTATACTGTTGCTAAGAAGGTTAGTTGGGAGGGGAACAACATGAGATTGCTAAAGCTTCTTCAAATCTACGAAGTGGACGGGATTACGCCCAAACATCAATCTGAACGATTCAATTTCGATGAGATTCAAGGGCAGACTTTTCGTGAAATGAACCCAACTGAGGTCGGATCACCGATGATCTTATCCGGCATACATCGATATATCCCATTCAAAACAACTAGAGTTCAAGCGATAGATAGAGACGGATTGGATTTTCGGGTTCTTACTCGCAATACAATCTATCATTTTGAAGTTCATACCGAACATCACAAAGCCACTTAACCATTGGAGGGTTAGCGGCTTTTTTTGTTGTTTTATATAATAATAATTTCTTTACTTCTCAAAAACTACCAATTCCCTTTATACTAATAAACAGGTTAATTAACCTACGTTCTATTATTATGAAGGAGGTCTTTTTATCACATGAAAAAAACACTACAAACCCGCCTCACAGCCCTCGCTCTTGTAACCGTTCTTACAAGCTCTTTTACTGGCAGTATCGCCTTCGCAGAAACAGCAGTACCCGCACCTTCTACTACTATGAAGTCAGACATGCGTCTTGCCATCGATAATGGAGCCGTCGAAGGCTACGGGGATACCGACTACCGCGGTGCAAACCCGGTTACACGTGCTGAAGTTGCTACAATGATCAACCGTGCTGCTAAATTGAAAAGCGCAGATCCCGCTTCTGTCACTTTCACTGACCTAGCAAATTGGCAGAAACAAGCTGTTGCCAATGCGGTTGCAGCGAAGCTGATCAGCGGATTCGCTGACGGAACGTTCCACCCGGATGCCGCTGTTACTCGCCAAGAGCTTGCTGAGTTGATTGTTAAAGTGGTAACTGGCGATAAGCTGCCAAGCGTGAATGAGAATGTTTTGAACTACTTCAAGGACTCCGATTCAATTGCAAAAGAGTCCCGCCCTTATGTCGCTTATGCGGTCATCAGCGGAATTTTCAGCCCAACACTTGATGGAAACTTCAACCCGACGGCAGCCGTTACGCGTGATGAAGTCGCTAAGGCGCTTAAACCAATTTTATTTAAGGTCGTTGATATTTTAACTACGAACGATATTCACGGTAAAATCGAAGTTGGATTCGATAAAAAACGCAACCAAGGTCAAGGCGGTATTGAAACGCTTGGCGGGATCGTCACTGATTTCCGTGCTGTGAATCCTGAAGGTACCGTTGTGGTAGACGGCGGAGATGCTTGGCAGGGCACGCTTATTTCGAATACGACCAATGGTCAATCCGTCATGGATACAATGGCTCAAGTGAAATACGATGCTGCCGCTATCGGTAACCATGAATTCGATTTTGGCAGTGACGTTTTAATTAATAACATTAAGAATGCAAAATTCCCGATTCTCGGCGCTAACATTATCGACACGAAAACAGGTAAGCGCGTAGATTGGACACAACCTTACGTAATCGTTGAAAAAGATGGCCTAAAAATCGGTATCATCGGCTTTGCGACTCCACAGACAACATCAACGACCAAATCAACGAACATTGAAGGACTTTCCTTCGTGGATCCGGTTCCTTTGGCCAAAGAGTTGTCAGCTGAACTGCGCGCCAAAGGCGTTGACATCATTATGGTCACTTCCCACCTGCCTGGTGAGCAGAACCAAAAATCTGCTGAAATCATCAGCGAACTTGCAGATCTAGCAAAAGGTACAGGCAACGGTACGCTGGATGCAATCGTCGGTGGACACTCCCACATGCGTGTTTCCGGAATCGTGAACGGCATCCCTGTTGTAGAAGCGCAAAGCTGGTTGTACGCAGTTGGTCACATCCAACTATTTGTAGACAAAACTACAAAGCAGGTTGTTTCTTCGAACGCCAGCCTACTTGAAACCTACACGAACCTCACAACGGCTGACGCGAAAATTCACCAAACGGTTGAGGATTACAAAGCGAAAATTTCAGAGAAATCCGGTGAAGTTGAAGTCGTTGTTGCTGAGCCGCTTGGACGCAAATCGTTCCGTTTCGATACAAATGGCGGCGTAGATCGCGATGGCGCTTCGCAACTGGGCAACAGCATTACAGATGCTATGCGAGCTGCTGAGAAATCCGACATCGCCTTCACGAATATTGGCGGTATCCGCGCCGATGTAGATAAAGGCGAGCTAACTTACGGCGAAATGTTCGAAGTATTCCCATTCGGCAACTACAATGTGACAGGCACAATGACGGCTGAGCAAATTAAAAAAGCGTTGGAAGTAACGGACAAGTATACGAACCTTCCTGCTATTCAATTCTCCGGTCTTAAAGTTGAGTGGGACAGCACGAAACCCCTTGGCGAGAAATATTCTAAAATCACGCTAGTTGATGGTACGCCAATCTACGTGGACGGCAAGTTCAACACGGACCGTACGTTCAAAGTGACGACGAATGATTTCATGGCAACAGGCAGCGGCGATGGCTTTACGGTATTCGGTGAGGTGAAAGATTGGAAAGATGGCGCGATCATGCTCGATGCATGGGTCAGTTACGCGAACTCCTTGAAAGCTGCGGGTAAAGAGCTATCCGTTCAGGACGACGGGCGTGACGTACGCTTGGATCTAAAAAAATAAGCACTTATTTATTCATTAATCTCATTAAATAATAAAAGGTCTTTGATCAATCCCTCACAGGAGAAATCAAAGACCTTATTGTTTATGCTAGCCAAACTCGTATAAGGGACAGCAATTGGTTTAAATTCAGCGGCTTGCTGATGTAGTCGGAAGCGCCTGCTTGCAGACAAATGTCACGATCCTGCTTCATCGCTTTAGCCGTTATGGCTATGATGGGCAGATGCTTGTTGCGTTCATCTTTTCTAATCATACGCATCGCTTCATAGCCATCCATCACGGGCATCATCATATCCATAAGGATAATATCAATCTGCGGCTCCTTCTGCAGAATAGCCAGACATTCCTGCCCATCATGCGCAACGATGACGGTCATCCCTTCATTTTCAAAAGCGTTGCTTAACACAAAAACATTTCGAACATCATCGTCAACGACCAGCACAACCCTCCCGCGCAGCATGTTTGGCTCTGCCAAAATGAGAGATGGTTCTTCCTGCTTTGCTTCTGTGGAGTCATAGGCTGCTGCTGCTTCCTCCCAGGCTGGTTGAAACTCACTGACCCCCGGCTCCAAGGATGGGATGTAGACGGTGAAAGTGCTTCCCACTCCCTCTTCACTGCTCATGCCGATCTCCCCGCCAAGCAGTCCCGCTAGTTCGCGAGAGATGGAGAGACCAAGGCCCGTTCCCCCGTATTTCCGATTGGTTGTACCGTCAGCTTGCCGGAAAGGCTCGAAAATAAGCGCCTGCTTGTCAGGAGGAATGCCGATCCCCGTATCCCTAACGGAAATGGCTAGGACTTGATCAGGGTTAGCAGAAGGCAGCACCTCGGCAGCTTGATCTACCTCACACCGCTTGATGCTCACATGAACACTGCCCTCATGCGTAAACTTAAACGCGTTTGAAAGCAAGTTTTTCAAAATTTGACTAAGTCGCTGCTCGTCCGTATAGAAGTGCTCCAGCACCGGGAATTCCAGCTCAATGTTCAAGATCAGATTGCGCTGCTCAGCCACCTTGGCAAATTGACTTTGAATCAGCTTTGGAAGTTCTCTTACATTTAACTCCCTAATATGAATATCCAGCTTACCGGCTTCCACTTTGGATAAATCAAGAATATCGTCAATAAGCAACAGCAGGTCAGTCCCTGAAGAATGAATCACACGGGCATATTCCTGCTCATCGATGCTTAAGTTTCCCATCTTATTTTCTTGCAGCATTTGGGATAAAATTAGTACGCTATTAAGCGGTGTACGAAATTCATGCGACATATTAGCCAGAAACTCCGATTTGTACCTGGAGCTTAGCTGCAGCTGAACCGCATGTTCTTCGAGAGCCATCTTGATGCGCTCAAGTTCCTTGGACCTTTCATCCGAACACCGGTTATGCTCCTCTAACTGTTCATTCGTCATGTGCAGCTCTTCCTGCTGACTTTGGAGCTCTTCCGTTTGAATCTGCAGTTCTTCGGTCATGAGCTGATACTCTCGAAGCAGCCTCTCCACTTCCACACGCGTTTGCACACTATGAACGATAGTTCCAAGAACGTCGAGAATATCTTCAAGAAGCTCCATCTGTTGATGGGTAAACTTATTTAAACTGGCTAATTCCATAACAGCAATAACTTCATGATGATGTAAAATCGGCACAATCAGCACGCTTTGCGCTTTCACAGCGCCGAGTCCTGACGTGATTTTGACATAGTGATCAGGCACATTCATAAAGTGGAACATCCGCTTCTCCAGTGCGCATTGACCGACTAGCCCTTCCCCCAAATGAAATCGATGAATTCCGATGTCATTCTCGTTGTCCATCATGGCGTATGCCGCTATTTTCTCCATGGCAACTTTGCCCTTGTGGGTAGTACGAAGATAAAAGAGGCCGAAGGATGCACCGAAAAGCTCAGCAGCTTTACTAATAAAGGAAGAACCCAGCGTTTCCATATCCGAAATGCCTTGAAGCATATGGACCACTTCCGCAAGTTTGCGCTGCTGCCATTCTATCTCCTCTTGGTTCTCTAGAAGCATATTCGTTGCCTCGGCTAGATCCTTCACCTCATCGTTCATGGTGACATGGATGCGCTGTGAGTAGTCTCTCTTGAATGAGCTTAATTTCAAAATACTTTTGGTTACCTGCTTAATCGTTCCAACAATCGACTGCGATATCAAGAGTGCAGTTGTTAATGAAAATATAAGAAGTAGGGTCAACATGACAAACAAGGATCTCGTGAACATCCTGTTCTGATTGTCTAACAGCTTGGCTCTATCTTTGGTAAGCGCTATCTCAATATTCCGGAAGCGATCGAGCTGCGAGCGAATATCCTCTACATTTTGCTTACCCAAATAAAAGTCATAAGGATTAATGGAATAAGTTCCTGCATCTTGCTCCCTTTTCATCATTGGGCCCGTTGCCCCGTCAAGCTGTATAATCCAGCGTTCTATAGACTTTTTGATTGTTTGTAAACTTTGCTCCTGGACAGCATTTTCCCGTGTTAGCTGACTCAGCCTCATGTAGGATTGCCGCCAGTTGGCCTCTCCATTGTGATAGGGTTCAAGGTAGGTAGAATCTCCGGTTATCAGATAACCTCGTTGGCCGCTTTCCATATCCATCACATATTTTTCGATGCTGTTGATTTCACTATGGACAGCAAAATCATGCTCAATGATATAATTTCTATCCGTTTGCATCGAGGTCACTTGATTAATCACTAGCGTAAATACAACACTTATACAGGCGAAAATGAAAATGTAGCCAAGCATGATTTTGGATCGGATACCAAACCTCTTCTTTTTCCCCATCCGCGCAGTGTCCTCTCCTTAACGTCGTTTTACGCATCTTTACGTATTATACTACTCTCCTAAAAGTTGGGATATGGGTTTTTTATACTTTACTACTTTACCAAGTTAATGTATTATTTAACTAAAGTAAATTTTATTAAGGAGTGATACTTATGAGCAATCGCACAACTGATCATATACGCCCACGCGGAGTCCTGTCCCGCATGAAGCCATATACGCCTGGCAAGCCCATTTGGGAAGTCCAGCGGGAATTAGGCATCGACAAAGTAACCAAACTCGCTTCCAACGAGAACCCAATTGGTCCGTCTCCATTAGCTACTCTTGCCATTCAATCTTATCTGACAGATATTCATCGCTATCCTGACGCTGACACGATTGATCTCTGCAGCGCTATTGCCAGTAAGTTGGAGGTTAAGCCAGAGCAAGTCCTTGTCACCAATGGGGCCGATGAGCTCATTACCCTCCTATCCGAAGCGTTCTTAGAGGAAGGCGACGAAGTCATCGTGCCCTCTCCGACCTTTAGTGAATATGAATTTGGCGCTAATCTGATGGGAGCCTCAGTCGTACAAGTTCCGCTCCGTGAAGATTACCGTTATGAAGTGACAGATCTGTTGGCCGCTGTAACCGAGAAAACGAAGCTGCTATATATTTGCTCACCAAATAATCCTACTGGCACTTATATGAAAAATCAGGACTTGCATGCACTAATGGATAAGCTCCCCCCTCATGTTCTGGTCATTTTCGACGGGGCTTACAGCCACTTTGTAACCGCAGATGATTATTCCGACGGGCTTGAACTGGTGCGTCAAGGATATCCGATTATCGTCACACAAACCTTCTCCAAAGCTTATGGTTTGGCTGGCATTCGTGTTGGTTATGGCATTGCTTCCGCAAGCATTTTACACCATATTCGTCAGGTCAAAGAACCTTTCAACGTAAACGCCTTAGCACAAGTCGGCGCCACCGCTGCCATTCATGACGATGCCCACCTCGAAGCGACACGGGAAATCAATACGCTCGGCAGAGAGCAGCTCTATGAAAGTCTGCATGAGTTAGGATTCAAATTCACGCGCAGCATGAGTAATTTCGTGCTCGTGGAGCTTGGACCGGATGCGAAATCCATCTACGATCAATTGATGCAAAAAGGCGTTATCCTGCGTTATGCAGGCGCGTGGAACTTGCCCCATCATGTGAGGATTTCGGTAGGAACTCCTGACGATCATCAAGCGTTGATCAGTGCCCTATGCGAGGTACTGCAGCAGTCCAAGGAACAGCAACTCTTATCTGCTCAGAAGGATTAAACAGCTTCGCGTGCATCCAACTCATTGTTCGAAAGCGACAAAATATGCTACAATGCAAAAAATGCCGTTTGTTGGAGGTTCGTTATGCTGAAGGAATTTAAAGATTTTGCTTTTAAAGGGAATATGGTCGATCTAGCGGTGGGGGTTATTATCGGGGGAGCTTTCGGAAAAGTCATCACATCCATCGTCAATGATGTGATCATGCCGCCTATCGGGTTACTGCTGGGCAGAGTGAACTTTAATGAACTTTTCATATCCTTGAATGGCAAACACTACAATAGCCTTGCTGATTCCGCTATTGATAAAGCGCCTGTTCTCAAATATGGGGCATTTATTTCTACTTTCTTAGACTTTTTAATTGTTGCTGCAGTCATTTTTATCGTTGTTAAACAATTGTCCAAGTTCCGCAAAAAAGAAGAGCCGAAAGAAAAGGCTCCGGCGACAAAATCTTGTCCGCATTGCTTATCAGATATCCCATCGCAAGCAACCCGCTGCAAATACTGCACATCGGAGCTGTCATCCGGGCCATCTGTGTCGGGAAGTATTCAGTAGGCTTTCGCGAAACGCATAGAGATGAATGATAAAAGGAGTTAAGCGCTTGTTAGCCGCTTAACTCCTTTTTGTGCGCAGATCGGCGATCTCGCCATGCGCGAAAGCATCTCGCTGCAGCAGATCCAGAAGCTGCGCCGCTGTAGCTTCAGGCGACTGCAGCTCGCCGTCTGTATGCAGCTTCACGAACCGGCTTAGCTGCGGGAAGTCCTCTTCGGATGCAGCACGAATCGACCGCTGCATGTCGGTATCCACCACCCCCGGTGCGACGGAGAAGACCTCCACCGGGTAAGGCTGTTCCATCTGCTCGACGCCAATGCACCGCGTCAGCATATCGAGCCCGGCCTTGGCGGTGCAATACGCCCCCCAGCCGGGGTAGGGCTTCTTCCCCGCGCCCGAGGAGATGTGGACGACCCGCTTCGTAATCGGCAGCGCCTGCGTCTGCCGAATGAAGCTGTTCGTCAGCAGCGTGGGCGCGACGAGATTGACCTGCAGGCTTCGCTGCAGGTCCTCTTGGTCAGCTCGGCCGATGAGCGTCATCGGTTCGAGCTGGCCCGCATTGTTGATGAGCGTGATGGCATCCGCTCGATCAACCTGGCCGAGGATTCGCTCCATCAGCGAATCCAGGCCGTCCGTTTGCGCCAAGTCGTAAGCATGAAAGGTGTAGTCACCTTTCATGCTTGACGCCACTTGGCGGAGGCTTTGGCTTTCGCCGCGCGACACGCAGTGGACCGCGGCGCCTTGGTGCAGGAGCTGCCTCGCAAGCTCAGCTCCGAGGCCTTTGGAGCCCCCCGTGATGATATAGGCAGGCATGGTGACCGGCTCCTTTTTTATATAAATATAGGCTGTGGGTTAAGGGACTTTAACAACAAATGGGACCGTAAACACCTTACCGTTACGCTGAAATTCTCCCCAGATTTTGTAGACTCCGCTTTTGGGGAACGTCGTCATGAACTTGGCTTCAGGACCTGTTGACTTCTCATCCGTCGGATGGACATGCAGGTATTGATCCGCATTCGCATCCAGGATAACAACATGCCCAACAGCTCCTAAGTACGGCTGCAAGTCCTTAATAGGTGTTTTGGAAGCTGCATCCTTAAAGCTATAGGTCAGATTAAGCTCCATTCCCGCCATAAGATGATCGATATTTAGAGTGACTTCATTGCCATCCACAGTTTTAGTCCAAACACCCTCTGGTTCAATGGCCACTGGAGGAGCTGGATCCCCTTGTACAGTTAAGGTGTAGCTTTTGACCGTTTTCTCTTTCCCGCTAGGCAGAAAATCTGCAAAAAGCCTATAATCACCACCCGAGGGGAACTGCGTCGATACCGTAAACAACCCTTTTCCTTTGTACTCCGGATGCAGATGCCTGTAATACGAAAGATCTTTGCTCACAGCGATGAGATGCATCTTTTTCTCATGATTCAGGTCAAAATCATTGATCGGCTTGCCGCCACTATCTTGAATCTGAATCGTCACCGTTGTCTCTTCTTTGGCCTTCGCTTGCGGTGCTTGAAATATCGCCTGAATTTGCTCCGCTGAGCTCCCCGCTTCATGACCGCTACCGTGTACCGGATGATCCGTAGTCTGCGACTTCCCGCACCCGCTAAGAACGAGAGCCAATGACAACACGATAAGACTCGTTATTCTCATTGCACCACGTCATAGCCTTGCTCTTCGATTGCTTCTTTGATCGCTTCTACACTGAGCTTGTTTTCATCGTACTCCACTTCCACTAATTTACCGGCTAAATTTACTTTGCCCTCAGCCCCAAGCTCTTTCATTGCTTTCTCGACAGCATTCACACAGTGATTACAAGACATACCTTCTACTTTTAAAATAATGTTGGACATTGCATTCACTCCTTAAATTTAATTTTTCATTATTTCATCAGGGTATTCATGGTTTTGAGCAGTTCATCGACAACATCCATATCGCCTTCTTGAATACGTTCAACGACACAACTTTTGAGGTGCCCGGCTAGAAGCAGCTTCCCCACACCATTAAGCGCCGACTGAATCGCGGCAATTTGATGCAAAACATCATCGCAATACGTATCTTTCTCGATCAAACCTTTGACCCCGCGAACTTGACCTTCAATGCGGTTCAATCGCTTCGTTAAATCCGCTTTGAGTTTATCGGAATGATGACTCTTCCGCTCCTGTTCATCCGAGCCGCAGTGGTCCACTTCCGTGTCCAATTCCTTGTTCATAGGGCTGTCTCCTTTGAGGGCTGTTTACTACTTATCATACCCCCATCCCGTATATTGTCAATCCTCTGGCATGCACCTCTCTTAAAGTTTAATCCTTTGCAGCCGAAGAGCATTCAGCACAACAGAAACAGAGCTTAACGCCATAGCGGCTCCTGCTACCCAAGGCTCCAATAAGCCAAAAGCGGCGATTGGGATACCAATCGTGTTGTAACCGAGGGCCCAGAACAGATTTTGCTTAATATTGCGCATCGTCCGTCTACTCATTTCAATGGCATCTGCAATGGAGGTCAAATCACCGCGCATTAACGTTACATCTGCCGCCTCCATGGCAACGTCACTTCCCGTGCCCATGGCCATGCCGATATCCGCCATTGCTAGTGCTGGCGCATCGTTGATGCCATCGCCGACCATTGCGACGCGGAACCCCTCCGCTTGCAATCTTTTCACCTCTGCCGCTTTTCCTTCCGGCAAAATTTCCGCCAACACCTGCTTGATGCCAGCTTGCTGGGCAATAGCTTTTGCCGTACGCGCATTATCTCCTGTGATCATGATGACCCCAATCCCCATTGCTTCTAAGCGGGATACCGCTTCCTGCGACGTTTCCTTAATCGTATCCGCTACAGCAACAAATCCGGCATACACGCCGTCAATAGCTGCCAGCATAACGGTTTTGCCATCGTTCTCTAAGCGTTCCATCTCCGTCAATGCTTCGGCGATATCGATCCCCTTCTCAGTTAACAATCTTCGTGTTCCGATGACGATCTGACTGCCTTCCACTTGCGCTTCTAGTCCGAAGCCAGGGATAGCCTTAAAGTCCGTAGCTTCTGGCAAAGATGGAATAGACGATAATATTCCTTGGACGATAGCTTCGGCTAGCGGATGTTCCGAGCCGCGCTCTGCTGCTCCGATAAAGCGAAGAAATGTTATTTGATCCATATGCGTCTGAACATCTGTAAGCTGTGGTTTCCCTTTCGTTACTGTGCCCGTCTTATCCAAAACTACAACATCTAGGTGATGGGCTGCTTCCAAATGTTCTCCACCTTTGAACAAAATACCTAATTCTGCTGCGCGTCCGGACCCCGCCATAATAGAGGTTGGCGTTGCCAAACCCAATGCGCAAGGGCAAGCGATAACGAGGATCGCGATCGTTTTTTCGAGTGCGCCAGCGAAGTTAGCCGGATCAAACCAGAAGTACCAAAGGACAAAGGCAATAAGGGCAATCCCTACGACAATCGGGACAAAAATACCCGAAATGACGTCCGCCACACGCTGAATCGGCGCCTTGGACCCCTGTGCTTCTTCAACAACTTTGATGATTTGAGACAGCACCGTGTCACGGCCAACCTTCGTAGCCTTTATGCGGAGTACACCATTCTTATTCAGTGTTGCTCCGATCACTTTATCGCCTTCGCGTTTCTCAATCGGCAAGCTTTCTCCCGTTAGCATAGACTCATCAACCGATGAATGTCCTTGTAAAACCGTACCGTCCACCGGTATCTTCTCGCCCGGTTTCACGATAGCGATGTCCCCAGGGGCAACTTCCTCGAGCGGAATGCTGATTTCTTGCCCATCACGGATGACCAAGGCACTTTTGGCCTGTAGACCCATCAGGGATTTAATGGCTTCCGAGGTGCGCCCCTTGGCGAGAACTTCGAACCATTTTCCAAGAATGACAAGTGTGATGAGGATGGAACTAGTTTCATAATACAACTCTGGCGCATGGTGATGATCGGTTAGCCCTGCCCACTGGAACGTCAGATACAAGCTGTAGAAGTACGCGGCTGATGTTCCCAGCGAGATGAGCACATCCATATTGGCGCTTTTATTAGTGAGCGCTTTGTAGGCTCCAATGTAGAATTGGCGCCCAATGATGAACTGGACTGGTGTCGCGAGCGCCAGCTGCATCCATGGATTCATGAGCAGCTCCGGCACCCAAATCCACGAAGTGAAGGAGAAATGGCTAACCATGGCCCATAACAATGGGAAAGAAAGTATGGCTGAAATCCACAGCTTACGCTTATGCTTCTGTATCTCTTTCGCACGGTGCTCGCTGGTTTCAGCTTGTTCTCTTTTGCGCGCTGCTTCGTATCCTAGCTTGGCTACTCGCGCTTGCATATCTTCCGGTGTTACCTCCGATGATTGGTATACGATGCGTGCAGTTTCCATCGCCAGGTTGACGGATGCTTGCGCTACGCCGGGCATTTTGTTCAGCCCTTTTTCAATTCTGGTTGCGCATGCGGCACAGGTCATTCCTGTAATATCGAAATCAACCGTTGATGTTGGTCGGATGGGTGGCTGCTGCTGTCCTGCAGATTCGGTGCTCATAGGATTGTCACCTCACAGTGATTGGTATTTGTTTATATTTGTATAGTATACCCCCCTACCCTATATTGTCAAGATGTATTGAATATTATATGTCTGGTCGAGCAGAGAACTTGTCTGACTCCCTTTGAAGATGATTATTCAAGTTCAGTAAATAGAAGAAAACACTTGTCCTTTATTAGAACGAGTGTTTTTGCTGATTTACTTTTGCTTAGATAAGCTTGTTGTTCTTTTTCGTACTTAGCAATTTTTTTCTCAAGCTCTCCAGCTTTCTTCAGATACTGACTATCTTTTGTCTCTTCGGCCATGTATTTTAGCTGACCTACCGAATCTTTCATACTAGCTATGTAACTTCTAAGTTCATTTGCGAATTCACCCTCACCATCGGGATCAACAACTTTCTTTTCCTTTGCTACTTCTTTACCTAAATTCTTGAGATCTTTGCCAGCTTTAACGGTTGCTTCAATTTCTTCTGGCGTTTGATTCGGCATCTCGTGTAATTGTTTTTTCTTTGATTCAAATGCTGATCGCCCTGTTCCTAAACGACCAAGGATTGGGCTTTTATACCAATTTTTCTTTTATATTCGTAATAATTCATGAAATAGGGTTTGTATATCCAAAAGAATTTTCTTGTTAAATTATCACCGTTTTAGGTCTATTTTTGCGCTTATGTTGGGGTGAAGCATTGAAAACAATAATTCCTCAGAGTGCATCCCACATAAAAGCTGTACTCGACTTCGTTCGATTGTCTCGCCAGCCCACGTCAGTTTGGTCCAAGAGAGCCAAAAAGAACGTCTCGGAACCTTAGGCGTTGGGAACGGGCAGCGAGACGTTCAAATAGGCCGTCTCGTGTTGCATTTGATGGTAGGGAGGCCGAATGGCCGTCCGAGCGAGCCAAAAAGGCCGTCTCGGAACCTTAGGCGTTGGCAACGGGCAGCGAGACGTTCAAATAGGCCGTCTCGTGTTGGAATTGACGGTGGGGAGGCCGAATATCTGTCCGAGCGCACCAGAGAAGCCGTCTCTCTCGCGTGCGAACACAACAAAGAGGACCCCTTTCGGAGTCCTCTCATGACGGTGAATACTTGCAGCGATAATCTCATTATTTATTTGATGCCCATGTCTTTGATCTCAGCTTCCATCTCCCGCCGCAGCGTCAGCTTATCGCTTTCGTCCATAAATGCGGCTTCTACCCCATTCATCACAAGCCTAACGAGTTCAGGCTCCGTAAATCCAAAACGGTCTGACAGCACGCGGTACTCATTCGTAATGTCCGTCCCCGAGACGCTCGGATTATCCGTATTTATCGTGACGAGGAGCCCCCGCTCCAAGTATTCACGGATCGGGTAAGCCTCCCAGCTGGCAACGGCCTTCGTTTGGATATTGCTGATCGGGCACATTTCGAGCGGGATGCGGCGGTCTTTGACCATTTCCAAAATGTCGCTGTTCTCGTTCAGCCTGACACCGTGCCCGATGCGCACCGCACCGAGATTCGTAACGGCTTCATACACATTCATTGCGCCCGCTGCTTCTCCGGCATGTATGGTGACAGGGATTCCGAGTCGACCCGACTCGGCAAAAACCTCCCGAAACCATTCCGGCGGATAGGATGCCTCGTCACCCGCTAAGTCGACGGCGACTACGCCTTTACCGACAAACGCTGCTGCCGCCCGAATCACTTCCAAGTTGCTTTCATAGGAATGATTTCTCATGCAGATCGCGATAACACCGGCTCTCACGCCAAAATCCCGCTGTCCGCGCTTCATCCCTTCAACCACATAATGAATCGTTTCTTCCACGGTCAAACCGTTATTCCGATGCAGCTGCGGTGCAAAACGCACCTCCACGTATTTGCAGTTATGCTCTGCCGATTGCTGAGCAACCTCGTAGGCAACCCGCTCCAAAGCTTCTCCCGATTGCATAAAGCGAGTCGTAAAATCAAATTTGCTTAAGTATTCGATGAGACTGCCACATTCCTCGCCTACACGCATATGTGGAATCAATCCCTCTTTATTGTACACGGGAAGATCGATGCCTTGATCTAGGGCAAGCTCCAGAATCGTTTCCGGCTTCACACTCCCATCCAAGTGCAAATGAAGATCAACTTTAGGCAGTCGCGTTAGCCAATCATGCGTCCGATTGTATGCCATCTTCTATCATTCCCTTCGTTAATATTGGTTAGAGCAGGCACCCCATGCTGTATGCCTCTACAAAGAATTTTACTAACTTTAAAACAAATGTCATCTATATGTCAATATATATAACAAATTTTTATCAATATAATATATGTGTTATGTTTTATAACGCAACTGTGACTTAACCTCTTTTTTCCAAAGAGCAGTATTGTGTAGAAAGTTAGCCATTGTCTGCATTAAAATCTGGGTCCTCTACAAGGTATAATCATAAATGTAAGCGCATCCACGAATGGAAAGGAGCATACATGCCAATAATCCCACATCACAGTCATGCACAATTGCAATAACATTCGACGATCCAAGGAGGTTGTAGAAATGTTTAAAAATGTGAAGCGTCTAATACAAACAGCCTGTTACGTTACGCTTGGCTCTATACTCATCTCGTCCTTCGGTATTCAAGCGCCTACAGCACATGCAGCAGTGCCCCGGCAAATGGAAAAGCTAGACAGGGGGCTGGTAGCTGTCAAAGTATCAACTGGTGTACTCGTGAGCTGGAGGCTCCTGGGTACTGAGGCAAGTAGTACATCTTTCAACGTATATCGTAGCGGCGTGAAGCTGAACACTTCCCCCATTACAACTAGCACAAATTATCAAGATAACACAGGGACTACAAGTTCAAGCTATACGGTCCGTGCCCTCGTAGGCGGCGTCGAGCAGACCGCATCTGCTGCTGCAATCCCATGGGCAAATAATTATTTGGATGTCCCTCTGCAAAGGCCCGCCGGCGGCACAACGCCAGATGGCGTAAGCTATACCTACAATGCCAATGATGCGAGTGTCGGCGATCTGGATGGCGATGGACAGTATGAAATTGTTTTAAAATGGGACCCCTCTAACTCTAAAGACAACTCGCAGGACGGATATACGGGTGAAGTATTTGTCGATGCTTATAAGCTGAACGGAACTCGGTTATGGCGAATCTCTATGGGGAAAAACATTCGGGCTGGCGCTCATTATACCCAGTTTATGGTCTATGATTTGGACGGGGATGGGAAAGCTGAAGTTGCTATGAAAACGGCAGACGGCACGAAGGACGGCACAGGGACAGTGATCGGCAGCTCAACCGCCGACTATCGCAATTCGGTAGGCCGAGTCCTGACAGGCCCTGAATTCCTAACTATTTTTGCTGGACCGACAGGCAAAATATTAACAACTACGAGCTACGATCCGCCGCGTGGCACGGTTGGAGATTGGGGCGATACGTACGGCAACCGGGTAGATCGCTTCCTGGCAACGATCGCCTATCTGGACGGGGAGAAACCAAGCCTGGTAATGGCCCGCGGCTATTACACGCGCAGTGTGCTGGTAGCTTACAACTGGCGGGGCGGAACGCTTTCTAAGCTGTGGACTTTTGACAGCAACGCTTCCGGAAACTCGGCCTATGCTGGCCAAGGGAACCACAACCTGACCGCAGCCGATGTCGATGGAGACGGGAAGGACGAAATCGTTTATGGCGCCATGACGGTAGACGATAATGGTGCGAGGAAATATAACACAGCGCTAGGCCATGGTGATGCACTTCATGTAGGCGATCTAGATCCGAATAACGCGGGGCTTGAAGTATTTAAGGTTATGGAAAATACAAGCGCTGCCTATGGAGCTGCTGTCTGGAATGCGGGCACTGGTGCGGTACGTTGGGGCGTGCATACAGGTGCTGACACCGGAAGAGGTATGTCTGCCGATATTGATCCGAGATATGCCGGTGAAGAGGTATGGGCAAGCAATAGTGTCGGATTGTACCAAATCAACGGCACCAAAATCAGCTCTACAGTACCCTCTTCCATCAACTACGGCATCTGGTGGGACGGCGATGTCTCCCGTGAGCTGTTGGATCATAATTGGGATGGCACCAATGGGGTAGGCAGAATTGATAAGTGGAATTATACAAGCCTCAATACAACAACTCTTTTAACCGCCACAGGCACTTACTCTAACAATGGGACAAAAGGGAACCCTAGTCTGCAGGCCGATATTCTGGGAGACTGGCGCGAGGAGGCCATCTGGCGGAAGTCCGATAGCTCTGCACTGCGCATCTATTCTACTCCTTACGAGACTAGCACACGTCTTTGGACTTTAATGCATGATCCGCTATATCGTCTGGATATTGCCTGGCAGAATGTAGCTTACAACCAGCCGCCACATACGAGTTACTACCTCGGTACAGGTATGGCGGCGCCAACGCAGCCAAATATTTACGTAACTCCATAAATAACTTGCAATGAAGGGGCTGTCCCCAAGTAGATTACACTACTTTGAAGGCAGCCCCTCTTTTTAATTCCTAGAATGGAGAATATGTTTTCTAAGCGCCGCAGGCGGTGATCCATAAAAAGCAGCAAACTGACGCGAGAAGTAAAATGGATGGTTAAACCCGACTTCCTCAGCAATTTCCGCAATGCTCAAGGTGGTCGTTTCTAGCAGCTTTTTAGACTGCCGGAGCCTGATTTTATTTAACATTTCCATGACGGACTCGCCAGTCTGCGTTTTGAATAGATGTGCGAATCTGGAGGTTGACAGATTAACTCTTGCTGCCAGTTCCGGAACGTTGAATGGCTTTCTGTAATGCTGAGAAATAAGCTTTATCGTCTCTTCCACGCGTGAATCCATCCGAAATTGTGTTTCGAGGGTATTTTTGGATATCAGGAGAAGGATTTCCTCCAATGCATTAACGGCCAATCTTTCTGAAAATAGATGCGATTCTTCGTTATACTGAATCAGACTGTTGAAAGCCCCTGCAAGGTGAAACCAATCTTTTTCGTTATCAAAACGGGCCGATCGAATTCCCTTAATCATTTCAGGGAGCTGCAGTAGAGGCAGCCAATCTTCTCTGGGAACAAAATGGCACCAATTAAACTCCCATATCGTATGTTCCGGAGTTCCATAATAATGCGGTGTGCCAGGGGTAATGAGCGTAACTTCACTTTCGGGGCATTCGCAGGCCTGGCTGCCGTTATGAAATAAACCCTTTCCGTGCAACGTCATAGTGAGGTAGAAATCCTTCGTTCCTTTCGACCGCTTCACTCGATAGCCGAACGGCTGGCGGTAGCGGCCCGATACTAGCTTTCCAGGGATCGTCGTGCAGTTCTCTTGAGCAGAAAAACACATAAATTCCGACATGAGTTGGATTCCTCCAATTCCTAGATATTAACTAGTATATCGCACTTTCTCCTCTTTCTGCTGAATGACCTTCAACGCTTCCCGTACACTTAGCGGAGAAAGCTCAGTCTCAGCGACAAACGTCTGCACAGCAGCAGCATCCGTCTTCGAGTATTCACGCAAGGCCCAGCCGATTGCCTTCCGGATAAAAAACTCCTTCGAGTCTGCCATACGCCGAATACAGTTAAAAAGAAGCGGCACGTCTGTGCGCTGCTTATATTTGAGCTGGAACAAAATCGCTGTTCGCTGCAGCCACATATTACCTGACGAGAGCCATTTTTCCACATATGTTGGGATAAGATCTGGATATTTTTGCAAATGAACACCGATTAAATGATCAGCAATTGGATCCACGGAATCCCACCAGGAATTCGTTACGACCATGCATTCCAGCAAATCAATATGCTCTTTCTCCGCATCTTTGCGAAGCTGAGTGAGCAGCTGCAACGCCGTGTAATGGAACTCTCGCTCGGGCAAAGCCCAGAGCTCCTCAGCCACCTTCACACCTTCGGCTCCTTTGGGATAGCCGTGCTCCTTCCAAAACTGTTTCGTCAATGCCACGCGCTGCGGATTCCGAATACCAAGGAAAGGAAATTGGTCGCGCATATAAGCGGACATTGCGGCCGCATCAACCTCGCTGCTTTGCGCTCTCAGCAAAGCCTCCAGCTTGTCCGTATAGAATGATGCCATCGTTGATGCGCCTCCTTTTAAACTGTAAAGCTCTTGCTTTATTCTAGCAATTCCGCTTTGATTCGGGTATGCTTAAAACAGAATTTCTATATAGACTACCTATCGGAACGGAGAGGAACACATGACTTACAAGTTAGTAGCATCTGATTTGGACGATACGCTTTTGCGTGATGATTTGACGATTTCTCAGGAAACGATTGACGCGATGCATCAGGCAGTTGCTCAGGGTGTAACGGTAACGATTGCAACAGGCAGAAGCTTCCCTTCCGCAGCCAAAATCGCTAACCAAATCGGGCTCAACGTACCGATCATTACGTATCAAGGCGCATCGATCAAAAATCTCCTCGACGAAGAAGTCCTATACGAGCGTATGGTGCCAGTCGAAAGCGCGCGTTACCTGCTCGATTATTGCGAAAAGAGAAATCTCCATCTTCAGCTTTACCATGGCGACCAGCTTTATGCAGCTGAGGAAAATGATAAAATTAAAAATTATGTGCGCCTATCCAAAACGCCTTATATCATCGGCGACCTGCGCCAATGGATCGACATTCCGCAGCCTAAGCTGTTGATTGTGGACAAACCAGAGGTTTGCGACCAAATTCGCGAAGAGCTGCTTCCACTGCTCGGCGACCAGATGCACATTACGAAATCCAAGCCGCACTATTTGGAATTCATGCACAAAGAAGGCACCAAAGGCCACGCGATCGCGTTCCTTGCCAACCATATCGGCTGTACGCTGGATGAGGTCATCGCCCTCGGCGATGCGTGGAACGATCGCGAAATGTTGGAAGTTGCGGGGCTTGGTGTCGCCATGGATAATGCTTTGCCGGAGCTTAAAGAGCTGGCCAATTATGTGACCAAAAGCAATAATGAAGACGGCGTTAGGCACGTTATTGAGAAGTTTATTTTGAATGCGTGAATGTGAGACCGATTCCCTGCATGTACAGCATGCGGCGGTGTCGGTTTTTTTATTTGCGCAGAACCCACTTTTGGACATATCTTGTCCCTCCTCCTTATATATTTACAATAGAAATAGACAATCCCCGGAGGTGTTCCCATTTGGACAATTACCCATTAACGCTGCGCTCTCTCTTCGAACGGTCCCAGGCCTTATTCCCCAAAAAAGAGGTTGTTTCTCGAACAAGTACCGGTATTCACCGATATACGTATGCTGATTTCGGAAGACGCTCGAAGATGTTGTCCAGCTCACTGCAAGCGTTAGGGGTAAAGCCTGGGGATCGAATTGCTACTTTTGCCTGGAATCATCATTGGCATTTGGAAGCCTATTTCGCCATCCCCTGCATGGAAGCGGTCCTCCATACGGTTAATATTCGCCTCCCCGCCGAGCATATCGCCTACATTCTCAATCATGCGGAAGACCGATTCCTTATCGTGGATGAGACTTTACTGCCCATAATTGAAAAAATTCAGGATCAACTGACGACGATTGAAGGCTATATCATCATGTCGGATAAAAAGGAACTGCCGCCTACTTCTTTACAGCCCGTCTATCTTTATGAGAACATGATAGAGAGCGGAGATCCTCATTATACGTATCCTGAATATATAAATGAAAGCGCTCCCGCAGGCATGTGCTACACGTCGGCCACAACAGGAAATCCCAAAGGTGTCGTGTACTCCCATCGCGGGATTTATCTGCATTCGCTGTCCATCGGCTTGGCGGATACGCTAGCTCTTTCGGAACGCGACGTGGTACTTCCTGTCGTACCGATGTTTCACGTTAACGCCTGGGGGCTCCCCTTCGCTTCAGTCTGGTTCGGCAGCAAGCAGGTGCTTCCCGGACCAGCGCCTACACCGGATATTCTGCTGCGCCTGATTGCAGACGAAAAGGTCACCATAGCAGCAGGCGTACCTACGGTTTGGACAGCTGCCCTTCAAGCCCAAGAGGCGCTGCAGCTAGATTTATCATCTCTTCGCGCCGCGGTGTGCGGCGGATCTGCTGCCCCGCGCAGCCTGATTGAGAGCTACGAAGAGCGGCTGAAAGTCCCGTTCTTTCATGCTTACGGCATGACAGAAACGTGTCCGCTAGTTACTGTTGCCCGCCTAAAGAGCTATCAAGAAGAAGCAACACTCGACGAACAGTACGCTACGCGCGCCACGCAGGGACTACTGGTGCCCGGGCTTGATATGAAAATCGTTGGATTACGAGGCGAGGTGGCTTGGGACGGTAAGGAGATGGGGGAAATTTGGCTGCGTGGGCCATGGGTAGCGACCGCGTACTACAAGGATGCGCGAACTGCTGAGGGTTTCCAGGATGGCTGGTTTCATAGCGGAGATATCGCGGTAATTGATAGCGAGGGTTTCGTGAAATTAGTCGACAGAGCCAAGGATTTGGTCAAAAGCGGCGGAGAATGGATTTCCTCTCTCGATTTGGAGAATGCGTTGATGGCGCATCCAAATGTGTATGAAGCCTGCGTTATCGGGGTACCGCATCCCAAGTGGGGTGAGCGACCGCTCGCTTGCGTCGTTCTCAAAGATGCTGCCCTGCAAGCTGGCGACAAAAAGGGTTTACTTACTTTTATAGAAGACAAGTTTGCTAAGTGGTGGATTCCGGATGATGTGGTATTTCTTCACGAAATCCCCCGTTCCTCGGTTGGCAAGTTCATGAAACGCGAGCTTCGCGAGCAGTATCAAACCTATTTCACGGGAGACTAGACTCGTTATGAACTATTCGGATTTGGCAAGTCGTGAGTTTGGCAACGAGCACAGGTGTCTATGTCGATGTTCATACGCAAAAAGGCACACCGCTACCCGAAGATCTGGCGAGTCGGATCGAGCAAATCGAAGCTGCTTTTGTTAAGTAGCGAAATGGCAATTTCATGATGAAGGGCAGGGTGGATATGTTCGATGCATCTTTGTTGAAGGATAAAGTCATTCTGATCACAGGCGGGGGCACGGGTCTTGGACGTGCTATGGGGGAGCGTTTCCTGGAGCTGGGGGCGCAGCTTGCGATTACTAGCCGGCGTGAGGAAGTACTCGCAAAGGCTGCTTCCGAAATGAGCGGCGAAGTGTTCTATAAAAGCTGTGATGTGCGCGATCCGCAGCAAATCGCAGACATGGTGGCGGCCGTGGAGCAGCATTATGGCCGGATTGATGTTTTGATAAACAATGCGGCTGGAAACTTTGCCAGCCCGACTGAGAATTTATCTCCGCGCGCAGTAGATGCGGTGCTGAATATCGTCCTTCACGGCACGTTCTACACAACGCTGGAAGTGGGCAAAAGATGGATCGAGCAAGGCGTCGGCGGGACGATGCTGAACATCGTCACTTCGTATGCCTCCACGGGCTCGGCCTTCGTTGTGCCGTCGGCGGCTGCCAAGGCCGGCGTGCTCGCCTTGACGCGCTCGCTTGCCGTCGAGTGGGCGCGCCATGGCATCCGGCAGGTTGCTATCGCGCCGGGGCTGTTCCCCACCGACGGCGCGTGGAGCCGACTGGCTCCGACGCCCGAGCTGTCGGAGAAGCTGCTCAACCGCGTGCCCCTGCGGCGGGTCGGGGAAAAGGATGAGCTTGCGAACCTCGCAGCTTATCTGATTTCGGACTACGCCGGGTACATCAACGGCGAAGTTGTCACGATCGACGGCGGCGAATGGCTGCAGGGCGCCGGGCAGTTCAACGATCTGCTCGAGGTGACCGATGAGCAGTGGGTTGGTCTTGCGGAGATGACGCGCAAGGGGAAATCGTAGCGGACATTTGATGCAAAAAGTACATCTAAATTTCGTATGATCGAGATTATCGGAGATAATCGTGTATTTTGTACAGTTAATTTCATCGATATCGTCGAATATGGAGCAGATTCGCTAAATTTGATGTGCTTTTTACATCATTTCGCTACCGTATAGCTAGTTCAGATGCGAACTGCTGTACTTTTTACATGTTCTGCCTCTGAATGGACGTTGAAAGAGGCTGTCCTACGGTCTTGGACGACTTGAGACATCCTCTGTTAATCTAAGGAGGAGCTCCCAAGCGCACAAAAGACTCTCCCTCGGTCATTTGATGACTTTAGGACAGCCTCTTGATCTTGATCTAAGTTTAGGGCCGATTATAAACAGATCGCTCCTAAGAAAGTTATCCACAATGGACCTGAACCCCAGGAACTGGAGTCCATTATTTCCCCGAAAAGGCCCAATTTCAAGCCGTAGTGGGACCATGAACCATGATCCGTTACCCGGCCATTCGTTGTCCTCCAAATAAAGGACTCCAGTTCCCCCAAGTAAGCCTTAGCGAATTTATCGCTAGGTTTTTTCATATTTGTTATTGGCAAGCGAGGTGGAAGTTGGCGTATGTTGGTAGCCAGATGGGATGGTGGAAGGTTATCAGTCAAAAAAATACGTTATCCTTTGACTGCGCCAGCCGTCATTCCCTTCATAATTTGCTCCTGGAACAGCAGGAACACGACAATGGTTGGCAGCACAGCAATCGCAAGCGCAGCCATCGTCAGCTCGTAATCCGTCATATAGCCTGTAGCAAAGGCGGATAAGCTAAGCGGAACAGTTTTCAACGCAGGCTTGCTGATAAAGACCAGGGCAAACGCAAAATCATTCCAAAATCTTAAGAATCCTAAAATCGCAACGGTTGAAAGAGCCGGCAAGCTAAGCGGAAGCATCATCCGGAAGAAAATCCCCCAATAGCCTGTACCATCGATCAAAGCTGCTTCCTCAATTTCTTTGGGAATGGTGACTAAATACGCAGCAACAACGAAAATCGCAAGCGGAAGTTCAAAGGCCGCATAAGGTAAAATAAGTGCTCCGTACGTATTCAGAAGACCGACTTTTTTCATAATAATAAAGAGAGGCACTAAGGTGCTGTGAATTGGAATGAGCATACCGAGCAGGAATAATCCCATGAAGAACGGCTTTAATTTGAACTCAAACCGCGATAAAACAAAGGCTGCCAAAGCACCCAGCACTAATGTCAGCACGAGTGAAGCTATCGTGACGACGGTTGAATTCCAAAGCGAAAGCCCCATCCCGGAAACTTTCCAGGCCCGGACAATGTTGTCCCATTTCCAAACTGACGGCAGTAAAAAGGGCCGCGAATGAAACTCTTCGTTGGACTTCAGTGCACTCATAAATAACCAAATGAGCGGGTACAACGTGACTAACGCGTACAAGCTAAGTAAAAGATTAACGACGCCTCGCGTCCAAACTTTCCGTTTCTTACCTCCAGCGGGAAAACCCGTCTGCATCGATACAACCTGCTCCATAGATGTCCCTCCTGAGAGAACTCAATTCCTAATTCCTAATTTCTAACGATAATCCCGCTTCATAAGGCGTTGGCTGCCTACAATTAAAATCAAACTAAGAATAATAATGGCTGTGGAAATCGCACTTCCGAAGCCGAAGCGATATACATTGAAGGTGCTGTTATACATGTAAGATGCGAGCAACTCGGTTGAATGCGCCGGCCCCCCGCCTGTCATGACGTAGATGAGGTCGAAAGCCTTCAAACTTCCGGAGATACATAATACGACAGCCACTTTGACGGTATCCCAGATCATGGGCAACGTGACAGCAAACAATTTGCGAACCGGTCCTACACCATCAAGCTGGGCAGCATCTTCGATCTCTGGCGAAATATTTTGTAGCGCGGCAATAAACATAATCATGTAAGGTCCAATATAATTCCAGATGATCGGCACCATGAGGGCGAACATCGATACTTTCGGATCAGAAAGCCAAGCTTTCTTCCAGCTTTCCAGGCCGACGCCCTCCAGCAAGAAGTTCAAGATACCGATTTGCGGGTGATAAATGTATCCCCAGATGATCCCGACAACAACAGAGGAGAGCACCATGGGCATAAAGACGGAAGCACGAATGACACGCTGGAATAAAGTACTTTTCATAAGCAAAAGCGCTAGAATCATAGCAATCGGCACTTGACCGAATACAGACGCCGCAACGATAAGCATGTTGTTTTTGAACGACTTCCAGAAGATTGGATCTTGAAGCACTTCTACATAGTTGTCTAATCCGATAAATTTGGCGGCTCCGATCCCTTTCCAGTCGAAAAAGCCGTAGTAAGCTGACCAGAAAATCGGTACGATGACAAAAAACAGATAGAGCACTAAGGCTGGAAGAAGCCCTATAGTAATGAATCCTCTGATTCTTGCGGATACGGTCATGACTTAACTTCCCCCCTTGCTAACTTTTTTTGAAAAAAGGGCTCCAGCCGAGCCTGGCTGGAGTCCTGTGGCCATACGTTATTTGCCGACGGCTTTCGCTTGCGCGTCTTGAATTTTCTTGGCGATATCCTCTGGCTTGCCGCCCATGAGGAGCTCTTGAAGACCATTGTTCACGACATCGGCGCTAGCGGAGCTAAGCTTGCCATCGTATACAGGAGTTTTCTTAACCGTATTCATCATTTTGTACACTTCTGCGAACAAGGAGGATACTTTCGTTGTATCCAGATCAACTTTATAGGACACAAGCTGATTGCTTTCCAAGATAGCTTTCTGTGCTTCTGGACCAGACAAGGCGTAGATGAGCTCATAAGCGGCTGCTTTCTGTGCGCCAGTTACTTTCTTGCTCATTCCAAGACCTGTACCAACGACGCCGGAAAGTGAGTTTGGATCACCTTTACCGTTAGGGACTGATGGCAGAACCGTTACAGCCATGTTAGCCAAAGCTTCTTTGGATGCATTCGCCGCCAAGTTCGGAAGCGCCCAACCGCCGTCGATCATCATAGCTGCTTTACCTTGCGCAAACATTTGTTCCATTTGTGTATTATCGATGCTGTTGAAACCATCTTGGAACGCGCCTGCTTTGCCAAGCTGCTGAAGGTACGTTAGCGATTGCACGAATTCTGGATCCGTGAACTTCGCTCCGTTCTGATCCACTGCTTTCAAGAACCATTCCGTTCCTGTCACGCGGTCAGCGAGCGAGCTAAGGATACTGGATTGTGCTACCCATGCCGCTTTGTTACCCAATGCGATTGGGGTTACGTTGTTCTTTTTGAACGTGTCCACCAGTTTCATAAGATCATCCCATGTTTTTGGCGGCTGAACATTATATTTATTGAAGATTTCTTTGTTGTAGTAAAGGATCGACGTTGGAGACAAAGCCATTGGCGCACTATACGTTTTGCCGCTGATTGTGAAATCATCGAATGATCCCGGCATGAAGCCGTTCTTCCACTCTGTTTTGCTGTCGAGCAGCTCATTGATTGGTTGGATCAAGTCGCCACCGACGAATTCCTTCGTCATAACACCAGGCCACATAACGAATAGATCCGGCATTTCATTTGCAGCAGCAACCGTTTTAAGTCGCGGACGGTAGCCATCGGGTGGAATCCCCTGAATATCCAGCTCTACGTTCGGGTGGTCTTTCTTGAACTTTTCCATATATTCACGCATCAGTTTGGCGCGAAGATCTTCACCTGTATAGTTGTGCCAAATGGATAGTTTAACTTTCTCGGCAGGCTTAGCTGCATCTGCCTGTTTAGGTGCTGCGCTATCTTTGGCTACATCTGTTGTGCCGCCAGCACCGCAACCAGCTAATAGCGCTAATGACATTGTGGCCGCCAATGTAACGATAAATGACTTCTTCATTCGTTGAACCCCCTAAAAGTTTTCGTGTAAAAACTTAATCTGTAGCTCTCTTGTTACAACTTTAGTATAGGGGACATCTGTAGGAGACGGTACGGGAGAGACTTCGGCGCAAGGGGGGTCATTTTCCAGTCTTTAGACTTTGTTGACCCCTGTCGAACCTTGTCGATATTCAGATGGTGTCTGACCGGTATGCTTTTTAAACTGCTGCGTAAAGTACTTAATGTCTTCGTATCCCACTCTTCTGGCAATATCGCTGACTTTGGTTTGTGTGCTCTGCAGCAGATCTACAGCCCGCTTCATCCTCTCTTGTGTCACGAACTCAATATAGGTGCATCCGGTTTCCCGTTTAAATACCTCGCTGAAATGATTCGGATTGATATGAACAAAACCCGCCACTTGCTGCAGTGATATCGGCTGATGCAAATTGTCGCGGATATAAGCGATTGACTTGTACACATACGCATACTTGTTCTGATCCAAACCTTGGTGGAAAAGGTTCATGATCGCCGTAAGGATCTTAAAAACCTCCTCCTCCGGGCGCCCCTCCCCCTCATAGGACGGGAGTTTGCTCAGCGATACTTGCGATGAATTCGCACGTTCCAACCAGCGGTGACCTGCGATGATCATCGACTGCAGATAACCCTGCACCGTGATCGGCGTCGCTAGGGCATCTTCCATGAGCGCGCGAACTCGCTGGTTCACCCAATGCCGCAGGTCGGTCGCATTGCCGCTCATCAGAATGGCGGCGAGCGCTGCCTCCTCTTTCTCGGTGAGCACCGTGCGGCCCCCGCTTCGCTCCCGGATATCCGCCAAAGTGAAAAGACCTTGCGGACCGAGCAGCCCTTGATAGGCAAATACTTCTTTTGCAGCTAGGTAGGAATCCTTCAGGCCTTCGTAATCTTGCGCGGCAGTTCCGAGCGCAGCAAAAGCTGTGCATTTTAGCGTCTCGGTTACTCGCTTCAGCGCACCTTCGAGAGCAGCTTGCTCAGAGCCGCTGTCTTCATGACGGACAACAAGCAGCAAATGCTCCTTGTTCATAAGTGTCACGCACGGAAGCAGCTCGATGAGGATATTCTGCGCCGCACCTTGCAGCAGCTCCGTAAGCCCCGCTTCCCATCCCGACACGGAAACGAGCATCACTTGCATGGCTGCAGCCGTCGCGGATTCCGGGCGAACGTCTACGCCGTTTCTCTGGAACCAGACGCGCAGCTGTTCTCTTGCTTCCGCATCATCGTGCAACCCCCGTTTGAGGGCTCGATCTAACAACTGATTGCGCAGCGCCGCTTGCTGGAGATTCTCCTGTTTCAACGTCTCCCATTTATCCATAACGTTCTGCTTCGCTTTCAGCGCAGCTTTAATAATCTCTTCTGGCCGGCTTGTCTTGAGCAAATAATCGGTAACTCCCTCGCGGAGCGCCTGCTGGGCATACGTGAAATCATCATACCCCGTCAGAATGACGATCTCTGTATCCGGCAATTGAGCTTTGATTTCACGGGCAAGCTCGATCCCATCTATTCCCTGCATACGGATATCCGTCAGCACAATGTGCGGCTTTTCTTCCGGTATTCGCTCTAACGCCTCTTCCCCCGAAGATGCTGCAGGCAGGAGTTCAAGCCCGAGTTCTTTCCAATCTATCACGGTACAAAGACCCGTTCTTATGATGACTTCATCGTCTACAATCATAATTCTCATGTCGCCAGCTCCCCTGTCCCAAGCGGAATTGAAAATGATATCCGAGTCCCAATACCTAACGAGCTTTCTACAACAAGACCCGACCCAAGGCCGTAATGCAGCAGCAAGCGTCTGTGCACATTAATAAGTCCATAAGAGGTGACCGGCAGCTTCGCTTCTTTCGCAACTTCCGTTAGCATCCCCAATTGTTGGTTGGCCGCAACCAGCTGTCCATGTATGTCGCGCAGCTTCGCTTCGTCCATGCCGATTCCCGTATCTTCCACAACGAATTTCATCTGATTATCACGCAGTTCTCCGTGGACGTAGACATGCCCTTTGGCTTTCTTTTTCTGAATACCATGAATGAGACTGTTCTCAATTAACGGCTGCAGCAGCAGTTTCAGCATCGTCGTTTGGAGCATTTCTGGCACGATAAAAAACTCAATCTCGAACTGATCAGGAAATCGCATCGCCTGGATATAGGCATAATTCTGTGCATGTGAAATTTCCTGCTGAACCGCGCAGAACTCTTCGCCCTTATTTAAGCTAAAACGCAAGAAATCACTAAGCGCCCCAATCATTTCAGCAATTTGACGATCCTTGTTCATCAGGGCAATCCAGTGGATGGAAGAGAGTGTATTGTACAAAAAATGCGGATTAATCTGCGCTTGAAGGGCCATGATGTCCGCTTCCTTCTTCTTCGCTTCGTTCTGCTGCACTTGGTCCTTCAGCCTGCCGATCCGCTCGCTCAGCTTATTGTAGCTGTGGACAAGCAGTCCGACTTCGTCGGCGCTTTTCACCTCATAAGTCGGGATCGCCTCATCCGGATTCAAATCCTTCAACGATTTGGTCAACCTCGTTAGCGGCTTAGTCACCCATTGCAAGAAGTACAGCACTAACCCCATCGCAAGCAGCAGCGCAATAACAATCGTCACAGCAGTTACTGTAAGCACGTAACCATTTTGCTTCTGGTAGATCTCTGTAGGAATGAACCCAACTAATTTCCAGCCTAAACGAGGGATGGAGTTATAGAGAACTGTGTGCGGCAACTCCCCTCTAGGCACGTTAAGCACACCATTTGTTTCGCCAAGTTTACTTAAATTCGGAAAGACATCTCCGACCTTTCGGGCCAGCCAGCCTGGTTCGCCCCCTGCAATAATTTGGTTGTATTGGTCCGTCAGCATCACAAAACCACTGCTTTCCCAACCAGCATCCGTCAAATAATGCTCAATTTCCGCTTGATCGAGTGAAAACGCAAGCGTTCCGATCGTCCTGAACGTGCTGACATCCCGAATCGGCCTGACGAGTGTAATCACCCTCTTGGGACCGTCGGTTGTTTGATTCACGTAAAGCGGCGACCACCATTTGGAAGTGGACTTGTAAACGGATTCATACTGCTCTAAAAGTGGATTAAGCCCCGAATTCGTTATCGTTGTTGTATAAAGCACGGGATTGCCATTTTTCGGGGTAATCGTAATGTTGGAAATGTATTTTTTGGAATAGGATAAGTTCCATAAGGTACCGACAATTAGCGAATAGCTGTTTACATCCCCTTCGGTGTTGCTTAAATAGGTTTGGATATCCTTCTGGCCGATAAGAAAAATCGACATATTCTCCACGTCTTGAATAACGAAATCCAGCTTGTCCGTTATTTGTTTCAGCGTGTTCATTCCGGCCTGCTTCGCTTTATCTTCCGTCACCGAAGTCGCAATCCGATAGGACACGATCCCCATGGTAAGCAGCGGCAATACGACTGCGAGTAAAATGATCAATGACAGCTTGCGTTTCAGCGACTTGGCAAACCAGCGTCTCATGGGCGATCCCTCCTTGCTTTTTACTTTTACATAGTAGCATGTGCAGCGTTTCGGAATCATACTTTTCTTTAGGCGACCAAACTTTTTATTTGACACCTGAAACTTTTGTGTTACCATTTTGCTCAAGATGAGCATGCATGATTGTTACTATTGCAAGCGGCTACATAACTAACGAAGTGATACAACCCCAGACCAACGTATATCAAAAAGGTGGCGAAACGATTTGCGCCTATCTGAATATTTCAAAGTATACCCTCAACAGCTACTTAGAAGAAAGTAAACGTACTGCGAAAGAGAGCGATGCGTGATGGACTCATTGGAATCATTGGAATCAATGGAAAGACTGGAAACATTGGAAAGACTAAAGGCATTGGAAACACCCTGTCTCCTGATTGATACTGGGCGGATGGATCGGAACATTCAAGCTATGGCTGATGTGGCACGCACCCATCAAGTGGCCTTGCGTCCCCATGCGAAGACGCATAAGATTCCGGCTATCGCACTGCAGCAGATCAAAGCAGGAGCTGTTGGCATTACTGTGGCGAAAATGGCCGAAGCAGAAGTCATGGCCACGCATGGCATTGGCAATATTTTTGTTGCCTACCCGCTTGTGACCGCCAGCAAGATTGAACGCGCCATTCGTCTGAGCGAGCAAATCGAGCTCATCGTAGGTGTGGATAGCTTAGCAGGCGCTCAGCAATTGGAGCAAATCGCCAGCCGCCATGGGCACACTCTGCAAGTGCGGCTGGAAATCGACACAGGCCTCCGCCGCACCGGCGTCTTGTACGAGCAAGCCGCTGCTCTAGCGGCTGAAATCACAGCCATGCCGCACTTGCGGCTGACCGGCATCTACACCTTCCGCGGCTCCCTGCTTGCCGGCAAGCCAACGCTTGACGTTGCGGCAGCCGGTAAGGAAGAAGGCACGCTGATGGTGCAGCTCGCCGAGCGTCTCAGGACGCAGGGCATCGCGATCGCGGATGTCAGCGTCGGCTCAACGCCAACCGCTGCGTACGCCGCGGCGGTTGAAGGCGTGACCGAGGTGCGCCCGGGCACGTACGTGTTCCACGACAGGATGCAGGCTCGACTAGGCGCCTGCATCTTGGAGGACTGCGCTGGCAGCGTGCTCGTCACCGTCGTCAGCCGTCCGTCGGCTGATCTCGCAATTGTCGACGGCGGCAGTAAAACCTTCGCAACCGACATCCAGCCGGGTACCGAGCCCCTGCAGCTGAAGGGCTTCGGGCACATCCTGGAGCTTGCGGATGCGACGCTAGCCCGCTTAACCGAGGAGCATGGCATGATTGAGCTAGGACCGCTAGCCCAAGCTGCCAACCTGCAAATAGGCGATAAGCTGCGCATTATCCCTAATCATATTTGCAGCACCGTCAACTTGCATAATCAAGTGATTATGCAGCATGGTCATACTTATACGACTACACCTGTGCTTGCTCGAGGTATGCTGGAGTAAGCCCTGCATCAATCAAAGCGATGCCCTGTCGTCAGAACAGGCACACATAGAACCTGGAGGTCAATAGAATGTCGAACATTGAAGAACGCCTGCAAGAATTAGGGATTACACTCCCTCCATCCCCGGAACCGCGTTTTACATACATTCCTTGCAATCAAACAGGGAATCTCATTTATTTGTCCGGTCAAGATTGCCGGATTAACGGTGAATTGATGTATGAGGGCAAGCTTGGCCGCGAAGTGACGATTGAGCAGGGGCAAGCAGCAGCACGCCAAACCATCATCAATTGCCTAGCTGTGATGAAAGGGTATCTCGGCGATTTGGACCGTGTGGTTAAAATCGTGAAGATGCTCGCTTTTGTCAACAGCGCACCGGGTTTTGGAGACCAGCCCTATGTGATTAACGGTGCGTCAGACTTGTTAGTTGCCGTGTTCGGTGAAAAGGGCAAGCATGCCCGCTCAGCGATTGGCACAAGCGATCTGCCATTTCACACGCCAGTGGAAATTGAGCTGATTGTCGAAGTTCGGGATTAACTTAACTGGAAAACCTCCTGTTATTTGTCTGTATAAACAGCATCTCATCCAATTTAGATGGAATTTATCCCACTATTTCCGCCATATCTAGCCGTTTTCCTCCCGCTCCCGACAATTTAGATGGAGTTTCTCCAGCTATTCCGTTCCCAGGACTGAAACGTTGCAGATTAACGGTACAAATTCCATCTATTCCGCACTCTGGCTAATCGCCATGACGCAAACACAAAAACAAGCCTGAGGAAATATCCTCAGGCCTATTCTATCTCTCCCACTCACACACGGAATCGAGCGATCAAGCCCTGCAAATCCCCTGCCATGCTGCTGAGCACAGAGGCAGAGGAGACAATTTCCTCCATACTCGCATACTGCCCCTCGATGTTGGAAGAGACGTTGCGCGCACCGGAAGCGGTCTGTCCCGCGACTTCATCAATACCGCGAATCACGTCAACCGCTGCGCTTGTTTTCCCCGAGATAGCGGCCGAGCTGGCGGCCACTTCCGCAATCTGGCGAGCGACGTCGTCCATCGCATCGCTTATGCGCAGGAACGTTGCCTGTGCGACGCCGACAACTTCAAGACCTGTCTCCACCTCTTGGCTCCCCGCCTGGGTGGCGTTCATAACCACACTTGTTTCTTCCTGGATGCTCGAAACAAGCTGAGTAACTTCTTCAGCCGCTTCGCCCGTCTGCAAAGCCAGCTTGCGGACTTCGTCGGCGACGACCGCAAAACCTTTGCCGGCCGCCCCTGCCCGCGCAGCTTCAATAGAAGCATTAAGTGCGAGCATATTCGTTTGTCTCGCAATGCCTGCAATGATCGCATTCGCCTGAACGATCTGCTCAGAGCGCTCCCCGAGTCGCTGAACTGACTCTACAAGCACCTTCATCTTCTGTGAGATGGCTTGCATTTGAGTTATCGCCGTCTCAACCGCTGTATTGCCTGCACCAGCAGCTTGCTGGGCGAGTAAAGACTGCTGGTCGGCCGATTGAGTTACGCCAGCGATTTGAAAAACAGCCGCAGACATTTCTTCCATAATGGAAACGCCTTGCTGCACGCTGCGTACCTGCGCATCCGTTCCTGTCGAAATTTCCTGAATCGTATAAGTAATCCGTTCCGAAGACTCACTCACCTGCTCGGCATTATGGCTCAGCGCATCAGAAGCGGCAGCAACGTGTTGGGCACTGCTGCCCACCTGACTGATTAAGCTATGGAGATTAGCTTTCATGCCATTAAAAGCCATGGCCAAATCCCTTAATTCGTCCCTATTGCTCACATAGATGCTCCCGGACGTTAAATCGCAGTCCGCAATCCGTTCAGCAGCCCTTACCATGGATCGTATTGGATTCACAATTGTCCGAGATAACAAAAGACCAATCGCTAACGCAAATACGAACGCAGCTACACTCACCCAAATCAACGTTCGAACAGTCGATTGCACGACATCATGGTTGCGCGCTGTATCCACCTCTTGAACAGCTCTTTCCAGCTCTTCTATATTAGCTGCAGACTGTGTTAAAGTTTCTGTCGTTGGAATCGCCCACTGCATCGCTTCCGCTTTGGCCAAATCGACATTCCCTTTATCTGCATATTCCGTCACTTTGTTGACTAAACGCATGAACGTTTGGTTGGAGTCCGCCATGGACTGGATCGCGCCCTGCTCGTCCTCATTTTCCGCAAGCTCACTCATTTGTCCAATAATGGCAGACAGCCCTGCATTCGTTTCTGTCAAAAGCTTCTCTTTGTCTTTCGTCGGATTAAGTACATAGCCTAGCAGCAGGCTGTTCTGTATTTGCGTTTTCTCTTTTATCTCTGCAACATGCTGAAGAATCGTAACATTATCATTCAAAAGTTTCGAATAGGAGCGATCAACTTTATTCAGATAGGTATAGGACATGCCGCTAGTCACCGCAACGAGCAAAGAAACAATGATGAATGTCCCTACGATTTTACCTCTCAAAGAAACCGAAAACTTCTTCTTTTCCCCACTAGAAGACTCTTTTTTCTGCATAAATGCGCCCCTTTTTATATACGTTTTCGGTTATCTTCGTAAAATAACAGGCTGCCCCTTTACGCGACAGCCTGTTATCTTTTGCTTTATTATTTAGAGTTCATGTATTTACGCATATCGAATGCTACCGCAGCCACGATGATAACACCTTTAATAATTAACTGCCAGTATGGACTGATTCCGATAAATGTCAAACCATAGTTGATTACGCTGAAAATCAGTACCCCTGCAAGAACGCCGGGAACCGTTCCGATACCACCAGATGTCGATACACCCCCGACTACGCAAGCTGCGATCGCATCAAGCTCGTACATGTTACCGTAGTTATTCGTTGCACCGCCGGTTCTTGCTGCTTCCAGCACCCCAGCCAATCCGTACAAAGCACCCGCGATAGAGTAAATATAGATTAGGTAACGGTTAACGTTAATCCCCGAAACGACTGCAGCGTGAATGTTGCCGCCAATCGCGTACATGTATTTACCCAGCTTGGTTTTGTTGAACACAATCCAGACGATAATTGCTACAGCGACTGCAATAATAACGATATAAGGTAATGAATACGTGGCATCAGATCCGATAGAACCTGTTCCTAGTTTACTAAAGTCAGGTCTCAAGCCTCCGATAGGCTGGGACTGATTCGGTTTCATATCGAAGTATAGGGAGTTGGCACCGTATACGGCAACCATCGTTCCTAATGTTGCGATGAATGGCGGAACCTTCAATTTAGCGACGATAATCCCATTAATAAGACCTACTAGAAGACCAGCTAGAATCGCAATGATAATTGGAACAATTAGCGGTAAATGCGGTAGATCCGGGAAGAATCTGCGGCCGTAATCCTGCGTTTGCAGCATGGAGGCCGAGATAACGGCCGTCAAACCGACAATCCGTCCTGTCGAGAGGTCGGTTCCTCCCGTGATCAAGATGAACGCAGCACCCAAAGCAATAATGACACGCGTGGATGACTGTAGCAAAATATCACGCAAGATACTAACGGATAAAAAGCGAGGATCATAAATTGCGATCCCGATAACGAGCACGACCAATACGATGTAGATTGCGTATTTGCTCACGAACCCACTAATGTCTCTAGATTTTAATGTTTCTGTTTTTGTACTCATGGTTTCTTGGCCCCCCATTTATGCCATATGCTGTGCAGCAAGGCGCATGATCTCTTCTTCTGTTGCTTTATTTCCTTCTACGATCCCCGTAAGGCGTCCTTCACACATGACCATGATTCGGTCTGACATCCCAAGAAGCTCGGGCATTTCAGAAGAGATCATGATAATACTTTTCCCCTGCTTCGCAAGGTCAGCAATGATGGAATAAATCTCAAACTTCGCTCCTACGTCAATTCCGCGAGTAGGCTCATCAAGCAGGAGCACGTCCGGCTCTGTTAGCAGCCATCTGGCCAACAGCACCTTCTGTTGGTTACCGCCAGAAAGGTTTTTGATCAATGCGTGCATGTTCGGCGTTTTGACGCGCAGCATCTCAATGCTTTTCTCTACTTCGACTCTTCGTTTCGCTTCATTGATGAACCCCAGCGGGTTCATGTATCGACCCAAGTTTGCGATGACCGTATTCTCAAGCACGGATAATACCGGGAAAATTCCTGTCACGCGGCGCTCTTCCGTGAGCAGCGCAATTTTATGCTTAATAGCATCAATCGGTGATTTAAGCTTTACCTGCTTACCATGGATCGAGATTTGGCCGGATGCAATACCGCGTAGTCCGAACAAAGCTTCCATCAGTTCTGTACGCTGCGCTCCAACCAGACCGCCTATACCAAGAATTTCTCCCTTACGCAGATCGAAAGAAACATTTTTAAAGGATCTTGGAATAACCGAAGTTAGCCCCTCAACACTCATTAATACACCGTTCGGTACATTGCTACGTTCAGGGAAACGCTCTTTAAGATCACGTCCAACCATTTTCGAGATGATCATATCTGTTGTCAGCTCTGACGATGGCCACGTGCCAATTTTGGTTCCATCACGCATAATCGTTACTTCATCCGAGATTTCAAGAATTTCTTCCATTTTATGTGAAATATAGATGATCGAGACGCCACGACTTTTCAAGTCGCGAATGATGCGAAATAGCTGTTCAACTTCATTCCCAGTTAATGACGAAGTCGGCTCATCCATAACAATAACTTTCGAATTGAAAGAAACGGCTTTGGCAATTTCAATGGACTGCACTTTGGAAACCGACAAGGTACCAACGAGTGTGTCCGGTTTAATATCCATTTGGAGCTGCTCAAATAACTTCTCTGTATCTCTACGCATTTTCTTGTGATCCACTAATTTCAAAGGTCCGATACCTTTTTGCGGGAAGCGGCCCAACCAAATGTTCTCCATCACATTGCGATGTGGAACCGGGTGCAGCTCCTGATGAATCATGGAAATGCCATTTGCTAACGCATCCTTGGAATTAACGATGGATACGGTCTCGCCATTCAGCTTGATCTCTCCGCCATCCGGCTTATAAATGCCGAATAAGCATTTCATCAACGTCGATTTACCAGCCCCGTTTTCTCCCATCAAAGCATGTACGCTTCCTGGGCGAACCTTCAGGGTAACGTTATCCAGCGCCTTAACGCCAGGGAACTCTTTGGAGATTTGATTCATTTCCAGTAAATACTCATGTAATGTCATGGTAACTCCCCCTACCAGCTCACGATAATCCCCACAAAGTGAAGCCATGGTTCTATGCCTATTTCTCTGTATCTTTGCACGGGTTTTCAAATAAGGAAGGCAAGAGCGGATAACTGCTCTTGCCCGCTTCTATTCGGATTACTTCGCTTCGTTCATGTTCGCTTTTGTAATCTTTTTGTAGGAAATCCAAACATATTTACCGTCTGTTACATCGTAGCCCGTTGTTTCTTTGCTTGGTGTTTGACCATTAGCAAGCGCTGTTGCTACGTTCGTTGTTGCAGCACCTTGGTTTTTCGCATCATTCAGAACAGTTCCGAGCAGTGTCCCATCGCTAAGTGCTTGAAGCGCAGGAGCCGTAGCATCAACGCCTACAACCGGCAAGAATTTATTGTCTTTGAAGTAGCCTTTTGCTTTCAAAGCTTCGATAGCGCCAAGAGCCATATCGTCGTTGTTCGCAAGAACAGCTTCGATTTTGTTTTCACTGGAAGCTAGGAAAGCTGCCATTTTTTCTTGACCTTTTACACGATCCCACATAGCCGTATCTTCTGCTACTTTCTCTACGCCCAGACCAGCATCTGTAATCGCTTGAATGGAGAACTTCGTGCGAAGCTCAGCATCTTGGTGTCCTGGCTCGCCTTTAAGCATAACGTATTGAATTTTACCGTCTTTGTTTTTGTCCGCTTCTGGGTGAGCTTTGAAGTAGTCAACAAGCAATTGGCCTTCCATTGTTCCGGATTGCTCAGCTTTTGCACCTACGTAGTAAACTTTATCCCATTTCTTCATATCGTCAGCAAGCGGCTCACGGTTCAAGAAGACAACCGGTACGTTAGCTGTTTTTGCTTTATCGATGATAATACCTGCTGCTGTACGGTCAACCGCGTTGATCGCAAGAGCGTTTACTTTTTTCGTGATGAAAAGGTCAACTTTATCATTTTGTGTTGGTTGTGAGTTTTGGCTATCTACGATATCCACCGTTGCTTTGTCTTTCGCAGCGTCAGCGATTGCCGCGCGAACACCGGACATGAACGTATCATCAAATTTATAAATAGCTACACCGATAGTTGGTTTTTTGCCGTCTGTTTTAGCTGGAGCTGCTGTTGCCGCTGCACCTGTGCTTGCTGCCGGAGATGTTGCAGGTTTTTCTGTTTTAGCGCCACATCCTGCTACGGTTGCGACCAAAGCACTAGCTACTGCAAGGGTAATCAATTTTTTCAAGGTAAGACCCTCCCTAAAAGGTGTTTTTATTTGTTTGTTTACATGTCTAAATATACGGCATGTGAACTAGGAAACAAATGCAATATCCTCATATCTTCTATCGAAATTCTCATCACTTTATAAATGGAAATAGCAACTTCTGATTATCCGACCAGAACATATTGTTTAGATCAATTGCTTTAATCCCGGTATCAACACGGCCCGGAATCTTCTTTCCATGTGAGGCTTCAACCGCATTCTTGACGCCCAAATAGCCGATGCTGAACGGATTTTGAATAATCGTAGCCTGGATGACGCCTTCCTGCAGAAGCTCCAATTCCTCAGAGGTGCTGTCAAATGTGATGATTTTCACCTTATCCTGCAGGTTCATTCGCTGAATCGCGTCGGCAACGCCAATGGAGGAAATCTCATTCAGGGCAACTATGCCGTCCAAATGCGGATATTTCTCAATGATGCTTTGAGTAAGCTGATCCGCCGTCCCCCGGTCTGTCATACTGTATACCTTGGCAATGACCTTTATGGCCGGATATTTCGATATTTCATCCAAGAGCCCTTGCTCCCGAAGCTCTGTATTGCGCTCCCCTTGTTTAAAGCTCACAATAGCGATATTTCCTTTCGTTCCTGCGAGCTTAATTAATTGCTGACCTGCCATTTGCCCGGCCTCATAATTGTTGGCGCCTATGAAGCTTCTCGCTTTGGTAGATTCCACTTCAGAGTCGATCGTGACAACGGGAATGCCTTTCCCCTCTGCATCGTCTACGACCCCCGATAGTTCCTTATAGTCGTTAGCCGCAAGCACGATGCCGTCTGGTCCGCTTTTAACAGATTGCTCCATTAAGGCGATCTGCCCCTTAACATCTCCTTCATCGTCTGGCGCCCTGAAATCCAAGGTAACATCGAATTCCTTCGCCGCGACTTCCGCTCCCATTTTGACCGTCTTCCAATAATCCCCGTTCTGGCTTCTAAGCACTACTTCCAAATGCTTCTTCTTCTCGGTGGGCGTAGTCTCTGTATCGCGCATACAGGAAGACATGGAGACAGCAGCGGCCAATATGGCGAATATGAGGGGACCTAGTTTCATTGTTTTATCCATCGCTGCTCCTTCCTATTCCTCTTCCAATATGGCTGGAATCCAGATTTTAACGACCGTTCCTTCTTCAAGCTCACTTTCCACCTTAACGCCATAGTCCGCGCCAAAATACAGCTGAATCCGCTCATGCACATTACGCAGACCAACACCTGAGCCTTTATCGCTATTCACCGAGCCAATCATAATGTTTTTGAGTGTTTCTTCCGACATCCCCACACCATTGTCTTGGACCTGCAGCCGTATTTTATCGTCTATTTTTCTAGCGGATATGTGGATATGACCTTCGTCCACCATATATTCAATACCGTGATAGAGCGAATTTTCTACAAACGGCTGCAAAATTAGCTTTAGAGTTTTATATGGCAGCACTTCTTCATCTACTTCAATGTCGTAATCGAACTTGTCTTTGTACCTCATCTTTTGGATGATCAAATAGTTCCGAATATGCTCAATCTCGTCTGCAATCGTAATGATGTTCTTTCCTTTGCTGAGCGATATCCGAAAAAATTTCGACAAGGAGGTAATCGTGGTGACGACCTCTTCGTTTTTCCCGTTCCCAACCATCCGAACCACGGAATTGAGCGTATTGTACAAAAAGTGCGGATTAATCTGCGACTGCAGCACCTCAAGCTCGTTTTTTCTCTTGATCTCCTGTTCATGAATATTTTGATCCATGAGCTCGCGCACCCTGGAAACCATGAGATTGAACCTGCGTGAAAGCTGCTCCACTTCATCAGCACCGCGAACATGGATGTACGTGTCAAAATGCCCCTTCTCGACCATTTCCATCGACTTCTTGAGCCGTTTGATCGGCTTGGAAATACGCGCTGACATGAAAGAGGAGATGAGCAAAATAAAAATAAGGACAATAACAAGCAGCCAGATCATAAATGTGCTAATTTCCTTGCGGGTCGTGATCATTTCATCCATATATGAGACCCCGATAATTTTCCAACCGATATTATTAACGGTCCTAACAACATTAAGCCGGGACTCGCCTTCGCTGACATCCATGTACTTGCCGTAGGAGAATTTAAGCGCCTGCTCCACATTTTCATACTTTAAGCCAATATAGATAAGCTGCTGCTGAGGATGATATACGATGTTCCCTGCCGAGTCGTCAATGATGTAAACGTAGCCTTTTTTACCTAAGGAAACCGTGCGGAACACGTCATCCAGTGTTTTAAAATTCACATCCACTAGAAGCACCGCATCTTCCCATTTCCCGCCACGCTCAATGGAAACCCCTTTACTCATCGAAACAACCCACCGGTACGGATCTTTGAATAGGTTCTGAATATGCGGCAAAGAGAACGACAGATGGTTCGGATTATCCAATGCGGACTTAAACCAGGACTGCTCGAGAAGCCTCGTATTCTTACGCATTCCAGCATTTTGGAGGCCCGTAATCAGCTCGCCATCCGCAGCAAATAAATTAATAGAAACAATATCCTCGCGCGTGCTGGCAATTGTTTCCAACTGTTCCGTCAGCTTGTCGGAGGGGACTCCGCGGCTCTTGGCAATCTTGGCATCGACCACCTCGAAGGTGTCCGCCATGGCTTTTATATAATTTTCCAAGTTAAATTGGACCTGCTCTACAATCTGCTGCGTATTTATTAAAGCACTTGATTCCGCTGTCTTGGAAAACTTATTATATAGGACCAGCGAAATGATCAGCATGACGGTCACAGTGATAAAAATAAAGGACATTGTAATCGCAAACTGGATGCTTTTCACTCGAATCGTATCGAGCAGCACCCCATACAAAGCCTTGCATAGCGCTCGTATTTTTCGTATCAAAACTAACCCCCCGCTCATTGACCCCTACTGCCCTTTGGTACTGTTATTGCGATATTCCTTTGGGGAAACGCCGACATTTTTACGGAACGAAAAGCTGAAATAGTTCGCGTCGGCATAGCCAACCTTCTCAGCGATCTCCAGTGCCTTCATATCTGTGGAACGCAGCATCTCCTTTGCCGCCTCCATGCGGATATGATTCAAATAGTTGACGAAGGTCATTTTGGTTTCCTTTTTGAAAATACTGCTGAAATACCCCGCGCTAATATGCAAATGGCCGCACACTTTATTAATCGTAATATCGCCTTCGTGATAATGATTTTTGGTATAATCCTTGGCCATCTCCACCAGGTTCTTGTAGGTATATTGACGGTCGGTTGCGATATGGTTCATCATGGAGGCGCATAGCTCGGCAAGCCATTTCTTGGCTTCTTCTAATGACGTAAACTTATTGATTTCCGTAAAAGGAATGAAGTTATCGCCGAAAACCTCGTCCACATTCAAATTCGAATCCTTCGCCGCCTTCAGGATGCAAGTCAAAATTTCAAGCAAATAGATCTGATAGTCCTTAACGGAAACAGCCCCTTCAATTCCCTGAAAAAGCTCGTCCATCGTCTCCCGAATCTCCTGATTCGTCCCAACCTTAATACATCGCGTCAAAGCATGCTCTTTCACATCGTCAAAACGAACTTTCTCAACAGTGCGCATCTCCACATCATCAATGGAAATGATCCGGTTGTTGCCAAGAATAAGTCTATAATCCAGCGCCAGCACGGCATCTTCATAGGAATAGCTGATTTTGGTCACATCCTTCATGACCGTTCCAATCCCCACCGTTAAGGTGAACTTCAAATATTTCTCTACATTCTGCCGAACTTCTTCCAGCACCTTCATGGTCTCTTGCAGCGCGATTTCCCTATTCTCACTCTCCCTCACAGATAACACAACCACTTGATCGTTATGCATAAAAACAAGGCCAAGCCGGCGTTTATCTACAATCTCTTCCGTGATATTTAATAGGGCGAAATATTTCAGCGCCTGATCAGGCGAATATTTTAAGGAAACGGATTTGGACAGCTCTTCCCGATTCTCCAGCTCTTCTTCAGGAATAAGTACCCCGTCTATGCTCATGACAGCCGCGACGAAGCTTTTACCGCTGATTTCAATGCCGTAGTTAACCGCTTTCTCAACGACTTCTTCGCGTGGAAGCTTCCTGTTCATGAGCGTCGCTAGAAAGTTCTCTTTCAGCACAGGCATGCTCTTCCGGTAATGCTCCATAAGCAGCTGAACGTTCTCCCGGTGAGCCACTTCCTCTTGAATTTGCCCTTTCACCTTCAGTAAAGCATTGATGAGCTCTTGCGCGGAAAAAGGCTTCAGCACATACTCGTCAATGTGCAGCTTAATCGCTCTTTGGGCATACTCAAATTCATCATGCCCCGTGAGAATAATCAGCTTAATGGTCGGATAACGCTCCCGAATCGCTTCAGCGAGCTGCAATCCATTCATGAATGGCATCTGAATATCTGTTACGACGACGTCCGGCTGTAATCGCTCGACCATTTCCAGCGCTTCTCTGCCGTTCTCCGCTTTCTCAATGACTTCGAAGCCAATGGCTTCCCAGTCCACCTCCCGAACGACTCCTTCACGGACATCCTCTTCATCATCCACTAAAATTAACTTGTACATCATTGTCCCCCTAAACATTTACATATAAAGTGCTTATCTGGCAGTTATTAGTAATTACGATATTTAACCATATTGTACTAACTGCCTATGGAATACACAACAGGATTAGCAAGCGATAAGGAAGTAATGGTACAAATCACCTAGTGTCTGTTAAACTTAAGAAGACAGCCCTTATGTCCCGATTTACATATTGTTCACCACATTAATGATTTGGGAGGAACAGCCGTTGGACTTCACACGAATAGGACAAATCGCTACACTCATCAAGGACAATGTAGGTAGAGTTATTGTAGGAAAAGACGAGACGGTCGAGCTGATGGTCATCGCCCTCATCGCTTCCGGGCATGTGCTGCTGGAGGATGTGCCAGGTACCGGAAAGACGCAGCTGGCTAAAGCGCTGGCCCGCTCCCTAGACGGCACGATGAAGCGCATTCAGTTCACGCCAGACCTCCTGCCTTCGGATGTTAGCGGCATTAACTTTTACAATCAAAAACTCGGTGAGTTCGAATTCCGCCCAGGACCGCTATTCGCTCACATTGTGCTCGCCGATGAAATTAACCGCGCGACGCCGCGCACCCAATCCGCCTTGCTGGAAAGCATGGAGGAGCGCCAAGTGAGCATCGACGGGGAAACACGCATGCTCGAAGCGCCATTCCTCGTCATCGCCACGCAGAACCCTGTCGAGAATCAGGGGACGTTTCCGCTGCCTGAAGCGCAGCTCGACCGCTTCCTGATGAAGCTCTCGCTTGGCTATCCGTCTGCTGCCGAGCAGGTACAAATTTTAAAGCGCTACCAGCAGCAAGATCCGCTTGACCAGCTGCTGTCGGTTGTAGGGCGGGCAGAGCTGCTTGAAGCGCAGCGCTTGTTCGTGCAGGTGCGCTTCAGTGACGAGCTGCTGCAGTATCTCGTGCAGCTCGCGGAAGCTACGCGCACGCATGCGGATGCCGCGCTTGGCGTCTCGCCGCGCGGCGTGCGCGCCTTGATGAAGGCGGCGCAGGTGTACGCGGCGCTGCGGGGCCGCGACTACGTGCTGCCGGACGACATCAAGGCGCTGGCCCAGCCCGTCTGGGCGCACCGCATCCTGCTGCGGACACGGTCGCGCCAGCAGGACCAGCAGGTGCAGACGCTGCTCGCTGGCATTCTTGCGGCGCTGCCCGTCCCGACGGAAGTCAAGCTGAGGTAGGCGGATGGGCATCTCCTGGATCCTAATCATCGCCGGCCTTGTGTACCTTCTCCAGCATGCCCTATTCAACCGCTGGGGTTTTCGCGGTCTTACGATTAAACGAACATTCAATACCGATCACTGCCACGCAGGGGATCGCATCGAAATGATCGAAACGATTCAGAACCGCAAGCTCGCTCCGGTTCCTTGGCTGCGCCTGGAGTCCACGATTCATGCCGGGCTTCATTTTGCCAAGCAAAGTAATCTTGCCGTGAGCAGCGGCGCGATGTTCCAGAATCATCGCAGTCTTTTCAGTCTGATGCCATATACCCGAATCGTCAGGCGTCACCAGGTATACTGCGCGCAGCGAGGCTGGTATAAGCTTGAAACCGTATCCGCTTCCATCGGGGATCTGGTCGGCATGCACGCAGCAACCAAGAGTCAGCGCACAGATTTGGAGCTCCTCGTGTACCCGCGCTTAGTGAGTCGGGATGACATCCCGCTTCTATCCAGCCGCTGGCAAGGAGATGTTACCGTGAAGCGGTGGATTATGCCTGATCCATTCCTGGTCTCCGGTGTGCGGGAGTATCGCTACGGCGATACGATGAACAGCATTCACTGGAAAGCCACTGCCCGCAGTCAGCGACTGCAGGTCTACAATCGGGAGTTCACGGCAGACCCAAGGCTGCTCATCATCGTTAATACCCAAATAACCGCAACCATGTGGGATGCTGTTAGCGATCCAGAGCTTGTAGAAAAGGGTTTATCCTACGCCGCCACATTGGCTGAATACGCGATTAGTCAAGGGATTCCTGTTGGCTTCGGCTATAACGGTTCTCTCACCCAGCAACCTGGTATCCCTGTGCATATCCCACCTGCGGGCGGTCATCCGCATCTGACGTACCTGTTCGAAACGATGGCAAAGCTGTCCATCTCCTATACCCGTTCCTGCAGCGACTTTCTGGATGAGAGCACTTTGCAGGAAGGGAGCGCCCTGGATATTATTCTGCTGACAGCTTTCGTATCCGATGCGATTGAAGATAGCATTCAGCGACTTGAAGCGCAGGGGCATACCGTCTTTATCGTTCCCTTGCAGCATGGGCTTCTAACCCTTCATGAAAAGGAGGCGAGTCCATCCGATGTCAACGCCGCTTCAGGTGCAAGCTCAGCAAGTTAACAAGACCAGGGATACTTATCTTCAAGTCTTTGGGTATTCTCTTCTGTTCGCTGTTGCTGAACTCATCCTATTCTCGCCACTTGCCGTCACTACATACATTTATTTGTCAGAGATCCATCTCTGGCAGTTGATCCTGCAGTTCATGCTTGTTTTCGTCGCAGGCAGCTTACTCGGGCGCGTTACTTGGCTATCTCGTACGCTTTACGAGCTTCTCGGGTGTGCATTAGTCGGCTTAACAGCAGCCTACTTATTCCAAGGGAACAACTGGCATAGCTGGACTTGTGCCGCTATCGGCATGCTGCTCGCCTATCGTGGTATTCGCTGCACGAAAGACGGCTGGCAGGCTATCTTTCCCGGAGCTTCCTTTGCAGTCGCAGGCTCCGTGTATTTCATCGGTGTTCCGATCATGGGACATCAGGCTTCTTATCAGCCTTACATGGGCTGGATGAATGGACTAGGCTTCGTCTCGCTGATTATCTTTTTCTTTGCTATGCAGCGAACAGGGCTGCTCACGGCGACACTCGCCAGTGATGAGCGAGCCGCCTCTTCCTCCCTGTCGGAGACCGTGAAGCGCTCGAGCCGGATTTGGTTAACGGTCTTAATTGCCCTTATCTTCGTCGCGAGCTATTTCCAGCAGCTTCGACAAGGTATCGTTGCCGGTTTGCGTGCGGCAATCGCATGGCTGCTGAGTCTGATGCAATCCGATCCACCGCCGGAAGCACCGCCTGAGCCCAGCCCGTCTGCTGCGCCGCCGCTCCTGCCCCCGGCTGAAGCCAAAGAACCGAGTTGGCTGGACGCCTTGTTTCACTACATTCAGATCGTCTTCGGATATCTGATCGTGATCGCGCTTATTGTCCTTGTCGTCTATCTGATTGTAACCAAGCTCCTGCCAGTGGTGAATGCCTTCTTGAGACGCTTAATGAACCGTTCTCTCAGCAGCAAGCAAGAAGCGGAATCCGAGGGCTTCATTGATGAAAAAGAGGCGCTTGTTGATTGGAAAGGACTGCCTCGCCTGTGGTGGCAGCAAGTGAGGAAAGGAAGGAATAAGGAGAGAAGCCATGCGAAGAAATGGTCGCTTCTACCGAACAATCGGGAGCGCATCCGCTTTCTTTACCGGATCTTGATCGAGCGGGCTGCTCTGAGCGGATATACGTATAAGGAAGCTCTGACTCCTAATGAAACGGAAAAAGATTTAAGCTTAGGCAAGCAGTTGCCTTTGGAAACCGTTCATGCGATTACATCGGCCTATAATCAAGTTCGATACGGTGAAGCGGACCTCTCCGATGCCCAGCTGGATCAAGTGCTGCAATCGGTCGAGCCTAACCTTCGCAATCACCTAAAGTAGCCTAATCCACCTAATTTGTAAACCAAAAAGAGGCTGTGCAGCGTCCAACTGCATGGCCTCTTCACCTTTTTTATGAAAAATCGTCACATTCCCGCTCGCCGCCGCATATGCATAATTGTTTGAATACATTTGATGAGGTGGTTTTGAGATGTTAGCATTAAAAACGAGCTGTGAAAGAGAAGAAGTCGTTCAAACTTTGTGTGACATGGGCTTGGATCAAATTGCAAGATGGATCATGGTATTGCCCGAAGACCGGTGGGAAGGCATGTTCCTCTCAACATGGCCTACGCTTGCGAAAAAATGCGGCTACAACAGGTAAGCTGCTTTTACATAAACATACGAAACGACCAATACGGCCTACGCTCTGTGCGCTTTCTTGCATAGGGCGTTTTTTTTCGCTATTTATTCGCGGACCATCTGTGCAGCTTGTGAATATTTCGCGTGAAAAGCCCTGTTAGGAATCGTGGGAACCCGAACTCCACCATCTTCTGCTTCACGGTCTCCTTCATCTGGTCAACCGTTAAATTAGGCTGCGTGAACTCGCCATTTTGGTAGCAATGACTACAATAAACCTTACTCTTCGCTCCCGATTTCTCCGTTCCTCCACCTTGTTCATCACGCGCTAGTGGCATACCGCAGCTTTGGCAGTTTTTATAAGCATCCATTTGATGTACCTCCATATTAACTTCTTGCCTCTATCATACCAATGCCGCTTCCAAAAGCAACGCATATTTTGACACATTTTGCACTAAAATGGTACATTCAAGCGCTTTCACAGCAGGATTATTACGGTAAGTAAGCGAATTATATGGCATTATGAATTTATGAAGGAGGGACAGGTTGTGAAGCCCGTCACAGTCAAAGATTTAGTCGAGCGCTTCTCGCTCGAAGTACTTGCCGGACACTCGGAACTGCACCGTCCGATTACCAAAACGAAGGCGCATCGCCCCGGTCTGGAATTTGTTGGCTATTTTGAATATTTCCCGCAAGAGCATGTGCAGCTCTTAGGCCGCAAAGAAATTACGTACCTGCACAAGCTCACCGAAAATGAAAGAAATCTGCATATCGGTAATATTGTCAAATATCATCCGCCTTGTTTCGTCGTAACGAGAAACCAGGAAGGCTTGAAATATTTAACGAAATATTGCGAGGAAGAGCGTATTCCGCTTCTCCGTACCGCCCAAGCAACAAGTAAATTTCAGGATCTCGTTGACTTATATCTCAGTAAATCCTTGGCGCAAGAGATTGCCATTCACGGCGTCTGCGTCAACGTATCCGGGATCGGCATTTTGCTTCGTGGCAAATCCGGTGTTGGCAAAAGCGAGACCGCCCACACCTTGATCCGCCGAGGACATCGCCTCGTTGCTGATGATATTGTTGTGCTGAAAAAAATCAGCCCGGAGACCCTGCTGGGCACGCACAACGGGAAGACGAAGGAATTCCTTGCGCTGCGCAGCATCGGGCTTATTAACGTGTCACGCCTCTATGGCCGCAAGGCGTTCCAAGATGAAACACGGATCGTGCTTGATATCGAGCTGACCAAGTGGCAGGAGCATGCGCTCAACAACGATTTGGAGCTTGAGCCTGCATTTACAGACTATATGGATATCCGAATTCCGCATATCGAAATCCAACTGCAGCCAGGACGGGACGTTGCCGGACTTGTTGAGGCTGCTGCTAACAGCTGGTATTTGCGCCAGCAAGGATACAGTGCGGCTGAAGAGTTCATGCAGCGCCTGCAATGCGACTAAAAGCCCTAAGACCGTCCCAAAACACCTCCCTATGCCGAAAGGTGTTAGTGGAGGTGTTTTCTCATGCGCAAAAGATTACCATTTATTATTGTATCTATCACGCTGGTGGCTTTGTTGGTTTGCGGGTGGACAGCCTATGCATCAACTTCTCCTAACTCAGCCATTTCTACTTCAGTCAACGGCACATTCAAATCTACTAGTACGGATGCCGTCACTGTAATTACGGACAGTGGGGACCAAACGGTGCCTTTAGCCAAATCTGTGTGGGTTTTCAAAAATGATCAAAAAGCCCAGCTTACCGACTTACATGCGGGAGATCAGATCGAACTAATCCTCAATAGCAAGCAGCAGGCTGCCTATGTCAAGGCAGTATCCACCGTTCCAAATGAGCCTGCGCCGTCCCCGGTTGCTTCTGCTACTCCGGAACCTACTCAGAGCCCGGCTACAACGGAGGTACATACTCCGACGCCTGCTACTCCAGCGCCGGAATCTAGCACAAAGCCAGCCCAGCCGGATAAAGACATTTATCCAGACCTGCAGGGCATTGATCTTAACGTCGACGGGAAGCATTTCAAGCTGCACATTGGGCAATCCAAGGATGCTAAAGGAACGACCTATGATCTAAGTATTAAGCCTGAAGACTCCGGTATGATTCACCTTAAAGGGGACGATGCTGCCCAGTGGATCCAGAAGCTGCTCGCTTCGATCGATCTCAAATCATCCGATGCTGAGCAGAAAATTGCAGGGCTGCTTGCCCAGCACTACAACTTGGACGCTAACAAATTGAATGTCCATATGAAAACCAAATGGGAGCAGCAGCAACAGCAGCAGACTCCAAAGAAACCTGATGATGATCATGATGATCATGATGATAAAAACAAAAATGAGTCTAATAGCGGACCAAAAGCTAAAGACGATCATAAAGATGAGCGTAAAAATAATGATAAACCACGTGGCAACAGCCATCACGATGATTAACAAAGAAAGCCGCCAGTCTCCCATGGAGCCGGCGGCTTTTTCGGTATGAGCTTTCATAATGCCTTAGCTACCGATTGAGGTGCTGTGCCTCGAATCAAATAGATGGATGGAATAGGATTAATCCTTCCCTTTTCCATGACCGTGCTCAGGAGGTTTCCCATCCTCTTTATCCGGCTTTTTATCTGGACCTTTGCCTGGTCCCTTCTCAGGCCCTCTGCCGGGCTCCTTCTCAGGTTTCCCCGTCGAGATCGAAGAAACTCCCTCCGTCCCCACTATGGGCATATCAAACGCCACAACAGGTGCTTGAGCTAGCGCCCGTGTCATTATCTCACGAAACAACACAGCCGGCACGGCTCCACCGGATGTCGTTAAATAATGGGTTTTGTCCGTGCGGTCATAACCAACCCAAATGGCAGCTGTCAGCTCTGGTGTGTACCCTACGAACCAGGCATCCTTAGCGCTGCCGCTGCTAATTCCCTCGAACTCCTTCGTCTGCGGCAGCTGAGTAGTACCCGATTTCCCCGCAACGGGGCGGTTCATTGCAGCATTCTTCCCTGTCCCTTCCTTTACAGCAACTTGGAGCATCGAGGTCATTGCATAAGCTGTCTCAGGCTTCATTACCTGTACGCCCTCTTGAGCAGCTTGTACGAGCAAATGACCCGTGCTAGTTTCTATTTTCGTAATGGTATGTGCTTCGTGATAATCCCCTTTAGCTGCAAACGCACTGAAGCCCTGTGCCATTTGAAGTGGTGAGACCCCCTCCGACAGTCCGCCTAGCGCGATGCCGAGCTGACGATCCTGAGCAGGCAATGTGATGCCCAGCGATTTGGCAAATTGAAGCCCGCGATCAATGCCGACCTCATGAAGCAGCCACACAGCCGGCACATTCCAGGAAGAAACGATCGCCTCCTGCATCGTTACCTGCCCTCGCGATTGGTGATCCCAATCTTGCGGCTGATACCCCTCAATATTCAATTGTCCATCATACAAGGTGGAAAATGGCTTATAGCCTTGCTCCAGCGCAGGACCGTACACGGCAATCGGCTTAAAAGACGAGCCCGGCTGCCGCTTCAGCTGTGTAGCATGACTGAAGCCGCGAAAGACGCCTTCTCCCCGTCCCCCTGCGAGCGCGCGGATACCGCCAGTCCGTTGGTCCACAATGACCGCGCCACTCTGGATAAGTTGATCCGGCTTGCTTTCGGGAAAGAGACTGTCATTGTTATAAACTTCCGTTACCGCATTTTGCACGGCAGGTTCCAGTTCTGTAGTAATGCGTAAGCCTCCCGTGAGCAACTGCTCTTCCGTGAAACCGTACATGCGAACTGCTTCGTTAATGACCGCATCGACATAGGCGGGGTATTTGCCTTTCAGATCATTGCTTTTATCCGACTTCACGACACCAATCGCTGCCGCCTTCGCACTCTCGTACGCCTGCGGAGTGATTTTTCCTTCATCGCGCATTAATACCAGTACAGTGTTCCTGCGTTCTAGTGCGTGCGCTTCGTCCTGAAAGGGCGAGTACCGACTCGGCGCCTTAGGCAGAGCGGCAAGCACTGCAGCTTCTGGCAAAGTTAAGTCTTGTACATTTTTATTAAAATAGGTCCTAGCCGCCCCTTGTACACCCCAGCTGCCTTCCCCAAAATAAATACTGTTCAAATACATCTCCAGAATTTCATCTTTGCTGTACGACGTATCGATTTTGATCGCGTACGCTGCTTCGCGTAATTTTCTCCCCAGTGTTTTATCTGCATTGAGAAACAGGTTCCGGGCCAGCTGCTGAGTAATCGTACTTGCACCCTCTGAATAGCTGCCTCGCACCACATCGCGGGCTACCGCCCGAAAAATTGACTGGATATCAATGCCCGTATGCTCATAAAATCTTCGATCCTCTACGGCCACAACCGCATCCGTGAGCACCTTAGGCATCTGCGATATCGGTACAGGGTCAATCTTTGAAGCGGAGAGCTGTGCCGCCGCTTTGCCGTTCTTATCCAGCACGAGCGTTGCCTCGGGCAGCGGTTGATTTAATTTCGATACATCGAGCCCGCGAATGTATGTATAACAAGCTGCGAATACAGCTACGCCACCAGCCAAAAGCGTGACTAGGCTTATTAGCCAGAACCTTTTGCTTGACCACAATCGTTTAACCATCTTACCTTCCCCCTTATATTCGCTATAGGTATTCGTTCTCAGCCTATAGTTAGCGACGCATAAGTGAGTCCAATTCATGTCAATTTTGAGCATATAGCCCGATGGATGGTTAAACTTGTTTTATGCTGCTAACTCGGACATTTTATCCGTCCTGCAATAGTTAACGATGTAAAACATCGTTACAGCAACTCACCCTCGCCCGAGGGTTAATTTAACGATGTTTCTCATCACTGCAGCTGAGAAAAGGCCATACTTCCTCACTGTGCGCGGCTTCCAACGATGTTTTACATCGTTACAGCTGCCTCAGCCATGTCCCTTGCCTCTCCAATGATGTTTCTCATCGTTACAGCAACTCACCGCCCCCAAAAAACAAAAAACGCGCCCTCCCCTACGGGGAAAACGCGTTTATTTACTTATGCGATCGAGGTTGGCGCTCCAAACACAGATGTATACCCGCTAATCCCACTCAGGATACGCTCTGCCTCTTCATCCTTCATGGCACCATATCGCTCGACGGCGTCAACGATTTTCGGGAACAAATGAACGTCCCCTGCGCTAGCGAACCCGCATATCCCTGGGAACGATAGCACAAAATGCACACAAGCATCAATCACCTGCTGTTGATCAAATGGCTCGTACCATGTCGCGTAAGGACGCTCCTGCCCTTCTGCCCATGGCGCCTTCGCAATGGCTTTAATGACTCGCACAGCCACCTGCTGCTTGCCGGCCTCTTCCATCAAAGCATCGAAAGCCTCGCGATACTGCGGCAAGCCGTACATATAATAGTTCAGCGGCAGCAGCACCGTAGCGAAGGGGAATCTATGTAACGCTTCCAAATGAACAGTAGGCGCATCATGCCCATGTCCCGTAATGCCAATTTCCTTAACAATGCCTTCGGCTTTCGCTTCCAAAGCCGCTTCCAAGGCACCACCCTTTTCTGTGCAGCGGTCCAGCTCTTCCATTGAACCCACGGCATGCAGCTGAAGCAAGTCAACGGAATCCACTTTCATGCGCTCCAATGATCGATAAATCTCTTCCTTCGCTTCCTTTTTCGATCTTTGCCCTGTTTTCGTAGCTAGAAAAATATCTCCGCGCACTTGGCTAATCGTTGGCCCCATGCGCAGCTCAGCATCGCCATAGCTGGCGGCTGTATCGAAATGGTTCACCCCATGCTGCAGGGCATAAGCAATTGATGCGTCCGCTTCCTCCTGCTTCACATTGCCGAGACTTGCGGCTCCAAACATAACGACTGAGCTTTCGTAATTCAAACGACCTATGGTGCGTTTCAACATGGATGAAGTGCCCCTTCCTTAGTGTTCTTGCTCCCTATAACCATATCATTTCCAGAACCAAGAATACAATCTCCATCCTCCTGCATGCAAAAAAGCTCTCGGATGCGAGCATCCAAGAGCTTAAATCAGCAACTCCAATTAATACGTTGCCCCTTGTAGGAACTTCACTCTCTCCCCCATAGGAGGAATCTCGTTCCCGTCCACGATAACTTCTATCACAACTGGCTCCCCATGCGATAGCCACTCCGTTACATGTTCACTTTGCAATTGATCAAGCGATGTAATCTCAGCATGACGCAATCCAAGGGATCGCGCGATTCCTGCGATACTTACGCGTTCTTGCGAGAAATCATCGAGGCATCGTTTGTATTGCAGCATGTGTCCGTGATAGACCATTCCCAAACGGGCATTATTGATGACGACAAAAAGGATTGGAAGCTGATATTCCTTCGCTGTCAGTACTTCTAGGCCATGCATGAAAAAGCAGCCGTCGCCTGTTATACAAATCGTTGGCCTGTTCGGCTCTGCTAGCTGAGCGCCGAGAACTCCGCCTAGACCGGAGCCCATGCCTCCGAAATTGATATCGATATCGAACTCTTGTCCGCTTTCGATCAACACATTTTGAATCGAGTAGGTCATGAATTCCCCGATATCCAGAAAGAAGCGTGCATTCTTCGGTGCTGCTGCACTTAGTCCGCGGATGGCAGATCGTGTATTCCACTGCTCCTCGCCAGGCTCGGTTGCCGCTGCAGCCTCTGCCAAGCCAGCGAAAGTATCGCTCACGGCTTCATCCACCTGTCCATCTAACGACAGTTGTTCGAGCAGCTCCGCGATAACCAACTTGATTTCCCCATGTACGGGGTAATGGGTCTCATACACCTTCCCAAGCTCACTAACGTCATAATCGATGTGAATCAGCTCACGACCTGCAACCAAACGCGGTTCCCAGTTGCTTGTTGCCAGCTCACCGAGGCTCGACCCAATGATAAGCAGCACTTCGTGGTTGCCGCCATTCAAATATTCGCTTGCCTTCCAGTTGGCTGAAAGGCCATATCCCCCTAGCGACAGCGGGTGATCCTCAGGGAATGCTCCCTTACCACGAGGGGTAGTCGCAACTCCCCAGCCGAGCGTTTCGGCAAATTGCACGATGCTGTCCGAAGCTGCTTTTGCCCCGCTGCCGAGCAAAATAGCTCCACGGGAGCCTGCTGCCTTCATTCGCTGTGCAGCAGCCTCTACAGCCGCCAAATCCATAACCGGCTGCTGCAAGGCAGGCAGTATCGGAAGCTCTCTTTCCCCGATATCCTTCATCTGAATGTCGATCGGAATCGCTAGATGAACAGGACCTGGCACACCGCTTATTGCAGTATGATAAGCCTCTGCCAGAATCTCCGGCAGCTCATGTGGATCCAGCACCGTCCGGCTCATCTTCGTGATCGAAGCAAAGATCGGCTCCGCATACAACTCCTGCGCGCCGCCCTTGCCTAGTTTGGTCGATGGAACAGATCCTGTGATGAAAATAACGGGCAGCTTCTGTTTCCATGCATTCGCAGCCGGCGTTACCAGATTCGTCGCTCCTGGCCCGCTGGAAGCTACACAGAGCGAAGGAATACCGGTAATTCTCGTATAAGACCCTGCCATATAACCGGAGCTGTTCTCATGCTTGGCGACAATCGGCTTAAGCTCTGGGATGTCCATAAGGGCGTCATAAATAGCATTGATCGAACCCGCTGGAATACCGAATACATACTTCACTCCTTGCTGCACAAGAAATCTCAATCCTACTTCAATCGCCCGCATCTTCGTTACTCCTTTCCGATTGGTAATGTGAACTTAAATGCCGATCCTTGGCCTTCACTGCTATCGAACCAAATGCGGCCGCCGTGCAGCTCTATCAGTTGTTTCGAAATCGCAAGACCGAGGCCTGTCCCATTGATTTGATTATTTGCCTGATAGAACTTGGTAAAGATATTTTTCTGCTTCTCAAACGGAATCCCGATCCCATTATCATGCACTTCAACAGTGAGCAAGCTATCCTCGAATTTCGTTTTTATAGTAATTACACCTAGTGGAGGCGTAAATTTAATGGCATTGGAAAGTAAATTGAGCAGAATTTGTAGAATGCGTTGCTTATCCACTCGGACGACGGTATCTTTATCCACTTCGGTCTCAACGACCAGGATCAATTTCTTTTTATTAATAAGCGACTGTACGATATGGACGGATTCTTTAACAATTTCATTGAAATCTGCTTCGGTGTAAAGCAGCTCAAATTTACCATTTTCCATTTTGGCAAAATCGAGCAACTCATTCACTTGATCAAGCAATCGGTCGATTGACTTAGCCGCAATATCCAGTAAATCTTTCTGGGAATCGTTAAGATCGCCGAGAATGCCTTTTCCAAGAATATCAACTGATCCTTTGACTGCTGTAATCGGCGTACGCAGCTCATGTGACAATGTCGCTATGAAATCACTTTTGAGCTCGTTCAAATGTTCCAACTCCCGCACTAGACCCTCTAACTTGAAGTTGGCTTGCTGTAATTCGATGGATCGCTCATGCACGGAATGGTCCAGAGTTTCGGTGTGCTGCGCATTGGATAAGGCTGTTGCCGTCGCATCCGAAATGGATTGGCAGAACTCCAAAATGCTAGCTTCATACTTCCGCTGCTTACCGATAGACGGGATCGCAACCACGCCGTACACGGAGCCTTTGGCTACAAGCGGGAATACCATGATACTTTTGATATCAAAGGAAACGAACGCTTTATGATTAGGTCGTGGATCTGCATAAACGTCCTCGATAGCTGCTGCTTTTTTCTCTGTGATGACTTCATACAACAGCCGGTCGTTCTCAATCGTTAATTTGACCTCGCGATGTTTCACCTTCCATTCATCCATCGTCACGTTCTCTGAGGACAACTGATAAGGCTCGATCGTATGTTCTTTTTCATTATATAAATGAATCCCGATATCTTTCGATCCACTTGCTTTGCGCATATAGTAGAAAAACGTGTTAAGTACATCTTTAACCGATAACGATTCAGATAATGCTTTCGTCGCATCGAGAAGAAGCTGCTGCTTCTCCATAAGCAAATGGCGCTGCTCAAACATCCGGATATTGCGAATGGCCACACTTGCCATGTTAACGAAGGCTTCTGTGACTTCCATCTGCTCTGGAGTAATGTTCATTGGTTTACCAAAATCATGGACAAATACTAGACCAAATACATCATTGTCGACGATGACAGGAATACCGAGGATGGATTTAATTTTCAGTAATTGTCTTTTGGACTGATCCAAACGCAGGTCTACACTCGTATCAGAGATGTAGTCGCTCGCTTGATTTCGTAAAATATCTCTTACAAATTCATCCTCTTTGGGATCAATGAGCAATTCCGTAATATCAACGGGTAATTTATTGCCTTTATATCCTTTGAACGTACCGTCGGGCTGCTTCAGGAAAAAACCAACCAGATCTGCTTGCGTAATCTCTCCTGCGATTGCATCTACGAAAACCTGCAAAATTTCGGACAGTTCAAACTGTGAATTTATAACTTTTGTCATCTGAAACAATTTCTGAAAACTCATAAGCTCCATGACCATACTTTCCTCATTCTCCTTTGTCTAGCGAATCTTTATTTGATGTCTTCCACTGTTTTTGGCTCCGAGTAATGCAGCATCTGCTTGTGAAATAATTTGCTCAAAACAGGTAGGATCGAAATTATTGGTTAATCCAATACTTACGGAAAACTCTTGCAACTTATTAGGTGCCAGGCTGACCTTTAAGTTATCTACTTCCTTAATAATGCTACTTGCTATCTCAACACAATTCGCTTCATTATGGAGCAGAACCAAATATTCATCTCCGCCATATCGAAACGCTAAATCATGATCGCTTGAAACTTTGGACTGTATGATTGCAGCAACTTCCCGCAATACTTGATCGCCAACCAAATGGCCGAAGTTATCATTAATATCTTTAAAATAGTCCATATCCACCATCATAGCAGCTTGGAATTTCTTAGTTCCCTCACTGATCATGCGGATCGTAATATCTAGATAAGCTCGATTATATAGACCGGTTAATGCGTCCACGTAGACCAACTTGGCGAGTTGTTTATTATCTTTCTTCAGGTTCTTGATCTTAGCCTTTTGATGGAGGGCGATCTCAACTTTCCGTTCCAGCACATCCAGATCAAAAGGCTTTGTTAAATAATCAACTGCTCCTAGACGTAGTCCTTGTAAAATATCTTCTTTCTGTGCATTGGCTGATAAGAAAATAATGGGCGTATCAAACTCATCTTCCGCAATCAAGTTTTTACATATTTCAAACCCTGATATTTCTGGCATCATCACATCGAGCAAAATCAGATCAGGCATAGTTTCCTTGACCATCTCTTGGGCCTTTGTACCATCTTCAACGGTAAAAATTTCATAGTGTAAAGAATTCAAAAATATACGTAGTATATTTAAATTATGAGGTTCATCATCGATGATCAGAATACGACCGCTCATTCTTTTATCCCATCTTTCATTACGATAATAGGTTTCCGTTAACTAACCATTCATTTGCATTTGCTCATCGATGATGCTTAAGAAGATTCGTACTAATTTCTCATCAAATTGCTTTCCCGCGTGAGTAAGCAGCTGTTCTCTTACCTCATGAACATGAAGCGAATTTCGGTAAACTCTCGTGGATGTCATCGCGTCGAACGCGTCGGCAATACTTACAATGCGTACCAGATAGGGGATATCCGATCCGCTCAATTGATCCGGGTAGCCCCGGCCATCCATCCGCTCATGATGCCACCTTACCATCGGTAATAAGTGCTCCACATCCTGCAGCTCCTTCAGCAATTCAAATCCAATCACAGGATGTTGGCGAATGACATTAAACTCTTCGTCCGTTAAACGGCCAGGCTTCATAAGAATATGATCGGGAATAGCTAATTTCCCTACATCGTGAAGCAAAGCGCCTAGTTTCAAAGTTTCCAACTCAGTTTCAGTGACACCGGCTTTGGCACCAAGCAGCGTTGAATAGAAAGCAACATTATAGCAATGATCAACTGTGAAGCTGTCTTTCACTCTTAATGTATTAAAAAGACTTTCGTAAGCCTGCTGCTTTAACACTTGCTTGCGGAATTGAATCTTTTTAATCAACTGCTCCATATGGAGCTTGATGAGATTGCACAACTGCAATTGATCGTCTTTCAACTGAGTATCCGAAGGAAATGAGAATAGTAGGGCACCGTACGAAGGGCCGTGCTTTATGTGGAATCCATAGATACATTCGTATCTGGATTTTAAAAGGTAATCTCGAAGCATTCCATCTGCCTCATACACAGACAAACGTGAACCTTCTGGCATTTGGGAAAAAAACTGTGTTTGAAGGACTATGTACTTTAACTGCTCCATGACTGCTGTACTAATATTTACGGAATAAGAAGCTGGGGTAATCTGATGTTTCTCATCCATTAGAAAAAGAGAGATATGTTCACAGCCTATTGATTTTTTGGCGATATCGTTCAATTGGCCGATCGATTCGAAGATGGAATCAGAATTTATCACATTCTTGAAAAACAATGAATTCTGCATAGATGTTACCTCTTATTCTTCTCAAGTAGACTGCCCCGACAATTTAATTAGTACTAGTTCTTCTTGTTAAGGAGAATCTCCTCTATTATAAATAATTTTTTCCATAATTTTAATATTTTTTTACCTGAAAAGTGATATTTTCACACATTATGAGCATTTGTGCGAGACACATTCGTCGATTCATGTCAAAGTGGGTCCAGAGCCTTTTTGCAATCCCGATAGGTCTTTCGACACATGTTGACACAACCCTCCACTAACTAACGTGTAACAATAGTATTTCTATGGTAAAGTATGGATATTGAGGGAATGGGATAATTGTATATTAAAAGAGAGAAGTGACTTGGATGGCGATCTATATTGCGTTATTGCGAGGTATTAATGTAGGCGGGAAAAACATCATCAAAATGGCCGAGCTCAGACAAACATTGGAACAGCTTGGGCTGCTTCGTGTTCAGACTTACATTCAGAGCGGCAATGTATTGTTCGAATCCGATGAGGATGAAGAATCGCTGCGCAAACAGCTTGAAAATGAGATTGAAAACGTCTTTCATATATCTCTAGCCGTGATTTTGAGAACAGTGGAGGAACTAAATTTCATAGCCGCAAATTGTCCGTACACCGCGGGCGAAATTGCCGAAGCGGAGTCCATGTCCGATGCCGAAAGCCTATACGTAGCCTTCCTGCCTAAGGAGCCATCTAAAGAAAGCTTAGCGCGTCTTGAAGTGTTGCAAACGGAGAATGACCAGCTGCGAACAAAAGGAAGAGAAATCTATCTGTTATACAGACACAGTATTCTAAAATCCAAGCTTGCGAATAACCTTCCGAAACTGGATGTCCCTGCTACCGTGCGAAATTGGAAAACAGTAAGTAAGCTTGTTACTTTAGCCAATGCAATGACCGAATCCTCGCGTCTGTAGCACAGACAACATAAAAAGAAGCATAATCTCCCAGTCTATCTACTGATCGATTATACTTCTTTTTTTGGATCGGGATGACACGATTTGAACATGCGACCCCCTGCTCCCAAAGCAGGTGCTCTACCAAGCTGAGCTACATCCCGATACTACTATGTATGTTGTAAGTAAGAATGGCGCGCCCTGAGAGATTCGAACTCCCGACCTTTTGATTCGTAGTCAAATACTCTATCCAGCTGAGCTAAGGGCGCTTAAAATATGGAGCGGAAGACGGGGATCGAACCCGCGACCCTCGCCTTGGCAAGGCGATGCTCTACCGCTGAGCCACTTCCGCAAGTAGGTGTTTCATGCCGCTCTTTTTAAGCGACAAGTAGTAATATAACAGGATTCTTAACAAAAAGCAAACAATTTGTCCAATTATTTATTTCCAGTTTTCACCTATCATTTTCATGCTGAGAAGAGGGACTACGTGGTTACAACCTATTTTGATCAGAACGTTAAGGTCACACAAGGTGTCATTATCGAAGAAAAGCTGGCTGTATACACGGAGCATGAATTTCATATGCATATTGCACTGGAGGTCAGCATCGCACTTGATAGCACGATGAAATATCCGCTTGGCGACGAGTGGTATTATGCCGATCCTGGGGATGTCCTCTTGCTGCGTCCGTTCGAACCGCACTGGAACTTAACTCGTGAGGAAGGGAAGCCTAGCCGTTGGATCATGCTTCTCTTCTCACCCGATTATGTTGCTTTCATACCGAACGGACACAGTTTGCTTGTCCCTTTCTATATGATGAACACATCACAGGTAATCCCTGCAGCCTCGCCGCACGCTAAGTCCATCATGCGGCTTGCCATAGAGGCCCTGCAGGAGAAGACACAAGCTCAGCCAGGCTGGGAGCTGCAGCAGATGACGCTATTCATTCAAATTCTTGTCCAAATTCATAGATACTACCATATGTTAGAGCAATCGTTCGGAGCCCCCTCCCTATCCGGCATCCTAACAGCCATCGAGCATATCATGACCCATTGGTCTGAGGAGGTCGACGTAGACATGCTAATTCAACACTCTGAACGAAAGAAAACCTGGTTTTATACCAAATTCAGAGAAGTAACAGGCTCGACTCCCAATGAATTCATCATTCGGCTTCGCCTTCAATATGCAGCTCATATGCTGATGCATACGCATGATTCCATCACAGATATAGCCCTCGCCTGCGGTTTTAGCACCCCTAGCTATTTCAACAAAGTGTTCAAAGAGCATAGGGGTATGACACCAAGTGCGTACCGGAAACAGACTGCTACCTAGCTAATTCAGAATATTACTGTGGTGGACTACAACTTGGCTGACAAAAGGACACGATCCTCTAGCCGCTTGCCCGACTGGGCGTACCGGCAGCTTGCTGCCGCGACTTGGAAGGCATACGCGCGTCTGGGCTTATCCGTATGGTTCTTCTTGCTGTGGTGCAGCGTTTCCCGATGGAAGAATACAGCATCGCCGGGGGCGAGTGGCGGGCATGGCACACCATTCTCCGGCTCTGCAGCACGCCTGTGACCAGGCTCTGTATTGATATTAGGCTGTCGGCCGAGTAGATGCGATCCTGGGGCCAGCCATAGGCCCGCGTTCTGCTGGCTGATATCATCCAGTGCAATGAAACCATTGAGCATATGGCCGAGAATATGTGTGTATTGATTATCCTGATGCCACTCCAACCCATTGCCGTGTGGAGCCACGACCGCATACATCCCCATCCATAGTTTGACTTGATCCCCTAGAATTTGTTCTAAAACGTTTACAATATCCGGACTCGTCAAAAATCTCGTAGTCTCAGGGTAAGCTTCTTGCTCCTTGGCAATATCGGTTATGCCTTTACTTTTCCATTCACCAGTTCCTCTTTCGTTGGCGAAAGCAGCGTTCTCCTCATTGATGGCGTCTACCGTTTCTTTTGTAAGAAAACCTGGAGCATAGAAGAAACCCTCCCGATAAAATTGTTCAACCATCTCCTGCGTCAATTCAAACTTTGTCACTTGAGTCATTGTCCTCAACCTCCTTCGTGGATATTGACTTTATTGTAAATGAGAATGCCGCACAATTACTTGCAATTCAAGAGGCGAATACTAGCAATTTTGTTCACTTCAATTCAAATTGCTGCAAAAGACGCACAAAAAGCAAAAAGGATTAAGTTAATGATAACTTAATCCTTTTTGCTAGGTATGCGCGTAGAGGGACTTGAACCCCCACGGTCGCCCGCTAGATCCTAAGTCTAGTGCGTCTGCCAATTCCGCCATACGCGCATGCTGTAAATAAGGCAAATGGTGAGTCATGTAGGATTCGAACCTACGACACCCTGATTAAAA
>NZ_JCAUAX010000019.1:0-68167 GCF_059692175.1 Paenibacillus sp. J22R67 | reverse complement strand
ACGTGTTACTCACCCGTCCGCCGCTAAGCACCGAAGTGCTCCGCTCGACTTGCATGTATTAGGCACGCCGCCAGCGTTCGTCCTGAGCCAGGATCAAACTCTCCATAATAGAAAAGCTTAATTGTACTCATTGACTTGCTAGCGAGATTATTCATCTCTTTTATAGTCGATTACTCGACTGTGCTTACTCACTCGTTGTTCAGTTTTCAAAGATCAAGTTTTCTTGTCCTACCCGCTCTCTTTCGAAAGCCGGAAGACCAATATACCATACTGAGTTTTTGTTTGCAACTTATTTTTTAAGTTGTTTTCAATCATTTCTTCGTTGTCCTCAGCGGCAACTTTTATAAGATACCACAGACGATACAGACAATGCAAGTACTTTCGACAAAAAATTTCGAGGCACCTTACGATGCCCCGAAATGGTTCCATTATTCTCCTTGGCGCTCGCGCATAAGCGGGAACAACAGTACGTCACGAATAGATGGGGCATTGGTCAATAGCATAACCAAACGGTCAATTCCTATTCCTAAACCACCTGTAGGCGGCATTCCGTACTCCAAAGCACGGATGAAGTCCTCGTCCATCTCATGAGCTTCATCATTCCCCTGCTCTTTCTCACGAAGCTGAGCCTCAAACCGCTCTCTTTGATCGATAGGATCATTAAGCTCAGTGAATGCATTCGCATGCTCACGAGCCACGATAAAGAGCTCGAAGCGGTCAGTGAAGCGCGGATCTTCCGGGTTCTTTTTGGCAAGCGGTGAAATTTCTAAAGGATGTCCATAAATAAAGGTTGGCTGTATCAGCGTCTCTTCTACAAATGTCTCAAAGAATTGGTTCAAGATATGACCAAATGTCATATGCGGCTCGACTGGCACATTGTGCTCTTTGGCTAAGCGATGCGCTTCCTCGTTCGTCATTTGAACACCGAAATCTACACCTTTAACTTCTTTAACCGCATCGACCATGGAGACACGTCTCCAGCCAACAGCCAAATCAACCACATGATCTCCGTAAGGAATCGAAGTAGTACCAAGAACCTCTTGAGCGATATGCGCAATAAGCTCCTCGGTCAGCTTCATAATGTCTTTGTAGTCAGCATAAGCCTCATACAGCTCAATCATCGTAAACTCTGGATTATGGCGTGTGGAGATACCTTCGTTCCGGTATACACGACCGATTTCGTAAACTTTCTCTAGACCGCCAACAATCAGACGCTTCAAATGAAGCTCAATCGCGATACGCATATGAAGCTGCATGTCCAAAGCATTGTGATGCGTATTAAACGGACGAGCAGAAGCTCCCCCCGCTACAGAATGAAGCGTTGGTGTTTCCACCTCTAAATAACCCAGCGAATCCAAGTAACGGCGCATCGACTGAATAATACGGGAACGCAAAATAAATGTCTGTTGCACATCTTGATTCATAATCAAATCAACATAACGTTGACGATAGCGCAGCTCTACATCGCTAAGACCATGAAATTTGTCTGGAAGCGGAAGCAAGGACTTGGTCAATACCTCAAGAGACTTGACCTTAATGGAAGTTTCTCCGGTTTTCGTTTTAAAAATAACACCTTGAACGCCAACCATGTCACCCAGATCCAAAAGATCAAAGGCTTTGTACTTGTTCGCATCCAGCGCATCTTCACGTACGTAGATTTGAATTTTCCCTGTGATGTCCTGGATATGGGCGAAGCTTGCTTTACCCATGCCTCTTTTTTGCATAATACGTCCTGCAATACTAACCTCGTGATGCTCTTCGTCCAGCTCTTCCTTCGTTTTGTCCTGGTAAGCTGTCAAGATATCAAGCGTTGTATGCGTTCTAACGTATTTGCTGCCGAAAGGATCAACGCCCAGACCGCGAAGCTCGTCCAATTTATTACGGCGAATGACGAGCAATTCGTTCAATTCCACTTCCTGGCTCATGTTTTCATCTCCTACATATTTTAGTAAAGGGTGCTAAAACCGGAAAAAAGCTTCCGTAAGGAAGCTTTCCAGACAATTTGCCTATGCTAAGCAAAGGTAAACTGCAACGGGGCTGCGGCTGCACGCTACTTTTTAATATCAACAATTTGATACTGAATGACGCCAGCTGGAACATTAACATCAACGGTTGCGCCCTTTTGCTTGCCAAGAATTGCTTTGCCCACCGGGCTTTCATTGGAAATCTTATTCTGCAGCGGATCAGACTCCGCAGTACCTACAATATTGTATTCAACCAAGTCACCGAATTCCAAGTCCTTCAGTGTAACTATGGATCCTACACTCACCGTGTTGATATCAACATCGTCGTTATTAATAATCCGCGCATTGCGCAGCATTTTTTCTAAAGTGATGATTCTGCCTTCAATAAAGGCTTGTTCGTTCTTCGCATCTTCGTACTCGGAGTTCTCACTAATATCGCCATACCCGATGGCAACCTTGATTCTCTCCGCAACTTCGCGGCGCTTCACTGATTTAAGATGCTCAAGCTCGTCCTCGAGCCTTCTCAAACCTTCTGGTGTAAGAATGACCTCTTTTTCAGCCATTACCAACTGATCTCCCGTCATGTGAAAGATTTTCATATCGTTGAATCGATGCTTCCTGCTAGGAGTTAGGTCTTTATAGAGCTGATTCAAGTAGTATGAATTCACGGTTATAAAAATTAGGAACTTACTCGTTTGTCTTTCAATATATGCAGGAACACATTAATATTGACTGATTATATTGCAACCGTTTCAAAATGTCAATCTCAACCATAGCTGCATGATTTAATGCAGTACGGGAGATTCTTCTTGACTTGATGACGACGATTGCGCAGCAAGGTGCTCAACGTAATCATTCAACGCCCGAACCATTTCATCACGCTTCAACATCTCCATAATGGAGTCCTTCACACGAGCAGCTCCGGTCAATCCTTTGAGGTACCAAGCCATATGTTTACGCATTTCTTTTACTGCAACAGGCTCGCCTTTAAGTGCTATGAGTCGATCCATGTGCAGGATTGCGATACGGATCTTTTCTTCCGGTGTCGGTTCCGGAGGCAGCTCCCCATTGGCCAGATATTGAACCGTACGGTAGAGCATCCACGGATTGCCTAATGCGCCGCGACCGATCATGACACCATCTACACCCGTTTGGTCGAGCATGCGTTTGGCATCCTCAGGCGTTACCACATCCCCATTGCCAATAACAGGAATCGACAGTGCCTGCTTCACTTCTCGGATTATGTTCCAATCCGCTTTCCCCGTGTAGAGCTGCTCGCGCGTACGACCATGAACGCTAACTGCACTCCCGCCGCCTCTTTCGACAGCCTTTGCATTTTCGACAGCATAGATGTGATCAGAATCCCAGCCGATCCGCATTTTCACGGTGACAGGCTTGTTCACAGCCTTAACGACGGTCTCAATCATTTGTTCAATTTTATCCGGTTGGAGCAGCCAGCGTGCACCAGCATCACATTTGGTGATTTTGGGTACCGGACAGCCCATATTAATATCAATGATATCTGCGTTGGTATGCTGATCAACGATTCTGGCTGCTTGCACGAGTGTTTCCGTGTCGCCGCCGAAGATTTGTAGACTGAGCGGTTTCTCGCGATCATCTACATACAGCATTTCCATCGAACGGGTGTTCCCGTGAACGATAGCCTTATCACTTACCATCTCCGCACATACCAGCCCTGTGCCAAACTCTTTGGCAATCAGACGGAATGCAGGATTACAAACGCCCGCCATCGGGGCAAGCACAACTTTATTGGGAGCTTCGACATTACCTATTTTCAGCACCGAAGATTCCACCTCTCTTATCTCGCACCTACTGCGACTAACTCGTCCGGCTCTATATCAAGCACTTGCGAGATTTTATTAATGATTTTCGTATCTGGTTTCCGTGTTCCTCTTTCAATTGCGCCCAAAATGGCGATCGATACGCCGAGCAAATCAGCCAATTCATTCTGGGTATACCCTTTTAACTTACGAAAAGCGCGTATGCGCTGAGCTACTGAGCTTTTTTCCATAACACAACGCCTTCCTTTCCTTCCAGTTTCTCCAACTTCGCGGAGATGAATTCAAATGCAGCATCTTGCCGCTCGTAGAGAACCTCTGAGAGAGGGACTAATACAAAAGCCCGCTCATGCATCCGCGGATGCGGAATGATCAAGTCGGGGGTCGTAAGCTGCTCGTCGCCGTACAGAAGTAAATCCAAGTCGATTGTTCTCGGACCCCAGCGCACGTCGCGCTTTCTCCCCAATCGATTCTCAATGGCCAGCAATTTGAATAGCAAATCTTCTGCAGGAATAACCGTTTGAATCTGAACGACCATATTAAGAAATGCAGACTGGTCTACATAACCGACCGGCTCGGTTTCGTAAATACTGGACAAGCCAGTCACGACAATACCGGGTTCCTGATTCAGCGCTGTAATCGCATCCTGCAAATATTGTTCGCGATTGTTTATATTGGATCCTAATGCGACATAAGCTGCAATGCTTCGTTCTCGTTCTTCGGCTGTCATGACGTTGCCCGCTTTCGGTTGATCTCTACAGTAACGCCGTCAAAAATAACGGCAAAGGGCGGATGCGGCTTGATGACGCGAACCGTCACTTCATTGATACTAGTATAAGTATGAAGAAGCTCTGATGCAATGTTTTCCGCTAAAGCTTCAATTAATTGGAAAGTACGTCCTTCGACAATTTCTTTCACTTTGAAAAAAACTTCGCCGTAATTCACTGTATCATCGAGATGATCCGACTGGCCGGGTTTGTGAAGCGGAAGCATGAGCTCCACATCTACATAAAAACGCTGGCCCAATTTATTCTCTTCCGGAAATACACCATGATTACCAAAAAACTGCATGCGGGACAGTGTGATTTTGTCCATTTATGTAACCTCCTTCTTTATGAGCGAATAATGGCATCCGTCATGATGGCCGCCCGCTTGGTTGCTTGTACGTCATGCACACGAACGATGCCGCAGCCCTGCGCGATGCCTAACACGACTGTCGAAAGTGATCCTTCCAACCGCTCTGCAGGTGGCAGATTCAGCGTCGTGCCGATCACGCTTTTGCGCGATGTACCCAAGAGAACCGGATATCCAAGATCAACAAGGGGACGCAGTTGGTTCATAAGTTGTAAGTTCTGTTCGTACGACTTGGCAAAACCGATGCCGGGGTCCAAAATAATCCGTTCGTCGCGAACACCCGCGTCTCGAGCTTGACTCACATATTGCTGAAGATCGCTTAGCACCTCGGGTAGAAAATCCTTATATTCCGTGTTCAGTCGGTTATGGGTAATAATGAATGGACAATCGTAGTTCGCTGCTACACCAGCCATTCTAGTGTCGGCCTGCCCGCCCCATACATCATTGATGATGTGTGCCCCTGCCGCCAAGGCTTGCTTGGCGACTTCTGCTTTATACGTATCTATAGAAATAGGAACGTTAATTTCACGGCTTAGCGCTTCAATGACGGGGATTACCCGGCGAAGCTCATCTTCCTCGGTCACCTCAGCAGATCCTGGGCGGGTAGACTCGCCTCCAATGTCAATGATGTCTGCGCCATCCTCAACCATCTGCCGAGCTCTGCGTATGGCATCTTCCACTGTGACATAAGATCCTCCGTCCGAAAAGGAGTCCGGCGTTACGTTCAATATGCCCATGATGATCGTTCGATCACCGATGGGCAGCTCGTGTCCTCTACAGGATAACACTTTCATCTGCTGTTCACTTCCTGTGTGTTTATCAATTTATCAATATTTGTTATATGTCCGAATCAGCTCACGGGTTATTAGACCCACTTTTCCTGTACCAACTGAGATCGCTTGTCCACTAGGCGTATATAGAGTAGTAACTGGAACTATTTCTTGGATAGAATTGACCAGAAACACCTCATCGGCTTCCGCCAAATCTTCCCAACGATATAAGCCGTCCTGGGTAGGTATCTGCCCTTGCTCAGCAATCCGCAGTACATGCGCTCTAGTGATTCCAGCCAAAATGCCTGTATCCAGTGATGGCGTGTAGCAAGTGCCGTCCTTAATGAAAAAGATGTTGCTGACAATCCCTTCAGCCACATATCCCTCTTCACTCATCATCAGACCCTCTGCGCCTGCGGCCCAAGGGTATTGGGCTAGCTCTCTTTTGGCCAAAATATTGTTCATATAGTGAAAGGACTTGAATCGGTACAAGCCCTCCGGTGTATTGCGCGGCAGCTTCAGCAGCTGTAAGGCTTTGCCCTCTTCGTAGATCTTCGTATCCCTAGGCGGGAGAGCCTTGATATAGACAATTTCGGTAGGCTGCCCGTAGTCCCCCGAAGGAAGACCAAGCACTTCTACCCCAGCTGATACGGAAAAACGAATATAGGCATCCTGGAGCTCGTTCGCAGCTAGCAATTCATTGATTAGCTTCTGTACGCGGTCAAGATCAGGTTCATACCCAATACCCAGTTCCTTGCACCCCTCTGCAAGGCGATTCATATGCTCAGCGAGGAGAAAAGGAACTTTGTCATAGGTACGGAAGGTCTCAAAGAGACCAAGTCCGTAAAGAAAACCGTGATCATAAACCGAGACCACGGCTTGTTGTTCATCCATAAGTTTGCCATTGATGCTAATCATCATAAATTAAGCTCCTGCTTTAGCCGTTCGGCGAAGAAAATTACGCAGCATTTGGTGGCCATGCTCCGTGATAATGGATTCTGGGTGAAACTGAACGCCCTCAATTGGATATTCCTTATGACGCAATGCCATGATTTCACCTTCAGCGGTACGCGCACTGACTTCCAAGCAATCAGGCAGCGTCTCTGCTTTGACAATCAAGGAATGGTAACGCGTTGCAATAAAAGGAGATGGTAACCCTTCAAATAGCGTTTGGCCATCATGAAAAATTTCGGATGTCTTGCCGTGCATTAAGCGCTCAGCGCGAATGACGTCGCCGCCAAAAGCTTGTCCAATGGACTGATGTCCCAGACAAACGCCGAAAATGGGGATTTTACCCTTGAAATGGTCAATCAGTGATAGGCTAATACCGGCTTCATTCGGCGTGCAAGGACCCGGAGATATTAAGATATGGTCCGGCGATAAGACCTCCACACCTGCTAAATCAATTTCGTCGTTGCGACGAACGATGACTTCTTCCCCAATTTCCCCCAAGTATTGGACGAGGTTGTACGTAAACGAATCATAATTATCAATCACTAAAATCATTCTAAGCTCCCCTTTCGTCAGCCCTGCTCAGGCTTAAGCTCGGCTCATGCTCCGCTCGCTATATTCGATTGCTTTCCACATCGCTTTGGCTTTATTCAAAGATTCGATATACTCACGCTCGGGAATAGAATCGATAACGATCCCCGCTCCCGCTTGAATATGCCCCATACCTTCTGCCGCCACAAGCGTGCGTATAATAATATTAAATTCCATATTCCCATTATAGTCAATCCACCCCATAGAACCCGTATAGGGGCCGCGACGGACTGGTTCTAACTCTTCAATGATTTCCATCGTCCGAATCTTCGGCGCGCCCGTGATTGTTCCTCCAGGGAACGTAGCCGCAATGACATCGTACGCATCCTTTCCTTCCGCAAGCTCGCCAACCACTTCAGAGACGATATGCATGACATGGGAATAATACTCGATGACCATGAAATCTTTGACACGGACGGAGCCGTACTTGGAGATACGGCCAAGATCGTTGCGCTCGAGGTCGACCAGCATGACGTGCTCGGCGCGCTCTTTTTCGTTGTCGATGAGCTCCCCGGCCAGGCGCAGGTCATCTTGCTCGTCCTTGCCGCGCGGGCGCGTGCCTGCGATAGGACGCGTCCGCAGGACGCCGTCCTCCAGCTGCACGAGCAGCTCCGGCGAGCCGGAGACGAGGGCGAAGCCTGCGAAGCGCAGCAAGCCCATGTAAGGCGAGGGATTGACGATGCGCAGTGCCTCGTAGATCTCTTCCGGCGTCGTGTTCAGCCGCCGGCTCTGTCTCACTGACAAGTTGACTTGGAACACGTCACCTTGAGAGATATAGGCTTGGATGCGCTGCACCGCCGCCATGTAGTCGGCTTTGCCGAACGCAGGCTCGATGCCTGCGATGCTCTCTACATCGATGTGCAGCTGCTCGCGCGCGATCGATGTTCCTTCCGTGCCGCCGCGCTGCGAGCCCGCCGTGCCGTTAGCGCAGATGGCCTGCCAGCGACGGAGCATGGCCTCTGCCTGGGCTTGCGCCTGCGCGTACAGCTGCTGCAGATACGCGTCATCTGCAGTCAGGTCCGCCTGCAAAGGCATGTGCACTGTGATGTATAGGCTCTTCTCAAGGTGATCTACTGCCCATACTTGATCATACATAGCGAAGCTGTAATCTGGAATTGGCAGATCGTCTGCCGCTTGGGTTGGAAGCTTCTCGATGGTACGAATTACATCGTAACTCCAATACCCGACGCATCCTCCTAAAAACTTAGGACCGCCTTCTACTTTGGGACTAAGATAGTGGGACATCCACTTTTTCACGATCGAAAGCGGTTCGCCTTTCATACGAGTTACATGACCGGACAAGGTCATGTCGGCTTCCATTCCTTTTCCATGTACAGTTGAAAATGGTTGTATTCCGAGGAACGTGTATCTTCCTCCCTTCCCGCTCTCCAGTACGAAGGAATCTGGCGCCGCTTCCTTCCAGGCTGATTCCCATGAGAAGATGCGATCTTTGTCCAGTTCAAACTTAACGACGTAAGGCAACATGGTATACGCGGAGGACCAACTGCGCCATTGCTCTAGGGTTGTTACGATCATAATTGCCCCTCCTTCCAATAATATCCGAGGATTAGTTGTCCATTAGTATACTCCAACCTATCACAGAAAAAAAGCCCCAGCTGCGAGAGCTGAGGCTTGTTGGGTCGGAAATCAATTTTATTGCTCTTCGAATTGGTAAAGCGGCGTTGACAGGTAACGTTCACCGTTACTTGGAATGATAGCAACAACACGTTTGCCAGCTCCGAGTTCTTTGGCAACTTTCAATGCTGCAAAAATCGCTGCACCTGAGGAAATGCCGCCAAGAATACCTTCTTCTTTGGCTACGCGTCGGGAAGTTTCGAAAGCATCTTCGTTCTCCACCGCAATGATTTCATTGTAAATGCTTGTGTTCAAAATACCAGGAACGAAACCTGCACCGATACCTTGAATTTTGTGAGGGCCTGGCTTGCCGCCGGAAAGAACTGGTGAAGCTGCAGGCTCAACAGCATAAATTTTGATATCAGGGAAATTTTCTTTCAATACGCTGCCAGCGCCTGAAATCGTCCCGCCCGTACCGATACCGGAAATGAAAGCATCCAATTTACCATCGTGACCCTTGATCGCTTCCACGATTTCTGGACCTGTAGTTTCACGGTGAACCTTCACGTTAGCTGGGTTTTCAAATTGCTGCGGGATGAAGTAGGAAGGATTCTCCGCTTTCAGTTCTTCCGCACGTTTGATAGCACCCTTCATTCCTTCTGCTCCCGGTGTAAGAACAAGTTGCGCACCGTAAGCACGAAGCAGGTTGCGTCTCTCTAGAGACATCGTTTCTGGCATAACCAGAATCGCTTTATATCCTTTTGCTGCTGCAACTAGTGCAATTCCGATACCTGTGTTACCGCTAGTTGGCTCAACAATCGTATCACCAGGCTTAATCTTGCCTTCTTGTTCAGCTACTTCGATCATGGAGATCGCAATACGGTCTTTAACGCTGGCACCAGGGTTCTGATACTCCAATTTAACATAAACCTCTGCGCTTCCTTCCGGAACGACACGGTTCAAACGAACAAGCGGTGTATCTCCAATCAAATCCGTAATGCTTTGTACTAATCTTGCCATTGCTAGTTCCCCTCCAGATTGAGTAATAGATGATTTCCGAGTTAATTAGTCGGTATTATACATTTAATCTTATCAATGCGCCCACTAGTTGTCAACATCATTTTCACTAAGTGCTACTTAAACTCCGGATCAATAATCGCGACTTTCCACTTCGTTCGAAGCTGCGAAACATAATCCTTAAGCGGCGGCGCTTCCTGTAGTGCCAGCTCTCTGCGCACATTTTCACGAATAAACGCTTGATCCGGATTTTCTTTATCACGCTTGTTCTTCAGCTTCACTACGGCAAATCCTTGCGTTAACGGTACTGGCTTGCTGACTTCCCCAGCCTTCAACAATTTCGCTGCCTCTAGAACGGGTGCTGCCACAAATGGGTCATCTCCCTCAATCCAGCCGAGGTCCCCTCCTGTGTTATTGGTTGCATCATCTAGGGAACGATCTCTAGCCAGGATTTCGAAGCTTTCGCCTTTCGCCAGTGCCGTAATAACCTTATTCGCCTGATCCTTAGTAGAAACAATAATCTGCTGGATGTTGTACTCGGTTTCCTGCTTAAATTCATCAGGATGCGCTTGGACATAAGCTTCCACCTGATCATCCGTTATTTGAATATGGCTAGTTGCGAGTTTCTCCAACAGAAGCTTATTCGTAACATCCTCTTTGATTTCTTGTTGGGAGAGCCCTAACTGATTCTGCATAGAGGTATAAAATTGTTCTTCGCTCTCATAACCTTGCTGCATCCGCTTCAACTCACGTGCAATCTCCGCGTCTGCAATAGTAGTCCCCGTCTCGTTTCCTTCCAGACGTATCACTTCACGATCCAACAGTTGACCTAACAGTTCTGCACCATAATGACGTTCCAGCGCTGTTTGAAGCTCTTGCCGCGTTATTTCTCTACTTCCAATTTTGGCTACGACCTGCTCATTGTTCTGCTCGCCTTGCTGCTCAGGATCCGCTGGGTGACTCGATTCTGATTGGTTCATAGTATGGGTGATCAGCAAGGATGCGAGCACGAGATTACATACAGCCATCAGAATGATGACTCCCCACAATCGCTTAACGTTCTGCATCCTGACTCCCTCTTCATTTCCATAATGCTGCTGATCTACAGATCAATCATCCGTTGCAACTCTTCTTCATCGAAACGATAGGCTTCATTACAGAAATGACACACGACCTCGGCGAAACCTTCGTCATCGAGAATTTCTTGAAGCTCGGATTTCCCTAGGGAAATGAGAGTGGATTCAATCCGCTCCCTACTGCATTTACAGCGGAACATAACGTCCATTTGATCAAGTGTTTGAAAAGAAGGTAATACGGTCTGCAGAACTTCTTCCAGGTTTAATCCGCCGCCGAGCATGCTTGTAAAGGAAGGGATACGCGAGAGTATTTCCTCAATTTCTCCGATTTCTTGATCGCTTAATCCAGGAAGCAGTTGAATAACAAATCCGCCAGCTGCCAGGATGGAGTGATCGGTATTTACCAAAACACCAAGGGCCACAGCTGAAGGCGTCTGCTCCGATTTCGCAAAATAGTAAGTGAAGTCTTCAGCTAGTTCTCCGGTAACTAGTGGCGTGCTGCCTTTGTAGGGTTCTTTGAGACCTAAATCTTTGGTTATGTACAAAAAGCCGTCCGTTCCCACTGCAGCGGCAACATCAAGCTTGCCATTCGCTTTGAGAGGAGGATCAACTAGTGGATTATCCACATAACCGCGCACCTCACCTTTGGCATTGGCATCGACCACAATCTGCCCGATTGGACCATCTCCTTTGACTTGGATAATGAGATGCTCCTCACCCTTGAGCATGGCTCCCAGAAGAAGGCCAGCTGCTGCAGTTCTTCCTAAGGCCGCTGTGGCAGTAGGCGTCGTTTGGTGCCTTCGGCTAAGTTCATCTGTGAGGGCGGTGGTTTGTACCGCAAAAGCACGAACTCTTCCCTGGAGGGCCGTTCCTCGAATTAAATAATCGCCCATGTTACGTCCTTTCCTTTAACAGCTTATGCATTTCTCTCATAAATCATTTGTAATCCTTGCAGTGTTAGCAGAGGATTTACGATCTGAATCGTACGGGACTCACTGGAGATCAACTCTGCAAGGCCCCCCGTTGCTATGACGGTAGGATTTACATTAAACTCCTGTTTTACACGCTCTACAATTCCATCAACCTGACCAACGTAACCGTAAATAATCCCGGCCTGCATAGCAGCTACCGTATTTTTGCCGACTACGCTTTTCGGCTTCACAAGCTCAATACGCGGAAGTTTCGCCGCCTTTTGATATAACGCCTCTGTGGAGATACCGATTCCCGGCGCAATCGCACATCCCACTAGCTGCTGGGCTGGATCGATATAGTCATAGGTTGTAGCTGTTCCAAAATCAACAATAATACAAGGAGCTCCATATAGTTCAAGAGCCGCAACAGCATTCACAATCCGATCCGCCCCAACCTCTTTGGGATTATCCACCCGCACATTCAGTCCCGTCTTAATGCCGGGGCCTACGGTAAATGGCGTCCTTTTTAAATAATGCTTACAAAGGTTTTCCATCACACTAACGAGTGGAGGAACGACGGAAGAGACGATAACTCCTTCAACTTCACTGAATTTAATCCCTGAGTGTTGAAACAGACTGTGCAACTGCATACCATACTCATCAACGGTAGCCGAACGATTCGTACTCACTCGCCAATGGTGCAGGAGCGTACGCTCTTGGTAAAGGCCAAGCACGATATTGGTATTCCCCACATCGATTACAAGAATCATAACGCTGTCCCCTTCCGCTCATTAAGGTCAAGTGAAATATCCAGCGCTGCAACCGAGTAAGTTAACCGTCCAACCGAGATCACATCTACGCCCGATTCAGCCATAGCTTTAATGGTCTGTAGCGTTACAGAACCTGACCCCTCTACTACAATATGCGGAGCTTTGCTTTTAATTATGGAAACTGCTTCCTTCATTTTGACCGGCGTCATATTATCCAGCATGATAATGTCTGCTCGGGCCGATAGTGCTTCTTGTAGTTGGTCAAAATCTTCGACCTCTACCTCAATTTTCATCGTGTGGGGGATCTGCTTCCTGGCCGCTTGCACAGCCTGTGTTATGCCTCCAGAGCCCTTAATGTGATTATCCTTAATCATAACAGCATCATAAAGACCGAATCGGTGATTATGACCGCCGCCTACGCGAACGGCATATTTCTCAAGAAGCCGGTGACCCGGTGTTGTCTTTCTTGTGTCAACAAGTCTAGTCGGCAAACCTTCCAAAGCATTAACATAATCCCGCGTTCTGGTCGCAATACCGGACAACCTTTGCATGAGGTTAAGACTCAAACGTTCGCCAAGCAGGATGCTCCGCGTGTTGCCTTGAACTTCAGCTATAATTGTCCCTTTAGTAACTGACGTTCCTTCTGCTACTTTTGTTTCAAAAAGAAGAGATGAATCGACGACAGCGAAAACTTCGCGCGCGATTGGCAGACCGCAGATGATTCCATCTTCTTTGACGTGGATAATCCCTTTGGACGCATGGTCCAAAGGGATCGTTGTCAGAGTCGTGACATCACCGGTGCCAATATCTTCTTCTAGCCAAAGCCGAATCTGTTTACGAATAAGTTCCATATTTAAATCCAGCATATTAAATCCACTCCTCTATGCTATCTTCCCCGCGCTTAAAAACAATATGCTTCTTCCAACTATGATCATCCCGTTCTGGGAAATCCTCGCGATAATGACCGCCACGGCTTTCCTCACGCGCCAAAGCCGCAGTTGTCGTAAGCAACGCACAGTTCAGCAAATTAGCAAACTCATAATCTTCACGTTTCGTCATCAAAGAATCAAAGATGGAAAGTTGTCTGGACAGTTCATCATGGCCCTTTTGCAAGCCTTTCGCTGAACGCTTAAGCCCCGCGTAGCGCAGCATGACTTTCTGCAGCTTCAGCTTCTTCTCAACAACAGCCTGATTCGGAATCTCCGTTCTTGGTGCTTCTGACTCGGCTCGGATCTGAATGTCGCCTTCCAAAGCCGGCAGCTCTTGAATACGTTCTATAATCCTTCTGCCGAATACGATAGCTTCCGACAACGAGTTACTCGCTAATCGGTTAGCGCCATGTACACCAGTAGAGGACACTTCTCCGCATGCGAAAAGTCGGCGGACATGTGTTTCTCCGTGCAAATCAGTTTTCACGCCACCCATCATATAGTGAGCGGCAGGAGCAACCGGGATCCAGTCTGTACTCATATCCAAACCATAATTTAAGCAATACTCATAAATCGTTGGAAACCGATGTTTGATGAGTTCCTCAGATTCATGTGTAATATCTATGTATACAAAAGTTGATTTGCAATTCTCCATCTCGTCGACGATAGCGCGAGCTACAACATCCCTAGGCGCTAACTCAAGCTGCGGATGGTATCTATCCATAAAGCGCTCACCTTTGATGTTACGCAGGTAAGCCCCTTCTCCGCGTACCGCTTCGGAGATCAGGAAGCGCGGAGCGCCAGGGTAGCACAACGCCGTTGGGTGGAATTGAACGAATTCCACATCCTGAATTTGCGCACCGGCGCGGTAAGCAATCGAGATGCCGTCAGCCGTAGCGATATCTGGATTGGTCGTATAGCGGAACAGCTGCCCCGCACCACCAGAGCAGAGGATCGTGGCGTTGCCACGTACAAACACCCGCTGGCCGCCCGGTTTCTGCACGAGTGCGCCGTAGCACTCGCCATCTTGCGTGATCAGGTCGATCACGAAGTGATCGTCCCAGATCTCGATGTTCGGATCTTGCTTCGTGCGCTCCGAAAGAGCTCGTACAATTTCCGCTCCTGTCGCGTCGCCGTTCGAATGCAGAATGCGGCGCTGGCTGTGCGCTCCTTCTTTGGTCAAAGCGAACTCTCCATTCTCCAGATCGAACTGAGTTCCCATTTGAATCAAGTCCTGTACGCCGTTAGGTCCTTCATGAACAAGAACGTCAACAGCCTCTGGTGAGCAGAGGCCGGCGCCGGCGATCAAAGTATCCTGCATATGATATTCAGGTGAATCCTCATCGGAAATAACAGCTGCAATCCCGCCTTGTGCATAACGCGTATTGCTATCGAGGAGAGATTTCTTCGTAATCATCAGAACTTTCTTATTTTCACTAGCGCGCAGAGCCGTAAACAATCCTGCAATACCTGCGCCAATCACAATCACATCTGTATGTACATGAGGAATGGAATTTAAGTCTACATCTACGAGGTATCTAGGAATCATGCCGCTCACCCGTTCTTCACCATTAATTCTCGCAAAGAAACAGAATCCGGAATAAAGTGAGATTCTGTTTCTTCACGAGGGCAAACTAATTCAAACGATTTGATGCGTTCTTTCAATTAAACAAGAGAGTAGCGCATGCTACTTCACTTGTAACATGCGCTCTAAGGACAACCTTGCTTTATCAGCTACATCTTCTGGTACATAAATCTCTGGTTGCATAGTCTCCAGACATTTCACAATTTTCTTTAGATTGTTTACTTTCATATTAGGGCAGACCAGGTATTTGGTTGCAAAATGGAATTGTTTGTCCGGGCTGTCCAAGCGCAATTGGTAACCTGTCCCGTCTTCCGTCCCAACAATAAACTCTTTGCAGTCTGACTCTTTGCAATATTTAATTATCGCTGTCGTGCTTCCCACGAAATCGCCCAACTTCACGACTTCTGGCCGGCACTCGGGATGTACAACAAATTGCGCATTCGGATACTGCGCTTTCATTTCTTCTACATCTTTGACAGTCAACATATCATGCGTATTGCAATAACCTTCCCAGATGATCACCTTTTTGCTTGTGAATTTTGATACATAGTCGCCCAAATTTTTATCCGGTACCCAGATGATCTCATCCGAATCGACGGAATTAATAACGTTTATGGCATTTGCGGACGTGCAACAAATATCGGTTTCTGATTTGACATCAGCTGATGTATTGATGTAAGCAACGACCTTAGCTTTAGGATGTTGGCGCTTCAAAGCACGAAGACCCTCAACATTGACCATATCTGCCATTGGACAGCCTGCGCGTTCATCCGGAATAATCACGGTTTTGTTCGGCGCCAAAATTTTAGCGCTTTCTCCCATGAAGTGGACGCCGCAAAAAACAATAACATCTGCATCTGTTTGTGCCGCTTTTTGCGCTAACAAAAAGGAATCCCCCCGGAAATCGGCAACTTCTTGAACTTCGTCACGCTGGTAATAATGAGCAAGAATAATAGCATTCCGTTCTTTCTTCAATTGAAGCAACCGCTCTTTCAATTCTCGGTTCTGCTCCGCTTTGCGCTCCAGTGCTAAAGCTTCCATGGATGCTTCCTCCCCTATCTGGGATGTAAAGTGTACTTCTTAGCTATCTAAAAGTAGTATGATCTAAGCTCGTTAAAATTAGAGATTTACAACTAATTTACACATTCCAGCATCCCCTGTCAATGCGTAAAAAAGCCGAAATAAGCAGAAAATCCGGGTACACGTGACGTGTACACCGGATTTACGAGTTGCCATTGCTTGTTACTCTTCGGATTGATCCGAATTTGGATCTTTATCTTTTTCGAACTCTAACTTGTTGCTTTCATTCTCTTTGCTTTGCGGCTGGATGTTCACTTTAACGTCCTCGTCAACCCCACCAGCATTCAGCTTGCCTTTTTCCAGAAGCTCAATAATTTCATCCTTATCGAGCGTTTCTTTCTCAAGCAGCGTTTTGGCTACTAGATGCATCTGATCGGCATGCTCCGTAAGAATGGCGCGTGCGCGGTCATAACAAGTACGAATAAAGCTTTGCATCTCTTGGTCAATCTCATAAGCGATTGCATCGCTATAGTTTTGCTCATGACCAATATCGCGGCCTAAGAACACTTGACCTTGAGAGCTTCCGAACTGCATCGGTCCAAGCTTATCGCTCATACCGTATTCCATAATCATGCGGCGAACGATACCTGTAGCCTTCTGGAAGTCACTGTATGCCCCTGTACCGATCTCACCGATAAATAGTTCTTCGGCAACACGACCGCCAAGAAGTCCAGTAATTTTATCCAACAGCTCATTCTTCGTCTGCATCATGCGGTCTTCGCCTTCTTTGGGCAACATCATCACGTAACCGCCAGCGCGTCCGCGCGGAACGATCGTAACTTTGTGCACCATATCTGCATTCTCCGCATGATAACCAATAATTGCGTGTCCGGCTTCATGATAAGCAACAATGCGTTTCTCAGTCTCACTGATGATCCGGCTTTTCTTCTGCGTACCTACAATAATACGGTCAAAAGCTTCCTCGACCTCAGCCATGGAAATATCTTTACGGTTACGACGAGCAGCAATTAGAGCTGCTTCATTCAATAGATTCTCTAGATCAGCGCCTGTAAATCCAGTTGTGTAACGGGACAAAGCATCCAGCTTCACATCTTTGGCAAGCGGTTTATTGCGCGCATGTACTTTCAGTACAGCTTCGCGGCCTTTAATATCCGGGCGGTCAACCGTAATTTGACGGTCGAAACGACCTGGACGCAATAAGGCTGGGTCAAGAATATCAGGGCGGTTCGTTGCAGCAACGATAATAATACCTTCGTTAGCGCCAAACCCGTCCATCTCAACAAGCAACTGATTGAGGGTTTGCTCACGCTCGTCATGTCCGCCGCCTAAGCCAGCGCCACGTTGACGACCGACCGCATCGATCTCATCAATGAAAATGATACACGGTGAGTTCTTTTTCGCGTTCTCGAACAAGTCACGAACACGGGATGCGCCGACACCGACGAACATCTCTACGAAGTCAGAACCGGAAATACTGAAGAACGGAACGCCTGCTTCACCGGCAACTGCTCGTGCAAGCAATGTTTTACCTGTTCCTGGAGGACCATTGAGCAGGACCCCTTTAGGGATTCTAGCGCCAACCGCTGCGAATTTCCTTGGATCTTTGAGGAATTCAACAACTTCGATTAATTCTTGCTTTTCTTCATCAGCACCGGCCACATCTTCAAATGTGACACGTTTCTTCTCCTCATTATATAAGCGGGCACGGCTTTTGCCGAAGTTCATCACTTTGCCGCCGCCACCCTGAGCTTGGTTCAGTAAGAAGAAAAACAAGATGAAGATAATGACGAATGGGATGATAGAGGTTAGGAAGCTAATCCAAACGCTATCCCGCTCCATTGTCTCATACGTTTCTGATGGAACACCATTTGCTTCAATCAGTTGAACGACCAACGGCTCATACGGAGCATGAGTTTCGAAACTCTTCTTATCCGCACCGCTTGGAGGGTTAATATACTTACCTTTAATCAAATACGTGTATCCATCGAACTTCAATGTGACGGATTCCACATTTTTGTTAACCACCGCTTGGCGGAATTTATCGTAAGTAATTAATTCCTTTTGTTCGTTTTGGGTACTGATGAAATGGACGATACCTACTGTTACCAAAAATATAAGTAAATAAAAACCGGTATTCCGGATAATTCGATTCATCCCAAGCCTCCTCTCGAACGGCACACTTTTATTATTTTACCATATCCCGGTAAAGCACTACAACATAACCGCATTGAAGAAGCCCGGAGATATGACATTAAGTTGAGTAAATCTCTGGTTTCAATATGCCGATAAATGGAAGGTTACGGTATTTCTCTGCATAATCCAGACCATATCCGACAACGAACTCATCTGGAAGCACATAACCTGCGTAATCAGGTTCGAGTTCAACGGTTCTGCGTGCCGGTTTATTAAACAGCGCAACGACCGAGATCGTCTTCGCATTGCGTCGCTCAAGCACATCAATCAGATAACTCAGCGTTAAACCGCTATCGATAATGTCCTCCACGATAAGAATGTGCCGTCCTTCTACGGGAACATCAAGATCTTTGATAATCTTAACAACACCGGATGACTTCGTGGATTGACCATAGCTCGAAACGGCCATGAAGTCGAGTTCCAATGGCACTTTAATTTGCTTCACCAGGTCAGCCATGAAAATAAAAGCTCCCTTAAGCACGCAAATGACCAATGGATTCTTGCCTTCGTAATCTTTGGAGAGTTGCTCTCCTAATTCTTTAATCTTCCCTTGAATCTGTTCTTCACTGTAAAGAACGTCTTGAATGTCGCTGTACAAGGATGAACCCCCTAGTTTATATTATGAATCCTTATAAATTTACATTCTAGAAGAACGAAATTTACGCATGTTACTTCAGCACGAGCTTCAGATGAAGCACACGTTCTGTATCGGGACCGACAAGAGCGTGCTTAGACCTACGAAAGCCGGCAATCCAGAGGATTTGTCCGGAAGCATCGACCAGTAACGGGATGACCTCACGCCGACTTAACGGCATTTTGGCATCAATGAACATATCTTTTACCTTTTTGGACCCGTTTAAACCATAGGGTTCCAATCGATCTCCTGAGCTGCGACTTCGAAGAACAAGCGGCAGTTGAAGTTGATCTAGATCCAAAAATACGTCCGTTGCAGATGAGAGTAAAGCAGCTGTCTCTAGCGAACTGACAGGCATCCAAGAGCAAAGCAGCTTGGCTTCTATTTCCGGCAGGTCCAGCACATCAGTATTGGATCCGATCGCATAAGCATAAGGCTTCGGCGAAGGAGCAAATGTCTGAAATTGAATGGCTTCATATTCTCTCACAATATAAAGGGCATCATCTACCTGCAGTACTTGATTAGAAACCTGATCCTGCAAGATCAGCTCGCGGATACTTTCAATCCGGTTAAATTCCAGCCGGTCCATTCCCAAACAAAGACAGTTTAATATTAATTTAATCAAACGCCTTTGTAAAGCAACGTGAAGTCCGCCAAAATCACTTCTCTTTAGCCGGCACGTCGCTTCCTGAAAACTTACGATCCGGCGTAAAACCTGCTCGGTCTCTCCAGCCAAATAATCGTCCTCAGCACGCATCATATCCGTCAATCGATTCAGTGACTCCGGAAGGTGTTCATTGTACTGCTTCAGCATCGGCATGACATCCAGCCGAATTTGATTACGAAAGTACTTCCGCAGCTCATTGCTGCTGTCTTTACAATAAGTAATATTATGCTGAGCGCAATAATTCACAATATCTGCTTTGTATATACGTAGGAAAGGACGAATCAGTTCCACTTTTTTTTCGCGCCTGCGTTCCGGCATGCCGACAAGGCCAGATGGGCCTGTCCCTCGGAGGATTCTCATCATAACTGTTTCCGCTTGATCATCGGCATGATGCGCGAATGCAATTCGCTGAGCCCCGTAATCCGCAGCAACCTGATGAAGGAATTCATACCGCTTCTCACGCGCGGCTGCTTGTCCATTCAACGATGTTTCCTCTATATAAGCCGGCACATCGATAACGCCAATTTCACAAGGGAGACTCAGTTCTTTCGCTAGCTCCATTACAAAAGAGGCCTCCGCATCCGATTCCGCCCCCCGAAACTGATGATTCACATGAGCTACAACCAACTTCCAGTTGTACCTGGCCGTCAGCGCAAAAAGGACATGAAGCAACGCCACGGAATCAGGTCCACCTGAAACCGCAACGACGACGACATCTCCCGAATCCGCCAACTTCTCTTTCGTCACTCGCTGCCGCACTTTGGCGACAAGATCGATTTCCATTCTATATTCCTTTCCGACCTGCCTGTTCCCCAGTAATTAATTAATTCAACCAATACACATAGACAGTAGCACCAAAAATAAAAATGGAGGCGGCGAAACAAATTTTCAGCCATGGCATTTTTAGAGTGGGTTGTGAAAGCTTTTTACCCGAGATCAGCTTTTTCCAATAGTTAAAGGCCTCCTGCGACGTAGTGAATTCGCCTTTCAAAGCTTTATGAAGAAATGGCGCGATCTGGGCTGCCACTGAATTTTCTCGCATAATGGCCGTAAGTTGATCCATATCCCTGTTCTGAGGGAGCATTTTGTTCATAGCTGTGAAGCGTTTGCGCTGATCGAGCGATTTTAAAAGTAAAATGGCAAATGAAAATAAATCATAGCTCTCTTCCGCAACCCGCTCCCCCATATTCCAATAGCCGCGGTCGTACACTTCTGTTAGTTGCTTAATCGCTCTGCCCTTCGGTGTCACCCCGCCAAAATCAATGAGGTCTACATCGCCATACTTGGATACGATCATGTTCTCAATCTTCAAATCTCCAAAAACATAACCGCTCTTATGGATCTCCGTCAGCTTTCGAAGCAGGTTTGAGCCAATGACATAAATCCAATCCTGCCCACGCTTATGTATAAAATGAGAGATCGTCATTCCATCAATATACCGCATGACATAGAAAGATATATCTTTCCCGCGAACCCTCATATCATCCGCATCGATTAAGAAATTCTTAAAGGAAGTATCTGTGAGGGATATGGCGAGAAGCGAATTAATCTCCGATTGGTGGTCAACCGTTTCATGTCCTGCTTTCAAAGCAAATCTGGCCGTTCCTCTTCGTACGAGAACCACAACACCGTTAGAGCCAGCACCTAATAAACGTTCGACCACATAACTGCGGCCGTTCCATTTCCCTTGGATCTCTGCCCCTGGACGGAAAGCTTCCTCATACCACGTAGTCACTCAGCATCCCATCCTCGGTTGTTGGTGCGACAGGGTTCTCCGTCACGAACTGCAGCGTTTGCAGGAGCGCCGGACCTGTCGGAGTCGTACCCTTCATGTTTATTTTATAGAACATCTTGTCTAAATTTGCAAGCTGATTCGTCCAGTTGAGATCCATCTCCAGCTCTTGGTCTCTCGTTTTGGTGGACGGAAAGTGAAATACGGCTAATTCACTCTTGCCACTGCGGGCTCTAAGACTTAGCAGAAGATCATGAATAGCTTCCCGCACTGCTGCAAGCTTAGGCTTCATACTAGCACTAGCATCTATTAAAAGCGCTACGCGAAGAGAAGTAGTTTCACTCATGGAATCGATCACCTGCACGACCTCAGCTCGCTTCTCTGGCGGCAATTGTTCTAGCTGATTAATCCCCAGAATGCTTTGCAATTCTTTGCCTACCGCATGCTGAATCGTGGTCGTTACGGTTTTGCGCGTCATCATCTGAACCGTTTGGGACAACTGGACCGAATTAACAATCCGACTCATCCCCCCGCCTGCTGCGGCAATCTCGCGTATCTCCTCCGTGCCTAGCATGCCTAATTCTCCTTGGTCGACCACACCTATGACATTTACAGTTACACCCTCTGTATGCGCTTGTGCAGCCGCGATGACTGGACTCACACCAACATTCGAACAACCATCTGTGATTAACAAAATCTGTTTCATCATGACATTTACCTCCCTAGCTTAAGGAAAATTTGCTCTCTAGCAGTTCTCCTCCTAGTTTTTCCATTTTTGAGAGGCTCTAATCACCGATCTTCCATAGGAAATGAAAAAGCCAGCCTGCCGATGGGACTGACAGACTGGCCTGGGATTGAAATTTGAATTAGAGATCCTACGGTCTGAATCTTCTTCTTAGGATAAGGCCCAACAGGACCAAGGTGATACCTGCGATTTCTACATACAAGTGACTGGACTCCCCGGTTACCGGAAGGGTTTCCGGCTTCGTTATAGGAGGGATTCCCCCTAATGGAACGTTATTATCAGTGTCGATAGGAATATCAGGCGCCGGTGGTTTGGGATCCGTGGAAGGAGTAGGAACCATTGGCGGTGATGGCATCGGCGTTACAGTAGGCACTGGCGGTTTCGACGGCGCTGGCGTAGTGCTCGGTGCTGGGCTTGGTACTGCTTTCGGTGTTGGACTTGGTGTCGGATTTGACGATGGTTCATCTCGCGTATGCGTTGACGTTGGTGTTGGTGTCGGGCTTGATGATGGTCCTTCTGGCGTTGGTGTCGGTGTTGGTGTCGGTGTTGGCCCTTCTGGCGTTGGTGTTGGTGTCGGCGTTGGTGGTTCAGACTCCTTAGTATTTATGACATTTAAACTTAGAACATCGGCTGAGTGAAGCGTAATCGGGTTCTCTTCTCTGTTTAATACATAACCGGAAGGCGCTGTTTTCTCTACAACGACATAATCGCCTGCAAGCAGATCCTTGAAAATAGCAGACCCTGTTTCATCCGTCGTTAATGTGTTAATCAGTGTCCTCGTTGTACCTGACTTCCGATATAATTCAAAGGTTGCTCCACTGAGCAATAAGGTGTTATTCGCCGAATCAATTTTCTTAACGGTTAATGATCCTCGGACCCCTCCGCCTGTACCGGACCCTCCAGAAACACCTACCACAATATCCTTCGTTGTTTCTTTAACTACTGAGGTTACGTTGCTGCCGCTGAGACTAACTTTATTGGAAATCGTTTCGTGATCATTTGCCTTAATTAAGGACTGATACTCCAAAATATAAGGACTCGATATCTGATTAACGAAGCTCAGCTCAAAAGTTTGCTTACCTTCATTGCTTGTGTTAATGACCAAATTGTAGTCCGTGCCCTTTGTTAATTCCGATCCTTTGGTCACATTGCCATTCCCAGCTACACTCGTAGAAAATAAGTGGAAGGAATTCGGCAGTAATTGCTGATTACTTGTTGGAGTATCAACAATTTTGGCATCGTTTAGCGTGGATTGGTTGCGATTAATAAGAACAGTCCAGCTTATTTTATCCACGATTTGTTCGCCGCTTTTGCTGACGTATTCTCCGCCCATAGGGATGTTAAGGGTGGCGCTTAGATTATTAGAGATAGGAGTTTCTCCATCAAACAGTCTAGCTGTGTTGGAAACAGTGCTGTTAATAAGTTGACCCTGCAGACTCGTCTTAAAGACAATTTGATACGCTTCTCGGATGGATGGATCGAATTTGATATTTAATTTATTCTGACTGTCAACCGTGTATGTGTATTTCGACTTGTCGACTGCTTCCCCTTGGGTTGCGTTACCATCTACAGCGATGATCATTTTGTAGACGGCAAGCGAACCATCTACTAGCTTCTGATTAGACTCCAAAGTATCCTGAACAGTAGCCATTTCAGTGGCCTTGCCGTTGTAATTGACCCCCACTGTCCAAGTAATCTCTTTGGAAGTCGCATTGTAAGCGCCATATTTAAAGCCGTTATTTATTACTTCAACTCTGGGGTCAAATTTTGCTTGTGCCGTTTTGGTCTGTGCGACTTCAGTTTTGTCTATCCAATCAATTTTAGCTAAATTTGTGAAGCTTGTAGTTCCCAGAGGACTAATCCAATCTAAATTAAAGTCCGTTTTGTAAGTAATCGTCAAAGGCTCTGAAATCGGGTCAGTCAGTCTGATGAGGAATCCATCGCTGACATCGACCGAACTATCCAGAACATAATCGGCCGACGTTAAGGTCACTGTCCCCTTTTTGATGACGAGCGAGCTTGGTATGAAACGCATGCCCTTGTTCGGAAATGTATCTAATATAACTACGTTGTTCATCAAATAACTATCCCGGTTAATGACCAAACTCCAAGCTTCGGTTCTAGCCTTGTAATCCGGCGGCCCAGGATATTTATAAATAACTCCCTGTTCAACAGGGCGGGTAGCTGAATCACTATATCCGCTTCCTGACTCGACTGTATTCTTAATGATCACGTTATTCAGAACACGATCAATTGCTTTGGTTTGGTAAGTAATTTTATAAGCCGAGGAGATTTGGTTATTAAATTGCAGTTTAAATCCTTTAGTGCCAGTACCTGTCTCCGCCGTTACCGTGTACTCAGAAGCTGGCAGTTCACTGCCCAGTGTTTCAGTCCCGTTCGAACTCAGAGTAACCTTATAGACATGAAGAGAGCCGGCGACTAGCTGTTGCGTATCATTAAATAAGTCCTTTAGGAAGGCAAGGGGTTGAGCAATGGTCTTCTCTTTATAATTATATTTAATAGACCAGCTAACGACTTGCGTAACGGGACTATAACCATCCTGTTCTTTATCCAAATCTCTACCTTGCTGCACCTGAACCGTTGCAGAAGCGGAAACAGCTTCTTTATTGCTTCCTTTGAACGTTGCTGTATTCACGAAAGTCTCTTTATTAGAATCCGTTATTGTCGTCGTAAATTGAATGCGATATGCCTTGGTAATCGGACTTTCCGCGAAATGAATAGCTAGATTTTGTCCCGTTATATCAACTGTATATTGGCTTGCATCCACCAATGCTCCCTGTACCACAGTTCCATCTAGATGAACTCCTAGTTCATAAACAGCCACCGTAACAGGAACAGATAGACCTGCCGGGATAGGATCCGTTACCACCGCATTCTGAACAGAATCCAGTTTCTTATTCACATCAACAGTCCAGTTAATATCCTTGGAATTGAACCCTGCAGATACTCCCTTTTTATCAATTGTTGAGCTGACCGTCGGTCGAAAATGAAGAGTGAAAATCTGATCGCCTGAATTAACCGGTATGGTAATATTGACAATCGTGCTTTCGGTTAGTTGGCTCTTATCTATTTGCGTTTTGAAGGTGAGCGTACCATGTACATTATCATGACTTTCTATATAGTCGTTAAAGGTGATCACCACTTGATGACTAGTCCGATCAACATGGAATGTTCCTAACTGATCCTGTCCCATCACTAGGCCACCGCTGATATCATTAAAAAGTAAGAATTGCTGCGGCAGATGAAAGGAATACGTATCGCCGCTATGATACAGACCGTTCGGCAGAGACCACGTGTAGTCCAGCTGTATCTTGGAGTTCGGATCGTAAACGTCACCGGTCACGACCTGCCCTGCACTGTCATATACAGCCATGGTCACACTGTCTATAATGTTCTCGTTAATGGTGTTCGCACTGGCCACCGTTCCAACGCCAATCCCGTAAATACTCTGCATAAGAATTAAAAATGTAATTAGCAGCGTACTCATTTTTTTCCTCAACATCATTATTCAAACCTCCATTCACAAATTGATTCTTGTAGAGAATATTTGTTTATGCCTTATGTAAAAGATACAAGTCGTATCATTATTAATAGTATATGATACGACCTGTATTGTAAATCAGTGGAATTTATATTTCTTCACAAAAAATAACAAACAAAAAAACCTGCACTCAGTTATGAGTACAGGTTACTTTCCTATCTTAATATATTCTGGCTACTTTATAATTAGCACTGTTTTTTTCTAACTCAACCGCTTCACCAGCTTGTACATGCACAGCATCGTATGTGGTATCAATTGTCACCCATTCATTACGTTCCTTCAAGAAAACTTGATTCCACGCATGATAGGTCTCAGGATCGTGTATCTCATACCCCATAACAAGACGGGTTGGAATGCCTTCACTTCTTGCCATTGCAGCAAAAGTAGAAGAAAAATCGTAGCAGATTCCTTCGGAAGCTTCGTAAATCACATCCAGATCAGGTACATAACTATCTGCAACGGTTCGGGCTTTCTTATAGTCATACTTAAAATGGGTCGTGATATAACCGTAAATGGCCTTTATTTTATCCATATCCATTTCTTTATCGCCCGCTATTTGCTTAGCCTGAACGACTGCTTTCGACTCCATATTCCAATTAATCAGTGGAATGGCCTGTAGAAAGACTGCGTTCTCGTCTTCCATCTCCAAATCTATTTGTTCTTGCGCAACCACTTTATATTTATTCGGTCCTATGGACTCACCAATCACCACGCTGTATGCGCCATTGCCAAGCTGCAAAGGGTACTGATCTCCCTCAGCGAAAGTGTAGTCATATTTGACATTCCCACTCATGATTCGGACGAGAACCTTGGTACTTTTCGCTCCTTCATAGTTGACCGAGATAATCCCTTTATTCAGAGCAACTTTGTCAATAATAGGCGAGGTGGAAGCTGCCAATATCCCTTGCGGGGCAAGACTGCTGCCTAGTATCGCGGCAAGAATTGCTAGTCTGACTGGTTTCTTAAACACAAGAAATCTCCTTTCGGTAACTGGCTGCCAACTTAGTTCTACTAAGGAAGGCCCTTTAGCTTTGCGTCTCTAGTTTTCGCTAGATTTGCCTTTATCGGAGAAAAAGCACCGAATCCTTATACAGCAATCTTAACATAGGCTCGTACCTCTGAATAGACAAAATATTACATGTTTTATTTCTCGGATGGCACCAGGATCCCCTTAATCGCAATTCGGTGAGTCGGATTTTCCATAGGATGGCAAGTAATTAGCGTAATCTCCCGATCTTTGCCGTTACCTTTGAGCACCCAGACGTCTTCCGGGAGGACGTACTGCTTATCAACAACTCTATAGACATACTTTTTATTCCCGGTATCTACTTCGACTAAATCTCCTTCGGTGACTTCATCTAATCGATTGAAGTTTTTCCCATAGGTCAGATTTCGATGGCCTGCAATCGCATAATTGCCAATTGCCCCTGCTTTACCGGTATTGGCGATGCTAGCAACGGATACTTTTAAATTATTCACCGTAGCATCCGTTAGTATAGGCAGCTTGAGGTCTATTTTATCGATGATGAGAACACCTTCCATGTTCTTGGGCATCGCTACAGGCTTCGGCGTCGCTGCGACGGCCACAGGGACAGGCGGCATCTGGCTACTTGTCGGCGCAGCCTCAACCTCAGGAGCAGGAAGAGGTGGAGCCACGACAGGCACATCCACCAGCGGTGATTCCTCTGGCTCAACAACAGCCTGATCCATCATTTGTAGATTGTCCTCCCATTGCTTCAAAATCTTCTGCTGCTGAAAGCTCTCATATCGGTCGTTAGCCATCGGATACAAGAAAATGATAATCCCAAGAATGATACATAACAGTGAAAGCTTTTTTCTAATCACCAGAGGTACCTGCCTTTCTCGTGGATCTCATGCGCAAGCACGCATTCCCGAAAAATCAAACCATTATTTTCCTTATTTCTATTCTATACGGTTGCATGAATCCCTTCCCTAAGGTCTGTCAAAACTGTTCATGCCGACGCAGTCTGAGCAAAGAGAATATTGTCATTAAAAAAGCTTAAAAAGCCTGCTTAATCGCAGGCTTTTCACTACTACTAATAACGCCTTATAGGACAGCAGCTTATATGTCGTCAGCTAATTAACTGACCGTTTTTGGACGCTCCATGCGCGTAATCCCCGGCCAGCGGAATGTCGCCCACTCCGGCTGCCGCTTCTCTACGCGAGCGACAACGACCGTCATATCATCTTGAATTTCGCCATGATGATGGCGGAAAATTCGCTCCAACAAACAATCCGCGAACTCTTGCGGCAAGGTCGTATCGATTTCCTGAATCATGCGCTTCATCCACATCTCCTTATTCACTGCATGGCCAGGGGCATCATAGATCCCGTCGGTCATCATGACGAGGATATCCCCCGATTGGAGAGGAATAGAAACCAGATCGACATCGATTTCGCTCAAAATCCCCACGGGAAGATTATTCGCGGAGATCGAAATCACCTCGTTCCCACGCTTAATAAAGCTCGGTATGGAGCCAATCTTCATGAAAGTTGTGTTTGCATTATACATGTCAATCAAGGCCATATCCACCGTCGCATACATCTCATCGGAGGATCGGAGCATGAGCACGGAGTTCAGCGACTTAATCGCCAGCTTCTCATCCATCCCAGACTGCAGCAGCTGCTGCAGGATGCTAAGGGCGGTCTGACTCTCCGCCCGCGCTCGCTCGCCATTGCCCATGCCGTCGCTAAGCGCAACGGCATACTTGCCATTGCCCAGCTCCACCGTGGAGAAGCTGTCGCCCGAGAAGAGGTCGCCCCCTTTGGCTGCGCCAGCGACCCCGGTCTCTACCTCGTATTCCTTGGCAGAGCCGAATACGACCGTGCTGTAGCCCTCGCCGCGTTCATGCATCTCCTCACGCATCACGGCGACGTTCTCGCCGATGATCTCGCTTAGCAGCGGCGCAATGATTTTCCGGCATTCATCGAAGCCTTTCGTGTATTGATGAATAATTTCAATTTCAATATTTCCTTCATCTAAGGAAATAATGTCGATCGTATGAATAGATAAGCCCAGCTCCTCCAGCGCATTGCGGATTTGCTCTTCCTGAAGGAACAACTCCTGCCCTTCCCGTTTAATTTCCTTCGCCAGGTCCTCCATCACCTGCGAAACGCCGGACAGCTGATCTGCTACGAGATGGCGGCTGTCCATAATTTGTTTTTTCCAATGCAAATCATTCTTGTACAAGCTATACTGCTGCTTCATCACATCGAGCACCTGATCTGTACGATTACACACCTTCTTCCACTCTGCTGGTATTTGCTTCTTCGTCATATTCTCCTTTGTCTCAATATTGGTCATCATATCCGTCATAAACGTATAGGTTTGGTAAAATTTCTGATCCCAGCACTGGCTTTTTTTCCAGCAGGATTCACAGGTTTTCTGTGTGACGGCATTCATGAAATGCCCAACTTCCTCCTCCTTGCGGCTTACCGCGTCATCCGTAGTTAATTGCTTAAAGCTGCGCGATAGCTGGCGAAACACTTCTGAGAACTGTTCCACACGGCTCGCCGTCACATCGCGAACCCGCTTCGCATAGTCCTGCTGTGATTTGAGATTCTCCTGCGTGCCCGGAACATATTTGGCAAGTGTGAGAATCAGACTCCGAGGCGTAAGGAGGAACAGCGTAACGGCCGCAAGCGATTCCCAAGCGGAATTAATCATATCGGCACTTGAACCTATATAGAACGATAGAATCGAAGATCCAAGCAGCATGCCGAAGGCAACAGCGAGCCGATTACCTTCCTTGAGAAGTCCTGCTAACATCCCGGAAAAAGCGAGCAAGCTCATTTGATAGATAGCGTTGCTATTCGCAAGACTTAAGATTAGCCCTGTGATGACGCCAACCGAAGCCCCGAAAGGTGCTCCGCCTACCAGTGCAAATAACAGAATTAAGTAGCGGGAGAGCACGTGCTCCACCGTGACAGGCCCCATTACCCAGCTCACCGTCCCTGTCATAACGGATGCCAGTAAAATAATTAAACAAATGATTTCCTCGTGTTTCAAATGATAGTTTTTACGGGTAAGTGTGAATACAGGAATAGCTTGTATGAAAATTAATGTCAGCACTAGACTGAGCAGTGCCTCTACAGATAGCATCATTAGCGAATACCAGCTTAAGTTCGAAACGACCAGTTCCGCAAATAGCTGAACCAAGAAGGTTGAGCTGAATACGAGCAGCGGCGCTAAGGATAGATCTGAACGTTCGAACTTCTCGAACGCTTTTTGAATGAGCAGGAAGACGATAATCTCGGTTACGAGATATCCCGTATTCGAATTTAGCGACAATAAACTCCCAGCAAATGCCGCAATACCTACCCAGTGCAAAATGTCTCTCCTCGTAAAATAAATAACCGCGATAAAGGCTAAAGCAAATGGAGATAGCTGTTCCAGGATCATCGCACGCCCAAGAAGGAAAGCCATAACGATGAGAAGAAAAGTCCACTTCTTAGCCACAAAAGCTTGAACAAAACGATTTTCCACTGCAGCACTGTGAGCACCTGTTTTCGCTCTTTGCCATATCCCTGACCATCCGCCACTTATCGTCGCACCTAGGCTTCTTCTTTGCATGCTTTGAACACCATCCATTCTTCCCTTATTTGTTTCTCTAGTATAGAGACAATCTAGCAGAAAGTTTGTCAGAATGAGTTGATAGATTCAAAGAAATTTCCGACAAGCCGCGCCAGCCGTGTCATTAGCCTCTAGCCCTTGCCGTGTCTCACTTTATTGCTTTGAAAGCGTATCCAAAAGTCTGATCCTCCCGAACTTTCGCCACGCAGATGGGGGAGATACCCGTAACTCCATGTCGATTGGAATTGACCATACGATGAATTGTAATAATTGAAATAAAAAAACCACATCCGCCTAAGCGAAATGTGGTTCTATTATAAGCATCTATTAGTCTCTTCTTCCGCCTCGACCACCGCGTTTGGACTCGGTGTTCTTCTTCAGAGACGAAATCCGTTCTTCACTATCTTTAAGGAAACGAGATACTTTATCTTCGAACGAGAACGGTCTAGCTCCGCCTTGCTGCTTGTTAAAGCCGCCGCGACCGCCACCACCGCCGCCGCCACGATTGAAGCCGCCGCCGCCTGGACGACCACCGCCTGGACCACCGCTTGGAGGACCACTGCGTTCTCCGCCACTACTTGGACGACCACCTTGGAAGCCGCCTGGACGATCTCCGCTCGGGCGTCCCTGATAGCTGCTGCCACCTGTACGTTCAGGACGAGCTGGTCTTTCCTCAACTGGCTTGTCAACCGTTTGCTTGATCGACAGTCCGATCTTGCCATCCTTGTCCACGTTAATCACTTTGACCAATACTTTGTCTTCCAGCTTTAAATGGTCATTAACGTCTTTCACATAATTGTCCGCGATCTCCGAAATGTGAACAAGACCGGTAACTCCTTCAGCAAGCTCGACGAATGCTCCAAAGTGAGTAATCCCCGTCACTCTACCCTCTAACTTGGTGCCAACTTCAATTGCCATAAAGTAAAATGTTCCTCCCTTAAAATGTTGAAAACACTGGCTACGCCGATTATAACCGATGCAGAAACCACGGTCAACACGGCATTCGCCCCTTCTTCAGTCCTTTTATTGCTTCGAGACACTAAGAGGCGTCTCTCCCGTTTTGCTATAGTGAAAATCCCGGCGAATAATTTGATCTAAGTATTCGTCATTATGCAGCCTACTGATTTCCTTCTGAGTCTGCTCCTTGACCTTCTTCGCATCAACGAGCTGTTGCTCCATATTCGCCACGGCATTTCTCTTCTCGTGAAGCTTAGCGAACTGCCCCCAAATGTTAACAGTAGCCCAACTCATAAAACAAAGGACAAAGATCATCAGAAAACGCAGTCTTCGCTTTGAGCCTACACTACTGCTGCGCTTGTTTGGTACGGTTGCTTGAGCCTGCATGTATAGGAATTCCTCCTACTTTGAGAATAACCTGCGATACAACGTTACGATCTTACCTGTCAGCTTCTTCAACCAATCAGGGATCACGAAATATTTATGCACAGGCCGAGTCATCCAGAGGAGTAATCTCCACAAAGGATAAAGCAATTGTAGCACAATTCTGTAAAGGAATATAGCTACAGCTAGCAAAAAGCCCAAAATTATCACCGTTAGACGATATAAGCCAATGATCGGTTTAATGATGAGAATTTCGACGGTTTTTGCAATAAACTTGTAAATCGCAATAACAATTCGTATGAGAAGCAGCGTCAGATGAACCACAACTTGGCTGAGGAAGGCGAAATAGAAGCAAATACCGATACCGATCCCCAGAAAAATAAACATACGAACTTGTCCTTCATTGCTGTAAATGAGCAAGCGAAACACGAGGATTGTCGCCACAATCCAGTACACAGTATCAACGAGCGGAATCGTCCATCGCGGCAGCTTGAGCTTACCGGAAAGCACACGAAACACATCAAACATCGCACTAATGGCGACCCCGCTCAAAAACATCATGAAAATCGTATGGAATTGAACGTTCAGGGTCACTTGAATAATTTACCAAGAAAACCCTTGGATTTCTCCTGGGTATTTCCATCCACATACGATAATTCTTGAATAAGTCCTTCGATGGCGACTAACCCTTGCTCCAAGCTCAAATTCTTAATGTGCAAATTCTGCCCCTTAATCATCAGGTAGCCCATTTCCGTTTCAAGGAGGAACTCTTCGCTGTCAAAGCTCTCTACGTTCAAAACTCCGGAGATCTCCAAGAGCTTGCGATTCAGCATTTTGATTTCTTGCCGTTTGTTCGTGTTTTTAACGGGTTCCATCATGGCCTGTACCCCTCCTTCATCTATCATTACGATATGGGAGGATGTCCTATTTTAGAACACAAAAAAAAGCCCAAGATCCCTCATCCGGGAATCCTGGACTATTTGTTGTTTTTGCCGTGTTACTCGGACTGATAAGCTTCTTCCTTGACCAGCGTGTACATCTTCGCAGCATCTTCCTTACGGGTCGACTCCGATAAGAGCTCTACGCGGATTGTCACCTTTTTCTGACCAAATTGAATAGCTAGCTCGTCGCCGACTTTCACTTGCGTACTCGCCTTGGCATCTCTGCCGTTAATCCAGACACGTCCTTGATCGGACACATCCTTCGCTACGGTTCGGCGCTTAATCAGTCGAGATACTTTTAGAAACTTGTCGATTCGCATTATTTTACAGCGTCTTTAAGCTTGTTACCCGCTTTGAAAGCTGGAACGTTGGATTCCGCGATCACGATTGGGTTACCTGTTTGTGGGTTGCGGCCTGTACGACCGGAACGTTTACGAGTTTCGAAAGTTCCGAAACCGATTAATTGAACTTTATCTCCGGATGAAAGAGCGTCTGTAACTTCACCAAGGAATCCGTTAAGTACAACTTCTACGTCTTTCTTAGTTAGCCCGCTTTTTTCTGCAATGTTGTTGATCAAATCCGTTTTGTTCATGTGATTTGTTACCTCCCAAAAATAGTTGAAGATCATGTCTTCTATGTACCAAAGCCGCAAAGCTGAGAGACTTTGAACGATGTTCAAATATCCCTACTATTAAATTTCCATATTCAACCTTACACCAAACTTAGTATTCTTCTTTTTTCGTCAAATTCCTTCTATTACTAGCGAAGTTTTGTAACTTTTTTTGCTTCCTGCCAATAATTTTCCATCTCTGATAACCCAGTTTGTTCAAAAGAAAGCCCTTTTAAACGTAGCTGATCTTCCATATATGAAAATCTTTGAATAAATTTGCGATTTGTGTGCGCAATAGCTTCTTCCGGATCAATTTTGAGGAATCTAGCAACATTTACGATAGAAAAAAGCACGTCCCCGAGCTCCTCAAGTCGATTTTGAGCCGCCTCTTCCGACTGGTTGTCAATAGCCTCACGCAGCTCTCCAACCTCTTCATCCAGCTTCTGAAGCACCTCGCGCAGCTCAGACCAATCAAAGCCAACGGTAGCCGCTTTCTTCTGCAGCTTCAAGGCCTTCATGAGGCCCGGCAGTTCACGTGGAATGCCGTCCAGCACAGACTGTTTCGTCACGTCGATGCCTTTCTTCCGCTTCTCCTCGGCTTTCATCGCATTCCAGTTCACAAGTGCCTCATCCGCATCCTCTGCTTTGTTGTCCCCGAATACGTGCGGATGGCGGCGAATGAGCTTCTCGTTCAACGTAGCAATCACGTCATAAACAGTGAACGTCCCAATCTCCTCTTCCATCTGCGCATGAAGCATAACTTGCAGCAGCAGGTCTCCCAGCTCTTCGCACATGTGCTCAGGATCATCTTCATCGATCGTTTCCAGCACTTCGTAGGCTTCCTCGATGAGATTTTTGCGCAGGCTGGCATGCGTCTGTTCGCGATCCCAAGGGCAGCCTTCTGGACTCCGAAGAACCTGCACGATTTCATGCAAACGGCCAAAGGTGCGATAGCGGATCGCGTCCTCCTCGCTTTTAGGCACCCAAACCAGCGATAGATTCCCGTAACCTTTCACATGATCCAGCTCATGCAGCGGCACTTCGATAATCTGCTCAGCACCCGCCACACCTAGGGAGTGGCCCACAACAACGCGGTATTCATCCGGGTAGGTATCCATAAGGGAGATTTTGAGGTCTGACGCCGTATAGGTATCGTAGACCTGCCCAACAATTGTATGCATCTGAGGATTAAGCGCATAGCGGCTAAGACTAGTAGCATCAAGCAGCTGAAAGCCGTCGATAGGATCAAAACCGAAGCGTAAGAAAGCCTGATCCAGAAAGCTTTCTCCCCCCATCACTTGAAGCGAGATTCCTTCTTCCGGACACCTCATCTTCAATAGCTGTACCGTATATTCCGCCACCATTGGGTGGCCCGGCACGGCGTAGATGACCTCGTTGGATGCGTTTTTGGCAGATTGAATAAGCGCTTCGGCAATAGATTCATAAACCCCTTCAAAACTTGGATGAGCCATATAATTGGAGTCGAAGGTTTGGTATGGGATCTGATTGCTGTCCAGCATGCGGACCATGGGATGGTCCTCTGTACGCAAATATAGCGCAGCTTGTGACTTTGCTGCGTTTTGGAGCTTTTTCCAGACTCCAAGCGTGAGCTGGTCTTCTTCTCCCGTTCCGAGTCCGACGACTGTAATTTGAGCTTGAGTTGACATGGGTGGCACCTCCTGAAATATGTATGGGCCCGATTTGGATCCAGATGGCCGGCCGAGATTTCTCTCTTTCAACAGAGAGTGATAGCATGTTGGGAAGTCTCTGAGCGTTTTTACTGCAAAAAGCGCAGGTAAATGCTAAGAGAATACCCTCATGTGCAGGTTTTACTGTAAAAAATGCAGCTAATTTTAATCAAATCAGCCGATATGGCTGTTTTTAAAGGAATTTCCTGTATAAAATACAGGTCATGCCCGGGATCAGCTGCTATTATGCTAATTTTACTGTACATTGTGCAGGAAATTGTATCTGCTGCAAAGTGTACAGGGTAACGGCATGGGCAATGGCTACCGTGAGGGCAGCCGCAGCTGCGGAAAAACCTACCGGCCGGCCGAACGCCCCGCCGGCCAGATCCGAGCCAGGACCGGCGCCAGCTTCCGGTCCAGCTCCGGCATCAGCCGCAGCTCCTCGCGGCTGATGCTGCCGCTGCGCAGCAGCGCAAGCCCGTAGACGGCCGCGCCGCCGGCTACCCCAATCAAAGCGATTGCGCTCGCGCTCAATCGCTCAGGCAAGTGCCATGCCGCCACAGCGGGCATGGCTAGCAGCTGCAGCGCTGCGAGGCAGACAAGCATCGCCACCACGCCCAGCGTGGGTGCGATGACGTACGGCCGCAGCGCGAAGCGCGCCCCGGTGCAGCGGCGCAGCTGCACCAGATTCAGCCCCGCCGCAGCGGCGTAGGCGATCACCGCGCTGAGCGCGGCGCCGTCGATGCCCCAGCGGGGCATGAGCACGACGTTGCCGAGTGCTTTCAGCACGATGGCAACGAGCAAAGCCTGCGCCGGCGTGTGAATCGCGCCGGCACCCTGCAGCACGCTGGCGGAGACAGCGTTCAGCGTGCTGAATAGGGCCGTGAAAGCAAGGACGGCCATCGTTAGGCTGGCCTCACCGTTTTTGTATAACATGATATTGATCGGCACCGCGGCAAAAGCAAGTCCAAACGAAGCGCCCAGTCCGATAAGCCAAGAAAGCCGGATGGACATCTCCGCCCGAGAGCGCATCACATCGGTCAGCCCTCTCGCCTTCGCTTCCGCCATCGCAGGAACGAGGACTGCTGACATGGATGAGGCAACCATAACAACAAGCTGGACAAGCGGCAACCCGCGGTTATACAATCCGAACTGTCGCATAGCCTCAAGCTCACTTCCTTGCGAAGCTTCCAACAGCCGCGGCATAGTAAACGTGTCGACCAAGGTCAACAACGGCACAACGATCGCACCTAAGCAGACAGGAATCGCATAGGCTGCAATCCGTCTCATCCACTTCCAAGTAGAACGGGGCTTACCTTCAGGCTTCCCCCTGCCAGGTTCCTCCGAATACTTCAAACCCCGCATCGCTTTTCGCCAATATACATACATCACGACTAACCCTGCGGCTGCACCAGTCACAGAGCCAAAAGTCGCTCCTGCCGCAATCCACTCCTCATCATAAGCAAGTGCCGCCAAATAAAGCAGTAAAGCCACCATCGTAATAACCCGAATCAACTGTTCAATCACTTGTGAGACAGCGGTTGGCAGCATATTTTGATAGCCTTGGAAATAACCCCGCAGAACAGCTAATGTCGGAGCTAGGAGCAGCGCAAAGGAAACGCTGCGAATTGCCTTTTCTGTCTGCTGGATCCCAATCCAGCCAGCAATCTCACCCGCTTCAAGGTAGAGCAGCACAAACAAACAGATACCGCTGCCTAGCAGCACCGCTCCGGATATACGGGCAATGCGTCTAGCCTCCAGATGATCGCCGTGGATAACACTCTCCGCCACAAACTTGGAGACGGCAACAGGAAAACCTGCCGTAGCGGCAAATAAAATCAAAATATAAAGCGGATAAACCGCATTATAAATGCCAAAAGCGGCATCCCCCGCTACATTTTGCAGCGGTATTTTTTGCAATGTACCCAGTAATTTCGAGAGCACAGCCGCGGCCCCAAGAACGGCAGCCCCTTTTAGCAGCTTGGCAGTACCCTGTTTTCCGACATTCTGCTGGAGCTCTTCGCGATCCATCTGATGCCCCTTGCCGGTCTCCCCCATCCTATTTCTCCTCTACCTGATGTGATACATATACACGTATTATAACGAAATAGCTCTTTGCAGACAAAAAAAGCTTCTCTTACAGATGAACATCACCTCAGTAAGGAAGCCTTTGTGTATTATGTTTGTGTTTATTGTTCCATCTGTTTCGCCAGAAAACCAGCCGCTGTTTCTACCATCTTCACTTCCATGTTGCCCATTTTCACACTCTCATCTTTCGAGATCAATATAACGGAGCCAATTGGATCGCCACCAGCCACAATCGGAGCTGCTACGAAAGAAGAGAAAGTTTCATTCATATCCTTGATAATCTCGAATTGCCCAGAGCTACTTTCCAAAAGCGGTTTACGGTTTTCCATGCAGGATTCAATAATTGACCCAACTGATTTCTCCAAGTAATCCTTCTTGGACCCACCAGCCATAGCAATAATCGTGTCTCGATCTGAAATCATCGCAACATGATTCGTACTCTCAAACAACGACTCTGCGTACTCCTTAGCAAAATCACCAAGCTCGCCAATAGGCGAATATTTCTTTAGAATCACTTCACCATCGCGATCAACGAAAATTTCCAAAGGGTCACCTTCGCGAATTCGCAGTGTGCGTCGTATTTCCTTGGGAATAACAACTCTCCCTAAATCATCTATCCGACGGACAATTCCAGTTGCTTTCATACCTCTAGATGCCTCACTTTCCGCTCAAGAATTAGATACGACAGGAGCATGAAATCTTGTATGCTAGATCGGGTTTTGGTGGGAACTTGAATTCTATCCATAGTATTCTTCACTTCCCAATCTTCTATGCAGTCGCTTCTGCTAAGGAATTTTTCTTTATGTAGCTTTGCATTGCACCCTGCTGTGATTATGTTGTCCAAAAATAACAAATAAAAACAGGATGTCCATATTCGGACATCCTGGTAAGTTCTTACTTTGCCGCCGGGCTTGTTGCTGGGCTCGCCGCTGGACTTACTGCAGGGCTTGCAGCTGGTGCTGGGCTTGCTTCCGGTTTAGGCAGATTATTCGTTTCGATCAAGTTCGGGTATTCTTTCTCTGCGAACTCAGAAAGGGATTTCTCCGCAAGCTGAGATTTAATTTGTGTTTTAAGGGTATCATCAAGCTGTTTCGTGCTTCTGGATTCCACTTTCATAACATGGTATCCAAAGGAGGATTCAACTGGATCGGAAATTTTGTTCAAAGGAAGTGTGCTTGCTGCTTCTTTAAATTCAGGCACCCATTGGTTGATGTCTGCATCTTTATACGTACCGCCAGCATCTTTAGAACCTGGATCATCGGAATACTCTTTCGCTAGAGCCGCGAAATCTCCGCCGCCATCCAACTTGCCTTTTACTTCTTTCGCTCTTGCCAAAGCTTCATCTTTCGTACGCAGATCTTTCTGTGTAGCTGCATCCTTCAAGGAGATTAGAATATGGCTAACTGTTGCGATATCAAATGCATGCGCAGCTGCTTGCTCATTATAGGAATCTTGAACAGCTTTGTCAGTAATTTTGCTTTCCATGCTGCCCATCGTGTAGAAGCTCATTTTCATCAAAGATTCGATATCCTTCAGCTCGATACCGTTGTCTTTCAACTGCTTGTCCATTCCGCCTTCTTGTTTACCGAAGTAATCCGTAATAGCTTTCATTTGCTCAGTAACTTGCTTGTCAGCATCAGCTTTTACTTTGTCATCAGCTTTCGCGGACAACACGCGGAAAGTAACCATTTGCTTCAACATATCTTGTTGAAAAGCCGGGTCTGTCATGAACTGCGCCAATTGCGGCGAGAACATTTTGTTCACGTTGATGAAAGAGTCAAATTCGCCGCGAGTGATTTTGCCGCCTTCTTTGTAAGTAGCGATTACGTCAGCCGGATTACCCGTTGCTGTTGCTGCTGCAGATGGGGAAGGTGAAGCAGTTGCTGCACCCTCACCCTCCTTTTTGCTTCCACAAGCACTAAGTACAGAAAATGCAAGAAGCAATGCTACCATGCTTAATATCCATTTTTTAGAAAAAAGTCGTTTGCTAGTATGATTTGGCAACATCCTTTAATTCCCCTTTCGTTTTCAGAACATCCTTATATTGTACCAAGAACTTCTCCACCAACTCGATGGAAGCTTCTGGCTTCATACCTTTACAGCGAATAACAATATGCAACTGCGGGTCTGCATTGAGCTTGATTCGCCCATCAAAGCCTTTGGACAAATTGAGCAGTTTCTGACCATCCAGCCTGCCATTTTGGTCAATATGCACCTTGATTACGTAATCATCCCCTTTTTGGCTGATCGTTTCAATTCGGTACTCCGCGCCGTATGCTTTCAGGCGAGCCACTGACAGCAAGTTAAACACAGCCTGCGGCAGATCTCCGAAGCGATCTACGAGCTCATCATGCAGGTCTGCCGCTTCTTCCAACGTGCGAATCGCGGCCACTTTTTTGTAAATCTCGATCTTTTGCATGCTGTCGTAGATGTAGTCGGATGGCAGGTAGGCATCCAATTGTATATCGATGGAAGTGTTCCATTCCGGTTCCGGCACGGTCGCTTCCCCATCTATTTCTAGTTTCAGCTTTGCAATTTCTTCGGCTAACATTTGTGAGTAGAGGTCGAATCCTACAGAAGCAATGAAGCCATGCTGTTCGGCACCCAGCAAGTTCCCTGCACCGCGAATCGACAAATCCCTCATCGCAATTTTAAAGCCTGAGCCAAGTTCTGTAAACTCTTTAATCGCTTGCAGTCGTTTCTCAGCCACTTCGGTGAGCACTTTATCCCGCTGATACGTGAAATAGGCATACGCTACGCGATTCGATCGCCCTACGCGCCCACGCAGCTGATACAGCTGCGAAAGCCCCATTTTATCCGCATCATGAACGATAAGTGTATTAACATTCGGGATATCTACCCCCGTCTCGATAATGCTCGTACTGACAAGCACATCGTATTCCCCGTCAAGGAAATCGAGAATCGTTTTCTCGAGTTCCTGCTCGCCCATCTGACCATGGGCAACCGTAACACGAGCATCCGGTATCATCATCGATATTTGATCGGCGATCTGCGTAATCCCTTGAACCCGGTTGTAGAGATAATACACTTGACCTTCACGCGCTAACTCCCGCTCAATCGCTTCCCGAACCAGTGTCGGTCCATATTCGACCACGTAGGTCTGGACAGGGAAACGGTTCTCTGGCGGCGTTTCAATAACGGACAAGTCCCGAACGCCGAGCATAGACATATGCAGCGTTCTTGGAATCGGCGTCGCCGTAAGTGTCAGCACGTCGACATTCGTCTTAAGCCGCTTCAGCTTCTCTTTGTGGGATACACCAAACCGCTGCTCCTCATCGACAATCAGCAAGCCTAGATCCTTGAACTGCACGTCTTGCGACAGCAGTCTATGCGTTCCGATGACAACGTCAACTGTCCCTTTTTTGACACCCTTCATGACCTCCGTCTGCTCTTTCTTCGAGCGGAAACGGCTGAGCACCTTCACATTAAACGGATAGCCTGAGAAGCGCTCGCGGAATGTCTCATAGTGCTGCTGTGCCAAAATCGTGGTCGGAACCAAGACAGCGACCTGCTTCCCGTCGATAGCCGCCTTAAAGGCCGCACGAACGGCAACTTCGGTCTTCCCATAACCAACGTCGCCGCAAAGCAAGCGATCCATCGGACGTAATTTCTCCATGTCGTTCTTAATTTCTTCGATCGCACGAAGCTGATCCCGTGTTTCATCGTAAGGGAACATGGCTTCGAACTCGTTTTGATAGGAGCTGTCTTTGCTAAACCCATAACCTGTCGTAGCCTGTCGTTCAGCGTAAAGCTTAATCAGCTCATCGGCAATATCCTTAACGGATGCTCTTGCCTTGCTCTTAACTCTTGCCCAGTCGGCTCCGCCAAGCTTATAAACCTTCGGTTCCTTCTCTTCGGAACCTACATATTTCTGAATCAGATCAATCTGGTCAATCGGCACAGACAGCTTATCGCCGCCGGCATACATGATATGCAGATAATCTTTATGAATACCGCCCACTTCGAGCGTACCTATTCCGACGTATTTCCCGATCCCATGGTTCACATGAACAACATAGTCGCCAATTTTAAGTTCCTGATAGCTTTTGATCCGCTCGGCGTTCTCCAGCTTCTTCTCTACCTTACGGGCTTTACGCTGCTTCTGTGTGAAAATCTCGCCTTCCGTAATGACAACCAAATGAATGGAAGGCAATTCAAACCCTGTTTGCAGATTCCCATCTACAATCTCAGGCACATCGATCTGATAGTCGTTCAGGACACGCCTTACACGTTCGGCACGTTCTTCGCCGTTGGCCAGGAGAATGACGTTGGCCCCATTTTTCTTCCAGCGCTCCATCTCCGCTTTGAGCAAATTCATTTGCCCGTGGAAATTTTGCATAACGCGACTGACGAAGTTCACGATATTTTGCGGTTGAATCCCGACGACCTGACGCAGAAATAAAGATAAATATAACGTTGGAAACGGTCTGCGGTGCAGCAGTGTTTCGTAAGATTTGGACAGCACAAAAGCCGGCAAGCTCTTCCCCTCTGTCAGCGCATGCATCATCCACTCTGCCTCGTCGCGTTCGAGCTGCTTCGCTGTCTCCAGCAAACGAGCCGGTTCGTCGATAATCAGCACAGCATCCTTAGGCATGTAGTCTATGAGGGTCTGTCTTTCCGTATATAAAAGAGAAATATATTTATAAATGCCTGGGAACGTCTGCCCTTCACGGAGCAGTTCAATATCATGTCCGATCCCTTCGAGCAGCTTGTCTTTGGCTGTCCGGTCGGTCATTTTCTCCAGCTGAGCTTGTAGCAGCTCATACGCATGCTGCGCAGCAGATTGTAATCGCTTTCTATCCGCTTGAATCTCACGGCACGGAGGAATCGTGATCGACTCTAATTTATCTATTGACCGCTGGTCACTTACATCAAAAGTACGAATAGAGTCAACATCAACATCAAAAAGTTCAATTCGAATCGCATTCTCCGACGTCAACGGAAACAAATCCAAGATGCCGCCGCGAACACTCATCTCCCCTTTGGTCTCAACCCGCTCCACGCGCTCGTAGCCCAAATTGGATAAGGTGCCGAGGAGCTCATCCAGTTGAACGGTATCCCCAACCTTAACGGTTATTCGGGATTCCTCGAAAACTTGCTTAATCGGTAGTAATCTGCGCACTCCCGCGAACGGAGCAATCACAATGCCGCGGTAACCTCCCGCCAGCTTAGTGAGTACATCAATGCGCTGTGCCAACATCTCCGGACTGGATGCTGCTTCTTCCGCTGTCAGAAGCTCTTGCGAAGGGTAGAGCAGAACATCATCGGATGATAGGCATTCTAGCAAATCTTCCGCTATTTTTTGAGCGGCAAACATATTATGAGTAACAATGAATAGCGGGCGCGTTAGCTCTCGCGCAAGAGTTGCAATCATCACTTGCTTGGAGGAACCGGTAAGTCCGGCAACGAGCTGCTCTTTCATCTCGGACCTGATGCCTGACACGATCGTTTGAAAGTCGGTATCCGCAGAAAAAGCCTGAATTAAAGCTTGCAAACAAGTACACTCCTCTCACAAAAAGAAGCCTTGGCACACTTGCCTCGGCTATTAACTCTTCATCTTCATCATTTTAATTCAGCGAAAACATCATGTTACTGCAATGGACTTGCCAGCAGAGACAGCTCTGGATTGGCCTCCAGCGCCTCGCGGCAGTAGTCGCAAACAACTCTAACCGTAACATCACCATTCGTGTTATACGATATTATATCTCTACGCTCATCAGGGGTCAAGAAATGGAAGCCCAGTTGTTGCTCCGTTATTGCTTGATTAATTTCCCCAACAAAGGTATGACAATGCCTGCAAATATACTTAATCATATATGTATGCCTCCTTCGACGATTCGATTACATCCTAGTATGACCATTCTCCGGAGAAATTAGCCGAATGTACCATTGTCATTTTCGAATAAGGACCATGCATATTATGTTTTGGAGTCAAGCGGTTATTGCCTATTTATTAAACTTGCCCATCGTCTTCTCGAAAGGCTCATCCAAGCTCGACAACATCGCTTCGGAGGTCAGATCCAGCACCTCATCCAGTGACTTCACTTCTTCCTTGGAAAAGTTCGCTAAGACATAATCGGCGATATTATAGCCAGGGGCAGGTCGGTTCACACCTACGCGAATGCGGTTGAAACTTTGTGTTCCGGCATGCTGAATAATGGACTTAATCCCATTGTGTCCGCCCGCACTCCCTTGATAACGCAGCCTGATCTGACCGAAAGGCGTATCCATATCATCATAAATAATGATGACATCCTCCACCTTCAATTTATAAAAGTCCAAGATCGCTCTCATCGATTCACCTGAAAGATTCATATACGTCATCGGCTTCAGCAGAAATACTCTCGTGCCGTTCACGTTTCCCTCTCCCAGCAGTCCCTTGCCCTTATTCTGAAAAGAGTTTATCCCCCATTTGGCGGCAAAACGATCAATTGCCATGAACCCAACATTATGTCGATTCATCTCATATTGCTTTCCCGGGTTACCCAGTCCGATAAAACATTTCATTTTCTTCCAGTTCCTCCTAGCCATTTACTAAAAAAAATCCTTGGCGTAACCTGCATCTTAAGGTTATTGTTTACCTATATGTTACTAAAATGAACCATCAAATTCATAACTGCGGGTGAATCAGCCAATATGTATCTAAACGGTCAACAACTTACAAGCGATCATCATTTTCAAGATCATATAGATGCCGGTATTCCCGTCCAAGTATACTATCAAAACCTACATAAGGATATAGGCTATATTGAATTTTACAGCCCTCATTTTATAAAAATTAATAATACGTTTTATAACAGAAATACACACTTTATTGTTTCCCGGCCTGGGTATTAATGAAAGAAAGAGGAAAAACAAAGGATACCCTTTGCACTGTGGCGAGGGTACCCTTCTTTAAGTCTATACGGTCTGCTCTTCTTTCGCTTCCTCACTAGACTCGCTCGGCTTATCCTCTTTGCCCTGAGCAGCAACTTCCTCAGGAGCCTCTTTCTGAGGCGCCAGAATCGTGAGCACAAGCTCACCCGGATCAGACTTCACTTCAATCGTTCCTGGCACGCTGAGCTCACTGACCAGCATATTCTCTCCGATGCCTACTTTGGAGATGTCCACGGTGATTGATGCCGGTATCTGGTTCGGTAAACAACGGATTTCCAGCTCATGCAATTGAATCTGCAAAATGCCGCCCTCTTTCGCCCCCACAGCATCCCCGACGAATTCCAGCGTGACCACCGTTCTGACCGGCTCATCCATATTGATTTGATGGAAGTCAACATGGAGCAGCTCCCGGTTCAGCGGGTTACGCTGTATTTCATTGATCATAACCGGCTGCTTGCCGCCGCCATCCGGCATTTCTAGCTCAATAACAGCGTGCGGGCTTTTGCGAAGCAGCGCCACTAATTCCTTCTGATCGACGGTTATGACCGTAGCAGCCACCTTTTTGCCATACACGACCGCAGGCACCTTGCCTTTTACACGCAGTTGTTTGATGTCGTTTTTCGTTGTGTCCTTGCGGGCTTCCGCTTTCAGTGACAATGCCATAAGAAAAAGAACCTCCTAAGAATTTTGCTCAGCACACTTACTTTCGTAAACGACGCCAAGTGGGTAACAGCTAGTTCATAGCGTACCCAACCTTAAGAGATTCCATCCAAAATCCCCCTTGTCAGGGAGATTTAACTTTCCTATTCTTTTTTTGCTTTGTTTTCTTTCTTCGCTTTCATCCGGCCTTTGATTTTATCTGCATAGCCCGGCTTATTCGTTTGTCTTTCCCTCGCGATAGCCAGATCCCCATCGTTCACTGCATGAGTAATCGTCGAGCCTGCCACAACGTAAGCACCATTGCCAATCTTCACAGGAGCAATCAAATTCACATTACTGCCGACGAACGCATCGTTCCCGATTTCCGTTAAATTCTTGTTGAACCCATCGTAGTTCACCGTGATCGCGCCACAGCCAATGTTCACATTTGTGCCGACAATCGCGTCACCTACATAACTTAAGTGAGATACTTTCGAACCGTCGCCAAGCTTCGCATTCTTGATTTCGACGAAATCGCCAATCTTCACTTGCTTCCCGATTTCCGCTCCAGGTCTCAAATATGCGAAAGGCCCTACGCTAGCTTCATTATCCACATAAGCCTCTTGCAGAACAGATTGCTTAATTGTAACGTCATCTTTCACGACAGAATCAATAATCTCGGTCTGAGGTCCGATCGTACACTGCTCGCCAATGATTGTTTTCCCACGCAAAATCGTACCTGGCAGCAGGACTGTGTCCGCTCCGATCACAACATCCTTCTCAATGTACGTGTTCGCAGGATCAATGATCGTAACCCCGTTCAGCATATGCTCACGGTTAATGCGCACTTTGAACAAGCGTTCCGCTTCAGCAAGCGCAACACGATCGTTGACACCGATAGATTCCGCAGCATCCGCCATACAGTAACCTTGTACAGTCTCCCCTGCGCCCGTCATGATACCGACGACATCCGTCAAGTAATATTCATTCTGAGCATTGTTGTTTGTGACAGAGCCCAGGGCCTTGAAGAGTTTCCGGTTATCGAAAATATAAGTGCCTGTATTAATCTCCTGAACAGCCGCTTCCTCGCTGTTGCAGTCCTTCTGTTCAACTATTCGCGCAACTCTGCCATCTTCACCGCGAATAACACGGCCATAGCCTTGCGGGTCATCCAGTTTCGCTGTCAGGATCGTAGCCGACGCACCTGAACGCTGATGAAGTTCAATCGTATTCTTAAGCGTCACATCCGAAATCAGTGGCGTATCTCCGCAAATGACAACCGTCATTCCGTCTTCATCGCCAAGCAAATCCTTCGCTTGCAGTACCGCATGACCGGTCCCACACTGCTTCTCCTGCAGCGCATACTCAACTTGATCTCCTAGATAGCTCTGTACCGCTTCTGCTCCAAATCCCACGATTACCATAGTTCTTGTTACATCTATTTGCCGAAGCGTGTCTACGACATGTCCTACCATCGGTTTGCCTGCAACTGGGTGAAGCACCTTATACAGCTTTGATTTCATTCGTTTACCTTGTCCTGCCGCTAACACAATCGCCATGAGCTTCAAAGACTATCCACCCCCTTTATTATAAATAGCTGTATGCTTTATGCCTAAATAATGTAGTTAACAGTTCTTTACCAAATATAGCATCAAAACCCCCCAAAAGAAAAGAGAGCCCTTATGGGCCCTCTCAATTATTAAACGTTATGCACCTTCTTCAATAACCTCTTCTTCTACCGCTGCACGGTCGTATTCAGCCAATACGGCAGCCTGAATTTTCTCACGGGTAGTAGAAGAAATTGGATGAGCGATATCGCGAAACTCCCCATCTGGCGTTCGTTTGCTTGGCATTGCCACGAACATACCGTTATTCCCATCGATAACACGTATGTCGTGTACTACGAACTCATTATCGATAGTTATGGAAGCAATTGCCTTCATCCTCCCCTCGGAGTTGACCCGGCGGAGCCTTACATCTGTAATTTGCACTTGTGTTCACCACCTTTTTCCATCTCTGAGACTTGGGTGTAATATTCCACATCGTTGTGCAAATTCCTTCTTATTTTTTTGAAATTTTCGATAATTTTATACAATCTTAATGTTACTGTTAAATTTCGACAGGAATCACAGCAATTAACTCTATTTCGACAAAAACATCACGTGGTAATCTAGCCACTTCGACAGTCGATCTAGCTGGTTTGTGATCTCCAAAGTAGGTGCCATAAATCTCATTCAGCTCAGCAAATTGATTCATGTCCTTCAAGAAGACGGTTGCTTTCACAACTTGGCCAAAAGATGTGCCAGCCGCTTCCAACACGCCTTTCAAATTAGCAAACACTTGATGTGCTTGCTCCTTAATTCCGCCCTCTACGATTTGCCCATCCAAACCGAGCGGGATTTGTCCCGAAGTAAACAGCAAGTTCCCGAGCTTAACTGCTTGCGAGTAAGGTCCGATAGCAGCAGGTGCTGCCGTTGTTGAGATGAATTCCATCGTTTTACGCGTCTCCTTTTTTACTATCAAAATAATTACCTGGCTCTACCGTGATTTGTTTGGTCTTGGAATCTACGCCAAACAATCGGGCCAGCGATACGTATTGATCTACTAAACGTTCTTCCACTTCAACAGATTCCATGAAGACGCCAACCCCTTGGACTGAGGCCTTGAATTCCGCCAGCAAATCCATCATTCCGTGAATGGTTCCACCAACATGCATGAAATCGTCGATGATGAGCACCTTGGATTCCTCTTTCAAAGCGCGTCTTGCGAGCGACATGGTCTGAATACGCTTGTTCGAGCCCGAAACATAGTTAATGCTAACGGCTGAACCTTCTGTTACGCGACTATCCCTGCGAACTACAACAACGGGTAAATTCATATAAGTAGCCGTCGCGTACGCGAGCGGAATGCCTTTCGTTTCTACGGTCATAATCACATCGATATCACGCCCTGCGAACGCAGATGCAAACGTTTTGCCTATTTCATTTAAAAACTGGGGCTGCCCCATGATATCAGACATATATAAATAACCGCCAGGCAGGATCCGTTCAGGCTGCTGCAACTGCAAGCAGAGCTGCCCTATGAACTTCAGTGAGGTTTCCTTTGGTACCTTCGGTGAAAACTTCACACCGCCGGCTGCGCCCGCAAGCGTTTGCAGTTCGCCGAGCCCTTCTTCTTCAAAAACTTCTTTGATAATCGCCAAATCCTCACTAATCGAGGATTTCGCTGAGTTGTAACGCTCGGCAAAAGTCGTTAAAGGAATTAACGAATGGGGGCGAAATAACAAGTATTGCGTCATTTCTACCAGCCTAGCGCTCCTTTTCAACTTTTTCATCGCACTACCCCCCAAAAATCCGAATAATATAAAGAAAATATACCACTTTTATACGTATTTATTCAAGCTTCACATGAAAATTAACTTAACATGAACATAACATAATGCTAACACGCAGGAAAACCCTCCCCAGAGGGTGAATATTTCCACAAAAAAGCACCGCCTAGGCATGATCCTGACGGCTTTATCTTTGTTGCTTTATGCAACAACTAGACAATGGGAAAACGGGAAATCGAGTAAACTTCCAGGAGTTAAGCGCTACCCCTTAATCCATTCCGTTAAAAAAGAGCCCCTCAGGGCCCCTTGCACACAATTCCACATGCTAGGTCAACATCCGCACCGCATAAACATCCTTACAGAACCCTCGAAGGCCATTGTAAATACGGGGCACTTTCGCTTCCTTGGAGACAAGGCCGAACACCGTTGGCCCGCTTCCGGACATTAAAACGCCGTCTGCGCCGAGACGCTGCATGCAATCTTTCAATTGTCTAACCTCTGGGTAAAGGTCCAGCGTCACTTCCTCCAGCACATTGCCGAGATTTCCGCAGAGCTGGTCAAACTGCTTCTCACGAATCGCCTTCAGTACATTCTCTGTTGAAGGGTGATTCTTGATCTCACGGGCGTTCAGCTTGCCGTAAATCTCCGAAGTGGACACATTGATGGGAGGCTTGGCTAGAACAACCCAACATTGCGGCGGTGAGACGATCGGCTCTAACTTTTCTCCGCGTCCTCTGGCGACAGCCGTCCCCCCCGTTACACAAAAAGGCACATCCGATCCAAGCTCAGCGCCAAGCACTTGCAGCTCTTCCATAGGGATGTTTAAATTCCAAAGTCGATTCAAACCCCTAAGCGTTGCCGCTGCGTCACTGCTGCCCCCTGCAAGTCCTGCTGCCACGGGGATCTTTTTATCCAAATGAATGTACACGCCTTGTTTGACGTCATAACGATCCTTAATAAGCCGCGCAGCCTGAAAGGCTAAGTTCTTCTCATCTAACGGAATATAGCCCGCTTGACTGGAAATAATGATCGTATCTCGTGAAAGCTCCTGCATTTCAATGCGATCGGCTAGGTCGACCATTGTCATGACCATCTCTACTTCATGATAACCATCTGGTCTTTTATGTAAAACATCTAAGGATAAATTAATTTTAGCCGGTGCTTTTTCAAAAATCTTCATCAGGATCACCTTCTTTTGCTCGTTTGCCGTTAAAATATTATAACAAAAGCGCAAAAAAAAAGCTAAAGCATTCGCTTTAGCTGTAGTAGGGACGCCTTTCGCCTTGCACCGTCTGATGGGACGCTGATGACATGGGATTCCAGCCCGCTTGTGACTGCCCGAGTGGCGTAGACGAGACGTGCATGTTCTGGGAAGCAGCAGACGTGTAGGAAGGTGTAAAGGTGGCCGTTTGCTGTCCATAGTGCTGTGGCGTCTGTACAACCCGTTGGTTATGCATTGGCGCTTGTGTGTAGCTAGGCTGTGCGTAGGTATTCTGACCGTAGGATGTTTGCATAGTGGGCGGCGCAGAGGCTGCATACTGCTTCGCCAACTGTTCCTCTGCAATCTGAATAGCCCGCTTCACCATATTCCCTGCATCCTTGGTACGAATCCCTTCCCAACCCTCGCGCTGAACGACATCATAAAACCCCAGATCTTTCGCTAACTCATTTTTAAAACTTTCGGACATAACACCTCTTCTGCGACTCATAAAAAACCTCCTTTTCCTGAGCTTAGATGAGCTTTGTTGGAACAAAGCTGGCAACGTAAGCGTAAAGTAAGGTTAGTATGCCCAGTCGCACCAGGTCCATTCAAATGCAAAAACAGACCCTAGGGTCTGCTCATTATAGAAACTTATTAAGCTTAATGTTGGATATAGGTGATACGAACCTGACCATCATCATTACATACCGTAACCTCAACAGATTCGGTAAGAATGTCGGCGTAGCTGTATGACACTCGTTTAAAGGCGTGTGATTCTTGGTCAAGCTTCACGATAAACACAGAAGGGTAGGTTTCTTCTAAAACACCGGAACGTTCGACTGTCTTTCGACGGCCACCATTCGCTCTCAACATGATCTTCTGCCCGACGTGGGGCTCCAAACTGCGTTTGATTTCCAACAGCGCATTTTTTGCCATTGTCAACTACCACCTCTTTCCTTGTTAATTATAACCCATCCTGACAAGCATGTCAAACAGGGTCAAATATTATATCAGCACCATAATCCAGTTGTCAACGGCATTTTCACCTATTTACCGAATTCCCCATTGTACAGGTTGTCTCCAAAGTTCGCAAATTATTCACACTTTTCCAATAAAAAAAGAACACTCACCTGCCGTCCTCTCCTAAGAGAGAAGCAGCAGGCAAGTGTCCTTCAAAGAAAACCATGTATGAGCAAGGATTTACGCATGCTCCTCTGTGTGTTGAATACCGGGAACACCCATTCGGTAGCTCCCTCTTGTCTCTACACCACCCAAGCCATCAAGCCCCGTCACCGTTAAATCCATAATATCTAACATCGATATCGTGTCCTTCACAGAGGTGTAGGATAGCTTTGCGGCGATGCACAGCGGGTCTAGTGCGTGGATGAGTATGCGCGCAGGTGAACTCGCGAAATTGGCTCCAGCCCGAAGCAAAGCCTCAAAATGAGACTGGCAAGCTCCAGCCACGACAATCATCGCGTCACGATTGCGTTCATACTGCCGGGCCACTTGAACGGCGTTAACGAAGTTCTGTGAATTCTTATAGCTAGACAAACCGCCAGGTCCAGCGGCTTTACGATGCTTAAGTATTCCGTCATGCCCCGTGATGACGACAATATCCGGCTTAATCTGCGGAAGCAGTCGGTGGAGCGCGTCGGCCATCTGAGCCTCGGGAATATAGAAGCCCTCAGCGGGCACACGAAGTTCTCCGTAGAGCTGCATGCTCTTACGTAGATAGGTCGGATCCCCATCCAAGTGCAGCACTTTACCCGGGACTTCAAAATATCCCGCGTTCACTTTCTGATTATGGGCAACCGAGTGTTGGTTTTTCTCTTGGAGCTGCACTTGGGCAACCGCCAGCCTTCGCAGTGACTCGCGAAATTCGGGCGAACTCGACCTCGGATGGTCCATCGACTCTGTCGGGTTCGTCAGAGTTAAGTCCACTAAAGGCGCATCCGCAAGCAATCGGTAATCGACACCGCGCAAGACAGCCTTTAGTTGATCGATACGTTCAATCTTAAACATGACGTCGCCGCCATAGGATTTACGGGTTACAAAATCACCTTGCCTCATCGCACAAATCCCCTCCATGGGTTATCCTATGGCGGGGCTGGGCATTTGGTGCGGGTTATTTACAGCCGTGCGCGCGAAGCGCAGTCGACAAGCGCGCGAATTCTTCCATGCTGAGCGTCTCACCGCGGCGCGAAGGCTCGATGTTGATGCCCTGGAGCAGAGCTTCCAGCTCAGGTTTGTTTTCTTTGGTAAAGAACCGCGCAGCCAGGTTGTTGTACAAGGTTTTGCGCCGCTGGACGAAGGACGCTTGGACGACAGTGAAGAAGAAGTCCACGTCCGCCACTTCGACCGGCGGGGTTTTGCGCACACGCAGCCGGATAACGGCAGAGTCAACGTTCGGCTGCGGCACAAAGACGGTGCGCGGCACGATCGTGACGAGCTCCGGCTCGCAGTGGAACTGCACGGCAATGCTGAGGCTGCCGTAATCTTTGGTGCCCGGGCGAGCCGCCATGCGGTCGGCCACCTCTTTTTGAATCATCACGACGATGTTCTCCAAGGGAAGCTTCTCTTCGAGAAGCTTCATAATAATCGGCGTCGTGATGTAGTACGGCAGATTGGCGACGACACTGACGCCATCCAGCCCGTCAAAATGCTGCCGGAACAATTCCGGCAGGTCAGTCTTCAAAATATCGCCATGCACGACACTCGCATGGGGATAAGGCTGCAGCGTCTCGCCTAGGATAGGCAGGAGACGCTGATCGATCTCCACGGCCAAGACGCGCCCTGCGAGCTTGGCCAGCTGCTGGGTGAGCGCCCCGATGCCAGGGCCGACTTCCAGCGCGCCCTTGTTAGGCCCAAGCTCAGCGGCCGAAACGATCTTGCTCAAGATGTTCTGGTCAATCAGGAAGTTCTGACCCAAACTCTTTTTGAGCACGAGACTGTGCTTTTTAATAATTTGCTTCGTCTTACTGGGTGTTGCGACATCTTCCGCTGTTACAATCACTTCATTGCCGGGTATAGTCATTTTGTAGCCCTCATTTATCTATAGGTTCTGAATTCCACTATATTACTCTAGATCTTCGGCGTCAGATGCTCCAAAGCTGCCTCAAATTCCTCACGGGAGATCTGGAACATCGCACATCGCTTATAAAATTGTTTGCCATTGCAGTAGCCGATACCCAGCGCATTGCCAACAACGAGTCGGCGGGAAGCCGCCTCTGGATGAACGATTAGTCCTGCGGCCATGAGATCTTCCATGGTAAGCTGTGACACAGCCCCGTCGTACTCTGTCCGAAGGTTCTGTAGTGCTTCCCGGACAATCTCTGGCGCTGCGTTCTCCACGCCAATGTCGCCTTTATACTCAGCCTGCTGCTGCGTGATAAAGGCATGTTTGCAGCCAGGCACCTTGGCTGCCACAATCTTCCGTATCCGCTCACCTGCGTGATCCGGATCCGTAAAAATAATGACGCCTCTGCGCTGCTGTGCGAGGGCTATTCGCTTCAATACGGCTTGCCCGATGGCAGAGCCGCCTGTCTCTATCGTGTCCGCCTCGACGGCTCGGCGAATAGCTGCCGTATCGTCCTTGCCTTCAACGACAATGACTTCTTTAATCATAATCGGTTCCCTTCCCAGTACGCAGAAAAAGAAGAGGGGTTCCCTCTTCTTTCGCCCAGGCTGCTTGCCTGGCAACGTATATTGACATTGTTCCCGCTGAAACAGACGTTTACACGTTAATTTTCAGACGGCTTTTTCGGTCCTACGACATAGACCGTGTAGCCTTGCTTCGTTCCGAATTTATTGGCATAGCCATGATCTTCAAAGTAGACATCGATCATTTGGCCTTTCACACCGCTACCGATGTCCTCAGCACGACGGAAGCCAACGCCCTCAATGTAAACCCACCAACCCAGTGGGATAACTTTCGGATCAACCGCAATCGTTCTGCCCTCAGTAACCGTAGTTCCTGTATACGTCTTACCGTACCCAGGAGTACCCTCGGATTTCCCTGTCGAATCGGCTCCCGCTGAATAAGCCGTGAGCTTCACATTCTTAAGGATTTGTTTATACCCAAATGTCACACCATTCTTAGAAACTTCATCCACACTAGGGGATGATGCTGATAGAACAACAACGGGATTTTTCGTGCCAATCGACACTACTTTTTTAACACTTTGTTCTTGTACTTCTTGACCTACAACAGCTTCTGCAACTAACACGCCATCTTCGTAAGTCTTTTCTTTCTTTTTCAGAAGTACGCCCTCTTTACCTTCTTGAACGACCTGCTCTTTACCTTTAAGCAGCGATGCATCACTTTTCTTCTCCGTGTCGAATGCGATCGGCTCTGTTACTTCTTCCGTCTCTTTTTTGACACGGACGATTTTGATTTCATCGCCAGTGCTCAAAGAGGATGTCGGTTCGGGAGTCAGCTTATCGTGCTCCCCAAGTGCAATATGTAAACGTTGCAATGCACTTTCAACCGTTCTTGCAGTTGTGTAAACAGTGGTGGTCTTTCCATCAGCAGTCAATTGAATTGGAGAAGCGTGTTCGATGACGAATTTGTCCCCGCCCTTGATTGTAGCAGTAGGGTCTGCAGATATTTCATCGTGTTCACCAATCGTTATGGCTTGTTCATCCAGTAGGCGTTGCAGGACCCATTGCTTCGTATGCACAACGGTTTCTTGTCCATTCACAACCACGGATACGCTCTTGGTAGCCGTACCGTACAACAACACCAAAAACATGAAAGTCATTGCGATTGAGATTATAGCCAGGCTTAAAATCAAACGCAAGTTTTCATGCTTCCATCGCAATGCGAAGGACATGCTGGATGATCGTTTTACATGGGTCTCGCTAAAAGAGATACTGCCCACTTCTTCGGTCCTCCTTCAAAGCCTCGCCGCCAGGTTACAGCATGAATAAATTTGACGCGACTAAGGTTTTTAATTTAACTTAACGTGTCGTCCATCGGCAGCTGCTAAGAAACGGCTGCGTTCTGGTCGTCCCACCCAGCTTTGCTATTCATCATCCTATGAATTCCGGGCTGTGATTAATCGTCCGAAACAGTTAAAGGTCCTTATGGGGACAAAAAGCCAGCAAGAAGAGGACTCTTCTCGCTGGCTTAGTTTGCATAGTAAAAATACACAAATAGCACGAACGACAATCGTTACCTCTCTTACGCTTACGAGGTTAGCTGACGGATTCGGACGTGAGAGTCGCCCTACTCAGACGTAAACTTCCGTTAAACGTCCAAGATTCACCCCTGTTACTCACTCTGTTTACTTCGTCAGCGATACCGCTTTATAAGTTAACAGTGGTTCCCCCGTTCCCATAATTGGAACTCAGCGAATGGAAAAATGGCAAATTGGTTATTAAGTTATTATGAAAAGTATATTACGCTGTTAATCTCTGCCTGTAAAGGGATTGACACCTACTAAAAAGGGCTAAATCATTTAAAAATAGCTTATTTTCAAAACAAAACCACTTTTTATCTACATTTATCTCACTATAACGTACGAATACTAAGTTTCTTCGTGTTTTCACTCTTAAACTAGGCTTCTAAACTAAATTTGTTTATAATTATCAGGTATGAAACTGATGTATAAATTCCAATAATTAGATATTTAGGGAGGCACTGAGATGGGTCCCATATTACAAGTTGACTCTTTATTCGGGGGATATTTACCAAATAAGCCCGTTCTTCACGACCTCACATTTACAATTCGTCAGGGTGAAATGATGGGATTGATCGGACTGAATGGCGCAGGAAAAAGTACGACCATCAAGAACATCCTTGGACTGCTTCAACCACAAAGGGGTTGGGTAAAAATTAACGGTTTGACGTTAGCCGAAGATCCGCTGCCTTACCGTGCCACTTATGCTTATGTACCGGAAAGTCCAGAGCTATATGAAGAGTTAACCATTCGTGAACACCTGGAGTTAACCGCCATGGCCTACGGCTTAACGAAGGATGACTATCTCTCCCGTTCACAAGCGCTGCTCGAACAGTTTCACATGCAGGACAAGCTCAATTCCTTCGCAAGCCATTTATCCAAAGGGATGAAGCAAAAGGTCATGATCATGAATGCGTTCTTAATCGAACCTTCCCTCTACATCATTGATGAACCTTTTCTCGGACTCGATCCGTTAGCCATCCGCTCATTGCTGGAGTTAATGGTCAAAATGAAGCAACGTGGCGCGTCATTCCTCATATCTTCGCATATTTTGTCTACGATTGAAAAATATTGCGATAACTATGTCGTCCTGCACAAAGGACACATGGTCGCCCAAGGCGATTTAGTCGAATTACGTCAGCAAACAGGGCTCCAGCAAGCGTCACTGGACGACATCTTCTATAAGCTTGTAAAAGGAGAACTGGTATGAAAGCGATGGACATGGATACCCGTGCCCTATGGCAGAAGAGGTTTGAACATTATATGAAGGAATCCATGGGCTACCTGCAGTATGCAGCGCGCAGTAATTTTTTTGGCTTCCTGTTATTTCTTGTCATCCTTTCTTCCTATTATTATGCAAAAATACTACAGCGCCTTCCGACAGATTATCCCTATCTGTGGATCGTCCTTTTGCTGCTTGTACCTTTGTTATCCTCAAGCCCGATTCGCACACTAGCCAGAAGCGCAGACCGTATGTTTTTACTGCGTATTGAACATCAGATGGGCCCCTACTTCCGCGGCGGATTCAAGTACAGCTTGGCGCTGCAAGCCTTTTGGACATTTCTGGCATGGGTCGTATTATGGCCCTTATATCATCACTGCCTCGGTCATGACGAACAGCATTTCTTATGGATGCTTGCCTTGCTTCTATTAATGAAGGTAGCCAATTTATTGGCTAGTTGGCAAGAAAGCCGATTTACACATGAGCGTGCAAGAAGGGCTTCCGTTAGCTTCCGCTGGATAGCAACAGCCGTCCTGATTTCTCTGCAATTCCTTACAAGCATTCTCTGGGCAAGCGGAGCTGCTCTTGTACTTACATTAGCTTGGTTAACAGCCACGCATTATGTATCCAAGTACTACATCGGGTGGGACTATCTCATTGCGAAGGAAAGGCAGCAGCAGGCACGGCTTTATGCCTTTTTTAACTGGTTCGTGGATGTTCCGCAATTGGGAGCGCGAATAACCCGCCGAAGCTGGATCAGCGGGGTCACTAGATTTATTCCTTTTAAACAAGATGCAACCTATCTGTACATATATATGAAAACATTTCTACGTACGGAGCTATTCGCGATTGTCTTACGTATTTCCTTGCTGGGCACATTAGCCATCGCCGTTTCAAGCAGCAGCACAGCACGACTTCTCATCTTCTTTATCGCTTTAGTCATTTCGATGGTTCAACTCACGCCGCTCGAGCGTTCACACCGCTATACCTTTTGGCTTGAAATGTACCCGCTCAACCGTCAGTTGAAAGCCGGCTCCTTAGCCTTCATCATTTGGTCAGCCTTGCTGCTAGAATTATGTATGCTTTCGGTTCCACTATTAATCAGGTCTTCACCTATTTACCTTGTTGTACCGCTCATTGGCTTCCTCTTCATCTCACTGGTCTGTGGAGTCTTGCTCCGACGAAAGTTTGCCAAGAACGCTTTACTTGAGACCTAACAAAGCGATCGCGTTGTTTGTCGTTATTTCTGCAAGCTCTTCTAGACTTAAGCCCTTAATTTCCGCGGCCGTTTCGGCTACCAACCGAACATAAGCTGATTCGTTACGCTTGCCGCGGAATGGATGCGGAGTCAAGTAAGGAGCATCCGTCTCAATTAGTAAGCGGTCCAATGGAACCTGCGCTAGCACTTCCTTGGGCTGCCTTGCATTTTTGAAGGTTACAGGCCCTCCAAAGGAAATATGGAAATTCATATCCAAACACTGCTTGGCCGTCTCCCAACTCCCCGAGAAACAATGCATAATCCCCCCGACTTCAGCAGCCTTCTCCTCTTTTAAAATGGTCAAAATATCCTGATGCGCATCTCGGTTATGAATCACAATTGGCATTTGAAGCTTGCGCGCCAACCTAATTTGCTCCCGAAAGACCCGCTGCTGTACATCCTTAGGCGACTTATCCCAGTAATAGTCCAGTCCGATTTCCCCGATAGCCACTACTTTTTCATGTTGACACAACGATTCGATCCACTCCAAATCTCCTGGCATCATATCAATCGCGTCCACTGGATGCCAACCTACTGTTGAATAGATGAAATCATATTTTTCGGCAAGTGCTATTGAACTAGGAATCGTCTCCCGATTAAAACCAACATTGACCATTCTTGTAACGCCGGCATCCCGGGCGCGTTGTATAACCTCGTCTTGGTCTTCCTGAAATTGTTCCGCATTTAAATGTGTATGTGAGTCTGTTAGCATGTTCTTCTCCTTATTCCCTCTTATGTATTTATTCCTGCTCGCCGAGCATCTCCCATAATTCCGGATACGCAGAAGCATTCAGACGCTCCAGTAGCTCCTCGGGGTAATAGACATGATGCTTACCCATTTGAAAACCGCTAATAGACTGAACAATCTCCGATCGATGGGTGATTTCGGTTAACGTTTCCTTATGATCTAGAAGCAGAATCGGCAAATTATCCTCCGTCTCGCCAGGTCTGTACACATCATAGGATTGATTCGACGGAAAATCAATTTCCATATAGTAGATCGGATCGAGGCCAACCTCCGCCATTACCTTCTCCATAAGCTGAATCATGCGCTGATTTGACTCATCAAAGGTACTGTATTTATACAGTTTGCGGTCCAAAAATCGCTTACACATATCAGCAAGGATTGGGTCCTTCTCACTCATCCAAAACGTTAACATCGCCTGCATCACAGACTCGTCCAGAAGCAAATAATCTTCAAGCGAAATCTTATTCTGAATCAGGTGCAGGATGGGATCCGTCATAAAGCCAAACGTGTAGTTATCTTCATATAAATGTTTGGCACGAGCAAAGATTTTGTGCAGCAGAATCTCCGCACTCCGTGTCACCGGATGGAAATAGACCTGCCAGTACATCTGATAACGTGACATTAGGTAATCTTCTACAGCATGCATACCACTTTCTTTAACCACAATATGCCCACGATAGGGCCGAATAACACGGAGTATTCGCTCCAGATCGAACGTCCCGTAATTAACACCAGTGAAATATGCATCTCTCAACAGGTAATCCATCCGATCGGCGTCCAATTGGGACGAAACGAGGCTTACAACAATTTCTTCATTGTAGGATTTGCAAATGACACCCGCCACTTTTTTGGGAAAATCAGGCGATACCCGGCTCAAAACTTTATTGACCTCCGTATCCCCAAGCACGATCTTGCAAGACCAATCCTCATGCCGCGTTCCGAAAGCCTTCTCAATCGAATGGGAGAAAGGCCCATGCCCCAAATCGTGCAGCAGCGCCGCACAAAGACAAATTAAACGCTCTTCCTTCGGCCAATCTTCATATTGATTGCGTTCGAACTGGGAAATAATTTTACGCGTGATCTCGTACACACCAAGTGAATGCGAGAACCGGCTGTGCTCGGCACCATGAAAAGTTAAATAAGAGGTTCCTAATTGTCGAATGCGACGCAGCCTCTGGAACTCCCGCGTGTTGATCAAATCCCAGATCGTGTTATCCTGCACGTAAATATATTTATGGACTGGATCTTTAAAAACCTTCTCTTCCTTCATTCAATCACAACCTCTCTTTATTAAAATTCTACATCTTTTCGACATTTCACACCATCATGTCGACATTCATGTCTTATTTTGTCGAATAATCTAATACCATTTTTTTATTGTTTAAGCCCCCTTAAATGAATTTCCTAATTCCACCTTTTCTCGCATCAAATAGTAATATATTATTTACAAATCCTTATTCCGCTTGGTTTTTCCCACCTTTTCAGATGTGATAAAATTTCAAAAAATGTTTGTCATCTCGCCCAAACCAGCGAAAATATGGTTGACTATTTTGGGAATGGTTGGTATCATTAGTTTAAGAGTTATGTCGAAACATGACGATATTGATAAAATTTTTATAAAATCGAAAGGGGTTTATATATATGATGAAATCTACGGGCATTGTAAGAAAAGTTGACGAATTGGGGCGTGTCGTTATTCCAATTGAACTTCGTCGTACACTAGGTATTGGCGAGAAAGATGCTCTTGAAATTTACGTAGATGGCGAGCGTATCATGCTTAAGAAATATGAGCCTGCTTGTATTTTCTGTGGCAACGCTGAAGGCGTCTCTTACTTCAAGGGAAAAATTGTTTGTCATATTTGTTTAGCAGAAATGCCAACACCTGTGACAAAATAAGAAAAATAGTATATAATAGAAGTAGCACTTATCCTATTGGTAATTCTAACCTTTTTCATATCTCCTCTAATCTCTAATTTGTTGGCTTCGGCCACGGATTAGAGATCTTTTTTTGTCTAGACTTTCCTGCAGCGCTGATCCATGGCCTCGACCCCGCCTTATGTGGGAACTACAGGACGTTATTTTCCTCAAAATAACCTATTAGCAGTTGCAAGGGAACTATGATCCGCTATTTCACAGATCATAGCCGAAAACCATTCAACTCAAGCAAAATAAGGCTTTAAAGTTCCCCGGCAGCAGCTAAACCTCCGCTCTTTGCCAAAATAGCGGCTTGTAGTTCCCTAAACGGGGCTGCCATGCCATACAGCAATCAAGCAAGTGGCATACATAGGTACTGGAAACAGATCCAACCAAGCCCGCGCGCTTAACGCTCAAGCAATGCGTTGTAAACGTCCCGCTTGGATAGTCCGCGATCGATCGCAACCTGCTTCATCGCTTCTTTCCGATCGCTGCCCTGTCCCTCATAGTGCTCGACATGTTCGCCTAGCGACATCGCCTCCCACCAACCGTCGGCGGCTTCCTTCACCGCCTCGGCTGATGCGCCTTCGGCGATTACGCAGTACTCCCCCTGCGGCGGATACTGCGTGAGGTGCTCGAGGCACTCTGCAATCGTGCCCCGCAGAAACTCCTCGTACCGCTTCGTCAGCTCGCGGGCGAGACAAACCCGGCGCTCCGGCCCCCACACTTCCGCCATACGGGTAAGTGTTTTCTCGACGCGGTGCGGCGATTCATAGAACAGCAGCGTGTCCTGCACGTGCTGCAGCCCTTCAAGCACCTTCGTCTGATCCTTTTTCTCCCGGGGGAGAAACCCGACGAAGGCAAACCGCTCTGTCGGCAGGCCTGATGCAATCAGCGCCGACAGGGCCGCATTCGCGCCGGGGACAGGAACCACCGGCACGCCCTGCTCCACAGCCATCCTCACCAGGTCATAACCTGGATCGGAGATGGCCGGCAGTCCTGCATCGCTGACAAGCGCGATGCTCTGCCCTTCAAGCAGCAAGCGGACGAGTTCGGGTCCGCTTGCCTGCTTGTTGTGTTCGTGATAGCTGACGATTCGCGTAGCGATCTCGAAGTGCGTCAGCAGCTTGCGGGATTGCCGCGTATCTTCAGCGGCAATCAGGTTCACTTCCTTTAGGATGCGAATCGCCCGAAAGGTCATGTCTTCGAGGTTGCCGATCGGTGTGGCAACCAGGTAGAGCGTGCCCGAGGTGTTCCCGTCCTCGCGATAACTTTTTTGCACATTTAAGCCCACTGTTTGTCCCTCTTCACTTTAGTCATATGCTTCCATATACGCTAATATTTATTTTTACGAAAACTCTAAGGAAGCTCTGCCCCCATAATAAATTTCCTTCAATTCTTTACAATATTCCTGGTTCTCGTTATAAACGATTAGCGGAGGCAGGGTACGAATTTCTGGTTTACCATCCTTCATTCCCTCAATCAGCACCATCATCGCCTCTTCCCCAGCACGTGCGTGCACATAGCGAATTCTTTTCGGCTCCAAGCGGTATTTCCTCATTAAACTGATGATATCAACCAAGCGCGTTGCCCGGTGAACCATGGCCACTTTGCCACCTGCTTTAACCAGCTTCGCACACGCTGCAATCACATCTTCCAAGTTACAGTGAATTTCATGACGCGCTGCTGCAAAATGTTCATTCACGTTCTGCTCCCCATTGGGGACAGGGAGATAGGGCGGATTCACCGTTACAGCATCGAATTGACCGTGGCCTAAAGTCTCATGAATGGTCTTTAGATCGCCTTGTATCATATGTAGTCTTTCGCCCAAATCATTCAGCAAAGCGTTGCGAACCGCCATATCGGCAAGTCGCTCTTGGATTTCGACGCCCCAGATATCTGCCTTAGTTCGGGTAGAGAGGAGCAGCGGCACAACACCGTTGCCTGTACACAAATCAATAACTCGGCCCTTCGGTGGCAAACTGCAAAATCGGCCAAGCAGGACAGCATCCATCGAAAAGCTGAACACTTCCTCGCTTTGAATAATTTTTAAATCATACGTTAATAAATCATCAATTCTTTCAGTCGGTCGTAAAGGCACCATACGCAGTTCTTCATTTCCTTTCTAGTTTTCGCTCATCTATGGAAAAAAACCGTAAGGCATAAACCCCTACGGTCAAACACACTTATTTATTTAAAAAGGATAAGCAAAACAAACAATCTCCCTCGGTCCGAAGGTGTCCATAATACACATTGCATATGTGAAATCCTTCATTGTACAAGCGGGTCAAATTATCATATCCGGCTCCTGATAACGAAACCGTTTCCTCTGCCTCTCCGACAGGCTGTTCAACAGTCGTCTCCTCTTGTCGAATCAGCTTGCGTAGTTGCTGATTTTCTATGCTTAGTCTCTTATTTTCTTCGATGAGTATAATGATTTGTTTCTTTAAGGCACCCAACTCGGCATAAGTGGCACCCATTCGTTCTTCGATCCCATCTATTTGTCCAAAAATATCTTGTTTATCCACGCTTTCACCTCTAGTGCCATGCATGCTTACTGGCCAGCGCCTCCTTGGATCCTTTGCCGCTACTCTTGTTCAACTACATCATCGAAAGGTAAATCAAGTGCTTTACCAAGGTCGAATAATTGAACCTTCGCGGTACGCTCACTGATATTTAACCCTAGTACCTTACCATTACCAAAAGAAGTGATCACATGCCTACCAACGGTTGGCAGAGAGTCCTTCGCACTTTCATAATTATCATGTTCGTACTTCAAGCAGCACATTAAGCGGCCGCACAAACCCGAAATCTTCGTTGGATTAAGCGATAAGTTCTGATCCTTGGCCATCTTGATGGATACCGGTTCAAAATCACCTAAAAACGACGAACAGCATAGAATCCGCCCACACGGACCAATACCGCCTAACATTTTTGCTTCGTCCCGCACACCAATTTGACGCAGTTCGATTCTTGTCCGGAAAATACTCGCCAAATCTTTCACGAGTTCCCGGAAATCAACGCGCCCCTCAGCTGTAAAATAAAAAATAATTTTATTGCGGTCAAAGGTATACTCTACGTCCACAAGCTTCATCTTAAGACTATGATCTCTAATTTTGTCGTGGCACGTTTGGAACGCATCCTTAGCTGCTTTTTTATTCTCTTCAACCAAATCTGCATCCGAATCATCCGCAATGCGAATGACCTTTTTAAGCGGAAGAACGACATCATTTTCTTTGACGATCTTCTTGCCCACCACTACTTTGCCATATTCCACACCTCGAGCGGTTTCAACAATAACGGCACTTTCTTGCTCAATCGGCAAATCGATTGGATCAAAATAATATATTTTACCCGCTTTTTTGAAGCGGACGCCTACAACCGAATACATCTTACACCCCCTGCATCTCCACGAGCATTTTCTCTATAACCAGCTGAGAGTTGGCGTTGAAGCGCAGTCGCTTTTGTAATTCTACGGCTTGCTCCATCATACGCACCCAGACTGAGACATCCCGACTGAACGCTAGGGAGCTCATCCAGTCTAGCTGGTCATTATATACAAGCCTGTCTCTGCGCTCAAGACGCAGTTGCACCATATCTTTAAACCAGAGAATCAACAAGTCGAAAAGACTCGACATGTGTTCCGCAAGTTCTGTTTTCACAATTCGTTGCTGAACCGTAATCATAGAAGTAGGAAAACGTGTGAGCGTCTCCTTCGCTAATTGTAACATTACGGTTCTCATTTCTGCAAACCAATTCGCTCCGATTAGCTCCCTAGCCGCTTGTAATCCTGCCGTTAAATGCGCAGCAGGCTGTACAAGAGCAGCCGGAAAACCCTCTTCCAGCAGCGTTAGCACCATCTGCTCACGCGCCATTGGAGTGAATTGAATCCACTGTGCCCGCGACTGAATCGTTGGTAATAAGGCGTTTCCATTCTCTGTGATGAGAATAGCAACGACCCTGGAAGTCGGTTCTTCTAGAAATTTCAAAAGACTATTTGCTGCCTGTACGGTCATTTTCTCTGCATGATGCAGAATATATATTTTCGTGCCGGAAGCTGTTGCGCGATACGCAAACTCCTTCTGAAGCTCCCGAATTTGCTCAATTTTGATCGAGGCCCCATCAGGTACAACGATATGCAGATCGGGGTGATTGCTGTGCTCCACCTTGCGGCATTCCAAACACTCACCACAGGCGTCATCCGTTCCGTGTTGACAATAAATCGCTTTCGCTAATGCTATCGCCATTTCGGAACGCCCTGTCCCAACAGGCCCGCTAAATATATAGGCGTGAGACAGCTTGTCTTGTCGCAGCCCGTTCTGCAGAAGTTGCTTTGCCGCTGCTTGCCCCGGTATGGTTTGGAAGGACATTCGTTGTGGCACCACCCTAAAATAACAAGTTAATCAACATGCCTCGGATTTCTCCGATTTTTTGTAAAATCTCAATGCGCCCCTGTTCGCTCTCCAGCAATTCATCTGCTAAAGAGAGGAGCTCCTGGTCAATTTCTTCCAAAAGCTTATATCGCTTCGAACGGCCGCGACGATCCCAGCCCTTCGTATCTCGTAAATTAACACCTCGGCGAGCCGTTTCCTCCAAGAATTGCCTAATCAGCAATTTATACTGGAGAAGCTCTCTCACGGTCATCGCCCGTGACAGACGGTCGCCTTGCAGCGTAATTTGCTGCACCATTTTGGACAATTGCTCCTGCGTAAATTTCTCATCCTGCTGCTGCATAATGTCAGAGAAATTCCGGGGTGCCATCTGTGGCGGCGGTACGTTCTCATTCACTTTGACGTTCTTACCAATGGGCTGCCACCCCGGATTAATTTTCAAGACGCATCCATCCTTATTAAGGTCATCTATAATTTAGTAATGCTCGAAGCGCTCTACCGGTAATACGAATACCGCGGCTCCACCCACTTGCACTTCCACTGGGAAAGGAATATAAGAATCTGTCGTTCCTCCCATTGGAGAAACCGGTGTAACAAGCTGTTCCCGAATTTTGCAATTGGCACGAATGACCTGCATAACCTCTTGCACTCTCTCATCTTCCGTACCGATCATGAAAGTCGTATTTCCTGCGCGTAGAAAACCGCCTGTACTTGCCAGCTTCGTAGCGCGAAAACCCTCTTTAATTAACGCATTGGAGAGACGGTTACTGTCCTTATCTTGTACAACAGCTACGACTAGTTTCATAGGGGTTGCCTCCTCTTATTATAAACTAAGAATGGATTTTCTGCTTCTCACGGAAAAATGTTCCTAAGCAAAATGTTCCTCAAGCAAACGGTTACACTGACTCCAAATATCTGCTGCAATCTCCTCTACACTGCGGTTAGCGTTAATTACTCTTACGCGCTCAGGATGACTGGATGCGATCTGGTGGAATCCTTCCCTTACTCGGCTGTGGTAATCCACATGCTTCTGTTCAATGCGGTCGAGCTGCTCCGCAGCAGTTGTGGCGCCTGAAGCTCTCTGATGCAATCGAGCCATACTGACTTCTACAGGAACATCCAGAATGAATGTTCGAGTTGCTTGTAAGCCTGAGCTCGCATAGCGTGAAATAGCTTTGACCTGCTCAATATCCAAGCCTAGCCCGTATCCCTGATAAGCAACACTTGCATCAATGAAACGATCGCACAGAACAATGCGGCCAGCTTCCAGAGCCGGTAAAATCAACTGGTGCACATGCTGCGCTCGGGATGCCGCGTATAGCAGCACTTCCGCCTGATCGACCATTTCTTCATTCACAGGATCAAGAATGATACTGCGAATCTTATCGCTGATTGCTGTTCCCCCTGGTTCCCTTGTTACCAGAACATCATGTCCTAATTTCTTAAGCTCTTCACCTAATTTCTTGAGCTGTGTCGTTTTTCCGGAACCGTCCGGTCCTTCAAAAGTAATGAATATTCCGTTCACTCTTCCTCCTGCGTGCTGCTTTACCAGTCCATATAATAGTTTATGTGTATACCTTTAACTTGTGTGTCTGACCAAATTCCGTACCTTGAAACTTGATTCCGTTTGCCGCTAATTGTAGTAAAGCTTCAGCCACGGTATCCGTAATAACTTCACCCGGGTATAGATAAGGAATTCCTGGTGGATAAGGGATCACCATATCCGCAGAACGCTTGCCAACCGCATCCTCCACGCTTACCTGACGATAAGTTCCCACTTCCCGCCCTTCTCTTGAGATTTCTCTCAGATCAAAAACAATTGGTGAAGAGATTTGTGTGTAGTAGGGTAATTTAAGTATATTCGAGATAGGCGCATGAAGTTCCTTCTTTTGTGCTGGAACGTCCAAACAAATGTTGGCTAACGCGCCTAGAACCTTTTCTAAATCCGTACGGCTCGAAGCTGGTGTGAAGACAAGCAGCACGTGACGGCCATCCGACATTTCCACGTAAATGCCTTGCTCCTCTAATCTGTTTTTGAGCTCCGTAGCACTTAAAGTTTGTGTCGCATCACAAATAGCTACTTTGAAGGGATCCGCCGTATCATATCCTTCACTTCGAGATACCGGAAACTCCAGAGGGAAGTAATGAAATCTATTCATTTGATCCAGTTTGGATCTAAATTCTTTAACCAGCGTAATCCCTTCTGACAGCCAAGTTTCCCCTTCCGTATGCATCTTTTTTCTCGCCAAATCTAAGGATGCCATGATGGGATAGGAGGGACTTGAGCTCTGCAGCATTCCCAAAAGTCGGCGAATCGCTTCACGATTGATACGCGGCCCTTTCAAATGAAGCATAGCCCCCATCGTCATTGCGGTAAGCATCTTATGCGTAGACTGTACGACTGCATCCGCTCCTTGTGATAGGGCAGAGGCTGGTACCTCCGGGTGAAAACCGTAATGAGCGCCATGAGCCTCATCCACCAAAAGCATCTTCCCCTGCGTATGCATCAACTCTGCAAAAGGGGCTAAGTTGACGCCCATGCCATAATAGTTCGGATTGGTCAAAAATAAAGCCTTAGCCTCCGGATATTGTTGCAAAGCTTGTTTCACAGTTTCCATATGTACACTCGTTGCAACACCCGTTTGTGGATCAATGGAAGGCGCAATGAACACAGCTCTCGTCCCGGCCAACATCAACCCGTGAATAACAGATTTATGTACATTTCTTTGAACAAGAATGACATCACCTCTTTCACAGACGGCCGCAATCATGGAGATATTCCCAACCGTACTGCCACCAATGAGGAAATGTGTTTCTTCTGCCCCAAAGCAGGCCGCCGCTAACTGTTCCGCCTCCATAATTACGCCCTCTGGATGATGCAGATCATCTAGGCCTGTTATTTCCGTATAATCAATTGACATGATATGTTCATAAAAGGGGGCACCCTCGACCAGTAACCCCTGACCCGATTTATGGCCCGGCACGTGCAGACTCACTGGATTTTGCGCTTGATGAGCTACCATTGCCTCGTATAACGGCGCTTTGAACTTATTCTCTGAATTTTGATTGCTGCTCATGCGAATAGGACTCCTTGAACTTTCTACTTAATACCCTTATAGTAGTGGATTGAAGCAGAAAAAACAAAAAAGCTTCCAGACAGAAGCTTCTCCCATTTAGTTCATATATTGTTTTGAGTTCCCCATGTAAAAAGCTTTTCTCATCTGCCTTACATAGAATGGGTATTTCTGATCGCTCACATTCGTTTTGACGATTTCACCACTGCATTCATCGCAAATGAAAGCTGTAATAATATGAATACCGCCATTTCGCTGCTGCTCACAGATCATACATATCCCAATTCGATTCTCCTCCATATGATCACCCCATGCACTTTTACTACTAGTATATCCGAATCTCGATTCTCCTAAACTAGCTAAACGCTCATATCTTGGAAGGAATATGCCGATATTACCTCTATCAGGGTAACCGGCTTACGGAGGTCATCACCATGTCAACAAAACAGGAACCAAATCTCTCCAAACAATCTACTATTTATAGTTATACTTTAGTGAAGCGCATTTATCATTCTTTGTATAAAAGGATTCTCTACTTCCTGATTCTTGCCTTGGCCTTATTCTTCAAATTTGAGCCAACAAACTGGCTCCCTCTGTTAGTTAGCTATCCGCTGCTTCTTGTTTTCCATACGCTGCTCGTTCGGGCTTACTTCCAATTCACCATTGGGATGGCCATGAGAGGCTGGTCTTATCGATGGGGGATATTCTGGTGCGGCTCACTGCCGGACGGGCATGCATCAATTCGACTAGTTGGCAAAGTACAGCTCCACTTATTCTGGATTGGTCTCTCCCTAATTACAGTCTTATATCCTTGGATCCCGACTCCTTGGTTGATTTATTTCATGATCTTTCACATCTGGATGTTGATGCCGCGGCTGTGGATGCTGTTCCGATTCCGCCCTTATCGCAAAGCTGGTTTAATGAAGATTTCTGAGAAAGAGACCTCTTGTTACTTGCAATAAAAAACAGGCTTGCTCATTACCCATGATAACTGTAAAAAGTGTAGGTAATTTGGAAGCTTAGAAGCTACATAGCAAACTTTGATGTAAAAAGTGCAGGTATTTTCGGTGGAATGAACCCTTTTGGTCATTTCTAGTGGAATTACCTGTACAAAATGCAGGTATTTTGTTATAACAGCCTTGCAGCTGGTGATTTTGATGTGCTTTCTGCAGTTGAAGAAGTGCATTTCCTCTGAATTATGCAAAAAATGAAAATCTGGGGCTCAGGGTATACTCATTCGTCCAAAACAAAAAAAGCCTTTCTGAGATTTCTCTCAAAAGGCTTTTCTTCTGTGCTTGGCAACGTTCTACTCTCCCAGAACCCTGCGGTTCAAGTACCATCGACGCTGGAGGGCTTAACGGTCGTGTTCGAGATGGGAACGCGTGGGTCCCCTCCGCCATC
>NZ_JCAUAX010000018.1:0-76059 GCF_059692175.1 Paenibacillus sp. J22R67 | reverse complement strand
GTTCGATCCCCGTCTTCCGCTCCATATTTTAAGCGCCCTTAGCTCAGCTGGATAGAGTATTTGACTACGAATCAAAAGGTCGGGAGTTCGAATCTCTCAGGGCGCGCCATTTTTTATTAGTAACACCGTATCGGGATGTAGCTCAGCTTGGTAGAGCACCTGCTTTGGGAGCAGGGGGTCGCATGTTCAAATCGTGTCATCCCGATAGTTACGCGGGTGTAGTTCAATGGTAGAACTTCAGCCTTCCAAGCTGGTAGCGTGGGTTCGATTCCCATCACCCGCTTCAAAACAAGAGATCACCTTAGGGTGATCTTTTTGTTTTGAACGGGAAAGGGAGAGAATCCTCAATGGGTTCGACCGCCCGCGAAGACATCTTAAGTAATCCCAAGTAGGGCGAGCGTCCAATCAACCACTGGTTGCTTCCGAAGGAGGCAGGAGGCCGCTTTTTGAAGCAAATCGGCATCTTGCACGCACTACTTTAGAGAACTACAAGGACTTATATGTTCACTAAGGTGATCTTATTATGTGAATTGGGAAAATAGCGGACTGTAATTTCGATTGCAGATTGAGAGTATGGTTGCCTCGACAGAAAGCATGTTTTTAATGGATTTACAGTAGTCTTTTCTTAGCGCATACATTAATTACCACGCCCTAATAGGGGCTTTTTTTATTTTACTACTATGTGCAAAGGACGGATTGTGGTAAAATATTCTGAAATGAGTTTTTGTAACGTTAAGCTTTTATAGAGAGAAGCATTAATGCAACATAGTGAATAGATGAGGTGGAGAGTTATGTTAGAGAATGTAATCGGCCTACAAAAGCAAGGAACGAATAACCTGCTTCGCAGGGACGTACGCTTCTTGGGGCACATACTAGGTGAAGTTCTGGTACATCAGGGCGGCAATGATCTCCTCGAGGTTGTCGAGAAAATTCGTGAGATGAGTAAGTCTTTAAGAGCACACTATGTCATTGAAATCTATAATGAGTTCAAAGAAACGATTTCTTCACTTGATCCGGAAATTCGCCATCAAGTGATTCGAGCCTTCGCTATTTACTTCCAGCTTGTTAATATTGCTGAGCAGAATCATCGGATTCGTCGTAAAAGAGATTACGAGCGTTCCTCCGGTGAATCCGTGCAGCCTGGTTCCATAGAGAGCATTGTACAGGAACTAAGAAACAATCATGTCCCTTTTGAAGAAGTACAAGAAATTCTTAAAGCTATCTCCTTAGAGCTTGTTATGACTGCACATCCAACGGAAGCAATGCGCAGAGCAGTACTTGATATAAATCTGCGTATTTCAGATGATATGATGAAGCTAGATAATCCGATGCTAACTTCTCGTGAGCGTGAACAGCTGCGTGAGAAGCTGTTAGGAGAAGTTCTGAATCTATGGCAGACGGACGAACTGCGTGATCGTAAACCAACGGTAATCGACGAGGTTCGTAATGGGTTGTACTATTTTGACGAAACTTTGTTTGATGTATTGCCAGAGATTTATCATGAGCTTGAGCGCTGCCTAAATAAATATTACCCGCAGGATACTTGGCACGTGCCTTCTTTCTTGAAGTTCGGTTCATGGATTGGTGGAGACCGTGATGGTAACCCATCCGTGAGAGCAAATGTTACGTGGGAAACGCTTGGACTTCACCGTCAGCTGGCTTTACAAAAGTATGAAGAAGTTCTGAAAGAAACGCTAGAACATATGAGCTTCAGCAAAAATATTGTGACGGTTAGCGAAGCTTTATTGGAGTCCATTCAGTGCGACCGTGTAGCGCTTGGCAATGTGCAGGATGTATGGCGCAATGAGAAAGAGCCCTACCGTATCAAAACTACGTATATGATCGAAAAGGTCCATAACACTGGCAACCCTAATGTGCCAACAAGCCAGAAATATAACAGCCCAGATGAATTTATTAATGATTTGCATATTATTGATGCTAGCTTGAGATCCCATTATGCAGATTACGTTGCTGACAAATATATTAAAAAGCTGATTCGTCAAGTTGAGCTGTTCGGCTTCCACTTAGCTGCGCTTGATATCAGACAGCACAGTAAAGAGCATGAATCAGCTATGACTGAGATTTTGGCGAAAATGGGTATTACGAGTGACTACAGTAAGCTGTCTGAAGAGGAGAAAATTTCGCTTCTGACGGATGTTCTGAATGATCCAAGACCAATCACTTCAACTTATCTAGAATACTCCGAAGGCACGAAAGAATGCTTAGATGTTTACCGTACGGTAGGCGAAGCGCAGAAGGAGTTTGGACGCAATTGTATCAATAGCTACCTAATCAGTATGACACAGGGTGCTAGTGATCTTTTGGAGGTTGTTGTTTTTGCGAAGGAAGCAGGTCTATATCGCAAAGAGAGCGATGGCAGCGTAACAAGCACGCTTCAGTCGGTACCTCTTTTTGAAACAATCGACGATTTGCATGCGGCACCAGGCATTATGAGCACATTGTTAGCCATTCCTGCTTACCGTGATAGCATTGACCCGGTTACACAGCTTCACGAAATCATGCTTGGTTACTCGGATAGCAATAAAGATGGTGGAGTGATCACAGCGAACTGGGAGCTTCGGATGGCGCTTCAGGACATCACAGAAGCTGCGAAAAAATTTGGCGTGAAGTTGAAGTTCTTCCATGGCCGTGGTGGTGCACTGGGGCGCGGCGGTATGCCGCTAAACCGCAGTATCCTTGCACAGCCTGTAGAAACGCTTGGTGGAGGCATTAAAATCACAGAGCAAGGGGAAGTATTGTCATCTCGCTATTCTTTGCAAGGGATTGCTTACCGCAGCTTAGAGCAGGCGACTTTCGCGTTAATTACAGCGTCCCAATTATCGCGTTCCCCACAAAGACTTTCCCAAGAAGACAAGTGGGAGACGATTATGCGCGGTATTTCGGAGCAAGCACAGACGAAGTATCAGGATCTCATTTTCCGAGACGAGGACTTCTTAACTTTCTTCAAAGAATCCACACCGCTTCCTGAGATTGGCGAGCTGAATATCGGTTCACGTCCATCCAAGCGTAAAAATAGCGACAGATTCGAAGATTTGCGTGCAATTCCGTGGGTATTCTCCTGGACGCAAACTCGTTATTTGCTTCCTGCTTGGTATGCAGCTGGTACAGGTCTGCAAAGCTTTTATCAAGGGAATGCAGCGAATCTAGGGACATTAAAAGACATGTACGAAGAATGGTCATTCTTCCGTACGATGATTGATAATCTGCAAATGGCACTAGCCAAAGCAGATCTGCAAATCGCCAAGGAATACGGGAATTTAGTGAAGGAATCAGCCATCGCAGAGCGTATTTTCAATCTGATTAGGGAAGAATATGAATTAACTTCTTCGATCATTTTGCAAATTACAGGTCAGCAAGAGATTTTGGATAATGTTCCTGTTATTCAAGAGTCAATCCGTCTTCGTAATCCATACGTTGATCCGCTTAGCTATATGCAGGTTGAACTGCTAACAGAGCTTCGCGCACTGCGTGAAAACAATGAGGACGATGCGACTTTGCTGCGTGAAGTCCTGCTTACAATTAACGGTATTGCAGCTGGACTGAGAAATACGGGCTGATAATATACAGTGCATAAGCGTATAGACAGGATGATAAAGTCGGGGGCCTCGTATATCGAGTGCAGCTCGACTTTTCCTGTCCTATACATGGTGCCCATAGACGGACGGAGGCTTATTAACTGCATGGGGCGATGGTTAGCGATTGTTCTTGTCCTTATAGGTGCATCAAGTTATGGCTTGCTTTCCTCTTTTATCAAGATGGCTTATGATCAAGGATATATGGATGGGCAAATTACGCCTGCTCAAATGACGATGGGAACCTTGCTCGTATGGCTGTTGATTCTTTTTCATAAAAAGTCTTGGGCTAATCCTTTCAAAGGTCCTTGGGTAAAGCTAGGTCTGATTGGTATTTTTGGGTTGGCGTTAACGACTGTGTTTTACAACATTGCCTTGCAAGAATTGAATGCTTCTTTATCGATTATTTTATTATTTCAGTTTACGTGGATGACAATCGGAATGGATTGTATACGAAAACGAAGACTGCCAACGAAGTCAGAAGGTATTGCGGTCGCATTCATCCTTGTAGGGACTGTTCTTGCCGTGAATATTCTGAATACGAGCTGGGAGCAGTTCAGTTACCTTGGGATTGTATACGGACTATTATCTGCATTAACGTACAGCACCTTCCTCTTTTTCACAGGTCAGGTAGTTAGTCCTCTTCCGCCTCTAATGAACTCAGCCATCATGCTAACTGCGACGATTCCAGTGATATATGTCTTATATCCCCCTACGGTTTTTGTGCAAGAGAATGGAAGCGAACTGCTGCTGTGGGGTCTTCTTCTGGGTTTTCTAGGACAGGTTGTGCCCACGATAGCTTTTAACATCGGTATTCCCCGAATTGGCAGTACACTTGCAGCTATGTTAGGTTCGGTTGAGCTTCCAGTGGCGATTATCGCTGCGTATTTAATTATTGCAGAACCGGTAAATGGGTTACAATGGGTAGGGATGGGTTTAATTTTGGTTGGAATCCTAATTTCTGAAAACAAAGCGTAATTTCTGCGTATGTATTAGAAAAGAATCGAATTGCCTAAGAAGCCGGAGGAAATCGAATTGAATTTTGTTGAAGCACGTCTGGCTAAACTGGCCAGAAATGGGGATCGAAATGCTTTTGCAGAGCTTGTAGAGCTCTATAAGGATAAGATCTTTCACTTGGCTTACCGTATGCTGAATAACAAACAAGAAGCCGAGGATGCGGTGCAGGAAACATTCTTGCGGGTATACACCAATTTGCACCGATATGATGAGAATCAGAAGTTTTCAACTTGGATTTTTCGAATTGGGACGAATCTGTGTATCGATAAACTGCGTAGAAGAAAGAATACGTATTCTTTAGACGCGGAAATGCCGGACGGAGAAGGCAATGACTATTATGCCATGCTGCCAAGTCATGAAGACACGCCTGAGAAGCAAATTATTGTGTCTGAGACGCAGGAGCAGATCCGTAGAGCTATTGATACATTACCGGAAAAATATAAATCAATCGTCATTTTACGATATCTACAGGATATGTCCCTTCAAGAGATCTCTGAGGTGCTTGAGATGCCTGTAACAACGATCAAAACACGTGTACATCGCGGGCGAGAGTACTTGCGCAAACGGTTAGAGCAGGAGGAACAAGATGCCAATACAAATCCTGTTCCAGGATGAAACATATTTAAATTCGAAACGTATGGTATATCACAACATGCAAAAGTCTAAGAAAGGGGTGGCTGCCCGATGAACTGCAAAGAAGCCCTCCCGCTCATACATGAATATCTAGACGGTGATTTGCAAGGATCGGATTCTCGGCTATTAAAAGAACATCTGATTGCTTGTCAGGCCTGTCATGCTTTATTCAAACAATTAGAGAAAACAGATGCGCTAGTTAGAATGCTGCCACCACTAAGAGCTTCTGATAGGCTGACAGATCAGATTATGAGCGGACTGCCTCCAATGAAGCAAAGAAGTGGCTGGATGGACTTCATTCGCAGGCATCCTGCTGGTTCGGTAGCTGTCGTTTTCGGCGCCGTTATGTTCGGTAGCTTCATGTCCATGTGGAATGATGATACGAATCTGATGGTCAAAGGAAGCAACCTTCAGGATGTAATTATCCAAGGGGATACGGTTATTGTACCGCAGGGCCATACTGTGCAGGGAGATCTCGTTGTACAACGGGGAACGCTGAAGGTGGAAGGCGATGTAACAGGTAATTTAACTGTTATCGATGGCACACTGAATTTGGCGTCTACCGCGCATATTTCGGGTCAAGTTACACAGGTGAATGAAGCAATTGGTTGGGTTTGGTATAAATTAGGCGAGTTCGTGGGGATGCTCTCGAATTAGCTTGAAACGTCTGCCGTTGGCTTTGAGCCGAAGGGGGCGTTTTTTTTTAGGCACATTGAACCAAATCAACTGGGAAACACTCAGATAAAGAGAGAAAAATAGAAGTATACTTAGGATTATGTTATGATTCTAGGTATAGTATAGAGAGATCACTGTGTTCAGTCGCCTGGGGGAGAATAATAAATGGACTTACTCACGAGCATCTCGGCTAAGGATATCGTTGATATTCTGATCGTTAGCTATGTGATTTATAAATTGATCTTGTTAGTTCGTGGGACAAGGGCCATTCAGCTCATGAAGGGTATTCTTGTTGTCGTCATTACATGGGTATTTAGTATATGGTTTAAACTCAGTACGCTGCAGTGGATGATGAATCAAACGTTTACGTTTGGGGTATTGGGCGTTATTATTATTTTTCAACCTGAGCTAAGACGAGCCTTGGAACAATTAGGCCGCGGAAAGCTGTTTAGCCGCTCCTCAAGTGAAGAAGATCAGGACGTAAACAAACGAATCAGTGAAGTCATACGGGCTGCGAATTATTTGGCCAAAAGAAAGATAGGGGCCTTGATTGTGTTTGAGAAAGAAACCGGTTTAACGGATTACGTGGAGTCCGGTATTGCCATAGAGAGCAAAATCAGCGCGGAGCTGTTGATTAATATTTTCATTCCCAACACGCCACTGCACGATGGAGCTGTTATTATTCGTCAAGGGCAATTGATGGCCGCGGGCTGCTACTTGCCGTTGTCTGAAAACCCGTTCATCTCCAAGGAGCTGGGCACGCGTCATCGCGCCGCTATTGGGATGAGCGAGGTTTCAGATGCAATGTGTATCATTGTATCCGAAGAGACCGGACAGATCTCTTTGACGATGAACGGTCACATTGTGCGCGATATTAAAGAAGAGTCCCTGATCGCGAAATTGTTCGAAGAGCTTAAACCGAAGGCGAAAACAAAAGAGAAGAACCCTTTCTTGAAATGGAGGGGGCGTTCGAATGGATAAATGGCTGCGTAATACGAATGTTGTGCGTATCGTTGCGCTTGTAATTAGTATTTTACTGTGGGTTGTTGTGCACATGGAGGAGACGAATTTATCCCAAAGCTCCCCCCTTAGACAGCGGGAAGAAACGATTAATAATGTAGCCATTACAACGAAATACGATGAAACCCATTATCATATTTCGTCGATGGCGCCTTCCAATGTGCAGGTTCTTCTCAGTGGCAAAGAATCTTCCGTGAAGAAGGTCACAACCAGCAATACGTACCAGATTGAGCTAGATTTAACCCAGGTGGGCAAAGGAGATCATCAGCTTACGTTAAAACCTGTTGGTTTCCCATCTGATGTTGAAGTGCAAATTGTCCCAAGAACCGTTCATGTCATTATTGAAGAACTGCAGATGAAAGAAGTGCCTGTCGTAATCAATGTCAAAGGCACGCCATCAGCAGGGCTGAAAGCCGGCCAACCGATTGTGAAGCCTAACAAAGTGTATATTACTGCACAAACGAGCAAGCTTGAGCAGATCGAGAATGTGCGCGGCGAGGTTTCCGTTGATAAGGCTCAGTCTGCCGTAACGAAGCAAGTAAAGCTGCAAGCTTTTGATAAGGAAGGCAAAGAAGTTGCTGTGAATATGAATCCGCCAGTTGTGGATGTTGAGGTGCCAATTACAAGTCCATTCCAGACGATACCTCTGCAATTGAAGATAAGCGGAGAACCGCCGAAAGGCTTTGCCATTTCGATGGTGACACAAAGTCCAGACAAAGTTACGGTATATGGCACACAGGATGTTGTGGATCGGATGGAATTTTATCAGGGTCCGCAGCTGAATATTCAAGATTTGAAGGAAACAAAAGAATATTCACTGGACATTCCTTTGAGGAATAAAGTAACACAACTGGATCCTGCCAAAGTTACTGTGAAGGTAGAGATTGTTCCTTCTATTACCAGAGCTTTGGAGAATGTGCCGATTACGATAATCGGTGCAAATGAAAACTATGTAACGAAGGTGACGACGCCGGAAACGGCGCAGCTGAACATAACGGTTGAAGGCGCTCCTACCATCATAGATCAACTGAAGGTGCAGGACATTCAGGCTATTCTGGATGTAAGTAATTTACCACCAGGGAAGCATGAACTGAAGGTTACTCTGAACCTTCCAACATATGTGAAGCTTGGATCACCGCAAGAAGTGAAGGCAACGGTAGAAATCAGCGAGAAAGCAGCAAATACAACAACAGGAACAACAACAGATACAACAGCAAATACAGCTCCACCAAAAGCAACAAATCCATAATGGGATGAGACAAGAGGAGAAAAGAGACATGGGGAAATATTTTGGTACAGATGGTGTGCGCGGCGTCGCTAATGGCGAGTTGACACCAGAATTAGCGTATAAGGTTGGCCGCTGCGGCGGATATGTATTAACAAGACAGGCCAAGCATCCGAAAGTCGTGATCGGGAGAGATACACGTATTTCGGGTCCGATGCTGGAAGCATCCCTCGTAGCAGGCTTACTGTCTATTGGTGTTGAGGTTATTCGCATTGGTGTTGTAAGTACACCAGCGGTTGCTTACTTAACGAAAAAGCTAGGAGCGGATGCAGGCGTAATGATCTCCGCTTCCCATAATCCGGTTGAGGATAATGGTATCAAGTTTTTTGGAGGCGACGGCTTCAAGCTGTTGGATGAGACGGAGCTTGAGATTGAACAGTTGCTGGACGCAGCTGTAGATGAATTGCCTCGCCCGGTTGGCGGCGAGATCGGTACGGTTTCAGATCACCCAGATGCGAAGCTGGCTTATCTGGCATTCTTGAAAGAGACGGTATCCGAGTCTTTCGCAGGATACAAGGTGGTCCTTGACTGCGCGAACGGCTCAGCCTTCGAGCTGGCCCCTACGATCTTCCGCGAGCTGGGAGCGGAAGTTATCACCATCGGCGCTGAGCCGAATGGACGCAATATCAACGATAATTGCGGCTCCACACATCCTGAGAAGCTCCGCGAAGAAGTGATGAAACATGGCGCAGCCATTGGTCTTGCTTTTGACGGAGATGCGGATCGCTTGATCGCGATTGATGAGAAAGGCGAGGAAGTCGACGGAGACTTCATCTTAAGCATTCTAGGAGATGCGCTGAACCGCGCTGGCAAGCTGAACCACGGCACCATTGTAACGACGGTGATGGCAAATATCGGATTTTTCAAAGGGATTGAAAAAGCGGGTCTTAAAGCTCTGCAAACGGCAGTAGGCGACCGCTACGTGATGGAAGAGATGCGCAAAGGCGGCTATAACCTAGGTGGAGAGCAATCCGGGCATGTTATTTTCCTTGATTACATCTCGACTGGAGATGGCATTCTAACTGCCCTGCAGTTGGTGAATACAATAGTTGCTTCAGGACATAAACTAAGTGAACTCAAAGGGATAATGCGTAAATTCCCGCAGCTGCTCGTGAATGTTCGTGTAGTGGATAAGAGCAAGCTGAAGAACAATACGGTCGTAGAAGAAGCTATTCGCAAGGTGGAAGCTGAGCTTGGGGATAATGGAAGGGTTCTGGTACGTCCTTCGGGAACGGAATCTTTGATCCGTGTCATGGCGGAAGGGCCAGATAAAGAGCAGGTTGAGGCTTATGTGTATGATATTGCAAAGGTTATCCAAGAGCAATTGGTATAACAATTTTGCGAGTTGAAGTTTATTGAAGTTCCCCTTTCGCGCTTTTTAGCATTAATGTGTGCTTTTTTGGGCGAATAGGGGGATTTTGATAGAAAAAATAAGTTGCACGATGACTGAAAAATGAATATGATGTATTTACTCAAGAAGGAAGGGCAGGGTTGAGGTTAATCAGTTACAAATAGCGCCAGAACTCGCAGGCGGAACGGGAATGTAGTATAAGCTACTACTACGCAGGTGAGTTGACGAGGTGAAGGTGTTCGAAACATTCGGCGGGGACCTTCCGGCATTAGGAATGCCGTTAAGTTGGAGAGCAAAAACGTCTGGGCGACCGGGCTGACAAGTATCCAACGTCCGTTTTTTTATTATGCGAACTTATTGATAATCGTTTATATATTGTTTTTGGATCTTTGAAAAATAGCCTTGTTCAATAGGCTCATAAAACTATGGAGGTACTACACTATGTGCGGAATCGTTGGTTATATTGGAAAGCGTAATTCTCAGGAAATTTTGCTGGAAGGGCTGAAAAAACTTGAATATCGGGGCTATGACTCTGCAGGTGTAGCCGTGTATACAGCAAATGGTCTGGAAATTAAGAAAGCAAAGGGTCGTATCGCGAATCTTGAATCCAAGCTCGAGGAAACCCCTTTGAACGGAAGCGTTGGGATCGGACATACCCGTTGGGCGACGCACGGCAAGCCGTCGGATGTGAATTCGCATCCTCATACGGACAATTCGTTGAAGTTCTCCGTGGTGCATAACGGGATCATTGAAAATTACATTTCTCTGAAGGAAGAGCTTACGGCTAAAGGCCATCAGTTTATCTCTGAAACAGACACAGAAGTGATTTCGCACCTTATTGCTGACTTATACGAAGGAGATATCCTTAAGGCTGTTCAAAAAGCCGTAAAACAAATGACAGGCGCATTTGCTTTGGGTGTTTTAACGGAATATGAACCGGATCGTCTTGTGGCAGTACGTCAGGCTAGTCCCTTGATTATCGGTATCGGTGAGGGAGAGAACTTTATTGGTTCTGATATCCCGGCTATCCTCGAATATACGCGTAATGTTTTTATTCTTAATGATGGCGAAATGGCGCTTTTGACGCGTGATGGTGTCGAATTAATGACTTTGGAAGGGAATTTTATTTCTAGGGAAATGTTTCATGTCGATTGGGATATTGTTACGGCGGAAAAAGCCGGATTCGATCACTTTATGTTGAAAGAAATCTATGATCAGCCTAAAGCTTATCGCGATACAATGGGAAGCCGTATTGCTACGGATGGCCGTAAAGTAACGTTAAATGAGCTGTCGATTACAGCGGAAGCAATCCGCAACATCAGCCGTGTGCATATTGTGGCCTGTGGGACTGCGTATCATGCCGGGATGGTTGGGAAATACGTGATCGAGAAAATGGCACGAATTCCAGTTGAAACGGATGTTGCATCCGAATATCGTTATCGTTCCCCCATTATCACGAAGGATACGCTAGTGATTGTTGTTAGCCAATCCGGAGAAACAGCAGATACCCTAGCAGCACTTCGTGAAGCGAAGCGTTGCGGGGCGCATGTTCTGGCGATTACCAATGTGGTCGGAAGCTCTGTTGCTCGTGAAGCGGACGATATTATCACGACATGGGCAGGACCAGAGATTGCCGTAGCATCCACAAAAGCCTACACTTCTCAGTTGATTGCTTTCTATCTGCTTGGTATTCATTTGGCACAAACAATTGGTACACAAACGGATGCGGAAATTGCTGAGATGATTACAGCTTTGAAACGGTTACCTGAACAAGTAGAAGAGATTCTTGCTCAAGCAGAGGATCTGAAAGCTGTAGCGGAAGAGATGGCTAAACACGACAACCTCTTCTTCATCGGAAGAGGCTTGGATTATGCGGTAGCGTTAGAAGGCTCATTGAAGCTGAAAGAAATCTCTTATATTCACTCTGAAGCTTATGCGGCAGGTGAATTGAAGCACGGTACGCTAGCGTTGATTGAGGATGACGTTCCTGTGATTGCGCTGGGGACTCAGCTGGAATTGCTGGAGAAAACGGTCAGCAATATTAAAGAAGTCAAAGCGCGCGGTGCGAATGTGCTAGGGATCGCTGTGGAAGGCGAGCATGAGCTGCTGAAGTCTGTAGACAGCACGTTCGTAATCCCGAAAACGCTGGATATTCTTTCTCCTGCATTGTCGGTTATTCCACTGCAGTTGTTATCGTACTACGCGTCCTTGGCGCGTGGGAATGATGTTGATAAGCCGCGTAACTTGGCGAAAAGTGTGACAGTGGAGTAAAGGCTTTGCCCTAAATAAAGTCGGTGTAGTGATCTCTTAGTTAGTCCCGGTGAGCTAATACAGTCACCGGGACTTTTTTGTTAAGTAGTCAAGGGGCTCCTCGGCGAGAGAATGGTTTTCCTGTATTGCCCTTACTCGCGACTTCTGATAAGATGATCTAAACTTATTAAAATGATTTAATAAGTAGTCATTACTTTGTCTAATGAAAGGTTTTGATATCCGTGACGAACGTATTTAAGACGAAAGAGTTAAGGGAGCCTTTAATTTATCGGATTCGAGCAGGACTGATCACGCTGGGTAGCGCTACGAAAGCGGAGCTCAGCCAACGATTGGGGATAAGCTTTCCGACAATCAGCAAATTTATGGCTCAGATGGAGAAAGACGGAGAGATCCGCTATACAAGCGATGATGATTCTAATGGAGGCAGAAGGGCAAAGCGCTATACCTATGATCCAGAATATATGTTGGGACTTGCCATTTTTATTGAAAAGAATGAGACCAATTATTCGATATTTAACTGCATTGGGGAGGTCAAAGAGCAGGGAACAGAGCCAAGTGTGTTACAACAAGATGAGCAACCGCTTGCGGATCTTATTGAAACGTTAATTGAAAAATACCCAAGGCTCCGTTCTATCGCTATCGGGGTTCCCGGTGCTGTTAATAACGGGAAAATCATCTTTATCCCGCCCTATCAGCAATTCTTTAATTATGATTTGAAAGGAGAATTCGAATCCAGATTTCAAATACCAGTCGTCGTCGAAAATGATATGAATGCATCGGTACTTGGGTATGCATCGAACTACGAGCTTGAGAACGAATCGCTGGTCTATCTATATTTTGGTCAAAATGGACCGGGCTCTGGCATTATGATTAACGGCGATGTTGTGCGAGGCAGCACGTTTTTCTCAGGTGAGATTTCTTTCGTACCTCAGTTTGAAAATCAATCTTTCTTGCAAGCGTTACAGATGGGTCAAGGCAATCGCCGGATGATGGTAGCTGGTGACAACCAAACGGATGCCATCGCTCGTTTAATTGCTACATTCGCAGCCATACTGAACCCTCGGACAGTGGTTTTCTGTGATGATGAAGTAGACGAGGTATTTTTGAATAGGATCGCTGAAAGAGCTTCGGCTTACATCCCGCAGGAACATTTGCCTAAGCTTTTGATGAGTAATTGGAGACAGGATTATTTGATGGGCTTGCAGCATTTAGCGCTTAATTTAATGATTACTGATTGTTGATAGAATTAGAGGAAGAAGTGACATTATGGCAACGATGTTTTTAACTATTATCTATTTAGCATTTATTAGCCTAGGAATTCCGGATTCTTTGCTAGGATCAGCATGGCCTGAAATGCGGCTCGATCTGGGCTCCCCATTTGGCTTCGCGGGGATCTTGTCCATGATTGTGGCGGGAGGAACCATCGTATCCAGTCTACTGAGTGGGAGTTTGGTCCAACGAGTAGGGACGGGAAAAATTACGCTGATTAGCTGTGTCCTTACTGCTGGTGCGCTGCTTGGCTTCTCAATGGCACCCTCGTTAATTTGGCTTGTCTTTCTAGCCATCCCTCTTGGTCTAGGCGGAGGAGCCATTGATGCAGCACTTAATCATTACGTAGCTGAAAATTATAAAGCGCATCACATGAACTGGCTGCATTGTTTTTGGGGTGTAGGGGCAACTACCGGGCCCATCATTATGTCATATTTTATCGGTGAACATAACTCATGGAGAGACGGTTATACAGCGGTATCGATGATTCAGTTCGCACTCGCAGTCATATTGCTTGCTGCTCTTCCCCTATGGAAGCGTATCGCTGTCCTTAGGGAAGTGAAAATTCAAGACAGTGAGTTTCCACAAAATCAAGTCGAATCTGAACGGATACTATCTACAGGCAGTTCCAAAAGTAATCTCCTCCAGATCAAAGGTGTAAAACATACGCTAGTCGCTTTCTTGTTCTATTGTGGGGTTGAATCCACGGTAGGATTATGGGGATCTAGCTATCTGGTAGGTGTGAAAAATATGGCAGCAGAGACAGCTGCCATTGGGATTTCTTTGTATTATGGAGGAATAACGATTGGAAGGCTGATTACTGGTTTTCTTACTCTCAAAGTCCACAATCGTATTCTTATTCGGTATGGTCAGATTTTGGCCATGACTGGCGGACTAATGCTGTTCCTTCCATTGCCTCAGTTGTTCATGGTTGGGCTCATATTAATTGGACTGGGGCTTGCCCCTATCTACCCTGGTCTGCTGCATGAAACGCCTGAACGCTTTGGAAAGGGGAATTCCTCCAAATTAATGGGATATCAGATGGCAGTCGCATATACGGGAAGCACATGTTTGCCGCCGCTCTTTGGATTGCTGGCTACACAGACGAGCATAGCGTTATTCCCTTTTATTGTGGTTGCTTTTATTCTTATGATGATGATGAGTGCGGAGAAAGTAAATTATATATTGAAAAATCATAAGCAAATTGATAATGTCTAATTGGTTTTAATCACTTCGGCTATTGTAATAGCTTATCAATCTACTTCTGTAAATATTCAAGACCTGCTGATCAAGCAGGTCTTATTTGTGCGGAGCATCAACCGCGGCACATCAAGAAGAAGGCAATAATACCAATTCGGATAAAGTGATAGTTTGTTTTTTATTTTAGGTATAATAGATAGCTTAATTGACAAATTAAAATAGAGTCTAAACGCCTCTATCTCGGCTTCCATCGAAAAACACAGATTAATGTCCTATCTTAACTTTTACGTTTCAATCACCCAGAGCTCGATGAGCAGAAAGCAGGGACCTATGTCAGCTCCTAAGCAAGCAAAACCAATGGCAGCCGAAACGAAAGATGACTTTTCGCTGAAAGCCATTCTGCCGCCGCTCATGGCGATTATTGTCGGCATGATCATGGTTATTCTAGACAGCACGGTCGTCAATAATGCCATTCCGAAACTCGTTGAATACTTTGGCACCGATCTGAAAACGATCCAATGGACCGTCACTGGCTATACGCTGGCCTTATCTGCCGTTATTCCTCTTGCAGGTTGGATGACCGATAAATTCGGCTCCAAGCAAATTTTCATGGTGACGATCGCCCTGTTCACGATCGGATCTGTGCTGTGCGGCATCGCTCAAACGCCGGAACAACTGATCATTTACCGCGTCATTCAGGGCTTAGGCGGCGGCATGGTGTCTCCAATCGGGATGGCCATGGTGTTCAAGCTGGCACCTCCGGAGCGCCGCGGATCCATCATGGGCTTACTCGGTATTCCGATGCTGATGGCACCGGCGTTCGGTCCAGTTTTATCCGGTTGGTTGGTCGATTCTGTCAGCTGGCACTGGATTTTCATCATCAATCTGCCAATCGGCATTATCGCTTTTATTCTCGGGTTTAAATATTTGCCGAAGTCCGCCCGTCATGAGGCGCCGCATCTGGACATCCTAGGCGTATGCCTTGCGCCTATTGCCTTCTCCATGCTGGCATATGGTGTAAGCGAAGGGGGCACAAGCTGGTCCTCCGCTGCAGCGATCACGGGCTTGAGCGTCGGCGGTATTGCGCTCATTATCTTCATATTCGTAGAGCTTTCTCAGAAGCATCCTCTGCTGGAGCTGAAGGTGTTCAGGTCATCCGACTTTACACGGAGTATCATATTGACGTGGATCGTACAGCTCGCTTTATTCGGCGCCATGCTGATTGTGCCCTTATACCTGCAAGGCGTCATGCACTATACCGCGCTTGAAACGGGCTGGATCCTGATGCCGCAGGCAATATGCGCGGGAATCGGAATGCCGATCAGCGGCAGGCTGTTTGATAAGATCGGCGCGCGTCCGCTCGCCTTTAGTGGTCTAGCCGCCGTATCTGTTGCTCTATTCATGTTATCCAATATCTCAGTGGATACCTCGCTGTGGGTTATCATCCTGAGCATCTGCATTATGGGTCTGGGCATGGGCTTCTCCATGATGCCGCTAAATACACATGTCCTGAACTCTGCGCCACGAAGTCTAGTGGGTCGCGTCACACCTCTGACAACAGCCGCGCAGCAAGTTGTCGTCTCGTTCGCGGTCGCGGGCCTGACGGGCTATCTAACGTCTCAGATCGCTTCCTACACCGCAAGTGCAGGAGCGGGTGCGAATCCGATGAACGCCGTGGTACAGGGTTACGGCGACACGTTCTTCTTGTCCGCGTGCATCGCAACCGTGGGTGTCTTGCTTTCTCTCATTTTGCGTAAACCGAAGAAGCTGAAAGAAGAAGGCACAGCGGGCGGAGAAAATCCGGACCCTGCGATGATGATGGGTCACTAACACACGAATCTGCTCCTCCCAATTAAATAGCCTTGGCCGCTAATCGGCCAAGGCTATTTTCCATCCTGCCAATAATAATTTAGCCAGCTGATGGTTAAACTGTGGGGGTATCTGCAATTCCTGCTCATTATAATTCAGATTCGGATGGCTATACGCAATTCCCATTGACATGATACAGATCTGTCTGTATTATTTGTAGAGGAATATGGTACAGACCTGTCTCTTTTATTTTAAAAAGAGCGCTCAGGCTGTTTTATTTAAAAGCCAAAGGGGACGGGAGGAAGCTGCACACTGTGATTTTTGCACGAATGATAGGATGGCTGAAATCGTAATAGTTATTGAGAGGAGAGAGACATAATATGAAAAGAATGCTTTGGATTGTTCTTTTGATGTCATGTGGAGCTACGTATATCTCATCGTTGTTCCCTGTATACGGGAAGCATTATCAACTGAGCAGTCTGGAAATCACCATTTTGTTCGCCGTTTACGCGGCTATCTTGCTTCCGACATTGCTAATCGTAGGAGCCAAAGGGAACTCTTGGGGATTGAAAAGGGTGCTTCGTATAAGTATATGGATATCCATCGCATCGACGCTACTCTTTCTAGTGAGCCAGAACGTCTGGATGCTCTATGCGGCAAGGATACTAGAGGGTATTGCATATGGAGCCTTTACAGGTACTGCTACTGCTTTTCTATTAAAACAAACCTCATCTAATAAAATAAGTACGGCAATCAAGTTCTCAGGTGTAATTGTAAACCTAGGTTTTGGTATGGGGCCAGCCATTTCAGGTTTAGTCGTGCAATACGTGGGAGTTCAGCCGCTGCGTATGCCATTTTGGGTTTTACTTGTCATGTTATTGATCTCTTTAGTATTGCTGGAATTGCTGCCGAAGCTGGAAGATTCACAAAAGCCGGCAAAAGCTAAAATTTCGCTTGGCATTCCAGACAATATTCGTTCGCACTTTTTTTCATTTATCGGACTTCCCGCGTTTACTTTTTTCATGTTAGGTGGAATTGTCTTATCTCTAATACCCTCATTCGTCAAAAACGTTATTCACTCCTCTAACCTCTCATTAGCGGGGTTGTTAATGCTCATGCTGCTAGGCGTGGGTGGATTAATGCAATTCTTCCCTTGGGTGCAAAACCCGGTTACGCGGATGCGTATAGGCATCGTGTTCTTAGCCATCGGACCGTGGATTACTGTTTATTCTGGGCAAAAAGAAAGCATATTTCTACTTTGGACAGGTATGCTCATTCAGGGAATTGGCGCAGGATGGTCCTTTCAATCTGCTTTAAGGTTTGCCGGTCAATTACCGAAGCCTGAAGAACGGCCACGAGTGATCTCAGCCTTTTATTTGTGCGCCTATGCTGGCTTCATTATTCCGCCAATTGGAGTCGGAGTGCTGACTCAATTCTTTAGTTTGAACTTCTCTTTGGTTGTTCTAAATTCGGTTGCCGCGCTAATCGTTATCTATGTATTGGTTTACTCCGTCAAATTTAAACGCTATTATTCAACAATTACATCACATTAAAGATTAATGGTGAAAACTATTTCGAACTGAACTCATATTTGCAAGCATTTGATAGCACACTACGGTTAAGAGATTTATTCTACGAGGAGGTAATAACGTTGGAAAAACTACTTTTAAGGATGCTGTTTCTGGCTTCCGCGGCAGCAATTCCCTTTGTTTTAAAACGTAAAAACTTGCTTATGCTCTTAACCGTCTTCTTTGCAAAATGTGTGCTCGCAGTTACGTTGGATTCCTACTTCATTAAAAAGAAGAGCATTGCCTATCCGGCACGTCCGTTTCCGAAAATCTTTGAGACAAATATTCTGTACGACTTTTTATTTTATCCGCTTTTAAGCGTAATTTGGGTTAGAGCAACTTATAACAGCAAACCGCGGGAGCTACTAACCAGAAGTCTATTCTTTAGTGTTCCTATGGCTTTATTACAGTGGGCTTTAGAAAAGAAAACCAAATTATTCAAGTGGAATTCATGGACTGTCTTGCATACTTTTGTATCCCTCAATTTTACGCTATTCACGATTCGAGGATTTGTAGGTTTAATTAGAAGAATTCTGCCGAAAGATGGACTCTTACAAGTGGAAGAAAGTAAATATGACAGCGCAGAACTAACGGCTAACGCAGTAGGTTGACTAAGAAGAACATCCTGATGACGAGGCAATCTCATTAGGATGTTTTTTTCATTGACAACGTAGAATCGTGTAGTGTAACATACGAATTATATTTTGAGAATGAACATTCTCATAAACAGAAGGGGTGATAGAAATGTTGAAGGAAAATAAACTCTCCAAGTTTTATTATGGTTGGGTTGTTATAGGTATTGTGTTTCTAACGTTGCTTGTGTCTGCGGGGATTAGCTCTTTTCCGAGTGTGTTAATTCAATCCCTTGAAAAAGAGTTTGGCTGGACGCGAGCATCGATATCAGGCGTCATTTCCATTCGTATTTTATTATATGGGTTAATTGGGCCGTTCTCAGCCGCGATGCTGGCTAAATTCGGAGTTCGCCGGACAATGGTCTTTGCCATTTTGCTAATGCTGATCTCATTAGGGCTCACGCCGTTCATAACGGCAGTTTGGCAGCTGATGCTGTTGTGGGGAGTACTGGGTGGACTTAGTACAGGAGCTTTGGCTAACGTCTTAGGGATAACTGTTGCGAATCGCTGGTTCGTGAAGCACAAAGGTTTGGTAATAGGTATGCTAACGGCGAGCGCCGCAACGGGCCAATTGCTCTTCCTTCCTTTGCTAGCCAAGATTACGAGTGAAAATGGTTGGCGTAACGCCGTATACGTTATTATGGCGACACTGCTTATCTTGCTGCCGATCATCCTGATCTGGATGAGAAATCATCCGTATGATAAAGGCGTAGCCCCGCTTGGTACTACGGAAATTGTGAAGCCTGCGCCTTTCCAGGGGAACTTACTGCTTACACCGATTCGTACCTTATTTTCCGTTACGAAGAATCTGACATTCTGGCTGCTAGCAGGCACCTTCTTCTTTTGCGGATTCTCGACGAATGGCCTCATTGGTACACATCTAATCGCAGCTTGTGGAGATAGCAACATTCCAATTGTTACAGCTGCAAGCTTGCTCGCGTTGATGGGGATATTCGATCTTGTGGGTACTACTTTCTCAGGTTGGTTGTCTGACCGCTTCGACAGTAGATTGTTGCTGTTCTGGTATTATGGACTGCGCGGTTTATCACTGATCTTCCTACCTTATGCACTTGGTACCGGTTATACGCAACTTACGGTATTCGCGGTGTTTTACGGATTGGATTGGATCGCAACGGTTCCTCCTACAGTGAAATTGACATCCGATGCGTTTGGTAAAGAAAAAGCAGGTATGATTTTTGGTTGGATTCTGGTTGCTCACCAAGCGGGTGCTTCCACAGCAGCTTATGGCGCAGGCTTCCTGCGTGAACTGCTTGGCAGCTATACAGTGCCGTTCGTTGCCGCTGGTTTCGTCTGTCTGCTTGCAGCAATTGTAGCGCTGAGAATTCGCAACAGAAAAGCGGCTGCCCTCGTAGCAGCTTAACAAATAATTAAACCAAACTAAGGAAAAGGTAACAGTGACGATTGTGATGAAACACGAACATGGAGGGATCTCATGCAAATTGGTCAAAAGCAATCCATTCAACCGTTATTTCAACCTTTCACACTAAATAACCTTACCTTATCTAATCGTGTTGTCATGGCCCCAATGACAAGAAGCTTCTCCCCAGATGGCGTACCGGGTGCCGATGTGGCTGCTTATTACCGCAGACGCGCAGAGAACGGAGTCGCTCTGATCGTGACGGAGGGAGCTGTCATCGACCATCCTGCTGCGACAGGAGACCCTAACATCCCGCATATGCATGGGGAAGCTGCGTTGAGCGGCTGGGCTCATGTTGTCAAAGAAGTGCATGCCGCTGGTGGGAAAATTGTTTCCCAGCTTTGGCATGTAGGGATTATCAGAAGGACTCGCTCGGAGCCGAATCTGGAGGCTGCTTCCATCTCCCCTTCAGGTATTGATTTAATGGGGGAAAAAGCGGGTGAACCCATGACGGAGTCGGATATTGCGGGCGTCATTAAGGCTTATGCGGATGGCGCTGCGAACGCTAAGCGGCTTGGTTTTGATGGTATTGAGCTGCACGGCGGTCACGGCTATTTAATCGATCAGTTTTTCTGGGAAAAAACGAATCAACGGACTGATCGCTATGGTGGCAACTTGGTTGCACGGACACGTTTTGCTGTTGAGGTCATCGAAGCCTGCCGTCAGGCGGTCGGACCTGACTTTCCCATCATTCTACGGTTCTCGCAGTGGAAAATCGGTTCGTACGATGCCAAGCTGGCAAAATCGCCAGAGGAGCTGGCTCAGTTCCTGGCCCCGCTGGTGGAAGCGGGTGTGGATGTATTCGACTGCTCGAGCCGGCATTTCTGGGAGCCGGAGTTCCCTGGCTCAGAGCTGAATCTTGCAGGCTGGACCAAGAAGCTGACAGGCAAGCCGACCATCACCGTCGGTTCGGTAGGGCTTGAATCCGAGCCGTTTGACCAGAATGATGAACACGAAATGATCGATGAGTTGCTGGAACGACTTGAGCGGGAGGAATTTGATCTGGCTGCAATTGGCCGTGCCATCTTGGCAGATCCTGCTTGGGCGGTGAAGATTCGCGAAGGTCGGGATAATGAGCTAATTCCGTACACCGCTGACCGTCTGAAGGACCTTATGTAGGTATCGAACAGCTCAAAATGTAATGCTATACTAATCTCTGTATGAAGGGGGTAGCGTATGGCTAGAAACAGAGAGTTTGAAGTTAATGCGGTACTAAGCAAAGCGATGGGCGTTTTCTGGGAAAAAGGCTATGAAAAAACATCCATGCAGGACTTGGTGACGGAAATGGGCGTCCATCGAAGAAGCATCTATGATACCTTTGGGGACAAGCATGATTTATTTATGAAAGTTATTGACCGGTATGAAGAAGTGATCGGTATTCCTATACATCATGCCAATGGACATACATCGCCGAGAAAGGCGCTTAGAGACATTTTTGAACGAGTGATTCGTAAAAAAGAAGATAAACCCCGAGGGTGCTTAATGGTCAACACGGCTGTGGAGCTAGCCATACATGATGAGGAAGCCGCGGCCAAGGTCAATGAGAGCTTTTCCAAGACGGAAGCACGCCTGCAAGAGCTTGTTGAACTCGGTATAAAGTCGGGAGAAATAGGCCCTCATCACGATGCTCTAAAGCTTTCACAGTTTTTGAATAATACGTTACTCGGACTGCGGGTACTGGTTAAAACGACGGAAGATGCTGAGAAACTGCAAGGTATCGTAGATACAACGTTATCCATGCTTGATTAGAACAAATGACAGAATTCCATAGTTGATACTTTAAGTTTGTTTATTCCTTGTGCTATGATGAGAATCATACTTAGGGAGAAGACGGATATGGCTAATGATCAACCCTTAACAAAGGAAGCAATTCTGGAGGCCGCGGAACAAGTTCTGCGGCGATATGGCCCAGAGAAAACATCGGTTGTTGATGTCGCCAAAGCCCTGCAGGTCAGTCACGGGACATTGTATCGACATTTCCCGAGCAAGGTGGCCTTACGAGAAGCCGTAACCGAGCGCTGGCTGCTTAGGATTGCGAAACCTCTGCAGGAGCTTGCGAGTCAAACGGGTGGCAGTGCTGTTGATCGGCTGCGGACATGGCTCCAAGCGCTGATCCAAAGCAAACGGAAGCATGTGATTGAGGAGCCGGAAATGTTCGGTATGTATTCGGCGGTTACCTTGGAAGCCGTGGATATGGTTGAGGAGCATGTGCAGCATCTGATCAGTCAGATGATGGGTATCATCGAGGATGGAGTTAGCTCGAAGGAGTTTCGTACTGGCGAACCTGAGGCTATGGCGAGGGCTATTTTCTTCGCTACATCGAGATTCCATCATCCCGCTCATGCCTATGAGTGGTCGTCATCAACGATTGAGCAGGAGTTTGATTTGGTATGGGAATTAATCCTCTCGGGGATTCGCAAATGACAAGATAGACCTGGCGGTTCAATTAACCGCTAGGTCTTTTTGGCGTATTAAGGCGCCGCGGGAGGAATGGATGGAAGAACTACCGCGTTAAGTACAAGTACTCCGGATCAGAGGGGACGGTTCAATAGCGTGAGGGAGCTGCTTTTCATCGAGGGTTCTGCCACTTAGGGTGGAACGGTACATCAACTGACAAATATATAAATTTGTCAGTTGTAATTTGTTATCGACATGCATATAATAGATTTATAAGCCAAACAATGAAGATAACAAGGAGGAGCCATCACATGTCTAACTTATCCGGGAAAGTAGCAATCGTAACAGGAGCATCCAGAGGGATCGGAAGAGAAATAGCCGAGCTTCTCGCCAAGCATGGTGCGAAGGTCGTTATTAATTTCGCCAGCAATCCTGCTAAGGCAGAAGAAGTGGCGGCGAGCATAAAAGAAAACGGCGGAGAAGCTTTACCCATTCAGGCGGATATTAGCCAAGTATCCGATATTGAGCTGCTTTTTCAGCAAACTATAGCCGCATATGGACAGGTCGATATTCTCGTAAATAACGCAGGGGTTATGATTACGAAGCCGCTAGCAGCTATGACGGAAGAAGACTTTGATAAACAGTATGCTATCAATGTAAAAGGCACTTATTTTGCGATCCAGCAGGCGCTTAAGCACATGAATAAAGGAGGCCGCATTATTAATTTCTCAACGTCCGTTGTTGGCATGATGTTTCCTACCTATAGTGCTTATGCAAGTACGAAGGGAGCAGTAGAACAAATTACGCGCCAGCTCACCAAAGAATTGGGACCAGCAGGCATTACGATCAACACGGTAGCGCCAGGGCCGATAAATACGGAGCTATTCACCGCTGGTAAGTCAGAGGAACAGATTCAAGCTAGCGCGAATTCAAACGCATTTGGACGAATGGGAGAACCGGAAGATATCGCGGGTGTGGTGCTTTTCTTAGCTAGCGAAGAATCGCGTTGGATCACTGGTCAAACAATTCGGGTTAACGGCGGTATGGTGTAAAAGCGGCAAGTTAAAAGTTGCAATCTCCAACTATGTGTTATATACTAAGTCCCATTAGTGATTGACCAATCACTAATGGGACTTTTAACAATAGAGGAGGCCGCGGCAAGTGGTTAAAGGTGTAACGTCTTCTGATCGACGCAATGATATTATTAATTCCGCTGTCGAAGTGTTTGCCGAATTCGGTTATTATCGGGCTACAACTGCGCAAGTTGCAGAACGTGCCGCAATCTCACAGCCTTATGTATATCGATTCTTCACCAAGGAGTCGCTGCTGGAAGCTGCACTGGAACTCTCATGGCAACGTATCCTTCAAGCTTTTCAGCACGTGAAGGAGTCTACATCGCCAGAGCATCTGGAGTTCGGCTTCATTCGTGCCTACGAAGAGATTACGCAATCGCACAGAAACGAAATCTTGCTGCAGATGCAGGCGCAGACGATCCAGGAAGCACCGATCCGTGCTGTGATGAAGCAGGGGATGAATGATGTGAAGCAGTTTGTGATGCAAGCCTTTGAGGAGGCAGGACTGCAGGAGGCTGAAGAGCGGACGACGATCTTTCTGGCGCGAGGTATGCTGTGCAACGTTTCATTAGCATTGGATATGCCAGATTTGATGATAAAGAGATAATTTTTTTCAATACTAGTAATTAATTGATCAATAATTAATAAAGAAGAAGGCTAGCGCATCAAGCAGCCTTCTTCTTTGGCGTTTATCGGAAAAGTCCAACATGTTTTCTCCTTTAGGCAAATATCAGGGCAATTGGATTTGTTACAATGCATATGAAAGCTTGTAATGTCGGTTACTTCTCTATTATGGAAAGTGAAAGGACAGGTTGCGGAATGATCATTACCAATGTGGAGACATTCATCGTCGGGAACTCGTGGAAAAATTGGCTTTTCGTCAAGCTGCATACGAAAGAAGGCATTTATGGCATCGGTGAAGGAACCCTGAATGGGTTTGCCAAAACGGTGGAGGCGGCGATTCATGAGCTGAAGCATCTGTATATCGGGATGGACGTTCATGATGTGGAAACCATCGCATTAAAAATGACGCGTGATGTGTATTCGGATGGCGGTCAAATTCAGGGCTCAGCGCTGGCTGCAATTGAAACCGCTTGCTGGGATATTATCGGCAAAGAGGCTGGACTGCCGCTGTATAAGCTATTGGGCGGCAAATGTCACGAAAAGCTGCGCTGCTATGCGAACGGCTGGTACCGGGGACCGCGTGATCCGCAAAGCTTTCACGAGAAGGCCAGGGACGTCGTCGCTAGAGGGTATACCGCACTAAAATTTGATCCTTTTGGTAACGCATGGCGAACCGTGGAAAGGAAGGATTTCCGAATTGGACTTGAGATTATCGCGGCGGTTCGCGAAGCAGTAGGTCCTGATGTTGATCTTCTCATTGAAGGGCATAACCGCTTTAGTGTACATACAGCTCTTCAATTCGCAGAGGCGATGCTGCCTTATGAGCCTACCTGGTTCGAAGCACCAGTGCCTCCGCAGCGAATCTCCTCCATGGTTGAGGTGGCTAAGCGGAGCCCCGTGCCCATTGCCTGTGGAGAGGACTACTATAACCGCGAACAATTCGCTGAGCTGCTGAAGCATGACGCGGTACATATCATTCAACTGGAGCCGCAATATCTCGGCATCTCCGCTTCCAAGCAAATATGCGGGATGGTACATGCGCATGGTGGTGTTACGGCTCCGCATAGCGCACAAGGGCCAATTTGTTCCGTGGTGTGCGCACATTTGAATATGGCTACGCCGAATTTCTTCATCCATGAAATTTTTGACGAGTTTAATGAGCCGTGGGAAGAGCAGCTGCTTATACCTCCGCTCAAAGTTGATCACGGATATCTACTTCCGCCAGAGGGTCCTGGTCTCGGCATTGATCTTAACCTTGAAGAGATTGCGAAGCATCCGTATGACCCCGGCCACTGGCTGCCTTTATTCAAGCAGGGCTGGGAAAAGCGCGAGAAGCATTGAATGAGCGAGGCGAACTATTTTGCCATAAGGAGGTTAGAGCATGAAAGCTTTGGTCTATGAAGGGCCCAGCACCATGCAGATAAGGGAGGTGGCTAAGCCAATCCCTGGCCCGGATGAGGTACTGATTCGTGTGGAGCGGGTGGGCATTTGCGGTTCTGAATTAAGCGGCTATTTGGGGCATAATTCGCTCCGTAAGCCGCCTCTCATTATGGGGCATGAGTTCTCCGGTGTCGTGGAGCAAGTTGGGAACGGCAGGGATGAGAACGAGCCCTCAACGACCCGGTTCCGCCGAGGGGATCGCGTAACGGCCAACCCGCTCGTGTCCTGTGGTCGCTGCCGCGCTTGCACGACAGGGGCAGCGCAGCTGTGCCCGGAGCGCCAATTAATTGGGGCGCACCGCCCTGGAGCATTCGCTGAATATGTAGCGATTGCGGAGAAGAACGTGTACCGGCTGGACGATCACGTTTCTTTTGATGAAGGCGCTTTCGCGGAGCCGTTTGCTTGTGCGGTACATATTTGCAAGCTGCTCAGACCGCTGCCCACCGATCGTCTCCTGATTATGGGAGCGGGACCCATCGGTCTGCTGGCTCTGCAGGCAGCCAAGGTGTACGGCTTGCAACAGATCGTGGTCGTTGATATCAATGAACAACGTCTTGAAATCGCTAAGGAACTGGGAGCTGTAACTGTAACTCGGGTAAGCAGCCTTGTGGATGAGCGGTCCTTCGATGCAGCTATTGATGCTGTCGGCATGGAGCTGACCCGCCAAACTTGCGTTGAGTCGGTGCGGCCGGGGGGAAGGGTCATTTTCACTGGACTGCACGAGGAAGCAAGCAGCCTGCCAATTAATAAAATTATTCGCAGCGAGATTCAGATGACGGGGGCGTTCGCCTACCACTCCGATGACTTTGAGACGGCGCTTCAGTGGATTAGCGAAGGGCGCGTCAACTTGTCGCCGTGGACAAAGCTGGCTCCGCTTGAAAGCGGAAGTGCTTGCTTTGACATGCTCATCAAGAATCCGGGGAAGATCGCCAAGATCCTATTGACGCTAGATGAGAGAGGGGAATCTGTCCAATGAGTTTGGAGCTATTCAAATTAGATGGCCGTGTTGCTTTAATTACGGGTGGAACACGGGGGCTTGGTTATGTCATGGCTCAGGCGTTGGCAGAGGCTGGGGCTGATGTGATCGTGACGAGCCGCGAGAAGGAGAAGGCGGAAGCGGCTGCGCGAGCGATCGCAGAGTCAACCGGCAGACGGACGCTCGGTCTTGCGGTGGATGTTACGATAGCCGAACAGGTTGAGGCGATGGTTGCGGATTCCGTCCAGGCGTTTGGACGGATTGATATTTTGATCAACAATGCCGGTATTAATGTGCGGAAACCGATTGAGGACTTTGATGAAGCGAGCTGGGATCTCGTTCAGAACACGAACTTAAAAGCGCCGTATCTATGTGCACGCGCAGTCGCCAAAACGATGAAAAGCCAACGCTATGGCAGGGTCATCAACCTGTCCTCCATGCTGGGCAGCATCGCACTGCCGGAAAGAGGGGCTTATTGCTCCAGCAAAGGCGGCCTCATTCAGCTAACGAAGGTGCTCGCGCTTGAATGGGCGCCTTATAACATAACGGTGAATGCGCTTTGTCCTGGGCCGATTGCGACGGAATTGAACACGGTTGTGATGAATAATCCGGAAGCTAATCGCTTTTTTATCGACAATATCGCTTTGGGACGTTGGGGTAGACCTGAGGAGATCATTGGAGCCATTATTTACATGGCATCGGAGGCGTCCAGCTTTATGACAGGGGCTTCGATGGTTGTTGATGGCGGTTGGACGGCGAGATAGAAGGGAAAAGGTGAACTCGGATGAAACTTGGTCTTGCTGTATATGGCACTACGTTTATGATGGGCATCCATCCTCGTTCGACACGTCCGCGTATTACGGCGTCACAATTGCTTGAACAGGCGACCCAGTACGGGCTCCAAGGCATTGAGCTCCCGCTGTCACTGCTTGAAGGAGAGGATGCAGCTGCGTTAAGTCGTCAAGCTAAGGCTGGAGGGCAGTATCTCGTTGTGGCCTCAGGGGGCTATAATCCGAAACCACTTAAAGAGGCTGTTGAAGCGGCTGTGAGACTAGGCGCACCAACTGTCCGTACGGTTGTGGGCGGTGCGGATTTTGGCGGCGACCGACGCAGAATGGCAGGGCGGTGGTCGTCATTTTTACAGGAAGTGTTATCAGGGCTGGGAGAGGCCGCAAGAGCGGCAGAGCAGGCTGGCGTCGTGCTGGCGGTGGAGAATCATCAGGACTTGGCTTCAGAGGAGCTGCTCTGGCTCTGTAGGGAGATCGGCTCCCCACACTTCGGCATTACGCTGGATACGGGCAATCCGCTGGCGACGGCGGAGGAACCGGTTGATTTTGCAAAGAGGCTCGGACCGCACCTTAAGCATGTGCATATGAAGGACTATTGGATTTATATGAGCGATGAAGGCTATCGCCTCGTACGTTGTCCGTTAGGCCAAGGCGTCGTAGATTTCGCTGCGCTGCTTCAGGTGTTTGCTGAATATTGTCCGAAGGTCAATATGTCGATGGAGCTTGGTGCGCTTGAGGCGCGCCACACGAGGGTGCTCTGTGAGGATTACTGGCAGGAGTACCCTCACCGTTCAGCGGCGCAGCTTGCTAATCTATTGCGTTTCGCGCAGGCAAATGCCAGGCCAACAGGGGATTGGCGAACTCCTTTTGAAAAGAACGCCCCGGAAGAAGACATTATCGCCTATGAGCAGCGGCAGTTCCTAACGAGCTTGTCTTATTTGCAAAATTTGCTGCAAGCGCACAATACCGCTTCGCAGACGATGTAACCGGGAAGGAGATGGACGTAGGATGCACATTGATCTATCTGGAAAAGTGGCAGTTGTCACCGGTGCAGGTCGGGGGATTGGGAGAGTAATCGCCATGGCGCTTGCTAAGGAAGGTGTGACTACCGTTGTCACCGACATTAATGAGTCGTACTTGGGGGATGTTCAGAAGGAGTTTGATCAAAGCGGCTGCAAGGGGAGTACGTACCTATGTGATGTGCGCAACTATGCTCAGATTCAAGAAGTCGTTCAGCGTGTCGTGGATACGTACGGTCATATTGATATCTTGGTGAATAATGCGGGGGTCGCCGGAGGAGCACCTGTGGATATCCTCTCGGAAGAGGTTTGGGACTTGAACCTTGATATTAATTTGAAAGGCACTTTTCTGATGTGCAAGGCTGTGGCACCGATCATGAAGCAGCAAAGAACCGGGCGGATCATGAATGCCGCCTCGTTCGCTGCCATCGTACCGAGCTATGGCAGTGCAGCCTACGCGTCATCCAAAGCTGGCGTGGAACAATTCACCCGGGTACTGGCAGGGGAGTTAGGTCCGTGGAACATTACGGTGAACTGCTATGCACCCGGGATGATTCCGACGGATATGAATCATTTCGCGGAGCTTGGGGAGCCTCAGCAGCAGCGCTTGCTTGACACCCTGACGCTGCGCCGCTGGGGAGAGAAGGCAGATGTTGCTAACCTAATCTGCTTCCTCGCTTCCGACTTTGCCGGCTATATCACCGGTACGATGATTGATATCAGCGGTGGGAAGCTGGCCACACAAATTCCGCGGATTGCTTATGAGAAAGCAGCAGTCGAGGGTGCTTACGAGTTCTAGCAACTATGGAGGGGATAGGATGAAAGATACGGCTGGCTTTCAATATGACGGTAAAACCGTGCTGGTCACGGGAGCCGCAAAAGGGATCGGCGCCGCAATTGCTGAGCAGTTCCTGCTGTCCGGAGCGAGCGTTGTGATCGCTGACGTAGATGAGCAGGGGGAAGACGTTGCTGCTGCATGGCGGAAGGAAGGCCGTCCGGCACAGTTCTTCCGGTGCGATGTGTCCAAGAGCGCTGAGGTGGAGCGGATGGTGGCCTTCACAGAGACATCGTTCGGGGGCCTAGACATCGTGGTGAACAATGCCGGCATCTTCCCCCGAGCAGACTTATTCCAGACGGATGAAGCGTTCTGGGATCTTGTGATGGGGGTTAACCTCAAGGGGGCCTATTTGACCTGCCAAGCGGCAGTGCCAGGCATGATGCGCAGAGGGGGAGGCAATATCGTCAATATTGGCTCACTCCACGCAAGGAAGGGATCGCCGGACACGCTCGCCTATGCGATTTCGAAAGGCGGGCTCGTCACGCTGACGCTGAATCTGGCAGGCTCGTTAGCCAAACACCGTATTCGCGTGAACTGCGTACACCCTGGCTGGGTCGCCTCCGATGGGGAGATGGCTCGTCTTGCTTCGGAAGGTGAAGACGAGAAGTCTTTGGAGAAAGCGACCCAGCGGATGCCTATGGGCCGGATGCAAAACGGCAAGGATATTGCGTCTGCTGTCCTTTTTATCACATCGGATCAGGCAGGACAAATTACAGGGCAACAGCTTACGGTTGATGGGGGACTTGGTTTATAATCCGGTTCAATAGTGAGGAGTGAGCGCGAGGTATGAAAAAGATTGCTTTTATCGGCGCAGGCAGCTTGGTGTTTACGAAAAATCTGGTTCGAGATTTGCTGACATTTCCCGCATTTGAGGCTTGTACTATCGCCTTGATGGATATTTCGGAGGAACGACTCGCTTACGCCAAGACAGCGGTTGATAACATCATCGCCGCAGGTGGGTATAAGGCGAAGGTAGAAGCAACGACGGACCGGGAGCAAGCGCTAACCGGGGCGGATGGTGTAGTCTGTACCATCCTAGTCGGCGACTTGGAGGTCTGGCGCACGGATATCGAAATCCCCAAAGAGTATGGCGTCGATATTAATATTGGCGATACTCGAGGTCCGTCGGGTATTTTCCGTTTTTTGCGCACGATTCCAGTGATGTTAGAGCTTTGTAGAGATATTGAGCGTTACTGTCCCGAGGCGATTTTCCTGAACTATTCGAATCCGATGGCGATGCTGATTAGAGCGATGCAAGGCGAAAGCAAAGTGCAAGTCACGGGCTTGTGCCATAGCGTGCAAGGAACGGCAGCGATGCTTGCCGGTTGGATCGGGGCGCCTATGGAGGAGATTACCTACCGCTGTGCGGGCATTAATCATCAGGCTTTCTATTTGGATTACAAATGGAAAGGCAAGGATGCTTACCCACTCATTCGCGAAGCGGTCATGAAGCGGCCTGAAATCTACAATGAGGAGCAGGTCCGCAATGAAATGTTTCTCCATTTGGATTACTACGTGACGGAATCGAGTGGTCATAATTCGGAATATAATGCCTGGTTCCGCAAACGTCCGGATTTGATCGAGAAATACTGCACCCATGGAACAGGCTGGAATCCAGGGCATTACGCAGAAATCATCAACTATGCTGAAAAGCTGCGCGGCGGCTGGCATAAGCAGATGGAAGAGTGGCGAGACAGTCCGATCGACCTGAAGCGCGGCGAGGAGTATGCGTCCTATATCTTCAACGCGACGATTGGTGACGGCACTCTCTTTGAATTTAATGGCAACGTACGGAATATGGGGTACATCGATAATTTGCCGCAAGGCTGCTGTGTAGAAGTCCCTGTTCTAGCCTCCAAAGGACGGTTAAGCCCGATTCACGTGGGGGCGCTTCCGGATCATTTGGCCATTCTTGTGAATACAAGCGCTCGCTGCGAGGAGTTGGCGGTTCAAGGGGCTCTCACAGGGGATCCGCGGATGATTTATCATGCTATTTGCTTCGATCCCTTAACGTCTGCCGTTCTTAGCCTAGCTGAAATTCAGGAAATGGTTGATCGCATGTTCGCAGCGAATAAAGGGTGGCTCACTCAATTCAAGCACCTCACTTAAGGGTAAGATTATGTGCACCCCTCCCATGGAAAATAGCGCTTCAACCGTAGATTTGACACACTTGTAAGCGCAACCAAAATTGATATGATTAAGGTGTGAAGCATTCCGTATTCACAGATGGCAAATCATCACTTCAATCATGCAAAGGGAGGATTCGTAAAAATGAAAAAAACATTTTTAAGCGTTGCTGCTATGATGCTCACGATTTCCGTTGTTTTCATGGGCTGTTCCAGCCGGCCAAGCACGGGAACATCCACGACGGACAATCCGGCAGCGACTACGAAACCGACAACGACGACGGCGGCCAGTACCCCAGATGCCAAACCGAGTGGGGATAAGATCAAACTAACGGTGTACAGTACGATCTCCGAGCTGCCGAATCAAGAGATGATGAAGGGCATTGCAGCAGATTTTACAAAGGAAAATCCGAACGTAGCCGTTGAATTCCAATTCCCCGGCGCAGAATACGAGAACATTCTGAAGGTTAAAATGGCGGCAAACGATTTGCCTGACGTCTTCGACACGCATGGTTGGGCAATTATCCGCTATGGCAAGTATCTAGCCGATCTACGCAATGAGCCGTGGGCAAAAGATATGACGGACACGATCAAACCTGTCGTCACGGACAAGGACGGCAAAGTAGAGGCGCTCGTGATGAGCGAAGCCAAAGACGGGATCTCCTATAACGCTGAAATTCTTGAAAAATACAGCATTACACCGCCAAAAACCTTCGATGAACTGATGGCGGCAGCCGATAAAATCAAAACATCCAGTAACGGAGCGGTGACGCCGTTCTTCATGTCCGGTGTGGATAACGGGATGATCGGCGGTTTCTCCGATCTATACGCCACATCGATGTACATCTCTCCGTCGACGAATGATGCCAAGACGCTGCTCGATGGGACTTTTGATTGGAACAAATGGACACCGCTTGCGCAAAAGCTGCAGGATATGAGCAAGAAGGGGTACATCAACAAAGATGTGCTGACGGCCAAATATAGTGACATGCCGCAACTGTTTGCACAGGGCAAGGTAGCTTTCGTATTCGGTGCACCTTCCTTCGCGGACGAAGTGTACAAATACAATAAAGGTGCCAAAATCGGCATTGCCCCACTGACCTCGATGGTTGCTGGAGACAGCCAATCCTTCTCAGGCGGTGAGCGTTATACGATGGGCGCCTGGAAAGACGGCAAGCACTTGGCAGAGTCCAAGAAGCTTATTGCGTTCTTTGCCAAACCAGAGAATATGTCCAAAATCGCCAATGCCACCAAGCTGCCTGCAGGCCTAAAAAATATCGAGTCCAAGCATGAATTCTCCGAATACTACAAGCAATTTGAAAATATTCGCGTGTTCCCTTATTTTGACCGTGTGTACCTGCCAAACGGCATGTGGGACGTCATGTGCAAAACAGGCGTTGCCTTGCTCGCGGGAACGGTTTCTCCTCAGCAATTCTCTGACAAAATGAAGTCCGAATACTTACGTCTGCGCAATCAATAGTAGCGGAATTGGGAGGGTGACAGCCACCCTCCTTTTTGCTCTATGATCATGAAGGAGGAAGGTGATCTTATGGCTGAGTCAAGGACAGCGCTTGTACAGACCCGTTCCCGTAAAAAAACGGAAACAACCTTTAGTCGCCTCGTGCGCAGCGGTGCTTTGCTGAATTTGCTCTATATTCCGGCGTTGCTTTTATTTTTCATTTTTATTTTCTATCCGTTTTTTAAAGGGATCAAAATTTCATTTACGAATTGGGACGGCTACAATCAAGACTACAAATGGATCGGTCTCAACAATTATAGCCGGATGTTCACGGATCCTGAGATCCTAAAGGTCATCCGCAATACGGCGATCTATGGTATCGGCAGTGCTGTTTTTCAAAATATCATCGGCTTGTTATACGCATTATTCTTAAATCTGAATATCCGAACCCGAGGACTTGTCCGTACGGTCATTTATTTGCCGGTCATTATCTCCTCCCTAATTATGGGGTATATCTGGTACTTCTTCTTCCAGTATCAAGGCGGCGCCATCAATGACATTATTCTATTGTTTCATGATCAGCCTTCGAATTTGCTGGGAGATCCGAATCTGAATGTGTGGATTATTACGTTCGTCAACACGTATCAGTATTTGGGGATCGCGATGGTGCTCTATTTGGCCGGATTGCAGTCGATTCCAAGGGATTACTATGAGGCAGCAACGATTGACGGAGCGGGTCCCTTACAGCGCTTCGCGCATGTGACATGGCCGCTTATTGCACCAGCTTTCACGGTCAGCATGGTACTCAATCTGATTGGCGGTCTTAAATTGTTTGACGTCATCGTCGCTTTGACCAACAGCGGTCCAGGCTATGCCTCCGCATCTTTGTCTTCGATTATGTATCTGCTCTATTTTGGGCGGGAAGATGCCGGATATGCCGCCACGATTGGTATTCTGATGTTCATTATGATCTCCATCGTGAGTATTACAGCCTTGCTGTTTCTTAGAAAGAGGGAGGTTAACGCATGAAAAACAAACGAAAAAGTCTGTTAACGCTGCTCTCCCTCGTCATCTGCTTGGCGCACATTTTGCCCTTCTATATTTTGATAACGACATCTCTCAAAGCGTTCGATGATCTAAGCTCCAAATGGATGTTTCCGGGCTATCTATACTTCGACAACTTCCGAGATGCTTGGAAGGAAGCGCATCTGGCGGATGCTTTCCGGAGCAACTTCATCGTGACGGTTATTTCGGTAGTCTTGATCGTCATGATTGGCTCCATTGCGGCCTATCCGCTTGCACGGCGCCAAACGAGCTGGAATAAATTCATTTATGCGGTTTTCGTGTCTGCTTTAATCGTTCCCCCATTGACTATTCTGGTTCCGTTGTATAAATTTATGGTAGATATTGGCGGGATGAATCAGTACTGGGGCATTATTCTATTGTTCATTACCTTCAATCTGCCCATGACGATTTTCTTGTACACCGGTTTTATCTCCACGATTCCGCGGGATTTGGACGAGGCGGCGATGATTGATGGAGCGGGTCGTTTTCAGCTATTTTTCACGGTGATCTTACCGCTGCTTAAGCCTGTGACGGCGACTGTTATTATTTTGTCTGGTGTTGCTGTGTGGAACGACTATCAATTCTCGATCTTTTTCTTGCAAAAGCCAGAGATGCGGACCATAACGGTAGCGCTTTCATCATTCTTTGGCCAGTACACAAGTAATGTAGGTTGGGTGGCTGCCGGGTCCTTCATGGGCGCAATTCCGATGACGATTGTCTATTTATTTTTGCAGCGCTACTTTGTCTCGGGACTTGCTTCCGGCGCGATCAAAGGATAATCGCTAGGAGGTTGATACAATCAGACAATCGATTCGATTCCGGTTATCTCTACTATTTTTCATTACCATTGTCATCCCGATTGTCGGTATTGTCGTGAAATTGCCCTCCTATTACCTTGATTTAATTAAAGAACAAGAGTCCTCTCTGCTAGAGGGGACTTTAACTGCGCTTACGTTCGATATTCAAACGTATTTGGACGATTTGGAACGAATGACCGTTACTCCTTATTTAAACAACGAAGTGATGCTTGCTTTGAAATTGAAATCTACCTCTCAGTGGAAGCTCCTGACCCCTTATGAGCAATATGAGGCGGAAGAAGTACTGAATAAAACCCTCCCTAGCTATTTGAAAAATATGCGAAAGGACATACTCGGAACCATTCTTCTGCCGATGGATGGTTCTGTTTACATTACGCCGCCTCTCAGTTTCTCTGATCAAGTGGTGAAAGGTTTTCCTTTTAAACTGCAGGATTGGTATATTAAGGCGGTAAAAGCCGACGGGAACGTAGCGTTCACTGGTGTACATAAGCAGGATTATCTGAATAACGCGGATAGCGAGGTTTTCTCGGTTACGCGTCTGATCAAGGATCCAGACTCGAGTCGGCCGCTGGGCATCATTATGGCGGATGCCGACACGGTCCTCTTGGATCAGATGATGAAAGGCATTCGGCTGAGCAAGGGGGCAAAGGTGGTCATCCTTGACGATAATGAGCAATTGATCTATGCGAATCAGCCTATTACTGGCGAGATGCAGCGCCAAATTGCCTCGGGAGATCGGACGGTCATGGACGCGAAAGACTCCTACACCGTCGTTCGGGAAACGATCTCCCGCTCGAATTGGGTGATCGCGATCCTATCGCCGGAGGCTTTCATCCAAACCCATTTGAAGCGGGTCTATTGGATTGGTTCCGCTTTTGCGGCGAGTGGCTTGTTGATCGCGTTGATTCTGTATTTCACAGTCTCCCACTGGATTGTTACACCTTTCAAGCAAATGATTCAAGTGATGAAGCGCGTCCAGCGCGGAGATATGAATACGCTTTATCGGGTAAAAGGAAACGACGAAATCTCCCAGCTGGGCAGCAATTTGAATACGATGATCTATAAGCTTGGTGAGCTGATTGATCGGGAATATAAAGCCGTGCTCGGGAAGCGGAACGCGGAGTACCGGGCTTTGCAGTCGCAAATTCAACCTCATTTTCTGTACAACACGTTAAATGGCTTCATTGGACTCAATCGAACGGGGCAAAGCATGCAGCTGGAGAGAGCTATTCTGTCGTTAAGCGGCATGCTGCGCTACACGCTAGAGCATAACGATTGGGCGCAGCTGCAGGAGGAAATCGATTTTATAAACAAGTACTGCGGGCTCCAACAGGTTCGTTTCGCGGAGAAAATTCAGGTGCACATCAGCTGCGATCCGGATGCTCTATCACTCTTAATTCCGAAGCTGCTGCTGCAGCCGATGATCGAGAATGCTATCATTCATGGCATAGAACCATGTGATCATAGTTGTGAGCTCAGAATGGACATCCGTATTCAGCAGATCCCTGGTGAGAAGGAAGAAGTAGTAGTGATTCAAATTAGTGATAACGGGGTGGGATTTGAGTCAAGCAAGGTACAGGAGGGCTTAGGCATTCGGAATGTTAGGGAGCGGTTGCAGCTGTCTTTCGAGGGAGCATCGATGCGTATTCATAGTGCTAAGGATGAAGGGACTAGTGTTCAAATCCTACTACCTTTAAAGGATGTGATGCGAGGATGAAATTGATCATTGCAGATGATGAGAAGCTGATTCGGGCGAGCATTCGCAGTATGGTTCAGGATGTAGAATCCTCCTGGCACATTGTTGGCGAAGGAGCGAATGGTGAGGAGCTTCTGGAGCTGGTCAATGAACATAAGCCGAATGTCGCCATCATTGATATCCGGATGCCCCGAATGAACGGGCTGGAGGCGATGCGTCTGGGCAAAGCGATCTCGCCTTGCACCAAGTGGATCATCTTAAGTGGATTCTCAGACTTTGCTTATGTGCAAGAGGCTCTACAGCTTGGCGCGTCTGATTATTTGCTAAAGCCGGTGAACCCGCTTGATTTGGAGCGGGCGTTAACGAATACGGCCAAGCACAATAAAGAATTCATCCAAATGCATAACCAACAATTCGAAAATAGTTTATTTGCCCTATGCAACGGTCTTACGACCTTGAAGTTTGAGGAGCTGGACAGTGTCTATGTGCAAGGCTGGTTTATCGGCGCTGTTTGTATATTTGATACGACCAAAACAGGGAAGTCTTTTTCGGACATGACCTGCGCCTTTTATGATGACCTGCGTGAGCGTATGAAAGGCTTGCTCGTTTATGGCATGAATTTTGCCATGGTGTCGCTGCCTGATGGTGAGTGTGCGGTTATTGGTTCTTGGGATCCGTTGAGAGGTTTTGATTGCAGGGAACAAGTGCAGCAATTTTTTGACGAGCTGGCCTGTATTGCTGAACCCTATCGTCAAGAGGGTTTAGCTATAACGATTCTACAAACCGGTGAGTGCCGCGGCTTCGATCAGCTGAATGTCCAGCTTGCCCAGCTTGGGGAATGGAGCCATCTACGTGTGGTTCGCGGCATCGGGCAGCGCATTAGGTATGTAGATCTGGAGTCAGAAGCTCAGGTTCCTGATAGCTCCAAAATCAGTTTGCTTTTCTGCGCGATTAAGCAGCATATGTATTTCAGGGCGTATTTGAATTATCAAACGGCTGTTGGAGAGCTGGAGGGATTGCTGCTAGCTGGCAAACGAAGTTCGAGTGCGCAAACGCAGCGGGCCATTCACCTGTATATGGTGCAGGCACTAGGTGTTGGAGGTGCTTATAATGCCGATGCCACGCGGCCAGAGACTGAAGTGATCAGGGCATTGAGGGAGATGGGGGAAAGCAAGCTGCGAGAGATCAAGCCCAGGGAGCCAGTCACGGCTGATCTGATCGAGCAGGTCGTAAAGTATCTCGAACAGCATTATATGGATGATATCGGGATAGGTTCAATTGCCCAGCAGCTCAATGTGTCTGCCAACTATTTAAGCATGCTGTTTAATAAAAAAACAGGAACGCCATTCGTTAAATATTTAACGAATATTCGCATGCTGAAGGCCAAAGAGCTGCTGCTCAATACGAATTTGCAAGTGAAGCAAATCGCGGAGAAGGTTGGCTACTACAGCACGCGGCATTTCACCAAATTATTTGTGGAGAACTGTTCGAGTTATCCATCGGATTATCGGAAGAGTCATGTCTAGTCAAATGAATTGCGAAAACTTGCGATACTGCTGAGCCGACATCCCTTCCCACTTTTTAAATATACGACTGAAATAGTGAAAATCATCATAGCCGACTTCCAGCGAGATTCTCTCGATTTTATTATCCGTTTCGCGTAGCAGCCGCTTAGCCTGCTGATGCCGGACGGATTGCAGGTATTTATTAGGGCTCATGCCGAGCATATCTTTAAAAAGCTTACTCATATAGTCTTCATGAACATTGATGAAAGCGGCCATATCGCCATTGGTCCACTTTTTTCGGTAACTCGTTTTGAGTTCATGAGCTAGATGCTGTAAGCTTTCTTGATATTTCGGGTGAAGGGTACGATCGGTCTCGGCTTGGTGCCGGATAAGCAGTGTGAGCATTTGGAGCATCAGCCCCTTGGAAACCATTTCGAAGCCTTGTTTCTGCTCGGTCATTTCATGGATGGTCGCTTCCATCAGCGAAACGACAGCAGGAGGAAGCGAGATGGAGTATCCGTATGGAAACAGAGGTGTCCCGTCGATAGAAGGCATCGCGCAAAAACAATCCACAAGCGGATTGCTTTCATCCACGACAATATCCCCTTGCTTCACGCGCAGGTCGCTAAAGAAATCGAAATGAATCCCCAGCAGATGAACATGCGGCGCTGTCAACACTTCGATCGTGTGATACACGTTAGCTGGTATAAGCAGCAGCCTTCCAGCCGGAATCAGCAGCGATCTCCCCAGTAAAGTGGCCAGCAATTCGCCTTGAATGACATAGAGAAACTGAAAATCGTAAATGCGCCGCGCCCATTTGAATTGAGGCGTTCTTTGGTGCAGTTGAGCCCAATGCACGCTGGGCGCTAGCTCGCGATATGTGGTAGGCCGAATCGGAGATCCCTCTGTCAATGTCATCACCATCCAATGGATAGACTGAGTAGACGTTCGGTTCCATTTTATCACATGGCTTGTTCGACTTTTGTAGAAACTTGGCAGTATGAATTGTGGTTCTTATTGTATCTTCGAGGGTAATTTAAGGGAGGATGAACTCAAAAAATTTGGCGGTGGTATGATGTTGTCTGCATTGAAAAGGTTACTCATCGGTCAGCCTTTGAAATCAGCCGAATTAGGGGAGCAAAAGCTGAACAAAACAAAGGCATTAGCGATCCTGTCTTCCGACGCGCTATCATCGGTGGCTTATGGACCTGAACAGATTCTGATTGTGCTTATCACAATAAGCGCCGCGGCTCTTTGGTACTCGGTACCGATCGGTGTCGGTGTGCTCATTCTATTATTGGCTCTCATTTTGTCATATCGGCAAGTTATTTTCGCGTATCCCCGTGGGGGCGGAGCGTATGTCGTTTCGAAGGAGAATTTGGGTGTGAATGCGGGCCTTCTCGCTGGTGGCTCCTTGCTGGTGGATTACATCCTAACAGTGGCGGTCAGCATCTCGGCGGGGACAGACGCCATTACTTCTGCCTTCCCGTCGCTCCATCCCTACAATGTGAACATAGCTACTCTGCTCGTGATCGCCATAACGATCCTAAATCTCAGAGGGATCACGGAGTCAGCTTCGATCCTTGCCTATCCCGTCTATTTATTTATTTTGGCGTTGTTTATATTAATCTGCGTAGGCTTGTATAAAGGGGTGACAGGGACAGTCTCACCTGAAGTGCATACTACTATAGGGACGCCGGTTGCGGGAATTACACTGTTCTTGTTATTAAAAGCTTTCGCATCCGGCAGTTCGGCATTAACGGGCGTGGAAGCAATCTCCAATGCGATTCCAAACTTCAAAGAGCCAGGACCGAATAATGCCTCCAAAACCTTAGCGGCTATGGGGTTATTGCTTGCCATTTTATTTTCGGGCATCGTGTATTTGGCTTTTGCCTACGGCATCGTTCCCAAAGCGCAGGAAACAGTAGTCTCACAGATTGCCTCCCAAACATTTGGGAGGAATTACATGTACTATATCATCCAAGGCACCACTGCGATGATCCTTGTGCTTGCCGCGAATACCGGGTATTCGGCCTTTCCTTTACTTGCTGTTAATTTGGCCAGGGACAAATATATCGCTAGAATGTTTACGATCAGAGGGGATCGATTGGGCTATTCGAACGGGATCATTTTCCTGGCGGTTATGTCGATCATTCTGATTATTGCTTTTAAAGGCCGGACGGAGCATCTCATTCCCCTGTATGCGGTTGGTGTGTTTATCCCCTTTACGCTCGCGCAAACAGGAATGCTGGTGAAGTGGGTACGCGAGAAACCTAAAGGCTGGATCGTCAAACTAACGATCAATTTGATTGGCGCGTTGATTAGCTTTACCGTGATGCTGATCTTTTTTATCACAAAGCTGGGGCAGGTATGGCCTGTGTTTATCTTCCTCCCCTTAATTGTTTATACATTCCATAAAATCAAAAAGCACTATGAGGCTGTCGGTGAGCAGCTCCGAATCACGACATGTGAGCCTTCCGTCGAGATCAAAGGCAATGTGATGATTATACCTGTCGCGGGAATTACACATGTCGTGGAAAATTCCATGAATTACGCCAAATCGCTGGCGCCGGACCAGATTATTGCTGTGTATGTGGCTTTTGATCGGGAGGCCGAGAAGCAGTTCCAAGAGAAATGGGAGTGTTGGCAGCCGGATGTGCGGTTAGTTACGCTGCATTCTCACTACCGAAGCATCATTCAACCGTTGACGAAATTCATCGATACCGTGGAACATAAGGCGAATGAGTCGAACTACCGGGTAACGGTCTTGATTCCGCAGTTTATCCCCAAACGAAACTGGCAGCACATTCTCCATAATCAGTCCAGCTTGCTGATCCGCGCGTTTCTGCTGTACAGGCGGGATCTGATCGTGACGACGGTGCCGTATCATTTGAAAAAGTAGATGTGTAAATAAATTCGAGCATATTAAAACGGTTTTTTTGACAGCTATGGGGAACTACACGCCGCTATTTTGATAAAAACCCAGATATTCGATGTTTAGCGGAACTACGTTCCGCTATTTTGCCAATTTCACTTAAAAAACGTGCCATGGAGGACAAATAGGAGCCTGTAGTTCCGCCTTGAGAGGAAATCGTTTATTTTATTTAAAATAGAGGACTGTAGCTCCCCTCGTAAAAACTAGGCCGGATTTCCGTTAGATTTTTGGGAATTACGCTGGATCATGAGGACGTCAGGAAACCAACCTGGCGTTTTTTGCATGTCAGGCTGCCTACACCGTGGGGCTCCCAGCCTTAATTGTTTTCCCAAGATAGTGCTCTCTTTGCACGCGCATGATGAAAGCTTGAAGTTCTTGCTCGGTTTCACACACGGCCGCGTGTTCTAACCAAAGGAAGAACCTTTTTTTACATATGGCAGAAGCATGCAGCGGGAAGGTATCTCTCGATTTGATCACATATAGTCCAGAGGGAACGTTCTTCCAAGGGGCTGTGAAATTCATGCGGATAGATAGCCTAGATCGCTTCTCCCAATCTTGCTCCTTTTGTTTGTTTCGTATAGACCTGTACATGTTCATGATCACGTAATGCTCGGAGATTTCCGTCCATTTGGCATATCCGGCTTGCTGCGCTTTTTGAATAATTTCCGACTTCGCCTTACAGAACCAGTACCCGACAATAATAGGGAAACGGTTAGCTTCTTCTAGCCATAAGACACCGAACCACTCATAAGTTAAAGCGATGGGATTTAACGCTTCGGGGATTAACCCTAAATAATAATGGGGAGTAGAAGCCATCGTCATTTCTCCTTTGCACGTAAGACCTGACAGAAATAATGTGTGTGTTCTGCTCCTTAATTGTAAGGCTGGGAGTGATAAAAATGGGGTAAAGAAAAGTGGGGTAACCCATAAAAAAACGATAAAAATGGCGTAAATGGAAGGAAAACGAAGCTTGGATAGTGATAATGAATGCTTTGATTAATTGAAAGCGCACCCATTAGTCATTATGCCGAAAAAGAGATTGCGGTACGTTTTACAGGCTGAGCTCCAAGGCGTAAGATTCAGAGCATCAACTTCACAGCAAGTTGAAAATGCTGAGTTCCCGCAAGGGGAACGGGGGAACCAATTGAGGACGGCTCTAGAGCAACGTCTTCGCGGGGTGAATCCAAGGCAAGCTCCAGCTTGCCAAGGTAGGGCGCTTCCAAGCCCGAATCCGACAGCTAACCTCGTAAGCGAATTGGGAGAGAGCCAACGTTCTATCGTGCTAATTACAGCTTGTATATAGAAGCTGCCATGAAGCCCGAGAGCAGAGATTCTCTGCTCGCAGGCTTCTTTTTGTTGTCCAAAAATTGAGGAGAGTGAATCTACCAATGGTTCCCGAATGCAAGATTACCCGAATTGAATGCTATCGCTTTGATGATGAGTTATCCGATAAACTGCTGCCTGGACATGGCCGCGACTGCCTGTGCGGCATGCTTTCGATCTCAACAAGTCTGGGGACGAGCGGTTTAGGGGATTATGAAATTCCTTGCGGCAACCTGAAGGGAGATTTCGTTCAATGGGCTGTTGTCTTTCAGAAGCTCAAAGGGCTTTCCCTTGAGGACGGTTTGGAATATGTGCATCAGAAGAAAGAGGCATGGGGGGAAACAAGGACTCATGTTATAGAGTCGGCATTAACGGACTTGTCAGATAAGCTTCATCATAGATCTATAGGCAAAAAAGAGGTAGATGTTCTATCGAATCGTTCCTATATCTTTGACCATTCAGAGGCTTATGTCTCTTTCTAAGCAGGCATTTTTATGCTTTTTTTATATGCACGCTATAGATTCTTTACCTCATTTTTATACCGTTCGGCGTTACAATGAGTCAGGTAAGAGAGGAAGCGATGAAAGTCATGCAAAGCGATTTGCTGCTAATAGCTGCGCCTACCAAGGCAGGCGAAGACTTTATGAAACAAATAAAGTTGAGTAGTTTTCCTTTTGTTGCATTAACAAACAATAAGATGGAAAAACTCAAGCTAGAGGGGCAGGGAGTGAAAAAAATCATCCAAGTGGATACATCGGTACCGGGTTCATCTACACCTATTATTCCCGATTATCCAATCGGAAACATTATTTTGTTCGAAGAGAGCTTGACGTTATGCTGCCGGTACATTCAGATATGCCGCAGTTGGACATCAGGGTCTATGTATGTGATTACCCAAAGCGTAAATCCTAGATTGATTTATAAAGGGTTAGGCGCTGACTACGTTATTTATTCTAAAAATGGTGATGTGAAGTTCCTTCTATCCACTTTATTACAAAAAACCAATAAATTAGGTACTGTCTGATTTGAAGGAGGTGCGCTATGTACAACGATGTGACAATGATTTTATTAATGGCATTGACCTTCCTGGGGTTCTGGGGATTTATGAAATTTTGTGAAAAAGCGTAAGCTGATGCTTTCGATGCAAGTTTTTGGATGAAAACTTATAGGAGGCAACCAAATGATTGTGATTGGACTAATTGCGGTAGCTATCATGGTGTATCTCGGTTTTGTTTTAGTAAAGCCGGAGAAATTCTAATGGATAAATATGAACTTAAGTAAGCAGGGGGAGAACCTACTATGGGTATGGGATTGTTACAAGTAGTCATCACACTGGTGATTATCATGCTTTTGGTAAAGCCAGTGGGTAGTTACTTGGTGAAAGTATTTGGTTATGAAAAGAGCGGCCTGGATCGTGTGTTTGGTCCCTTTGAGCGTGCGACCTATCGGTTAGTGGGTGTAAAAGAAGAAGAAGCGATGGGGTGGAAAAAATACTTAGGAGCTGTATTAATCGTCAATTTTGTCATGATGATCCTGATGTACGCCGTATTTCGGCTTCAAAAGTATCTACCGCTTAATCCCGATGGGATCGGCAATGTATCGCCAACGATCGCTTTTAATACTGCGATTTCCTTCATTACGAATACGAACTGGCAAGCTTACAGTGGTGAAAATACACTGTCCTATCTATCTCAAATGGTAGGGCTAACGTTCCCGATGTTTACGTCGGCAGCAACGGGATTCGCAGTAGCTGTAGCTTTTATCCGCGGATTAGTTGGCCGTCAAGACAATCTCGGAAACTTTTATGTGGATATGACAAGGGCGATTACTCGCGTATTTCTGCCGCTTAGCTTCATTGTTGCTTTAGTTCTAGTTTTTCAAGGAGTTCCACAAACCTTGCTGGGAGCTGCTCAAGCGACAACGATTGAAGGGGCCGAACAAACGATTACTCGTGGATTGGTCGCTTCCTTTGAATCGATTAAGCATATCGGTACTAACGGTGGCGGATGGTTCGGAACGAATGCTGCCCATCCTTTTGAAAATCCAACGCCATTTACCAATATGATCCATATCATTTGTATGATGCTGCTGCCTACTTCGCTGGTATACGCATTCGGATTAATGAGTAAGAACAAAAAGCAAGGCTGGACCGTCTTCGCTGCTATGGGAATTATCTTCTTGGTTATGCTTTCCACGGTGTTCTATGCGGAGTATAAAGGTATATCCGCTGTAGATGCGCTTGGTGTACATGGCAATATGGAAGGTAAGGAAGTTCGCTTCGGACTATCCGAAACGGCACTTTTCACAACCGTTACTACAGCTGCTACAACAGGCAGTGTAAACTCGATGCATGAATCGCTTACACCGCTAGGAAGCATTGTTCCTTTAGCTGAAATGATGTTAAATAACGTTTTTGGAGGCAAAGGGGTCGGCTTATTAAACGGGTTGCTTTATCTCATCTTGTCCGTATTCATTTGTGGACTGATGGTTGGACGTACGCCAGAATTTATGGGCAAAAAGATTGAAGGCAAAGAAGTGAAGCTGGCTGCGATCGCGATTCTGACGCATCCGCTCATTATTCTAGTACCGACAGCTTGGGCGCTCATTCGCCCTGAATCGGTCACTTCCATAGCGAATCAAGGCATGCATGGCCTATCGGAAGTCCTCTACGCGTTCACCTCAGGTGCTGCTAATAACGGATCTGCTTTTGGCGGATTGAGCGCTGGAACGAACTTTTATGCGATGAGTATTGGTTTGGTTATGTTAGTAGGCCGATACATCTCGATCATCGCCATGATCGCTATCGCAGGTTCACTGGCAACCAAACGTGTGGTACCTGTTACAACAGGCACACTTCGGACCAACACGCCTTTATTTATGGGGATTTTGATCATGATTATATTAGTTATCGGTGCTCTAACGTTCTTCCCGGCGCTGGCATTGGGGCCGATTGCTGAACATTTGGCAGCGCGTTAAGGATAGACGTAATAGAGAGGGAGGATTTACATGGCTGTGGAACGTAAAAAAACATTATCAAAAGAAATTGTCAATCAAGCTATCGTGGATTCATTCAAGAAACTGAATCCAGCGGTAATGATTAAAAATCCGGTTATGTTCGTGGTTGAGGTAGGAACCGTCATAACCTTGCTGCTATCGCTTGCTCCTGATCTATTTGGCTCGACAGAAGTAGGCAGGGCTTATAATATCGCGGTCTTTCTCATTCTGCTCTTCACACTGCTTTTCGCTAACTTTGCGGAAGCACTGGCGGAAGGGCGAGGTAAGGCTCAGGCTGATTCTTTGCGGAAAACGAAGTCCGATACGAAGGCTCGTCTGGTTCAAAAGGACGGCTCTTATAAGGAAGTGTCCTCTACGACACTCCGTAAGGGGGACGTCGTTCGCATTGAAATCGGTGAGATCATCCCTTCCGATGGGGAAATCATTGAAGGCTTAGCCTCCATTGACGAATCAGCGATTACAGGTGAATCTGCTCCTGTGATTAAGGAAGCAGGTGGCGACTTCTCCTCGGTAACTGGCGGTACTCGGGTAGCGTCTGACTATATTGTTGTCAAAGTGACGACCGATCCAGGCGAATCTTTCTTAGACCGTATGATTGCACTCGTTGAAGGCGCGAAACGGCAAAAAACGCCGAATGAAATTGCTTTAACGACTCTGCTTGCCGTACTGACGCTAATCTTCTTGATCGTCATTATGACGATGGTGCCTATGGCACAGTATTTGAATGTTAAATTAGAGATTTCCACGCTGATCGCTCTGCTGGTTTGTCTGATTCCGACAACAATCGGCGGTCTCTTATCCGCGATCGGTATTGCCGGTATGGACCGTGTAACACAGTTTAATGTTCTGGCAATGTCCGGTAAAGCGGTTGAAGCCGCTGGCGACATCGATACGATGATTTTGGATAAAACAGGGACCATTACATTCGGGAATCGGATGGCGTCCGAATTCGTTCCTGTAAGTGGTGTAACGGCCAAAGACGTCACGTTTGCTTCCCTGCAAGCTTCTGTCAAAGATGAAACACCAGAAGGACGCTCTATCGTTGAGCTGGCCAATAAACTTGGCGAATCGTGGCAAACGAGTGCATACGAAGGTGCGGAAGTTGTCGAGTTCACAGCTGAGACGCGTATGTCGGGGCTTAATCTCGTCGGAGGCTCCAAAGTTCGTAAAGGCGCGGTTGACGCGATCAAAAAATATGTAACAGCTTTAGGCGGCAAAATTCCTAATGATTTAGAGACAATTACGAACCGAATTGCTAAGGCCGGAGGCACTCCGCTTGCTGTAGCGATTAATGAGCGGATATATGGTGTTATTTACCTCAAAGATACTGTAAAACCTGGCTTGAAGGAGCGCTTTGCTGAACTGCGTGCAATGGGTATCAAAACCGTGATGTGTACAGGGGATAATCCCCTGACAGCTGCAACGATCGCCCTTGAAGCGGGTGTAGACGAGTTTATTGCAGAGGCGAAACCGGAAGATAAAATAGCTGCGATTAAAAAGGAACAGCAAGAAGGCAAGCTTGTTGCGATGACAGGCGACGGAACGAATGATGCTCCTGCACTGGCACAAGCGGACGTAGGTTTGGCGATGAATTCAGGTACGATGGCTGCGAAGGAAGCCGCCAACATGATCGATCTGGACTCGGATCCAACGAAACTGCTTTCCGTTATCTCCATCGGGAAACAGCTGCTGATCACTCGTGGAGCTTTAACGACGTTCTCCATCGCCAACGATATCGCTAAGTATTTCGCGATCATTCCTGCGATGTTCATCTTAGCTATGCCACAGCTGCAGGCCTTGAATATTATGAATCTGGCATCGCCGGAATCGGCTATTCTATCTGCTTTAATCTTTAATGCCATTATCATTCCGCTGCTGATTCCAATAGCGATGAAGGGCGTTAAATATCGCGCGATGTCAGCGGATCGATTATTGTCCCGCAATGTGCTGCTGTATGGTATTGGCGGTGTCGTCGTACCATTCATTGGGATTAAAATCATTGATATGGTACTTCACGGACTGAATATCGTTTAAAGAGAAAGAGAAACGAGGAGATAGCGTCATGAAATCGGTTTTTGTAGCAATTCGTGTATCTATATTGTTCATGATCGTTTGCGGGCTCATCTATCCGCTTGTTACGACAGGTGTAGCTCAAGTTTTATTCCCCAAACAAGCGGATGGAAGTCTGATCGAATCCGGCGGAACGGTCATTGGCTCGGAATTACTGGCTCAAGGCTTCGAGTCACCTAAGCTGTTTCATCCAAGGGTATCTACAGCCAAGTATGATCCGACAGCTTCCTCAGGCTCCAATACGGCGGTAGCTTCAAGTGATTATGCAGCTTCATTGGCCGAAAAGATTGATGCTTTGAAGAAAGAAAATCCTAGTCTAACCGATATTCCTGCTGATTTAGTAACGATGTCTGGCTCCGGCTTTGATCCGGATTTGTCACCAGAAGGGGCCAAAGCCCAAGTACCTAGAATCAGTAAAGAAACAGGAATAGCAGAGAACGTGCTTAACGGTCTTGTTGATCAGTTTACAAAAACCAGACAGCTCGGTTTTCTCGGTGAGCCAAGGGTGAATGTGACTGAACTGAATATAGAGCTGCTAAAACAAGTGAAATTGTAAGCTGCTGACAACCACTCTCGATAGGTCGAGAGTGGTTTCTGCGTCATTTTGAGGAGAAAGGAGAGGATGCTGAATTGGATGGTTTCAAAAGGAAAACACCGGAAGAGATCCTATTATCCATCTCCAAACTGCATCGCGGGAGCCTGAAAATTTATATTGGTGCGGTAAGCGGCTCAGGAAAGACGTACCATATGCTGCGGGAAGGGCATAATCTGAGGCAGCAGGGGATTGATGTGGTCATCTGCGCGGTATCTACCCTGCAAAGGCCAGAAACCGTGGAACAATTAGGAGATTTGGAAAGAGTGCCAAGCATTCATTGGATGAAAGACGGCGTTGAGCAAAAAGATTTAAATCTAGATGCATTAATGGAGAGAAATCCGGAGGTTGTCCTCGTAGACGGCTTGGCCCATCTTAATCGACCAGATGCCCGTTTCCCTAAGCGCTTAGATGATATCAAGTTTCTGCTTGCTAACAATATTAGTGTGATCACTACTGTGAACGTGTATGAGCTGGCTGCCACGATGGAAGTTGCACATAAGTTGACGGGTATTGAAGTGGGGCATTGTGTGCCCTCAGATACGCTGGAGCTGGCTGATGAGGTTCGATTAATTGATGCAACGCCCGAAATGATTCTTAATCGACTGGAAGAAGGTCATCTCAAGGGGAATAAAGATTCTGCTCTTTTCAAGCGAGGCAACTTAGGCGTACTAAGAGAGCTGGCCTTGCGTCTTGTTGCAGAGGACGTGAATGACTCCCTGGAAGCGCATCGTGAGCAGATGGGTATTCTAGGGCCGTCAGGGGCGACGGAGCGCATTCTGGTAACTGCCCAATATCATTGGAATGGTTCCATATATGTGCGGAGAGGGCAGCAGATCGCGAAGCGGTTGAATGGTGATCTTCATGTTGTGACCTTGCGCAAGTTCAATAAAACGCTCTCGAAGGAAGCGGCCGCTTTTCGAAGGTCGATCATGAAGCTTGTCGAAAAAGTAGGTGGCAAATTTGAAGAGCTGCCGCTGCGAATGCGCCGTTGTATTCCTAAGGCTTTAGTTAGTTATGCCATTCATCATAAAGTAACTCGTATTGTTTTAGGACATTCCAAACAAAGCAAGTGGCAAACTTTTTGGCAAGGGTCTGTGATCAATGGCATTTTGAAAAGAGTCAAGAATATCGATGTGTTCCTGGTTGCTGATCGTGCCTCTCGGGATGGGGAGCGCATTCTTCCTACCCACATGCAGGTGTCGAAGGAGCCGTACAAATATAAGCGTCTTAGCAATCAAGAGGTCCAGGCCAAAATCGAAAAAATCAAACGAGGGAGGTTCAAGGTCTATATTGGAGCCGCACCAGGCGTAGGTAAAACATATACCATGCTGCGGGAAGGCAATGATTTGCTCAAAAAGGGCATTGATGTGAAGATCGGATTGCTCGAAACGCATGGAAGAAAGGGGACAATCGAACAGATTGGAGAACTGACCATTATGCCGCGGGCAGAAATTGCCTATCAAGGTGTGAAGCTTGAGGAGATGGATACGGAGGCTATTATTAAAGCGCGGCCAGAAGTCATTTTAGTGGATGAATTAGCCCATTCGAATGTACCTGGCAGTAAATATAAGAAAAGGTACGAAGATGTGCTGGATATCTTGGAAGCAGGCATATCCGTCATTGCAACGGTAAATGTTCAGCATTTGGAGAGCTTAAATGACGCCGTTGAGCAAATTACTGGCATTCGGGTTCGTGAAACGGTCCCGGACAGTATTCTTCGGGCAGCCGATGAAGTGCAGTTAATTGATGTGGCTCCTGAAGCCTTACAGCTTCGCATGAGAGAAGGCAGGATTTATGCGATGATCAAGGTGGATCAAGCGTTGAATAACTTTTTTAAAACTGGCAATCTGATCGCTCTCCGGGAGTTAGCCTTACGTGAAATTGCTGATGATGTAGATGAGCGATTGGAGTCTATGGAGCGCAAGAACTCCCTTCGCGGTCCATGGCGGAGAAAAGAAGTGATTTATGTCTGTATCACGGAAATATCACAAGCTGACCGCTTAATTCGCCGGGGATTTCGAATCGCGCATAGGCTTAAAGCGGCTTGGTATATAAGCTTTATAGCCGTGGGGAACGGAGAGCAATGGAAGTCTAAGCTAGAAACTTTAGAGAGACTTACGGTTAGACTTGGTGGCGAGTTTGTGTATCAAGAAGTGATGAGTCGTAAAGCCATTCCAGCCATGTTTGCATCTCAAGCAAGCTTGGCGGGGGCCACGCAAATTATTGTGTGGAAAGATGCCACAGTCAAGAAACTGCTGCCGCTTACCTCCCAGATGGATGTGTTAATTGTAGCCGATTACGATATGTGGCAATCCGCAGGAAATAAGGTAAAATGAGAGCATGATGAACAAAACAAATGGTTGGATCAGCTGGAAGTCATACGTGATTACAGCTCTTTTTATTGCAGTGGTGACCTTATTTTTAAAAGCTTTTGGTGACTTCTTAGGCTTAGTGAATGTTTCTCTTTTCTATCTGCTTCCTGTTCTTTTTAGTGCTGTGCGCTGGGGGAAGGGGCCTTCCTTTTTTGCTGCGGCAATGGGCGTCTTATCCTTAGACTTCTTATTTGTCCCTCCTGTGTTTAGTCTCACAGTTGCGGATTTGCGCTATTTGATCTCATTTCTCGTCTTTATATCGGTTGCCGCCCTTACGGCAAGCTTGGCTTCGAAGCTTCGCAATCAGATCCATCAAGCACAGCAGAAAGAAGCTAGTACGGCCGCGCTGTACGTACTAAGCCGTAAGATTACGGCCATTTCGGATTTAGAGGTACTTCTCAATCAAATCGTGCTGCATGTCTCCGAAGCGTTGAGCGCAAAAGCGGCTATTCTATTGCGGAACCCCATGGGGGAACAGCAAGTAGAAGCCTATTCCAAGGACGGGATCGAGTGGGCGACGGATGAATCCCACTTGTCTATCGCGGCTTGGGTTTACAATCATCATGCGAGCGCGGGGCGTGGCACACATTCGTTGAGGGAGTCATCCACACTTTACGTCCCCTTCGAGACAGATCGTCAAGTACACGGTGTATTAGCCGTTTATGTCGGCGACCGGCCGTTAACAGAGATGCCGGAGCTTATTCGTATCATCGAAGCGCTCTCGGATTTGGTTGCTGTAGCGATTTCTCGCGTCAAGCTGGCTAATGAAGCGAAAGTAGCGCAGCTGACAGCCGAGTCTGAGAAGCTGCGGACTGCGCTGCTGGATTCCCTGTCTCATGAGCTGCGAACACCGTTAGCTACGATCATAGGCTCTGTGACAGGACTGCTAGAGAGCGAAGCTGTATTCAGCCCAGAAGACCGACGTGAGCTGCTGCTAACTATTCGCGAGGGGTCAACACGGATGAATAGGCTGGTAGGCAACTTGCTCGGTATGGTTCGGATTGAGAGCGGTATGCTGCGGTTAAATAAGCAGTGGAGCGGGATCGAAGATATCGTCGGCGTTGCGATTTCTCAGCTGAAAGACGCTTTGCAGCATAGAAAGGTGAGCATTCGACTTGCGCCTGATCTTCCCTCTGTCCCGCTGGATGATGTGCTGATTGAACAAGTACTCATTAATGTGATCAGCAATGCCATCAAGTATTCGCCGGAAGGCAGCGAAATCGTGATCGAAGCGGCTCAGCGCCAACAAATGCTTGAATTGACGATTAAGGATGAGGGCGCAGGCATTGCGGCAGGCGACTTGGATCGTATATTTGAAAAGTTTTATAGAGGACAATTAACCAAACATATTCCCGGTACTGGACTCGGGCTTGCGATCTGTAAAAGCATCGTGGAAGCCCATGGCGGGCAAATCATAGCACAAAGAAATGAACCCAAAGGAACGGCTATTCATATTAGTTTGCCTTTACAATTCGCTGAGAAACAGGGGGATGAGCATGACAGCAACTGGGGCGAAAATTTTAATTATTGATGATGAAGCGCAAATTCGCAAGCTGTTGCGAGTAACGTTAAATGCGCATGGCTTCGATGTGACGGAGGCCGCTACGGGGCAGGAGGGCTTATTACAGGCCACGATGGTTCGGCCAGATCTTATCGTGCTGGATCTCGGATTACCTGATATGACAGGGATGGAAGTCCTAAACCATATTCGTGAGTGGTCGCAGGTGCCGATCATTATTCTAACGGCCCAAGATCAGGAGCAGGATAAGGTGGCTGCCTTAGACCGGGGAGCTGACGATTATGTGACGAAGCCGTTCGGCATGGGAGAATTCATGGCCCGTATGCGGGTCGCATTACGCCATATCGCCAAGACGCAAGATGAACCGGTGCTGAAACTAGGGGATTTGGTTATTGATTTATCCCAACGGCTAGTTGAGCTCCAAGGGGAGAAACTCAAGCTGACGCCAACCGAGTATGATTTGCTAAAAGTGCTTGCCCTCAATGCCGGCCGGGTAATGACGCATCGTCAATTGCTCAAGCAAGTATGGGGCGGTTCACAGTATGAGTCCGACAGTCAATATCTGAGGGTATATGTCGGCCATTTGCGGAAGAAAATCGAAGAGGATTCGACTAGACCCCGCTATATTTTGACGGAGCCGGGCATTGGATACCGTTTTGCTTGGCAGGAATAACACCATCTTGCATAGCCTTACAACACTTGTGGAAAATTAACGCAAATGAAAGTGACACAGGGGGTAAGTAAGGTGACCAAGCTGGATCAGCAATTATCAGTCTTCTCCTTAGGCGGTATTAATGAAATAGGCAAAAACATGTATGTCGTCGAATATGCGAATGACATTATCGTGATCGACTGCGGCTCTAAATTCCCGGATGAAACTTTGCTGGGCGTGGATCTCATCGTGCCTGATATCACCTACTTGCTTGAAAATAGCGATAGGGTCCGTGCTCTGGTAATTACGCATGGGCACGAGGATCATATCGGGGGTATTCCCTACATACGCAAACAAATCAATGTACCCATCTATGCAACGCGCTTAACGCTTGGGCTCATCGAAGTAAAGCTGAGAGAGGCTGGCTTGCTAGCCAATACCAAGCTTATCGAGATCACCTCCGATTCTACGATTGAGCTAGGCAGCATCACGTCCACTTTTTTCAAAACGAATCACAGCATCCCTGATTGTCTTGGGGTTGTTTTTCATACGCCCGAGGGAGCGGTTGTCCATACGGGAGATTTCAAATTCGACCTTACACCGGTCAATAATCAGTATCCGGATATTCATAAAATGGCGGACATAGGCTCGAAGGGAGTCATGCTTCTTTTATCCGAGAGCACGAATGCGGAGCGTCCGGGTTATACGCCTTCCGAAAGCCATGTCGGGAAGCATATCGAGGATGCTTTTCATAAAGCGAAGCAAAAAGTGTTCATCGCCACCTTCGCTTCCAATGTCCACAGGCTTCAGCAGGTGATTGATGCCGCGCATGCGACGAACCGTAGATTAGCCTTGCTGGGCCGCAGTATGGTCAACGTCGTGAAAATCGCCTCCGAGCTTGGCTATTTGACGGTTCCGGATGGGATGTTGGTGGAAGCGGGAGAGATCGGCAGCCTGGCTTCCGATCGGGTTGCCATTCTCTGCACCGGCAGCCAGGGAGAGCCCATGGCCGCCTTATCCCGGCTATCTCGCTCGAACTACAGGAATGTAGAGATCCATCGGGGCGACACGGTCATCTTGTCCGCATCGCCGATACCGGGAAATGAGCGCAATGTCTCCAAAACCGTAGACCATTTATTTAGTCTTGGAGCGGAGGTCATCTATGGCTCAAGCTCAGTGACCGGCATGCATGTTTCTGGCCATGGCAGTCAGGAAGAGCTCAAATTAATGCTGACACTCATGAAACCGAAGTATTTCATTCCGATTCATGGCGAATATCGGATGCTTCATCAGCACCGCATACTGGCGGAGTCAGTTGGCGTCGACCCTGCTAACATTTTCATTTTAAACAATGGCGATGTGGTAGATATCAAAGAAGAAGTAGCGACGCAAAGCCGCAAAGTCACTGCGGGTAATACACTAGTAGACGGTTTGGGCGATGTGGGGAATGTCGTTTTGCGTGATCGGAAGCAACTTTCGGAGGATGGGATCCTTATCGTGTTTCTCCTTCTCAGCAAAACGGATGGTAAAATTCTATCAGGACCCGATATTATCTCGCGAGGATTCGTCTATGTGCGTGAGTCCGAGGATCTCATAGATCGAGCGAGCATTCTGGCCGCGGATACGGTGAACAGACTGCAATCGGCGCAGGAGCAGTTGAACCAATGGAATGTGCTGAAAATAAATGTCAAAGAAGTGCTTGGGCGTTTCTTTTATGAAAAAACCGGCCGGCGGCCTGTGATTCTCACGATTATTACGGAGTTCTAGCGGAGAGGGCGTCTGGTGACGAGACGATCTAGATCAAGTTGGTCGCGAATGGGAACTAGGGTACGTTATTACTTCACATTTGGCTGAAACCCAGCCCAATGTGAAGTAATAACGGCCTGTAGTTCCCCTCCATACGCCTAACCCCCGCTATTCGCAGAAATAGCGGATCACAGTTCCTCCAACTTGGCTTGGCAGCCTCTGTAGTTCCTCTAGGCTATGCGAATAGGCCTGTGGCACCTCACTCAAAGAAAAAGACTGTCCTTCAAGTAGTTTGCACTACTTTGAGGACAGTCTTTTCTTCGTTCAGCTATACAGGCAGCAGCAGTACTTTGCCTGAGGTCATGTTGGCCGCGTACTGCTGGATGGCATCCACCGTCTGACAGAGCGAGAATGTTTGGCTAATCTCGGTCTGGATCTGCGATCCGACCGACTTTTTCATTGAGCCTTGCAGTGAAAGCAGCTCAAAAATGGATTGGGTCTTCACCCAGTCGGACGCCCAGAAGCCCGTGATCCGCTTCCGGCGGAAAACAAGATCATCTGCGTTGATCGTTGTTGTGCTTCCTCCCAGAAGGCCATATTGAAACAGTGTGGAGCCGTCCGGCAGCGCCGAGAGTACGGTACCTGTCAGGTCCCCGCCTATGGCATCGAAGCATACGGTAGCTCCAAGGTCATGAGTCTTACGTTTGAGCTCGTCTTCGAAGGCTGGAGAGCTGCTGTTCACGATATGCTGTCCGCCTATCTCTCTAAGGAGCTGCGCATGCTCATCTTTGCGGACGACACTTATGACGGCTAGGCCGTTCTCTTTGCCGAGCTTCACCAGGATTCTGCCGAGTGCGCTGGCTCCGGCCGTTTGTACGATCGCTTTAGACTTGTGCTGTTTGGCAATCTTCACCATCGCCATGGCGCTTGCCGGATTGACGAAAAAGACAGCGCCTTGCTCGTCCGATACGTGGTCGGGCAGAACCATGCAGGTCATCGCGCTTGCTTTCGTGTATTCCGACCAGGAGCCGTAAACCTCGGATACGAAAGCTACGCGTTTGCCCTTCAACATACGGGCTACGAGGCTATTGCCCGTTGCAATGACCGTTCCGCATCCTTCCATTCCGCCAACCGACGGCAATGCGCGTTTAATGCCATAATTCCCGGAAAGAAATAATATGTCCGCGGGGTTAATAGAGGCTGCATGCACCTTGATGAGCACTTCGTTACTGTCTATCTGGGGAATTAACGTTTCACCGAATTCAATGCCCGAAACCCCGCTGTATGTCTTGATCAGCGCTGCTTTCATCGTTTGTGCCATATGTGAGGACCCACCAATCAGTAGATGTAATTATAATTAACTAATGCTCACTGTATTATATAATACGCGATGATTCGGTAGATTTTAATAACATCAAATTTTCACTAAGATTTGGTCAAAAGGGTGCCTTAGGGCACCCTTTTGATGATATGCTGCACGATTATAATTGATTCATAAAGCCGTGGGTGATATTCAGGTCGGAAGGCATAAATTTGCTGGAGCCCGATTTGATTAGCCCGGCAAGGACAACACAATTCGAGGCGATGGCACCGCGCATCCATTTCGGATCGAAGGGGGAGTTGTTTTCTAAAGCCGAAAGATCTAGAAGCGCCAATTGGCGTGCGAGTTTGGTAAAGTCGCTTCTTGAGCAGTAGAGATCCTGTTCAAGCTCGATCTGGAAATGGCGCAGATAGGACTTCTCACCGCCCGTGTAAGCGAACTGGCCCAGTGATGCGGGTAAGCGGGAGGAGAGCCATTTGATACATGTAGTAATCTGCCTTTGATGTGGCTCTCCAAGTAACTGGAATTCCTGATTCAAATCCGAAATGCCGAAAGGAATGAGATAAGGAGCTTCGCACTCCTTGGTAATAATCTGAATGCGGCTGCCTCCGACATTGATGACGTCAAGATAGCTAGGGATATCCGAATCGCTAATCGCTCTTCGCAGCAGTTCCGCTTCTTCTTTCTGACTGATCGTCCGATAAGCGATCCGCAGATTTCGGCAGATCTCCTCCATCTGTCCAGAGAGGCGCGGCGACTGCCGCATAGCTTCCGTTCCGAATGCCTCAACGTTACTAGGAGGCGCACCTTCTAGGTAGGAGCCTTGTGTGGACAGCAAAGACTTAAGCTGATCTTCAATGGATGGAAGGTTGACTTCGCTCTCCAAAATCTCCCATGTAAGAACATCCACTTGTTCGATGCCAATATCTGATTTCTTGAATACCTTGGCACTGTGACTGCCTAAATTCAAAATTAATTTATCACTATTCATAAGAGTTCACCTGTTTGTCCCTTTAGTAATGGTTATCGAACTGTGAATCCCTGTTTAGTTACTTGCCATTGGATGTATATATGATTTTTTCTTATAAATAAAGGCCTCAGAAGTCCAATAATAAATGATTAATGTTTTCTATGTCAACCAATTTATGTTAAAAATATGGAAAAACTTTCTTGGATATCAAATTTCAACAGATTGCATGGTTATCCGACAAATTGGGCCCTCTGAGACTTGGATGAGATCAAAAAAGAGGCCATCCCTCAGGTCATTTCTGACCATGGAGACAGCCTCTTCGTTTATAAAACAAATTTATAGCCTACACCCCAGACCGTTTTTATATATTTGGGTTCTTTGGGGTTGACTTCAATTTTCCTTCGTAAATTTGTAATATGTACATCGATAGCACGATCATTGACATAGGAGTCGAAGCCACGCAAAGCGTTAATCAGATCCTCCCGGCGGTACACGCGTTCAGGGTGCTCGTACAGCAGCCGAATGAGTTCGAATTCGGAGAATGTCATGTCGATGGCTTCGCCTCGCACATAGAGCGTTCTTTTATCCAGATTAATGTTTAAATCAACAGGCGTTACGGGAACAGCTTGCTGGACAAGCTGATCTTCGGGTGGAGGGGCTTGTTTGAATCGACGTAGAAGCGCTTGTATGCGAGCCTTCATCTCATGCATGCTAAATGGCTTGCATAAGTAATCATCAGCTCCTACTGTAAACGCTTCAACTTTTTCGCTGACTTTGGAATTAGAAGAGATGATAATAATGGGAACGGGCGTTAAGCCCCGCAAGGAGTTGCATAAGTCAGTGCCTTCAAAGTCTGGAAGCATGAGGTCCAAGAGAATAAGATCCGGTTCGAATTCGCGAAGTGCGGCAAGGCCTTCCTGACCATTATGGGCTCTAAGAACTAAGAAGTCCTCTTCGGTCAGATACATACAGACCATTTCGCCGATAATATCATCGTCCTCAATTAAAAGCACCCTGTCCAATTATAAACTCCCCCAAACTAAGTTTATTTGTAATGCCTTTCATGGATGAACAGAGGGATCATAAGTCCTAACAATTTACCTACTCAACCTATTATAAGGTGTCGAAATTTAAGAGTAAATCGCTCTCATACACTTTTTATCGGGAAATTGTTAGCAAATTGTTAGCGAAAAGGGGTGAGAAAACGTACCATTTAGGTAAGTTACCTAATAAGTGGAAAGTACAATAGGAGATAATACGGTTTTTTATGGAAATTGCTTGTGGGGGGTGTAAATGAAGTGGGTCTTTTGAATAGGTATGGAGTCCTGATTATAAGTGATTCAAATGATGTGAGAGAAAGGTTGCTGCCCATCTTTCAGAGAGATGAACAATTCATCATGACAGGTACGGCGAAGCACGGCAATGCCGCATTGGATTGTATGCTTGCTGGGAGACCGGATTTGGTGGTCATCGATTTGGCGATGGCAAACATGGCAGGAATTATGGCGCTTCAACTCATTATGAATCATCGTCCAGTTCCTATTGTAGTGCTTAGTACGCATACATCCGAAGGTGCCATGCAGACCATTCAGGCTATGAGGATGGGCGCTGCGGATTATTTTCATATAGAAATGCTTGCAGGGCAAATGTCCCACGAAATGATGACGACCTATTTTCTGGAACGCTGTAAAATGGCGATACGAAACGGCATTCAAAGCGTGTACGAATTTCCTGTCAAATCCGTAGGAATCGTGGAAGCTACGCTTTCTGGCTCGCTGCAGTCGAAGAACGATCTGTTCCAAAGACGGATGGATATAGAATTTCATTTGCGCAAAGCGATTACGAATGAGGAATTTCATCTCGTCTATCAGCCTGTTGTTGACGTGTATACGAACCGGATTGTCGGTCTAGAGAGCTTAATTCGTTGGCACAGTGTGTCTTTGGGGCAAGTGCCGCCTTGCGATTTTATCCCCGTAGCAGAAGAAAGTGGTCTGATTCATGAGATCGGAGAATGGGTGCTTAGAGAGGCTTGCACACAAAGTGTGAAATGGCAGGAAGCAGGACTTCCCCATTTATTTATGGCTGTTAATCTGTCCAGACGCCAGTTCAATGATAGCGGGCTTAGCGCGATGATCCAGAAAATTTTAGAGGAAACAGGCTTACAGCCCAAATACTTGGAGCTTGAAATTACGGAAAGCATGAGTATGGATGTCAATCTGGCCGCAGATGCACTCAGTCAGCTGAAGAAGCTTGGCGTGCGCGTCGCGATGGATGATTTTGGCACTGGATATAGCTCGCTTGGCTATTTAAAGGATTTTCCCATTGATAAGTTGAAGATAGATCAGTCCTTTATTAAGGGTTTGAAACATCGCGAAGTGAATGCTGCTATCGTGAATACCGTAATTACGATGGCCAAAAACTTAAATCTGCTCGTAGTGGCCGAGGGACTGGAGACCGAAGAAGAGCTTCAAGTGCTAAGGGACTGCGGCTGTCGTTTCGTGCAGGGCTACTATTTCAGCAAGCCGGTTCTAGCGGAGAGCATTGAGCACATGCTGAACGCGGATACACGAAACAAACCAAACAGAATCGTTATTTAAGTATAGGCTGGTGAATGTTCTGCTGAGTGAGTTGATTACCAATTTTGCAATTATTACTGTGTTTGTTTTATTCGTTGAGCAATTCTTCATTATGACGAAATTGGATCAGAAACCCACGTGGTACTACAAAGTTTTTGTGGGTCTCACCCATGGCATCCTAGTTATCATTCTCGTAAGTTTTGGCGTGACGGTTGACGGCCAGATAGGTCTTAATTTCCGAGGCGTAGGTTTTCTGCTAGCCGCTTTTTTGGGAGGATACCCTTCCATCCTCATCACCTTTTGTATCCTATCGATATGGCGCTTCACGATAGACGACTCGATCCAGTTGCCGCTGCTATTTATTGGATTGGCAGCCGTTCTAGGAACCAACTTTACGATTTCGAAGATGCGTACCTACTGGTCCAAATGGTTATTCGGGGGAACATTCTTATATGTGTTCTACTATGGAATGATCTGGGCTGTGTACCGCACACCGCTTCAACTGATAGGCACATACCTCACCTACCAAATGGTGTGTGTGGTGGTTGTGGCATGCTTTCTTGGTTATCTGATTCGCAATCGGGAGTATAAGCTGCAGATTCGGCAGGTGGAACAGGAACTCATTGATATGCTGCGCTTACAGCCGGGTTATACGTTTAAATTTCATAAGTATAGGGACCATTTTGTGTACATATTGATTGAAGGTCAATTACTTTATCAGCTTGGTCTTAGACCCAGTCAGTTTATTGGGAAAAAGACGCATGAAGTTAATATATTAGGTACTAAGTTTATGGACTTTCTACAGCAATATTATGAGCAGGCATGGAAGGGGGAACGAGTCACATATGAATATGACTGCCAAGGATTTAAGATCCTCGTTTCCTTACAGCCTATCTTTAAGTTTGGTGTGGTTAGCGAAGTAATCGGATCAGCGGTGGATGTGTCGGAACATCGTGCTACCCAGTTGAAAGCAAGGGTGAGAGACGAGCAGTTCCGGACCTTAGTGGAGAATTCAGAGGATTTCATTTTCAGATTTCGACTGGATGGAAGCGTTGCCTCTGCCAATTATAAAATGTATCAAACTTACCAGCTTACGCCTGATCAGGTAAAAGGCAAGCAATTGACTGATGTCATTCAGATGGATAACCCTCCGAAGTGGGAGCGGTCCTTCACACAAGCGATCATTAACGGCAAGACGCAGCAATTCGCTATTAATTTTTTGCTGCCGGATGGCGCTGAGCATGCCTATAATGTCACGTTATCACCGCTTTTCAATGAGAAAAGAACGGAAATCATAGGGGTTACCGGAACGGTCCACGATATGACAGATCTTAAGAAGCGCGAAGAGGCTGATGAGTCCAACCGAGCTAAAAGTCAATTCCTGGCGAGGATGAGTCACGAGATTCGTACACCGCTTAATGGCATTTTGGGGCTGTCCCTGCTGCTGCAGCGAACCGAACTAACACCGCTGCAGAAGGATTATTTGAGCAAAATGGATGCCTCCTCGAGTGTCCTGCTGGCGACGATTAACGATATATTGGACTTCTCGAAGATTGAGGCAGGCAAATTAATTTTGGAAAAAGTAGACTTCTCCTTGGAAGAGTCGCTCCAAAGGGTCGCCGATCTGGCGAGTGTATCACTCGGCAACAAACGAATTGAGATTTTGCTGGATACGTCAGAGGATTTGCCTGATATCGTCAGCGGGGACTCTTTTCGATTAGAACAAGTACTTATTAATTTATCGAATAATGCCATCAAATTTACGGAAGAGGGTCACATCCGGCTTCAAGTGCAGCTTGAAGAATATGCGGAGGAAGGCGTCATCCTATCTTTTGCTGTGGAGGATACGGGGATAGGCATCTCTAAGGAACAGCTGTCACAGTTATTCCTGCCCTTCTCGCAAGCGGATACATCCACTAGCCGAAGATACGGAGGCACAGGGCTGGGGCTCGTGATCTGCCAGCATTTGGTACAGTCCATGGGAGGCATGTTGAGGGTTGAGACGACGCTGGGAGCAGGCAGCCGCTTTTACTTTAGTCTGTTGTTCGGACGAAATAAGCAGACGGAAGACGAAATGTACCTTCATTTCAGACAGCGTCTTCTGCTTCAAGAAAACAAGCGTGTCCTAGTTGCTGAGGATCATCCCATAGCTGCGCAGCACGTATCCGGTTTGTTGGACTCCTTCCAGCTCGAAGCGAAGACGGTCCTGACGGTATCTGACTTATTAGCTGCGCTAGAGCAAGATGAGGGAGGACCAGGCAAATCGGCTTTCCGCTATATACTCATGGATATGCAAATGGATCCCATGCAGCATCAGGCAATCTGGCAGCGTGTGTTGAATGCGGTAGACCGCTCCCGAACTCATGTCATCGCGCTTACGACGCTGGAAGGCAGAGAAGAAATGAGCGAGCTCCCTGAAGCGTTGAAAGCTGACGCTGTTCTGGTAAAACCGGTTAGCAGGTTGTCGCTGCGCAAGGTTTTGCAGGTCCTGAGTGGGCAGAAGCCTTATCCCAACAGCTCTAATTGCAGCAAGGAGCTGTCTATGGCAGAGGGAACCCCCTTGCAGTCCAAGGGACACATTCTGGTAGCTGAGGACAACGAAATCAATCAACTGGTGATCACGCAGCTTCTACAGCAATTGGGTTACGAAGCCGTTATTGCGCAGAATGGCTATGAGGTTCTGGAACGTGTAGGGCAGCATGACTGGAAGCTTATTCTAATGGATATTCATATGCCGGAGATGGATGGCTACGAGGCAACGCAAAAGCTGAGACAGCTGAGGCCCATGCAGCGAATTCCAATCATCGCGCTTACTGCAAACGGATTCGTGAAGGACCCGATGCAGATGCTGAAGTTAGGACTTAATGGCATCTTGGTTAAACCCGTGAATGAGCAACAGCTGTCTGATATGCTGGAGAAGTGGCAAGATTTGCAGTGGTTATTGCACATTAAGGGCATAGATACGGAGCGCGTACTGCGGAATATTGATCAGAAAATCCACATTTTTCAATACATGATTGAGAAGTTTAAACAGGACTATGCTACTTTCACAGAGAAGCTGCTTCCTTCTTTCATCCATCAAGAAGATGCCGTTGCTAGGCGGATGGTACATACGCTGAAAGGAGTGGCCGCGAATTTATATGCGGAGTCCTTGTTAGCGGCTGTCTTGGTGCTCGAGAAGGAGATGGCGTGTGAAATCAACCTGGAAGCCTGTAAGGAAGGGATTGTCCGGGTGCAGCTGGAGATCGATCAAATAATCGCAACCATCTAGGATATAAGACGAATTAATAAAGAACCTGGCAGTAAGCTATTGCTAGGTTCTTTGCATTGCTGCTAGTTGGTAGCCAGGTAGGTAAGTCCGTACGATAACCAGACGAAGTGATAAACATTGACAGCTCCATAGATAATTACCGTGAGGGATAGGCAGGGTTTGACCCAGATGCGTTTTCGGATATAAGGGTAGAAGGCCATGAGCAGCACAGGAAGAATGAGTTTAAGGAAGTAATAACCGGCTACATGCCATTCATATACACTTCGTATCAGAGGATTTAGCTCTTCGATAAAGGACAAATGCAAGCCGATGTCCGTGAATAGGGCATCACTTAAGCATAATAATAACAGCCAAAGGAGTAGTTTGCTCTGGAAAAAATGGCGGATGACAGGCATAGACGTCCTCGCTTTCGTCGCATGAAGGAGTAAGATCGATAAGTAAGATTAGATTAATGATACACTTTGTATCAATTGAAAGCAACCGGAGCTACTAAGTCGCCCTAGGAAGACGCGCAAAATCAAGCGGAGAGCGGAGACGGAATTCCGTCTGAGGACTGATTATCAAGCGACTGATCTCTTTTACAATGAATGCGAGCAGCAATGAACGGTTACGGAGAGAGGGTGAGGATGCTGAGGAATTGGTTGGTTAGGCGGAGGCATTCGTTCTTCTCGAGTTGGTATAATACGGTACATATCGCACTGATCCTTGGGTGGGGTGGTTTCCTTCGCCACGTTCTCATTCAACTGAGCTATATGCAAATATGGCTGCTAGGCCGAGTTTGGCGGGTTCGGCAGCGGCATTGGAAGCGGAGCGTTCGGAAGAGAAACTTCAAAAAAGAGGCCATCATCAAGTAGAGAAATCTACTCAAAGATGGCCTTTTCGTCTTTCTATGCTTAGAACACTTTCGTTGTCCAAGACTCGCAATTCCAAGTTTCTGTCACAACATCACGGTAGAATTCCGGTTCGTGGGAAATCAGAATGATGCTGCCCTTATAGGCTTGCAGTGCACGTTTGAGCTCATCCTTAGCGTCTACGTCCAAGTGGTTGGTCGGCTCATCGAGCACGAGCAGGTTGGTTTCGCGGTTGATCAGCTTGCAGAGACGGACCTTGGCCTTCTCGCCGCCGCTGAGCACGACAACTTTACTCTCAATATGCTTCGTGGTGAGACCGCATTTGGCTAGCGCTGCGCGCACTTCAAATTGCGTGAACGATGGAAACTCATTCCATACTTCTTCGATACAAGTGTTGTTGTTGGAATCTTTGATTTCCTGCTGGAAGTAACCAATTTGCTGGTGATCGCCTTTTTGAACCGAGCCGGAAACAGGCTGGATTTCGCCCAGAATACTCCGCAGCAAGGTCGTTTTCCCGATACCATTGGCACCGACTAGCGCAATCTTCTGACCGCGTTCCATGCGCAGGTTAAGCGGTCTGGATAGCGGCTGATCGTAGCCGATAACAAGATCTGTCGTTTCAAAAATGAGCTTGCCTGATGTGCGGCCCTCTTTGAAATTAAACTGCGGCTTCGGTTTCTCCTTCGCCAGCTCAATGACGTCCATCTTGTCGAGTTTCTTTTGTCTGGACATCGCCATGTTCCGTGTTGCGACGCTCGCTTTGTTACGGGCTACGAAATCCTTCAACTCGGAAATTTCTTGTTGTTGGCGTTTATAAGCAGACTCAAGCTGCTGTTTCTTCATTTCGTGTACTTGTTGGAAGTGATCGTAATCACCAACATAGCGGTTCAAAGCTTGATTTTCCATGTGGTAAATCAAGTTGATAACGCTGTTCAGGAACGGGATATCATGAGAGATTAGAATGAAGGCATTCTCATACTCTTGCAAATACCGCTTCAACCATTCGATGTGCTGCTCATCCAAATAGTTGGTAGGCTCATCGAGGAGCAGAATGTCCGGTTTCTCCAGCAAAAGCTTCGCCAGAAGCACCTTCGTCCGCTGACCACCGCTCAAATCGTTAACATCCTTCTCTAAGCCGATATCGGTAAGCCCTAGCCCGCGAGCGGTTTCTTCGATTTTGGCATCGATCATGTAAAAGTCTTGATTCGTCAACGTGTCCTGAATCGTACCGACATCCTCCAACATTTGTTCAAGCTCTTCTGGCGTCACATCGCCCATCCGGCCGTACATGTCATTCATCTCTTGTTCCATGTCGAACAGATATTGAAAGGCTCCCTTCAGGACATCACGGATGCTCATGCCTTTGTTCAGAACAGCATGTTGATCCAGGTAGCCAACGCGCATGCGCTTGGACCATTCAACCTTCCCATCATCCGGCTGCAGCTTGCCCGTAATGATGTTCATGAAGGTAGATTTACCTTCCCCGTTAGCACCGATGAGTCCGATGTGCTCCCCTTTGAGTAGGCGGAACGAGACGTCATTGAAGATGGCGCGGTCTCCAAAGCCGTGACTTAATCTTTCTACATTTAATATGCTCATGAAATGACACCTTTTCTTTTAAACTTTTTCTCGTTTTATTATAAGCGTTATGGGATAGAAAACTCAATGAATTAGCAAGCAAAAATGTGACTTCGTGGGAAATGAAAAGACCTGAAGGCAGTTTGCCCTCAGGTCTATTAGTGTTTCCATCATCGATCATTATGGCAGGCGAACGGATGTCCGGTACAAGCTGCTGTTCCAGTCCACTTTGCTGTTCAGCGACTCCGCGACGAGGCGGAGAGGGACATACATGCGGCTGTGCTCCATGATCTGGAGCGGGACAGGCACGGAGACAGATTTGCCGTTCACTGTCGCCGTGGAACTCCCGTCCTTCAACTTCATTGTAACGCCTGCGCTCGTAATCGTGGCTGTTCGGGTCGCGGCATCCCACTGAAAACCAGCATTCATCGCGGTGATGAAGGGACGGATTGGAACAACGGTCGTCTCTTTGACGATGAAGCCGCTATAATCATACTCAGGTTGCCCGTTGATGTCGATTTGCACCTTCGGCTTGTCCAGCTTCCGAACGACAAGCGCGTTGCTCAGCTCGCGGCCGGGATAGGTCAGCATGGTGCCGTTGGCATACAGACCAGAGCTGGATCCGCCGTCCATATTCATGGCTTCCTTCAGCCCAAGCTGAAGGGTGATGGCGGCGAGCTGGGTAAGCGTTGCACTCGGCACGGTGCCCATCACGAGACGGTCAGACCCGTCGATGCCGATGAAGCTTCGCGCAGCAAGGGATTGCGTTACCTTCGGGTCGGAGAAGCCGTCCCGCTTAACGTCGATATCGACAGCGCCGCCACTGACCAGCTTCGGCCCGACTCCGATCGCCGCCAGCCACGACTTGGCGTTCAGAGAACTGCCCCCTTCGCCCTTGGCCAACAGCTCTTTCGTAACTCGATCGCCGATGTCTAGATTCGGCAGGATGTGCTGCCGGTTGTTGGCGCTGCTGCCGACGAACAGAACGTAACCGCCGGCAGGAACCTGCACGGAATCGTTCGTGATACGGGTGATGAGTCCATCCTCGATGACGACTTTGGTCCCGTTCGAGAAGCTGATCCAGCTGCCGAAGTCCGGGGTATACCAGATCACTTGATCGGCACTGTCCTCACCGTAATACTTGTTAACCCCCCAAGGGTTAATGGTGTAAGTCCCGTTCCCTTCACTGACGCGCACGGCGATGTCGAGGTCCACGAACTGAATATCTGGCACTTTCTCCCGATTCAGAATAAAGGTTTGATTTTCACCGGTGTGAAGAGCTTCACCAGCTTGCACCATCGTTCCATTCGGGTAGCGGATGTAGGGGTTAGACTCATAAGCGTTGAAAAATGTACCATTAATCGCGGCAACGGCGCCTTCGCGCTCTGCGATCGCTTGCAACGGAGCGTCATGGCCAACTCCTCCGTCAGCCAGCGCAGGAGCGAGCTCTAGTGTCGGATCGGTCAAATCGACCGTAACAACACTTACGTTAAAGGATTTGCCCTGAGCGGTTACCTGTTTGGTTACGGCGTTCACGGAAGGGGAATATAGCGCGGACGCCGGGGTAGCGCCAGCAAATAGTGCAGCCGTCAGCAAAAGCGCTGCACCGGGTTTCATCATTTTATGGCGAAGCATGAGGTAGTCTCCTTTGGGTTCAGTCGAATGCTGCCGAAAAATATACGGCTACTTATACTATTCGGTCGGACAGGGCGGTTTTGTGACGTCAAAAGAAAAGCACCGGCTCTGGTGAGCCGGTGCATAGGGCTTTAAGCAAGCTTCGTCAAGTACTCGTCGAGTTGACGGAAGGTACCTTCAAATCCTTGTTCCATGTTCTCGATCATGGAAGCGTAGAAAGCAGCTTCTTCTTCGGTTGGGTTTACAGGGCCACCGCTAGTCGTGACAATCGTTTGGCCATCTTGCTCTTCGAAGGCTACGATATTCAAAATCTCAAGCGGGAAAATTGGACTGAACGGAGCACGTATGGTGTTCGCCTCCGCATCGGAGAACGAGTTCGTGTATACGAGCTTGTCCGGAGGGGAAACTTCGCTATAGACGAATTTGCCCCACATTTGAAAGCCATCAGGGGATTTCATGCTGAAGTGGAACATCCCGCCTGGGCGAACATCACACGTGGATACTTCCAACTGCATGCCTGTCGGTCCCCACCAGTGCATCAGATGTTCGGGCTTCGTCCAGCATTGGAAGACGAGCTCACGGGGAGCGTTGAATGTGCGTGTAATAACTAACGAGCGGGAGTTGGTAGTTTCGGACATGGGTGAATACCTCCAAAAATTATAATAGATTCCATTTGTACGGGTAAAACAAAAACAGAACGGGTTTCCCTTCCACCTTGAAGCAGGACCCGCGGCAGTCTTGGGGCGACTGCGCTCTTAGTCGATTTCATGCTATAAATATACTTTACTAGGAATATTCCTGTCAAGGAATATATAAAGACAGGGGCACATGTAGATTGGAGTAGTATTGCCTGATGGGTGGCGGTTTATTTCGGAGATGATCGTGTGGCTGCCTGTAAAGTGATGTTCGAACGTGCGTGAAAGGGATCTACAGGACGTTATTTAAGCCCGATGAGCTGGGGTTGGCAGTTTGGCGGAACTACAGGGCGTTATTTTTGGATAAAAGCCACCGAATGGCTTGGAAATGGAGGAATAGAGGACCGTAGTTCCCACTAGTCGCCTAAAATAGCAGGTTTCGCAGAAATAGAGGATCACAGTCCCCTCTAATTCAAAAAGGCCGCCAAGAAAAGGTATACCTACCTTCCGTAGCAGCCTTAGCTCATATTCTAGGCTCCGGCCTGTTTCCCCGTGAGCGCCACTTCAAAAGTATCAATGATGAACAGGAACCTCTCGGCCTCCCGGAACACGTGGTCTGCGAGCAGTGGATGAATGATGCTTTTGATCTTGCAGGCTTCGATTAAATCTCTGGCCGTCTTCTTGAAGTCGCGGAGCGAAACGACGGAAACGCGGTTCTGATCCAGGAATTGATCCAGAAGCGGTTCTGTCTGCGACTGCGGCCGCATGCCGCTGAGGTCGATGGCTTGAAATAACAGCTGATCAAAATCGTGGCTGAAATTGCGGGCTTGCTCGACTAATTGACGCTCTGACGGGTCAAGCAGATGTCCGATGAACTTGGCATGATCCGCCATAATGCGAAGGAAGAAAACATTTTCATGAATAATCGCGTCAGGTAATGGATCTAGTCTTCCTGTATTTAATTCCTCTAGTCGATTCCTGAAATAGTTGGCTTCTCGGCTCGTATGATCAACGAGTAAGGGAAAGTTATTGCCCCCTGGCAGCTTACATTGAATGATCAGTCCAAGAACTTTTCTTTTAAAAGCCCAAATGTGTGTTGCGGCAGCATGTGCTTCTAGGTTAAAACGCTGAATTTGCGCGGGATCAGTCGCCTCCGTATACGAATGGGCTTTGCCTTCAATTTGCTCAAAAATGCTGTAGAATTGATTAGCTTCCTGAATGAGTTGTGTATCTTCGCAGCGAAAACCAAGCTTTAGAAAAAGCGAATGTTCCTTCATGATTCGGGACCAAAACCGCACTTCTTCTAAAGAACGTGCAACAAACTCATTGGACAAGATTAGCACTCTCCTCCTAGTCAAATATACTATGTTAAGTATAATCGCTTGGAGGAAGGGATAGACCACTTCTGGGCTAACTGGGACGACCCCTGCTCACGTTATCCGGCGATGATGCTCAGCTTTGCGATAATCTTTGGGCACGATCCCTTTGCTTTCCCGGAAAATACGGGAGAATGTTTTGTACGAGCCATATCCAACCTCTAGCGCAATCTCTGTTACACTCATCTCCGTGGACACGAGCAGACTGCAAGCGTGGCGCAACCGCAGGTCGTGCAGGAAGTGGACAAAAGTCTGTCCAGTCGTCTGCTTAATCACCTCGGAGATCCGAGACGCGCTCATCGCGAACTTCGAAGCAAGGTCCGATAAGGCCAGCTCCTCCTGATAGTTGCGGTGAATGTAATGAATGATAGGCCAAACCGAGTGATGCGTCTTCGCACCGTGAAGCGGGATCGCTTCTGCTTCTGTAAGTGGGGCATGCTTCCAACGATGGCGGTCGAAGCGGATGAGAATTTCTTTTAGCTTGCCTTTTAAAAGCGTCTGTCTATATCGTTCGGTGCCGTTGTATTCCTGAAACATCTCCTCAAGGAGGGTGAGCATCATTTGCTGATCCTGTCCGTGCAGCTGGACATAAGCCGGCAAGGCTGTCATTTCGCCTAGAAGCCCTGACAGACCAGGATCACTCCCCGACTCCATCAACAGGTCCATGCTGAACATGCAGTTATACAATACCAGCTTTTGCCCTGGGTCCGTAAAAATCTCATGCACCTGATAAGGCAGCACGAACGTGAAGGTGCCCGTCCTCATCTCATGATTGACATCATTAATGCTTTCTGACCCCGTGCCCTCAATGACATAGGACAGCTCGAGGAAATCGTGGCGATGCGCGCGAAAGCCGTGTCCCAGCGTATTTTTGCTGATATGAAAAGGGAAGGAGGAGTGCATATTTGGGTACGTTTTCAAATAGTCGGGAAAATACGTCATACTAAGCTAATCTCCTTCGAAGAAATGGGACGTTTTCCGAAATATAGGTGCGTTTTTCTACTGCATTTATTTTATCATAAAAGCAGGTCGTACAGGATGTACATATGAGGAGGAACAGAGCGTGGGAAGCAGTAAAATTAGAATAGGTATTATTGGTGCTGGTAACATCGGCGGCGTGCATATACGCGAGTTTTCGAAATTGGCGGATTCCTGTGAAATTACGGCAATCACAGATGCCTACTTGCCCCTGGCGCAAGCAAAAGCTCAAGAATACGGCATTGCTTTCGTAGCAGCTAGCCCAGAAGAGCTTATTCATAGCGACAATGTAGATGCTGTCATTATTGGTGTGCCTAACCAACATCATGCTTCCCTTGCTATACAAGCTATTGAAGCCGGCAAGCACGTGCTGATTGAAAAGCCAATGGGTATTCATGCTGCAGCAGCTAAGCAGATCCTGAAAGCCAGCGAGGCTTCGGACAAAGTGGTCATGATCGGTCACCAAATGCGTTGGGAAGCTGTACCCCAGTTGATCAAAGAGCAGGTTGAAGCTGGTGAGCTAGGCAAAATTTACACAGCCAAAACAGGCTGGTTCCGCCGCAAAGGCATCCCAGGCTGGGGCACATGGTTTACGAAAATGGACGAATCGGGCGGAGGCCCGTTAATTGATATTGGGGTTCACATGCTGGATCTTGCGCTCTACCTAATGGGCAATCCGAAGCCAGTTTCCGTCTTTGGTGCTACTTATGCGGAATTCGGTCCTCGCAAAAAGGGGATTGGCACGTGGGGGACGCCAAATTGGAACGGCACGTATGATGTGGAAGATTTGGCTACGGCGCTCATCCGAATGGAAGACGGCAGCACGTTGACGTTGGAAGTTAGCTGGGCGGTTCATATGGATACGGACAATACGCCGTTCATTCATCTGATGGGCTCTGACGGCGGCGCAAGTTATAAGGGTGCAACCGGCAAACTGCTGACAGAGAAGTTCAATCGGGCTATCGAGACAGATTTGAAAAAGCCTGAGAATGATGAAGGGGAGCGCCTGCGTCTGAGCAGACATTTCCTAGCGTGCATTCGGGAAGGCAAACAGCCGATTACCTCCGCTTTGTCCGGCTTTACGAACAATCTAATTCTTGATGCCATCTATGAATCTTCCCGGACAGGGAATGAAGTTAAACTAAACTGGGACATCTAATTCGGGAGGGAAACACGATGCTTAGAGGGTTAACGGGAGCAGGACTTGGCAAGCTGGAAAGCACGGAGCAGTTCATTGAGTTAGCGGCAAAATACGGCTTTGAAGCCGTCGATATCGACGCGCTTGCCCTAGTGGAGAGCCACAGCATAGACGGAGCGCGCGAGCTGTTGGGCAAACACGGCCTCGTTATCGGCTCCATCGGCCTGCCGGTGGAATGGCGTGGATCCGAAGAGCGCTTCCGCGCCGATCTGCCGAAGCTGACTCAAGCAGCCGCAGCGGCAGCAGCGCTTGGCTGTACGAGCTGCTGCACGTACGTTCTGCCATCGACGGATCTGAATGCTGCGCATTTCATGGCGCTGGCAACGCGCAGATTGCGTACTTGCGCGCAAATTCTTGGCGCATACGGCATCCGTCTTGGTCTAGAGTTCGTGGGGCCGCATCATCTGCGCACACGCTGGAAGCATCCGTTCATCTGGACGGTCGAGGAGACGCTGGATTGGATTGACGCGATCGGCGAGAGCAACGTAGGGTTACTGTACGACGCGTACCACTGGTACACGAACGGTTTAACAGTAGCTGATATCGAGAAGCTGCGCCCTGAGCAGATCGTCCACGTCCACATCAACGACGCGCCGGACGTTCCGGTGGAGGATGTGCTGGATAACGGACGTGTGTACCCAGGCGAAGGCGTGATCGACTTGGCGGGTTTCCTGCAAGGTTTGGTGAAGATCGGCTATAAAGGCGCTGTTTCGCAGGAGATTTTGACAGCTACGCCTCCTACGGACGCTCCGGAGAGCTTGGTGCAGCGTTCCAAAGCGGGCTTTGACAAAGTTTATGCGGCGGCGGGATTGTAGGATAATGCAGAGTGAGCCGGAGGACTTTATGTCCTCGGCTCATTTCGCATTTGCAGGCTGGTAGTCTCACGAAATGCCAGGAAGTTTGCCATTCGACAAAGGTTCCTATGAGCGATCCGCACAGTCCGACAACATTTTCAGGCATTCTCGTTTACTATGTTCCTGTTCTACTAAATATGCCTATATAAATATGAAAAGGAGATAAGATCATGCAAATTAAAAAGAAGGATGACATTGGCTTGATTTTGGATAACTTTTCGTCGTATGCGAAGTGGGATCCTTCGGGCCAGAAACTATACCTTGTGTTCGCTGATAACAAGCGTGGGGGGCAGTGGACGCTGATGAACTACAACGATGATCGTTTCAGCGTACATGGGCGTGGTAATGACTATTTGGATGAAAAAGAAGCGTTCTTTGAGGAACGCAACAGCGTTGTTTCGTTCTTATGGAACAATCGTGCCGCGCTTAAGGCAGCTGTAGATCCAAACGAGTAGAAAGCTGGACAACCAGCTAGCTCATCTTAGTTAAACGAAGAGGCAAAAGCCTCCGGAACCACCAACGATGGCTTGGTGGCTCCGGAGGCTTTTGGCGTTCGCTGCAGTTTGGCGCTAAGGAGCGACGCCTTCCTTTTGCTTATCTCGGTATTGCCCTGGAGTAATACCCTCTTGCTTGCGGAAAGAGCGGATGAAGTTTTGCGAATTGTTATAGCGCAGCTTGGACGAGATATCCTTGATTGGCATATCGGTTTCGAGCAGCCATTTCTTCGCCATGTTGAATCGGTAGGCCGATAAATAATCGCTGAAGGAGCAATTCGTTTCTTTACGGAAAATGCTGCTTAGATAATTCGCATTGTAATGTAGTCTGGAAGCGCAGTCCTCTAGCGTGAGATCGGTATCATAATATTTTTGCACAAGATCAATGATTTTCTCAGAAATATTGTGGTACTGCGCATCCTGCCGGTCGCGATAGATACGAATCAGCGGGTGGATGACCTCTGTCCAGAACCAGTCTTCGATCTCTGCAGTCATATGCAGATTCAATAGCTCCTCGAAGAGGGAGCCCTTGTTCGGGTGAATCTGATTCAAAGAGATGCCGGATTCCTGCATCACCATCAGCAGGTTGTTGAGCAGCCGAGCCAGCGGAATTTGATATTCCTGCGGCGAGAGTGGAGCGGCGAATACGGCTTGCAGGAGCTGTCGCAACAGCTCTTTGGACTTATCCTTTTCAGCAACCTTGATGGCGTCCATCAATTCATTTTCAAGTGGCTTAGGATAGTTTAGATTCAAGAAATGTTTGCCCGAGTTAATATTCTCGTACTGAATGATGATGCCCTCACCGAGCTTGATACGGTGCTTCAGAGCTTCCAATCCCTCTTTGTAGGCGATCGACATTTGCGAAAAAGCATGGATGGGAAGACTCATTCCAATGCTGACATGCAGATTCAGATAGCTGAAGATGTGCTGCTGCATCTGCTCCGTCAGTGCGTAGACCTTATTGCGGAAAGCGGCAGCTTCGCTGTCAGGACTTCCAATCAAGGTCACCACCGTCTGATCGATAATGACCGGAGCGAGCCTCTGATCGGAAGGAATGAGCTCCTCAATCATATTGTGTGCGGCGAAAAGGAGCAGCTCCATGTCCCTTTTTTCATAACGCGTATGATCGATGGAGTCGATCTGCAGCGTAATGACGGACATTGTTTTCCACTCTTCAACATGCTTCGTGTAGCCAAATTGGGCTAATTTATCGGGCAGCTCGCTTGTTTTGATATGACCCTGAAAAGCTTTGATCAAGAAGAAAGTCCGCACTTGGCCAATATGCTGGTGAACCTCTCTTTCGAGCTGGGACTTGGACTGGAACAGCGTATGGACGTGTTCGCTGATCATCTGGAACTCGTTGGCCTTCCGCTTCTGGTTGACGGTAACGAGACCCCCAATTTGATTGAGCAGGAGCTGGATGGGCGAGTACATTTTGCGTGAACCGAGCCAAGCGAGCAGCATGGATAGCAGCAGCATCAGAATGCAGACGTAGATGGTGTAGACTCCGATTTTACGCGACTCCGTGGTTAAACTGTCGATGGAGGTTAGGGACAAATAAGTCCAATTATTCAAGTTCGAGTGCAGATAGCTCACGGAATAACGTTTCTCGTTGATATCTGCGGTGAATTGACCCGTTGGCGCAGTTAGCTGGCTTAGATCTTTCAGGCCGGCCTCTGTGATGGATTTACCGATCAGGCTTGCATCCGGATGCATGAGAATTTGGTTGTGCTCGTCCATAATCAAGATATCTTCAAGATGCTTGGTATCGCTCTGAATCAAATCCTGCAGGGAACAGGCAGGAATGTTCGCCATCGCCAAGCCGTATTTCTCCAGACCGGTGGTTGGCAGCTTTTTGACCAGTGAGATACTGTAATCGCAGGTTACGCTCCGAGCATTTTCCTCCGTATAAAACCATTTCGACGGGTTCATAATCCACGTGCTGTTCTCCTGCGTGTTCATCAGGTTGAGCAATTTATCGTAAAAAGGGTAGCCGTCAAAACGGTACAGTCCCGAATTCTTAATCATCCAGTTCTCGCGGGCATTGATCAAGATGACATCTTCGAGCTTCGTGTCAAAAGACTGCATATACCGAATCTCGCTGCGCAGATCGTCATACATCATGAAATCGTTTACAGTTAACGGCATGTCCATCGCTTTTTTTAGCACGGTGGAGTTGATGACCTGATTAAGTGTATGGTTGACAGTCGTTAATTTCTGCTCTACATTGGAGTTGATTTGGGTGATTAACTGCATTTTTCCTTCGTTTACATTTTTTTGGATCTCATTCGACGAGGTTATGAAGGCAAAAGCGCCGATAAAAATAACCGGGAGCGTGCTGAGCAAGAACCCGAACATGGTCATTTTGCTGAGAAAACTTAAATTGGGCATCGCAGCCAACACCTTATCATAGGATGATCATTTCTGTATCTATGTATTGTAGTCAAGTCTGTCGTTAAGAGCAATAATCATCTGTCTGGCGGATAATCATTTTCTTTGATTATGACCGCAAAATGCTGTTGCAGCAAGGGGGAAGGATTATGAATACACAAGTAAACGTGAAAACTTTTAAGCGCGTTCGACTCTTTATCATCGGGCTGCTGACGGTTGTTTTGATCAGTGGCTGCACGAAAGGAAGCACTACTGTAGCCGATGAGGCGAGTAGTAGTCGCCCCGTAATTTCGATTATGGCACCGCTTCATTTTCCGCATCCGCCTATCCCTGAGCTTGTTCAGGAGATCGAAAAGCTTACGAATACGAAGCTGGAATTGAATTGGGTTCCGGATGGCATATACACCGATAAAATGAACACAGCCCTCACCACGAACTCGCTAAAAAAAGCGACTTATGTGAAATATACGGATTACATGTTGATGAAAAATTCGATCCGTTCTGGCGCTTTTTGGGATATCGGACCCTATTTGGAGGCCTATCCGAATTTGAAGCAGCTGAACAAGGAGATTTTGGGACAAGCGGCTGTCGATGGCAAAATCTATGGTTTGTACACGGAGCGTCCGTCATCCCGGCAAGGGATTATTATTCGCGAAGACTGGCTGAACAACGTGAAACTGGCTAAGCCGACGACGGTGGAGGAGCTTTATCAAGTGTTAAAAGCCTTCACGTATGGCGATCCCGATCGCGACGGCAAGGATGATACCATCGGGCTGACGGACCGCAATGACTTGGTATTCGGCGCATTCAAAACGCTTAGCTCCTATTTCGGCACGCCGAATAACTGGGGCGTTGCGGATGGGAAGCTTGTGCCGGAGTTCGAGACGCAGGCCTATGTGGACACGATGGACTTCATGCGAAAGTTGTATGACGATAAGCTTATTAACTCGGATTTTGCGGTTACCAGTAAAGAAGTACAGCGCGATAAGCTGATTCGAGGCATCGCTGGTGTCTATATTGGCAGCATGCAGGATGTGCAGCGGCTTTCGGACGAGGTGCAGCTTGTGAATCCTTCGGCCAAATTCACTCTCGTGAATCACATCGAAGGTACCAAGGGGTTCCGGATCTGGTCGATTCCGAACTACAGCGCGCTGTACCTTTTTTCCAAAAAAGCGATTCGTACGGAGGCGGAATTGAAGCAGGTGCTGCAATTTTTTGACCGATCGATGGATAAAGATGTCGCCAACCTGATGAAGTATGGATTGGAGGGTCGTCATTACACCACCATTGGGGACAAAGTCCAGCTGCTGGAGGAGACGTCCAAGCTTCGCGTGAACGAAGTGAATGCGCTGTATGCGCTCATGATCGCGGACTTGAACAATCCGCAGGTGAAGCAGGTCGCTGAGAGCGAGTCCCTGTCGCAGCTCGCGGATAAGCTCAGCTTGGACAACGAGAAATATGTCGTCAAGGACCCGACATTAGGGTTGGAGTCGAAAACCTACGACGAGCGTGGCGTGGAGCTGTACAAAATCGTCTCCGACGCGACGTACAATTATATGCTTGGGAAACTCGACAAGGCCGCCTTTGCGCAGGAGATTGAGCGCTGGAAGAGGGGCGGCGGCGACCAGATTATTGAGGAATATAATGAGGCATATTCGAAGAAGTGAGTGATTGGAACCGCCGGGGCTGCTTGGCGGTTTTTTTTGTTTGTTTGGGGCGCCGGTGTCGCCTCGATGAGCTCTCGGTGAGAGTGACCAGAGCCTAGTCGAGAGGACCCGAGAGGGCCGAGAAGGCCGTCTCACAATCGTAAGGCCTCGCGATTGTGGTCGAGCGAGCCGAAAAGGCTGTCTCGTGCTGGAAAGTTGGCGTAATCCCGCCAAACCTGCCACGAGAGGGCCGAGAAGGCCGTCTCACAATCGCAAGGCCCCCGGGATTGTGGTCGAGCGTGCCAGAAGGGCTGTCTCGTGCTGGAAAGTTGGCGTAATCCCGCCAAACCTCCCGCGAGCGAGCCGAAAAGGCCGTCTCACAATCGCAAGGCTCCGCGATTGTGGTAGAGCGAGCCGAAAAGGCAGTCTCGTGCTGGAAAGTTGGCGTAATCCCGCCAAACCTCCCGCGAGAG
>NZ_JCAUAX010000017.1:0-105624 GCF_059692175.1 Paenibacillus sp. J22R67 | reverse complement strand
CTCCGCTCGACTTGCATGTATTAGGCACGCCGCCAGCGTTCGTCCTGAGCCAGGATCAAACTCTCCATAATAGAAAAGCTTAATTGTACTCATTGACTTGCTAGCGAGATTTTACAATCTCATTTATAGTCGATTTCTCGACTGTGCTTACTCACTCGTTGTTCAGTTTTCAAAGATCAATTTCTTTCGTTCACCGCCACGTTACCGAAGCAGCGAGAACTACCAAACTAACTTTTCTATCACTACTTGTTACTATCAAGTGACTTTAACCAGTCAGTCTTGCGACCGGATTGATAATATACCATGCATTATGACTGAAATGCAATGTTTTATTTTCCCAATAAAAATATATGTTTACTCTTGCTTACTCTTTGAATTGCATCCTCTTTTCTAAATTAAATCTTTTTCTACGATGATAGAAAAAAAAAGTAATTACACTTGTTAGAGCAGATGAAATTTGAAACAGATAAAGAGATTGGAATAATAAACATCAAGTTGAAGAAATGCTGTCCGTTATTTCCATAAATAGCCGTAGACGAGCAATTTTGCCGACTGCTACAATGTCAGCATTTAACTAACGTTTCCTGTTTAATCACTTCGTGTAATGCTATTTTTTATTGATCTTATAAATATGATTAAACAGTACGTTGTATATCTTCAACGGCATCTCGCTGCGAGAGTCATCTCTTCAATCTCGGGTTCTTTCATACCCCAGTAGGTTTTTTCCAAAGTCAAATGAGGATGAAAGTGTTCCAATTCTAAATAACGTTTGATAAGTTCAGCAGGCGATGACGCTACCTTTTCCACCAATCACTTGTGCAAATCATAAATATCTTTCGATTAAACGCTAAGGAATGTAACGGAAGTTCCAAACGTTGCTGGTTCTGATAGAGACAACTGGAAGCTGTGAACCGGTGAACAAGTTTCTCCCACATTTTCAAGCCAGTTTCTATCTTCTGTAAGTCCACCTTGCACTTTGACAGTGATGTGAGGCTTCAGAAAAAAAAGCCTGATTCCTCAGGCATTTACATTTTAAATTATGAAGTCACTTTTGTTTCATTGGACATTGAGTCACCTCAACTCTGTTATTCGTTCGCATTGCTGCAACCAAGTAACTGCCTAACAAATTGAACACAGATCTACAATGAATCTCTCTTCAACATCTCTGGCAACATAATATGCCTTGCCTTGACTAAAATCGTTCACTGACTGGGTTTGCATGCCCTTGTCAGATATCCACGATATACTCAATAACTCCCCCTACATTAACTGCTCTATTTTCCATTCCATTGTTCTCATGTATTCAAACATTTGAGAAAGTGTTTTCTGAGTTACAAAACCTGGTACCGTACTCTTTTCAACTTCAATAACTTTGACAAAGATATCACTTTTCCACACAATGTCAATGCACCTTTTATTTTGATATTTAATAATTAAGGATAAAACCATTTCCCAACAATCTAATTGCTTATGTAATTGATTAAGTTTATAGTAATGATCGCAATTATTTGTAAAGGGATAATCATGGTACTTTTTATTCCTGGTGATATTTGCTTTAATCTTAAGAATATTTCCTTGAACTTCTTTAATCAATTCTTCCATAACTTTAACGTTCTCCTAGTGTCCATATATTGCTGAGGAAAATGTTCTACGGGACTTGTATAGACGTCTATTTCTTAAGTAGTCTTTCTTATATATTATTAATAATCTGTGATATGTTTGAAGCTCACTCTCTGATAGACTAGACTTAATGTTCAACAAATTCGCCTGAACTACAATAACGTTACTTTCATCCTTTATATAAAAAATCTTATCTTCTCGTTCTTTAAAATAATAGACCGAAACCTCCCACTTACGCTTCAATGCTTTAGTAAACCATTCATCTTTAATAAAAAAACTTCCTGAGTAGAATTTATTCCGAAACAAAATACCCTGTGGAGTTACTAGTGCTCTTCCCTTCAACATAATTCATTCCTCCCATTTTATTTAATAGATTCCTATTAATAGTTTGACCAAATATAAGAATTTAATACTTATATACAATATAAAATAATACTTTAAAACACATAGTTATATTAAACCAAAAAATGACCTTAAAGGGAGTCTCCATGGACTTTCTCCTCTTAAGGTCATTACTAATAAATACAGTTATTGATAAATATACTACAACTCTTTCTTCATAACTTCTTCAATAATTCGTTCAATTTTGTTTTTCAATTCTGAGCCACAATTTCGGAACAATTTATTACAACTACAAAGACTACTAAATGTAACGTGTCTATAACCGCTATTTAATAAACGTTTGACTAATGAAGGTGTTTTTCTTAGTAGATATGCTTCATTTGTTTCTTCATATTCTTTCAGCACTTGCTCACATTTGGGGAGTTTGCCTTTATTTAAATACACAGATATGCGATTTCTATCTAGTTTATTCAATGTGTTTATTATTACATACTTTTTAATTCTTTTAACTGGATTCAGTTCGTAAAGTTTTTCTGCAGCTATTCTAATTAAATCGCTTAATTCCATATCTAGATTAATATAATTCAAAGATTTTCTTATAACTTTATTTTTTTGAGAAGGTAAGTTACTCTCCATCCATTCCCTATCGTTTAGTAAAAGCCATCTATATTCATTAAATGCTTTTGATTCGATATGGCTTCTAGGAACATCACCTAGTTCATGTATCACAATTAATATCTTAGCACGATTTTCAAGTCGTCTAGAGGTGAGTTCTTTATTTTCAGTAGTATCATTTATTTCTTTTCCAATGATTTCTTTTAATTTAGTCAGGTACGTTCCGTCACCGATATGATTTTTTAAATTCCGCACCAATACTTCAAGCTCATTGATTTTACTTTCAATTAGAGTTCCATCACATTGTAAATAATTCTGATTACCAAATAACCATAGTAAATATTTTCTTGCTGACCTTGAATCAATAATCTCTCTTAGTTGGGTTATGCTTTTTTTCTGAAGACAGTACTCTAATAGCTTAATAATTGTTACTGGCCCTACTGATACGATCGCTCTTTTGTCACTTACCTGATCACGATCACTTGTTCTCCAAAGACGAGAGTACATAAACCCACACTCAGGACAAATAAATTCTCCCGAGATTCTTCCCGAAGTAGTCCCTTCTAGTGTGAATTTATTAATTATTGTTTCATTATGGAAATCACAATGCTTGTTAAAACATTGCCATGGTCCATGCCCAAATGGTAATTTTACAGTCCAATAAATGCCATCCTCAATAAATTTATTTACTCCATTAGCTAAGAAATACATTAACAATATATAAAAGACTATATGGATTCCCATTTTAGATACGATTTCATTATTTAATCGATTACGCTTATTAAAATCATGTAATAAAATCCCCATTTTTTTTAGCTCTGTCTCTCCAAAATGATTAAAGAAATCATTAATTAGTTTTTCTCGTTGAATTACTGCGTTTTGAATACTTAGATAACCTTTACTCCCAAGATGATTTATGAATTTAGTTTTAATACTTTCTAAATCTAATGATGATCTATTTAAATTTAGTTCATATATTAATTTAACTACTAACAGTTGAAGTTTACTATTTTCATAACTAAATTCGTTTTGTTCAATATGATGACCATTAACACAATACGGGCTAATTGACTGGTAGTTGGAGCCTGATAGCGGTATATTACATATTAAACAATTACTAATTAATCTACTATTATGTTCTGTACAATTGTAAATAAATGCTAATTGGTGACTCCTATGAATATAACATTCACCATACTTATTAAAATCAAGTTGCATACATTTTGGGCAGTACTTAATTTTTTCAGATATAAATCCAGATAAAGATTTCGCAATCAGTCTATTGTTGTGTCCTTGATGGAAATTAGAGTAATTAGCTTCCTTTTTAATGTATACAATCTTTTCATTTGGATTAAAAGATCTCACGAGCCCATACCATGTATGATTAAACAAAAAATCCTCTATAGTTAAGGGGTAATCTATAGGTAACTTACCGAAGAGAAAGTCTAAATTTTTAGGAAGAATACCAATTAAGTCAGTTTTAATATTAAATAGTTCTTCCATCGTCAGAATTATATCTTCATTAGTCGATCTAATATGATATCGGTAAACTACACTTCTATAATCTTCATCATCTCTTAATGGTGGAAATTGTATCAATGTATTACCTAGCACTAAAATGCCCCCCAAATAAAATGATGCTTTATTTACTTGTACTATTAAAAACACTCTCAATATTAGTTTGGAAATAATTTAGAGTCTATATACAAAGAGTCGAAATGTAATACTTTAAAGCATATAATAATTAATACTTTAATACCCATTACGCCATGTCTTTTCCTTATCTACACTTTTAATAGAGGTGGATAAGATTATGTCAACTATACTTTATCGTTTAGGTGAAAAGATAAGAGATTTAAGAAAGCTAAAGGGCCTTTCTCAAGAAGAACTTGGTGAAAAATCAGGGTTCCATTTCACTTACATTGGTGGACTTGAAAGAGGTGAACGTAATATTTCATTGGTGAATCTCGAAAAAGTTGCTCAGAGCTTATCAATTAATGTTTATGAATTGTTACAGGCAGCCCAAAACATTGAATATACTCCCATCTCCTCTACTCGTGAAGCTGCTACAAAAGAAATATCATCAATTTTAAACACACTAGAGGACAAGGAAATTATTATGTTACAGAATATTATTAAGGAAATAACTCGGGTTTATAAGTAAAAGGAAAAAAAATCCAACAACATTAAACTAGTGTAATGTTGTTGGATTCTTTTTCTTTATTTATGCAGCATTAAAACCTTTATGGAAATTCTCATCCTGCTTTAACCATGAAGCTAATTTACTCATCGAACCAAATAAAAACCGAATTAATAGTAGGTGTTGAATGGGATGAAATACGGCTTGCTTCTTAAGATAAATGGTCGTAAGCCAATCTCCATTCTTATCTAATTGACAGCCTAATCGAGCAAGAAAGGACTCTGGATATTTTTTTTGCATTTCCCCCCGTAATCTCATTAAATTAACCCTTCTATTTTTCCCACCATAACCTAGTTGTCTTAAGCCTAATGCGTATATCTCACTCCAATTATACAATTGTACATCAAGATGAAAGATAAAACTAACATCATGAGCTAACCCATTCATTAGTTCAATATGCTCGTCTCGAGAACTACTTATTGTAACAATCTTTGTTAAATCGTGCCCATTTTCACAATATCGATTTAGCCGTGTTAAATACCCCTTTTTAGGTTTGAATTGTACCAAACATACAGGACACTGAGAATCTAATGGTAGATGATGGATTAAGCAACTATGTATTCCTGGCAAATGGTGTGATCTATGCCAAAAGGGCACACCAAACTTCTCATCATCATGTATTAAACACATTCGGCAATATTTTAGGGAGGTTATTCTTAAATCATTCTTTATTCCCAGAATATGATTAGCGTAGTTTTTACCCTCTCCATGGAACATCTTGTATAAATGATCAAGCCTTTCCTTATCAAGAAAAGGCACAAATAGAGGGAAAATCGTTTGCTCTCTGATTATTTGGTCAACCTTAATGCTAGAATTCATTTGGGCCACAAAGTAATCTAACCCTTTCGGGTATGCGGGATCAAGCACCATGTGGGGTTTTCCAAACAAATCATTAAGAGTATGCATTACATCTTCATTCCCACTTTCATTGTGATACCTTGCACAGCAGCTGTAGAAGAGTTCGTCCGGTAACATCATTGGAAATGACACAATCACCTTGTCTCCCCCTCATAAAGCAATAAATTCTGTTGGTATTTTAATGACACCAGTTTTAGATAATGATTCTTCCACAGAAAGTCCTTTGATTGCCCCATTATTCACAATAAACCTAAGATCTGAATCACTCATTAAGGGATTTACCTTTTTAATTTTTGCGAGTTTCGGCAGCGTACTCATACTTCCTTTTTCCTTATCTGATTTGGTTTGCTCTTGTTTCAATATTAGATCAGCTAATTGTTGATACATCGAGCTAACATCTCCCATTCCACTACTAGCATCATATACTGTTCTTGAAAGTATCTCAGCCCTTTCAATGTCAACCAACTTGCTTGCAAATTGTATGAGATTTGCTAAAATTTCTTCCCTTTCCTTCGACTGAATCAACCTTTCATGCTCTTCCGCTAATTCACCATGAACATAAACTCTATGGTTGACTTCTTTTAAATACTCGTGAAATTCTGTCCAATCGGGCTTTACATCCTCATACTCAACTAGAGCTGCTGTATCACCTCTCCTTATTCTCTCAAACAAGGGTTGTACCAGCCTCAGACTGTTATTTGCAACGGCATGAATTAAGCCAGGGGTAATAACTTCTGAGCCTCCTTGTAGAATGGCTTGGCATTGAACGTGCATAAATAATTTTACGGTTATATCCGCAATCCCCATGCTATGGTAATACATGACTTTCTTAAATTCTTCGGTAAGTTTTGTCTTCGTTAGTGTATATTGTAAATCCCATAAGGCTGTGATTAGTTGTTCCCACTCATCACTATCTTCTATCATGCGATCTGTGATGTTTTCGGTGAAAGTGTCAGGAATACCACGTCTAGAATTAGCTAATGATTTATTGAACAAGTAGAGCGACTTGAACGTTCCCATAATAATAATGGGTACTCCAATTGTATTTGTAAGCTCTGTAATGAATTCAATCATCCTATCGTCGCCACCTGAATGCGCCTTATGAACCCTATTAATTTCATCAATGACTAATACACCCAAGTTAATTAGATTTGCGACTTTAACCATTCTATTAATTAACTTCTCAATCGTGCCCGCCTTTTCACCAAACCTCTCGTAATAATCAGTGCCTATTATTTTATCAACTTCCCTGTAAAAATTACGGCATAGAGCCCCAAGTGATTTATTGCTTGGACATTCAACGTGTATCCATACTACCTGTGTTCTTTTAAGTGGTTTCCCATTGTAGGATGTATGATGTATAACTTGCGGAAAAAGCTCCAGTAGTTTCTTCTGAGCAATCGTTTTACCGATACCACTCAGCCCAATCTCGGCATACATTTCAGCAGTATGGCAGACCCCTGCAATATTTTTGCCTTCATCATCAACGCCATGTTCAAATATTTCTTCTATCCCAACCGCATACTGTCTATTATATTCCGGGGACAACGGGTTCCTTGATTGATAACCAATCTTTATCATGTTATACAGTTGCCGATATTTGGAAAATTGAGATGCTAGAGGCAACCAGAAACTTTTGCCGATCTGTTGCACTAACGCTAGCCGATCCTCGATGTCAACCTGAGATATATCTCCTTTAAAGGCAGGTTTACTAAACAACTTAATATACAAGTCTTTTTGATTAAGGCGATTGGGTAATGCCTCAATATGAGGGTTCCCTTGATTCTCCGGGATAACCTGCTCATTATATGTCGCTTTGCAATGGCGACCACTTATTATTATTAAATTTGGATTCGCATTCATGTACCACTCATCTCCTCATTCATACTTCTTAGAAAATCATTAATGTTACTGTTTAGCTTAACCTTTTTCACCTCAACGTTTTGTAGAACTTGTGACTCATGATAGTCGTTTCCTTTAGCAACTGCGGTCAAAGCTGATTGTGCGCTTCTTTTCATAGCTTCATCGACTCGTTTCGCACGCTTATTAGTTTTTTTCTCTGCTTTGCTCTTACCTACATTTTCAGCTTTGGTCAATTTGACATCCTCTTTTATGACATAAGAAGAAATAGCATTAAACTCTGCCTTTGTTTGTTTGTTCGAATTTGATTTATTTTTATATTGCTCATTTCTAAATTCAAAGATTGCTTTAACATCTTCGAAGCATATATTTTCATATTCTTGATATTTAGGAGTTAATCTACAATAAATAAGTGACGCATCTTGTAACTGAACAATGATTTGGCTACAGTTTCTTGAGTCAAAAGCGATAGTAACATTGGATTTCCCCTCGATACTCTCACTATCAAACCAACCCTTCTCCTCGCCAATTTCACAACTATAGCAAAGTTTTTTAAATTCAATTCCGAATCTAGTTACTCTTGCAGTCTCTTTAGGTAACAATGCATAGTGAATGGTTGAAGTGGGTCTTTCATGCAGAAGCATTCTCTTTTTTCCCCATTCCCACAACCCATTTGGTGTCAGTTCTACATTCTCTTTAAACATCTCGGGAGTAACTAGAAAATCCCTAGGTAGTGACATTTTGTTGAAAGCAAGAATATGTTCAATCATAATTCGATTAAAAGTGTCAAAAGTTATTGCTGCTGTGTCAGAGGGATCAGGGTCACCTGGATCTCTTTTCTCCTTTGTAATTGCACCTGACTTGCCAAGAATTCGTTTGATCATATCATTTTTAAATCGAAAGTGTTGCTCAACTACTGCCTTCAATTCAGGCCGATATGACGGTGTATTGGCTACTCTTATTCCTAAAGTAACAATCCCATTTGGATACTTACTTTTCATTTCCCCTCTGTCTGCAACGATCTCTCTTGGTAGATTAGCCGCGGGCCAATCCTCTTCATTTATATCTATATTAAATCTTTTACAATATTCAACTTTATTAGCTGATGCGTTTTCTAATGCCATCATAGCACCTTCTATCCATGATGCATGTTTGAGACTAGAAGAGTAGCCAACTACTTTACGCGTAAATACATCTTTAACGATAAAGGTTGTCGGTCTTCCAATAGTAGTCCTGCCATTAATAGCAACAACATCAACATCCGACGGTGTAGAATCTATTTGATACAACGCCCCAGGTCCTTCCACATAAACTGAATTACTATTTAAGAGTGCTCTAAAGTCTTTTTCTGCGTTTCTTCGGCCAACTTTGTGTGCTTTTCTCGTTTTAAACGGATACTCTTTTTTGTACCAGTAGCTAAACTGCCTCTCTGTGGGCGCTTCACTCTCAACGATATTCGGTACGAGGACGCCTCTTAACCTATATCCAGGTTTTTTATAGTAATTCTCAAGTAACTGTTGGTGTGCATCACGAATATTTAATCTACCATCAATAATATATTTCTTCACAGCCTCCTGAAAATTAGAAATATCACTCTCAGTGATCTGATAAATATTAGGCCCCTTTCTTCCAGGTCTTTTGTTATACTCTCTATCCTCACCTTCTAAACCACACTCATGATAATTATTTATGAGGCCATTCATATTTTTTCCGTAAAACCAATATTTTTTTAAAGCATCATATATTACGTTCTCTTTAATATTAAATTTATCCATTACTTTTTTTATCAATTGCCATCTTACTTTTCTATAGTAAATCTCCGGCTCCATTTGCACGACTTCTCTAATAATTTCCCATTTAGAGTCCCTACTCTCAACATGTTTAGATAAGTACTCTTCTGTAGGATATAAGATTTGTTGGTCAGGCTCATAATCAAGTTTTAATGCTTTTTTTTGTTGGATGTCGCTGACTAACTGCTGTGTATCCATAATGAACGGGAACCCCATTTGATTTGAGTTAGTCGCGTTCACTACAACAATTTTAGACCTATCTTCGGAACTCCAAAGGACTCTTACAATAAGGTCATTGGTGCCATTCAAACTAGAAAGATGATATACAGAACCCTCTAAAATCATTTGTTTCCTCCTGTTATAATTAATGGTTTTGACATTCTAATTTGTTGATTCATCATGTCCGTGTGCCATCGCTTATTAGCTAATTGGTGTTTTAAAATAAACATGCACGATCCTGGCTCTAGTCCAAATTGTTTATCAGCTTGCTGACATAGCTTTTGAATAGTGTTTTGACCGTTATTTTTTATGAGTAAATGTAGGAATGGCTCTGAGATATGATCGATCACTTCTATGTCTAACCCTTGTCTGCTTTCCAAAAATTTACCTTCATACATCCACTCTACGTTCTTTACTAGATTCATAGGCATATGTGTAGAAAGAATAATACCCCAATTGATGTCTTGCTCTTCAAAAAAGGTTTTTTCTATTTGGAAGAGCTCGAGTGTCCTCGGTGTTAAATCACTAGGAATTTTTACTGTTCTAACAACATCTTCTAATCCTTTCTCTGTCTCAATTGTGATATTAAAGTCAGTCGTTGCAATAACAGGCTCATTATCTAGATGTGCATGCTTAATATTCAATTGTTCTGCAATCTCAATGCTTCGCTTAATTGGGGTAAGAGGGTATTGTTCTCTTATATCGACAACAGCATTCGACCAGCATAGGACCATAAGATAGCGGCATTCTCCCTTTGAAAGGGTATGGTGTATTCTACCAGTTTTCCATCCTAACTCCCTAATAAGATATCCATCAGAAGGTGTTTTATTATCACTTGCTTGTATGAAAGGCTTATAATCCTTTCCATATCCTTGACCTCTACCGTCCTTAAGTTTATTCATCTGAGTCTTACGTATAGCACTGCCTCTATTCATGATTTTCTCCCCCTAAAATAAAATATGCGTTCACCCAATGGAGTGAACGCACTAGCTGGCAAAGGACAAATGTCCTATACATCTTGGTACTATACAATCTAGCCAAAATGATTCTTATCTATACTTCAGAACTTTATTTGTTACTTCAAAACTTTATTTGTCACTTCAAAACTATGTTTGTTACTTCAAAACTTTATTGTCTACTTCAAAACTTATTTGTCACCCAACATCATCATTTTTAACCGCCCATTGACTTTCCCGCTCCCACGTAATAAAATATTTTTACGTAACATATTCATTGTACTGGAGGCATCCTCTCCATGCTAAACGATATTCAAGACAGGTATTACATCGAGTCCCCCGAGCAAGCTACAGTATTGCTTAACCCCATCCGTGGGGAGATTATCGCGCAGCTTCTGGAGCCTGGCTCTGCAGCTGAAGTGGCTCGAACGCTTGGTGAGACCGCGCAGCGGATCAACTATCACTTGAAAGCTTTGGAAAAAGCGGGTTTAGTGCAGCGAGTCGGCACGCGTCAAGTACGCAATCTGGTCGAGGTGCTGTACAGATCCATTGCCAAAACTTTCGTGCTAGCTGATTGTTTGAGCATGAAGCCCGAAACTGTGCAAAAGCTGAAGGATCAGAGTTCGCTCGCCCATCTAGTCACAACTTCAGAGAGAATAAGGCGTGACGCCATGCTGCTCATGGAGCAATCTGAGGTTGGGGAAGAAATCCCCAGTGCTACGCTGCAGCTGCAAGTTCATTTGTCCAATGAGCAGCAGCGACAGGCCTTCATTGAGGAATATGCTGCCATGGTACAGCAGTTAGTGGAACGCTACGCTGCCGGCAAAGACGAGAATGAAGCCTATCAAGTATTATTAGCCGTGTATCCGAAACCGAAAGAATGAGGAGGACGCCTGCGATGAGTCAAAGTCAAGAACATGAACAAGTGAAAAATTCAAAAGAGGAACAGAAGAATACGGTGCCAGGATCACCTGTTATCACATGGGAGCAGCCTATAGAGCGCGTAGTTCCTAACAAATCAGACAGCCAAGTGATCTCCATCGACGATTATCGTCGCCAGAGCTTATCTGAGTCAGAAGCTACCTTCACTGTCCGTGAATTCCATTCTCAGAGCGAGGAACCTGTTCGTCTTCTCATTATTTCCTCTGGTTTTGGCCAGAAACAGCCTGTTTACCGCCACACCGTACAAAGCAGAGCCGCATCTTAACAGGATAAGCTACTCTCAAAATAGAAAGGATGAATCCTATGAGCTTCATACCTATGGTTGTTGAACAAAGCGCGCGCGGAGAGCGCTCTTACGATATTTATTCCCGTTTGCTGAAAGACAGAATTATCTTCTTAGGAACAGAAGTGAATGATCAAGTAGCCAATGCGATTATTGCCCAGCTATTGTTCCTTTCCGCTGAAGATCCAGAGAAAGATATTTCACTCTACATTAACTCCCCCGGCGGTTCAACATCGGCCGGATTGGCTATCTATGATACGATGAACTTCATCAAACCTGATGTATCTACCATTTGTGTGGGAATGGCGGCTTCCATGGGCGCGACTCTACTGTCGTCCGGTGCACCAGGCAAACGTTTTGCCCTTCCAAACGCTGAGGTCATGATCCACCAACCTTGGGGCGGCGCCCAAGGGCAGGCTAGCGACATTCATATTCGCGCTCAGCATATTCTCAAAACACGCCGCACACTCAACCGTATTCTCTCAGAAACAACGAAACAGCCGATTGAGAAAATCGAGCTGGATACGGACCGCGATTACTTTTTGGATGCCGCGGATGCGAAAGCGTATGGCCTGATTGACAAAGTCATCGAGAAGATCTAACTTCGCGACCAAGAACGCTTAGGTTCATAGGAAACTATAGTCCGTTATTTCCGCTGCGAACAGCCATTTGTCAAAGCAAAGGGAACTGTGATCCGCTATTTTCACGGTTTTAAGCGAGATGATGCCATCACGGGGCAAATAAGGCCCTGTAGTTCTGCAAGGACCTGAAATTAGCCGATATCGCTCAAATAACGCACTGTAGTTCCCTCACGCACTTGAATCATACGGATTATGTGATAGATCGACAAAAACAAGAGGCTGTCTCAAAGGTAGAAAATTCTACTTTCGGGACAGCCTCTTCGTGCTATATGGTTACTTTAAAAACCTAGACTCGGATAATACCTTCCCTCGAAATCGTCAACTTCTCCCAGCCACTGTCCGTGATCAGATACGTGTCCTCAACACCGACCACTCCGCGTCCGGGGAAAGTGAACTTCGGCTCGATCGCGATGACCATGCCAGGCGTCAGCGGGTATTTGAAACCTTTGGCGAGAACCGGAAGTTCGTCGATCTCGAGCCCGATGCCATGACCAAGGAACTTCACTTGGTCAGCGCCGTACCCCATGAAGTGGGCGCTCAGCCCCGATTCCTGCACTTGATCCAGCGCGAGCAGATACAGATGCTCGGCAATCATGCCCGGCTGCAGCTTAGCCTCCGTGGCGCGGAGCACCTGCTCCGCCACGTCGTAAGCCTGCTGCAGCTCAGGGTCCAAATCGCCGATCACGAGCGTACGCGTCTGATCGATCAAATACCCGTCGACCATGCAGCCAATGTCGACGAGGATCGGTTCGCCGCGCACAAGCAGCGCGCGGCCTGAGCTTTGCGGGCTGGACGGGTGTAGCCCCGTGCCCCCGGCCGGCCCGTCAAAATAGGTGGGCACCGCTGCCGCCGCGCCTGTCGCGACCATTCCGGTGATTAACTCGGAATTGTACGCGCGCATGCGCATCAGCCCTTGGTGCCCGCGCAGCCGGAGCTGATGCTCGATGAGCGCCATCAGCTCAAACTCCGCCATCCCCTCACGAATGTGGGGGATGACCGCTTCCAGCGCCGCGTCGACAACGCGCGCCGCCCCCCGAATCGCCGCGACTTCGTCCGGCGATTTGATCATTCGCTGCTCGCGCACGAGCAGCGAGCCATCCTCCCAGGCCGCGCCGGGCAGCGCCGCCTGGAGCTTCACATACAGCTGGACGGGTAACACGTCCAGCTCAGTCGCAATCCGCAGCGGCGCATCCGCCGCGGATCCGCTCGCGCAGCGCGCGCGAAGACGCTCAGCCAGCGTCTTCCAAGATCCCAGCGCTTCCACGTCCGCTGACGCTTCCTCCTCCGCGCGGACCAAACTGCGGCGAACGAGGTACAACGCCTCGCCCTCCGCCGGGATGAACAAATACCCCGTCTGCATCGAGCCGCAGTAATAATATATATCCACATGATGGGTGACCAGGAAGCCGGACCATCCTCGTTTGATCATCTCACCCTGAAGCCACTGCTGCCTTTGCTGGAAAATCGTCATTCGTACCTCTCCTCACAACACCAAGAATGTACACCTCATCTGCTATTATACATTCAAAATACCATTTCTGCCGAACACTTAATCCTCCAGGTAATCGGCTGCAAAACCGTATACGTTCTCGGGAACGCCAAACGAATGAACATAATTACCCCAGGTCGATCCAGCGTTACCGAGTAACCATAGGCGGAGTTCGTATAGGTGTAAGGAAACGCCTCTCCTTCGTTAACGATCTTAAATAGTTCCACCACCACCTCGTCTTGTAAAAAAGTATCCGGCAGCGGATGATTAGCCACATCGAGTCTTAGATTTGCCTGTAAGTATTGCAGTGCCACAGTCTTTGCCCTGCTCTCATCTATGGCATGGATGCCCTCAGCCAGTTTCGCTTGATCACTTTGCTGAGCAGCCGCAAGCACCGCACGGTTAAGCGCATGCTTCCCATGAAAAAGCGTGTGCATAGCAAGCTCTTCATCCGTTTGCAGCGCATACATCGACATAAACACAACACTCATCAGCGCCATCAAAAGCAGCTTATACACAACATCCCCTCAACCTTCAAGGCACATACTCACTCATCTTCATGCCGCTGGCCCCCATACGGTCAGTTTCTGCAGGGACAGTTATCCCTACCAATTGATCAATAACAAAAAGTCGATGATATGGGTAAGTTAGCTTCAAACGCAGCCCCGCTCCCCGCCAAACAGGAGCACTCGCATTCGTTCCCCCCGTCCCTGTTGTGGTTTCGACCGTGTAGATGAGATCCCCTGGCATAAATCCCCTTTCCTCCATACGAGCCCTGGACTCTTGAATCATCATGCTATCTATGTAACCGTGCCTGCCATTAGCGCCAATTTCCAGCAAATAATCAACCTCTTTTTGCATAACAGCTTGCCGAACGATAACAACATGCTTATACACGGGAGCGAACATGAACCAACAAAGCATAGTCACAAGTAAAACGAACACCAATAGCTGCTTCATGGATCAATCCGTTCTATCGTTCCATTAATTCTGGCACCGCCGTTGCTCACCTGTTTACGCGTTCCTGTACTTCCTCCAACGACATTGTTATAAATAACAATCACAACCATAATTAACATTACTGTCACCAAAATCGACCTCACAGCCTGCCTCCTATATTAAGGCCTCAATGCCGTAATGTCCGTATTCGCCTGTGTGCCATGCGTTGAAATATTGCGCCTTAATCCTGTCGAACCATCATTAACAATCGATGTAAAAAGGAAAGCAACCACAATCAGCATCATAACGGTAACTAAAATATTTCTCATAACGCACCCCGCTCCTTTAGTTAATTGCATGAAATAATCGTTGACCTTCAGCGACCCATGGATACATAAATACCCGGAACGTATTCAAGATCGGCAGTCCGGCCAGTACAAACAGCACATAGGAAACCGCCTCTTTTTTACTCTCCCGGACTAATTCCATCTTCTCTTTGTAGTCCTGAATCCTTTGCTTGAGCAATTCATAATAACTGGCGTGCTCATTCAATCGGAGCACATTCAATGTCTCCCCGAAACTATGCGCTTCGTCCGTCCCCAACCTTATTTTGAACTGGGCAATCGCCGCTTCCGACCCTTGATACCATTCATTGAGCAACAGCCCGAATTGCGTCCGAATTGAACGGGTTTGAGGAGCGCATAAAGATAGCTTTGCATGCAAACTCATATGTGAGTCATTGTAATAAAGCAGATGATGACTAATGACGTAAATTTCCCGCACGATGCGATTTGCCCTCTTTTCCTTCAACTGAGCCAGTACTTTTTTATCGAAGAACAAAAATAGCAACATGCAGATGGCCCCGGTTAAGACATAGATAGGTTCAATAAATAAAGTGAGTATTGGATGCTGTAAGCCAGCATATCCTAAAGCCCCTATTAGAAAAGTTGCCCCTAACAACATTCTTCTACTGCCTTCATAGAGTCCTGCATTCATCCGAATGCCACAGCCCAGCAGCAGTTGACGCTTCTCTTCTATAATCTTTGCCTTTAACCCTAAACTTTTGAACAACCAGTCAGGAAGCTGTTTCTGCCGAAGCACGCCCATAACTTGAGACGTCCTCCACCTATTCGCCCGAACAGGCACAAGCATAATACCGTGATAAACTGCCGTCATGATAAACACAAATAGAAGCACATTGGATGCAATCTGAATCATTTCAATAGCACCTCACATTCTTCGCATTGAAAGATAAATTCCCATGATAAAAGAGACGAATATGAGCAAAAGCGCGTCCAAAATCATATTTCGTCCGCCAGGGTCCAAAATATAGTATAAATAGGCATTGTCAGCGTTTACTTTGAAATTAATGAACAAAAATAAGGCAAGAAACAAAATCGGCGTAAAATTGGCAATCCGAATCTCCAACAGCCGATTTCGCTCCATTTGATCGGATCGCTGCGCTTTTCGCATGTCGATGATTAGCTCTTTGAAGCTATCGCCAACAAAACTCCCTTCCGTCAATGCGACACGCATAATACCAATGAAATACTCAGCCCATGCATGACCCAATGTGAGTGAAAAAATGCGCAGACTCTCCTCCTTATCTCTTTGTGTCATCAAATTACGATATAGCTGTTCAAATACAGGCTTAATCGGATACAAAATACGGTTTTCCTCCAAACAATATTTCAGCGCCATTTTCATATTTTTATGAGGATCTACCATATAGTACTGATAAAATACTTCTACAGCCGGGAGAAACTCCAACCGGGTTTGCAGCCTGACACTGACCAGTTTAAGTCGAAGCAGCACATAAGGCAGCGACATACAAATACAAGTCGAGATCAAAACCCCTTTTATCGATCGAAAATACAAGATTCCCGCCAAAACACCAACTAAAAATAAGACAAAAGTCACCACCAGCATCGTTTGCAAGCTCATGCCTAATTCGACGGATTCCATCATCTCCTTTACATGCTTAATCAATCGACTTCTATTGCCCAAATATGCGCTGAAACGATTGCCGAATGAAGACATTTTGACATAATGCAGCCTAAATCTGGCTTTGCGCTGTCGGATCACTATGTGTAAAACGGATCGTACAGCCAAGAATACGACGATAAACAACAACACCAGAAAGGCATAGGTAGCGAAAATCATGCCATTACTCGCCTTCTTTCTCAATAAAACCGAGCTTCATCAACAAACCATACCCCTCATGGTCAGCCTTACTGATTTTCCGCGATGCAGGTTGCGACAATTTCCCGGGAAATTTCCATTCGTCTGTCGACTTGTCATAAGCTGCGAGCTCCGTCACGCAAACCTCCGCATTTTCGTAGCGATATTCGACGATCCGCACAATCTTCCTTTTCCCGTGGACAACGGCCATCTCCATCCCGATTTGTGTCACAAATGTCGTTATCCGCTTGATCAAACGCATAGGGTCCATTCCCCTACCGTCAAGCATGCACATGTCCGTAATCGCATCAGGAACATCCTCAAGTTCACTTACGTGTACAGAAGTAATACTGCCTTCATGACCTCTCGTACAAGCCCTGACGTAAAGGTTCGCATCCTCGTCTCGAATTTCGGCGTGACAAATCCGTTTCGGTGATTGACGTAATGCCAGCTTAAAAGCCTGTAAGCCGGAATGTCTCGGATCTTCCTCATCAATTTCGTATTCGACGATATTTTTGTACGGAAAATCACGCTTCAACTTTAATTCAAATCGCGATTCGATCGTAATAATCCTTTCGTTATGATCCATTTCAGCAATGATTGCTTTAATAAGGTTGGTTTTACCCGAGTTCGTAGGGCCAATAACGACTATGTTAAAATAAGAACGGATCAAACACCGAATCAATTGCTCCATTCGATGATTCATTGTGGCAAGCTCCGCAGAAGCCAGAGTCGCCAAATCAAACCTCTTTACGGTATAAAAACGAATCGTCAAAGTCGGCTCAGCCGTAAATCCGAAGCCGGTCATCGTCACTCGCGATCCATCCCGCAGCATGACCTCGGCCCAGCGCTTTCTAGGATTCAGCGTATCATTGTTAAAAAGCACCAAATTTTGTTGAATTCTTTCTAATTCACGTACAGAAGGAAGCACATAAGAGGATGGGATCGCACTCCCGCCACGCACCTCAAAAATCTGCCTGCCCACAACCTGGATCTCTTCAAGTCCCTCCTTATGCTTCAATACTAGCTCCAGTACATTCATTCCGATAATTTCGGCAAAAATCGCCTCTGACAAAGTCGTATATCCGCTGGTCCGGGGAGGCATACTGGTGAGCCTTCTTTTTGAAACGAGGTCATGAATAACGGCAAGCAGCTTCCCACGATCCTCCTCATAACCAAGAATGGCGCGATTCAGCGTCTCATTATACAGTTGTTTCTCCGCCTCAGTCCTACCTTTCAATGTCACAAGCTCACTGCGAATGTCCTGTACCCACTGATCAAAAATCACATCTTCCTGTGCGGACTGTCCATCAGCTTCCTCTCCCAAATCGCTGCAGCTATCTCTAGTTCCTGTCTCTAATTTAACCATTTTCTCTATGCTGCAGCTGCTCCCGGCGTATGTTCCTGCATCTACGACCTTTTCCTTCAATTTTCGTTCGTGCATATAAGTAATAATTGAAAACCTTTCCTCATTCACTCCTTTCACCCCGCCTCCGTGTCATTAACTTGCCGTTTTTCTCCCTGTCATCAGCTTCTGCAGCCATGTAATTTGCCGAATCGTCTCCTTTCTGGGCAGCTTATACAAGTCGGCTAATTTGGCCGCAACGGCCCTAACCTCCTCATACATCGGATGACTTGGGTTCAGCATGTCGAGAAGCTTGCCTTGATTACAGCGAGAAAGTGCGTCCCCATGCTTAGCAATCTGTCCTATCAAATGCAGTTGCGTTTCCTTGCGAATATCTTTAATCGTAAATTCATTATGCTTCGATTGACGTTCTGTCTGAACGGCCATTAACTCAAAACCATCCGGCTGCAAACCAAAAACCGAACCAACCTGTCTAATCCACCGCGAAAAATCTTCTTGAAAATGAGCAATATCTGCTGTCGTAACGACAACTTTGCTGTCAGCTTCCAATAACCCGCAAACAGTCGCCGCATTGTCCCAATAAGCATTAACTTCTATAACACAAATATCGAAGGCCTTCCGGGCAACACGCAGCAAATGTATGATTTCCGATGGCGAAAAGAACTCCGCCTGCTCGCGCAGCATATTCCCATAGAGGACATACAGACCGTGGGCTTCTTTCGGTTTATCACAAACGAGCAGCAGCCTCTCCGGCGTCAAACTTTGAGCTTTTAGCTCCGCGCGTAAGCCATCCAGCGTAAACCCATTTTCGTCTCTCCCTAAATAGCGGTGGAGCTTAGAGCTTTTTAGATTCAAGCACACATACCCCACCTTCTGCGACGTCTCCGCTGCCAGCGAATAAGCCACACCAAAAGAGGCCAAGGTCGTCCCGATATTTGGAGTGGAACCAATAAATGTAATTAACTTGCCTACAGGCTGTTGATATCTTAACTCTCCTCCAAACCCATCTACCCAAGCCCGAATATCATCAGCAATGACTGCGGTACTGCGCCCTGGCTGAATGTAGTCCAACCTCATGAGCTTGCACATTTTCACATACTTCTCGTTGATCGTTACGTCATGATAGTTGGAGAGCAAAACAATGATTTTCAAGTCTGGCTTCATTTGCTGCAACCCTTCAAGGAACTCCTCCAAACCGCCAAAATCAAGTTCCCGATCCGATATAATCACATGTGAAAAAGTTAACTCCGCTAAATGGCTTATCATATCTATCGCCGATGATGAAATCATCCACTTCAATGGTTTTCTATAAACGACATGAATAATTTCGTCTATTAATCTTTGATCTGTTGAAAGTAATCCGATATTCATCACTCATCCTCCTTATCTCTCAATCTCCAGTCAAAATCGAAGAGGAACTGAAAGCAATAACAAGCTTTGCTTTCTTCGAGTTGCATAAACGATCAATCTCCAACCACTCATTTTCTGTTAAATTCAAATTGATTTGGTCAATGGCCCCGTTAGCTTCCAAGCGGGAAGCATACATTTTCTCCTTATCACCTTCCACCTTGGATAATAGATTTGGATTTTTGGGATTGTCCACTTCCACATTCGCCGAAGATTTTACAGAAGCAACCGTAATTTCTTTTTCTTCAAAAAGCCTGCGTGAACTGCCGTCATCCGTACCCGAGACATACACACGAACACGGTCTCCCGCTCGAATACCGTTAGATACCGACAGCAAATATTCTTTAGGCATTTGGAAAGTTGCCTGCCGCTCATTCGGAAGCATATGATAGCGGTTTACCTTCCATTTTAAAATTGGCTCCTTCGTGCCCAGCGGTATCAGCGTTTCCTGCCCAATAATTTCGTTCAGACTAGTCAGCATACCTGAGGTGTAGCTTCCCTTTTGAACAGGGCGAAGTTCCACCATTTCCTCACGTATTAAGACTCCTGCACGAATAAAATCTTTTGGAACAACGACCGGAACCGTCTGCTGCATCTCCACCTGATGAACTTGCAGCACATATACCCCATACACGAGCATAGCCGCCATAACAGCAGCCACCACAGCAATAAGCAGGCTCCTCCTGCGATTCAAACTCTCACCTCCATCGACTTAAAAACAAAAAAAACGCAGCTCTCGGACATTCATCCGAAATCTGCGTTCTTCGCTCATTAAAAATATCATAGAATCTTCCATATTTCAACATAAATTACGAAAGAAACTCGTTCCTGTTTCACTCACTTCCATTATTGCACTTCCGCAAGCGTTGGAAGCGCAGGAATTGCACCGCGTCGCGTTGTGGTGATGGCTCCCACGCGGTTGGCAAAGCCAAAAACGCGCTCGGCGACGCCAGCTTCAGCTAGCGCGTCAACAATGTTCGCAGGCGTCACGTTTAGCGACGCCAGCTGAAAGAGCATGCCGCCGACGAAGCTGTCGCCGGCGCCTGTTGTATCCACGGCTGCCGCTGGCGTGCCGGGGATGACAACATCCTGCCGCGCGCTCACAACGCGGCAGCCCTCAGGGCCTAAAGTGATGATAATCACTTTAGGTCCGCGCTGCAGCAGCTGCTGCGCCCCAGTGGTCGCGTCCACGCCGAGGAGGAACTCGATCTCCTCCTCGCTGACTTTGACCACATCCGCAAGCGGAAGCTGCGCAAGGATCTCTGCCCGGGCGCTATCCGCGCTCGGCCACAGCGCAAGGCGCACATTGGGGTCGTACGACACCAATGCGCCAAGTTCTTTCGCTCGGCGCGCTGCGTCCAGCGTCGCGGTGCGGCAAGGCTCGGCGATCAGGGATACCGAGCCGAAATGATAGACCGCTGCGTCTTCCAGCCACTGCGACTGGACTTCGTCTGCTCGCAGCAGCATGTCCGCCGCCGGGTCGCGGAAAAACAAGAAATCGCGCTCACCGTCCGCGCGCAGCGAAACAAAAGCCAGCCCCGTCTTCGCCTCATCGGTCTGGACAACGGCCGTTTGCACGCCGACTTCGTCAAGCGTGCGTACGAGGAAATCGCCGAAGGGGTCTCGGCCGATTTTGCCGATAAACCTTGCGTCGCCGCCTAGTTTGGCGACCGCCGCGGCCACATTGGCCGGTGCTCCGCCCGCCGCCCGTTGGAAGCTCGTTACGTCCGCCAAGGCTTGTCCGTTTACTTCGGGTACGAAATCGATTAAAAGCTCACCTAAACACACAATATAGGTTTTACTCATAAGTCCTTACTCCCCTTTACTCTGATAGCCTAATGCGTTCAGCACATAGGTGGTTGTTTGCTGAATAAGCGCTTCCATATCGGGTCGCGGGTCCGAAAAAAGCGGCTCAAAAAAGTCTCTTTGCTTATAGAAAAATATCGAACCTAATACAAACATAAGCGTACTGTCCAGAGAACCGAAGTGAAAAAGCCCCTCATTCCTTCCCTTTTCAAGCAGATACCTCACCCTTTCCCATGCCGGAAAAACAAGAGATCGTATCTTATCAATCCGTGGGGATGCCATAATAATTTCCATTTGAATGAGACTAATCATTTGAGGGTCTTGATTCCGGATCCAAATAATTTCGGCAATAATCGCCTTAATTCCTTCTACAGGATCTTCAATGTCAAAGAGGCCGGAAAGCTTATGCGATGGGAAAAACTGAAGAAAAATTTCATGGAAAACACTCTCTTTTCCACCAAAATAATAGGAAACCAGAGCCACATTGGCCCCGGCTTCCTCACAAATTTGACGAACGCTTGTAGCATCATAACCATGCTCTGCAAATAACTTTTTTGCAGCGAGTACAATCTTCATCTTCATGTCTGACTCTTGGTGTGCCATACTTTAGCGCCCTCCTTATAATGAAAAGTTAAGCGGTTTGTGATAGCTGTTGTCTGGTAGCAGGTACAGCCTTTACTTTTTTAATAGATACAACCACAAAATCAACAGCTAATGCTATAACTGCAATCAGGAGCAATAAGCTTATTTCTTTACCTACACCAGGACCGCCGAATAAAATATTCATCAGACCGTTAACCGCATAGGTGGCCGGGAATGCATTGCTCATAGAATGATAAAAGTGCGACAAGAGCTCCCTTGGCACAATGGCTCCAGAAGACACCAATTGCAAGGATAACATCGCGATGTTAAATAGCATACCTGCGTTCCCAAACAATGTCAAAAACATTTGTGCAACAAACGCAAAAGTGAGCAAGAATAAGGATTCAAACGACCATAATGCCATAAATCCTTTCTCAACATGTCCGCCCAAAGCAACAACCATCGTCGCGCTGATGAGTCCAACAACGACTGCAGCAACAACGGTCAGCATGAAGCGTGCCGCTAATTTCCCCATTTTACTTACAGATGCGCCGACAAGATTCGTGGATACGCTGAAGTTCATACCCATGATCATAGTTCCTACAATAGAAGCAAGCACAAGCATCATAGGAAGCATTTGATTCGGCATATCTTTCACTTTATTTGTACTCTGAATATCCGAGGTTACCTTGTTAGCCAGTCCTTGAGCAATTTTCCCCGCTTGTTCAGCCGGCAGCTTCGGAGTCAATTGAGTAAGCGCGGCAGATGCACCAGCAGCCACAGCTTCCTTGTTCACCGTTTCCGTTACATTGCCTGCTACCGCCTGCATCACGGGCTTCATCATAGACGGATTGGACTCATTGATTGTGTATGAAATCGGAGCTGTTTGCCCCGGTGTTTGCAGCTTATTTGTAAAATCGGATGAGATGTGTATAACCATTTGCACTTGGCGATTGTTAAGCATTTCTTGCGCTTTGTCATTTGAGTCTATTTGATCGGTTTGAAAAGGCAGATTCGCTTTCAAATTGCTCGCCACTGTGTTCCCCATGCCTTGATCTTCATTGACGATAGCGATCTTCAAATTCTTAGTGTTATCAGATACGCCTGAATAGCCAGTCATCCAAATCAAACTAAATAACAGCTGAAACATAATGGCTGTAATGATGCCTACCTTCGTCGTGCCTTGCTTAAGAAATGCGCCTAGTGCTTGTTTCAAGTTTACCACTCCTACTTAAATTTAAACGATCATTTTAATTAAACGTTTGTTTAAGTTATTATAGGGGGGAGCTTTATGTCTGTCAATATAATACCAACCGTCCCCAGGGCCAGTGACACTCCAAATCCTACTCTACACGCTCTCTACCCGGCTGTCCTTTAAGCTTTCCTAGCAAAATGGCAAGACATATTCAGCTTGAAATAATGGGGTTTTTGATTTGGATTCATTTTTAATGAACAACTTCAATAACTGATTTGTTTGTCTCAAGTTCGTAATCCCTTCGATTTTCTCCATCAATAATTGTAAATTTTGCAATTGCTGAAACCTCGTAAAAGCCGGGGGTGTCCAACTTATATTTATACTCTTCTGTGGCTGGTTCTTGAGTTTTTAATACTCTTATATTACCGATATCCTTCATTCCAAACGAGTTTATTTGCTTCCCAGTACTATCTCTAATTGAAAAGTAAAAAATACCTGTAGCATGTTGAATCGTAACCTGATTGTCTCCTGAATTCAACAGACTAGCTTTAATCGTGAACCCTTCATTTGACTTTACTTGTTTTGGGACATCAATGTTAACAAAATAAGGTTCTGTCTTTGCTGAGGTAGGAATTGTTTCGGTTATCTTCTCTTTCATAGGTAAGGACTGACTGCAAGCACACCAGAGCAAGGACGATAATAATAAAATTCCCAACATCCTCATACATATCACCTCCACAGTTAATAAACGTAAAGGAAGAGAACAATGTTTCAACCTCTTCACATACTGATTTGGGTCCCTTTCATCGAGTCAAATTTGTTCGCTTACTAAACTAAATATGTGGTAGAGCCGGCAGAACGCGAGAAACATACGCTACCATTTGTATTGCATTGCTATTCGTTGGACACAAAAAGGCGCTTCATAAAGAAGCGCCTGGATTAAATTTTTACTGCCTTAACAGAACACCGTTCAGACTGAGATCAGAGTATGTCATCCAAATAGGTTCGTATACTTGGTATGTACCAGGATCTACAATGTCACTTTCGCCTGGGTCAATCGTAAGTCTACCTGAGTGAGTACCTGCCAAATCAAACGTATAGGACTGCCTATTGTTGTCATATGCATAATCTGTTAGAACAACCCCTCCACTATCTCCACCTTGAGCATTATAACCCTGTGACATGACTTGATTTTCATTGTAGCCATAACCTGCAATCCCCCACCAGATGTCAACGTTAGCATAGCGAATTGTGCCAGATAGGAGAGAGCCCGTTGTCGCCCCCGCATATAGATTGTGTCACCAGGTGTATCCGATACATAAACACCAACTATCGGAACTGTACCCTGATAAGGGACAGTGGGAGAGCCACTGTGATTGCTAAGTTCAATATACCCAGCATCGCTTACCGCATCTGAACCATCAGGATTCGAAGAAGTAGTTCTGAATGTAAAATTACCAATTGTTGCTGTTGTGTTAAATGGCTGAAACCAGGCCGTTGATGAACCAACTGGTACACAATGACCGGTTGTAACTAAAACTGGTTGATCAGAAGCATTTATTCCATAATAGCCAGTTGAACATTCTGACCAGTTTGTTGTAGTACCTACAGTTTGATAGTTTCCCGCTATCCTTGCTCCAGATGGTATACTAGTACCATAATCAGTTGTATCAGCGTGTTTTTCTTTTTTAATTGGATTTTCCCAAATTTGAATTAACCCTTGATCAGATACTGCTGATAGTACCATATTTTTATTTTCAGACTTGTCCAGAAGCACAATTAGTTTATTATTAATTGTATCTGGAATTAAAGCTTTCACGGTACCACCAGGCAGTGATTTTTTAATTTGTTTTTTTGCCTCATCGATATCTTTTTTTGAGTACTTAGTGGTCTGGTATTCGATCTTATCTTTGTGCCTCACTATACTATCAATCTTATCTTTAAGTTCTTTTGAATCCTTAGTAATTTGAACAACAAGAGTTCCCTTGTCAGGTTTATAATAATAACCGGAATAAAGTTCTGGATTCTCCTCAATAACTTCCTTTATATTTCCGATATCTTCTTTTACCTTCTGCTTTTCCGCGTAATCCTTTAAGTGCGCTGTGCACTTTGATGCTTCCGAGAGAGTTTTGTACACATTTTTGTCCTCTGCTTGAGTAGCAGCCACAGCCGTAAAATTATTGCTTAGCAATGTTAGGGCAACTACAGAACTGATCAATAAGTTTTTCTTTACTGATAACGACATTGACATCATCAATCTTCCTTTCCAAGTATAAGATAGAATATATTCCCAATACGTTTAACACTTTAATATATTTGTAATTGATTCGCCTCCTATCCAATTATAGGAAGACGCAATCATTAGGATGTGTTTGACGATCAAGACCCCGTAGTCAGAACGCAGCCTGTCGAACGGCTTGGATCTCGTAAATCTGAAAGAATGTATGGTGAATAGGGAGAATTTCGGAGTAGCGGATTCTATGCTTACTGTAGTAAAAGAGCTAAAGTTGAAATGCTTCTATATGAAGGAAATTGAATTTGAAACGGAACAGAACTACGAGTGAATATGGATGCTAGAATATATGAAATGGAACTGAGTTCTTGTGAAGATAACCTTTGCGGTAAAAGCCCATCATCGATCGTGATGACGACTTTCCTCAAAAGCGATAATCTTTAATAATGCATTCTGACGACACAAATGTTCCTACATAAAAAGGCCTGAATTGACAAGAGACAAGAAGAAATTACTCTGTTATGTCCTTAAATTTGTGTCGTTTGAGTACAATGTAGGCACTTTTGCGTCGCGAGGACGTGACAAGGAAGTACCTACATAAAAAAAATAAAAGCCCATCTATACGGGCTTCTTAAAAAATAATGTGGGCACTTTTGTGTCGTTAGATTCTGACATTAAACAACAACAAGAAGAAGAAAAAAAAGAAAGCCATGGCTAGTTGCCTTGGCAGATTTACTGAATACATCATAATGGTGGCGGTATTCATCTTCAATATATGCTCTTATCAAGCTCATCTTTACGAATGAGAAAAGCCCCCCCAATGGCGATAAGCAAAGGACTTGCTACAATTGCACTACAAAGCAAAATAAAAGATATCAAAGCTGCCAAATGGTCCATCTCCTTTCCATAGTTAATGACATCAACCGTAATACTAATTACTATCATAAAATTGAAGGGGGCGAATGTAACCAACCAATCAATCAGTTTTTCAAGCCATCCACTAACTCCACTAACCATACATCACCTCAATTATTAATAGACTTCATCTTCGGATATGATTGGTAATGTTCACAGAATGCTAATGATAAAGCCGAAAACATCGATTATTTTTCGTAGATAAGTGGTATTATAAATTTAAAATTTGTGTGGGTTGATTGAACAATCAAGGGGATTTTAAGATGTGGAAACCTGATCGTAGTAGTAATAAAGCTCTTTATGAGCAAATTGCCGACCATCTCGAACAAAGAATTTCATACGGGGAATTTCCTCCGGGCAGTTTGCTGCCGTCTGAGCGGAAACTTGCTGAACAATTTGATGTGAACCGCAGCACCGTCATTTCTGCATTCGCGGAACTTCGGTCCCTTGGGATTATTGAAAGTCGTACGGGTAGCGGGACTCGGGTAAGTACATCCAAATGGGGGGCCACTCCGAAGCATACTCCAAACTGGAGTCGGTTTGCCGAAGGTGGAAGCTTTCTTCCAAACCTGCCCTTTCTGCGAAGGATTCGCGAAGCGTTAGTCCAGAATCCTTCGCTTATCGATTTTGCTAGCGGAGAACTATCTGGTGATTTAGCACCCACAGATGAAATCGCTACATTAATGAGTAGAAACGCCTATACGTCCTATTTGGGTTACGATAACCCTCAAGGTTCGACGCCATTAAGAGAGGCTTTAGTAGAATATCTGAGTAATTATCGAAGAATTCGGACAACGGAATCCTCCATTCTTATCACATCGGGATCTCAACAGTCGTTATTTTTAATCACGCAATGTCTTCTCTCTCCAGGTGATGCAGTTGCCATTGAAGATCCCTCCTACTGCTATTCTCTGCCTATGTTTCAATCAGCTGGTCTTCGTTTGTTCCGCCTGCCGGTTGACAATCATGGCATACAGCCAGAAGATATTCGCGCTTTATACAAAAAACATCGAATTAAGATGGTATTCTTGAATCCGAACTACCAGAACCCGACGGGTACGGTACTAAGTGATGAAAGGCGCAAACGTCTTCTTGATATCATTTGTGAATTAGGACTACCTGTTGTGGAAGATGATCCATATAGCTTAACATCTTATGAAGGCATCCCTCCTTTGCCACTCAAATCAATGGATACTATGGGTTCAATTCTATATATTGGCTCATTCTCCAAGATCGCAGCCTCTGGTTTACGGATAGGATGGATGGTAGCGCCTCGTTCTATTGTGGAACGACTAGCCGATGCTAGACAACAGATGGATTTTGGATTAAGCATCATTCCGCAGCAGGTGGCGGGACAATTTTTACAGTCACCTTATTTGGGTCCCCATTTGGAGAAATTGCGTATCCAACTTCAATTTAAACGCGATTTACTCATTGAATCCCTAGAGAAGGAACTTTCAGGTCTAATTGAATACGCGGCGCCAGAAGGGGGATTGCATTTTTGGTGCAAATTGATCCCGAATATTCCGGACGCTAAATTGTTGGAAGAATCGATTAAGAATGGAATTATATTTGTACCCGGGAGTGTGTATGGTTCTGATTCGGGTTACGTGCGCTTTACATTCGCCAGAACGAAGCCGGAGGACATTGAACTAGGGATAGCGAGATTTGCTAGAGCAATACGCGAGTTGATTGAATGAAACAATTGCCGAGTGATTTTTCAGCAAAACCACAGCACAAAGAGGCCCCATTAAGTTGGGAGCCTCTTTTGTTTTATTACGCTCTTCTGCCCGGTACATATTATCGGAACTTTCGATCCATATTATAGATAATATTGGTTTTAAAGGAAGGTATTGAAATGGGGCGCTTTCGAACGAAAATCAAAAAACCTTTCCAAAAGAATACAGATACAGATTTATCCAACCCACTTCCTACTACGCCCGAGTTGAATAGTCATTTAAAAGCTCCTAAAGAATCGCTGACAGAAGCTAATTATGAAAGGATACTTTCACAAATTGGGGATAGTTTTGACCTTGTTCATCGTTCATTTCATCAGGATGAAATTCACATCATTTATTTAAGTTCAATAGTAGATTCCAACACGTTAGAGTGGGAAATACTTTCACCCTTAAGAGAAGTTTCGTTCGATACTTCCGAGATTTTTTTTCAACAATCCCTGTTTAAACGAGTAAATAATCAAGAGGAAGTCATACAAGGAATATTAGACGGTAATGTAACAATGTTCGCTGGAGAGTATACATTTTTAATCAATGTGCCAGGACTCGAGGAGCGTGCCATTTCACAATCTGAAACAGAAACTGTCATCAATGGGCCACATGACTCTTTTACTGAAGCATTAAAAACGAATGTATCTTTGATTAGAAGAAGAGTCAGAAGTCCTCGCCTAAAAATGATTACGTTGTCTGTTGGTGAAATTTCCAAAACAAAAGTTCTTATCATCTATATCGAGGGTATTGCAAAAATAGATATTGTGAATCAATTGAAAGGAAGGATTCAATCGCTTAAAGTTGACTCCATTTCTGACTCCAATGTTTTGATCCAAATGTTAGATGATCATCAACTTTCACCATTCCCCCAATTTTATACCACGGAAAGGCCAGATATTGCTGTGACTAAACTATACGCTGGAAAGATCATTGGACTTGTCGATGATAGTCCAAGCATTTTTTGTACGCCTTCCAGTTTCTTTGATTTTTTCGAGTCTCCAGATGACTATAATCAGCGTTGGACTATAGGAACAGCAGTCAGGATTCTACGATTCTTCGCTTTATTTATTACATTAATACTCACAGCTTTTTATGTCTCTATATGTACGTTTCATTACGAAATGATTCCACAATCCCTGCTGCAAAGCCTTATGCAGTCTAGGAGTAGAGTACCTTTTCCGCCTTTCGTTGAAGCTCTGTTTTTAGAAGTAGTCATTGAACTATTAAGGGAGGCGGGTGCGAGACTGCCTACAAAAATTGGTCAAACAATTGGTATCGTAGGCGGTATTGTGATTGGTCAAGCAGCTGTTGAAGCCGGGATTACCAGTAATATCTTAATCATTGTTGTTTCTGTATCGGCCATTGCTTCATTCATAGTCCCAAGTTATATAATGAGTGCTTCCATTAGAATCGTTCGGTTCTTATTTATTGTAATGGCAGGACTTTTAGGTAATATTGGCATTTTCTTTGCATTAGGAATAGTAACCATCCACTTAACTGGATTAACCAATTTATCCTCACCTTATTTCAAGCCCGTTTCTCCAACCCTTTTCGGAAATTGGATGGATAGTATTATTAGAGCGCCTTTTTATAAATTAAAAAAGAGACAACCAGCACATTCTTTGAGACAAAGCGATGATGAAAATGAGAGGAACTAATGGTGACCCTATGAAAGAACGGCTCCATCCACTTCAACTGTCTATACTAATTTATTCCATTCAAAATGGTCTTGTCTTGTATACGTTACCTCGAGTAACTGCTGAGTATTTTGGAACAAACGGCTGGTTAAGTATTATTTTTACATTCGTGATCGCTAATATAAATATTATGTTGATTGCAATGAGCTATAAACTGGGTAAGGGAAAGTCAATTTTCGAGATAATTGGAGCAACAGTTCCCAAATGGGTCATGGTACCTATCTATTTGTTTATTATTTGTGTTTGGATTGGGATGGCAAGCATGATTATGAGGGATTATATCTTCATAATGAAAATGATCTTTTACCCATCATTACCCGCCATATTTTTTGTCATTTTCTTTACTCTTCTTAGCTTCCAATTATTAAGAGGTGGAATTTTCCATATTGCTAAAGCATTTGTGGTTTTAATTTGCTTCGTCCTTCCGATGATTTTTTTACTCTTTTATCTTATTCCAGAATTTGAGTTTTCACGTTTCACGCCCTTCCTTTTTAAAGGAGGAACCGATTTTTTCAAGGGGACACTTCATGTTTATACCGCCTTTTTAGGAGTTGAAGTTTCCATGCTTTTTTTCCCCATGGTAGATAATAAATGGACGAAATCACTTTATATCGGTAATTTTTTCTCAACGGCCGTATATCTACTTGTCACCTTTATGAGCTTTGGCTTTTTTAGCTTCGATCAAATATTAAATGATCTCTACCCTGTTATGACATTGTTTGAATATACAGAGGTTCCTTTCCTTTCACGGGCCGAAAATCTTTGTTTTTGTGTTTTTACCTTCAAGGTTTTATCAACAACTGTCATATATTACTGGGGGGCTCAGCAAATCTTTCGGAATATGATGAAAAAAGTAAAACCTAATTTGTGGATACTCATCATCCTCGCAATGGGTTTTATACTTGCCCTTTTTCCTAATTCCGTCCTTGATGTAACGAAATGGTTAAAATTATTAAGTTATTGTGCAACAGCTATTGCTTGGTTATTACCTCTATTCGTGTTAGGCATCCTCGCTATTCAAATTCTTAAAAACCAGATGCATAGGGAGACAGATCATGCAAAATAAAATGATTGTATTGATCGCAATAAACTTTTTGCTTGTAACAGGTTGTGCAGAAAGAAATATTATTGAAGATTTAGCCGTACTTGAAGCTGGTGCTTACGACTTGTCTGAAAATGCTGAAAACCCACTTACAACAACAGTCCTTTTTCCCACTGTTACTAAAGAAGGAAAGTTTGATACTTTGACTCTTACGGCTAATGGTAAATCTGTTCATGACAATTTTCTTAAACTTCAGAATTTAACCAGTCTAAAGATCGTTGGAGGGCAGGGTACCATTCTCTTTGGGGAAGAACTATCAAAAAAAGGGCTAATAAATATTGTCAAGACATTTACAAGGGATCCAGAAATCGGAACTCGCATTAAATTTGCAATTGCAGTGGGGGATGCCGGAAAATTTCTTCAAAAAAAGTTACCTTCTGTCGAAGATAATGCTGAATTTCTTTATGCATTTTTGGAAAAAGCGGGGAAACAGAATAACGTTTTAATCACGAATCAATATCGCTTTTTAAGGGATTATTACGACGATGGTATTGATCCGGTACTACCCGTTTTTGCCTATGAAGGTGAGAACATTGAATTAAAAGGATTGGGTATTTTTAAAGGAGATCACTATGTTACAAGCCTATCCTTAATTGAAACACAGATCCTTCATTTTTTACTCGGAGACGTCAAGAATGGCAGATTAATGATTAGTATGAATAATGAAGAATCAGGTGAACATTATCAACTTTTATTAAATAGCATTAATTCTGATAATGATAAAAAAGTGAACACAAGCGATATGTCGGTAGAAATAAGGTTAAATTTAAAAGGAAGCGTCATTGAATACACAGGCACAATGGATATAAGTAAAGAAAAGCACCAAAAACAATTGGAAGATCAGGTTGAAAAATATCTAATGACCAATTCAGAAAAGCTGTTAACCAAATTAAAAAATTATCAAGCAGATCCTATTGGAATAGGCAAGGTGGTTCGCAATCGCTTATCCTATGAAACATGGCACAATATGAACTGGACTATGAAGTATTCAAACATGAATATAAAAATAAAAGCAAAAGTAGATCTGATTAATATCGGAAAATCAAAATAAGCTCGCCATCCTATCAATCGCTTTTCACATCATCGTCCAATAATATCGTACCTCAATTCCTTTTTTTTATGTAGGCTGCCCCTCTCCTATGTAACAATCAAAAGAGGATTTATCTGGTTACTTCCCAATCGGTATAGTTCGTGATATAGTTTCATACGTAACCTTCAAAAAATAAATAGAATGTTACGAACGACGCTGCAATAGCAGCTATCGACGTCGAGTAGTTTTAGGAGCATAACGTAAAGCATTCATTCACAATATATGGAGAAGGGATTGATAACCATGGAACGGATTCAAACAAAACAGCAATTTCAAGAGAAAATCAATAGTGCTAGCTACACAATTATGAAATTCGATGCAACTTGGTGTCATGATTGTAAAAATTTAGAACGGTTTATCGGTGATATTGTAACAGAACACTCGGACAAGCAATTCTATGCCGTAGACTCCGAGCAGTTCGAAGAGCTTACCGAAAAATATGATGTTAGAGGAATTCCAAGCCTGCTGGTTTTTAAGAATGGGGAGAAATTGGCACACTTGCACAGTAAGTTTGCCAAGACACCTGAACAAATTCGAGAGTATTTGGATACGATCCATTGAGACCTCACTATTTGAAAGGCGATGATAACGATGTTTCCACTTCGCAATGTGAAACGCAGCTCAGCAGATGACGATAAAATCCAACACTTTCTTAACCAAGCCAAAATTGGATTTCTCGGCCTATCCTCAGAAAACGTCCCTTATGTCATTCCACTCAATTTCTCTTTTCTGAACAACGCCATTTATTTTCATGGGGCCGAAGAAGGAAGAAAAATTACGTATATCGAGCAAAACCCGCGAGCTTGTTTCACAATCAGCGAAAATTACGGAACCATCACGAGCCCCGTACCCGCTAAAACGGATACCGCCTTTATGAGTGTGATCATCGAAGGCAATTTGGAACGCGTAACCAATTTAGATGAGGCGACGGCCGCCATGCAGGTCATGCTGGATAAATATGTTCCAGGCTATTATGATAAGCCGCTGGGACGAACCCATTTGGATCGGTATGTTTCGCCGCTAGGTAGTAAAACCGCCATCTTTAAATTAAGCGCGGCCTCCTTGACAGCCAAGGAGAAAGCCGAAATCCCTGATCGCATGTTCTATGAAGGCAGAACCGTTCAGAACGACCGGCCGTAACTCCTTAATTCGAAGTACTTTGTAGGATAGAGGCAAATTAACAAATTAAACAATCGAGGAGCGACACAGAATGGAAACGACTATTTTCGAAGAACTGATCAATATTAGAGCAGAAACACTGAAAGCATTTGAAGGCCTAACTGAAGAACTCGCAGATCGGATTCCCACTGGTTTTCGCAATAACATCCATTGGCACCTGGGTCACATCTATTTCGTAACGGAATACTTGGCGACTTCGCAGCTGAAAATCCCACTTCATATGCCAGAAGGGTTTACTGATCGGTTCGTTTCCGGAAAGTCGCCGCTTGATGACACCTACCCTGCTTCACTTCCTAATCCTACATTGCCAGACTTGAAGACCCTGCTGACCGAGCAATTAGATAGAATTCGCAAGCATTATCCGATGGACCGCTTGAACGAAAGTGTATCTGTCATTAATACCTCTACAGGACTCGCACTAGTAACTCCAGAGCAGTCGCTCCGTTATAACCTGTACCATGAAGGATTGCACTTCGGGGCCCTTTCCATTTATAAAAGATTATTGTCTCAATGATTGCAAAAGTGAATATATGATTGAACAGTGTATCCCCGAGTAAATGCTCGGGGATTTGTGCTGTATATTGGGGATGGTGCCCCATGCCATTTGTAGGATGAGGGTGTCCCATTAGCCAAAGTATTGGCTGTGGGATACCCTCTTTTGTTTTTCGCGGCTGTTTACTTTGCTAACGGACACAGCAGCCTCTATTCGAAGAAAATGAAGCCTATTTAAAAGCTAACGGACACCAATGCGGCTATTCACATGATCTGCGGTGTAAAAAGGCAGTTTATTGATAAATAACGACTCTCGGGTCCGTTATTTGTGAAAAAAGGCTCATTTATCGATTATAACGACAATGGTGTCCGTTATAGAATTCGGTTCACATACAATCTTCCAAACATCTACATTGTGTCCCCTTGTATTGTACGAATAACACTAATTACTCTGATTATGTATTTTGTTTATAAAAGTACCTTGACAGTCAAAGTAATATGTCGTATCCTATAAATGTGAGGTGATGACATGAGCGAAAGCAAAATTACATCCGACCTGCTGCGCGGACATACGGATACAATGATTTTACGGCTTCTGTCCGAAGCAGATCGGTATGGCTATGAGGTTGTCAAACTGATTGCCGAGCGTTCGAGCGGCGAATACGAGTTAAAGGAAGCGACGATGTACTCCAGCTTCCGGCGGCTCGAGGCCGACTTGGATATCGAGTGGTACTGGGGCGATGAAACGCAAGGAGGACGTCGCAAGTACTTTAGGATTACGGAAAAAGGTAAAGATACTTACACCCGTAACAAAAGCAACTGGGAGTACGCAAAACGCGTGTTAGAAAATTTATTATAAGGAGATTGATATCATGAATCAGCAATTGGCGAACTATTTGAACGGTGTTTTCACACCATATGACGGGGTAAAAAGCGTGACGGAACTAAAGGCGGACCTGCATTCCGATTTGCAAGAGCGGTACAGAGAACTCAAAGCTGAGGGCAAAGATGATGAAACAGCTCTGAAGATGACAATTGAGAGCATCGGCGACATCGAACAAACAATTCTTGAGGTGGCTAACCTCACCCGCTCACTGGAACGACAAGTGCTGATTAACTTTAGCGCAAGCAACCTGGTGAAAAGCGACTTTGCAGGCGTTATAGCCCATAAAGGGCAGTTCAATGGCAGCGCTTTGCACGGATCCGACTTTTCAGGCGCAGATTTGACGGGCAGCTCATTTAAAAGCAGCGATGTAAAAGAAGCCAACTTCGACCGCGCGAATCTGACGGACTGCAGCCTAACCGCGATTGACCTGGCAAATGCAAGCTTCAATAAGACAATCCTTGTCCGAACCAATTTCAGCAAGTCGGGGCTTAACGGAGTCAAATTCACCGGAATAAGAATGACCGACGTGACATTATCGATGACCGATCTAAGAAAAACGACTTTCGAAGGTTGTTCCTTTGATGGGGTTGACTTCAAGTACACCGATCTGACGGGGCAGCGTTTTGACGGACAGACGTTTATCGGCGTTAAGTTTGACAAAGCGGCCTTAAACGAAGTTTCGTTCCGAAATGCAACACTTAAAAATGTGTCATTCCTGTCGGGGTTTACCTTGTCTAAGAAATATTACAGAGCTATCAAAAGCATCTGCTTTGACGGCGCAACGATGGATAAACTGACCTTTGCCGCACTTAAAGGTATGGAAGCTAATTTGTCAAAAGTTACTGTCATTTAATTTAAGGGAGGGAATCTGATGCAAACCGTGCATACAAAACCTATTCAAGTAAAAGGACTGGAGAAATCCTACAAGCAGCATCAAGTGTTAAAGGGTGTAGATTTCGAGGTGGAAAAAGGGAGCATTTTCGCACTCCTTGGCTCCAACGGGGCAGGCAAGACAACGGTTGTCAAAATCCTCACGACGCTGCTCAAAGCAGACGGCGGAACTGCCGCCATCAATGGATTGGATGTCGCGTCCAACCCCGATCACGTACGACAGGTGATCAGTCTGACGGGCCAATTCGCCGCGGTGGATGAAATTTTGACCGGGCGGGAAAATCTCATCATGATTGCGAAGCTGCGATACCTCAAGGATCCGCGCCAGGTTGCGGAAGACTTGCTTAAACGCTTCGGATTGACAGACGCAGCCGACCGCAGGGTGGCAACTTATTCCGGCGGTATGCGCCGCAGGCTCGATATAGCCTTGAGTCTTGTAGGAAAACCGCAAATCATCTTCCTTGATGAGCCTACCACTGGACTCGATCCCGAGGCACGTATCGAGGTTTGGAAAGTCGTCAAGGAACTTGCCGACGGCGGAACGACCGTGCTTCTCACGACGCAGTACCTGGAAGAAGCCGAGCAGCTTGCTGACAAGATTGCCATTCTACACGAGGGCAGAATTATTGCGAGCGGCACTCTCTCGGACTTGAAAAAGCTGTTTCCATCTGCAAAGGTGGAATATGTTGAGAAGCAGCCGACATTAGAGGAAATATTCCTAGCGATCGTCAGCAAAAAGGAGGAAAAATAAATGGAATCGGTAAAAAATCATTTCTTCAGCGATGTTAGCGTCATGCTTGGACGTTCCATGCGCCATATTTTCCGCAGCATGGACACCATCGTCACGGTCACCATTATGCCGATCGCGATGATGCTCCTGTTCGTCTATGTGTTAGGTGGTGCCATTCAAACCGGAACGGATAACTATGTGAATTACCTGCTGCCCGGTATTATATTGATAGCTATTGCTAGTGGCGTTTCCTATACGGCTTACCGCTTGTTCATCGATGTGCAGCGGGGCATCTTCGAGCGGTTTCACACGATGCCGATTGCCCGTTCCACCTTACTATGGGGGCATGTCATCACCTCGCTGGTATCCAATGCAATCTCCGTTGTCGTCATCATTCTAGTATCGCTGATTATGGGTTTCCGATCATCCGCTGGCGTGCTGCCATGGCTTGCCGTTGCCGGCATACTCGCACTGTTTACGCTAGCCTTAACTTGGGTCGCGGTAATTGCCGGACTGTCTGCAAAAACGGTCGATGGCGCGAGCGCCTTCTCCTACCCGATTATCTTCCTGCCATTTATCAGTTCGGCATTCGTGCCAACCGAATCGATGCCGACCATCGTTCGCGTCTTTGCTGAAAACCAACCGGTGACCTCGATTGTTGAAGCCATTCGTGCATTGCTGTCAGGTCAGCCAGTAGGCAATGAAATATGGGTCGCGCTTGCTTGGTGCATCGGCATTATGATCGTAGCTTACTTATTTGCAATGAGGGTGTACAAAAAGCGGATCTGACAAACGAATCATTTTGTGGTACAAATATCATATAATTCCGCTAAGTTAGTAATCGTATAGGTACTTTGAATTTCTCCAGCACTTTGTGACCTTCTATTAACCCAACAGGTATCAATGCCTGACAACATGCCGCCTTTGATATCCGTATTTAGGGAGTCCCCAATAATAAGTGCTTCTTTTCTATTAAAATCCTTAATATGACTCATCACGTAATCGAAAAACTTCGTGGAAGGCTTTTGAAATCCAATGCTTTGAGAATCGAAAATATCTTCAAAAAATCCATATAACCCCGACTGCTGCAATCGCTTTATCTGAGTTCGGGTAATGCCATTAGTGACTATGAAGAGTCTATGTGAGACAGCTAAGCTCTGACATAGTTCTAAAGCTCCATCCATTACGAGCTGAGACCCATTACCCAAAAGTTCTCTATATATATTTTCCCATTCGATGCCTTCCACAACTTCTCCAAGGTTCAGCATCGTTTTTGAAAATCTTGTGTTTAACACATCATCCAATACAATATGTCCATTTTCGTAATCAGCCCATAGACCCTTGTTGACAGTATTATAGATTTGGAACAACTCATCCGAAAACGTATAGCCGTGGTGCTCAAATAATTTGGTTAACGAATCCATTTCATTCGCGCCGAAATCTAATAATGTATCATCTAAATCAAATAAAAGGATGTTATAGCTCATTTTTCCTCCCCCAAAAAATAAATGATTATTACGAACGAAATCCCCATACCTAGTTCATGTATGGGGATTTCGCCTCACTTGCCAAATAGGTTATTTACTTGCTGGAGGTTGATAATCTCCTGGTACCATACCCGTGGAAATCGCCATCCGATTCCAACAGTTAATGGCATTAATTGCCATGATTAAATCAACGAATTGTTCCTCATCAAAATGTCTACGGACTTGGTCATACAATTCCTCCGACACGCCTGCTTCCGAAATTTTGGTCACAGCTTCAGTTAACGCTAGTGCGGCACGCTCCGATGGCGTATAGAATGGAGCTTCTCTCCATGCGTTGAGCAGATAGATTCTTTGCTCGGTCTCCCCCATCGCACGCGCATCTTTCGAATGCATATCAAGACAGTAGGCGCAGCCATTAATTTGCGAGGCACGAAGTTTAATCAATTCCACCAATTTGTGGTCAAGTCCGCTCTTCTTCACGTATCCTTCCAATTTCAATAGTGTTTGTAAAGACTCCGGTTGCACTTTCATATAATCCAATCTGATTTCCATGTGTATGACACTCCTTCGTTTTTTTAGTTTTAGTTTTATTATTTACGTACAGGAGGCTGATAATCTCCAGGTACCATGCCCGTCGAAATCGCCATGCGATTCCAGCTGTTAATGGCATTAATCGCCATAATTAAATTGACAAATCCAGCTTCATCGAAGTGTTTACGGACTTGTTCATATAGTTCCTTAGGCACACCAGCATCCGAAATTCTGGTCACTGCTTCTGTTAAGGCTAGTGCGGCACGTTCTGCTTCCGTATAAAAAGGAGCTTCCCTCCATGCGTTAAGCAGGTATATTCTCTGCTCTGTCTCTCCCATCGCTCGCGCATCTTTCGAATGCATATCAAGGCAGAAGGCACAGCCATTAATTTGCGAAGCACGAAGTTTAATCAATTCCACCAGTTTCTCGTCAAGACCGCTTTTTTTTACGTAACCTTCCAATTTTAATAGTGTTTGAAATGACTCCGGCTGCACTTTCATATAATCCAATCTGATTTCCATGTGTATGACACTCCTTCGTTTTTTTATTGTTAACGTAATTCATACTTTTTTTGCGCCGAACTTCCCATTACCGACTGCCCCTTCTTGCGCTTCATAAGCTCAGGCAGGGCAATACCGAATATCGTGATCCCCACACCAAGCCATTGCAGCCAGTTGACGGACTCGCTCAGTGCGACATATGACATGATGACGGCCGTCGGCAGTTCGGCAGCGCTCAAGATTGTAGCTAATCCGCCGCCAATACGCGGCACGCCAATCGCATAGAATAACGGTGGAATGACGACACCAAAGAGTGCTAGCAGCAGCGCCCAAGGTAACAGTCCTTCGTGAAGAGATCCATTTATAAGAAAATGTGGTGGGAACACCAACATGACGAGAATAAACGAGCCAGATAGCATAATGGCGCTACGTGTGATCGGAACGACTTGTTTGGCCGTTTTCCCACTGAACCAAATGAAGAGCGCATAAGTGATCGCAGACAACAAGCCAAGAGCAACACCTAGCCAAGAAATCTCCTTCTGGTCTCCAACCAAATAGCCGCTTGCCATAATAATTCCGATAAACAAGAGGATGAGCGATACAATTTTATCTTTCCCAGGACGCTTACGTTCAATGATTGCTTCGAGCAAGATTCCCATCCATGTAAATTGAAACAACAAGATAATCGCGAAGGAAGCCGATATATACTGGAGCGCCGTATAAAAGAGCATTCCTGTTATGCCTGTCGTCGTTCCTACAGCCATGAGTGAGAGCGTTTGGCGCTTTGTTACTCTAAATACCTGCCGCGCTGCGGGTTGCTTCGTGAATTTCGCAGTGATGAACACCAAAGTCCACAGCATAATCACACCGAACAGATTTTGGCTGCCGACAACCTCGCCGACATGGAATCCAGACTCATAGGCTTTCTTTACAAAAGTAGATAATAGACCGAAGCTGCAAGCCCCAACTAATACAAATAGAATGTATTTCATGATGCCTCTTTTGTTCTAACTGGACCTACCGAGCATCACAATTAGAATATAATGTGTAACCTTAGAAACTTTTGGCTAGTTCGAGCGCTTGTTGAATGGCTTTTTCTTTAATGGCAGGTGCTTGATCTGGTGCTCCCCCCGTGCCCTCTATATAAATAACTTCTATAGATGGTATCCCAATGAATTGAGATATCGCCGTCAAATATCGATGGCCGAATTCGAAGCCTGCTGCTGGTCCCTCTGAGAGCACGCTGCCGGAAGCCTGAATATGAAGCATTTTTTTGTCAGCAGCTAAGCCAATGATCCCTTCTGGTGTATATTTAACGGTTTTTCCTGCTACACATATGGCATCAATATAGGCTTTCAATACAGGTGGAAATAAGTAATTCCATACTGGATTGGCGATAACAATCTTATCTGCCTCTACAAATTGATCAACCAGTTCACTTAAACGGGCCACTTTAGCCTGAGAACCAGCGCTTAATTGATCGAAGGTACCGCCGCTTCTCAATTGGCTCCAGGCATTTAGAACGTCAGCGTCTAGTTGAGGAACATCTACTTTAAATAGATCTAAATGAATAACTTCATCTTTGGGATTTGCTTCACGGTAGGCTTGGATAAACTCGTGACCTACAGACAAACTATAGGATGTACTTTTCTCTAGTGGGTGTGCGGTTACGTACAATACGGTTGACATGATGAATTTCTCCTTTCCGTGAATGATCAATGTTATTTCGCTTGGCATATCGTCGACAACTTTAATCGCCGATTAACCTTGTCTATAATATATCTGTTTCGTTTATCGCTGTCAACCCAAAATTCAAACGCGAGTTATTGGTTAAAAATGCCAAATAGCCCTATTTGACAAGGGTATTAAATCCACCTAAGATGATGGATAAGAACTTTTTTTATCTGAAAGCAGGTGTTTGCATGCAGTATAGTATTGGCGTTGAATATGGACTGCATTGCTTGGTATATTTAATTGATATTCCTCCTGATTCTACGATTGGGATTAAAGAGCTTTCCGCTTTTCAGGGCATTTCCGAGACCTATCTTTCGAAGATTTTCAGTAAATTAACCAAGGCTGGTATCGTGAGCTCTGTCCCTGGGGTTAAAGGTGGATATAAATTAGCCAAGTCTCCTGAGGATATTTCTTTTTGGGATGTAGTTGAGGCTGTTGAAGGGGCTACGCCTATTTTTCAATGCAAAAATATAAAAGATAATACTTATCTATGTAATCGTGATGAAGAGTTTGCAGCATGCACCAAAGCTTCTCCTTGTGTGATTAATATGACCATGCTTGAGGCTGAAGATAGTATGCGCAATGTTCTGCGGAACAAGTCACTTACTTGGCTGAATGAAGAGCTTGATCGCGTATTAACACCTCAATCCCGCAAAAATACTCGTGAGTACTTTGCCAATAACAACTCATAGCTTCCGATTTATCCAGGCAAGATCAAGACACCTGACATCCTTTGATGTCGGGTGTTTTTTCGTTTTTTGTGGATAGAGGAATTGACCATCATCGCTTCTTCTTAATAATTTCTTAACGAAATGATGTTGTAGAAATAATAATCGCTTGTTAAAATCAACACAAAAAAAATGATAAACAAACTAAAAACACAACTTAAATGTTGTTGTCAGTTATTTCTTTTTTTCTTCATTTGTTAAGGAGGCAAGCGAATCAATGAGTTTTCTAAGTGACTTTCGCACCATGGTTCTCGGTATTTTACTAGAGTCGTTTCCGTTTATTCTGCTCGGCGTCGTCATTTCTGCTTTGCTGCAAACATTCATTAGCGATCACACCCTACAACGATGGATACCGAAAAAAACAATTCCCGGCATCCTTTTTGGATGCTTGCTGGGCATCGTCTTCCCGCTTTGCGAATGCGGAATTATCCCTATTGTCCATCGGCTGATCCGCAAAGGCATGCCGCCCTATATCGGCCTTGTCTTTATGGTGGCTGGACCGATTATTAATCCCATCGTGTTTACGTCCACTTTCGTTGCATTCCGCGCTCACCCCGAGATGGCAATTGCCCGTATGGTTTTGGCGTTTGTCACAGCGGCTATTATTGGGCTGTGGGCTGCCCGAGGCGTACGCGATTCTGCGCTTCGCACACCAGTGAACCAAACAATTGAGCAAGTTACTCCGAGCAAAAAAAAACCCAAACGAACTCTCCCGAATAAAACACCAAAATCAGCAGCATGGACAAGTAAATGGCATGAAACTTTGGACCATGCCGCCATCGAAATGTTTGACGTAGGCAAATTCTTAGTCTTAGGCGCTACTGTTACTGCTTTAATGCAAACGGTTGTAAGCAAAAAGTGGCTTCTTACCTTAAGCGATGGGGACTTCACTCCTCATCTGTTTATGATGGGCCTTTCCTACATCCTTTCCATCTGCTCCACCGCAGACGCTTTCGTCGGCGCTACATTCATCCCTGGTTTCAGCCTCGGCTCTGTACTCGCCTTTCTCGTGTTTGGCGCTATGCTCGATATCAAAAGCACGATGATGCTGCTTAAGGTATTCCGAGTCAAAACCGTCGTGACGGTTATGCTCATTTCAGCAGCAGTCGTTCTGTTAGGGTCGGTCGCATTCGATCAACTGTATTCGTACTTATAGAATGGAGGCAAGGTAACTATGCAACAATGGTCCACGTTTGCGCATCGAACAATTCGAGCCGCAGTCTTACTCGCATTCGTTATTTTTATCGTACAGATTAGCCGTTCTGACGCTTTGATTTATTATGTGGCTCCGTCCATGGATCTCTGGGTAAAAAGCCTTGCTGTTGGCATGTATGTGCTCGCGATGCACCAGCTTTATTTGGCGGTTCGAGATATCCGCGCCAAGAACAAGGTACCGGCGACCACCTGCTCATGCTCTGCGCATAGCCACGACCAATGGAAACCTGGCGTTATTTTTATGTACGCGGTGTTGATTATTCCTCTAGTTCTTGCTTTTTCATTCCCTAACGCGGTATTAGGCAGTCAAATGGCGGCCAAAAAAGGGTTAAATTTCACCCCTTCGGGCATCCTAGTCAATAACAATTACGGCGATGCAAGTCCGAACTTAGTCCCGAATGATAAACTGCAACTAGATACAGGACAGACCTTTCCGTTTAATGCATACACCAAGCCTTACGCCAAGCGAGCTGTGGACATGTACAAGGAGCCTCTCATTGAAATTAACGATGACTTCTATATCGAATCGCTGACTTCTCTGGACTTGTATCAAGATCAATTTGTTGGTAAAAAGGTACAGATTAGCGGTTATATTTACCGTCTGGATACTATGAGCAAAAACCAATTTGCCTTGGGAAGATTCTCTATGAGGTGCTGTGTCGCAGACTCTGTACCGCTGGCTATCTTGGTGGAAACCGATTTCTCTCCAGAACAATGGAAAACCGATACATACGCTGTCGCTCTCGGCACCATAGAGAAACGTCAATTTGAAGGCAAAGACGTGTTAGTAATCGTTGCAAAAACGGTAGACACTCAAGATGCACCTACAAGCCCTTATGTCTATCAAAATCCCTACTTTGGAAGTTAGTGCATTCCAAAAAGGATCGCCCAACCCCCTACTTTACAGGTGGTTGGCGATCCTTTTTAATGTCTAGTTCAGAAGGTTGTAAATCGCTTGCGCTGCTTCCGCACGGGTCGTATGCTCTTCGGGTACGAATCGCCCTTCTTGGCGCCCTGTCAATAGCTTTGCTTTCATCGCGCTATTTACATAAGACAAGGCCCAATCACTAATCTCAGATGCATCCAAGCTTGCTTCTGAGGATGGCTCAAGTTTCGTGCCAGATCGATGCTCATAGGCTCGGACGAGCATAACGGCCATCTCTTCTCTGGTAATGCTGCGATTCGGTTCGAATGCTTGCTGGGAATTACCTGTAATGATTCCCGCATGATACGCTGCAGCTACTTCCTTCGAAAACCAGTCACTCCCTGCCACATCACCAAACGGAGACGTATTGTCAGATGAAAGGTTCATCGTTCGGGCTAGCAATGCTGCGAACTCTGCTCGGGAAATGTCCTTACCTGGCGCAAAGGTAGTATCTGTCGCCCCGTTCACGATATGTTGTGCGGAGAGCTCTAGAATTGTCGAGAATGCCCAGTGCTCTTTTGTAACATCATTATACGTTTTCTCCAAAGACATCACTGCAAATTGGCTGAAACTGTTAACCCCTATTTCGATTGCGGTATCTCTATTAACACGTTTTCCGCCCAAATAGGCAAGACTTCCGTCTTTCATGATCTCGTAAATCCCCGCCAACTTCGGGTCCATTCCCGCTGGAATTGGGAACGTCATCGTTACCGACTTTTCAAGCTTAACCAAGTCAACCTGTTTACCGTCAGCACCCGTAGCATAGATCGATAAATCAACTATTTGTCCGCCTAACTTGTAAATACCATTGTCTTTGCGGCTTGCTTCCTGTAGTGTTCGTTCCGCTCGCAATGCTGAAATCGGTTCGATTTTTACAGTAACCGAAGTGGAATTCGAGGGCCCTGACAGTAAGTTACTGGCGGATTTCACCACTTCACCAGGAACGACTAATTTTATGTTCTGCGCTTGAACCTCCAGAGAGTGTCCATTAAACTGCTTGGCTTGATCCATCGGAATAATCAAGCGATTCTTTCCTTCTGTTAATTCAACAGATACGGACGACTTGCCGTCCTTTATGTCCTCATCCTTGATGACTACAGCGTCTTTTGGCAGTTCCGGTTTATCCGGAAGTTTGGTTGTTGATGGTCCTGTTGAACCCACACCTTGATCTGAGTCTGAGTCTGAATCTGAGACACGATCAACTTTAATTACATAATTTTTGATTGTGCCGTCCTGTGCCTTCACCACAACTGTGAACGTATTATAGCCGACACTTAGCGTACTATTCCCTATAATAACCACCGATGCTGCGATATCCTGGGTGGCATATGTCACAGTTGCCACAGTTGTGCCATACGGTACATTAATATCGTAGGTCAGCTTGTCCGAAACGAATCCACTCAACGTCGTTCCATTCACGCGCAGATCAACTAAATTTGCGTTGGACGATAACGCTTGGGGTTGTCTGATTACAATAATGCAATACGTACTCTTGCTCGCTCCATCTTGCCCGGTCACAGTAATGGTTACCGGGTTAGCACCGACGATCAAATCTTCACCGCCACTCACGACTACTATTGCAGCAGGACTTGCTTTCTCATAAGTCACGGTTGCTACGGTTGTAAGATTAGAAACTTCAACCGAGTAGTTCAGCGTCCCTGGCGTGAATCCGTTCACCGTCGTTCCATTCACACGCAAATCAATCAAAGAACTGTCAGACGATGGCGGCAGAGATTGTCTGTTTACCACAATGTTGTAAACACTTATCGCGCCATTTTGCGCCGTTACCGTAACGGTAATCGGATTAGCACCAACGACCAGATTGTCACCGCCTTGAACCACTACGGTTGCAGTAGGATTCGCTTTCTCATAGGTCACAGTTGCCACGGTTGTCCCATAAGGTACCGACAACGCGTAATTGAAATTGTCCGGATCGAAACCACTCAATGAAGTGCCGTTCACTTTCAAGTCCGTCAAATAACTCGCATTGACGCTTGAGACTTTTTCACCTGTAAAATCGATTTCACTCATACTGGTATAGACTGCAGCAGGGTTATAGGTTCCGGTTACGACAAATTTCACATACCGCCCCTGCAGCGTTTTGTCCAAAGAGACATAATCTTTATAAACCGTACCTGTCCAGGTTTGGCCAAAGGTGCCAGCAGCTTTATTAGTAGCACTCGACAAGAATGCAGGATCACTTAAGTCAGCCAAATTATCCGAAGCATACATGTCAAACGTTTTAGGGTAATCATTATTACCTTGATTTGGACGGCTCTTTCTCTGAACACCGCTCAGTTTATGCGTGCTCTCCATATCGATAATGACCCAATGCGGCAAAGGAGCAGCTGGCGCTTGATAGTTAGTATGCCAGATTGTCGTTTCCAGGCCATCTAGAATATGCTCGGCAGCATCACCATCATTATCTGCATAAGAGCTATAGGAATTAATCGAAAACTCTGTTTTCGGAATAAATGTATAAATGATACCGTTCTGAGCTGCTCGCAGAGCCCAAATCAAATCTAGATAAGCCTGATCGATCACCGTTGCTACGGAGCCGGAAGTCAGCGATTTTGCTGCCGAAATCTGGACTGCCAGCGCATTTTGCACCTGCGCAGGAAGCGATAATCCCGTTGTTCCCGTAACATGGGCAATGAATTGCTCGGATTCTTGAATTTTTGCGGTCAACTGACTGAAATTGTATAGAGAGTCTGATGACTCTTCCTTGTAGGAGTCGGATAACGCTTTGGCTTCTGTTGCAGACAAAGCGCGTTTCCATATTTTCAAATCGTCTAGCGTAACGTTCGCTCCGCCATTGCCTTTATTGCCGTCTGCCCCAAGAATAATGTTAAAAGAAGTATCCATACTGAGAGCACCTAGCACCGAGATGTCTTTGGTCATTTTTACAACGCCATCCACATAGGTTGCAGCTGAGTTATGTGCCCGATCTACGGATATCGTAAAGTAGTGCCACTCCTGACCCACATTTGATGCTGAATAATCAATTCGGTTACCCCCAGAAGCCATGTTAAGGCTCATGCTGTTTGTAGAGGCAGGACCGACATACCAGCCTGGATTTCCACCGGAATTCCAGTTTTTATTGGAGAGGATCGTCTGATCTCCTGCCAGATCGCCCTTATGCCAGAACGAAAGTGTGAAATCGCCACTTCCGAACTTTAAGTCGTTTCTGGCGCCCAGATCGACATAGTTGCCACTACCTGCTGCAATATTAACAGCTTGTCCCGATTTGCCTTCGACGAAGGTGACATTGCCGGTTGGAGCAGCCAATCCCGTTGCACCGGAAGCATCCTCATTCAGATTGCCGTTAAATTTCATATCCGCAACGAGCTGGTTCCACATCGTTGCTGGGTCGATTGGCGTCGATCCAGGCGCGGTTCCTTCCGTCCGGTAAGATGTCTGCAGAGGAGCGCTTTTATTACCGTAAGAATCGACCGCAGTTACTGAAATGACGTAGGATGTTGCTGGAGCCAGGCCAGCCATCGGAATATTCATTTTGTTCGGAATCGGCGAAAAGTAATAATCCGATAAAACGTTGTAGGATTTCACGACATCAGCCGTTCTTTGGTCATACAATTTGATTTCGTAGTGATGCATGGATTGATCGTCTTTGGCTTGTCTGAAAGAAAGTACCGGCACATGATTGGTTCCGGGTAATACCTGAAGAATGTTATTGACTGGAAATTGGGGGGCTATCTTGTTGCGGTTGCTTGATGTGTAAGTGAAGTTGCTTTTAATTTCTGCATTGGAGTTTCCTTGTAGTTTCACAACCCATTTCTTACCGGCTAAAGCGCCAGCGCTGGAGTAAGGGGGCGGGGTACCCGCACCTTCATTTCCTATCCCTTGCCATAAACCCCCATTAATGATGGAGCCAGGATCACCGTTATACTCCACTCGCTCAATCTCGATGCGATCGCTGTACACCTCAATAAATTCAGATTGGTTATCCGGGAACTGGTCACGGTTATCCATTAGACCTTCATGTGTGACGGCCGCATATCCGCCCTCTGTTTCCACATAAGACATAGATCCCAGATTGACCGATGTAAAATCTTTCTGATAAATGGCACGGTCATCGTTAATGTTCAAGTGCGAGTGGCCGGATAGAACAACGACTTGCGGAAAGTTTTGCAAATCCGTATACAAGTTCGCATTCGTTGATTGCTGTCCGTCCATAACCGTACCGCTAATCGGATGATGCAACGTAATAAAAATCGGCTTGTTAAGGTTCGCCGGATCTGCCGTCAGTTCTGCGAGTCTTCCCTTTAACCAGTTTCTTTGGCCTGTATCGCCGTTGTAATTGTTCCCGTTCAGAAAGAAGAAGGAATAGCCTTTGATCGTCTTCTCGTAAAATCCGTTTGCCTGGCTTGTGAACCATTCAGCAGGATAACCATTTTTCACATCGGCAACACTAGCGTCATGGTTACCGATGGCAATCTGTACAGGCATATCGTCCCAGCCTTTTCGTGCCATTTGTTCCTGAAATACTTCGTGAACAAATGTATGATCTGGCCCCTTCCCATCGCCGTTATCATTAATTAAATCGCCGCCGATCACAATGGCATCTGGCTTAAAAATGGAAGACATGACGTCAAAATTACTTGTATATCTTGCTTTCGTGCTCAGTTTATCAGCATCATTGTTCCTACCGATGTGGAGATCAGACATCGCTGCGAATTTCAGCAGCGGTTGTTCGGATGTCTTGATCATATAGCCGTATGTTCCGGCTTTACTCCAAACGCCATCTTTCAAGGCAATAACGGAAATATTCGCTGACTCTGTGATGACGATCGGCGTCCCATTAAACTTAAAGCTGGTTTCGTCTGGCAGCATGCCGTCCAGCGTGTAATAGATGTCTGCTCCCGGTGTTGAGGAAGTAAGCATTACGCTGACAGGCTGTTCATATCGGCCTGCTGGTACGGAAGGTGCTGGTCTCTCAACTGTGGACGCAAAGGCAACAGGGATAAAACCCGCTCCCGCTGAATAAACGACGGAGCAAGCGATGGTACAGGCCATTAATGCGGATACCACTTTCTTGGCATTTAACATGATGAGTCCTCCTTATAATATCTTCGATTTGCCACTCGATGTGTTCAAAGAAAAAGTCTGACTGACCTGAAGAAAACTAGCCTCCTTTTACATAAAAACAACAAACAATCACGATAAAACATTTTATTTAGTTGTTTTTACATAGTATTTAATTGTATTCTATTGGTTTTTTATTCGTGGAATGTTAATTGGATGTTGTGTTTTTGTAAACCTACAAAAAAAGAAGCAGTCACAAAAGGTTTTAAAAAACCTTCCATGACTGCTTTCCTCGATCAATAAATTATGGAACAAGCTTCCAACGCTGATTGGTTCCCCGATATGAACTTTCACCCCTAGGGTCTCCACGCTGCGCAAGCGTGTTTTTCATCGTTACAGCGCGCAACTCGCGCGTTCAGCATGCGTTAACGATGAAAAACATCTTTACAGCGGCGAGACCGCTGGATGCGAGGGCTTTCCACGCTACGTAAGCGTGTTTTTCATCGCTACAGCGAGCAATTCGCGCGCTCAGCATGCGTTAACGATGAAAAACATCGCTACACCCGCGAAACCGCCACCTTCGCACATTTTCCACAATAAAAAAAGGCCTTGAGCCGGCAACTGCCGATCCAAGAGCTTTTTTCACTTACTTCACAACGCTTTTCAGAACATCATCAATCATTTGGCTGTTCGCAATAGTACCTGTGTATAACCAGCTGGAGTTGTTGTCAAAGTCATAAACTTGACCTTTTTTCACAGCAGGAATCCCTGCCCACACGGGATCTTTGAGAATTTCTTCTTTGCTCACGCCTTTGCTGTTCACAATGAACAAATAGTCGGCGTCCAGCGTAGCGAGCTTCTCCATGGATAGGGAGAGCCAGTTAGCTGTTCCTGTTTTGGAAGCTTCTTGGACGACACTTGGGACGTTAAGTCCCAAATCTTTGTACAACACATCGCCACTCGATAATTTCTCGCTTACTACATAAACAGCCTTAGCCGTCACCCAAAGCGCCGCGGCCTTTTGTGTGCCGATCGCTTTTTGCAGCTTTTCCTTAGCATCCTTGGCTTTGTTGTCGTATGTACCCAGGGCTTGCTTAGCTTCCTTGCTCTTGTTCAGAACTTCACCAATGGTCAGCAGCTCTTGGCGCCAATCATTGTTTTTCTCGCCACCAACCGTGTAGGTCGGAGCAATCTTGGAGTACTGATCATATTTATCACCTGCAACAGTTTCCGCGCTGTCCATAATGATCAGATCAGGTTTAAAGCTCATCACAGCTTCAAACGGAAGATCAAAAGGAATCGTCGGAATGCCATTCAGGTCTTTTTGCAAATAGTTTTGTACGGACGTAGTCCCTTTATTAATGGACCATTGCGCAACAGGCTTAACTCCCAGAGCTACCAAGTGATCCTCTAAATATGAAGCGATAACACGTTGCGGATTGGCTGGAACCTTCACTTCATGTCCTAATGCATCTTTTAAAACCCGTTCGCTAGCGGCTTGCTCTTTGGTGCTGCTCGTGGAAGCTGGCGCTTGCCCGTTATCCCCTGCTGGGCTTGATGAACTTGCGCATGCCGTTACGAATAAGGTAAGGCTGAGCAATAAAACTAAAGCAATAGACGGTTTGGAACTTCTGTACATTGGTAATACCCCTTCACTCCTATATTGAGAATGATTATTATCCTCATGACTAGTATGCCCTCCCCGCCTGCGCAATGCAATGGAAGATATAGACATCAGGAATGGATTATTGAGACTGTGAAGGGGCGTTTGGTGATTTTCCTTAAAATGAACCGGTGCGATGCCTGTATGCTTTTTGAATGTGCGGCTGAAAAAATAAACATCCTGATAGCCAACGCCAGCTGCAATTTGCTGAAGCGTAGCATCCGTATCCAGCAAGAGCTTCTTGGCTTTTTCCATGCGATACCGAATCAGGTAGTCAATCGGACTGGCGTTCATATGACTATTGAACATACGCGTCACTTGCCTTGGGCTGCAGTCGAGCACTTCCGCTAATCGCTCCAGCGTAATCGCTTCTGCGTAATGCTCATGGATGAAGCGAATCGCTTGCGTGACCGGATCCCCTTGAATCATCGGCACATTCTGGTCATGAAGCTGGCATATCAGCTCGTAAATGAAATTGTATAGCAATGTTTTGGCATGCAATTTCGATAACCTGCTGGCGTCGTTCCACTCTTGCTCGAGCTGCTCCAGGTTCTGATAAAGCACCATCGGCAGTTGAGGAGAGAAACTGTACTGTATACAAAAGGGATTACTTTTATCTATGTATTTCAGTTTATCTTTCATCGTAGGAAGCGGAATGCTAGCCTTGTACAGCACGAGGTAATACTCGAAAATATCCTCCGTAAGCTCGATATCTAGGTAGCTTCCTTTCCCGCTGTGTAGGAGATGGAATTTATTAACGGCATAGTCGCGATCATCGAGCGCAATGTTCGCACCGCCTTGCAAGGCAAAGATAAAAGCGTTCGAAGGAAGTCGGTAGGCGCGCAGCGCTTCGCCGGATGTCATCTTCACATGCCGTACATCCATGATTTTCACAGCAGCCTGGTACCATAAATGGAGTTGCTCATCTAGTTGCATGTCCCCCGCCATATTCATCCCCCCTTGTCCTCTCCTCCTATTATAAAATAGTCTGCAACAGAGCGACAATGGCACTTTCATGAAAAAAGCCGACCTCCGTAGAGGTCAGCTCATCATTCCTGCATGCTGCGTGACAGCAGCTATTAGTAGTTACCTTCCGGTGCAATTCTCATCGCATCGCGCTGCGCAATCAGGCACAACTCAGCCGCTTTGAAGGCATGCTCTTGCGTCATCGCATTTTCTGTACGGTTCAAACAATCCAAGATCAGCTGTCCGAAATAAGGGTAGCCCACCTTGCCACTCACAGCAAAATGCTGTTCGCCATCCCCATTCACAAGATACACATGATTGCTTGTTTGCTCTCTGGCGATATCCACATATTTGCGAAGTTCAATATAACCTTCCGTACCGAGGATTGTCATACGACCATCGCCCCACGTGCTTAAGCCATCCGGAGTAAACCAGTCCACTCGGAAATAGCCCGTCGCCCCATTATCTCCAACCAGTGTCGCATCGCCGAAATCCTCAAATGTCGGATACTGCGGATAGTGGTAGTTCGCCACTTTACTATGTACGACCTTGGCATCTTTCGCACCTGTGAACTGAAGGAACTGCTCAATCTGATGGCTTCCGATGTCACACAGAATACCGCCAAACTTCTCTTTCTCAAAGAACCAATCCGGTCTGCTCGACAAGTTAACGCGGTGTGGCCCAAGGCCAATTACCTGCAGCACACGTCCGATCGCACCTTGCTTAATAAGCTGCTCCGCAAAGTTGGAGCTTTCTGAATGAAGACGTTCGCTGTAGTAAACCGCATACTTTTGCTTCGTCTCAGCAACCTTCGCGCGTGCCGCTTCCAGCTGCTCTAGCGTCGTGAACGGCGCTTTGTCTGTGAAATAATCTTTGCCGCTGTCCATTACCTTCAGGCCAAGAGGTCCACGATCGCTAGGGATCGCTGCTGAGGCAACCAGCTTGACTTCGCTGTCCTGAAGGATCTCCTCCAAGGAGCTAGCCACGCGTACGCCCGGGAATTTGCTCACAAATGTATCTACTTTTGCAGGATCCGGATCATAGACCCATTTCAACTCGCCGCCCGCTTCACGAAGCCCATTGCACATCCCATAAATATGACCGTGATCCAAAGCTGCTGCTGCAAATATAAACTCGCCAGGTTGACATACAGAGTTAAAAGTACCGACTGGTGCGTAATTCATGCCATCGCTTTTTTGCATATGATATAGTCCCCAATCATTTATGAATTATCGCTGCATTGTTTCTTGTTGACCCTCTAAGCTTAACAAGATGAGGGGATCAAATGTGACTCTATGTTGTGAAAAAATGATACTACTTTGCGGTTCACATTTGAAATTACCATCCGAGAACAAGGCATGTACCACATAATCACAAAAAATAACCCACACAGGAATAACCTGCCGTGGGTCGAGTCAAAGACTACTATTAATATTTACAGATACAACGTGTAATAATGACAAGCAAAATGAATAGAACAAGAATGCTGCCTACGTTGTTGTTAGGGTATGAGCAAACTTTGGCTACTGGCGCTACGGCAACCGGTTTAGGGAATACAAACGAGGTTTGTTGGTACGAAGCATGCAGGTGAATGTCATTGTGAACTGGTTTGTGGTGCATAATAGGCGCTGGCGCCGGTGCGACTGGCATTGGCATCGGCATAGGCATCGGGGCTGGCATAGGCATCGGAGCTGGCATCGGTGCAATTGGATACGTTGGTTTTACAAACTCCATGGATGGAGCACCTCCTTAGAATATTGAAGCTTTAACATTAGGTTGTTATCGTTAGGGTTGGGTGAATAGCTTACAACATCAGTCTATGGGGGAGCACCTACCACGAACACGGTAAACACCCAGTTCACCCAAAAATGGTTACGTATCATGGGCGAACGAGCCTCCTGCATCTGCCCGCTTGTACCGGAGGAATTTAGTGGAGATTTAAAGGCGAGAGTCCCCCTCAACCCGCAGGTGGAGACAACAAAAAAACAGCGGTCAGGAAAGCATTCCCGACTCGCTGTTTCTTCTACACATATGGATTATTATCTTTTTCAAAGCCAATCGTAGTTTTACCACCATGCCCCGGATAGACGATCGTATCGTCTTCGAGGAGGAACAGCTTATCCTGGATGGAGTCCAGCAGCTCATTATTATCCCCGCCAGGCAGGTCCGTTCGGCCTACTGACAGTTTGAACAGCACATCGCCACTGAACAAGTGTTTGTCGTATAGGAAGCTCACGCTTCCCGGCGAATGACCGGGCGTATGGAAAACTTTGAGTTTGATGCCCAGAAACTCCAACGTTTGCCCTTCGTCCAGCGCGTACTCGGCTGGCTCGGTCTCAATAAGCACGCCTAACTCAGGCCAGCGAGTGGAACCGTTCTTCTTCGGATTGGTCAGCCAATCGGCCTCCAAATCATGAATATAAACGGGACACTTTTTGAGCTTGCGAATTTCATCGACGCCGCCAATATGATCGAAATGCGCATGTGTCAGAAGAATCGCTTCAATGTCTAAGTCAGCAATCTTCTTAATCAGCGATTTGGGGTTCATCCCAGGATCGATAATAATACCCTTTTTGGTCTCCGGATCTGATAATAAATACGCATTGGTGCTAACCGGTCCTAAAACAAATGTTTCTATGTTAATCATATGCCCTCACCTTAGCATTCACTTAGAACGACTCGATTAAGTCACGAAGTTCCTTCACGATAACAGCGTGGTATCCGTTACCTTCACCATATTGACGACCCATTTCGGCTCTGGCTACTTGAATTTTCTCGTTATAATCTGACGCTTCGCGATCTGGATTTTCTTGTTTGAACTGCGTCATGACCGCTTGAACTTTGGCCGGGCGCGGGCCCCAATGTCCAAGTACAAAACCGCCAGTATCCGTAAACACAACGATTGGAATCGAACGGCCGCCACCTGTCAAGAACTGATCGATTACGTCATAGTTTTGCTCAATAATCAACACTTCCACTGGCACACCGCTGTTTTCTAGCGCTTTGAATACGACAGGCACGTTGCGAACAACATCGCCACACCAGTCTGCAGCAATAATGACACAGCGCAGATCATCACGGTTGTTTAGGGAATCAAAATATTCCTTATCCTCTTCATTGTCCCATGCAAACCCGTTGTAGTAATCCAAAAATTTGTCTTTATTTTTCTCCATGCCGTCAATGAATTGCTGTGGCTTCAAGCCAGTGCGCAATTTGCTTGCAAGATTCGTACTCATCGCTACTCATCCTCCTAATATAGGGATCATTGAATCTAGATCAAAGTCCCTCCATTTTCGTGATTCTTCCTTATTATTGTAACAAATTGAACCGAATGCGCAAATCCAGATCGCTAAACTTTCGCTTTTCTTTTCAAATAAAATTGATAGCCCACATACAATAATGTTAAAACAACCGCTGCAATAATTAATGGTTTGATGTACGGCCCTGCGATTTCATCAATCGTCTCCCAGTTATCTTTGAGCTTCATCCCCAAATAAACATAGAGAAAGGAATAAGGAATTAGTGCTAAACCTGTGTACAGAGTAAATTTACCAAGCGGCATTTTGGCCATACCACCAGGAAGAGATATAGCGTGACGAACGATAGGAATGAATCTAGCTGTAAAAATCATGCCCGTGCCATAGCGGTTGAACCACGCTTCAGCGACATCGATATGATGCTTGCTGATCAGCAAGTATTTGCCGTACTTCTCAAGGAAAGGTCTGCCACCATAGCGTCCGATCCAATAAAGCACGATTTGGGCTAGTGTCCCGCCGATTACCGCGCAAACGATGGCACCAAAGAAATTAATTTCACCTTTGGATACCAAATAGCCCGCATAGGCAAGAAGCAGCTCGTTCGGAATCACTTCCAGCATTAATCCGAGGAAAATCCCCCAATACCCAAGCCCTTCCAAGTAAAGCAAAACACTGTGAATCAACTCACCCATTCATGAACCCTCTCTCCCTCTATGATCCATCCGATTTCTACCCTCCATTCTAACACAGACGGGCTCTCATCAACCAGTTTCACCCACTTATTGCCCAGCAAGATCGGAAAGAATATTCATGTGCTGACAAGCTTTTGCATAAAATGTACAAGTATCTTTGTACAGGAGGCTGGCCCTATGTCCCAAGTATGGATTATTAAGCGCAAGCATCTCTATCTGGCAGCCGTCGTTCTGCTGCTGCTTCTCTCGGGTGTTCTCTACATGAACCGTGGAAAAATCGTACCCACACTGGCCGAGCCTACGCCCGAAAGAACCATTCAAATGGTTGTAGGCGAGTTCAAATCGACCACCAAAGATGGAAAAACGATTGAAGCCTATCGCTGGGACCCCGGCACTGTTTTCATCGAAAAAGGGGAACGAATCAAACTCAGCATTTACGGCGTTAACGGTGAAAGTCATCCTTTTCTCATTGAAGGACTTAACATTAGCGGTGAAGTCAAAAAAGGAAAAGAAACCATCGTTCATTTCACTGCCGATCAAGAAGGCACGTACCGCATTATATGTATGACACATACGGATATCGCCCATAGCGGACCAATGATTGGTTATCTGGTAGTTGATTAACGACAAATGCTTCACCGATCACGGTTTCTTTTTCACCATATAACCTTAAGGCCCTTCCGCTCCTATGGCGCTATATTAGCGTTAAACAGACAGAAGTGGCATTAAGGTTTCTTTTCGTTTACACTGTTGCCAAGTTCACTGATAATCGTAAAGTAGGTGTTAGCATAAAAACCAATATTCTGGTTGCCGATGATGATGCGCACATAAGAGAATTGCTTCGTTTCGTTTTTTCTAAGGAAGGCTATGCGGTATTCGAAGCTGCTGATGGGGAACAAGCGTCGGAGTTGATGGTTGCCCAGCAAATTCACTTGGCTGTTGTCGATGTCATGATGCCCAATCGGGATGGTCTGGCATTATGCGCTGAAATTCGCGAGCATTATGATATTCCCGTGCTGCTTTTGACCGCCAGAGGAGAAATTGAAGATAAAGAGCGAGGCTTTGCGTCCGGAACCGATGACTACATGGTAAAACCATTCGAGCCAAAGGAGTTATTGTTTCGCGTTCGCGCCTTATTGCGCCGTTACCAGTTAGTCTCCTCCGAGAAAATTATTCTGGGTCAAACCATCATTAATCGCAAAAGCTATGAAGTCATTTCACGAGGGCGAACGCTGCTTCTTCCGCTGAAGGAGTTTCAGCTGCTTGCACAATTAGCGAGCCATCCTGGACGTATTTTCACACGGGAACAGCTGATACAACTGCTCTGGGGAAGCGACTATGAAGGCGACAGCCGGACCGTAGATGTGCATATCAAGCGATTAAGGGAGCGATTTCAGGACATGACAGACGATTTCATCCTTACAACTGTTAGGGGTTTAGGCTACAAGCTTGAGGTCATCGGAGGGTGAAAACGCTATATTTCCGAATCGTCATGACCTTCATCGTAATCGCAATGATCAGCAGCATACTTGCCCTCCTGCTATCCAACAGCTATTATTCGGCCAAACTGCGGGACGAAAATGAGGAGCAAATTTGGCGCATGACAAGCGAGATCCGCTCGTTATATGAACAAGTGCCTGGGCTAGATCCAGCCACCTATTTCACGCATATCGCAGGGATGGGCTTTCAGCTTTATGCCGTTAATGATCGGCTGGAAGGCACATTCTACGGGACCCCATTCCGGCATACCGAGCTCGATCCCGGCCAAATCCGCAAAGTGTTAGCTGGAGAAACGTATCGAGGTATTCTCGTGGAGCGACATTTCCTTATGGTGACCGGCTTTTTTGAAAATAGTTTACGAAACAGCATCGGGGTCCCTATTCAGGTTCAAGGGAAGCCTTACGCCTTATTCGTGCGTCCTAATATGGAGCAGCAGATCGGCGGCGTTCGCGTCCTCATGGCCTTCCTGCTAGGACTCACCTTTCTATTCAGCATCCTCCTTATCGTCATTTTCTCACAGTACATTGTGAAACCGGTCAAGAAACTGCGGGAAGCGACGAAACGGATCGTTGGGGGCAATTTCGATATGACTATGGATGTATCCCGGCAAGATGAGATCGGGGAGCTGGCCAGAGACTTTACTTACATGGCGCAATCGCTCAAGCAGTTGGATGACATGCGGCAAGAGTTCGTCGGCAACGTTTCCCATGAGATTCAATCACCACTGACGTCCATTCAAGGCTTTGCACAATCGATTCTGGACAAGGACGTCTCCGAGGAAGAGAAGGAAAGGTATTTGCATGTCATTTTAGAGGAAAGCAAGCGTCTATCCTCCCTCAGTAAGCAGCTCCTGACACTAGCCTCGTTAGACAAAGAAAGCCATGTCATCAAGCGGAGCGTGTATCGGCTGGACGAGCAGATCCGTCAGATCCTGATCATCGCGGAGTGGCAGTGGACGGAGAAGGAGATTGCGATCGAGCTTGATCTGCCGGAAGTAACGATTTCCGCGGATGCCCAGCTGCTTCATCAGGTTTGGCAAAATATCATCACCAACAGCATCAAGTTTTCTCAGTCTGACGATACGCTGCATATCGGAATTCAGCTGCTGGAGAAGGACATTCTCGTTGAAATCAGAGATACTGGCATCGGGATTCCGGCAGACGAGTTATCACATATTTTTGACCGCTTCTATAAAGCGGATAAAGCAAGAAACCGCGCTCGTTCCGGCAGCGGCCTCGGACTTTCCATTGCGCAGAAAATTATTGAGCTCCACCATGGGCGTATTGACGTGCAGAGCGATTTAGGGAAAGGCACGACATTCAAAGTGCATCTTCCAAGAATGTAAACAAACATTCACCCTCCGTTCATATTCCTCTCCTACAATTCGTTATGAGAATAAGGAGAGGAGATATAAACACGATGAATCATTTCTTATCGCATCTAGCTCGGTACGTCAGCAGCCCCAAAGGCGCCAAAATCGTCCTGGTCTGCTGGCTTGCCGCCATTATTTTATTAAGCGCAATTGCCCCGTCTTCGAAGGAAGCTGCTAAGAGTGGCGGAGAAGGCAGCATCCACAACGACACACCCTCAGCAATAGCTGCACAATTGCTGCATGAAGCCTACCCATCTCAAGACGGCTTATCCGCATTGCTTGTGTTCCATGGACAGAACGCCATTACGGAAACAGAACGTGAGCGCATCTCGCAATTAAGCGAATGGCTCGCTTCCGATCAGAGACCTCCGTTCGTCACGCAAGCTGTCCCCTTCCATCAGCTGCCTCCGTCTCAACAAGATCGTTTTTTTTCTGAAGATCACACGACGTTTCTCTTCACGGTTTCGCTTTCAAAGAATCTGGAATCCGGGCAAATCTATGACACTCTTGAGCAAATCCGGCATACCGCCGAACAACTTGGACTGGGATCGATGAGGCTCGAAATCACAGGACCGGCAGGTATTGCCTCCGATACGATTATGCTTTTCAAAAAAGCCGATGTCGTCCTCATGCTGGCTACGGTTGCTTTGATTTTGCTCATTCTCATCCTTATCTACCGCTCTCCCCTGCTAGCTTTGTTACCCCTGGTCATCGCCGGTATGGTCTATCAAGTGGTCGACCGAATCCTAGGGTTGGCGGGTAAAATGGGCTGGTTCTTCGTCGAAAAACAGTCGCTTTCCATCATGATGATTCTGCTGTTCGCTGTGCTAACCGATTATTGTCTGTTCATTGTTGCCCGCTACCGATCGGAGCTAAAGCGTATGGACGGCAAGCACGAGGCGATGTCTGCCGCTTTTGCGAAAGTGGCTGAGCCGATTCTGTTCAGCGGCGGTACGGTTTTCATTGCTATGCTCACGCTGTTCGCAGCTATTTTCAAACCCTATCATTCTTTCGCTCCTGTATTTTCCGTTGCCATGATCATCATTCTTTTAGGTGGGTTAACATTAATTCCTGCTCTTTTTGCTCTCGTTGGCCGCAAAGCCTTCTGGCCTTCGATTCCACATAAGCAGCTGACGCAAAATGAAGAGAGGACCAATGGCTTTTGGGCAAAAGTGAGCGCTTTTGTTGTCAAAAGGCCAGCTTTCACTGCAGGCGTATTGTTAATAACGTTAATCAGTTCTTCCCTCTCTGCTCTAGGCATGAACTATTCCTTTAACCTCATGAAGTCCTTTCCAGCCGATCTTTCGTCGCGGCAAGGCTTTGAGCTCTTGCAGGAGCGCTTTCCGCAGGGCCAATTAGCCCCGGTGACCCTTCTTTTACAATCAAAAAACGAGATCGTTGTGGATAACTCTATGATTGATAAAGTTGGAAACCTGGTTCAAGCTATCCAAAAGAAAGACGGAATCAGCCGTATTACGCCTGAGATCCATTTAGATTTGTTAGCCTCGGGACGCCTTGGTGCCAATGACCTTTTGTCTCAGGATCACCGTACCCTTAGACTGCAGATGACGCTTAATCAAAACCCCTACGACACGGAGGCCTTGAATTTAATTGCCGAGCTGCGCAAGGATAACGAAGTTTTGCTTCGGAACAGCGGCTTCGAGCCTGCCGAGTTTTCCCTGCACTACGCGGGCCAAACCGCTGATCAATTGGATGTCCGCACGATGAACAAACGTGATACACTCGTCCTGTTTTCGATGATTATTGTATTCATTACATTGATGCTCGTCTGGCAGGCGCGCTCATTCCGTTTGGCCATCATGATGATGGCGACCATGCTGCTCTCCTACACGGCAACAATGGGCCTCGTTTGGGGCGTCTTCCATTACGGATTTGGGTATGAGGCATTCAGCTACCGCCTGCCAGTGTACACCTTCGTGTTTCTCATCGCACTAGGGGTCGATTATAATATTGTGCTGGTTTCAAGGATCAAAGAAGAAGCCCAACACTATATGTGGCGGGAGGCTGTACAGCGCGGCGTTGCTTTGACTGGCGGAGTCATCTCCTCTGCTGGCCTCGTCCTTGCCGCCACCTTCTGCGTGCTGATGACGCAGCCTCTGCAAGAATTGAAACTGTTTGGCTTCGCCATGGCAGCCGGAATCTTCATTGATACCTTTCTCGTTCGCGGTATGCTGCTTCCAGCACTGATGACTTACCAGGGGACAAGTGCTGATAAAAGGCACGCCAAAACATTGCCGCGCTAATTAAAGCTGTGCCACTCAACTTGGGCTCCTTAGCCTCATGTCCCGAGTGGCTCTACCCCCACTCCATGCATACAAATAGCATAGAGGAGTGTGGATACAGTCATGATCAATAACAAACAAGGTGAAAAACATAAACAGCAATTCCCCAATGCGCGGAGCATTCGGAGAGCTTGCAGCAAGGAGCTATACCGGACCATTAAACGGTTGAAAATATGGCTGTCCCCGGAGCAAATTAAAGAGGCCGAGGAGCTATATGTGAAGAAGGTTATGCTCAATCTGCCCTTCATCGTGGAAAACGGCTCTAACCGCAAGGCGCTTTCGGACTGGTTCGACATTAACGTAGGACCTGAACTTGCTCCCATATGGAAGGTTGAGTTGGCGGTTCTAAATAATGCTTTTCGCGACGCGTTTGGCGGCTGAAACAAGAAAAAGAAGGTCATGTGTATGTCAGACATACGCCATGGCCTTCTTTTTTTATTGATATGCTCTTTAGGAGAACTCAGGCAGCCAGCTGCCATGCGCTTCAATTAACTCGTCGCACATCGCGACAATGTCATCCATCGAAAGCTCAGCTGACGTATGCGGATCAAGCATCGCTGCGTGATAAATATGATCACGTTTACGTGTAATAGCCGCTTCAATCGTCAATAGCTGCGTATTGATGTTCGTGCGGTTAAGCGCCGCAAGCTGTGGCGGCAGATCCCCAACATACGTTGGTGTAACCCCGTTACGGTCAACCAAACAAGGTACTTCCACGCACGCTTCGCGCGGTAAATTCGTAATTAAGCCGGTATTCATCACATTGCCGCCGATTTTGAACGGAACATCCGTCTCAATCGCTTCGAAAATGTAGGAAGCATACTCATGGGAACGCGCGTGTGTCAAGTTCGCATCGTTCACGAGATCCTCGCGCATTTTCTTCCACCGGCTGATCTGTTCGATACAGCGACGCGGATACTCGTCAAGCGGAATATTGAAGCGATCAACCAGCTCTGGATAATTCCGTTTGATGAAATACGGATGATATTCCGCGTTGTGCTCGGAGGATTCCGTTATGTAATGACCGAATTTCAGCATCATTTCAAAACGGACCATATCCTTATGCTTTTCTTTCTGCTTCTCGATCGCCCGTTTCTTGATTTCTGGGTACAGATCGACGCCATCCTTCGTTACCTCAAGCAGCCAAGCCATATGGTTAATGCCGGCAATTTTGGCTTTGACGCCTTCCTTCTCCATGCCAAGGCTCTTGAACAGTTCAGGAATACAGGCCTGTACACTGTGGCATAGACCAACGGTGCGAACACCGCCATACGTGTTCATAACATTTGTTAATACAGCCATTGGATTCGTGTAATTTAGGAACAGAGCATCCGGGCATACCTCGCGAATATCAGCTGCAAAATCAAGCATAACAGGAATCGTCCGCAGATTTCTAAAAATGCCGCCAATCCCAACTGTATCTGCAATCGTTTGTCTCAAGCCATATTTTTTTGGAATTTCAAAATCCGTAATCGTACATGGATCATAGCCACCTACTTGAATGGCATTTACGACGTACTTGGCACCCTTCAAAGCTTCCTTGCGGTCCTTATACACATTAATGACAGACGTGCTGCCGCTTGTTTTTTTGATATTATTCAGCATGTTGGCTGAATCCTGCAGACGTTCATGATCAATATCAAAGAGAGCGATTTCAAAGCCTTGCAGCGCGGGAGTCATCAAGCAATCTCCAAGCACGTTTTTAGCAAAAACAGTACTTCCAGCACCTAGAAAAGTAATTTTGGACATGTGTGGATACCCTCCAATATGTTGTCGTTTTCCTATCTTCACTATAGCGCAGGAAGCTCTGGAAGCATATGGATTGAACGAACTCCAATATGGACATTTGTAGTTTATTGAGGTACGCTTAGAATAAAAAATTCCGAGGTTTATATGAGTACGGAGCACACCTATTTTACCGTCAGCATTAATCCGCATGAGAGCAACAGCGAACTTTCTGTGCTTTTTAGCGGGGAAGGAAAGCCCATTGCCCTGCACAATACAGGGCCTGGTGTCCACGATTACTATCTGGTTCACACCGTGCACTCAGGTAACGGCACTTTTGAGATGCACAACCGTACCTACCACTGCACAGCTGGCGATACCTTCATCATCTACCCTGGGGAGTTGTTTCGGTATACAGCGGATGCCGAGAATCCTTGGCATTATTCATGGATCGCTTTCACGGGATATGCAGCAGGCATGATGCTCTCTCAGATCGGCGCTTCTCCGCAAAATGCCGTCATCACGGGGAGCGTCCCCCGCTCTATGCGTCACTACTACCGCCGGATCCGCTCCAGCTTTCAGCAGTCGATGTACCCGGCGCTTGAGGATATGGAAGCCGCAGGCTGGCTTCGGCTGCTGCTTCGCGAGCTTGGCCGGGCAGGCGCTCATCAGGCGAAGGCCAAGCCTGCCACCGAGACGGAGATCCAGCGGCAAGTCAGTCAGGCGGTCCGCTATCTGGAGCTGCAGTACACTCAAGTCGTCTCCATCGAGCAGCTCGCCCGGACACTGGGCTATCACCGAACGTACTTGTGCAAAATGTTCAAACAAGCCACGGGCCTAGCCCCCATGCAGTACCTTTTCAAAATCCGCATGGAACGCGCCAAGCAGCTTTTGGAAACAGCCATGACCATCGACCAGGTGGCCTCGTCTGTTGGCTTCAACGATGCGCTTTATTTCTCCAAGCAGTTTCACAAATGGAGCGGCAGTGCTCCTTCGGTGTACCGGAAGGAGCGGACGGGTAAGGGGTGAAAAGACGAGATTGGCTTGCCCCTTTTCTGTGTGCTGGGGAGGAGTAGTCTGGTTACTGTGGGGATGTTGCTGGGACAGAGCTGACTGGCTACTAGTTGTATGGTGCTGGGCGAGAGCTGGCTGGGTACTAGTTGAATGGTGCTGAGCGAGAGCTGTCTGGCTACTAGTTGTATGGTGCTGGGGGGCTGGGGAGAAGGGACAAGGCTGCTACAAAAAACGTTGACTCCCCATCACTTTTTTTGTGTTTTAGGGAACTACAGGGCGTTATTCTGCCGGAATGGCCGGATATCACAGAATTGCTGAACTACAGGGTCCTATTTGACTCAAAAAGCCTGCATTTGCGTTAAATTGGACAAAATAGAGGATCATAGTTCCCCCTAACTAGCCCATACACCTGTAATCCTGAGAATAGAGGATTATAGTTCCCTTCGCTAGCCTTCATACAGCCAAAAAAGGGCTATCCCCTAGATCATTCCTGATCTTTTGAGATAACCCCTTTTTGCGGTTTTAACATCGTTAATATTAGATGGAATTAATCCTGCTAATTTACAGCAAATCAGCGCTGCTTAGCCATATAACGGGAATTTCTCCCGCTAATCAGCCACTGTGAGCAGGATTCCTAAGATAATGACTGTTTTAGAGGTACTATTTCCAGTTATTCGTTGAATCCACGATTCAAAGGGACGATTAACGGGAATTTTTCCAGTTAAGAGGTAAATTAGTTACCCACTTCCTGTCGGAGGATCGCTCTCTTAAATCTCAATATCAACAATCAAACTATCCTCACGGCCTACCTCGCGAATATATGCCGCAACCGCTTGATGCTCCGGATTTGGACCATATGCTTCAAGCGCTGCGCGATCCTCGAAACGAACCGACAGAACCACTTGGTATCCTTTATTTTTCTCTGAGAAGTTAATGCCAGCTTGAATATCGACGATTCCCGTCAGATGAGGGCGAAGCGCCTTAAAGCGGTCGACGACTTCTTGAAGCTGCTCCTGCGTCGTTGTTTCTCCGAATTTTACAAGCACAATATGATCGATCATCGTATAAAACCTACTTTCCCCAAAACAATTTTGGCACGTTTATTTGTAACGTCTTTCATCATATCAGGAAGGAGTTGGCTCGTCGATATCCACGGTCGGAATCTTAACCGGAACCCCCTCCTAATCTTCAACGAAACCAGTCCTCTACTTGTCGGCCAGCTCAGCAATCCGATCGGACAATATCACATGAGAGCCTGCCTCGCCTACTTGGGCGCAAGCTATTAATCCAGCAGCAATCTTGCTCGCGTGAATGGGGCGATAAGTCCGAAGCCCGCCAATCATAAGCGGAGAAATCACTCGTGAAACAATGCTTCCCAGCTGCTCACCCACTCGGACCTCATCCCGGTCCCCTAGGATCAGAGAGGGACGAAGCATATAGAGTGAGCGAAGGTTCAGCGCCCGCAGCCCCTGTTCAACATCGCCTTTTACCCGATTATAAAATATCGAAGAAGCACCATTCGCTCCCATAGCTGTCACAATAGCAAAGACACTGGCCTTCCCCTTGTCAGCGATCTCACCCAGTTTCATCGGGTATTCGAAGTCTACTTTGCGAAATTGCTCTTGGGAGCCAGCTTTCTTAATCGTTGTCCCCAATGTGCAAAACACGTGAGCACCGGCCATAACAGCCATAACCGCAGGGCCCAGATCAGCATCGGCATCTAATTGGCTGTAGTCTGTTTTCACTTGGACCAACTTCTCGCTACCCCGAAGATGACGGACTTGGATGTCTCTGCGAACAAGCGCAATGATTTTATCGTACCTAGAGTCCTCCTGCAGCAGCTTGATCAATTCCCGGCCTACCAATCCTGTACCGCCCCCTACTATGGCCGTCGTTCCCATACCGCCTCTCCTCCAATTCGCATGGATAACCTATCAACAATTCGATACCATGTGCCATGTGCCACGTGCAATGTTCCGTTCGTGCCATGTCTTACTTTACCTTACTTTACCTTACCGTGCCATCCGTACCGTACCATACCTCGCCGTTCAGTGCCGTGCCGTGTCCTACCTTGCCCACCATCCTGCCCTTCCTCACACATCCTCACACTTCCCAGTCCTCGCGCAGAGTCTCATAGAGCTTGACCAAGAATGCAGAAACATCATAAGTAATCGCAGAATCTTGATCTAATTTCATCGCAAAATAGTGCGCAATAGGAGCTCCCACCTCTGCTAATTTCGCATCAGGCATGGTCGGTACTCTCTCAACCCAAGCCAGCAGCAGCTGCCAATCCTTAGCCGTAATGCCGTGCCTTAGAGTCTCCTCTATGTGCAACGCAATTTCTGGATAGTTCTTGCGAGCAATCGCTTTTTCAAGCTGTTTTCGCCGTTTTACCCGTTCAAATCGCGCTTCAATCACAACCATGGTTCCAGCTACCATATCGCCGACCCGCTTATCCTTCGAGCTTAAGAACATGCTGAGGATTCCTACAAAATAGAAAGCAGGCAGCATATCCAGCAAACGAAACAGATTGCGAATGATAATGGATAAAAGTGTAGCCGACTGGCCATTGTTTTGGATGACGCGCATCCCTAATCTTCGTTTCCCCAGTGTTTGACCGCCCATAAAAGCTTCCGAACAGACGAAATAACCCAGATTCAATATAATCCATAAGACGATAGTAATAGCCAATAGATAATCTGCAAGATCAGGCAGCCAACTGCCAGCATATAACCTGGTCACCAAAATAACGAACACGAACAACAAGACATTTACGATTAACAAAATAAGGCTATCCAACAAATGCGCTACCGCCCTGCTGCCAATTCCGGCAGTTTGAAATTGCAATTGCACCTGCTCAGGGGTGATGACCGTCACTTCTTTATCCAGAGACTCGTTCATAACATCTCCTTAATGTTGCATAATTATGGTAATTCAAGACTTTCCTATGATAAAATAAACAGATTACGGCAAACCTCAGCCTACACTAACCATATAGGTTTCGCTAGAGCTTGTTAATCGCTTAGGAGGCTTTTATGGACATCTCGCGTTTTATTCGAGAACACAAATCCCAATGGACGGAGCTAGAGCAGCTGCTGCTTCAGCTAAGTAAGAGAAAACGCGGCCTGCAGGCCAGTCATGTGAACAGATTTACTGAGCTTTACAAGACGGCATCAGCGCATTTAGCCACGCTTCAAACCCATTCGCCTGCAGATGAAACTACCGTCTATCTGAATCATCTAGTCTCACAAGCGCACAATACCATGTATAAAGACAGCCATACAAGCAGCACCCAGATGAAGGCGTTTTTCCTCCACTACTTCCCTTCACTGATCCAGGCAAGAAGCCTTTTCGTCGGCTTTGCTTTTGTCCTTTTTCTGCTAGGAGGCTTGCTCGGTTTCCTATCGGTCTGGCATGATCCGCTCAATCTGGCCTTCATTATGCCAGGTGGTATGGCTGAAAACATCGATCCCTCCAAAACAGCAGATCCAAGAGGCGACCTGCATTCACCGCTAATCTCAACGGCTATCATGACGAACAATATCCGAGTCGCCGTCCTCGCCTTCATCAGCGGGATCACGCTTGGCATCGGGACCGTCTATCTGATGATCAGCAACGGCCTTCTCGTTGGTGCCTTAGCCGCTGTTTACATGCAATCTGGTAAAAGTTATGTATTCTGGGCGTACATTTTGCCGCACGGTATTATTGAGCTTACCGCTATTTTCATAGCAGGCGGAGCCGGTTTATACATGGGCTATCGCTTCTTCGTACCAGGACCTTATCCGCGCAAGCTGCGTTTTCTGGAGTCGGCCAAGGAATCCGCCCAGCTCTTGATCGGTACAATTCCGTTATTCATCATCGCAGGACTTATTGAAGGATACATTACACCTTCCACGTTGCCTCTTGAAATAAAATACATCATTGCCGGCGTTACTCTGCTGCTTCTCACGTTATACTTGCTTTACGGCATTCGCAAACGCGCGAACAGCATACAACCGTTAACACTATAAACGATCACGAGCTTTCAAATCCAAATAGGCATTAACAGCGCTAAGTGTAAGCTGGTCTGCGGGGACATCCATCACAGGAATGCCTCTGCCGGCCATTTCGTTTACATAGCCATATCGATCCGTCGTAAACTTGTGAGCCATGCTCATCTTATAAGCCCGCCGGCTATCCTCAGCGCGAACACGAGCCCACTCATGAATCAGCGGGTCCTGCAACGATAGGAGCAGTACCTGGTGACTTCTGCGGAGCCGCTGCACATACGGCAGCATTTCCTGATTGTATAGATAGCTATCCATATCGGAAAATAGGGCGACAAGCGAGCGCTTTTTCAGAAAACGCAGCACATGTGCGAAGGCGATCTGTGTACTGGATTCAACAAAATCCGTGTTCAAATCAAACACAGCCCTTGTTAATGCTTGCAGATGAGGCAGTCCTTTTCCTGCCGGCACATACACTTTGACCTTGTTAGAGTAGGCAATTAACGCTACTTGATCCCCTTGCTTGAGCGCTACAGCAGCCAAAGTCAATGCAGCTTCTAAGGTCCGATCCAGCTTCACTTGCCCTTCCAGCTCAATCGCCATTTGCCTTCCACAATCCAGCACGATGGTAACAATCTTCCCTTTTTCCGGTTGAAAAAGGTTCGTCATTAGCTTCGTCGTCCGCGCCGACGCTTTCCAATTGATAAGCCGGATGTCATCGCCCTGCACGTAGTCACGAATATAGTGGAATTCGGAGCCGCTGCGCTGTTTTTTAAAGACACGATGGCCTTCAAGGATTAAAACGTCCTGAACAGCGTTAAGCACACCCCGCACTTGTGACAAATCCGGATAAATCTCAATGGTGTTTTGAGAACTCAGAAGCACCTGCTTCTTCCAAAGCCCCATGCCTCCGAAATAGCGCAGATACACATTTTCAAAAGCATACCGACCTCTTTCAACAGCCGTCGTTGTATAGCTGAAAGCAGCTGATGTCCCTTGAAAAATACCGCTTAATTGGCTGCTTTCCAGTTGAAAGGTATAGGGCAAGTGATCCTTAAGCTCGACATGCACAGCAGATCGCTCCAAGTCCACGCCCAAACTCTCAAGCTCTAAACTCACCTCAAAAGTGCTCCTCACATCCGCCTGTTCAGGGAGATTTCGGCGTATTTTCCAGCTGCTGCGATTGGGAAGCAAAAGGAGATCAATCGCGCTTAGTACTAGTAACAGCGCATTGAAGCTCCAAAAAACAGGCATAACCGCACCAAAAAATGCTGCAATCAGCATGCCGGCTGCGCCAATAAGCACCAAACCAATGAGTCTTCGCGTGGGCAATATGAAATCTTGGAAGAAGGTTTTATCTAGGAACCGGAATAGAGCCGAGCGTTTCTTGAATGATTTGGTCACTCGTTCCGCCCTCCAGTTCCGCTTGCGGTGTCAGCAGCAGTCTGTGCCGCAGCGCAGGCCGCGCGACAAGCTTAATATCATCAGGGGTGACATAGGTCCGTCCATCCAATAGAGCCCAAGCTTTACTTGCCATCAGCACGGCGATTCCTGCTCGGGGACTAGCTCCCAGTTGGATTTTTTTTGACTCGCGGGTTTTGCGAATAAGCGTTGCGATGTAAGTGTATAAGGAATTCTCCACCACGACGTCAGTCAGCTTCCGCTGCAGTTCAATTACCCGCTCAGGGCTCATTAAAGCTTGTAGCGGCTCCTTTAGATGCTGGTGAAATGGCACATGTCCACGAAGAATGGCGATCTCAGCATCTTCACCGGGGTAATCGAGCACCAGCTTAAACATGAACCGGTCAAGCTGCGCTTCCGGCAGCGGGTAAGTGCCTTCGTACTCGACGGGATTTTGAGTAGCAACGACGAGGAAAGGACTAGGCAGCTTGTATGTATTCCCTTGAATCGTCACCTGCCGCTCCTCCATCGCTTCGAGCAGCGCTGCCTGCGTCTTCGGCCCAGATCGGTTAATTTCGTCGGCCAGCAGCACATTCGTGAAGATCGGACCTTGAATCGTCGTAAACGAATGGTCCTGCATTTGATAGATAACACTGCCTGTAATATCTGCAGGCATCAAATCCGGTGTAAATTGAATACGGCGGTATTCCCCGCCGGATAATTCCGCGAGGGTGCGTGCCATCTTCGTTTTCCCGAGACCTGGCACTCCCTCAAGGAGGACGTGCCCTCCTGCTAATAAGGCGGTTACAAGCAGTCTGGTGTTCAGCTTTTGGCCGAACACGCGCTGCTCCATAGCTTGTATCAGTTCATTCATTGCGCTCACTCCTTCTCCAAGTAGGCGATCATTTCGCCCATCTCCCGCGTTCGCTGCACGAACGCTGTCGTGCTCACGCCGCCGCTCTCTGCCGGCGGCTCCGCCAGCAGGCGCACAAGCTGCTCCGCTTGCGCCTCAGACATCCGGCCGCGCGCAGCTTCCGCGGCCTGCAAAGCACTAGCGCTGGGGCTAAGCCCCCAGCGCGATTGCAGCAGCTGCCGCAGGAACAGCTGCTGCTGCGCCAGCGCCTCGCGCCTGTAGCCGAGGCGCTCGTACCAAGCGGCGACGGCGTGCACGCCTTCGTCGCCGCGACGGACCGTCCACGCCCGCGGCGTGTGGACGGGGCCGAAGCGCTTGCCGCGCAGCCAGAGCCACAGCAGCAGCGCAAGACCAAGCTGCGCGCTTGCCAGCACGAGCCACGCGGGATACACGGCCAGCAGTCCTGGCTTCGTCCCGTAGCCGTGATGGGTCTCGTCGACCCACACGGCGTCCCAGGACTTCGCGAACAGCGGCCAGATTAATTCGAAATGGGACGCCTCATCAATCGTCCCATTCTGCAACCACGTCGGGGTTAGCACCATCGTGATGCTGCCCGCCCCTTCCTGTACGCGGCTGGCGAGCACGCCGCGCTCATCTTCGAACAGCGCCAGCCCACTGCCTCCAGGCTGAATCCGATAAGTGGTATCAACTTTGCCTGTCAGCATCCCCTCCGCTGACGCATAACCCGCCGAAACGCGAATCGTTGAGGCAGTTGCATCCTGTTTGTCCGTTCTATCCTGTCTATCCTCTTTATCCAGCATATCCCGTCTATCCTTCGCCTCATCCACCTGAACCGTCCCCCAAGACGCCCAGCCCTGAGGATCACGATCCAAAATAATCGCATCATTCCCCGCCTGTACCCATTTCAACAGATACTCCCGATCGGACTTCGTCACAGCGGACGGCTGTACAGCGACCAACAGCATCGAGGTACCGCTAGGCAAATGCTTCCAATCCAGCCGCCATTCCTTAACGGCGGACTGCTTAGTGCCAAGCAGCTCTTTCCAAGCTTTGGTACCATCTACATCTGCAGAAAAGGAAAGATTCGCTGGTAAGTCCGGCAGCTTTGGCTTCACGAGCCAGTACCCTAGTGCAAGAAACAGCACGATGCTAAGGGCTAGTCCGACATGTTGCTTATTCAGCCCTTTCGTCATCCGCGGTTTCCTCCTTCCTGGCGATAACTCTAGCTACCTGTTCATACAACCATGTGAACTGCTGCTCAGTTACGGCTTCTTTTCCGTACCAAATTCGTTCAAAAAGCAGCGAACTCTCCTGGAACAAAGGAACTAGTGATGAAGCCGTACCCGTCAGCTCCTCCGTATATTCCCAGTTTGTTTTCCATTTTTCCACACTGATCAAGCGCGCATCTTCCATATAAAACAGAAGCGACAGAAAGACGGAGCGCACTCCCTCTCTCCAATCACCTATTCCCTTAAGCTCCGATGCTTGCTGCCAGTAATAGCGGTACGATCTGCTTGCTTCACCTTGCGGCAAAAACGTTTCCGAACGGACCCGCTTTTGCCATATGATTTGTTTCAGGAACCAGTAAATTGCAAAAGCTGCAATACCCAACAACAGTATAGCTACTCCTACAGTTAACCAGTCTGTAACCGAATCAGATACCTCAAAATGAGGCAGCCAGCTCCGTACTTTTCGAAAAACTGGCTCCAGCCATGACCACAGTGAGCCATTCTTTTTGGCTTCATAGGCTGTGTATTCATCCTGTTTCAATATTTGCAGCAATTGCTCTTTGTCGTCCTGTAAAGAAATTACGAAACTATAACTCATTCTTTTTATCCAGATCAATAGGTAGATAGTCTGCTGAAGCATCTGGGATCGTACTATCGATCAAAGACTGTAAGCCCAATCCCTCGTTGCGCACCCTCAGGTCAAAGAAACTAACCGCATACGGCAGGAACCACAGCGACATAACCAGTATAGAAATCAAGCTTTGCAGCAGCTGCGCCCCAAGTCCTAACCCCAAAGTAGCGGCAATAACAAGCTGAACGACGGCTAGAAACAAATACAATATGAGAGTAAGCACAATGTACATCCCAAATAAACGCCAAAAGCTTTTACGCGTTAAGCCCCAACTGCGGCCAATGCCAATCGATTCTTCTCCCAGAGCTACATAAGGTAAGTAGTAACTCCAACGAATCATAAAATAAGCAAACGTGAACAGCGCTCCCAGTCCAATAATGACAAAAAACACAATGCCAAAAGCTACCGCACCGCCACCAAACCCGCCTACACTGCTTGAGAAGCTTCCGCCAACTGCAAAAATGAATACAAAGATAATAGCAATAATGGCCATTCCGAAGTAAAAGCCGAACATAATAAGTCCGAATAAGAACGTACTACCTGCCATCGGCCAAAAACGAGAAAATGATTTTTTTAATAATTGCCCTAATCCTGGTGTCTCTTCGCCATAAAAACTCGCCTTCACTAGATGAACAACGGATGCGATAGAAGCTGGCATAAGGCCTAAAATCAGAATCGGTGTCAACACCAGCACCAGAATGAGTATTTTCCCAATGTAGCCCTCACCGTGTAAAGTAGGATCATTTTGTAGGAACGAAGAGTTCGGTCCAAACATATCCTGCAGCGAACCGCCATTTCGAATTTGCTCAATAAAAGACCCCGATGTTGCCGCTGTTTCTTGGAAAGTCAGCAAATGCTGCAGTAGATAATAAGGACCGTATAAAATTAGCATGATGAACGTTAATACTACGAAGTGTTTGCGATATAATTGGAAACTGCGGTCTAACAATCTTCCAATTCCCATTGGTCTTGCACTTGCGTTTTGCATGGATAACCCCCCAAATGTTGGTAATTCTTTAACCCCTTGACTATTATACACTAATCCTTCAATATTCTGACTACTAAATTGTATGTTAAACCTGCTCAACTCCAAACCGAAAAAAGCCAGACCCATGAATGCTCATCGATCTAGCTCCACCCGATTTCGCCCCGCCGATTTTGCGCGATAAAGCGCATGATCCGCTCTGGAAATCATATCTTCAAGTACCATTGTGCCAAACTCCAGCTTGGGCGAAAATTCAGCAACACCGATACTCGTTGTTAACTGTACCGTCACCTGCTCATCGGAGTATGGCTTCGATTCAATACATTGCCGAATCTGCTCGGCCAGAAGAGCACTGTCATGCGCACTTTGACGGAGGCATACTAGAATAAATTCCTCACCACCATAACGCGCCACGATGGTATAGCTGCTTGCCAACTGTTTCAGCAAAGAAGCTACCTGTTGAAGAACACGGTCGCCCACCAAGTGCCCGTAGGTATCGTTCACTTTTTTAAAATGATCGATATCCATCATCATAACCGAGCATGTATAGCCCGCTGCGATACATGCCTTCAATTCTTCATTCCCTTCTGACATCACATATCGTCGATTAGGAATATCGGTCAGCTGATCGACTAACGCAGACTTCTCTAGCAGCGTAATGGTCGTATTAAGCTTGTCAGACATCAAATTAAATGTGTTAACCAACGATCTGAGTTCAATTGGAGCGTTCTTGATCTCATCTGCATCAATCTGGTAATGGTAGGTTCCTTTACGAATGTGTTGGGTGGCTCGGAGCAAATAGCGAATAGGTCGCTCAATGCGGGAAGCTATCGTGAGGGCTGCAAAGATGCTAAGAATTAATGCGATGAGGGAAATAATAATAATCGTCATACTTAGCTGATTTAATTTCTGAAAAACCTCTTTTTGTGTGATTTCACCTACGACAATCCAATTCTTCCCCGTCGACCACTGGTACTGACCGAAGACCTTTTTACCGTTAAATCCCGTATAGACATTGCTCGACGTTTTGCCGCTTTTCGCTTTCTCAATGATTTCGGAAGTTTTAGAGCTATTAAAGTTCGCCTCGTTCCTACTCAAGTTATCTGAGGCAGCCACGATTTGGCCTTTCACATCTAAGACATAAACCTCTCCTGTCTCACCAAAACGCAGCTGTTTCATGAGCTTATTCAGCATATCCAGAGTCACAACACCCATCACTACGCCTTTAAAATCATTCAAATCGCCAATCACCGGTGCTGAAAAGGTAATGATCGGTTTACCTGTCTCTCGCGAGATATCGACCCCCGAAATATAACTCCTACTTTCAATCGCATTCTTAAAAAACGGCCGGTCCCCTACATAGATAGCAGAGTCATTGCCTGTGTAGACGATCCCGTTCGGCTCGACGAAATTCAGTGTATCAAACTCCGAGTTAAGGCGTGTATAGTTATGGAATTCCTGTTTCAATTCTCCGATCTGATGAAATTTGGCATAATCAGAAAGGGCAAATCGCTCGACGGCATCCAGTTTTTCCTGATTCCATTTCTCAATATATAAACTTTGCAGTGTGATCATCTGTTTGAGCTGATCTTCCGCTTCATCTATTCGATTCTTCTTCTCTATCCAATAAAAGGGGACAATAATGGAAAATGCCAAAGCCAGGATAGCGACGCCAATCCACATTTGAAACCTCATTTTTATCGATTGACTGGAGAAATAAGCAAATTTGCGTCCCATTCTGGTCTCAGCTCCTTTCTTATCTCATAGGCTTATTATACCTTGTAATTAGGACAAAAACAGGCAGAATACATGATCGTTCGACATTATTCATCAGGGATATTCTCCCATATTCGAACACATTTGAAAAGAAAACTTCTTTCGCTTATGCTAATTTGTAATAAGAAAAGAGGTCATTATTCCAATGAAAATTCTTGTGCTAACAGAAAAACCAAGCGTCGCCAAAGAAATTGCCCGTGTCCTCGGCTGCAATCAGAAGCAAAAACACCATTATGAAGGCCCCAAATATGTCGTTACTTGGGCGCTCGGCCATCTTGTTACCCTCGCCGAGCCTGACGATTACGACCCCAAGTACAAAACCTGGAACCTGGAGGATTTGCCAATCCTCCCTGAGCGCATGAAGCTCAAGGTCATGAAAGAAACGTCGCATCAGTTTCGCGGCATCGAACAGCTGAGCCGGCGCGGCGATCTCGCCGAGCTGGTGATAGCAACGGACGCCGGGCGCGAAGGGGAACTCGTCGCCCGTTGGATTATGGAACTGATCCGCTGGAAGAAGCCGTTCAAACGGCTTTGGATCTCGTCGCAGACGGATCAGGCGATTCGTGAAGGCTTCGCGCAGCTGAGGCCTGGCACAGACTATAACCGGCTCTATCAGGCAGCCGTCTGCCGTTCCGAGGCCGATTGGCTGATCGGCCTGAATGTGACGCGCGCGCTGACCAGCAAGTTCGGCGCGTCCTTGTCCGCTGGGCGAGTGCAGACGCCCACGCTGGCGATGATGATAAGCCGCGAGACGGAAATCCGGGATTTCCGGTCTGTCGACTATTGGCTGATCGAAGCCGATCTGGGCTCTTTCCGCGCGGCGTGGCGAGACCCCAAAACAGGCGACTCGCGCATATTCGATAAGGAGCGCGCGGATGCGTTGAAGGCGAAGCTGCAGGGCCAAAGCGGCCGCATCGCTCAGGTTCAACAAACCGAGAAGCAGATTCCTCATCCGCTTGCTTATGATTTGACCGAGCTTCAGCGCGATGCCAACCGCAAGTTCGGCTTTTCGGCCAAACAGACATCGAACGTATTGCAAAGATTGTATGAACAATACAAAATCGTTACCTATCCTCGGACGGATTCACGTTATCTGACTTCGGATATGGCTCCGACGCTTTCAGGCAGACTGAAAGGCGCAGCGATTGGTCCCTATGCACCGCTCGCGGCTTCATTACTGCGTAAGCCTTTAACGATCACGAAGCGCATCATCGACGATAGCAAGGTATCCGACCACCATGCGATTATCCCGACCGGCGAAGCGATCTCGCTTGCAACCCTAAGCGCTGACGAGCGTCGGCTCTACGACCTGATTGTACGCAGATTCATCTCCTTATTCTATGGCCCTTGCCGCTACGATGAAACGAAGCTGACCGTCGAAATTGCCGGTGAGAAGCTGTATGCCTCAGGTAAAGTAGTCAAGCAAGCCGGATGGAAAGAAGTTTACGGCACGAACGATTTCTCTGATCCGGACCGGGAAGAATTAGACACGGATGACGATATGTCTCAGCTGCTGCCGCAGGCCAAAGAGAAGGACACCGTTACGGTTAAACAGGCTCATCAACTGAATCGCCATACCAAACCGCCTGGCAGGTATAATGAAGCTTCTTTGCTATCGCAGATGGAGAAATGGGGTCTCGGCACGCCGGCAACTCGCGCGGATATTATTGAGAAGCTGGTGTCTTCCGACACCATCGAGCGTCAAGGCTCTCAGCTCATTCCGACAGGCAAGGGCAAGCAGCTCATTGAGCTTGCTTCCGAAGAGCTGCGTTCTCCTGAACTGACGGCGCGCTGGGAACTCGAGCTCGAACGTATTGCCAAGGGCAAAGGAAGTATGGAACAATTTCTAAGCGGAATTCGGACAAAAGCTGTGGAATTAGTTAATGAGGTTAAGAAAAGCGACGCGGCCTATAAACCGCATAACTTAACGGGAAGCAAGTGCCCGGACTGCGGGGAATTTCTTCAGGAAGTTAAAGGCAAACGCGGGCGTTATCTCGTTTGCTCCAGCCGAGAATGCTCTTACAAGCGTGAGGCGGACGGCCAGCTGACCAATCACCGTTGTCCTCAATGTCATAAAAAAATGGAGATCCACACAGGGAAATCCGGCAAGTACTTCCAATGTCGTCCCTGCAACGTGGTGGAGAAAATTGATAATGAGGCCTCCGGCGGCGGCGGACGTCGTGCCTCGGCGAAGGCCAGTCGTCAACTCATCGAGAAATATTCCGATCAAACGGGAATCGGGAACTCGCTCGCTGACAAGCTGCTTGCCGCACTTCAGCAGAATAAGGAAGATTAGCATAGCATATACACACAAGAAACCAAGCAGAGACTTTCGTCTTTGCTTGGTTTTCTACTCTTCTGCTGGTTTAGATATTTTACCTTTTACCGCCAACTCCAACTGCTCTAAGCTTGTAATGCCTAGACTAATCAGAGCCTCTCCTGCTTCCATATGAACATTCGCTAATATATGCATACTTGTGTTAGGAACAAGTGATTTACGGAATTCATGAAATAACACAACATTATACGTTTTGAGCACCGTCATAAATTCAACCGTCGGAGTAACAAAACCGCGCATTCCAGAAGATTTCCAGAAGAAATCCCTCACATGGATAATGTCAGCGCCTGTTTTATTCAATTTACGGATCATGGCAAAAAAATCATCGATCAAAGCTTGTCTCTCCATACTCATACGACCATCTCCCAGACTAACATCAACAGCATCCATACTGTCGTAGAATAGGATACCACAAATAGTCCTTACGATCTATATAACATAGTATATTAGACCCAATTTATAAAACAGTTTTTTCTTTTCGGAAACCTCTTCGCCGTAGTGAGAAAAACATATCCAACACAAAACATATGACACCCAAATTAATCGCCAAATCCGCTAGATTCATGATACCATTCCCCGAACGGAAGACGATGAAATCCGTCACTTTCCCGAATAACAACCGTTCAATCGCATTGCCTATCGCTCCGCCGGCAAACAACGCTGCTCCGCACTGCAATAGAACGCCTTGCAGTCGTCCTTTCTTCCTGTAATATAAGATAGCTATGACAATAATGACAGCAAAAATGCCGAGATAACGCGCCCAACCCTGCAGCGAACTGCCTGCTGCTCCCGTATTTTGATAATGCGTAAACGAAATAATGTCTTTATAGAATGGCATGGATTCTCCCACCTTCAACATAGAACGAATCCAAACCTTAGAAATTTGATCAATGGCCGTAACCACAAAAAAGACGATATAAAATAACATAACACTCCCCCTACTTGAAAAATACTGCCTCAACACCATTTTACATGATGAATGGCCTGTACTGCGAATCTTACGTTTCCCCGCTGACCCATGCCCCTCAGTTAGAAACGCAAATAGCCGCCTCAGTCATGCCTAGGCAGCTACACACGGAGCGTTATGCGTTTATTCTTCATTCTCTCCATCAAGCTAAAGTCAGGAGTGTTTTCAACAGCTCCCCTGGGGTGTTTACTAAATAATCAGGTTGGCCTCTAAGCAGCAGCCGCGGGGCATCATACCCCCAAGTAACGGCGACGATCGGCACGCCCAACTTTTTGCAAGCCTCGATATCTCTTAATTCATCTCCGACATAAATCATTCGCGCAGGCGTTGTGCCCCACTGCTTCATAACTTTGCGTATGGCATGGTGCTTGCCGAAAAGAAGCTTCGCCGAGATCACTTCCTTGAAGGAGCCTTCCATCTTGTTATTTTTTAAAAACAACCGAATATTCGCCTCCGAATTGGAGGAGAGAATGGAGCTTTTCAGCCCATTGGAGGATAATCTAGCTATGACCTCCTTCATTCCCGGCACCACGTGAAGAGTGCGTATATTCTCTTGATACAGTTGTCTGCCAGCAATAACTAACTTAGGAATCTGCAGGGCTGGCACGCCCAACCGGTCGACCCGCTCCGCAATCGAAAGCGTTCTGAGAAGCGCAAGATCCTGTTCGCGTATCTTGCGAAATTGATGCTGCCCCGCTATTTCATTGTACAACTTAACAAGCAAAGCTCTGGAATCGACAAGTGTCCCATCAAAATCAAATAGGATATGTTTTACCATTCAGTTGTATATAGAAATAGGGCCGGCCCCTCAGTCGGCACTTCTTTAATTTGATTATTCGCGAATTCTTCAAGTGGATCTTTGGCGATATGCGGATTGCTGACGATGCGCAGGTCTTCCCATACGCAAGTTACCCCACGCCCATAGTCGTCTGCATTTCCAGCAAACATTTTACAACCCTGACAGAAATCTTTCTGCTGATTGGCATCTAGCTTAACAATTTTATTCCTTAGACAGCAGTAAATTTCATCGTCTGCATTACATACATTAACGTGAGTGATTAGAGCCATATGCATGTCAACTCCTTGCGGCACATTTTGTGTGTAATAGTAAGTTTATAGCACTACTATTAAGTGTATGACAGTTTTTTGTAAACGGAATAAGATTTTCTCATGACAAGCTGCCTAAATTTGCTACAATGAGTAAATGTTACGACCGATTGGAGGAACAACCATGCAAGATTGGACGCATTATGCCATCCCTATCGTGATCATTTGTTTTTTTATTTATCGCCGAACCAAACGCACCATAGGCTTTCAAAAGCTTGCCAAAGGACGGCTCAAATTCCGGCTTACGCTGTTCAGTATTCTGGGAATCGCCATTTTCCTGCTAGGCTTCATTCATCCCATCCATTTCATCGGCTACTTGATCGGCCTTGCAGCTGGCGTGGGACTGGGGCTCACCGCGATTCGCCACACCCGATTCGAGCATCGGGCTGACGGCTGGTATTACCGCACTCATCTATGGATTGAAGTTGCTGTCCTCGTGCTATTTCTTAGCCGCATTATCTATCGCGTGGCTTTCATTGCGCTTTCCCCGAATCCAACCAGCAGCTTGAATCCAGCTGATTTGACACAATTTACAAAAGATCCAGTGACAGCTGGCGTATTCTTCATCATCGTGTCCTACTACATCCTATTTTTCGGCTATCTGCTTCGTGAAGAGACCAAACTGGACCCAACCGCAGAGGTTTCAACTGTTAACGGCGACGAAAGTCCGGGTGCTCAAACTGTAAAATGAATAGACAGGGCTGTCCCTCAAAGTCTGAATTTATATAGACTCTCAGAGGGGCAGTCCTATTTGTTTTATGCGGAAGTGTTGGCGGCTCAAGGGATTCAAAATAAGCTAGAATACGACACCGCCATTCGAGCGACATTTTAGCCATAGTACGTTATTCTATGAAAAATGATTCATAGGAGGACAACCATGATGCGAGATTGGGAATTTCTTATAATGGGTGTGTTCGTTTTAGGTATCATGTTGTGCATGTTTATAGATGTGCTGATGAAGAACAAAGCGATGAGGTTCTCCTATCCAAATCAAAATGAAATAGAAAGTACGGCAAAGCCGGTCAAAGTTATTGAAGTGTTTGAGGGGCTTGCGGATTTTGAGGTGTTGAACGATCAACTGCTTGATCAGAAAAAGGAAGTCGTTTACCCGATGTATATCGATTGCAGCCGCAACACCCTTCAAGCGCAGCCGCCTGCGTGCTGATAGGTTTTTCCAGTTAAACACTAACGAGCCCATAAACAAAAAGAAATAACGGGAGCAACTCCCGTTATTTCTTTCCACGCTACCAAGAACAGACGGACAACTCCGTCCATTCCCTCACTTTAATCTTGTTTATCTCCATCCTTCTACTCTCTCCGCCCACCTTAACGGTGAACCCCTATCCTCATCGATTCCGATTCCGATACAGCAGAAAGATAAAAAAAGGAGCGCCAATGGCTGCCGTAAACACACCTGCCGGAATATCCAGCGGGGGAAAAGCCGTTCTTGCCACCGTATCGGAGATCAACATCAAGAGGCTGCCTATCAGCGCTGAGACGGGGATCAACCCTCCATAAGAGGGAGCGACCAGCTTTTTCGCAATATGCGGAGAAATTAATCCTACGAAGCCAATCGCGCCCGCAACCGCCACGGCCGAACCCGCCAGTGCCACGCTGATGAACAGCAAGAAGAAACGATGAAGCTGTACCCTGGCTCCCAACCCTGCAGCCAGATCATCCCCCATCTCCTGCAAGTTAATATGTCTGGCAAAATAGAGCGCCATTGGAATGAACACAATGACCCAAGGCAGCAAAGTGTACACGTTGTCCCAAGAAGCGCCGTAGACGCTCCCAGTCAGCCATGTATAAGCTTTGGTCGCTGAATTCATAGGGCTGAGCACGATCATTAACATCGTTAATGAACTCGTTGCTGCCGAAATCCCAATCCCGATCAGGACAAGCCTCGTTGGTGTAACACCTTTATGCCATGCCAATAAATAAATGATAAGAGACACTATGGCTGCCCCTACAAAAGCAGCTACAGGCATCCAATGAATGCTCACAGTACCTGCAAAATAAGTAATGAACGCAACGGCCGCAAGTGTCCCTCCTCCGGTTACGCCAATAATATCGGGTGAGGCAAGTGGATTACGGATCATCCCTTGCAGTATCGATCCTGCAACACCTAGCGAAGCACCTACGAGGATGGCCACGATAATCCGTGGAAGCCTTAACGTTCCGATTACCAGTTCATGCTGCGGGGTGCTTTTTCCGAAGATCGTTTTCAACACATCCTGCGGTGAAATGAACGTACTGCCAAGGCCCGTACTAATTAAGAACAGCACGATGGTCAGCAGGGTAAGACCAGAAATAACTAGTAGTGTTCTCTGGTGTAAAAGAAAGGAAAATCTGCCGGTTTTGCTTCGATAAACGATTAATTGCCTCATGATGTCGCTCCTTTCGAGCGCAGTCCTTTTCTAGCCGTATAGACAAAAAACGGCACACCGATCAAAGCCGTCATAATACCGAGCGGCACCTCTCCTGGCATGATGACGAACCGTGCTACAAGATCGGCCAGAAGTAGGAGAACAGCCCCCAAGACAGCACAATAAGGAATCACCCAACGATAATCAATGCCGACAATAAACCTGACAATATGCGGAATGACGAGGCCAACGAAACCAATCGAACCGGCGACAGCCACCGAGCTTCCCGCTAATAGAATCACGATTATGGCAGTAGTCACTTTAACTAATCCAAGCTTCTGTCCGAGCCCCCTGGCAACATCATCCCCCGAAGCAAGGATGTTAACGGGATGTGCCATTATCAGCGCTGTAACGGCGGCAACTAGCATATAGGGGAGCACCGGAACCAACGTATCCAAGTTCTTGCCTGCCACCGATCCGGCTAACCAAAACATAACATTCTGTAGAGTTGCCTCGCGGACGACTAACATTCCTTGGGTAAAAGAGCTGAACAAAGCCGTCATTGCTGAACCGGCCAATACAATTTTGATCGGCGTCAGTCCCTCTCTCCCTAGAGAACCGAGGAAATATACGGCGAAAGCAGCAATACCTGCGCCAGCAAAAGCTACCCAAATCAATTGGTCAATTGATGTAAGCGGGAGGAATGTAATCGCGATAACGACACAAGAAACGGCGCCTGCATTAATGCCGAATATACTCGGGGACGCTAACGGATTCCGTGTCAGTGCCTGCATGAGCGCACCTGCAACAGCTAAATTTCCTCCAACCAGTGTAGCGAATAGTGCCCTGGGAATCCGGGTCGTTCGAATGATCACTTGTTCGTTCGAATTTACATCGTAATGAGTCAACGACTGTATAACTGATGTAAGGCTCGTATGCGATGAACCGAGCACAACGCTTAGTACAAACGATACTAGCAAAAGAACAATGCCAAACACCAAACCCAGTGCTTTATAGGGTGTCTGGTGCAATAATGGTCTCACAGGGATCCTCCTCTTATAACTTGCTGTAAAATTAAGCAAAGGCCGTTGACATAGAAGGTCAACAGCCTCGGCATTGCAATTATTTAGTTACACCATAGAATTTATAGAGATCATCAATCACTAGAACTGCTGCTAATGGGCCGGAACCGTTATTCCACGTCGCTGCGTTAACTTCGAATACTTTGCTTGCTTTAACAGCTCTCAAATTCTTCCACAGCGGAGAGTCACTCCAACTTTTCCTTAACTCCAAGCGTCCATCTGTACGATTCGCCGTTTGGTCAAAAATGATGTCTGCATCCATCTGTGTGATATTCTCTTTGGATTGCAGTTGAATTCCCCACTCTTTGCCCCGTTGGTTGGCTGGACGCGTGATGCCGAGTTCCTCTAGGACAGATGCTGAGAATCCTGTGTACACGATACGGGCATGATCCACACGGAAGTCAACGATACCGGCTTCCAGTTTCAACTTATCTCCCATTTTCCCTTTAAAATCGGTTACTTTTTTATTCCAGTCAGCCAAAAATTTCGTTTCGGCATCCTTCGTATTCGTCGCTTCAGCTGTCAATTTCAACGAGTCTTTCCAGAAATACACGTCTTCCGTCATAACCGTTGGTGCAATGGCTTTTAATTGCTCATAAATTTTCTCATCACGAAATTTACTTCCGATAATAAGATCCGGCTGCAGGGCAACCAATTTCTCCAGGTTCGGCTGGTTTTCCGACCCCAGGTTCGTTACGCCGTCCATTTTGTCCTTGATATAGTTGTACCAAGGCTGCTCGATCCATGCCTCGACCGCTCCAACCGGCTTCACGCCTAATGTCAAAGCAGCATCCGTCGCCCCTTGGAACAAAGTAACGACTTTCTTAGGCGTTCCTTTGATTTCCGTCGTTCCCATTGCATGCTTGATCACTCTTACGCTATTCGCGTCCGCAGTGGCCTGCGCTGGCGCTGGCGTTTGTGCTGCTGCCGGAGCCGCTTCCTGCTTAGGCTGACATCCTGTGAAGATGGCTGCCATTGAAAGCATTGCAGCAAGTACCAGTGTTACTTTTTTTTGCCCTACCATTTCTGTTAATCCCCCTAATATATATTCGATCAATGATATTGATTCTCATTCTTATTATACGGAAGTACCTCGTAATGAAAATGGACATTCGCGACCACTTTTTTGGACTTTTCTGACAACCACACTTCCAAAACCGCTAACTACGCGTAACTAGCTCACGATCAATTGTTAAGCCCAAATGCTCTCTCAACGTTGAACCTGTATATTCCTTGCGATAGATGCCCCTGTTCTGAAGTTCGGGAATGACCTTATTCACAAAGTCATCCAAGCCTCCCGGCAGCAAAGCAGGCATCAAATTAAACCCGTCGGCCGCCCCGTTGACTAGCCAACGCTCCATTTCATCTGCAATCTGCACGGCAGTTCCTGCAAAGGTAAAATGCCCCCTGCCCCCGGCTGTCCGAATAATCAATTCTCGAATCGTCAGGTTTTCCCGGCGTGCCAGGTCAACGTATAGTTGGAACCGTGCTTTCTGCCCTTGTATCTCGTCAATGGATGGAAGATCCTCCAGCGGTACAGGACCATCCAGCGGATATTGAAACAAATTGATTTTGAGCAGATCCGACAGGCTCCGGATGCCATATTCCGAAACAGCCAGCTCATTCAGCTCTCTCTCTTTAGCTTTAGCCTCCGCTTCCGTATCTCCTACAAAAGGAATAAACCCAGGCAAAATCTTTAATTGGTCCTCAGAGCGCCCAAACTGCTTCAATCTGCTTTTCACATCTGTATAAAAGGCAATCGCTTCCTCCATCGTGTTCTGCGCCGTAAAAATGACTTCCGCCAGCTCGGCAGCAAATTGCTTACCATCCTCGGATGAACCGGCTTGCACCAAGACAGGATGCGTTTGCGGAGAACGCGGGATGTTCAAAGCCCCTTTTACAGAGAAAAATTCACCAGTAAACTCAGCGCCTTGAATCTGGCTGACATCGGCATAGATACCTGACTGCTTATCAATTACTAGCGAATTTTCCGCCCAACCCACCCACAGCCGCTTAACAACCTCCACGAATTCCTTGCCACGGTCGTAGCGGACTTTATGGTCCAAATGATGCTCCCTGCTGAAATTATGCGCAGTTGCATCCCCTGTCGACGTCACGATATTCCATCCCGTACGACCTCCGCTAATGTGATCAAGAGAAGCGAACTTTCTCGCAATATGGTAGGGTTCGTTGTAGGTTGTCGAGGCTGTTGCCGTCAGTCCGATACGTTCAGTCACAGCCGCAATCGCCGATAAAAGCGTGAACGCTTCAAGCTGGGGAATGACCCGATATTTAATTAACGGGGTTAATCTGTATTTTTCAGCTAAAAAGATTGAATCCATTTTGCCGCGCTCGGCGGTTTTGGCCAGCTGTTGGTAATAGCCCAGACTTGTCGCCAGCTCTGGGTGCGCCTCTGGGTGCCGCCATGAGGCTTCATGATGGCCTGTGCTCAAAATAAATAAATTCAAATGCAGCTGTTTCTTCGATTCCTTCACTCCTATCACCTCATATACTTAAATTTATTTATGACGGCAGTATATAGCCGTATTCTTTTCTTCTCTGCTCTTCTTTCTGCTGTTTCTCCAAAGCCTTCAAACCGATTTCCATCGCCTCGCTCGGATTAATAACGAACACACCGTCATCGTCCCCAACGATTAAATCGCCGGGCTGAATACTTACACCGAAGACGCTAACAGGCGTATTGACCTCGCCTTCAAGCTTCAGTGTCCGAGTCGTAAGTGCGCTAATTCCCTTGGAATAGACGGGAAATCCGAGCCCTGTAATCGCGCGAACATCCGCAGCGCAGCCGGAAACGACCACACCGGCAACCTTTTTGGCAATCGCCGCATAGGTTCTGAACTCTCCCCAGCAAGCGCGCTGCTCATCGCCGGACATGTCAATGACAAGCACATCCCCGGGCTGCACCAACTCCATAGCCCTGGTAATAGCGCTGGAGTCAATATGCGGAGTACGCACGGTTACAACGTTTCCGAGCAGCCGAATCGGCCTGAACAACGGCTGAGCGCCATGCAGGAAACCGAAGTCTGTCAAATGACCAATAGTGGAAGGACTAATCTCTTTATATAGCTCAAGAAGTTCCGGCGTAACACCTTGTACCCTAGGTTGAATACGAAACATAAATGATCTCTCCTATCCTTATCGTCCTTAATGTCCATAACATCCTTAACATCCTTCAAGTCCTTAACATCCTTAATTATCCGCGACTCGTTAGCTGCACTTCTTTGCTCAAGTCCTGCGCCTGATGCGTCTCAGTCAAAACATGAAACGGATTCGCCACTTCACCTTGACCGTAAGGCATGCTGCCTGGAACGCGCAGCGCCTGCTTTTTCAGGAGCGGACGCACAATCTGCTTCCAAGGCCAAACAGCCTTAACGAACAACGCGTCATTCAGAACGTCGGCTACCTCAACCGGCACATCCGCTTTCTGGATAGCTTCCTCCAAGCATGTTTGAAGCTCTTTCCACAACGAAGCTTCGCTCAAACCGTAGTATTGAGAAACGCTTCTCAGTATCGCATAGCTGTTCACTTGGATGCCGAGCATTTGGAAGAACGTCAACAGCTTTTGCGGCTGATCGTGATACAACGAGTTCGGATAACCCGCACGCAGCGTATAGGCTGGATCCTCAAGACCGTTTGCGTTTAACCAAGGCACATGCACACGCAGCGCATCATGATCGCGAAGCAGCAGCCCTTCGATTTTGCCTTGCTTCCAAACCAGCACACAGTTTTGACCGTGTACTTCCGGCATCATACCGAGCCGGAACAGACGGAAGATGATCTCGAAGTAGGACACCAGCACTTCACGAAACAGCTGAACGGCGGCATCGGCACTTTGGTCCGCTCCAATCAGCTTTAACCACTCATCGAAGATGTGGCCGTTTTCCGCTGATTCATGAACAGATAGCGCCGACATGGGCAGCAAGCGAATATCAGCATCCTGCACGAGCTCGGCTGGATATTCCCGAATCATCGTTGATAAATGTCTTGGATAGTCGGCGAACAAATCCCGATCTTCCGGCAAATACGCCCACCATTTCGTTTCATCGCATAAAAACAGCTTTTGCGTCAGCACGGCATCCCGCTCCACGGCTTGTCTCATCAGTGACTCCGCTTGCTGACCGTTCATCAGCTTAATCGCCGACAGATAACGAAGTCCGCCCAGTGAATAAATGCCTAACGGCAGCTTCACATGATAAGGGCTCTCCACTTCCGGCATTAAAGAACGCACAGATGAAGTTGCGTAGAAGGTGCCCGTTTCTGTCTCCAAAGGAATACAGATCTTCTCTTCGAGCTCCCTTTTAATCTGGTCCGGCAAAATCGCAGACATTTGCCACGGATGTACCGGGATAGCCGTATACGCGCCTTCGCCTAAACCGCGCCTATCCAGCTCGGCACTGATCTGGTTTCGCTCTTCGTCCGTGAGCAGCAGATCTACAGGGAACAACTCCTTCCCCTCCTCAATTCCGGACACGACGTAATCTTGCTTCACAGCCATCCAGTTCAGCTTGATCGGACGTCCGAATTCCGCCGTGTAGCTGCTGCATTCATCATAGACCCATCCTTGCTTCACTTTGGACACGGGGTGAAAAGGTCTGTCACGGTAAGCCGCTTTGCGCTCTGCCTCCAGCAGAGAAGCCGCCTGCGGCAGTCCGAGAATATGCGCGCTCGGCTGCTCATTTTCAAGCGAAAACGAGGTTTGCAGCAGCGTTTGTTCGATCATATGCAGGAACTTTACCGCCCCATATGGATCGACCGCCACCGGATCATTCGCATAAAGAGTCACAGCATGCTCCATAAATTCCAGCGGACCAAGTCTGGATAGTTCTTTTCCTTGCCTCACTTTGTACACACCGTAGGAAGCTTCAAACCGATATGGCTGTGTGATCGCTTTGCTCGCAGGAAACACGATCACAGCATCCTCCAGCTGCCACCGGTATACATGAGTTGCCTGCCCTGCTTCCTCAGTTCCAAACGGCTCCTGAACCATTTTCAACAGATCATCCTGCGAGGCAATTGAAGCCCACTCTTCTTTGGATAACAGCTCTATAGAGACATGACCATCTAGAAACTGTTCCGCCAGTAAAGCATTCACCAAATCCTCCATTACCCTATGTTCAGCCTTATTGCCCGTAAGTTTGTTTGGCATTATACACGGCCTCCTTGTGAGAAACGATATTGTGCTAAGGGGTTCGGAACATGCTTCGGATCAACTTCCATGTCCTTCCATAACCTTCTTCGCGCTAATTGTTCGATCCGAATGGTATCGGAGAAGAGATCATACTTTTCAAAATTAGCCTCATGCTCGGGATGCTCCTGTTGATACTGCTCAATCACATCGGCGACCATTTGCCAAAACTCTGTCTCTTCCAGCCCATAACGCTCGTTCAAAAATATCCCGATATCGCCTAAACACACAAAGAAAAAGGCGCTATGCAGAAAATCTTTCACGGCATCTAAATCATCCGTTTGCATATAGGAATGCCGGTTGATTGCCCGGTGGGCAGCAGGTTCTGAGTTCAGCTCTGGACAAAACTCCGGCTGTGGAAGCTGCGCCTTAGAGAATCGCAGGCCATCGTGGAAATCCTTCAACGCCAGTCGAGCTGGCAGGCCGTCTTTATGGATGAGCACGATATTTTGAGCATGCGACTCCATCGCCAGTCCGTGCGCATACAGCATGTGAATAAGCGGGGTTATGGCAACATCAAGCAGCTGGCGCGTCCATGCTTTGAGGCCATATTGCTGCACCCACGGTTCAATGAATGGCTGCTGACCGTCTATATACGTAACTGAACTCAGCGGAATGGCGGCTTCGCCGTCTTTCAAGAAGCGGTGTACGCTTTGTCTCCACACGACCCCCAAATTCCCATAAGCTTGCGGTTGCAAGTCGGCTGGAAGCTTATCATATTCATAGGTGATACCTGCAAATTCAGCCAGAAAAACAAGATCAAGCTTCTTAGCCGTCTCATCTTTTTCTGTCAGCGACAACAACCAGCGTGAAACAAGCGGTGCATTCAAGATCGTATGCTTCGCGAGCATGCGTCTGGTCGATGTATTCGTAATATTCAGCGCCATTTTCAAATAAGCTTTCTTTTTGTTCGATTGATTCGCCCAACTACGAATGGATTGCTGCGCACGGTACACATCTTCTCCAGACCCAAGCTTCACAATCGTAGAATCTGCTAGCTGCTGCTGAAATGCGGAGGTAATCATGTGCTCCCACTGCCATGGATGAACAGGCATGAACAGGTAGTCGGCCGCATTCAGGCCTTTGTCGGTCAATATCGTCTCGAACTGGCTATAGGTTTCACGACCAAGCTCATGCTGGATCATGTCTCGGTAATCTTCCCCGTCCAGAAGCGAAAGCTGACTATAAGCCTTGGCAACAGCCAGCCATACAGGCTGCAGATCTTGATTAAACTCAGGACCGTAACGTGCATTCTCCTCTAGGCTAAAGCCGATTCGAGATTTATAGCATGGGTGATACGGATGTCCGTCCAGCAAGCTTTCCAACTCATCATAGCTGCGCTGCTGCCCCGAATGCGGCACAGATGCCCGGTAACCCTGAGCCTGCACATCTTTCACGAACGTGCTTTGCAGCTCTTCAAGCAGCATGCCCAGCCGTTCTTGATCTGGTTGAATCTGGCCAAGCACTTCCAGAACGAATTGAGACACCTGCGCAGCGGCCCAATCTTCATTCCCCTTCTGGCGTTTGATCGTATCTCTGGCTAACCGGATGCGGTCAAAGGTCATTTTTCTTTTTGCCTGAAAACGGTAGGTAACGGTCTCCCCATCAGCCGCTTTCCCTTGCAAAGCAAGCTCTCCATCAAATCCGGAAGCCGGTACTCCGCTCAAGGGGATGACAATTTGCTCATAAAGAACGGCTTCGATTAACTGCCCAAGCACCCGTTCCTCTACTTTTTTATCCAAATCAGCTTGATTGGCTGGTACCCATTGTGTCGTATTCATTTGCTACACCTCATTTGATTATTTCTTGACCGCCTGCTAGGGCAGCCAATTCCTTACGCGGCGTGATGTGCGGAAACACTTTCATTTTCATCCAAATGTTACTCATGATAAGCAATCCGGCTGCACACAGAAAAATCATCGGCAAACCAAAGTTCGACGCTATGACGCCCATACCGAGTGACCCTGCCAAACCGCCAAGCAGCACAGCGCAGTTAACATAACTGTATGTCCGGCTCTCCATGCCTACCGGCGCATACTGCCGAATCAGCACATTCATCGATGGCATCATGCCGCCAATGCAAGCGCCGGTGCAAAATCTTAATACGATTAACTGCCACAATTGGTGGACAAACGCCTGCGGGATTGAACATACAATCGCACCAAGTACCGCATAGATAAAAACTCGATGCGAACCGAATTTATCGCCCAGCTTACCCAGGTACGGAGCAGTAATCATATTGGCTATCCCCATGGATGCCGAGGTTATCCCTGCCAAGACGACCAGATTATCTGATCCAATCGCCAGATGCTGTACATACAGCGGAATGAGCGGTAGTGTGCCGATCATGGCCGCCCTTAGTATTGCGGAGGAGACGAATAGCGAGGCAATTGGCTTTCTAGCCACAATCATTTTGAAATCCTGAATCAGATCCGTTTTCTTCTCGGTTTTCACTTTCTTCTCGAACGTTTCCTTAACCCCGAAAATAACGATTAATGCTGCCACAAAAATGCTGATCCCGGTATAAAAGAAGACCTCTCTCAGACCAAAATGGTCGGCCATCAAACCGCCCAGCAGCGGCCCGCAGATCGTACCAGCCACCGCCCCAGAGTGTAAAATGCCCAGCGCATATCCACTGCGGTCCTTGGGTGTATTCGTTGCGGTGAGGGCGATAGCAGCCGGTCCAAACCCTGAAAGAACACCATTGACGAGACGCAGCAACAGTAAATGCACAGGGCTGGTTGCAACACCCATCAGCGTAATCGTAATCGCCATGCCGATGCCGGATCGGACGAGCATAACTTTGCGGCCATAACGGTCAGCCAGCTTCCCCCAAAGCGGGGAGAATAGAAAGGCGGTTAACAGGTTCGCCCCATAGATCATGCCGGACCAAAAAAGCACTTTTTTCGGATCCGTAAGTCCAAGATCTTGCAAGTAAAGCGGTAAAAAGGGGGTAATACTGCTCGTTGAGGCCATGGCCATAAATTGACCGACGTATAGAATGTAAAGATTTCGTTTCCACTTCTCCACAGCTACACCTTTATCGGATTAGGGATATCGACAAACAGCGGTCTTTCTCCCCTGGATAAAAAGCAGCTAGTGAAGTTGGCTTTGGCAGGCAAGCTTGCGCTATGCAGTAAATCGTCAATGTAAGGCAGCATTCTCTCATCTGCTCCTGAACGCTCTTGCTGGAGCACATGCTGGACGATGCGCCAATAATGCTCCTCGGCTTCACGGCTATATGCTGCAATCGTATGGACCAGTGAACCAAGATGGTTCACGAAGAAATAATATTTAGTCCTCATCCAGGCCTCAGACACTTCGTACAACACAGGACTGCTCTCTGCCAGCAGTGTTTGGGTCCAGCCCACTTCAACTGCCTTGCAGCGGTCAATGCTTACGCCTTCGAGGTCACGTACATAGAAGCAATCGGGCATGCCATTCTTCAAGGACACAAGCGAATTCTGCAAATGTGCCTCGAAGGAAATTCCCTGCTCGGCTAGCAAGCGCAGCAGCGATACCATCGAAATTCGCAAGTACGCCGCCAGCCATTCACGCAAGTCAGGCAGTGTTCCCTGCCCGCTTTGCCTAATTGCCTGGATCAGCTTAGGTTCTGTTTGACCTGGTAAACTTTCTAACACCGAAGCTAGCACGTACGTGGATGGGTTAGTAAGCTCCATTGGGCGGTAAATGACCGTGAAACATGCTGACCATTCTTCTGGCATCTCCTCCAACCTAACACTGCTGTAGCCCGTCTCGGAAAGTATCTGGAAATGATCGTTATTGCATTCATGCTTAAGATGATGCAGCACTCGCGCCGCATCCATCGTCCGCTCTGCTTGCTCCTGTGTGTTCTCACGCAGCAGATTCGTGATGCGAACATGCAGCGGCAGCTTGAAGCCGTAGCCTCCTGCCGGTTCCCACACTGTTCTTACCGAAGAAGTCGGATATACGACAGGACCACATGATCCAAGGCTGATGATATCCGATTTCTTCATCCTTTCCTGGATTTGCGGCTGGCGCATGACATAAACTGCCTGCCAGGGATGCATAGGCAGCAATTTGTAGCTTCCTGCTGCATCACCTAACTGCTGGCGGGCATGCAATAAGGCAAAAGGTGGAAGCGCCATGGCTTCTTCTCCATCCAGCCACTCTTCATGCACCAACTCCTTGCGAACAGCAAAATAATGCAGTTGAAAGGAAGCGCCCATCTCAGGGCTATAGGCAGCAAGTTCGCTAAAGTCAAAACCTTCGGTGCTTTTCGGATAAGGATGAAACGGATGTCCGATATAGAGCGACTGCTCCGAGCGGACGCATTCTGGCTTCCAAGCCAACTCCGCTTGCGTTTGATTAAGAAAATGCTCCATGTATTGGCTCATCTTCCGGTAGCTATTCTCGATTCGGGATCTAACTCGCTGTTCGTCACCATGACCATTTTCGGCCTTTTCACGGTTCCCCAGCTCTGTGAGCAGCAGCGTAAGCAACCGCTCCATGTCGAGCTCGCGAAATACACCGCCAGACATCGCTTCATAGAAGAACGATCCATACGCATGCTGGCCAATGGCCGAGTAATACGTAATGGCTCCCGTAATCGTTTTGCCAATCATCGGAAGATGAAGCATGAATGGATCACCTTGCTTAGGAAAGGAATCGATAAAATATCGTAATCCGGGGATTGCTGCCCTTGGATCCCACTCCCCGGTTTCTCTCAAATAGCTGTTTAGTAATGCGCGTATGGTCGCCATTTCCGCTAGCTCCGTGCTTTTCGCGGCTGCGTCCGTTTGCTGTTGTAACATCCGTGGTCGATCTCTCCTCTCTCTACCGCTCCGGTCACGCATCCAAAGCTGCGCAGGCCGCATGAACAGCTTCACTAAAGAGGCGTGCGATCTCATCCAGCTGCTGTTGCGTGACAATCAGCGGTGGCAAGAAACGCATGACGGAAGAATGTCTACCGCCAACTTCCAGAATCAAGCCTCTGTGGAAGCATTCCTGCTGTATCCGTCTAGCCAGCTCTGGATACTGGGGATAATGGCCGAGTCTATCCAACTTCTCTTTCGCGTTGACGATTTCTACGCCGACCATTAGACCTCTTCCACGCACATCTCCTATGCAGTTCACATCAAGTTTCAGCTCGTTCAAGTGATTGCGTAAATGTTGACCCAGCTTCTCTACTTTGCCAGGAACATTGTGCTCCTTGATGAATTTCAGTGTAGCTAGACCGGCTGCCATCGCCATCTGATTGCCCCGGAACGTGCCGATATGCGCACCCGGCTTCCATACATCCAATTTGCTATTGTAAATGACGACCGAAAGCGGCAAGCTTCCGCCAATCGCTTTGGATAGTACCAGGACATCCGGAATGATGCCGGCATGCTCGAAAGCAAACAGCTTGCCAGTCCGTCCAAGTCCAGTCTGCACCTCATCAATAATGAGTGGAATGTTCCGCTCCTGCGTTATTCTCCGCATTTCACGAAGCCATTCCACTGGTGCAGGGATAGAACCTCCTTCGCCTTGCACAACTTCGAAAATCATGCCCGCAGGGGAAACAATGCCGCTTTCGGGATCGTCGAGTAAATTCTCGATATAACGGGAGGAAAGCTCATGCGTCTGTTCTCCCCCAACGCCAAACGGGCAGCGGTAAGCATAAGGGTACGGCATGAAGTGTACGTCCGGAATAAGGCCGTTCACCTTCTCTTTTTGCCCAAGCGTTCCGCTAAGGCTCATAGCTGCATGCGTTGACCCGTGGTACCCGCCTTGGAAGGACAGGATGCTGCGGTTGCCCGTAGCCGTTTTGACAAGCTTAATCGCAGCTTCGATGGCATCTCCGCCTGTCGGACCACAAAACTGGATGCGTGCATGCTTGGCGAATTCCTCTGGCAAGCTGGCAAACAGTTCATCCACGAACTGCTCCTTTAGCGGTGTTGTCAGATCCAGTGTGTGCAGCGGTCGCTTGCTGTCGAGCATCTCCTTGATCGCGTCCACGACCACAGGATGATTGTGACCGAGCGCAAGCGTCCCGGCTCCTGCAAGGCAATCATAATACACCTTGCCGTCCATATCTTTTACGTAAATTCCCTCCGCTTCTTGTATCGCAATCGGAAGCCTTCTAGGATACGATCTCGCATTGGACTCCCGCTGCGATTGGCTTTCGAGATAGCGCGTATTTTGGGACTGTTCCGTGACTGTAAGATTAACCATTATTGCTTCACTCCTTCAGATCTTGTTTGTCTAATGTTTACTATTAATTATGATAATGATAATCATTATCATTTAATATAATTAGCATACCAAACAAATCTGAATGCAGTAAATTCTCCAATCAGATAATATCACTACTCCGATTGAAGCATGACCTTCTCCTCACCGCCCCTATATTGAAGTATTTTCTTCACCGTATAAATAAAATCTGCGCCCGAAACATCGATATTGAGCGCTTTTTTCATATTCTGAATATGTTTCTTAACGGTATTTACGCTCACATAAAGCTCTTCCGCAATTCGTTTAATTGAATAATGGTTGCACAACATCTCGGCGATTTGCCGCTGCCTCTCACTCAGGCTATCCACTTTCCCGCTTTGCAGTTCATCTCCATAATGATCACCGCTTTCCAGCGTCTGTGAAGAAAGCCGATCTTCCAGATCGGCTCCCCCATACTCAATCGTGACCTTGACAGATTCATTCATCTTAAGTCGCATCACCTGATCAACGACAATTTGATGCAGATCGACCAGCTTAGCTCGCGCCAATTCATCCTCAGCACTGGAATCGATCGTCAATCGTACTTTGGTTAAGGTCATATTTTCTCTCTCCATCCGTATATAGTAGGTGACTCTCACACTGTTATCTCTATACCGTCAGCAAATTTTCTTGCAAGAAAGCTTCTGCTATTTCATCCAGGATAAGATCGATGGCAATGGGACCGTAATATCCGATCCACATTGTTGTATTTACGGAGTACACTTGATTGGCTTGTACGGCTCTGAGCCCTTGCCAAATATCGGATTTCTGATATTCACCGATCAGTTCTTTATTCGAATCGTCCGTTAGAACTAGTAACCTATCTACCTGCCTAAGCGACTCGAGCGAAATCCACTTGCTAGAACTGCCGCTATCATTAGCGCAATCTGGCGCTTGAATCCCTAGATCGCTGTACAAAATATTTGCTGTGCGATGTGCAGTCGTGTGAAGCCGAATCTGATGATCGCGCGGTCTGATTAGGGCAACAGTCTCGCCGCCTAACTTGCTTGCTAGCGCGGCCTGTAGAGTAGCAATCTTATGCTCATACGCGGCCAATACATCAGGCACCTCCTGCTCTTTGTCCAAAATCAGCCCAAATGTTTGTAGCGTGCAGCGCCAATCCGCATTCCGATCCAGCAGCAGCGTTGGCGCAATCTGAGCAAGCTCGTCATACCTATCCGCTTGGAACTCTGTGCAAATAATAAGATCAGGCTCTACAAGCTTAATCGCCTCAAGATCAGGCTTCTCCTTAGTCCCCATCAATTTGATGCCGCTCACCTGATGTGAGACATAGACTGGGAATTCCGAAACATCCGATGTAGCAATAACGCTGCCTACAGGCTGTTTGCCGAGTGCCAACAACTGGTCGATATATTGTGCATCGAGTACAACAATTTTCCCCGGTATCGTGTCGAGCGGCAGCTCACCTTTAAGATGTGTGATCGTTCGAGTTGTATGAAAAGACGTCTTTTCGACTGCTGCCGAAGACTGCACCAAAGCTCTTTTCATATAAGCTGCATTCCCGCTTGCCTGAGCACTAACAGCAGCCGGCCCCGAACACACACTAAGGAGCAAGGCAAGTGTAAGCATAAAACCAATGGCAATAGAAGACTTTGGACCCGAGTAGGGATACGCCGCTGACATACCTCCGCTGACTTCCTGATAATGATATTCATCCTCACCTAACCCACTATACTTTTGCAATTTACTGGGAACAATGGGCAATTGCGACAAAACCCATGGATTTTGGCGACGAAAATCTGCCTGACTAGACTTCTCTCTGAATCGGCCTGGAGAAACACCAACATGCTTTTTAAATATCCGACTAAAATAGTAACTATCCGTATATCCGACGTCCTCTGCTATTTCGGCAATGGGTACATCCGTATGCTGCAGAAGCGATTTTGCTTTTCCTAATCGTACCTGCATCAAGTATTCCATTGGCCCCATGCTTACCTTCGCTTTGAATAGCCGCTGCAGTTGACGCCCGTTGCAGTCCAGCAGTTCTGCCAATCCCTGCAGCGTCATTTGTTCCGCATAACGTTCCTGCATATATCGGATCGCTTGACCGACAGGTTCGGGACCTGTCATTTCGCTGCTCTGCTCCTGTAACTGATGCAGCATCTCATAGACAAACTGATGAAATAACGCTTTGACGTGGAACTTTTCCAATGCGCCAAGCTGCGTCCATTGTTGATGCATTTCTTCCATCTGTAAAAACAAGGAAAGCGAATGCTGTGGCATAAATCCAAATTGCAACTTAAACGGATTGCTTTTCTCCTGCAGTCGCAGCAAATCCTTCCTGGTGGGAAGCGCCAGAACTGCTTTATAAAATACCAAAAAGTACTCAAAAGTCTCCAAGACATTGACAATATCAAGAAAAGTGCCTTTACCTGCATGACAAACATGACATTTATCCACCGAATACACACTATTATCGAGCAGCAACTGAGCTTTCCCCCGTGTTGCATACAGAAATACACTCGCTGGAAGCTGATAGGCATGTATACTCTCACCTGGCTGCATAATCGTACGGCGCACGTCCAGCACTTTCAATGCTGCATGATTCCAAAGCATGAATTGCTCCTGAAAAGACAACTCCCATTCACCCCCTGGTATTTGTTGGATGATTACCTATTCGCTAACTTCATTATATTGATAGTGATAATCAATATCAATTGTTTTATCTAAAAAACCCTTAATATCCATTCCTCTCCAATCCAAAAAGAAAAAGGCTGCCCCGAAAGTCATCCAATGACCGAGGGAGAGCCTCTTCAAATTAATATTTGCTAAAGCAGCTAAATGGATCGCCCCCTTGGAACGGGGACACTGCGTGGATGGATTATTTGGAAGTAACGCCGATTACTCCTGTTATTTTCCCTGATTGATCAACTTTTTACCAAGTAACTGGAATTTCTACGGCTAATTTCACCAAAAGTAACAGGTTTCGCCCTGCTACCGACGATTTAGCTGGAGTTTCTACCGCTATTTCATTCCCTGCCACAGAGCAGCGTAGAATAACGGTAGTTTTTCCATCAATACTTTGCGGAATCAACTTCTCGGTGCTACCTCCCGAGTACCTATTATCCGATTAATGGAGCCGCTTGCCCCAATGTGCCCTCGACCTCGTTCCCTTCTTTACGCCAATACTCAATCCCGCCTAACATTTCTTTCACTTTGAAACCAAGCCCAGATAGACGGGCAGCGCCTTTCGTGCCTCCATTGCATGCCGGTCCCCAGCAGTAGACAACAATCACTTGATCTTTGGAAAAAGCAGCCGTCGTCTCTTCATTGATCTGGTTGGAGGGCACATTGATTGCCCCAGGGATATGACACTCCGTATACGCCTTCCTGCTTCTCACGTCGATCAGCAAGAAATCATTGACCCCATGCTGCATGTCATAGCGCACATCGGCTACATCCGTTTCTACCGATAATTTGTTCAGGAAATGGCGGTGTATAGCCTCTGGTGAGGCAGCAGGTATTTCCAGTACTAGCGATACTACAGTTTGATTATTCATAGTGATTACCTCCATTTGAAGTGTTATTTTCAATCGCTGAATGACTTGAATTGACTATAACACGATCTCAAACCATGGAGTTATCGATAGTATTTGAACCTATACTTCATTCATTTTGATAATTAGCTACTCCAAGAACGTCTAGAAAGCCGGTAAACGCTTTGGACTGCCATTTTTTCTTCGAGTAAATAAGTTGTGTATAGAATTTAAAATCTGGATGAACAAGCGGAACCGCGGTAACCCGGCCGTTCTTAATATCCTCAGCAACAACAATGCGCGGCAATAAGGCAATGCCAAGTCCGTACATGACGCACTGCTTGATTGCTTCTAAGTTCCCAAATTCGTAAGACAAGGAATAGGGAATTTGATTGCTTTTGAGCGTCCTGAGCAGCATAGCCCTGTACGTGCAACCTTCTTCCGTTAGAATTAACGATTCTTTTTCCAAATCCCCGATCTGCACTTCGTTTACACTAGCAAATTTATGTGCAGGACTAGCGATTATAACGAGCTCTTCCTCCCTTAAAGTAAGACAATGAAGCTCAGGGTCCTTAAAAGGTGGATCCAAAATGATGCCCACATCAAGAGCCCCCTCTTTCACAGCATCAATAATAAAAGGTTCGTTGCCCGGTTGAATCATCACATTGATTTCCGGGAAATGCTGGCGATACGTCTGAAGATGCGGCGGAAGAAAAAAAGCGGCTAGCGTTTCTATCGTGCCAATGGAAATTATACCTTTAGACTGCCGGGAAACGACCTCCTTTGACTCCTCATGGAGCCTGTAGATGTCGTTGGCATATTGCAGAAGCGCCTCGCCAGCAAGCGTCAGCTTCATACTTCTCCCGAACCGCTCTACAAGAACGGCACCGTATGATTCCTCCAGCTTTTGAATTTGAGTCGTAATACTCGACTGCGCATACCCAAGCACTTCCGCAGCGCGTGTGTAACTTCCCCATTTGGCTACTTCACGAAAGGTTTTTAAATACGTTAATTCCACTATGCATCACCTTTCTTTCTGTAAACATATTAGCTACATCGTACCACAGATGGCACGTAAAAAAGCCACCGAACCTCGGCAGCCTTCATCTCTCTAGCTTCTATTTAAAGATCTTTGGCAAAATGGGGTTTACTATAATGACTAACGCCACCTGAGCCAACCAGCACCCTACCGCCTTTATTGAAAGTAATTAATTTGCTCAGCCCGTTATTCAGCAAAACCGTCACTTTGGCCCGATTGGCCGTCGCAATATAAATGATATATCCACCTCTGCCTATCTCCGTTCGCCAGTTTTTATCGAACTCCGATCTCACGACCCGATTCGAATACACTTGATTCTCCAATTTGGCTGCCTGTGTTTTTCTCATGGAACCTCACCCGCTTCCTACTAGAAATGCGATTCCATATATCGTATGCAAGAGTTCTAGTTTGGCATGGACAGGTTTAGCTGCGGGCGATAGAGATCATACCTTTTTAGAAATGAGTGTAAATCATACTTAAACGCTATCGCGAGCACATTATTTTCTTGTGTAAAAATTAAAAGCTTCGGGGTGTACGAGTCCGACTCACTCACAAATAAGACGACTTGCGTGACCGTTCCTTTTATCCATGGATTGTTGATTTTCAAAGGGGGAGCAAGCTCAATTTTTACAGCTATTCCGCTATCTGGCTCGATGTTCAAAGAACCTACAGGGCCGTCAATGGCGGTTAGCCACTTCTCAACTTCACTTTGCAGGTTGGCCGAATGGGGAATGCTCTTCACAACCTCACCTTTCTGAATGTCAAAAGCTTCCGCCCCGTCAGCAGCTGTAGCCGGAATATAGCTGGTGCTCAATAGTAGAACAACCGTCCAAATACACATAAGTATTTTCAAAATAATGCCCTCACATCGCCTCTTATTTGCAGTTAGCTTGTCCAGATCATGGAAGATTACTACACAAAAAAGCCCCGGAAGGTCTTTCCAGACCTTCCAGAGCTGTCTCCTAAGCCTCTTCTTCCGTCTTGGCGAACTGTGTGCTGTACAGCCGCGCATACAGCCCGTCAAGAGCCAGCAGCTCGCGGTGCGTGCCCCGCTCCACGACGCTGCCCGCTTCGATCACCAGAATGTAATCGGCGGCCAGCACCGTGGAGAGCCGGTGCGCGATCACGAGCGTCGTGCGCCCTTGCATCAGCTCCTCGAGCGCCGCCTGCACATAGGACTCGGACTCCGAGTCCAAATGCGACGTCGCCTCATCGAGGATGAGGATGCGCGGGCGCTTCAGGATCGCGCGAGCAATCGCGATCCGCTGGCGCTCGCCGCCGGAGAGCCGGTGCCCGCGCTCTCCAACCATCGTGTCGTACCCTTCGGGGAGCGACACGATGAAGTCGTGGATGTAGGCCTGGCGGCACGCGGCCTCCATCTCCTCACGCGTAGCGTCCTCCCGCGCGAAGCGCAGGTTGTCGCCAATCGTCGCGTGGAACAGAAATGATTCCTGCGTCACGTACGCGATTTGCGCGCGCAGCGAAGCAAGCCGAGCGCCGCGGATGTTCACGCCGTCGACCTCGACGATCCCCGCCGTCGGGTCGTACAGCCGCGCGATCATACCGATCAGCGTCGATTTCCCGGCGCCGCTCGGCCCGACGAGCGCAATCATTTCGCCCGGCTGCGCCTCGAACGTAACATCCCGCAGCGCGTACTGCCCTGGCTTATAAGCGAAGGAAACTTGCTTATAAGCCACTCGCCCCGCAACTTGGCTTAGCGGCCGCGCATCAGGAGCGTCCATGACATCGGGCACCATGTCCTGGTATTCAAAAATCCGCTGAAATACGCCCAGCGCCGTCCCTACTTCTACCTGTAGATTCAACAGTGTGCCTACAGGCATATACAAGCGCCCCAGGTAGGCCGAGAAGGCAACAATCGCCCCCAGTGACATGGTGCCGGAAATAACCGAAAACCCGCCATACAAGTAAATTATGGCTGTACCCAGCGGCCCAAGCGTGCTCGTGGCCATCCCGAACCATCGGCCGACTAGATTGAGCCGCAGCTCCAGATCCATCACTTTCTGGTTCATCGCCTTAAAGTCGGCCTCCTGCTGCCGCTCCCTGCCGAAAATACGGGTCAACAATGCGCCGGAAATGCCGAAGTTTTCACTTAGCTGTGAGGTAATATCAGACCTCACCTTTTGCGTTTCGATGCGGAGCGCTTTGCGCAGCTTCGAAACCTTTTTAACCGGCATCATAAAAAGAGGAAGAATCAGCACGGCGATAATGGCCAATTTCCAATCTAGGGCAAACAAAATCCCAATCGTTGTCGCAACAATGACAAGTTGGGTAATTGAAGACACGACAAGTGAGGTAACAACGCCTTGAACGGCCTGCACATCCCCCGTGATCCGCTGCACGATTTCGCCCGATCTGGCATCCGTGTAGAACGCCATCGACTGGCGCTGCAAATTTTGAAACAAAGTCAGCCCCAAATCCCGGATAACCCCTTGCGTTACTTTTGTGTTGAGATGATTTTGCCATACGCCCAGCACACCGCTCACAACTGGAAGCAGCAGCATGAGCATCGCCATCTCGGCTAGCAGCTTCATACTTCCTTGCGGAATCGCCTTATCAATGATCTCCTTCATGACCAATGGGGGGATTAACCCGACCACAGCTGCAAGCAGCGCCAGCCCGATAATGCCTGATAGTTGTCCCCAGTATCCTCGGAACAATGCCAGAATTCTTTTAACCGAAACATCCTTTAACTTTGCCTTAGGCCTATCCCTATCGGATAGACGCCTAATATCGCCTGGTGGCATTTTCATCCTCCGTTCTATTACTCAATCTGTCTATTCGAGGGTAAAAGGGGAAATGCATGCCGAATCGCTCTCGCCACTTCATCCGCCATATTCATAACCCTGTAAAGCGACGTCGTTTGCAAAATATTATACTGCCTAGGGCCATCCACGTTAACAATGGCGGCAATTGTATAATCGCCAACATGCGGTAAATCTTTGCCAACCGACTTACCTGGCGCTAGGGGCTGATTCGATACTTGGTACATGCCTACCGACAACTTTTGACCCAAACATGCATCTATCGCAATAACGACACTGCCCTGCGGAATTTCCTGCAGCCGTGCCGCGATGTTACTGGCATCACATGGTGACTCCAACGTCCCTATAACATGAGGATATCCAAATTCGGCGAGTTTGCTTCCTACTAACGGTCCCAAGGCATCACCACTTGATCGATCTGTCCCAATGCATACAAAAAAGAGCTCGCTCGCCTCAATCTCAGATGATTCTCCAATGGTTTCAAGAAAGAAGGCCAACTGCTCACCATTCATTTTTTTCCAAAATTGCTCTCGTGTGTCTAACGTTTCCGCCATCTATCATTACCTCCTCTTACAAGCTTCCAGCAAAATTTCCCCCTACCAAGGATGAATGATATAATGCGATCAACTTCTATTCTTCCATAAGGAGGTATCCTGTGTCCACTCTCGGCATCATCGCTCTTCTAACCCTCCTGTATTGGTTATTTACCACTGTGGATGTGTTAAAAGGTTTACCTAACCTGCGAACGCTACCTAAGTCTAAGTCCCGTCATTTCCCGGACAAGCCTCCGCTTGTATCTGTCATCATTGCAGCCAAAGAAGAGGAAACGACAATCCGCGAAACTGTCAGGCATCTACTGTCCCAAAATTACCCACGCCTCGAAATCATTGCTGTGAATGATCGATCCCAGGATGCTACCGGTGTCCGGCTGGAGGAGCTGCGCAAATGGTCCGAAGGCAAGAAGGACATCCCTACCAAACTGCAAATCATTCACATCACTCACTTGCCAAATGGTTGGCTTGGCAAAAACCATGCGCTCTACCAAGGATATCTCCAGGCTAGAGGGCAGTATCTGCTGTTTACAGACGCGGACATTCTTTTTGCTCCGGGCACAATAACCGACGCAGTTTCTTATATGAAGGAACAAGATGTGCACCACCTCACGCTGACCCCGAATATGATCGCACGAGGCGCTTTACTCAAGGGATTCGTCCATTTCTTTCTGTTCTCATTTTCTCTATTCGTTCGACCCTGGCGTGCGAATATCGACAACTCCAAAGGCCCTGGCATCGGTATCGGCGCCTTTAATATGGTAAGCCGCAGCGCCTATGAAGCAATTGGTATGCATAAAGCAATCGCTTTAAGACCTGATGATGATCTACAGTTAGGTATCTTCCTCAAAAGAGCAGGTTTCCGCCAAAGAGTATTGTCTGCCAAACACCTGCTTCAAGTAGAATGGTACCCTTCGCTCAAAGAAGCGATAATTGGACTGGAGAAAAACCTTTTTTCCGGCTTTCGCTACAGCTACATCGTAGCTTTGCTCGCTTGCTTGGGACAGATCGGCTTTTTTGTAGGCCCGTGGCTTGGACTCCTCTTCCTCTGGGATTGGCGCGGAGCCGTCTATGCTGTTGCTGTTATTCTGCAAATCTGGCTCTATCGCAAGCTAATGTCCCGATTAATGAACCTCAGAGGTGATTCCGCTTACCTGCTTCCTGTCAGCGCTTCGCTGCTTGTTTACACGATTGTTCGCTCCGTTTGGCTTACTTGGAAACAAGGCGGCATTTACTGGAGAGGCACCTTTTATTCGCTTCGTGAACTTAAAAGAAGTAGAAAGTAGACTCGTACCAACGCCAAATAAGCGTTACTCGACAGAGCAAAGCTTACCCTCACGGTTTGTGGCATGATCCTATAGCTAGTGAACACGATTCATTCGTACAACCCGATAGTACAAATGGCTGCTCGGTTCTTGTTCCACGTCCAAATACCCCTCAGCATGCACATAATCTCCCGTTATGAATGTGGAGGCATCTGATGAACTGGAGTGTGTGAGGAACAGGAGTGCGGCTTTTTCGTTGCCTACGACGAATCCCGTTTGTTCTTTAATTTGAAATTTATCTAAAATAGTGCCATGATGCGACCTTGCGATATGGTGAAACTTCCAAGCATTGTCTTCTTTAATTAGAAAATACAAGACGCGATTCTTGTGATTGTTGTTAAATTCGCGCGTAACACCAATCATACAGATTTTTTCGCCTAAGCTTAAATATTCATCGATCACATAAGATTTCAACCGCAACCGCAGCACATTTTTGTGTTGGATATAGGCTTCCATTTCTTCAATTGTTCTCTGGTCTCTAGGATCTTGCTTCGTTGCGTAAAATACCTCTTTTATAAACGTATCCGTTTGCAGGCTTCTAGCCCCTTTGAAATGATTGTATGTACGGAAAAACTGCTGAATAACTTCCCGGATCTCATCAGGCATTGCAGGACCCTTATCCACGGTATACATGCTATCTGCGATACTCGAATGTCTCTTTTTATGAAACCAACTCTTCCAGACACTTAATTGCATGCGCTCGTGTTCACCTGCTCTTTCTTTCTTCCAAACATTTCTTCATTATAGGCTAAAAACCATAAAATTTCGATAAAAATCGCATTATTCTGTGGACGAAAAAAAACACCTGCCCTCTATGCCTTTCATTCGAAAGAACATAGAAACAAGTGTTCGATAGTCCTATCCTTACAGAACTCTTCTCGCTCCGACATACCTTGCGCTCCAATAAGAGCTCGAAAGGCTATCCACAGCCACGCCTCTGGATGAAGTCGCTGAAATGAATCGATCATTGCCTAGATAAATGCCCACGTGATTCACTGTTTTTGAAGCAAAAAACACCAAGTCTCCGGCTTTCAAATCCGTAACTTTCGTACCTGCTTCACTGTGCATTTCCGCTGACGTACGAGGCAAATCGATCCCCTTCGCTTGATACAAAAACCGCACAAAACCGGAGCAATCAAATCCTCTCGGTGTCGTTCCCCCCCATACATAGGGCACTCCCATGTAGGAGCTTGCAGTCTGTACGATCTGCTCACTCACAGATGGTACAACAGGAGCGGCAACCTTAGGAGCTGGAGCAGGAGCCGGCGGCGGTGGCGGTGCAATCCAAGCTGGTTTATGCGACTTTCCATCCACATCCACAATCGCGATCTGGTTTGCTTCATTCCATTCAATTGGCGAACCGAAGGTTTCCGTGATGAACCGAAGTGGGACATAGGTGTTCCCTTGGTACACGGTTGGACTGCTTTCCAAACTGATCTTCTTGCTGTTCACGAGCGCTTGTGGTTGCTCTGTAACGAGTAAGATCGATTGCTGCTTGTTAACCAGTGTAACCTCGATTTGATCCGCTTGCTTCTCCCAGCTTACCTGATAGCCTAGCTTCTCAGATAACACTCGAAGTGGAACTTGCATGATGCCTTTGTCATCAATGTAAGGCTGAACTTCCGGGAATTTCAGCAGCTCATCATTGACTTGAACCTTTACAGGGCGGTCCGTAGGCGCCGAAGCTGCCTGAGCGGAGTGTGCTGTAAACATCGGTACTGCGGCGCATACAATTGCGCATGAACAAATAAGACGCGAAGAAAAAGATTTCAAAACCTTGCCTCCTTGACGCCTCCGAGGTTAGTTGACGGGTTCGGGAAGAGGTTTCCCTAGTACGCTCAGCTAGCAGCGCTCATTCACCCCAAATAAAGAAGTCCCCCGTACCAGAGCTTTCGATGCTCCGAGATTCGGCATTTTTTGTCTATGTTAGACTAGCATAGTTTAATTGGTAGATACAAACTTTGTAAAACGGTAAGTTTTACCAGTTGCATATGTCGAATACTGCATACATAACGCACAACATTTTGCGCAACAAAAACCACAACATAGTACGCAGCATAATGCACAACAAAAAACCACCCGATCGGGTGGTTTGCGACTACGCTACTAGGAGTAGCCAATTACTGACAGCGCACGCTCGCTGATTATGTTCAAGGTTTCTAGCTCAGAGGCGGATAATGACAACGAGGCCGCTTTTATATTAATTTCGAGATGATGCTCATCTTGAGTGCCTATAATAGCCGAAGTAAGGGCTTCTTGGTGCAGCAGCCAAGCAATTGCAACTTGTGTCACATTAGTGTCTTTGGAATCAGCTATTTCTTTCATGACAGCTAAGAGCTCCTTCTCTGCCTCCAAATGCTCCGGAAGGAACAGCCTTCTCTCCTTGCGGAAATCTCCTTCTTTCAACGTCTTTCCATGCAGATGGAAAGCACCTGTCAGAATTCCCTTCGCGATCGAACTGTAGCTCATCACACCAATGTTATGTTCCTGACAAAATGGCAAAATCTCTTGCTCAATGGCTCTATGCAACAAGCTGTATTCCGGCTGAATCACATCGATTTGCGCGTAACTCACCGCTTCTTTCAGCTGCTCCAAAGAGAAATTCGAAACACCAATTGCCCGAATCAAGCCTTCTTCTTTCAGCTTCACAAATTCAGTAAGTGTATCCTCCACCGGAATCTCAAAACTTGGCCAGTGAATGTAATAAACATCTATATAATCTGTCTTCAAACGTTTCAAACTATTTTCTGCTGATCTTCGTACATCTTGAGGAGCTAGATTGCTTCGGCTCACCTTCGTCGTAATGATACATTGTTTGCGTATATCCGCCAAAGCAGCGCCGACGATCTCTTCCGAGTGTCCGTTGCCGTAGCCTTCAGCCGTATCGAACGTTGTGATGCCGAGCTCGAATGCTTTTCGGATGAGCTCGATATTATTTTGGTCGTTCGTGAACTCCCAAGGACCTCCTCCGAGCTCCCAACAGCCAAAGGTTATGTTTGAGATGTCAAAACCTGCATTTCCAAGCTTATTCGCCTTCATAGTCGCCGACCTCATTTCATTGATATAGTCTCACGATAATGCACACGTTAACAAAACAAGTATACCGCTTTCATCTTCTTTTGCCAAGAAATGAGAGCGCTCGGGCATCCTGTGAGGACGATTTCCTTAGCTGCATTGTGCGCCTCTGCATGGAAACGGAACTACAGACGGTCGAACCCCTCTGTGGCTTCTCTTCCCTACCCGCACAAAACAAAAAGATCACCCTAAGGTGATCTCTTGTTTTGAAGCGGGTGATGGGAATCGAACCCACGCTACCAGCTTGGAAGGCTGAAGTTCTACCATTGAACTACACCCGC
>NZ_JCAUAX010000016.1:0-106747 GCF_059692175.1 Paenibacillus sp. J22R67 | reverse complement strand
CCATTCTGATACCTTTGAATGGCCTTCAATTTCTCATCTAAACTGAAATTAGACAAAAAAACTGCACCTCCATTGTTAGTGGTGTCTAACAAATGGGGTGCAGTTCATTGCAGGCTGCCTTTGTTGTTGTATTTATCACCTATACCTGGGTATATAGTCAAAATAGGATAAAAGAAGTAAACTCAAACGTATCTTTTGCGAATGGGATTAGCTTCTTTATATTCTTGAAGGAGCGCTATCCAGTCATTCCCACTCATTACGGGTGGATTTGTATTTTGCTCAGTAAGATATAAATGCCATAATTCTTTCCGCGCATGAAACTGCATTCTATGTTGATCAAGTAGATTCGAAAGCACAACATTTCTGTTTGCTTCAAGTGCTACTATTCCAGCAAATTCTTCACGTTTATACCTATTCCAAGGTTTCTCTAACTTCTTAAGAACTCAGCCATTTTTGACTTTGGCATTTCTTTATTTAGCAGGCTAGTAATGACTTCATCTTTTGTCCACATAATAGAACCTTCTCCTTGTTTTCAATTATTGCTAGCTTCGTCTATTTATCTAGGTTTTAAACAAGGAGGGCTAGTCTTGTATTCTATTTTCAGTCTTGCGAACAGGATCCTGCATATTTTTTGCTTTTGTCACCTTTTATTTAAATATCCTCATATGTTCAAACCATAGTCTTTGCTTATCAAATCTTTTTCAACACTCACATGTACAATGTGTTCCCTTCCAACATTCCATAATTCCGCTAATCTTCCCTTGTTAGCACTTCCACCGCAGATATGTTTGCATCTCATAATGTTAAACTCTATCCCCTCATTATAAAAAACATGAATATCCTCGCTCTTTGTTAATTTGTTTAATTTTCCAACTACGTAATATAGAAAATCATTTCCTTTACAAATAAATGTTGTTATGGGGTTTCCATCCGTGCCAAAGCTACCAGTAAAGGCATCCTCGTTTTTACCCAATTCAGTAAAATTATCTATAATCAAATGGTATATAACAAAATAATTTGACCTGTCCACCTCATAATCAACTTCATGAACCTCAATTGTTTTCGTTTTGATTCCATTTATGAGCTGTTTTAGTATAATTTCCTTAGTCCAATAAAATGGCAGCTCCATATCTTCCCCGTATTCCTCTTGAATTGCTTTTTGCATAGCCTGACTCCATGTAAATTCTTCTTCCTCTTTTTCTTTATAGTCCACTGCTTTACGAAAAACATCAACAGACCTATCATTTAAACTTTGGTTATTACCAATAATTTTATGCTTTTGAAGTTCATCTCGAAATTGTTCTACTGTTCCTCTTTTTTGGCCTGTTATTTCTACGATCTCGTTTACCGTTGGCATTTGTATATCCCCCTCTAGTTAACTCGGATTGGACTTTGATCAGACTATACAAACTCGGATTGGACTTTGATCAGAGTACATCTAGATTATATACTAAAAAAATACTGGTAACAAGTCCCACAAAAAATTCAATTGTTACAGTTTTATATCTCATGGAAAAGGACTATATTGTTGTCGCAATAATATTCACGACAACAATATAGTCCTTTTCATCATTGCAGCGGCGCTTAAATTAAACGGAAATCAACAACTTAAACAAAGCTGAATTTCTACAATTTATAAAGAATTTAAAAATAGAGCCTCTATGGAAAATGTTCCGGACCTCTTTATAATACGCAATAGCCTTAATTTTTCGGCGCGTAAGATCGATCGATGAACGTCTAACTCAGTCACACCAGGTACTTCCTCTAAAACGCTGGCTACTGCCTCGGAAAGTGAAACATTATCTTCTGACATACTACTCAATAACATCATAATGCAGAACTCATCAATCGATAATCCACGGTCTAAAAATAACTGAAAAACATCAATTTCAGGAGGTTTTATCAATTCAACTCCTCACCTCACTTTCACTTATTTTAAAAACCGTATTCCTAGGATATAATATGGGAACATGCTTTCGTATATGGGTGGTGATTAGTTTTGTATGGAATAACTCATCGAGAAACAGCGGAATATGTCGCTCGTTATTATAAGGATCGATACGGTCTAACTATGACCGGTGAGGATTTTTTGCGTAGGTACCCCTGGCACGAAATAGTCTGGGAAAAATTCTTAGCTTACGCCTACTACAAGGTAAAGGACTATTACGAAAGCTGGGATGACGTTCCCACACCTATTGAGGGGATGTGCGTAAATATAATCTCTTACGAATTGCTTGAACATTATCAATATCGCGGCAGCCGATGGATGAACCTAGGATCGGTAACAGCTGTTTGCTGGAAGGAATAAACGAAAGCCCCCTAGTCTTTTAAGGCAAGGGGATTTTTTGGATGCTGCATGAATTTATTATAATCTTTCTTTTATTGTCCAGCGACACAAATATACTCTAGTAGTTCAAATTCACAGTATAGCTATCGCCCTAATTCAGTCCGTAATAAAACCCTCTCCATTCTGAATACAATGCATCTACTTCCATAGGAGATAATTTAGAAAACCTTTTTTTATCCATAAGTTTAACAATAATCAACCACTCTAAAAATAAATGATCCTCTTTTGAAAAAACCAAAAGCATCTACAACTCCTTATTATCATGCTCAGACCAACATTCATCACAAGCAATATAAATTTTCTCACTACCCTCTATAGGATGTTCATAATAAGTGGCAGTTTTTTCATTGCAACTGTAGCAAATACCAACGTCGCAAGGCATGCGAACTGGAATATACAAACGGACACCTCTCTTCATTTTGATAACTAAAATTTTCTTGCAAACTTAGCCATCATTTCACGAATTTCTTTGTTTCGCTTACGTTCTTCCTCACTTAGCTTCTCGTCGTTAACATCCCATGCTCCTGCTTCTGCATGGTCTTGATATAACCCACAAAGAAAATTAATTGCTTCAAAATCTAGCGGCGAAATGTACTTCATTTGCCCCTTTCGCACATGTACACCACCTATTCACTTGATATATCTTCCAGGTCATCCTCAAAAACCAAATCATCGTACCATCCTGATTCAATTTTTTCTTGCGAATCTCCCTCAGAGCCTCTACTTGATTTACCCAAAACAGACACCCCTTTTTATTTTGTTACCTTAGTTGTAATCACCAGTGGTTCTTTGCGTTTAAAGAATGCCCAATGCAAATCATTCGTTACACATATTTTCACCATTCACTATAAGCAATGAAGGGGAAAAACAAACAGTACATTTCATTATAGACAACACCACCCCTATTAACAGGAAAAAAATACCGTTATATATATCATACAATAATTACATACTATTGTAAATAATATTACATACTAAAGTTTAGACGTTTATAGCAATTCTTTATAAGAATATCACTATCATCGCCTTCTCCTGCAAAGTAAAAGCAAAGTTTAAGACGGTGCTCATATGAATTATTTAGCGAATGTTTTCACGGCAACAACAATCGAACATAGATATTTCATAAACGCCATGGGGCTTGCCACGGGATTGTCGATTGGAGTCATAAGGTATAAAGAAATCTTTCCGGAAAAAACAGTGAGAAAAGTGAAAATCATATCTGGATGCTGCATTGCGGTAAGCGCGGCGGTCATCTTATTTTCTTATGTTCCACCGCAACCGTAGTATTAGATCGAGCCAACAAAATGCCATGAATATGATTAAACACCAAAAAGCTCGGGGATATCTACCCTCGGGCTTTTGTTTTGACCACTGTTCTGAACTGTGCGATTTCATTTCCTCAATTCAAGCTGCTGCTTCCAGGCAAAAACCATCATCGGAATGTAACCCTTATCCACCGATAATTTTATCTTGCCACCTGTAAAGTGTAAGGTTCGATTGGCCACATCAAAACGTACAACATGATGTAAACTAGCAATTCCACTCTTTCCTGCCGGGCAAAACCATATATCCCCTGCTTTGGTGGGCTTATCAATTGTGGCCAGAAGTGCAGCCAACAATTGACCGTTTTCTATACTACTATAATCGTTATATTCCATAGTTTCTGCCCCCATCCAATAACTAATTTCTCTTCATCTACCATCTTCATAAATGAGAATATCTCCCAGCGATTCATAAGTGATCCCAGGAGTCATAACTAAGTACTGCAGTTATCGCACTTTTAGAAACTCCATACTTTGCTGCAAGCTTACGGTGCGACCATCCGACTTCCATTACATAAATCCTCCTTATTTCTCGCACTTGCTCTGTATTCAAGACAGCTCTAGAAGCACGTTCGCCGCTCATTTTTAGCTTCCTATCTTCCGAAAACTTCTTACCTTTTCTTGCAATACTCAAACTAACACGATGATTTGTCGATAATTTTTTGCCTAAGTGCGCAGCTCTTATTTTTTCGATAACTTCTAATGACCGTTTACGGCCCATAAGAGAGAGTCTTATTTTTTCTTTTACTATTTCCGATCTTACCCTGCCGTGCGCCGATGTACTAATTTTTGCTGCCCACTCGGAGGTGATAACTCTGCCCTTTAGCGCTTTGCTTAATTTTATCCTAGTTTCCTTAGTTACTACTCTGCCCTTTAAAGCTTCACTTTTCCTTTTTTTTGTTTCATCACTATCTTTTGATCCCATACGACTTCTGCTGATCTTCGCCTTTGATTCTTCACTATGTTGTTTCCCTTTCATGGTAAATCTCCCTTCACGGACAAAGGAAATTAAAAAAGCTAAGATCCCCTCTTCGGTTCACCTAGCTTTTGAATGTATGAATTATTACAGCTTCAGCACTTCGCCATCAGGCCCAATCCTGCTTTGTTCAATCATGGTTCAAGAAACATGGCTCGCTTATCCGTTCTAACTATTTACAATTTTATAGGATATACTTCAATTTGACAAGGCTCATTTCTATTTAATAAATCCTTATGTCAGAAATGCTAAAACGGAAAAGGCAACTTGCGGATGTCTCTTCTGTTTAGGCTCACCTCATATAACACATGTTATATTGATAACCCACTCCGTTATCACAGTAAATCTATGAGATCCACTCGTAAACTCGATCCGTTTGATTAATCGAAATAACCTTACACCTGCTTGTATGTATATATGACTCGATGTACCAACATACCGGTACATAAATTTTTGGTTTCTCAGTTATAAACCTCGCGTCACTGGTTAATCCATCTCTTATCAAAAGTTCACAAATGATTCTTGCGCTTTGAACACCGCTTTGGAGATAAGACAATACAGCTTTTTTAGAAGCGTCTGATAATTCTTCGACTACACTCCTCTCTGACTCCTCCGAATGATTTTCTTTGTAAGTGAACAGATCAACCTCATTTTTTTTTCCTTTTGCTTTTTTAATCGGCGGGACAGTAATTCGACTTTCAAACACGTCTGAGGCTCGTTGCTGATTAGTTTGATATTCAGCGATTAATCTCCTAATTCTTGCAATTTGTCTGTTCAAAAGCGGCAACTGCAAATCTACGTGTTGTTGAATTTCATGTGGCAGCTCTATATTTGAAAGCGAAGGTAACATAGCATCATCCAAAGTCCATTGTTCTTCAATTTTAATCAGTAGTTCATCCAGCTCCAGATCGATTTTTGAAAAACCATTACGTATTTCTGCGACTGTTTTAGCATCGATGCCAGTATGAAGCTCTAAATGATCAATACCGAATTTACGCTCTTCTCCACTTTGCTTGTTGATTACATGATACTGGTATCTTAGACTTCTCCCACATTCGCATTTTAGATCGGATGAAACCACTCCGCCATCTACATAACCAATGAGAACCCATGAGTCCACAAGATGTTCAATATCTTCAAACGATGCGTTATCTGGCACTGATAGTCCCTTTTGAGTAGCAATGGTATTAGCAAAAACAGTTCTTCTACCTCTTTTTAACCCATCTTTTAAAAACAGCACTTGTTCGTTATTTATCGTCTCAAAAATAGAATCGCGTTCTTCTTCTGTTAGCTTCAAATCTTCATCTCCTAAGCAACTTTTTCACTAACATTAACATTCAACGAAATGTGCTTATATCCTTGAATATTCGACAAAATCATTTTATTAACAAATGGATTCCTAAGCTATCGCAACTAAAATACTTGCATTATCGATTACTCAAACAAGTAACTTTATTTGTGTTTTATTTTTTTTATCTGTTTGTTTAAATTCATAATGAACATGAATAATATATGAATAGTTTCACCAAGATTTGGTCATAGTTAGTATAGACGACAGTTAATTTATGCCGTTAATTATTTGCCAGTGGGTTGTAAATTCATCTTCTCATATCGCTTTACTATAGGTAATAAAGGAATAAAGTAATCAACCCCAACATATGATCTTACTAGCATATCATTTATAAATTGGCTACTTCTATGACAAAATTCCCATTCGTGTTATTTAATATAGGCAATTGCATATATTAATACAAAGAGCACTAATCATAGTTTTAAGAGAGGAGGTGGTTCCTATGAATGCAAAATATACAAATAAGGAGGTGACACAAAAATGGATTTTGATGATATCGTAGAATGGCTATCGGAGAAAGCAGACACTGTAAATAAGGTTGCCAGTTACATGAAATTCTACAACGCTACACGAGACCTCATATCTCCTAAAAAGAAAAAAGAAAAGCCCTCTCAGCAAAGCCAAGTGGACTCTTCCTCTTCCGATAATAACAGAGCTTCTTAATCTGGCTTCGACTCCAGGATCAAGAAACTAACTCACCGCCCTGATAGCTGTAGGAGGCTATTGGGGTGGCTTTTCATTCATTATAGTTGGCATTTACCGGCTTTGCTATACACTTGATAACCATTATATGAGCAGGTTTTTCCCAATATAACCATTCAAAACACTTTATTCCCGCGCATGCGCAACTTAACAAAACACGTGTTACATCCACCACCAAGTCAAAATATTCAACTCCATCCTTCTTAACAGTGTGACCTCAATATATTTCGGGAGTGTATAACTTAAATGGTACAGAACTCCTCAAATTTTGGTGATCTAAGTTTACCATCTTTAGTAAAGCATTGTATTTTCACCTTACAACTTATTAGCGGATCAAGAAACACCCAATCCTTATTTTGTCCTTTTATAAGCTGCTTTGAGATTTTATTGAAGGCTCTTATTGCATCAGAATTAGGCGGGAATTCCAATATCCCAACATACTCTCCATTCATTGACAAACCCCAGCCAAAAGGACCCTTTCGACGCATTGAAAATATCTGACAGACCGCAAATTGATACGCCTTGACCTTGTATATGACATTTTTTTGAGGCCTCTCATTTAGATAGTAGAATGCGTCATTATTGTACTGTACTATCCCCTCCATACCCATCTGCTTCGCTTTTCTAAACAAATCTTCACCGTCTTTATACAACGGAGTGACGGATAGCTCGTCAGAGTTTTTAACAACAGCATTTAGCTTATCTCTTCGCTCTATAAAGCTCTTCTTAAGCAAAGATTGACCATCCAGATACAATATGTCCCACAAAGGAAAATGCGCTCTTAAAGTCATTGAGATTCGTTTAACAGCTGCAACATTTTTTGTATTAAATCGAGACATTGAATCTTCCCACCATAATCTGCGTGGTTGTTGATCATCTGGCTGCATTGGCTGCTTTAAATCAAATACGATACACTCGCCATCAAACGTCCCCGTTTTAATAGGAAGATTAATTTGCATAAGCTCAGGAAATCTGTCCGTAACCTCTGTCCCATGCCTGGTGAATGCTCTTACCTTTCCATGATCATAATGTATAATTATCCTAAATCCATCCCATTTCAAGGAGCTAGAATAATCTTTTTTAATTTCAGAAGGAAGTAATGGCTGTAATAACATTGGTTTTATCGGCTGATTTAGCATAGGTATAACCCTCCATTACGACCTTACCATGGAAAGTCCGTAATAGGTATAGGGAAACAGTGGACGTATTGAGAATTATCTACAATACCATGAACATACATAAGCTATTATAAAAAGAAAGAACCGTCGAACACCTTCAGGTACTCGACGGTAATTGAATAGACTGCCTCATTTTCCAACACGCTCACGATTCCAGTTAATTGTACCAAAAATTTGAGGTATTTCACTTTGGCGGTAAATAATATCGATGATTTCAGATCTTAATTCTGCTGTAATCGGCGTCGATTCTTTATGGTTAAATAATTCAATTTCATACAAGTATCCGAGTGATGAAAGGTAGACTTCATAAGAGCGGTATCCATTTTTTCCTCTTTTGAGAAAAAATACGATGACAAAATCTTGTCTGATCGGATTCTCTACTCTACAAAATGCATACAATATACGGTTTTTTTTATGTAGTTTAGCAAGTACTTCGACATCATCACTATGTTTCACTAGCATGTTAAGTCTCAACCCCGCCTTTACATACATTCCTATTCCTTTAATCTCGGCCTGTTAAGGTTGACATTAGGATCTGTCTTCCAGTCCCACGGCCTCCAATCGACCTTATCTTCGTGATATTCTTCCACCAAATCTTTAAGTAGGAATAAGAAGTTTGTTGCATTTTCAAAATTTCCTGTCAAGCAACCTGCAGAAAATTGGTGACAATTATCAAATAATAAGTTATATTCCCTTTCTTGGTAACGCCGTTTGAAGTGTACACGATCAGAAGCTCTCCCGAATGCGACTGGGAAAGCAATCGCCCAATCTTTCTTTGAGTAGCAAGGAACATATATCTCATGATTGAACGTCGTAATATGATCGGTAAATTCAGGCAGACTTACCTCTTCTATTTGACCTTCACCATTCAGATGTATGACTGCATCGAGTCCGGTGTAGATTCCTGAGTGTTCCATACTGCCAAAGCCCAATTCAGTATACACAACTGATCCCACTTGAGGAGCAACGTGTTTCTTTTTATTAAAAAACATTTTATAGACTCACCCACTCGGGTAGTATTTAATTCCGCACTTGCCAAAATATGTTTTCTTAAAAGCCGTGAATCGCAATCAGTCTTTAAAAGGATTATGGAGCGAAGTATGCTAGTGTCACCTGGCGAATAATTAGAAGTTTTGAGAAGTAATGGGATACGGTTCCCTACTTCGCTAAGAACACGCGGTATTACTGTATATGTAACAGTTGTTTAATATACAGCACTAGCATTGCTGATCCTGCACTTGATACAAAATTAATTACCTTATCAATTACAATCTTCCTTACCTCGCTAGGTCTATCTGGGTCCTTAATATCCGTTAAAAGACCGATTACTTCATTAGATATTTTATCATCAAGTCCTTCTTCTTTAACAATCTTTTCAATTTCATCTTTAATAGAGTCCCAATCTCTGATTAAAACTGCTATCTGTCCACCCTCTATTGTTGAGTCATTCGCTACGAAATCGCTATCTTCAGTTAGGGCAAGATCTGCACCAATTTCGCCACCTTTGACTTGCGTGCCATTAAGCTCAATTTCTTGTTTGCCACTAGCCTTGATTCCGATTTTGCCTCCCACAAGCCCACCACCATGAAACTTATACGCCATAATTCCAACTCCTTCCTTTTTATCTAAATATAATCTTCTGGTAGAAAAATAGATAGAGATAACTACGAGCTCACCCTTAATATTCCATATGTTAAATCAGACCTTCGTTTTTCAGACGTTCTTCAAATCCTTCCTTACCAAGCTTCTTTTGCAGGATGGCGATGCAGGTTTCATTTATTTTTTCGATCCTAGTTACACTTTCTGGATCAATGGTAGCAGTTATCTTTAAAGCTTCGAGCTGCTGACGTTTCAAAAACAAATATTGTAGCTCTTTAATCTCAACTTCCCAATAGAGAGCTGCAATACGATCATTATTTGATTCAAAGTCATCAAACAATGCTTCTCGTTCTCTTTTCATCGTGCTAATCTCTTCCAATTTCGACTCCATTTGTTGCTTTAACATATCCATAAAACACGCTCCCCACGGTCATTTTTGCTCCCTCTTCCTTTTCGCCTGTTCTTGCAGAACACGATTCACAATCATGTATTTTTTAATAAACAAACTTCTCATTTCTGTCAATGTCGTCAATAGCTTCTTGGAGAAGGGGATACTTCCGATCAACATAAAAATAATGATCGATATAGTAACCAATCTGTTCCGGTTGTGCATTTTGTATAACTGTAATATCGTACCCTTTATGCCTATATACCACTACATGATTCGGCATCCTTATGGACTCCCCTTCCGTATTGTCATCGCGGCGGATTATTATCTCTGCAATTGTTTAACAAACTCAATAGCACTAGCCGCTTTCTTTGGCACAAAACCATCCGCTGCTAAGTGTTTAAAAGTTTTCTCTTCATACATTGAGGTGATGTAGAATTTCGCTTTCGGGAAATGGTGATCGATAGTTTTTCGTGATTCTAAATCTAGATCTATGAGTAACATACCACTTACAAGTAGAATATCAATATCTTCCTTACCGTTCAATTCAAACGCTTCCTCAATAGAACCAACATAGAAAGCGGAAATGACACTCGGATCGATAATCGCTTTCCAAAGTCCTCCTTCAAGAGCATTATTCTTCTTTTCAACGATTAGCAAATTAAGCAACTATAATAGCCCCCTTTCCTATTTTTAACTGAATTGTCCAAATACCTCATGTACAAGACGGCTAGATATGTCAAAGAGCAAATAATCATATCCAAAGATCCAAGTAACAAAAATTGCGACAATCGCAAGCAATATAGCAAGCAATACTATTCCCCATATTTGCTTCACAAAATTATCTTTTGCAAATTCCCACATCACATTTACCCCCTCTTCACAACGTTTAAAGCCCCTAATTTGCACTCAGCTGCCCCGCTATTTAAAGATGTTATGTAAAACTTTCCAAGCAACATCTTCCGTATCGCGATGCGAACTATTCACTTCTATTTTTATTTCAACACTATCGTACAAAGGTTGTCCATCATTCGGATCAATAAACCTCATTAGATATCACAGTCGTCAGTGTCATTATCATAGTTAAATCATACATTAAGTATAGCCTTTTGTAAATAATTTTATATACATAACCATTCTGTCCAGCGCTGCTAAATAAAAAAAATGCGTCCGTTTGAAACTGATTTCATCCGTCAATACTAGATTTATATAATAAAAGAATGCGAAGTGATATGAATGAGATTGACATATATAGAGCAACTAGTTGAAGGTTATATAACAGAAATTCCTCGATTTGAAAAACTGCCAGATGATGCGATCCAGTCGCTAAATGACGTGCCCATTGAGCGCAGAGAACAGTTCATAAAGACACTAAACTATATGGCAATGAAATGTGATGCCTGGGCGAATCATTGGAGAGAGATCAGTCAACTCGTTGAGTCGCAATCTCTTATTCGGCGTGTTAAATAAACCGCATTGACAGGCCCAGACATTTATTTCGTGATTGGGGGAAGTTCACATGGAATGTACAGACTGTAACAAAGAAATTAAGAAGATAGTAAATGATTTCAATTTATGTACAAGCTGCTACAGAAAATTCGAGAAAAAGTGGGTGAAGCAAGCTTTCACTTACATGGACAAATGTAGTAAGAAAAAGATTAAATCACACTCTCATTCATAGCGCATCTTTCCGTTTTCAGTAACAGGATATACTCGGTATTTTTCATTTTTGTTGAAACGATTTTGAAGTCTCATCACATACTCCGCTGAATTAATTGCTGACTTTGTTATGTAATCGACCAACTCAGACTTACTCATTTCACAACTTGTCGCGAGCTTTTCCAGCTTTACATCCGTATCATAACTAACACTAATACTAAATCTGGCCCCTCTCTTCTCGTCCATCTTTTTAACTGCTGGCATTATTCACTCGCCTCCCAAGAAATTTATATGCGGTTCAGTGAACCACTACACCACTACATCATATGCAGGGTGGGGGAAGGCTATCACTCGAAATTACCTTAAACAGAAAACGAGCAGGCTAATTATTTCACTAATTAGTCCGCTCGTTTATTGGTTACGTCTGCACACAAATTACTACTTCTGACGATTATAAATCCAATGAACAGCCCAAAAGAAATCGCCAATATGACAATCCCCATAATTATCCGCTCGTTCATTTAAACTTCTCCACAAACCATTATTCTAAGCACTTGCGGGACAAAGACTTCAATAGTTGAGCTGTACTATTGTATTTGCTCCATAACACATGTTATAAATTCAACCTACCTGGTCAAATACAATAAGTTTAACCTTTCCATTTTCGTCTCTAAGGACTTTAGACTGGAACTGACCATAAGGATTCACATAATAATTAGCGTTTGCTACAGAGTCCTCCTTGATCCTCTCCAGCTGAATCATTTCGCAACCCTTGGATGCTTTTGCAACTCCATTATCGTTTTCATAACAATGCTGATTTTTTAGATACCCATAGAATCCTTTTTTATTGACTCCAGTTCGTATATATATGGATACATTATCAAAAAGTGTAATTGCCCCCGTTGATTCCGTAATTTGAAATCCATTGACTTTAACCCCATCAAATGATCCGTATTTAACATCCGCTAATTCATCAGTTTTCTTGTTAACAGCAGCACATGCCTGAAGCAATATAAGTAAAATTAATCCAATAAATAATACTCTAACCTTCTTCATACCCATCCCCCTAAACTACAGCCCGTTTTCTGTAAACAGCCATACGATACATTCCTTTTCCTATGTATAGCGGCGGTTCAAACAATTCTTTAACCCGGTCGTTACGTTTGAATAATCCTCCAATAATGGTTTCAGATGAAGACTCAGCATAGTTAAGAAGAAAACCCAGCCCCCTTACCATTACATTATTAAATTGCAAGCTTAGAAACCTTCGCTTATAAGCATCAATAACGATACAACCGCCTTCCGAAAGAACCTCAGCATACTTAAGAAGTGCAAATTCAAGAGCCTGACTTCTGGATTTCATCAACATTTTTCCCGCGACATGATGCCATAAGAATCCTTTAATGTCCCATATCACATTAACCTGAGATATGCCTTTATCTTTCAGAAGCAAATCGATTTCTGCTGCATCGACACCAGGATCATACGAAAAAGTTAAATTGGACTTACCTTGTAAATTTTCAGTTGAAACTAGGGATACGGAAGAAATGTCTGAACAAATAAAGTTATATTTAATATTTTCATTAGCCGAAAGCTGATCGGCCATATAAACTTCATACTCACAAGCATTTGCAGAAGGACTTGCTACAATTAGTTCACCTTTTACGTCCCGAAATACTGAACCGTCTTGTACAAGATTTTGGACAACACGATCAATCCATTTCTTCCGCTTGTTAAATCTACGAGTAGCCTTGCTCCACTTTGATAGACGGCCCCAGCGTTCATAATCAAGCCCTAATAAATAATCCTTAATAGGACGTATAGCTTTAGCTTGTCTCGTCAACGTATGTACGATGAAGTCAAATTGCATGAGAAAAACAAGAAAAATCATAAAGAATACCGAAATATTCGAGAAGACTGTATACTGGCTAAACCAATAATAGATTGACTCACTAGGCTCTCCAATTGCAATTAGACGAAACGTAACAATCATAGTCAAAAGAAGATAAAAAAGTATAATAAGCCAGCAGCAAACTCGGCTGCTTATGCCTGTGAGGATTTTAAATGTCTTATGCAGCTGGTGATGCGGCAACGCATAAACAAATACTCTATTCAAGATGATCGAAAGAACAAAGCCCGCTAGTAAAGGCCATTTAAAACTCAAAAAAGTATTAATCATTAAATCATTCCCGTTCAAAAAAATCCTCCTTTAGTTTTCTAGCTCCCCTTCTCCACCGTCAACGAGTGGAATTAACTCAGGGTTACTAATCATTTCTCTGGACAATACAGGCAATCGATACGCTAACTTCAAATATTTTGCATATTGTGCGCTCTCTAACAAGGCTGGAGAAAACAGAAATCTCCGGCGTACTACACTACTTTCAGGCAACAAAAATGTCACCCCATCAATCATCGTTCCTAAAATAACGGCAGATCTCCGCGAGATATCAAGTAATTCCTCCATTTGACGAGATGAAATCCAGCTTTTCTCCATAAACAAATTCATGCATTCTTCTCTCGTCTGAGGATGAAGATCCCCATAACGCAAACTCATACGATCAACCTGGAGGGCTTGCTTGCAATTCTCATATTTCCGATAAGTTGTATCTCGAAATGGTTTATCAAACTCAAAATTTTTAAGGCTTACATGCTTTTGCTCATAAGTCAGATCACACTTCTGAATAAGAAAATCCACTAAATCCTCAGCTTTGATATACAACCGGTCACGCGGAGCGGATAGCTGTTCCTGACCATTTTCCTTAACTCGGGAGAACTGAATGTCATAATGAACAAGACCATGTTTGAGAAACTTGTTCTCTACTGTCGGCCGCGTAAGATCCAAATGCTCACCAACACTGCGAACCGTAACAATCGGCTCATGGTTAAATTGCTCCTTAATTAACCCCAAATATTTATTTAAGCGGCGATCCGTGATCTCCCCAGTTTCTTCCTTGAATATATTAACGGTTTCCATGTCGATTTTCTTTACAAGACGATTCATAAAATCCCTTCCTTTCTGAAGATATTATATACAATATTATGTATATAAGATAGAAGGAAGACAAAGAATTATAACGCGTGTTATAGTTCCTTGTTATAATCGAAAACTCCATAGTTAAATTGAACCTGGCCACCGTCTGCAGAAGAAGCTAAAACGTAACCATCATCAAAACGAACACCTTTATACGATTGTTCATCCATCGTAAATTGAACTTCCTTAAGAGCAACACCTTTAACTCTCAATAGCTCATTTAATTCATCTAGTAAAGACTGAATCCGATCATTGATAACCGTTTCAAATTCAGCAGATAACGGCAAATTGTTTGGTTTAGTCATTTGTATAAAACCTCCATAATTTTAGAATTAGTAGGGAATCGATCCGGTCCGCAGTCACATTTCTTTGGCATAATCAATAAAACATTTGCACCCGTTTAATGCCCCACTTCCGGGCTTGATTCACTAGGTACATCAAAGTGAATGCAAATACACATATAGCAAAAGAAGATTTCCATTCGAAAATACTATAAAAAACAGTTTCCAAAAGACCATATATAACGGCAATAGGTATAAGGGATAACAAGGCTTTGCAAGCTGCTATCAAGAACTCCAGTACAATTATTAATATACGTTTACTCATTATCAATCTCTTCCATCGCTTTCATTTGGATTTTCATAAGTACTTCACGATGCTTCCTCTGCTGCTCCTTAATCATAAGCAATTGCTCAGCGTCTGTATTATCCTCAATAAAATCTGTGATGATCTGTTGCAGCTCCAGTGGCGGCAAGGCATCAAGCTCCCATGAATCCATACCATATGCTTCAATGTATCCCGATGCACGCGGATCATCTAATTTCGCTGGATTCGGCGGTAGGTTACAAGCTTGTATCTGGTCCATCGTAAGCGCACATCCCTGTACTCTCACGTGCTTGAATTGATAGTCATTTCGCATAATATTTTCGATTGCTTCAGGAATCTGCTTCCCACTAGGATCATGATCTCCAAAATATAAAATGATGACATTTTCAATATAATCATGTTCTTTAATGGAGTCTAGAATCTTATTCGCCTGTTCAAATAAAGAAGAAGTCGATGGGTAGCCGCGGCATATAAACAACGGTAGATCATATTCGTCAGTAACCGGCTTGAAAACAGAACGCAGGGCTTCCTTCTCAATCCATACTTCTAAGTAAACAGACTGGTTTGTTCTAGTATTTAAAAAGTAACCCGATGGATCCAATTGATTATGTACAAAATCCCTTACATTATTGGCATACGAATTGCGATAAGAATACCGATTATCAGCAAATTCATCTAACTCTAAAACGTTGTGTTCTCTCATTCCGCCTGTGATTGTAATAATATTTTTATATTCACGTTCATTATTTGAAATTTCATTCTTGGATACCATCTGGTAATAGAGCTGCCGCAGCGTAAGTTTAATATTGTGCTTCTTGTACGCTTCTGTAATTTGAATGATCTTCAGCTGCTTAATAATCTTTAAAGCAACCTTCTTGCCTTTTGCAAATTGGCGGAAAGCTCGATCCGTGTACTCTAAAAAAGCTGAATTAATCGTTTGATAATCAAACCCTACTTTAACTAGCCCCGTGTAATTTTGGTCATTAAACTCCACCATGACTAATGCAATCATAATCATTCTATAGTAGGATCTATGGCTTCCTTTCATTCCATTTTCGTACGGGATGTAGTAATTTCCCTTCAACAAGTCACATGAAAGAACAATATCTAGAAGGTTTTGGTCAAACTTATAACTTTCCTTTTGATGCTGCATAAAAAGATTTCTCATTACTGCCACATAGAGCTCATTGTTACAATTACAAGCATCATATAAACTAAGCGCAAGTTGTTTGAATGAAACAGCAACTTTATTCTGAAGCTCGATGAATTTTAAGCTCACACGGCTCTTTTCAGCGTTATTAATCACACTCACCTCTCTACTATTCTCCCATATTTACTGGTGTTTGACCAACCTGGAAGCAATAAGACTATGCCACGCTAAGAACCGGTGCAAGTCCCGAAATTACTTCTGCTCAGCTCCTACGCCATTGAAATAAGTATAACATAGTGTACTCATTTTGTAAATATTATTATATACAAAATAACAAATAAAAAACCACCTAATTAATAGATGGTTTGGACGTGACTAATTGTTCTTCGTACCACTTCCCATAATGTTGACCGCTTTGGCCGCTATGTAATTCGATAGGGAAATTGGTTAGCGTTGCTCGTTCAGTAATTACGTAATGGTTAAAAATGTTCTTGGCTGTTAATGTAATATCACGGTGCTGTTGGATCTCGAAATTAAAATTTGTAGTTAGGGAAAAGCTTTTAATTGGTACGTGTCTACTAAAACGCTGTTCTGTAGAGAAAAAGCGTCCTGTTGGGCTTGTAAATTGAAATTGCAGCTGGATTCTGTGTTCAATGATAATACTCTCATCGATGCACCATCGAAGTAAAATCGGCAGTTCGTCGGGAAAAACCTCCTGTGGTCCAGCAAGTGGATAAAACCCGTAGCCACTTTTGGTTCTACCCTTCTTTAGTCCCGCAACATAAATACGCTTATTGGTATAAGGTGTCGATACAACTAACGAAGCTGGTACTGGGATACCCTCAATGCTGAGAGTTACCTTTTTACCGATCAGATCATCCGGTACTTGAAGTTTAGGGAATAAATGAAAAATAAAGCTGTCCTGCTCAATATCTGTTAGACCCCCAAACTCTCTCATCATGTACTCATGATAGCCTTTAGCAAGCCGATTTGAATGTCTCGGAACTACGAACAGTGCAGCAGCTTCCTCCACCGTATAACCCGAATGGAAAAATTTCATTACTGATATTCCCGGCAACGCAAGCTGTCCTTGTTCAATGAGACTGTAGGTTAGCTGCTCGTTATACGTTTTATACTCTGCAGAAAAATGATCCGTTAAATAGATTGTTAAGGATAATATCCCTTCATTTGTTAAAGAAAATCTCCTGCCTCGATCTGTCATCTCTAGAAGAGTAATGTAATCTTTGTTTAATGCCTCATCGATTAGAGTATGAATCGCGATCGATTGATTTTGATAAATGTTCAAACCCTTTGCAATGATTTCTTCTTTAGTCTTCCCTACACGTTCGGACTTGCAGTTTCTTAGCACAATATCGGCCAAGAGATGTTCATGTAACGTGCCAAACGAGTGCATGATTTTAAGCAAATAGCCCATTGCCGGCTCCATAGTTCCCCTCCTACTTAGATATGACAATTCGATGAATGGATGATTTCCTATTAAAATCCACGTCACTAAACAAACGAATTTCAGAACCGGACTCTCCAATGGCATAGTTTTCAAATTGCTTAGGTGAAATGGTGCTTACTTCTTGCTTCGTAATATTCAATTTGTCATCGACAGAAAAGAACTTAAGCCTCCTGTCTTTATCTTGATACACATAACGCATTTCACCTTTAATAAAGGTTCCCACTGCTTGCGTGCTAGGAGCAAGCTGCGTTGTTTTGTCCTTGCCATCCTTATCGTAAATAAGGTCGCCAGAATTAATATTGAGCTGCTTCACAATATTTCGTTGATACAAATTCAGTAGTCCATTCTGTCTATCTAGGACATACTTCGCATCCACATTTGGCCGCAAAAGGATCTGATTTAAATCTTTAATATCTATGGTGGATACAGATGCAGTCGTACTTTCGTTATTGTCTAAATAAACTTTCAAACCTTCTTTATCGCCAAATAGCACTCCATTTTCTTTTGTTGAGTAGACTTGGCTTAAAACCTCCGGATTTCTTACCGCTCCAGGATATGTCGAAACGCCGCGGCTAACAATATATCTTTCGTTTGTTACAATTCCTTCGCTATTGATCTTGAGCTGCTTCACACCTTGCATATCGCGCCAGTAAATATTGTTCTCTGAAATTAGGGATAAGTTTTGGATTTTTGTATCTTTTGGAAACGTCCGGATAAGCTTTCTTTTAAACATCCATTTACCGTCCTTGGCAACGGAAACATAGAAATTAGTCGTATTATAACTAACTGTTGGTGACTTTACCGTTTGGTTCTGGCTCCAGATCACATACAGATAACCATCTATTTCCGAAATGGAAGGCTTGGACTTTCCTAGAAGATCCGAGTAATTTTCAGGATCATAACTTTCATCGCCAATTTGTGGTGACTCTGAATACAGCTCCAAGCCCTTCTGAATGGCAATCCTATAGTTAGTTGCGTCCCACGTCACTCGTTTACCTGTAGCCTCACTTATGAACCGTAAAGGCACCATGGTATTTCCATCAATAATAGCTGGAGCAACTTCAAGCTTATAGGCAATGCCATCCACCGTTGCATTAAGGCTTCCTATTTGCAATTGGATTTTGGAATTACCTTTGGTCCCGACAATTCGTTTTAGTGCTGGATCCCAGGTTATCTCTAAGCCCATCTTTTCAAAAATTGGACGGAACTGAACCAGCGTGTTCCCGTTATCAATGATGGGATCGACATCAAATTTCATTGCTGTACCATAATAATTCACTTCAATTTTCTTCTCTTCCGCCGCGACTACCGCACCTGGGAGCAATCCCGCTAGTAAACTTAAACCCAAAACCACTTTAAACATTTTCAAAACACGTCATCCTCCTAAAATTAACTCTATCTCTTTGCCCTTTGATATAACACGCGTTATACACGCTTACACTCAAATAGATTTGCGTCTCACTCTGAAAACAAATGAATACATAATCTCGACCAATAGCGAGATCAGGACCACAATTAGAATTAAGTGATATGCACGCTCAACGCCTGGTGTCATAAGATTTCGAAACACGTAATTGCCAATGGCGACAAACATTAACCAAATACGGATGCTACGAAAAATCATAGTTTCATAAAAGTACTTATCTCTCGTCATCGTTGCCCAACCGGTATTCCGAGGTGCCTTCGTCCATTGAAAAGTAGCATAGAAAATATTGAAGAATGAAAATAAAATGACGAACATCACAAAAAATTGCATCGGGTATCCCCCTGTCTAATTTAACATACAGAATCTAATTTGTAGGTATATCAATCTATGAATCTGGTAATACTTCATAGTAAGAACTGGATAAGTGGGCAACCAATCCAAAGCTAATGATGAAACTGCCGAAACATTGTAAACCCGGGACAAGCGGCAGCAAGTAATCAGAACCAAGGAAAGGCTCAGAAATGAGGCTCATGATGAAGGTTTATATACAAAGTGCGCGCGCTCATGTATTACATATTGGCTATTTCATGGATATAAGAGGCTCAATGGTCGATAGGAGATAGCTAGAGAGGGAGTTACACCTCTCTGGCTATTTGTGCTGCCATAACACATGTTATACGCTTATTGGAAGCTCAGATTTCTCAATGCGTCTTCCATTTGAGAGATATACATATTTGGTTCCAACTTTTCGAACATCGATGAGCTTATCATTTAAGCAGATCTTGTCCATGTAATAGATTTTTCCCTCTTCACGCTCATAAACAGGGGAGACGGCCGGCAAGTCGTTTTCATACTTCATTGATAATCGGTGGAGCTGCGAAGTACTTCCATATTTAATCCCAAATTGACCAAGAAGCTCAGACAATAAACTGTGTTTTTCAGGATATTCTTTACTACTCTGAATGTACCCAAATAAGCGGTAAACCAGCTCATAGTCAATGGCTATGGAATAATATCTTTTTCCCTTTCTAACTGCCGCATAATGCGCCACAATACGTTTGAACTCCATGTTTGTCTCCAGCAATCGATCAAAACAATCATTTTCATCTTGTATCCGAATGGCCTCTCGGATTTGGTCAATGCGGTTTGTTGAACAATACAGTGGTTTTGTAAAAGAAGTAATAAAGGCATCGTCGTTACATTTATGTTCATTCAGAACCATTTGCGCTTGCCATATTTCATCTTCTTCTTCTTTTGTAGTAAAACACCGCCACTGGCTCCCCAGCTGCTTCTGCCAAACTGAACGACATTCATAACCATCCGCATAACGTTGAATGATCAACTTATGAAAAGATTCAAGTTTTCGGATTGAAGTCAACTTGTCGCGATCACGAAGCTCATGTCTTTCCTCTAGATGGGCATCTCGAAGTCGTTTAAAGTACATCCATATTTGTTCGAGCACGATATTGGTAGGCGTATAACCAAAACTTTGTTTTAAACTTCTCTTAATTGATTCGGTGTCTGATTTATCCGTCAATCGTATGGTAGTGTACAATCGATCAAATTGATCTTTACCCGATGCTATGAAATAAGATTCCATTCCATAATAATAAGTGTCGCATTCATATTTCGTTGATACGTAGTCAGCAATGGTAATATTTCTAAATGTCCATTTTCCACGAATATCTACAAATGAAATCTCCCCACTAAATTCCTGTTCGTATGCATTACTTCTAAGATGACTTTTTGAAAGAAAGGAAGAGCGAAGCCTCCTAGTCCCATGCTTAAGATATCGGCCTGTTTTGGGATGATAATGCAGCAAAACGTAATCAGCAACATCACGATAAATGATCCTAACTAATCGTCCATCCTGAGTTTTGATATCTAAACAATGACCAGAAGACTTAACTTCACAAGGTATAGGGAAATTGGTTTCATCTGAGTATTCAACAATAGTGAATACGCCTAGCATTTTTTTGACGACTTGAACGGGATCTTTTCCATTATTCAATGCTAAATGCAAGCTAGAAGTGAACACCTCGCCTCCAGCTCTAACAACACACGAATGAATAATCCATCTTCTTTCTTCTGGTGTTAATTGGTTTTTTGTCATAGTGCAGGAATGACCTCCGGAAAGTACACATGCACCACATCGGTCCTGGGAATCGGAAAAGGCTCTTCCTTTGGTTTAGAACCAACGATTTTTTCAATAATCAATTCATTATCTTTGCAGTCGATCACCGCAAATAATTCCCATTTCTTATTTCGGATGACAACATGACAGCCAGTATAAACCAAGTCTCCAATGACTCTAAGAGGGGGTTTTTCCGTCTTTTCCATCCCATCGAGACGAACTTTGAAGTCATAAAAGCTCGATACCTTGCAGCCGGGGAAACCAAAAATTTCTCTTGTTTGATCCAGGACAATAGTTGCTATCCTCTTGTTCTTTTCCGAATCGATCCAGCGAATGTAACCCGATTTATCACCATATTGAACATGATCACCGATTCTTAGCCGCTTGCTAGAACTTTGCCTTATGTCTTGGCTGGGATCAGGAGAAAGAAAACCAACTCTTTCAATCGCCTTTTCAAATCCAGTTAGTCGAACTTTCTCCTTACGCTTGCGATCTAAGCTCGACTTTACCCTAGATCCATGCTTGAGATACCGGCCAGAAGAAATGAGATAGCTCGTGAGAATATGCTGTACAACTTCATCATATGAAATCACTGACTGAAGCCCATTCATTTCAACATGAATACCTTTTGCATTAACACGAATAGATGCCTCATGGTACTGTAAAAAATCCGAAGGTAAATTAAAATTGCCTGTGAGGAACCCATTAATCCTAAACTGCCCAAAATGCTGCTTGATTTCATTAGCGGCATTCTTCCCACTTTTGGACGACCTAGCTGCACATTCTAAAATCTCCACAAGTCGGACCTCCAATAAGCAGCGATGAATAATCCCCGTTTTATATTCACTTGAGATATTAGAAAGGCTCATCATCAAGATTCACATCCAACTAAAAAATCTTCATCCTGTAGAGAAGTCACATCATCAACGTCCCCAGTTGGCACAAATGAAGGAAGATCATCAATCGCGAAACAATCATGTTGTCGTATTCTCATTATTTGGTAACCTCCAAACTAATCATATTCAATTTAATTATAATATACTTATGTTAAACTGTAAATAATAATATATACAAAATAGCGAACAATAAACGTGTGTTAAAATAGAGAGTGTTTCTTTTGAAAAGCACTCTCCATGCATAACATGTGTTATAAATTAATGTACCATTTGAATCTCCGTCAGCTCTTCAAACCCTTCAGGCTGTACCCATACATCCGTGTGACTTGTCGCGTAATAACCAATACTGTTTCCCATTAGGGCTACTAGCATGACCTCGGCCATAGCCTGAGCCGCTTTGGGTGGAACCGCATTTCCAATGTACTCGCGCGCCTTTTGATCAGAACACTTCTCCAGTTCAAACGGTCTTCCGTCTGGTAAGTACTGTGGAAACGATTGAATTTGGCTATTCTCATATGTAGTAAGCGGCCTGTGAATAGTCCCATCCAAAGCTAAGATATAAAACACACCGCGTTCCTCATCTTCTGGGATTCTTGGGTCTGCCACGGCTGCCGCCGCCGCATGAATATCACCACTACCGATTATGGTTTTACTCGGCTCATCCCATCGCTGAACCCCCATAGTGCCCGATCTTGGCTTACACGTTAATCTTGCATCCGCGATTAGTGGAGCACCACTTTGAACATCCGCCGCGCTTGTGATCGTGCAAGCTGCCTCATCCATAGATTGCATTTTGAATTTATCTGTATACCTCCCAGGACGCTCCGCGATACTCGGATCTGAGATAGCCGCGCTTAATCTTTGATCTGCCACACACAAAGCTCCACTTCCAAACCTTGTTCCCGTAATCGTTGGACTCGTTTCATTACTAGCAACAACCTGACAAATTCCCGGATGTCTTGAGGAACGATCTTTCATTCTTGGATCACCGATACAAACGGCACCGTTTGACGGGCCAGCTGCCCCAGTTAAACAAAAGGCAGGCTCATCATATTTCTGCACCCTGTAAAGATTAGCCTTTCCTTGCTTCTCTCTTATGTTAAGTCGGGGATCAGCCACCGCAGAAGCTCCGCTGCTTCCTGTAATTTTTGAATTACCGATGATTGTATAAGAGGGATTGTTCCAATCCTGAACCCCATAAGCCCCTCCGCCTCTCGGCTGAAAAGTAATCCGATACTGGGTATGATCGATGTTGTTCAAGTCCCTCCAGTCTCCGCCAGCTGGTATCAACGCCAAACGCACCCATGTTTTCCATTGCAGATTCATCATTCGATGCATTTTTCCACCATTCACAATATCACCCGGCAATGGAAGATCGTTTAGAACCTCACCAATTGTTTTTAATTTCTTCTTCTCTGGCCGATAGACAATGGCGCCCATTTTTTCTAAGTTACGGGCAATCAGGAGGAACCTTTTTCTTCCTTGCCCAAGTCCGCCTATTTCACCACAGCAATGAGATTCACGTTGCACCGCATAGCCAGCTGCGATTAGCATGGCCTCGATCTTCTCAAGAATCTTCTTTCCTCGCGTCATTATTCTAGGAACATTTTCCAAAAGCAGAAGACTTGGAAGGTCATGAGAAAATGCTTCGAGCATTAGTTTAACGCCTCTCATTGTTAATTCATTTAACGCTTGGTACTTCGCTGTTTTAGACGTTGCTTCTGGTAGAAGTCCCGAGAACCCTTTGCATGGCGGACTTAGAAATCCAACGTCCGGTACCTCATAGTTACAAGCACGCAGGATATCATCCGCATTGGCTTCTCGCCAATCTGCAGGAGGCTCATGGCCGTGAAATTTAACGTACTGGCTTCTAGAAAAGAGATCCATGCACACCGCTTGATCCCGGGTAATATTTTCATAATTATGGCATGCAACCGGATCATAATCGATGGATGCAAGTGTTCGAAAACGTCCTACTTTTCCAAGTAATTCTCCCCTAGCCCATGAAAAACCAAGTGATCCGCCCCCAATTCCTCCAAAAAGATGAATAACTGTAAACACTTTCCTCATTCCAAAAACTTTATTTTTAACGTCTTCCCCAGCATCAAACTGTGAAATCTTCTTGCTGCTTCTAGGTAAATCTGAGTAATAAGCTGTCTTCATCGGATTCATTACTTGCCGCACCACCCTGTATGTTTTCGAACTTCCTTATGAATTAATAATATCATAAATTTGTTACTTTGTAAATAATTTTATATACAGATATGCAAAATAAAAACCGACTATTTTAAGTCGGCTTTATCTTTTTTCTTTATTAGTATGTACGTTCCGTAGCTTATTGCACCTATCACAAAACAATTTGCAGCACCTGACCAATCCTTATTCCAAGCATTGGCGACACCAAAACCAAAAAGCACAACTAAGCAGGAAGGATAAATCGCATTGTAAAATTTACTGTACTTCTTTTTAAAATCATGCATATCCATGGGTGCTCAATCCTCCTAAGAAAACATGGATTATATTATTTAGGTATCCCCAGGCTTTAGATGCAAAGATTCAATTATTGTATCCTGATCGGTGTTTTTATATAATTCGATAACGGCACTTGGATTAATTAAAAGGTCGCTGCCGTCCGATTTACTTATCTTGATAAATCCTTTTTCATACTTTGGCTCATTCGGCAAAAGCCAATACTCCCCATCCCTGTCTTCGTGCAAGTTAACAATCATGTACTGGTCAGGTGATCTCTCATTAAATACCCGCTCATATCCTTGCCTTAGCAAAGTTAAAATAGCAACAACGGAAATTACGGCAATGACATAAGACCATTTTTTGCTAAAAATCATTGAGCAATTCCCTCCAAAAGCTTTTGAACATACTCACTTTGTTGATTACTATCATCAATTGAGGGGGTTGCTAAACTAATTCCTACTATGAGAATTACCGCTATCATGAGAACAATTGAAAGAAGAAATACAGTACTATTTTTCCCTTTGTAGAAAATACTAATCTCAAAATTAATTATTGATTTGAAACTATGCGAATGATTTAATTCTTTTTCACTTCTACTGTCTTCTCGGCCTAACTCATAAAAAAAAGCGTTAGAAAGCCAGCTCATATGAAAACCCCCTTACGCTCTTCTTCATTGATGTTCTATCTTTATTATCCATGATAATGCTCCATTTTCCAACTATTAAGAATCAACAGCGAGCGATAAAAATGTTATATCACTACTTTTCACTTTTGGTCGGCATTTCCGGACTCTCGGCTGGTTGCGAACATTCACATTCAATTATTCCGCAAACATCGCATTTGAACAATTCCATAAGCTCAAGCTCATCGGAGCACAATTTACTTAATGCCCTTTCATATTCAGCTTCTGTCATTGCTGTCTCTTCTGCGTATTCCTCAAACGTCATTACTGTTCCGCTAACAATAACCATCCTATTTAACCCCCATTTCTACAGACGGTTTCCGAACATGTACCACATCACCACAAGGAAAACGATAGAAAGAATTGTTACCATGAAGGATTGACCTGCTTTTTTAAAGTTATTCTGTCCGAATGCAACGATAGTAGCAAATAAAAAAAAGATCGCTAGGATGAGGATGAGTCCCAAAATAATGTTTTCAAAGGTTGAACCTGAGTAGAAGTTAAGCATAATGCACCTCGTATGATTAAGTGTTTTTGAATCAGCTCAGTCGGAATGTCTTTCAATAGATAATGCGCCCGAAACTCTTCATAATCCAGAGCAGCATCCAAGCATTGTTGAAATGCCTCTTTTCCTTGCGTAGTAATAAGCTCAGCTGCATCTAGGCCAAGCGGTAATAAAACAACCTTCACTTTATACCCTAGCTTCACCAAAAGCTCCCCTACGCGAAATGCGGCCGTCTGTCCCTGCCCTAATGAATCAGGATCGAAAATTAAACGAATACACTTTGGATTGATCCGTTTAACAGCAAGAATATGTCGTGCTCCGAACCGTGTACATCCACCAGTAGCAATTCCATCAGGGAAGCCAGCACTTTCCGTAACCAGCTTATTGATAATGGATTCGTAAAAATCTAGATATTCGGCTCCTTCGACTATATCTTCATCCCCGTAAGAAATGGGCGCGGTATCATGGTTTAAATGCTTGCTACTGTCGCCGTCGTCAGTTCTTCTCGTATAAAATCCATAAACAAATTGCCTATCACCGCTTTTTCTCATCAGCGGAACTATAATACGCTGAAAATAGCGATCTTTATATTTGTTGTTCAAAAATTGGTGTTGAAAAACGGTTTCTTGATTATATCCTTTTTTAATCAGGTGATTTTTGAGCCGATCAAAACCTGGCGCGTAGCCAATCCGCCTTTTCTGGATCACTTCCTCAGAAACGCCTCGCTGCACTAGATAATTGGAGTCTTTAGCGCACTTTTCGTAATAGAGCATCACTTCCCAAAATAGCCGGAACTTATTTTTCTCCTCTGCGGTAAATTCAGCTTTGGGGAGCTCGATGCCTTTTAACGGTGCTAAGAATTCAATAGCATCAGCTAGTGAAAAATTGTAAACAGCTTGCAACAAATTAATTGGCTTTCCCTTAAAATCCTTACCTAGTGCATCACATCGCCAGCACTTGAAAAAATTCCGTTCTAGGTCCATTTTTCCGTTATCAAAATCCCCACCGCAAAATGGACAAGCGAAGCCGTTTCCTTGGACACGAATTCCGACTGCTCCCATTGCCAGATTGATCGGATACGTGTTAATTTGCTCTTGGATTTCAGGTGAATAAAAAGGCATTAACCAGACACGCCCCCTAGCACTTCGGCAAGCAGTCCTTGCAAAATAACAAGGGCATCCCTGACGTCATTCGGCACCTGTACCACCCTTTTAATTTCCCTTTGTTGTAGTTCTTCTAAGAAATTGGCAGGAGTAAATTTCTCAGGACGAATCGTCAACTCGTCAATAAAGTCTAAAATGGCCATATTCATTGGAAACACGATTCTTCCATAAAGGGCTTGCGCAATCGTCGCGTCATCACCTTTAGCCAAGACTCGCAGCTCTTCATATTCGGACTTTTCATTCTTCAGAAAATCGTATACATCTTGTGGAGTGGTCAACTCTAGAGGCGGATTTATATATTTAAATGCCCTAACGGTAAACCGATATCCTAAAAATGCCATGCCTGATATCCTTCTTTCTTATCTGTAAAATTAATAACACATGTTATAGAGGAGAAAGTCGAGCGGATTCGCTCGACTTATATCGCCATGGATTTTCTTAATTTATGATCAGCTAGGCTTATTACCTGTTCCGCTGTATGAACATGTTGGTGTAGTAAAGCCCGTACATATTCACTAGCATCTTGAAAATCACTATTTTCTACTAAACTAATCAGTGCATATTCTACATCGATCGGCAGATCAAAAGATAGTTCAATACGAGAGCTGCTCGAAGAATGGGTACGAGCTTCATCGATGGTAACAGCATTAAAATCTTCGAAAGCTCCTTCTTCGTCAAGTTCTTGGATAGCCCGATATCTTTCAACCAACTCATTACGTTTTGTCATAAAATCATTATCGGTATAAAGCCCCGAATATGTAAGAAATCCTACACACGACACGGAGAGTTCTTTAAATGCTTTTTCCTCTAATCCACCCTCTCGCTTTTCACCCATTTGTTCAGAGAATTCCCGTAAAGATTCTATTTCTTTAGTCATCTTCACCCTAACTAAACCTAGCTCTGGATCACGATCACTAGCTTGCTCCTGGATCTCGATTACCTCGTCATCCCCTACAACTTCTACATATTTCACATCGATCTCAACGGGAACTAAACGCCCCTCTCGCATAATTCTCACAATGACCGAACAGTGATTATTAGTAAAACCTTCAATTAGAGCAACAAGCTTTCTTTTTGGTGTGTTCAAGTTTGTGGTGGCCTCCAGCGGATCTGGAAATCGAACCTTCTGATCTATAGTAAGTACAGGTGCAGCACTAACTACTTGAACAATTTCGTACTCTTTTACTTCATAGGTAACATTATTTCTATTACCGACATACACAGGACTATCCTTCTTTATTAACCATTCAATCCGAACAATCGGACCTGTTTGAAGCATAACGGTATCCCCTAAGCGGTATCCATTGGGTGATAGATATTGTTCTTTCGTCGCGTCTGGCGAAATTGGAATATCTTTCTTTTGTCTTATCGCCGCGGCAGCTTCTTTATCAGCCATCTTCCGACTTTCTAGGCAACTATGATGATACGGGCCTTTACTAGCACTATCATATTCAACGTCATCATTTAATTTTTCCCAGCAGTAAATACATTCCTTTTCGTCAGGCATGAAATACAACGTTTCATACTCTTCTCGCAAAACATCAGCCTGTTGAATAGTGGCAATTAATGCAGCATGATCCTGTTCCTTTGGTACGCTGTCTCTGAACGCAGCTGCACGTTTCTGATAGTCTAATAGCGCCATACCCTTTTTTGTTTTAAGTCCTGCATGAGAAGCCGTAAGAACAGCACGCTCGATCACGCTACGAACAGAATGGAGTAACATATCTCTTTTCTCTTTAAGTTCTTCAAGCTCTTTGTCATCCAGCGAAATTAGTAAATTTATGAGTAAGAGACTGGCCTTTTCTTTTTCCGTTTTATACAAGTTAAGAACCGGCAATAACTCACCATTATCTTTTACTCTCTGAGTAAGCTTGTACTTAGACATCATTGAATCCAGCGTTTCGCCTCTTCTCTCTAATCTCAAGTCAAAATCGGAAGACTGAAAAGACATGGTTGGTAAGCTCTCAAGGGAAAGTTTAAAGTCCTCCTCCGATGGAAAATGTAGCAATCCCCAAATTGTTTTGTAAACGTCAATAGTATGATTTTGCAGTAGGATAAGGACAACTTTTGCATTAACGGAAGATTCAGAAGAAAAACCTTGTAGCTCACTAAGCTGGATCAGCCCTTTATACATATTTACGAAGCTTTGCGCTTTAGCAGCGGTTAACATGGTCAAATCAGGAATCAATTTTATTTGAATATCTTCTGGCAGCTGCGCAATAATTCGTCCTATGGATTGATTCAGTTCACGACTAAGGTACATATCTTGCAGTTTAGGAATAAGGGAAAGTAGACTTATCATCTGACTCACCTTTGCTTGTGTGACGCCAAGCGATTTAGCAACTTGCAACTGAGTCATTTTTAAATTTTGCATCATCATCTGGATACCGCGTGCTTCCTCAATCACATTCACGTCTTCACGCTGAAAGTTTTCCATGATCGAAGCTGTAGCTGCTTGCTCTTCCGTCATGTCAGAGCGAAGTATGACATGGACACGTTCCCAGCCAAGCTTTTTAATGGCTCTCAGCCTTCGTTCACCTGCTACCAATACATAGCCGCCAGTTGAAGTTAAACGGACGACAGGCGGCTGCAAAAGGCCTGATTCTTTAATAGATTGAGCAAGCTCACTAATCGTTTCATCATCAAATGTCTTCCGTGGCTGGTACGGATTATCTCGAATGTCCTGAACCGTGACCTCGCTCGAAACGTACTGTGAACTACTTTTTCCATTTTCCTGTTCCACCACTTGTTTAATGGCATCCATCGTTAGATATCCTAACTCCACTTCCGTTTTAACACTCCGAACGGATACCGTTTTTAATCCTGCATACTTTTCAATAATTCGCTCATTTTCCTCTGCAATACGGCCTATGCCGATGTGTTGCATGCCTCATTCACTCCTACATCTTTGAATTTCGGTCTTGGATGCCCGCCGATGTTCAAGCGCCCATCACCGTCATAACATGTGTTATAAGATGGAGAGGGGGAAGCCCCCTCCTTGCTATCGACTAATCCCAAGATTCATGCCTCAGTTTAATTGTAATCACCGGTGCTACCGTATCACCTGGGCCAATGAGTGAATCAAGATTTACCGTTTCACTTTTATGATCCTGCCCTCGGTATACGGAAACTGAGAAGTTAAACCTGTCAGTTGAGCATCTTACAGCATTTGCCCTCCATACCATGAGAACGTCCCAGAGCCTTCCTGATTCGCTCTGTCCTGCTGCTTGATCCTTTGGATTAACCGTAATTGCTGTGTCCCATGCTGCCCGTGTAAGAGCTACAGGAAACTTAATACCTGCCTCCTTTAACAATTCATCAGCAACCGCAACTAGCGATCCATCTTCAATCATGTTTGCTCTGGTGTAAGCGTGAATGATATTTGCATTTTCCCACATCGGCATTCAAATCCTTTCGTTTGTTATCCTTACCAATGATTTAATTATATCATAATATTGTTATTTTGTATATAATTTTATTTACTTAAAAACGAATCACCCCCTTTACTTTCCCTATTTTTACAATAATTTTTTTTCTAACTTACTTCTTCTCCCATAACCAAAACCCTGTCCCCGCATTATAAACGTGATGCACTTGACCATTTACTTCAATGTCGTATCCGACCATGACCGCTTTTTCACCGTCTGTATCAATAAAGATGAAAGCGTCCTTTTCTGCGTCAAATTTTCCGCCCATGAAGCGAATAATGCTATCAAGGGATTCCCGAGTAAAGGATGGCATTTCCCACTGCTTCCATTTCTCTCCTTTTGTGAACCCTTCTACAATTAGTTCGTCAATCTCATTTATCCCAAAATTAGCAAGGTGATAACCACGACTGTCTAGAATTTTTTGCTTTGCTTTTTTATAAGCTTCTTTTAAAACTTCTACATCTTGGACAGTTGATGTAAGAATTTGTTGCTCTGACACCGCACCGTACACACCAAGCAGGCATTCTAGCGCTGATTGTACTTGTTCTTCAGTAGGCACTTCGCCACGATCTACAAAACTAAAAAATCTGTTCAAACTAGCAAAAGCTGAAAATTGGGATGTTGATGCTGATGGTGTGATTGTTGTCATTCTTTCTTACCTCCAAAGGTTATTTTGTTTTATTTCTTAACTTCATTATAACATGTGTTATTCACTTTGTATATAGTTTTATATACAAATGTACAAATTATTTTTATGCTTTTCTACACTCACTCTTCCACTTTTCTACGGCCATTTCTACAAACACCTCTGTAGGAATGCCGGCCTCTCTGCACTCGTCTGAGAACTCGTCTGGGTACGAATATAGCTCTATTCGATTAGAATCAAATATACGGGCATCATCTGCCGATCCGTCGAAGCCAGCCCGATACAGCTTATCTAGCATGGTGCGAATACCCTGTTCTAAGTCTGATTCAAACTCAACATCACATACGATGCCACCTTCTGCATAAACCAACAAAATATCGCTTGCTTTTTCAACTCTTTCTTTGGTATACAAGCCATCCACATTATTTTGCTGCAATGTTTGCGGAATTACATTAGCCAGTAAGTAAAATTCGATCCCTCTAGCAGTTTCCTCCGCTTGTTCAACCGTAGCCTTATAATTTGCGGCTATGTACTTTTCTAAGAAAAGTCTTAACTCACTCATTTTGTTGCATCCCTTCCTCTCTCAATGTTTAACTCTCTTGCTTGATTTAATTATATCAAAATTAAGTTTTTTTGCCTATAATTTTATATACATTATTTTAGAAAGTAAGCCCCCCCTTATAGAGGAGGCTTTTAGCTTACAGGTCAGTACTACCAACGATTACGTCTCTTACTATCGGTACGATTGTTCCGTCAACTTCGTGTAAATACTTCTGATTATTTAATTCATATCGATAGTAAGCCATTGCTTGGGATAGGGTCGCCACATAATAGGATTTATGTTTTGCATCGGCTTGCTGATAAATCTCTTTGATCTCCTCTTTATTCTTACCTTTAAACTCTGGAATGTAGCGTGTGAATTTTGAAGAGTAGTTCATTAACAGATTTAGCATTACGTCAAGCATAACCATTTCAGTATCAATATTAGCGACTTCTACAAGGCTTGCTATTTTTTCATCGTTCGGCTCATAACCAGCGCATGTAAAGAGGTCTACACCATCTGCTTTATAACGACTTAACGCATTCACTTTTGATGATTGGAATGCATTGGAATTACAACGTCCTGCATATGTATCAGCTTCGGCATTGAAGAATCGGCAATTGTAGCACCGTTCAGTTAATGCATGGGAATCTTTTTGGTGCTCCTGAATGATTTGTAAAACGCGCTCCGTTTTATTCTTCTCAGGCTTATGATTAAGAACAGGAATAGGGGAAACATTCTGTGATTTGGCTTCTGGTTGATCTTTACCCTTTTCAGAACTTGTATCATCAACATGCCCTCCTGTAAGCTCTTTCCCTTGGTTCTGTTCGTCTGCTACATGTCCTGTATCAGCAACAGCAGTTCCTGTTGTGCTACTTTCAATATTCGGCTCATCATCTTGCTTTGTTGGAGAAGAAGGATTTTCATTATTTAACGGTGAAATGGGTTTGCTATCGTCCGAAGCATTGCCAGTAAAAGTATCTGCTTGATCCAGTTCCTGTTTTTGTTCTTGAATTGCTGAAGTATCTGTATGCTCTTCTTCTTGCTCATTTTCAGTTTCATCAATTGGATAGTACAGATTCATAAAATCATCAGTGTACTGTATGAATAGGGCGATATAGGTTTCATCTGAAAGATTCGGATATAATTCAATCGGATGCGGTTGGTAACAATCATCAAGCAAGGCTTCATAAAACATATCGTATTTAAAATCATCTGGAAGGTAATTTCCAAAATCATATTCATATCCTATTTGCTCTTGCTCTCGAAGAAATTTCCATTTCCAAATCGATTCATTAAGTGAAAGATAGATGTCAATGATTCCTTGCTTATGCATGAACTTAGCAAACTTCACGCTCATTGAATCTTCTTCTTGCATTTCCGCACTTAGGTGACCAAGAACAAATTTATAAAGATTCACATATTCCTGAACATCCTTAACCGTTAGTGTACCTAGATCATTTGCGCGGATATATCGAATTTGAGTATCCGTATCGAGTGAAGCAATGCGCTGTGCTATGGACTGGCTGAGCTCATTTCTCTCTAACATTTCTTGAAGTGGCTCAGCGATTTTAAGTAAGTTTAGATACTGTGAAACCTTTGCTTGTGTAACCCCAAGTTTTTTAGCAATCTCGGACTGAGTGCCTTTAAACTCCTTCATCATTCGGTCGATTTCACGGGCAACGCTGATTGGTGTTACATCCTCACGTTGCATGTTCTCAGTCAGTGTTGCAGTCGCTACTTCTTCATCCGTTTTTTCAACAATTTTGAGTTCGATCATCGGAGAACCAAGAAGCGTAACTGCACGCCATCGGCGTTCCCCTGCAATCAGTTGATAGCGGCCATTTACGAGACGTGCTACTGGTGCTTGCAAAAGCCCGATCTCTCGGATCGAGTCCGCAAGTTCTTGAAGTAGAGCTTCATCGAAAACCTTACGCGGATTATATGGATTCGGATCAACCAAGCTTAAGGGCACTTGCGCATAACCACTAGCTACAAGCTTAAATTCCGGTTGTTCCTGAATTGGTTGCTCAGCGGCAACACTGTTGATTTCAGTTACTTTATCACCCTGTTCCAGTTCTTCTGCTGGCTTATTATCAAGTTCCCCCAAGTATGTATCCAACTTTTCCTCGTACTCTTCAAAGCTTTTAGAAGCAGGCTCAGTCTCTTCCTTCATCCACTTGTCAACCGTTTTAAACGCAACGCCCAAAACGTCAGCCGCTTTCTTTACGCCGTCTTTTAGCGTTTCCTCTTTTGAAATGATAGCCTCCAATTTCAATTTGAATTCTGCCCAACGTGTTTTTTGTTCTACTGTCATTTTGAATCGCTCCGTTTCGTTTTTTGGTTAACTTCTATATTTATATCTTATCAAAATTACGTTTATTTGTCAATAATATTATATACAATAAGACAAAATAAATAGATATTTAAATTGCATAACACTTTTTAGCGCAATCGATGGACTGGCTGGCATCCATATTAAGTAAAACATCTAATTCTTGGGATACAGCAATAACCTCGGCATCGCTGAAATCAAAACCCTTGCTTTCTGCTAAAGCAACCAGTTCCATCCGTTTTTTCTCAATAAGTGACATACCAGTCCACCCTTTCAATTAGAAAATGCTTTTTTTGAATTCAATTAATTCATTTAATAAATCTAATGTTCGGTCGAGATCATCACCAAACCCTTTACGGTAACAAGCCTCCTTACCGTATTTATAAATCTCGTCAATATCTGAAAATTCCCGAGTACGGTCTTTCACAACCTCATGCAGCTTATCGAGTTTAAACTTACATAGAATTTGTATAATGCCATCTACTTGATTTTTCAGATCATTGTTAGCAATAGTGGCTCTTTCCGAAGTCTTCAACTTTTTCCAACTGCTTTTGTTTACATGCAGCGGATAGTTAGAAGCTAATGTTCCATAGAAATTCACGACAACTTTTTCAGCTATTTCGATGGGTCGGCCACGGATCGATCCGTATGCCGAATTTCGTAATAGTGCATCGTAGATAGTCGTTTTTGCTCTGGAATCCTGGCATCATGTAAGGTTACAACTTGCCCTCTAAAAATTAGTTCCCGACTCATTACATGTTCCTCCAATTTCATTTAGTTTTTGACTGAACAAAGTATTTGCAACAGATTGTAACTCTAGGAAATCTCCCCTATGCTCATTTCCGTCTAAATTCCCTTTCTGTTCGTCTTCATAGGTTGTCATAGAAAACGTTCCGTCTTCATGCATCCATATTTGTGAAACTACCATTCCGTTTACTTCATCCACCAAATTAGCTACAACACTTAAGCTATGAGGAGTACCGGTTGCTGTCTTCCAAACATAAGCCATTCGTTAGAACCTCATTTCCTATTAAAGTGTGATGGCCCTCGCACCGCCAAGCAAGCACTTCCTATCTGATAATCTTATTATAGCATACTCACAATCGTTTGTATATAAATTTATATACATATATTTAAAAAAATATGTTGTTATTACTCTTTATTTTTTCTATATGGCTGATACTTCTCCCGTAATTCAGGCAATTTTTCATGGCGATCCATTACATCACGTTTTAAAAAGATTCCCCTTTTTACTTTGGATATCTTGCCACTCTTATCCAAGTCACTGACGGACTTTCTGCCAATTCCAAGAACCTGTTCAATTTCAGCGGTTTCTAGTAATTCTGCTTGAAGAAGGGATACTAATTCCTCTCTGTCTATGGCGGCAAATATCTCATCTAAAAGGGCTTTACGCTCTTCTCTGGATAGACTCTTAACATGATCTTTGATTTCCACCGTTCCGCTCTCCCTCCTTGCATAGAATCATTAAAAACCGTATAATATAACTATCAAGAGAGGAAAGTGGGGCTTTCCTCTCCCGTGGAAAAAGACTTTCGTGCTTACTCGTGCGGGGTCTTTTTTTCTTCTTTCTCAGCGGCTTTTTGCTGAATCCATAGGAACAAATCAACTAAAGCTCTGATAGCGTTTAAGACTCCGATTAGTAGTGCAAGCCACTTTTCCATGTTTATCACCTCCCCCAATGGGTTAAGCAGGTGATCCCCACACATATAATATATCATATCCACTCACATATGTAAAGGGGTTACAAACGTAACTAGAAACTTTATTTTTCAAAATTTGCTATAACACATGTTATAACCAAACCCCTCCCCTTTTAAAACTAATCCCTTAAAATCGGTTTTAAAAAAGCACCCTGAGTGGGTGCTTTAAAATATTTTCTTTATTTGAATTATTCACGAAAAAGAACCTTTATCCGCTCACTCTTTCATTTGTTTTTCAAAGTCAAGAATGCCCTCGTACGTCAACCATTCTGGCTTCTGACCTTCAGGGAAGGAATTGTGAAGATTCTTCATTGCCTTAATATGTTCCTCCACGCTATCGCCACACAAACGGTTCTTGTTCCTGTATCCATACCCAAGATAGTATTCACAGTCAGTTTTTAGCCTACTTAGCATCATGTAATTATCCCTATATGGGCTCTCTTCGTACTTGGTCTTGTAGACCACAACCAGATCATCCTTGATAGGCGAACTAGGCTCGCCGTCGAACTCATTGTTACTGGAGCTATACAGATTAGGTGTATCTCTCTTGCCCAGTGATACATCCTTCCACAAGCTCCCATTTTAATACACTTATAAACGGGTCTGTCCCAGAAATCTTTCCCAATAAACTCCATCGTTTTTACGTTATCCGTTTCTTTCATTCTAAGCAGCTCCATTCTTTTGTATGAGGGGAGCGGTAAGCTCCCCAAAAGATTTAAGTCAACTAAAACCCTTATAATTGAAGTGCATCACACCATTGCCATTCGTTGGATTCTTGAATAAAGATGTTACAATATCCGTCACTTTCAGCGGCCTTCTGCGCTCTGTATGTTTGCGCCACTCCTTGTTTATCTTTTGCTGTAAATTTGTGAAAAGATAAATCTGAGTCGGTAACCTTTACAATGCCCGTACAATTCATCCATTCTTTCATATAGCTCTTTACCTTGTTTGCGGTAACTTCTTTTTTTGTTACTTTTGTTAAAGTAGTAGTTGTCATTGATTATTACCCCTGTTCGCTATGTGATAATAATATTATAACATAGAAACGTACTTTTGTATATAATATTATATACGTTAGTTTAAAAAATATGGTATTATCGCCTTTCCTCTCAAAATTGTGATCTCCCCATTTACGGCGACTTGGATAATGTTATCGCTATTAATTATCAGGATTGTATGCTTCTAGAAATGACAAAATGGTCATGTCTTTAGTGGTGACTTTCGCAATATCAATAAAATCCCTAACTTCCTCCACCCTCTCAAAAGAGACATCCAGTAGAGTAAAATCTGCATCCATATTAATAAGGTGTATTGATTTGTTATTGGTTGCTAATGTTACTAGGAATCTCGTACCTTGCTGACTGGTGATGATTGATCCGCTTGTTATATTGAGCATGCTTTTAACATCTCCTATTATTTATCATCTGTCCCAAGCCCAACCCCCGAAGGGGTCGAATGCCTGCGGCTTGGGTTTTAACAATGTAATTTGACAATAATTCTATGCTTGTTCTCTACAATAACAACACTAGCTCTACGACCATGAAGAAGTTTTGCTATACGTTTTGCTTTCTCTTTCTTTTTAGTAATAAAGTACAATACACCCTTACGACCTTGACACCAGATGTTTTTATTCACTTTGCATACCTCCTAAGAAATTTTTACCGATCCTTAAAGTAAATCTAGGAATAAGGAAAACTAAATACCTTCGGCTTGTAGTGTATAGGCAATATGGGCAAAGGTTATATAGCCCATACATGGTTGCCAAATAGTTTGATAATCAATGGAAATAATGGTTATCTCTTGATTATCAATGCACTGGTTATCTTCTAGCCATGTGTTGACGATCTTTGAAATATCGCTATCAGAAGAAATCTCTGTTTTAAGCTGTACAGTTTTCAGCGCATAGGCTTTGACGTTAGTTTTCATGCAATCACAATCCCCCTAGAATTTTTAATTGTGCCAGTGGGGGAATTCTCCCCCATTGGCTGTGAAGTTTAAGCCGCGGGTATAAGGTCTCTTACGAAATCCTTAAGTACGGCATGTCCTGCCCAATAATTGAGAATGTGGAAACATCCAGTGCGGATGTATTCCAATTCAATCTCAAATTTTAATTCCCTAGCTAACTCAGGGCTAAGGTTGACTCTGTAAAGAATATTGTGTTCGCTACCATCCACGAACTCATAAACCTTGTTCAGAATCCCTTTATTAACAAGGGTTTCGAAAGAATGATTTACTTCGGACTCCTTACCTCTCAGCAAGTCCTCACCGATTAGACCAACACGAACATTTAACATTGCAAGATTATTTACTGTTTTCATACTAACAACCTCCTAAGAATGTGGTAGATACAAGGTTCTTCGCTTCGTCTTGGCGTAGCCTTCTCGGCGTCTTGGTCGCTCTCCCTTTCGGGGTCGTGGCGTACTCCGCTCGGAAGCGAATACCTTTTTTTTATAAATGGGCTAGCCCATTCCGCTCTCTATGCTATGCAAATCCAACAGTGACCATCTTTCGAAACTTGGTTACTCGGCATATGACCATCGCAGGATTTACAAACGATGATAGTAATCTCAACTTTCATTTTTTTCTTAAAGAACTTCATTTTGTTCGCCTCCGCTTCTCTTAACCTCTTGATAATATTATAACATTTCTACATTCGTTTGTATATATAATTATATACAAATTACTAAGTTTATTTTGCTATTTTGTATATAATTTTATGTACAAACGCTTTTAAAAATGCTATAATTAGGTATACTCAAATAATTCAATTAAGGAGAACTGATCATGATGGAACAAAATGGAACACAAAAAACCACAAAGGAACAATTCATTGAGGAGTTTAAAGCGGCTGTCCTAGCTGACGATCCAAAGGAGAATAAACAAAAGGGCATTGAGTTTTTTAAACTATATAAAAATGCAAGCAAGCAGGAAAAGGTATTAATTGATCGAGTAGTCGCTGAACTCTGCGGGACTGGAATTGATACCTTGCTCGAAAGAGCAAAGTTAACAAAATAAGGGAACATACACCACAAACGGAGAGGTTAATGAACCTCTCTTTTTTGTCTTTTTAAGATGCCCCCTTTGAAACCATGCTTTTAAGTCGGTTTTAAAGGTTTTCTGTTTTAAATCCTCGGGGAACGACGAACGTGTCTAAAGCTGGCCTGCGGCTGCGTAGTATGCAGCCGCGGGCCAGCTTCAGCTCGGAGCGGCGATGGAGCGGAATACGAGTGTCGGCGCAGTGTGCCGGCGCCGTATGCAGCGGAAATGCCGCGGACCTGGCTCAAAACAAATATCATCCGCTTGGCTGTCAAAGGCAGCCAAGCGGATGTGAAGTGACCCCTTAAAGTTAGACAAATGTTTTATGCAACCTGTTGGGCATGAGCTCGGTACTGTACCGGGCTCATGCCTTTTAGTTTTGATTTGATACGTTTGTGATTGTAATAATCTATGTATCGTGCTAGTTCTTGCTTGAAGTGATCTACACTTTCAAACTCATTAAGATATAGAAACTCCGACTTCATAATGCCAAAGAAGTTCTCCATTACTGCATTATCGTAACAATTTCCTTTGCGTGACATGCTCTGACTAATTCCTTGTTTCTTCAAAGCATGTTGATACTGCTTCATCTGGTAGTGCCAGCCTTGATCCGAATGCAGGAGGAGTTCGTCCTCTTCAGATAAGCGTTTAAAGGCCTTATTTAGCATCTCGGAGACTAAGGAATAGGTAGGGCGGGACCCTACTGTGTACGTGATAATTTCACCGTTAAACAAGTCCAAAACAGGTGATACATACAGCTTTTCTCCAAACAATTTAAATTCTGTAATATCGGTAACCCATTTCTCATTTGGTTTTTCCGCTTTAAAATTACGGCCGAGAACGTTAGGTGCAATTTTACCTACTGTTCCTTTATACGAGCGATATTTCTTCATACGTACTACTGATTTCAAGCCTAATTCTTTCATGATACGCTGCACTTTTTTATGATTAACTTGTTCTCTCCGATTCAATAGTTCATCACGGATACGACGATAGCCATAACGGCCCTGATGCTCCTCGTAAATGGATTGAATAAGGAGTTTAAGGTCTGCGTCTAGATCGGGTTTGTTGAACTGCTTTACCCAGTAATAGAATGTGCTACGGGGGATGGCAGCGAACGCTAGTAATGTAACCACCGGGAATTCATGCCTTAATTCATAGACTACTTGTGCTTTGTCTTGTTTGGTGATTTTTCCTTGTTTTGAACTAAGGCATTCAACTTTTTTAAATAGGCGTTTTCCATCTTCAAACGTTCTATTTCAGCTTTTAGAGCTTCGACTGAACCCTCCGTAGGTTCTTGTTTCTTTGCAATATTTTCTTTGTTAGTTGTCATGAGTGAACGCCCCTTTTTCTTTGATTTCAGGGCGTCCTTTCCATCTTCATTAAATTGATTGCGCCATTTTCTAATAATCCCTGGAGAGGAAATTTTGAAGATGACAGCAGCTTCATTTGGAGACGTCCCATACTCATTCATGTAGTTGAGTACGTCTAGTTTAAATGACGCGGTGTAAGCTGTATAGCTCTTTTCAAAAGCTCTTATCCCGTGATATTCGTATTGCCTAATCCACATACGTAAAACTTCATGATTTATCCCTAATGATTTTGCAATACTTTTGACTCCTTCAGTACCATTCTGATACCTTTGAATGGCCTTCAATTTCTCATCTAAACTGAAATTAGACAAAAAAACTGCACCTCCATTGTTAGTGGTGTCTAACAAATGGGGTGCAGTTCATTGCGCGCTGCTGTTTAAAAAGCGAATTTCTTTTTAAACAGCAGCGCCGCCCGGATCCACCGGGGCAACGCGCTATTTAATCTGGTTATAGAACCATTTTTTCAAACTCGCTCCATGAACCAAAAGCGCCTCCGTAGGGTCCGTTGTCCATTTCACACTCTTTTAGAATCTCATTGGAATACAGACTCATATAACACTCCTCGGTGCAGGGCGAATCCTGTACTAAAGAACGTACAGGGCTTGAAATGGTTACAAATGACTGAAAATGCTTGCCACATTTACAAATACTAATTTGTGGGACATAATAAAATTTTTTCATTTTGCGCACCTCCAAGCTAATTAATAATGGGGGGGATATCCTATCCCCCCATTTTGAGAATATGTAATTACTCCAACTTCCTCAGTGCTATTAGTGGGTTTTCAGAATCACCACAGAAGCAATTTCCGGCAAACGCCCACCCTTCTGGTGTTTTCTTTAATGTTGCGAAAGTCGGACGCCCGCAAACATGGTTAAATGGTTCACCCATCTGTAGTAGATTAGCGGTCCAACATGCAGGGGGCAGAAGGTTTAGGAAATGATCGAACATTTCTTCATCTACCAGATCACCGACTTGCAGGTACTCGTTCAAGCTTCCAGTCCAATTAGCATAAGTTTTAATCATATTAATCAATCCTTTCAAAAGTGGGTTTATAGGTACAAGGTTCTTCGCTTCGTCTTGGCGTAGCCTTTCGGCGTCCTGGTCGCTCGCCCTTTCGGGGTCGTGGCGTACTCCGCTCGGAAGCGAATACCTTTTTTATAACATGTGTTATACTTCAGCAGGTTCCATTGGAACCATTTCATCAATACATATTAGAGGCGAAGAATTTAGCTCCTCGATCTCATGAGCGTATAATTCTTTTGTCGCTGTTCGCCAAATTCCGAAAGCACAGCATGTGAACGTTACTTTGTATTTCATTTCCCTCACCACTCCTTCGAATTTCTTAATTTCATTATAACATGAATTAAATCATTTGTATATAATATTACGTACAAATCAGCAAAATAAATTTAGTTGTTTAGTATGTAATGTTATATACAAATGATTGTAGAAATGGTATAATCTTATTAAGAGTTAAGAAAACAACTAGTGAAGGGATTGAAAGAAAAAATGTCGAATGCCATCTATGAATTGATTACTCAGCGAATGATTGAACAACTTGAAACGGGGGTTGTTCCATGGCGAAAACCTTGGGTCAATCGTGGAGGCGCTGTAAATTACATTACACAAAGACCATATAGAGGCATCAACGTTTGGTTACTTGAGCCGGGAGAATATGCGACGTTCAAACAAATCAATGATGCAGGCGGTAGAATAAAGAAAAACGAAAAACATCAAAAAGTTGTTTTTTGGAAAAGAATTGAAATAGAGGATGAAGAAAACCCAGAGAAAAAGAAAAAAATAAAAATAATGTTCATGAAAATTAGTCAGGTTTGGGAAATAAACACTCAATGCACAGGGCTAACAAGTCGAAGAAAAGAAGCGGAATTTTTTGAACATGATCCAATTGAAGAAGCAGAAAAGATTATAGATGGGTATGTAGGCGCTCCAAAGTACATAGAAAAAGCAGATGAAGCAGTATATTACCCAGAACTGGATTTACTCAGTATGCCTCCTAAATGTGACTTTGAAAATATTCATGAATACTATTCAGCAATGTTTCATGAGATGGCACATAGCACAGGACACCAAAAGCGGTTAAATCGCGAAGGTATCGTGAATTTTGATAAATACGGAAGTCAAAGATATTCAAAAGAAGAATTGATAGCTGAAATGTGCTCCGCAATGCTTTGCGGGATGTCTGGAATAATAAACGGCACAATTGAGAATAGCGCCGCCTATATTGATTATTGGCTAAAACGATTAAAGGATGATAAACAACTAATAATACAAGCATCCTCACAAGCCCAGAAAGCCGCTGATCACATTCTAGGCATCACGTTCAATAACAGCACCGAAGAAGAAGGATAAGCCCTCTAGGGGCTTCCTGCTCCTTCTGGTAACGGATGAGAAACGGAGAGGAATCACCTCTCTGATTTTCGCCCCACCTTAACAACCGGATCTTTTAAATCGGTTTTAAAACGCATGAACAAATAGGAATAGGGAAACACCCCCCCTCAATCGTAGAGAGCGTAGGACAAGCCTGTGGCTGCGTAGTAGGCAGCCGCGGGCTTGTCCGAAGCACTCGCGGCGGAGCGGAATACGAGTGACGGCGCAACGTGCCGGCACCGTATTCAGCGTAGCCGCCGCCCTTAAAAAAATTCAAGGCGAATTGCAACGGCAATTCGCTACCATTTCTGACCTGAAGGGTCAGAAACCCGACACGGAAGACGTTTCCGTGTCGGGCAGTCCCTTTCTATCAGACCGCAAATATCTCCATTAGCACACAGTCTTCGCGATAAATTCCTGCAGTCTTCAACTCTTCGATCGCACGCAATTCAGCATCTGCTTGATCCGTAGCCTCTACGCGAAACACAAGTGTGTAAGCACCCGATAATACAAAGGTCATGTCATAGGACTTCAAACGTGGCACGACAGCTTGTTGAGCGTCTACAAGCCCTTTGACGAGCTCAGCGTAACTATCTGGATAACTCCCCAGTAAATAACGAACCAATTCAGCGATATCTTTCGACTCACGATACTCAAACATGACATTCGGGCACTCATCGCAAATATAGATATAAGTACTTCCCATCTCAATTAACTTCATTGGACGTTTACAGCTCGGGCACTCATGTGCTTGAATTTGTTGAACAGACTGAACATCGACCACTTTTTCCATTGTTAACCGCCTCACTCTTCTTCGTTTTGCCTTGCAAGCCAAGCGGACCATGCAAGCAAGCGAAAATGCCAGGCGGTGCAAACAGAAAAATTCTGCAAGCTGGCGTCTGGCAGCGTAGCGGATTTTTATGTTTGCACCCCCGACCAACGGGAGGGTTTGCCTTGCATTGGAGCTGCGGCATGGTAAGCTTGGATTGCAAGGCAAAACGCCGCCGAACAAATTTTAATCTAGCGGATCGAAATACGAGTGATCCAGCCCCATATGCAATGAAAATCCACGCAGCACTTGAAATACATCAAGGCGAATTGCAAGGCAATTCGCTACCATTTCTGACCGAAGGGAAGAAAGAACCCCTTCACGGATGTTCCTACCGTGAAGGGGCGCGCAGCGACTCTTTTAGTCACTATTCTCTCCGTTTAAAACATCGATCAGAGTTGTCAAAGGAAACCAGTAATAGCCAATCAGCTCCCCATTTTCAAAACCCTCAATATTCCATGCATACCTTCCTCCCGGTGAAAAGTCCCACTCGCTATGATTACTAAAATCTGACTGATATTCATGATAAGGACGTCCATCATCTCCCGTGTAGTAGCCTGAGACGGATTCCGGGATCTTCTTCTCATCACCGTAAGTATCAGCTAAATCTCCATCATCGTCCCAAGCATCGGCAGCCTCGGTACGTATAATACTAAGCAATGGAATCTCCTCATCTTCCCAATCCACACTATCCACTATGTAACTGTTTCCTTCCAAACGAAATGTAAGTCCTTCGATGCCAACAGGGAATTTCAGAAATCGTAATAAATGTTGCTCTGAATCTAACAAGCTAAGCTCTTGTTTAATTTCATTAACTGTTCTCCAAGTACACTAATTACCTCCATGTGCGAACACCGACCTTTGCTTCGTTTTGGCTTGCGCGGAAAAGCGCATCATGACGCAAGCGAACAATGCCAGGCTGAAATAATGAGAAGCCCTGACAGCTGGCGCAAGTCAGCGGCGGGCTTATCATTATTTCACCCGACCGAAGGACGGGCTTGGCCTGGCATTTGAGCTGCGTCATGATAAGCTTGGAGCGCAAGCCAAAACGCCACCAACAAGACAACCAAATCGGTTTTAGGTTCAAGAACCCAAAAAGGACAGATCTTATATTGAAAGAGGGATGAAAACAACCTATATTTTCACCTGCTAATATGGTATAATTTAAGCATTCGAGTAACAAAAAAGTGAAGCCGCTGCAAACGGCTCCACCAATCAATTTAATACTTTAGCTGAAAAGTCTACCCAATTCGTTTCGACGCGATGGTAGGCTTTTCTTTTTGTTGTTCTGGAAAATGCATCCCATTGTAAGACATAAGCTGAACGTGTTCTTTGCGCTCTAGGTTTGTCTCGGCCTTTGCACGTAATTCTTTTTGAGCATCCAAGTAGCAGTAGATAACTCCAGACAAGCAACCAAGTACGATTAGCGCACTCACCATCCCCCACGCTTCCGTATTGACTAGGATCATCAACGAAAGAGTATAAGACAGGAACCAAGGAATTGTTTGAAATACTTTTTTCATATAGTTTTCACCTCCTTTCTAGCATCATTTTGTAACCGTACTATATCTTCGTGAATCTCCTTAACAATGTCCATGAACCCTGATTTTGCTGCTAAATGGCCAACTGCTTTATCTACGGAATATGAACCTCGGAGCAAATTTCCTAGCGCAATATTACGCTCGATCTGGTATAAATTCTCAAGAGTTTTATTTGCCATCGATCGATAATCACTGCCTTTCTTCCTTCTCTTCTTCTCTTCTTCTCTTCTTCTATTGAACTTATGATCTAATTATATCATTAATTTGTTATATTGTAAATAATATTATATACAAATATATAACACATGTTATTTTTATTGGGCCATCCCTGAGTAGGAGTGGCCTTCATGTCCTTCGTTATTCAGAATATTCATCAAATTTAAATCGAAGCCGCTAGCGAAGGTGGGGTGCCACCGCACCTGCCAAGATAGCCCCACGGGCAATATTTTTGGGAATTATGTGTCGTAAGTGCGCACCCTAATGTCGTTGATTGCAGATGATAAAGGAACTGTCATATCGTAATGCAAGAATAAGAGAAATCTGCTACCGCCTTTTAATGACTCGAATATTTCCCCACAATAATGAAACATAGACCGTTCCCATTCCCCATAATTCGATATTCATGATTTTCCGTTAGCCCCAATGTCCGTGACGCTTCAAAATCTCGATCACTTCGTCGGCATATGGTTCGTCAGTATTGACGACCAAGTACGTATTCGGACATTTCCCTGAAATAGCACGATGCAAATTAATCGCTTTTGTAATTTCAGTTAGTTCTACTTGCCCTTCGTAAGATAGACCGTTCACAATGTCTTCATTTTTGAGGACTGTAAACTTGTTCGCCATACCATCCGTATTTGCCTACGCTTTTCTCGTTCCTCTTGGAAGATAACTTCTTTACCTTCGATAAGCATTTTCTTTATGTCCTTATTGGTAATTTTCACTTCGAACATCGCCTTTTCATTTTGATACTTCAGATCGTTTCAATATTTCTCTGTGGTAGACATATTTATCATAGTGGTAAGCTACTTGCCTAAAAGTATATGTATTTTTCGAACGCCAAAAATGATAACCATACCAGAATTTATGCCACAAATTCACAACTACACCGCCTATTAAAAATGTTACTTCTTCTTTACAATTTCCAAGAACTTCTTCGAACTTATTAATGCAATAAAAAGCGTGAATCCAAGCGAGAAGAGTATTTCAAGTACCACGTAACCACCCTATTCATTTACGTACTTTAAGACGTGATTTCCTTAAAGGTTGAAATGCCCTGTAGAATAAATAAAAAAGAAATACTTGTAGCAAAATTCTTAAAAATAACGATACACTGAAAGTCTCATATTTCATAAGATGTTCACTTAAAATAGTGGGTTGAAACCAAACTATTACAGTACCTATAAAAACGAAAAACAGTATGAAATAATCAAAAATCTTATACAACTTCAGCTCATCCTCCAAGTACAAAGTTATTCATTATGTTTCTAAAACGCCGTCGAATTTACCGCCACACATAGGGCAAAAATTAGGAATCTGCACACCTTCGTATGGATAGCCGTAGCCGAACCTCTGACAGTCTCCAATAAATATCCAGTGACATTTCATACACTCACAAAATGTAAACGACGTTGCACGTTCATCATCCGAAAGGTCTTCGTCTTGTAAAACAACATCAATCACACGCAAAAATTTAACTTTTATCGTTTCGACCACATTGTACACCTCGTATCTTCGATTTCAGACTCAACCTCTGCTAGGTAACCCCACGGACTTAATGACATTGAAACAAACCTCCCAAAGTTTTAATGTTCGGGTTTTACCCCATTCTGTTTAAATTGCATTTAATGTTCGGGTTTTGCTATGAACATTCGTATTCATTTTGGTACTTGAGGAAAATTACCGTTACCTTCTCCGAGTTTAAATTCATACAGGCAATCTTGCATTTTTGACCATTCTCCACATCCCGAACATTGCCCATCGAACCCAAGAAGAACTGACCATTTGGAACTAAGACATTTAGGGCAAAGCACAATAATCTCCATAGAAACGCTCCTTATTTATCTTGTCCCTTATTCGATTCTCTCAACTTATCTTCTGCCCAACCTATAAGATACGAAACTCGTTTCATTGCTTCCCTAGCACTAATTTCGCCAATATTATGACTTTGAGTAATTTTAGATATGTGCCAAACTACATCTTCTGGAAGCAACTTTAAATTAAGCCCATCAATATTAGGATATTCTTTTTTCACTCGTTTTCTAAACCACATATTCATTCCCCCTATCGGACACTTTATTCATCGACGTACATGACCTTTTCAGCAGCCATGTTCTCTATACGTTTTACAAATCCTGATATCGTGATTGGCTTACCATGTTCTACGCAATCACGCACATAGAATTTGAACCCTTCTCCGATATCGGATAGCCAATCGAACCGAATCCGCCGTTATACGCAGATTGTTCATAGGCTTCTAATTTTTCGAGTAGCTTTTCAGCCTTCATTCGCGTTCCCCTCCTGACGGACAAGTTTATTCAAAATGATACTTCACTCAAATTCCCGATCTTTTCCAGCCACACCTCTATGATGCCCTCATGACTTCTAGAAGCACGCCCATGCATGATTTACAGAAACTTCTCGCATCTATGTTCTCCTTTATTATCAAAAATGTTAATGCTGAATGAAGTTCACACCCGTAACAATAACCTTCAATTTGTAATATACTTTGTTCTCGGTTGTTGTCTTCAATCACTCCAGCTTCTAACATCATTGCTAGAATGTCATTCAACACGTTGTTGCTGCTTATACATGCCCCACACGCTCCATATTCGTCGCATTCATTTTACAACTAATTTAATGTCTTCCAAATCTAGAAGGTGAAATTCCTGGTGAATCACTCCCCAAGAAATTATTAAAACAATTGCTGCATAGGCTATAATTTTATATTTCATTTTTGCATCACTCAACCAAATACGGATAATTACAAACAGTAAAGCAGAAGTTGCGATACAAGCTATGATAGCAGCGAACAGATAAGGGACAGCAAGAAAAGCTATTATTATGTATTTGTTTAGTGGCAAGTCATTATCATTAAAGACAACATCAGAAATTTTGTAATCTAGATCAACTAAGTAAGCAGCGATAACGATTGTAAAAAACAGAATAAGGTTCCATGCAATGAAGAATCTCTTGATCTTTTTCAAAATGCTCTCCCTCTATTTTAATCGTTATATTCAAAAAATTACCACCACCAGCCCCAGTCCATGCCCATCGCTCCTCTCTTTCTTTTGGATTATATCAAATTCGCGCTAAGCTGATAGTAACACCTCATCCAAATCAAGGAACCGGCACTTTTAAAATATCACGTAAATTAGTAGAGAAAGAACCTGCAGGAAGACTTTTTAAAATAGCCTCTCCAAACTGATAACGAATAACTCTGGGATCTAACAAAATGACCGCCCCTCGATCATGGATCGTGCGAATGGTCCGGCCGACGCCTTGCTTCAATTTCAGAATACAAGATGGAATCATAAATTTTTCAAAAGGATCTAAACCCGTTTCTTCAAGCTTCATACAACGTGCTTTGACAAGTGGATCCGTTGGAACAGGAAATGGCAGCTTCGGGATGATAACAAACATCAGGTCGTCACCAGGAACGTCGATACCTTCCCAAAACGATTCAGCTCCGAACAAAACGGTTTTTTCTCCATCCTTAAACTGTTTGAGCATAGAGTCACGATCCGAATTTCGAGCCTGTACAAAAGCAGTAAAACCTTCTTTGTCAAACCATGGCTGCATCTCATCGGCCATTTGCTTCATCTGAAAATAGTTGGTAAATAAAACGAATGTCCTTCCTTGACCATGAGTAACGATCCTCTTTACGGCATTAACTGTATAAGCAAAATGTTCTTTCGTATTCTTAGGTAACGGTGCATCAGCTGGGACAATGATATCAAGCTGCCGTTTAAAATCAAACGGACTCCCCACTTGGTAACCCTGAAATTTCTTCATGCCTAACCTTCCCGCCACAAAATCAAAATTGCCCGAAGTCGTCAACGTGGCCGAAGTCATAATGACAACTTTCTCTTTAAACAATGAAGATTGTAAGACAGTGCTTGCAACTATGGGGGCTGCCGTTAGAGTCGTCTGATTAGCTTCCGTATCAGCTGGAAGCTCCTCCCTCTCTAGCTCAGTATTGCCCACTCGAACATCAATCCAATTTGCCCAATTTGCTCGATCACGATTAAATAGTAAATGATCAAAATCCAACCGGAGACGTTCAATGGTTTCTATTTGATTCTCCAGTCCGCGCTGGATCATGGGGATACTTGGGCTCGTTGATAAAACTCCTTGAAAGTACGCTGCAAACTCATTTAGCCCCTCATCGAATGGACTTTTTTCGATTAGTGGCTCTTTTAATAATTCATTGAAGCTGTCAATTTGTTTTTCCTTCTTAAGCTGCTTCATCCGCTTTGTAATTTGAGAAAAGACGGAAACTGCACGCTTCATCATTTTTGCTTTTATGGCCAGAATGTCTTTCTCCATCTCTTCATCGATGACCTCTTTGGCCCATTGGCTTCGCTTTTGTAAAACTCGATCAAACAGATTTTCCATTACGCGGACAGATGCCTTTTTCTGAAAATACTTAGAGAACACATCCTCGATGCGGTGTCCTTCATCAAATACAACAGCATGATAATCTGGAAACATCCCGTACATACCCTTTTGCTTCAAACTAAAATCAGTAAAAAACATAGCATGATTGGTCACAATAATATCCGATACCTTCAGCCGATTCCGCGCACCTTGTATAAAGCACTCGCCATGAAAAGGACTATTCTCTGATAAACAATCATCTGTCTTTCCTTGGATCTCTTCCCACACTTCTTGCTCTACTGTAAAAGGAATTTCAGAACGATCGCCAATCCACATATTGTCTAATTGATCTCGAATATCGTCTAACTGTTTCAAATATGGAGAACCATTTTCTAAAGCGTATCGATAATATTCATCTAGTCGTCTTTTGCATATGTAATGTCCCCGACCTTTAGCCAGCTCGTAAGTCAAGGTAAGATCTAGTTCTTTGAGTACATCTTGAACAAGTGGAAGTGCCTCATGAATGATCTGATTTTGCAAGCTTGTCGTAAAGGTGCTTATAACCACACGTTTATTAAAAATCCTAGTGTATAAGGCTGCGGCGAATAAGTAACCGAATGTTTTTCCAGTACCAGTGCCGGCCTCAATCATGCCATGTTGAATGGGATCTCCACCTGCATCTCCAGCTTCAAGAACGATGGATAAATTAGTTGCCATATCGATCTGCGGCTGCCGCGGCTCATATCGATCAGAAAGCTTAGCCAGGATTCCACCAGCTTTAAAAACATCATCAAGCATGCTGCGGTAACGTTCCTTTAGATCATTCCTACCTTCTTCTTGAATCAACTTTTCACTTAAACCCTTATCAGTGATTTCCAATACGCAAGCCTCCACCCTTAACATCTCACCAGACGAACAAAACGCATCCTATGGAGCCTTATTCCGCATAACTAAGAGTTACGTACTTCTAAAAAAATAGTCTTTCAGAAGCCATTTAAGTACGTCATAATATTATACGTAAATCATATGAGATTTCAAAAGAAAAACCTTTATAAAGGTTAATCTTCAATCAAAACGCCATTATATTTAACCGTCACATATTCCACCATTTGATTATCCATAATTAATCCTTGTGATTGATAATCACGAACTAATCCTTTTACGGCCTTTACATCCTCATCTTCAAGGAAGTAAATCGTTTTGTCGCCAACTTTAAGCTTTTTCGTACCAAAAGCTTTTTTCCACTCCCGTTTAATCCATTCCCTTAAGAGCTCAGTTTTATCTTTCTCGTAATGATCCTTAAGCTGATCAAACATTTCTCCGTACATCGCTTCGAGCTTAAAACCTTCTCTTGTAGACTCTGAATAAAGCTTGCCTGCAATTTCCTTTTTTTTGTAATGCTTTCGGTCCATAAGAATCCTAATCCTCCTTTCTTTTCAAAGAATTAAAATAGCCCAATTATTTATTTGACATGATCTTTTGACAAATAAAATTTGCCTTCTTTTTCAATAATCTGCCTAAAAATAAAAACTTCTGTGAACGGCCTATTTAGTAAACTAGCCCATTTGAACGCGTTTTCCAAACTCATGCTCGTGCCGGTTACATTTGTCTTACTTACCATCTGGAACATATCCATCCGCGTTTTTGGTTCACCCCATTTATCGCCCCATTTTCCTGCCCATTCTTCGTAAGTGTTGACCTTGGTATATTCATCCAAACGATGATTTAGCCCATTGTTTGCAAATGCAAGTTTTTCTTGATCAATATGTTTAATACCTTCAGCAGTTGGAGTGACTTCACCACAGTTGTCGCACTTCAAAGCAAGTATATTTTCTACAACGCACGTCCGATCAACTTCAACTTTTTTACGATTAACACGCACAACACCTGGTATATTATACTCTTCGTTAATTCTAGTCAGGGATAGCTTACCTTCCTTACAAGTGTTGCATGTGTCCATAAAATCAAAACCTCTCATTTAGGAATAGGGAAACAAAACGTTAACATACTATCTCTAGTAGATTATAAAAAACATATGGTAAATCCGTCAATAAAATTACAAACAAAAGGACAAAATTAAGCTATTAGAACTATGTTAGAAAATATTGTCCCGCCTATAGTGATCCAGTGACATCTTCTATCGCTTACACAGGAAAGTACTTGCAATATTTGTATTATTATTATTCACTCTCGTAATAATAATTTTCTTGCTTGTTGTTGTTTTATATCTTATACGTATAATATCACAATTTAGTTAAATTGTAAATAAAATTATATACAAATACTCACGCCATCTCTATCTCTATAATAAAAAATAATGACTCTCTTATTGAGAGCCACTTAATTATCCGCACTTTGTTTGGAGCAGCCGCGCTGCCCCCCTTTTTTTATCTACACTGCCGGCAACATATCGTAGTACTCCCAACAATACCCGGACCAGTACATGACTGCAAGCTCATGACGATTTTCATAAGGCACAGGCATTATGCAAAAGTAACCGACTTCATCTGCCTCAGTTTTGTATTGAAAATCAGGTACCTCTTCATCTTTCCAAACATCCACATCCACACGAATTACTTCAACGATATCTTTGGTTATAACATCTTTAACCATCTCAAGCCAAGTCCGCATATAATATCAACCTCTTTTTATTTAGAATGAGAGAAGAGTGGGAGTTAACTCCCACTCAGTTCCAATCTGAGTTCAGCAGCTTGGCGTTCTAGCGCTTCTGCAAGTTTAAAGTCCAAGTCGGCCTCCGCATCTCTTACATTACACTCCAGTAGTTTTATTTCTGCTCTCATTTCTTTTCTCTCTCTTGGCGTCATCATAGTGCATTCTACCTTTCAATTAGTTGTGGTTGACTTCCTATATATAATATAACATAAATTAGTTCTTTTGCATATAATATTATATACAATTACACAAACTTTTTTGCCTTTTTTTTAATAGACAGCCATAGAAAATGAAGTTAACCCGGCCTAGATCCCGGGCCGGGTTAATGATAAAATTATAATATTCATTGAATTAATTGACCTGTCACTTAAAAACTTCTAGCATACATCATTTATTATCATTGAAAAATTCCATCGATTTACGCTCCAACTCCCGCTTGTTTCTACGTGAAAAATACTTAGACTTGACGTTATCCCACTCATCGGATATTACTTCTAGAAATCTGGTAAATTCAGAGCTTCCTAACCACTCTATTTTTTCTTTGGTTTGTTCAATAAAATCACTCTTCATAACAACAGCAGCCTTTGGATCATTAACTAAATGCTGATTTAATCTAATTTGATCAGATCGTTTGACCATCATATCCAGCAGAAGGTTATCAATGTAATGAATTGCAGAGGCAACTAGAAATTCCTCAAAGAAGCCCTCTTTACGAGTAAGTTCAACCAATCGATCACGTAATGCTTGTATCACATATGTCGTATCTTTTCCTTTAAAATTACTCGGATCTTGCCCAAGTTGAATTAAAAGCAGTTGAATGTAACCTTCAAACTCTTTCTCCATCCCACTAAAGCTGGTTTCATTCCATTCGCTAATTGAGCTAATAAGTTCATCGATGTATAAGGTCTTCATCATGTTACACTTCTCCTCGTGACCGTTTTTTACAATTATAAAGAAGAGTATAGGTACTGTCTATATCTTCCAGTTAACTATTGACTACTGTCCATTTAAATAAAATATTAATAAGTAATAACACGTGTTATAAAAAAGAGTAGGGAGATGCAGATGCCTCTCCCCTACTCTTTCTGTATTTATTCTGTTACTGTACTTTCTTTTACCACTAACTCCAGCTCTGTTTCGTATAAGACGGCCAGTTCATGCCATAATGCAACGTCTTCCACTTCCTCAAATATCTCATGATCATCCAACGACACAATTTCAAGCGGAAACACTAACTCATCAGGAAAGTTCACTTTATGTAAGAAAATGTAACTCTTCCCTTTGTGCTCTGATTCCCACACGATTGAAAATACGGTTTTGACATCCTCGTTATCTAAAAGGGTTATATAATTGCCAATACGATCAGACATGGTGAATTACTCCTCCTTTTTAAATGACTTTTTCTGTATCCCAAACATTTCAGATGCAATATCTCGACGTAACGAATAGTCTCTGAAAATGGCATCCAGACGAACGGCACGATCTCTTAATTGAGGTTCTTGATCTTTTGCTTCAAGTCCAACTTTCCGATATGCCTCTTCTTTCGCGTTAAATGCTTGTTTAGCTGCTTCTTTTAGCGCGGATACGTATTGTCCTGGCGTATAACCGCTCACATCTTGATGAGAATTCCAGTCATTCACAACGGATTGTCTTAACGCTTCGTCAGCTTTCCGATCTAATCTAACCTCTTCTATCGGCATCCTCATTATCTCTGAATGGGACTGATCATAACTCTTTACTTCTATTTTACTCAGAGCTTGAGATTGACCCATTGAAACTGGGACTTCCACAAACCGTTTTGTAGCAAGATTAAATTCACTTGAAGCAACTTCTGCTTTTGTTACAATTTGTTGATGTTTCATTTCCGCCATAGGAATTGCTTGTTCTAATGTCATGCCACTAGATAGAATTGTTTCAGCACGTTTTTGAATGACTTCCGGTAACTGTGTTCCTGTGCTTTGAGCTTTTTGGTACATTTTAAGAGACTGAAGATTAGCGTATGCTTCTTGCTTTTCTTGTTTAACAGAACTAACATACATAGCAGGCTTCACACCTACAGATTCCATCCGAACTTGAGAAATGATTTCTTGATGTGGTATCGGAGCTGGTGAAGAATCATTGCTTCTAGTTATAGGAGTAACATCAATGATTTCTTGCTGTAGTGCCCTGGCTGATCCAGCAACTCTTCCTCTAGCTTTAGGAGGAATAATCTCAACGATTTCTTGCTGTTGTGCTGGCGCCGCTACAGAAATGTTGTTACTAGCTGTAGGTGGGGTAATATCAGTTGCGAAACTAGCAGTAGCCGCAGTTTCTTCTAATGATCTAATCTGAACATTAACTCGATTCAAATCGCCTTCCATATCACCAATTTTTCTCATATCGACATTCTCAGCAAATCGCAATTGCTTGATTTCGCCTCGTAAACTATCTCTCTGAGAATATAAATTTTGTAGTTCTGGAGTAGCTGGTACTCCATTTAGTATTTGAGCTTCAGCTCTTGCTTTACTTGCATCTCTGATTATTCCGTTAACTTCTTGCTTATACTGTGCCTCTTCAGGCGTATCAGGTATCTTAGGAGCTGAAACTTTTGATTGTGATACCTTTGGTTTATCTGTTGGATTTCCGCGCTGAGTCAAAGTCGCTGCTCTAGCTGCCTTTTCAGTATCAACTAAACTACTTTTTGTAGGGCCAGTAGTTTCTGGATTCGCGGCTTGCTGTGCTTGAAGTGCCCTTGTTTTCTCGATGATTTCACGCTGACGATCAGACAATTGAAGATTCTCAAGCTCCGGAGTTCTTGGAACAGCTAATTCAGCTGCCTGCTCACGTTTTCTCTGAGCGTAGGCTTCATCCATGAACGGTTTTCTTGCAATGCCACCGCCACCGCCACCGTTGCCATCATTCTCATCATCATCATGTAAGTGCAATCGATGCGAACGTAAAGCCTCTGCGTTGGCTTGCTGAACGTTTCTAGCTTGCTCGGATAAGTTGATAGGTCGATCCTCAAAACCCTGCGCAGGCATAGCCTCAGCCTGCCTGATAATGTTCATTCGTTCATCTCTAGCCGAATCAAATTTATTTCTACGTTCTTTAATTCTTTGATGGTATCTTGAAGCTTGCTTTGCATATTCCTGTGGATCTTTCGTACTAATGCCAACCGGATTATAAATACGTTCAACTTTACCGCCTTGTTTCCTCACACTATAAAGCTCATCGACGGCTCTCTCACGTTGATCAAGGTTATATAACGGCAAACCTTTCTCCATATTGGCATTCACAGAATGAACAAAATCACTATATTGTACGGGGCTCCCCGTTGCCTGAGCTTGTTGTTCTGCATCAACCTTCTCGGTTTGATACTTGTAATTCAAGTAATTATCAACATAAGGACTTACTTTTTTCCTAGTTTGAAGTTCACTGAAGCGTTTCCCGGCTTTCATCAACATACCTGCCGTTGTCGTCGCGCCCATCGCTCCGTTTAAACCATAACCAGCTGCCATTCGTGCAGCTCCTATTGTTCCACCAGAATAAAGATTTGCGGCAGCCATACCAGCATTGACCATTTTTCCGAGATAGTTAGACTTTTGATTTGCCACTTCTGCTACATGATCGCCACCGCGCATGATACCGGAAAACATCCCAATGATCCGATCCTTCTCCATGACGAGTGCTAAAACAACAATAATTTGTACGATCATATTGATTAGGAATAGGGAATCGAATATTCGGAAAAATGTTTCGGTAACCACTAGCATAATTGATAACAATATACTTATAAGAACTTTATAGAATATAGCGCCAACGACTCTTTCAAGCCATTTCTGTATGATCCGAAAACCAAACCCAGGGATAAGGGAAACAATCATAATGCAAGCGGCGATGGAAAGAAGAACTAATGGCACAAACTGCGCGATAAGCATAGCCATGGCCATAATAAGTATGACCAGAACGACGATGAGATCATAAACAATGGTTAAGATCAAGAAAACAAGCCTTGCTGTATAGAGTCCCGCGGGTGTCATTAACCAGTTACTTTTGGCTTCGACACTGGTCATTTTTTCTCGGTCTTTATTTCCCGGATCTAGACTAAGGAAGCCAGCAGCCTTGTCCTTTCCTTCCGATATCTTTCCGAACTGCATATAGTACCATGGATAATTAACCATATGGTCCCATAAAGAGTTACCCGAAACAACCACAGCATCTTCAATGGAATTGACATTTCCCTGATACATTGGCATAACTCCGCTTAAAATAGAAGCGCTGGTCTCCTTCGAAATGGTATTAAACCCATTAAGAATTTGAGCAGGATACGTGAAAAATGTAATTGCAATTGCAATGTTCAGCACAGTCACAAAGAGCTGATTCCAACTCTTTGTACGCTTCGCAGCAAAACCAGCGTTATAGATCATATAAAGACCAGTTAATACTAAAGCAGTCGTTATTAAAGGATCCCAAACAACACTTTTTATGGCATTTATAAGATCAGCCACCGAATTTGAAATATAACTCATGATGTCGAGTGTAAAAGCTTGCTGCAATAACATAATCGCCATTCGCACAATTAAAACCAATATTAGAAAGATAGCACTTAATACAATGTTTACAGCTGGAGTTACCGGATCGAACATTCCTGAATCTGTATCAAGAGTATAATTCCACATGTTGTAATCATCATAAATGGCGTTTACACCGCTTTGGACTGTCGGAATCATATCTCCAATAATATCTTCTTGCGCATGTACAGAATTGACAGGGCTGAAAATTAAGACGGCTGCTAACAAAATAAAAGATAGGGCTATCCTAAGTCTTTCTTTCATTAAGACGCCTTCTTCCCGCCTGGTGTTGTCTTGAATGCTAGATGTACATGTTCGAAAATAGTAAGAATGTCTACAATACCACAGTGACCGTCCAGATCAGAGAACAAAGGTCGTCCATTTTGAATGTGCTTGATCATGGCCACGTTCTCATCCGTTGCTTCTAGATCAAGAAATTTAAGGACATTTACAACTTCATCGGAGTCACCGGACCTAAATACAAATTTAAATCCTAGATTATTCTTAATTTTCTCATCCAAGAGGTCATTGGCATTTTGCGTAATGATAAACACAGCGGCATTGAATGAACGTCCTGTACGAATTAAGCGCTCAACAAGACGTTTCCCAGCCCTAGTACCAGAAAGTGCCCAAAATTCATCCATAATAACGACCGTGAATTCATTAGTATCCTCTTCACAAAAGCGAGTAGCGAATACACAAATGGACATCATGAGAGCAACAGACATAATTTGAGATGGCCCCGTGGGCTCTTCACCATGATCCGGTAAATCCATTCCTGAAATTTGTAAAATGGTAACACGATTCTTTAAGCTAATCGTATTTAAACTACCATCATGGAAAATAAGCTTGGCAAAAGGGAGCTTACTAAATGATCTGTACATACGAGCCAACTTCTTAGCGGCCTCTTCAGGCATGCGGTCAATAGCCTCTACAACAGCCATTTGGGAGCGACGTCCATCCTTTAAGGTTTTAACTAACTCCACGGCCTCTGATAAAAATACAAATTCTTCATCCCTCGGTCCAATTCCAGCAATAAAGGCAAGTTGGTTAATTGAGGCTCCACCAGCCTCTTCAGGATTTGGCAAGAACCCCCATGGATCAAGTTTTCCGTAATCTTCTTCTCTCGTAGACAAATTAACGATTTCCAAATCGTCTCCGAATTCGTGTAAGTAATCCTTCCAATCTCCCCGATCTCCTTTTGGATCAAAGATCAGAGTTTTTGCACCGTAGACAGTAAGCAGATAGCATAAGAAGTTAGCCGTATAGGACTTCCCTCCACCTAGCGTTCCAATAAAGGCTCCTGATCCACTTCTATCTCTCAATGGTGCCTTGGATGGATCAAAAAATACAGGGTGATTAAGAATTCCGGTTGATCCGATAAAATGACCTTCATCATCTCCCAAACGCTTTGTTGCTGCAATCATAGATGCTGCCATTGCATGAGGAGATATACGATGTACATAATCCGCTGAACATAATCTAGGTCCAGCTGGCATAAACTCGTTGAACAATTGCCATTGATCACCTGCAGGGTTAACTAAATGCATATGCATACCCTTATAATAGTCGCGAATAGCATCTACACGTTCTAATAGTTCCTTTTCTGTAGGCGCGACAACTTCAAATACAAAGCTGGCATCAAACATCGGAAACTTATTATCATCCAGATCTTTTTCTAGTAGAAGAGCTTCGCTACGAGCTTCCATTAGGGATATGGGAAGATCTACACCAGCACTACCGGTATGATTGGATTGGTCGTCAATGTCCATTTTTTTCATTCGTACTTTTTGCTTTACATCATCGTTCCCAATAGGTTCTAAATAGATAGAAACGCCTACAGGAAAATCTAGATCGTTTAGCTTGTATAAATACTCATTTCCCGGAATATAAAAATGATCTGGCAACTCGGCTATAGTCAAGTATGCCGAAAAACTGGATACAATCTCATTACCTACAAGCTGTGAAGTTTTAACCATTCTCCGATTGTGCTTTAAATCGATATCACCTTCAGCTAGATTAAGATATTCAGCAAGTCTAGGTCGAATCATTTTCTTGTTACTTTTTACAAGTGGATGCGTACCTTTTCTTATAGATTCTAAATCCTCTTCAATTTGGTTTCGCTCATCATCAACACGTTTACGTGCATTTTTAAGATCCCTTGCAGATATAAGCTCCTGCTCAAAAGCAGCAATTTGCACCTGCATAGCACCATCCAGCTCAGTAAGCTTTTTGGATAGTCGGCTTCGTTCTGCTTGGACAGCATCTGTGATATCTTTTAATGCACGTCCCGTCTTAACCGCGATAGCTTCCCCATCAGGCCGTTCGTTATCTGGAATTTCATCCTGCCACAAAAAACGCTGCGGTGGCTGGGAGATTCCTTTCCAAAAGTTGCGGCGAATCATCCACTCAATATTTTTTTCTTTTAGCTTTCGCATGGGCAGAAATTCACTCATCCGATTACGCACTCGCTCTTCGGTATCTTTAAGCACTTTCACGTCAGTCTCAGCTAATTCAAGGCCGGCAACATCCGCAATTCGCTCCACTTTATTTAGAGTATCTTTAAAAGAACCAAAGAGTTTATTCTTAATATTCTTCACGGAGTCAATAAGTGAAACATCTGCGTCTATGTTCACCATCACATAAAGTTTGTACTTTGTTCCCTCTTTACCAAGTGCCTCCTCTAAAAATTTTTTCGTTTCATCGGCGTGCCACATGGCATAAGGAACGAACGGCCCAGAAGCCCGGGCCTTTAAGCGTTCAAAGTGTTCATGAAACGTGTATACTTCTGGAAGTAACATTAATCTTACAGAGCGCTCCATATTCCAGAAGAAACCAAGCAAGCGTTGATACAAAGATTTTTTTGTGTCGGTGGATTTATAATCATACTGGAATCCAATCGATTCAAAGGCTGCCCAACATTTTTTGTCTGGTGTGAAAATAATGTTGTCCTCAAAATAGGCTATAGGAAATTCCACTGAAATCCCCCTTTCGAAGTTTAGAAAACCGTCCCTTAAAACTAATTTTCTTTTGAGTACATTTCGCGAAAAGTGCAAGAACCATCATAACGTTGTTTACTCCCCACATGAGTACTTCCCTGATAGCGGTTATAGTACATAGGGCTCAAATAGTATTTGATTTGAATAACAATCCATCGATGCGGTGCTCTACCGTCATGCTTAACCTTTGATAAATAAAAGGCAATTCCCCCGGGAAGAAAAATATAACGCAACATCCCTGGCATCCATCCTAATAAGAAAGTCTTCTTATCGATTACGAGAACAACAAGGAAAGCAATAATGAAATAGAGAACCTGCCATATGGTTATGGGTCTTGGCAGCTTTATTTTGTCTAGCTTGTACAATGTTCGCTCAATTTTCCAAACCCGTTTATACGTGAGAATCCGAATTGGAGCAGATTCTTCTTTCATGCAACCACCTACTTAACACCAAGCATTGACTTAATCATGCCAGTAATGAAATCTTTAAATGCATCCGGTGTCGCAACAACGAATAAGACAACGCCAGCAAGAATAAGAAACCAGATTAAATTCATAACTTCACGTTTCCACAAGAATACCAAAACAAAAACGACGATTAAACCTAGTGCTAAATCTAAAACCTGCTCCTCCAAATACTTTCTAATTGCTGTACCTGGTCCGTCTGCTAAATACATTACACCTTCTGCTAGCTGAGTTGAATGCTCAATGAATGTCATTGTTTATATCCTCCTTCAATGTTTGAAATATACCAACGATCTTGTGAGTACTTTAGAGTAATTGTTAAGTGTTGAATCTGTGCGACACCGTTTGTATCTTTCCAAGCTGTTTTTGTAAAAGCTTTTACTAGTTCAACTGGAGCAGTATCTTTAGAATCTACATTACTCTTATCGATAACCTGAATTTCTTTAATGCCTTCATAAGTAAAAGTGCCGGCATACCCATTAATTTCTTTCCCATCAGCCATAAAATATTTGAGCTGAGAAGGTTCTTGATTAGCATAAGCTTTGAAGAAATCTTCTAGAGTTGCGGTAATCGTTTTTTTGATCCCATCTGTTACTGTTGTTGAAATTGAAGTAGCAATTTCACCATCTGCTTTACTTTGCATAGGTAACACGGTAGGGTAATCATAGACGTAGTAACCCTGTCCGTTCCATGCTACTGGAACTTGCAAAAAACGAATTGCCAACGCTATAGGCCCGTTTTTGTCAGCCTCTTTTTGCTCTTGAACTTCAACTCGTACAACAATATCCGCATGGGTTTCATCTGTTTGTTTTACAGACCAAGCAATGGTTCGTAACCCTTTGTAATTTGCTCGATTAGCTCGAAGATCGCGACCCACAGATTCACTTAGCAAAGACTTGCTTACATATGGGGCAATGTTTTCATTAAACTTTTCTGCATTAGAATAATCAAAAGTATAGTACGCTTCAGCAAATGCTTGAGCAAATCCCTGAGCTGCATCACTCATAACTTCCGGAACCTTATTGATAGCTTCTACTTGGTTTTGCGGATAAATAATCGAAACAATGCCCCGAAGCATAATAAACCCTAAAATTACCCAAAGAATATACTTTTGAGCTCGTTTCGACTTAACCTTCTGTGACTGCCCAGGTGGTCGTATTTTACTGCCGCCTTTTAACTTTAATGACTTAAAACCCAGTGCTGCCAAAAATTCCACCACCTACTCTTACATTTTGTTAGGACTTACGATTTTTTCTTTGTAGATCCAATATAAAATCATCCGCCTTTCTCTTGCGTTCAGTAGCATAAATATGACCAGCGACCGCAAGAAACATAACAGCCACAAAAATAATTGCTGCGAACCACCCATGATCTCTCACGATTCTAAAAAACCCTGCATTATGCCCAGACAGCCTCTCTTCAGTCACCTCAAAGTTTAGATATCCCTTTCCATGAAAATACCAAAATGCCAAACTTAAGATCGCAATACTTCCGATGATTGGGAACATAAATTTTGAACCTTTGCTGCTCTCTGAACGCTTATCAAGTTTCATCTCTTCACCTCCCTTCATATAACACATGTTATAAATTTAGTAGGGCGTCACGCGACCATCTTCATTTGGAAGCAACCAATGAGCTCCATATGGGTCTCGTCCTACCAGTTCCCTACGCGATATAAAAACCTCACCTATTTGATCTGAAAAGCTTACGGAAGAAATGATTTTAAGTAAGTCGTTTTCCTGTTCCATGGTATCCACAATAATTAACAATCTTGGTATATTCTCACTTGCAAAGGACTTTGCTAAGTCATAATGATCTGATAACTTCCCTTCACTTGTTACCTCAACAAGCAATTGAATCTCATCATAAATGGTCTTGCTAAGCTTCTCTTTTGGGAAATATCTCACGATATAGGATGCATGGATGTTATTATGAACCAAGCTAATTATTCCATCGAATCTCAATTTCAACCTTGACGCTCGATAAGCCGGTACAGGTAATTTTGAGAATGGAAGATCCCCAATTTTTTGTTTTATGGCTTCTGCCATGAAGCACTGAATAAAATTAATTTGCTCCAATGTAACCGGTTCGCTGGATAGACGTTTGTAAACTGGTGCCAGCGGATACTTCTCTACATCACTTTGAATAGCTACCAGGACATCTCCATATCCTCTACCATCTTCTCTGTTGTAAAACCCTATGCTGTTTTCCGTAATCCGATCAATGCGAAATTTGATGCCCTCCTCACTTTCGCAATAAATTAAAAACACTGGAGGAACATTCACATCATTTTCTTTCATAATATTATGATGACGGTAATAACCCTGACTGGCATACTCAGCATGATTCTGTAGCTTATTCAAAACAAGATTCTTAGATTGCCGTGAATTCCTCTCATACTCTACAAGCCATGGAACTGTCCAACTACCGTAGCGCCAAAAAAGAATTGCATCAGGTTTAAGAAAGTCTTTCAAAATTTCTTTATCTTTATTTGGCTGATTTAAAAGTGTGTTTACTCCTGGTATTTGGTATTTTCCGGACAGCTCACCGACATAATCATGTAACGTCCCTTCTTCAATCTGCTCACGATATAAGCAGGCATAAAGATAAACATTAAGGTGATGAATGATAAACAAATCCTTCCTGTCTTTCCTTCCAACGTCCCAATCCAGTTCAACATCCCAGTAGTCCGCCATTGCTCGAAGCCCTTTTTTCGTAAGCGTGTAGGCATAATTCGAATGACCTTTTACACCTGATCTACGATTAGAAAAAAACGGAACGGCAGCCACATAATCAGCATCTCGAAGAGCACGCATTCTTTTGTTATAAGTAGCTCTCGCGATTGTTTCTGTTTTTGAATGGTAATAGAATCGCTTCTTTGCACACTCAAAATCTGAATAGTAGAATTCGTAAATATCTCTCAGCATTGAATAATCACGTTCATTCAGCTGAACTACCTTGCTTTCCGAAATTCCAGCCATTTTTACCCTTACCCTTTCCTTGATCCGATTTTACGGCTGTTTCTTGTGTACTTCCTTCCTTTCCAAATGCTTTGAAGTTAACGATGAATTCAACGTCATCAGCAGCTTCATCAACAGTAGGTTTTGTCGAACCATTTTCTTCCTTGTCGATTATAGCATTTTTTTCTAATTCTAAAGTCTCATTTTGTATTTTATGATCAGACTTTTGCCCTACTTTTTGACTCTCATCTTTAACTTCAATTTCTGGATCGGCATGCAGTATGTTCTCCGATTGATCAACGTCCTTATCCTCTTGTTCGAGTGAAATTATGCTACTATAACCCTCACCCTCTTCATCCTCATCTTCTACATCGCTATCAGAAATGTCCGTATCCGTAATAATAATTTCTTCATCTTCTTCACTATCGTTTTGGTCACGCTCTCCGTCTTGAATTGCACTTGCCTCTGTCTCGGCTGCAGCTGCTACAACCTTTTTCGCGTTTGTTAACTCTTCGGAAACTTCAATGGCATCATCGTTCGTTTCTTCATCTTTACCTTCGCTCGATACCATTGGTCGTTGCTTATTGTTCCTTGCTTCCAGCTCCCGAACCATAGCTCTGTCGATTGTCATAGCCACCAATTTTTTAATAACATCTGGATCAGCATCTTTATGCTTTGGTGCATTCGTTAATAAAGAAAATGGTAAGCTCGTGCTTCGCCCCTGACTCAAACGTGCATAAGCATAGTTCTCAGGAGTATTCTGAAAATCACGTCCTGATAAATTAGGATTATTGAATTGCTTTTCCAAGAACTCTGCATCAGCTGGATGGTTCAAGCGAAAGGCAATATGGGTTCCAAAATTCCGCGCCACGGCATCAGCTACCGATTTTTCAAGTTGTGTTACAATACCTTGCGAAGCCATCACTAAAGGCACTTTTTTCTGCCTTGTCGTATCCGCCATTTCTTTAACTACTTTTTCATTGGTTTCAATAAACATGTGGTACTCATCCGCTGATAACAAATAAAGATCGAGATCATCAACAGAATTTCTTGTTACAGCTGCTTGTTGATTCATTGTTAAAGCTAGTGAACCATACATTTTCTTTTGCTGGTCGTTCTTCAATAGTGATAAATCCAAAATATTGAGCAGCCCATTATTCATACTTTCAAGCCATCGAAACCCAGACGTTGCTGCACCGAATGAAGCATGAAACAAAGGAGACAAACTGAAATTTGAAAGCTTATTTAAAGTTGAATCTGTTAAGTCTGCTTTCATCCGTACATCGGCCGGCTTCTTCGAAGATGACAAAACAGCTATTTTAGCAAGATACTCGTAGATAACATCCTTTTGCTCAAAATCTTTTTGACGTTTAATAAACTGAGCGACGGTAAGGGCATATGCAGGATTTCTCAAAAGCTTGTCTAGATTAATAATGCTGGCTTCACCAAAATGCTGGAGCGCTATTCCCCCAAATGAAAAGTTATTCTCAACCCTTGGACCAACATTATCGGGCCAAATACGAGCTATCGAATCATAAACATTTTTTGCAATACTATCCTTTGGTGAAGGAAAATCAACATCATATAGATTAAATGGAAAATGTCTATCTGCCATCGGATCTGGTTGAACGTAATTTACTAAGTGAAGTAAATCCTCCGGAATATTCGTTCCCAACTCCTGGGCTAAACCGCCTAACGGATCTATAAGAAAAAATCCGCATCGCAAACCTTTTCTCCGCAGTTCACATATTTCTAAAAAAAGACTTACCAAGAAATTGGTTTTACCAACACCTGTACCACCTAGTACCTCTAAGTGGTTACTCAAATTATGTAGATCCAGATAGATGTTAGACGTCTTCATCCGAAACGTATTTGTCCCCAAATGAACAAATCTAGCTCCTTGGCCATCTGCCAGAACTTTCCGTGAAGCTTCTTGTACCGGCGGCGGTGCCTCTATAGCTTTCATTCGCAACCTAGTTACTTTTGCTAACTCAACTTTATTGGACGGCAACCTAACGATCCCAGACAACTCTTCAATATTTAAAATCAGACGTTTATTCTTACTACGCATCATCGGAAACAAACGATGCTTGATATCAAAAAGCAAAAGCGGTTTTATGTTCATCCATCTTTCAACTGGCACAAAACCATTTAGCGCTTCGCTTGTAAATTGTCCGAAACTCCGAGAAATTTCAGCAAGCAGCTGACGAGCATCTTGTTTCCCTTTTCCGCCAATCATAATTCTCAGACCGCAATCAGCTAATAACTTTGTCTGCTTTGCATAAATTGCATTCTCAAATAATTCCCTCTTTTTAAAGTCATCAACTTCATCCCAGCTTTTAACGATTTCAAGCGCCTTGTCAAAACGGTTCTGATATTTTAATGCTGGCTGCATGACGATCTGGATCAAACATTTTTGACCAGGCTTCAGATCACTTACCGCATTTACTAAAGCTGACTGCGTATCAATAATTTCATTAAAGAAACTTTTAATAGGAACTGGATAATCCCGATCAAGTTTCAATCGACTTGCAGCAACAAAATTGGATTCCGAAAAATCAACCGCTTCTGCCATAACACGTGTTATCTCCATACTCGGGTGCTTACCTAAAATTTTCTTCCTGATCTCTTCTCCTACAGATTCGCTCGGAGCCCAGAAGAAATACAAAACCTCAGTATCGCTTGCTTCAATTTCCCAAGCAAATCTCGGCCACTTAATCAACCTTCTATACCACGGCCTTCTTAAAACTTCTAAAATTTCGCTTATCATCGTTTCATCTTCGAAATAATTCATTACATGATCATTATGAACCAACATCTTATATCGAACGCCAGGCTTCCTTAACGGCTTAAACAAATGGTATCTCAACTTTTATCCTCCTCTTCCATTCATACTACAACTCGGTTTACACCTTCTAATCTTAGCTCTACGCATTTCCAACCTCTTACAACTACAACCTAGCTGATCATATCAACCGCTCATTCAATTTCCCTCAAAGCAGCTCATAGCATCTTCCCGGCTCATCCAAACACTCTTAATCGTCTCATCACTCAATTACATCCCAACAACCAACATTCAAATCTCACTTTCCCAACAGACATATCCTTCATCATCCAATCCATACTCACTCCCATCAGCTCATCTCACTCAACTACTAAACTCTTCAATCTCACTTTCCAGCAGCCATATCCTTTATCGTCCAATCCATATTACACACCCATCAGCTCATCTCACTCAACTACTAAACTCTTCATCTCACTTTCCAACATCCATATCCTTCATCAACCAAACCACACTTCCCATCCACCAACTCATCATCTATACCATTCCAACAATCCACATATCTTTTCCAATCAAATCTCATACCCCATTTCACCAAACTCACTCTCTATAATTCTTTAACCCATCATTCATCTTTTATCTTTTTCCAATCATCACCTCTCTACTATCTCTCATCTCCCTCATCTCATTACCTTCTCTCATCTCTCTTAACTCTTTCAACTCCCTCTATCCTCATCTCAACTCTCTACTACTTTCTACACTCTTAACTCACTCACTTTCACATCTACTCTATACATACACATTCATCATACACACACTCAAACACACAACAACTCAACTACACCACAAACACTAACCATACCCTCCAACCCACACCGACCACCGACCACCGCCCCCGCCCTATCTCTTTCTTTCTTCTGTGCGTACGTCGCATATATTTCTCTAGTTCCACAACATCAACTCGCGCATTATAACGTAGTGGAGAGGCGCGAGTTGATGTTGTGGAACGGCCCCAGAAGTATTGCTGTATAAGGGTTTCTTCGAAGAATACTATAGCGGGGGCGGGGGTCGGAGCCCACTCTTTAAGAAGTATTTAAAAAACCTTAATAAAGTATTATTTAAGCCATAAATAAATCATTAAAGCGAATAGGTCTATAGGATCTATTTTACACTATTTTCCCATATTCGACAAGAAATTATATACAGAAATTAGTACTAAATATCTACGTATTTCAGGGGAACCACCCCCCGCCCTTGAATTATAATTATTCCCTCCTACGTATAGTTATTCACAACGCTATCAAGAAGAATCAGGTGGATCAACAAGGCCAGCTCTCTCCCCAGAGTTACCCACAAGAGCATTCCCTCCCTCCTTCCCTAGAATACTTTTTAAAGATTCTATACGTTTAAGGGTCATTACATGACGAACAATTCCTTGATTTTGAGAACTATAACGACGGCCAAATAAAGGGACGATTTTGTTCGTCTCTTTATCTTTCGGACTAATTTCACTTCTATCAAGCAAACGGTAAATAGTAGTCGCTGCTTTGCCGCGGCCAATAACATTCTTTTCAATAACCCCATTATTAATAAGCTCAGTAATAATCTTGTCTAACATGGCTCTACTATTAAGATCAAGAACCTCACACAGCTGTCGATTGGATATCTCCCATTGGCCTCCGTTCTTTGAAAGCAACTCTAAAAAGCACGCAGTCCATTGAGCTGGTGTACTATACTTACGTTCTTCCATTAATTTTTTACGAGTAAAATACAGCGATGGCTTAATACCGGTCAGAGCAAAGACATGCCGTGGATCAGGACCACCAAAATTTCCTGAGTATGCGTCCGATACTTGGCGTTCAACTTGTTTCCAAGTAAATGCGTGGCCAGAGTCTTTAGTCTCCAGTCCTTCATACCAACCAACTATGAGTGATAGTGCGTCATTGTAAGTAACATTGAGTGCATAATATGTAAGTGCAATTGTAAATGCTGTCTTTCTACGTTGCCCTGGATCTGGCTGCATAGAAAATAACACCGAGTAAGCAGGGTCTTTTTTCAGTGCAGCAAAAGGAATATACATGTTTTTGTTTTTTTGTTGCTTTGTTGCTACTTTTACCGTAACTGAAACCTTTTTATTAGCCCCGTTTGTTTGTCTTTTAATTTGGGAAAACTGATTGATAGAGTACTTAATACCACTAAAAAACACTACATTCTTTGGAATACGAATGTACCGTTCAGCTCCGATTAAGTTATCTGTACCGCCTTCGGCTGTCGGGAATCTCTTAGAAAAAGCTTCTACTAGAAACTTATTAATGTCATTGTAGTATTCACCGGCTCTGGTCAAGCTCTCTTTGTTTTTGTGTGGCCCAACAACGTCCTTTTCCAGCACAAACCACACATGATAACCACGTGTTGTCTCGTTAATAAATGAAGGTGTTACACACAATGACTCACTGTGAGTCACTATGTCTTCTAAAGGCCACGACTTACTATCGATATCAATAACAAAAGCATGAGCACTGTTAATGTTCTTACGATTTCTATCCCAATGTTTCCGGGCTTTTGTATTAAATGTGGCAAATGTCATGTAGTCATAACCATTTGTCGCGCATTTCAAGAACGTATCGTATGTTCTAACGAATTTTGTATCACGCTGATCAGCCAGATCCTTCTTGTCTTTGCCCACATGAATCCAACCAGGCTGGAATGCATTATAGTACCCCTTCGCTTGGAATGCTTTTTTTGCAACCGGAGTAAGGCGTCCATGAAAAATAAACTGCATGATTTCGGAGAGCTGCATGGGCTGTAGATCCTGATTAGTCGCAACCATATCCGTCTTATAATGAAATACGGGCCAAGAGAACTCATTTTGTATAGGACGTGCTAGTGCCTGGGACATAAATTCAAATCACCCTTCATTAAGATAGTATAAAAATTGGAAATTTATATAGGAAGTTTTGTCTTTATTTGTCGAAAAAGAAGTATTTATGTCGAATTAACGTTTGTCGCCCGTTGAACGAAAAAATAACATGTGTTATAATTTGTTTATATAAAAAAGGTAAAGCTGATTTTGGCAGCAAAAAACCAGACCTTCTTGCGCTAATTTTTAAAAAATTAGGCAAAAGGAAAGCGACCTCTCGATTTCCGTTTTTTAAAACGGAAGAGAAGCTAATGTTGATTAGTTTTAAGTTTTGTTTGTAAAAGTTGTTCAATCTAGAGCTGGAACTCTACTTGAACAAAGCAACTCGATCCTTACCCAACCCGACAACTAAATGCTAGAAAGTCATCTCGATACCGCTGGAACGGTGATCGGGATTTTTTCTTTTGAGAGAGATTATTTCCCCCTCTAAAACCAAAAAATGCGCATGACAGGGGCATAATACCCACCATCATACGCATGTAAATTTTCGAACTCTCCTACTAATTTCCTAAAAAATAGTTACTTAGGATAGAAGGAATTTCAAAACAAATGTCGTATACTTATAAGTATCAACATTTAAATTACATTGCGCCTGGTAGTGGTGTACCATGCGTGATCGAAGCAAGAGGATTCTTGCTTCCGAACAAAGGGCCTGCCAGGGCTCTTTTTTCGTTTTTAGCATATATTACATATTCGACAAACTTTTCAGAAGTCCTTCTTTTTCCAAAAAAATATCCACAATTTCTCTTTTTAAAATAGTTACCCACAAAAAAAGCATCTATGAGCACAACTTACAACGCTCATTGATGCTTTTTTGTGTGGATAACATATGATGAATTCTCTATAAGAGCAATTAACTATTTACGGTTTAGAAAGAAGTTATTCTGAGCTTTAGGTGCCTCATTAGATCCACCTGTGGTTGTTCCTGAATCTTGTTGTTGAGAAGTCGCTGGAGCTTTAGCAAATGGATTCCCTCCACCCGCTCTGCGCGTTGTGGCTGCTGCTGAGGAGTCTTTAATCGGTCCCCCAAGATTCATACCACTGGCTTGTCGCTCACGCTCTACGCGCTTGCGCATAAGTTCTTCTGCTTCCTCTTTAAGATTTATGGCTCGGATCGGCAAACCTGCTAGAGCTGCCATCGTATAAATGATTGCGTTTTTAGAAGATCCCCATGTAGCAAATCCGATATAAAAGCTAACGTCCGGTAATTCCTCGTTTAAGCGACTTCTAAGTAGCTCTAAAGTATCTTGATTATAATCCTTTGCGCGGCCACGCGGCAGCACTACACAAATAGCCATGCTACGTAAATCACGGTTATAGTCAAATCCATTAGCAAGCACATTCTTCCCTTTGTATGTACTGAGAACTTGATTCACAAAATCTTCTTCTGTCCTAGCTTCTTTATCAAGATCAATCTTACGTTTAGCGTATGTAATAATGCTACCAGTTGATTTTACGTTTGTGCTTACATCGGCTGCATCAAGTGTAATATCACTTTCAAGGCTCGTTACAACATTCCATTCGTGTATGATACTGGCTACTTTATAGTTACTGTAGTAATCCCATGTTAAATCCGGAGCTTCTGGATCTTCTCGATGATCACTTACAATTTTTTCATTATCTAAGAGAACAATCTCATCCAACAATCGGTATTCATTGCCCTGCTCGTCCGAAATCAAGTTTGTTTTTGTTGTTAATTCTGCAAGAGCATTGAAAGCATTTTTACTTTCAATTTCGTTTGGTCTCGGCAAAGAAGCAATAACCGCTACTGGGATACCTAATCCTTGTGCTATGGCTTCTACCATCAGGTTAACTGCCCCAGTACCTGTTCCCCCGCCAAGACTAACGCACAAGTAAATTTTGCTGCATTTAGAGAAAATGCGCATGATATCCTCAAAAATCTCAGCACCGTTCTCTTCCATAGCCTGTCTGCCCACTTCAGGACGCTTACCTACTCCATTCTCGAATCCCTTTAAACCTTTTTGATGTGTCCTGGGTACATTTCGCAGCGTGCCCATATCGCCTAGATTACTATTAATAATCATGGTAGGGTATTCGGGATCTCCTGTCCTAGGATTTCGAATGCCGGCAACAGCATCCACCATCTTAGATCCGCCTTGCCCTAATCCAATGAATCCATAACTTTCGCTTGCCTTTGCTTCCTTTTGAGCAATAAAATCCTCCAGCTCCCAAATACTATCGATCTTAGTTAACTCACGCTCTTTTTCATTTCTCATTGTCTATCCCTCTCCCATCAATAATTTTTGTGTAACCTTAGCTCGAACTCTTTCAAGCAGTTGCGGATCGTCTTCAATCATTCGGCCAATTAGATTTGCTGCTGCATAACCTCTCTCGGTTAATCGATATTCATAGGATCGGCCACGGCCATTATGTATATTTTCAACAAAGGTAGTGCCTTCAAGTTTGGCAATAGCCTCTGAAATTAAACTCCTATATTTAGTTGGGTTACCTTGAGTATCACCAATATACTCCATAAAACGCTTGGTTATATCGATCTTAGAAACAACATTATCTTTTAAGATGATTGAAAAAACATCTAAGACCTCTTCCCGTAAAACTATTTTGCATATCTCATCAATTCCTACTACAAGAGGCATGTCTTCATCATGTTCGCTCAATGATTGTTCGTAGTCCGTTTTCAAAATTAGCACCTCCCTTACTCACTCCATATAGTAATAATTAGAAAAGCGGCAATAATTATTGTGAGTAACAATTAGTATTAGTGACAAATACTGATTGTGAGTGACAATTAGTATATATTAAATATACCAAAATTTAGGCTTAAAATCAATAAAAATATGCATATTTTACCTAAAATTAATAGTTATAATAAGTGATTGTGAGTGACAATCACTTCCTAAAAATAGCCGCGATTAAACGCGGCTATTACCCCACTATTTTCCAAACAACTTCTGTATCCAACTCTTTTTTGTATCTTTCTTTCGCTTTTGAATATCCATCATTGCATTCATGTATGCTACAGGGTCCTTTTTCCGCAACTCCTGCAGCTTTGCTCGTTGATCTTCAATATCCATTTCTCCAGCCATGGATTGTAATTCATGCATTTCTAACAGCATTGTTATCATTTCCTGCTGTTTGACTTGTTCCTGGCTGTTACGTTCGACTTCTGTATGCAATGTGTCAATTTGCTTAGCCGCGCTTTCATTTGCCTCTCTAGACATTTTTAGTTCATCTTTCAAAGCATTTATTTCTTTTTCAAAATTCTCACCACTTGGTAATGCGGCTGCTTCACTCAACATTTCCTTCACTTTCGCTTCTACCATCTCTTCGATCTTCTTTAGCATCATTTCAGGAGACATCGAGCTGCCGGCATCTCCATGATTTATCGAGACAGACGGTTTATATCGATCAGGATCATATTTCTCTGATTCGTTTAAAATAGTCGGCTTAAGTCCAACTAATTCTTGAATTTTTTGCAGTGTTACATCTTCTCTTCGTAGTATTAACGCCATCCGCAATCGAAAAACAGCTTGATAGTTGAGGCGATAATTACGATTAGGTCGATCCGGTTCAATATAATTAATCAATGATTGAAACCAATTCTTCATCGTGGATCGATTACATAAATAATCAGCCTTTTTCTTTTCGTCGCAATACCATTCTTCAATATCCCCAGTTTTATATTCCTTAAATTCATTTAAATCAGCCATAAAATGATCAATTAAATCAGCGTCAACACGAAGATTTTGACACAATTGATATAGTTTATCCTGAGAAAACTCTATTTCTAGCTTAGAATGCATATTTGTTGGTTGAAGATCACTCAATTTATATTACACCTCTTCTTCAATTTCATCATATATCTACTATACCACACTAAAAATAGAGTATAAATAATTTAAGTTAGATATAATCTAACTTATTTTAACTTTAATTATTATATATTAGATTTTGTTTAACATAATTTAATTATTTTCTGGCTATTTTTATACAACTTCACTAGTCAGAAATAGTCAGAATGGATTTTCTGACTAAAGTCTTAGTCAAAAATAACCAAAATAGATGTTTGCGGCTAAAATTTAACCTTTTTTGGGGATAATAATTCTGGCTTTTTTTGACTTTATAAGTTATCTTAAAATAGTTGAATTTTTATATACATTATTATGTATATAATATATGTTATTATATAAACAAGACGAACCCAAAACAGTTCGTCTTGTTTAAATGATAAGTTCATGCTACTTTTAAATTGGTTCTTCATTTTTCGAAGCTTGGAGAACCGTCCCTGATAGGCGCCTGACCAACCACAATTGGAGCAGGCGCTTTATTCCATTCTAAATTCATAAAATACAAAGGGATTGAAAATTCTGTGCTTGTGAGATTCCTTACAAATGCATGTGTAGCAACTCCTCCAATTACTCTGCAACATCTAGGGCAAACTTCAATTCGAATTACCTCTTTTGAATCTTCGCCGTCATCCTCAGATTTAATAGGCTGAACACTAGTACCAGTATAATTAAATAAACCAAACTGTGAAATTGATTCACAGCCACATGGGAGGGCAGTACGGCCGCCATTTAATGTTATTCTATTCTCACACAAATTCATGTTATGACACCCAAACCTTTCTTTTCTCCGCCCATGACTATGGTTGAAAATAATTCAATGGGTTTTGCGGAACATCGTTTATCCGTATTTCAAAGTGAAGGTGAGCCCCAGTAGTTAATCTTCCACTATTTCCTGATTTAGCAATAAGGGAATTTTGATCCACTTGATCGCCAACGCTCACAAGAATTTTACTTAAATGCAAATATCTCGTTCGTTTTCCGTTACCATGATCAATAGTAACAATATTTCCACCGGAATCTGTGTAATCTGCGAAAACGACTCGGCCAGCAGCAGCCGCTAAAACATCAGTCCCCATTGGCGCACCGATATCTAGACCAGCATGCATTTCACCTAGTTCACCGGTTACTGGATTTATGCGATACCCAAACGAGCTTGTCAAAACATATATGTTTGGTGCAGGCCAGCTAAAGTCATGAATAGTCGGTCGCCATCCAGAAGCAGGGAGGGAGTTGTCTCCATCAACACCGTGGCTACCATCACTATCTGAAGATCCTGTTAGTGCTGCAATATAATACGCATACATCTCTCTAAGGTTTTCAACGTCTCGCTCATCAAACTCCTCTGGTGGGATTGCTAGTTTATCTAGCATTTCACTCAGCGTATGCACATGACGGACATCATGCCTGCAAGTTTTCGATATAGTTTCACCCGTATCTGGATCTGTTTTATCGCAATCATATTCTTCTCTCGTGTAGTAAATAAATAATTGTACTGATGATTTTACAGACCTCTTTGTTACTTTCAAATCCTTGATATTAAAATTTCCTGTACGGTATGTATCATAGATCATGACATTTATGGCTTCAACTTGTTCCAGTTTAGCTTCTGACACGTAATACAAGATATACTTGCTGGCGCTATCCATATCAAGATCTTCCTCACCACCACCGCGTAGACTTAATATTCCGCCTGAGCTAGTAACCATCAAGAAAAACATAATTGCAATCCCCATAGTCAATAAAAACGACCCTAGAACGGCATATATAATAATCTTCTTGTTTTTCCAAGCTGCTTTTGCAATCATTAACTCCCACATGGAAACATCACCTATATATTTCTGTAGTAATTAGTATTTTCTTATTTGCTACGATCCCAAGCATTGGTGTTCGAATCGGAATAGTAATCTCCGCAATAATACCAGGATACATCATCGATCTTCCATATTGATCAGAGTAGGGGACTTCACTTTCATGAACAACTTTGAATTGATTTATCTCGACTGCTCCGTGAGCAACGCTTCCAACAGCCGGTGTAAGGGAAGCTGTTAGCCGCAGCCGATCTTGCAAGCCCTCCACAAACAAATCATACGCCTCGTTATCATCTGTGAGCTTAAAACCTGTCGTGTCCGCAGTGTACTTCACATCCAGCAGTTGATAGATGTCTAAGTTTAGATCATCCAGCACTTCTGTAGTTTCCGCATCTATTGTTTTAACCGTCCAATGATCAAGTAGCGCAAGCCCGGCACCGATCATTAAAAGAAAAATAACGAAAAAATAGATAAGAATATCTACTCCTCCGCGTTCATTCTTCCATAACCATGATCCAACATTTTTCATCGTACAATCCCCAGTGCAAATACATTGATACGTTTTGAAATCACTTCATCTTGGACCGTGATAGTAGGTAAAAGGGAAGAGGCCTCACTAAATATTGGAAAACGGTATACATACGAGATTTGGCCCTCCATTCTGGATCCAAACGGCTGCGGGGAGAGAGCACCAGTAATACTAATTCGGCTGCTATCCATTCCTTTATTCACAAGAACTTGTTCTACAAATGCCTCTGTAGAAGGGGTAAGCCCATTATTTACCTTCATGGCATCTCTCATAACCGTATCACCAACATCGATTAACGCTTTATGAACGGTAATATATCTGGTCATTTCCATCCCAAAGAGTGAAAATGTCAGGAGCATTGCTGCGCATCCTATATAAACAATGAGTTGACTAACTCCTCTCTGATCCTTCACCAGGAACGTCAAAGCCGCCGAAATGCATCCCAAGTTCAATTTGTTCCCCTTCATCCTGATTCATACCACCTTTAGCTTCTTCGACCTTTGTAGTCCAAACTGTAATTGAATTTGCTTTTAATACTACGTAGTGCAGCCTCAACGAATGAATTGTCTTTCTTCTTGGAATCTCGTTATAACGCACCGTGACAAGAGCACCACGCGGAATATTCTCTACTTTAACAATTAACTCTTCAAGCCAAGATTCAAAAGGATATTCAAACGACTCATACTTCTGAGTCGAAGTATTCATAAAACCCTCACTTCTAATGTGAAAATTGATAACTCTTTGTTTACTCTCTTCCATAACATGCGTTGTAGAGCTCCTAAAATAGCCTGTAAGCTCGAATTCTCTCAAAAGGCTCCAACTCCTTACTGAAAATAAAAGAAAGCAGGACAATTCAATGTGATTGTCCTGCTAATGCTTGTAGCCATATTACAGTCCAGATACAGTAGTAAATGTGTCAGTTACAGTGCTAGTCACTGTGCTTACGCCAGAATCAATCGTTGGATTGATGGCAACGTAAGCTGCGCCAGAAACGATAAGACTGAAAAGTACAAGCAAACCATAGACAACCAACTCAGAAGCGCCTTTTTGACCAGAAAGATAATTAACAAATTTTTTCATTGCTTTTTTCATCCTATTCACCTCCTTAAATTAGTAGAAAGATTACCCAATGCTCAATTGAACACCTAACATCTTCATAATCAGCGGAACTCCAACCATTAAAGCTAGATTCACCAATATTCCTATTGAAACTATAGTAATCGTTAGATTCTTCTGAATCGTTTGCTTATCAATCATATGATCGACTTCATTCTTTGCCGAATCATGAAGTGCTTTGATTTGCTTTTCGATCCGAGTTGTCAACGAATATTGGTCCAGTGAAACGAGTATGGAATCAAACAATTTATCATTAATCCGGTTCTTAATAATTCCCATTGCCTTCTTTAAGTTGTGATCGATTAGTAACTCCTTATAAGCAGCATCCATGATAAGTTGCAGCTCGCCGTCTAATTCCTCTCTGGCCGCGCCAATTGCATTTTCTATGCTTCCTTGCCCGTAAACTAGCTCAGACTCCAAAATGTCTACAAAGGCAGGCGCTTGATAAATAATCCTTGCTCTGAAGTCCTCACGCTCTGATTTGAACTTTAAAATGGGGGCAAAGGGAGCAAAAAGAAAAATTAATATCCCTATAACCAAAAGAAAAACTGCTTTATCTGACTTTAATGAAACGAACAATAAGATATCTATGAACGCTACAACACTACCAAGCAGAAAAGAAATCACTATACTTCGAACTGCTTTTCCTACAGACCAGTTGTACCCTTGCCCTGTTTGAAATAGTAAGTTTTGCAACCACGTATAGAGCGCAGGGGGGAGGTTTTTTCTCAACCAAGCCTCATATTGTTCAGATAAGTTCTGATAATCTTCTGGTTCATCCTGGCTTTTGCTTCGCTTCGCCAAACGTCTTAACCCTGGAAGGGCTAACTTTGCTATTTTCTGATACGCCATGAAGACAAATACGAGTACAAGCAAAAACAAAAAAACGAGTAATATGTCCTTCATTTCATCACCCCTCCGACAGCAAGATAAGTCTTTGAGCTGATAAAATCATAAAACCGGTAACAGCAATAATAACAACTACCGCCATCTTCCCTAGGGGTGAATAAACAAAGTACTCAAAGAGATCCGGTTTAAACAAAAACATAAACGCTGCAATAGAAAACTCGAAGATAATACCGCCATAAATAATGATAATACCTGCATATGTTTCTATTTTACGATTGGCCGCCTGCCTTTTCCGCGTTTGCGTCCTGTCAATATGTCGATCTAAGCGAACAGATAAAGATCCACCGCTTCGCAACTCTTCAACAAAGTCATCTAGAAAGCTTCGTAAAATCCTATTCCTAAAAAACCGCTTTGCTCTTTCTGTTTCTTCGTAATCCTCAGCACCGTTTATCAGCCGTCTATGCAAAACATCAAGGGTACGCTGATAAGATTTATCCGCATGAACCAATGCTAAACCAAGCGATTCCAGCGGTTTATCGAGAGTGTTAAAATAGTTGCTAAAAGCAGAGAGAAAAGTAGGGGCATCTGCATCGATCCTTTGGCTTTTCCATACACTTCGCATAATGATAAATTGTTTAGATGCATAGATTAGAATACCCGTTAACATAATCGCTGCAATGGAATTGTCCATAATACGATTGAAGCCTGCTCCGATCGCCAATGCTATCATTGCACATAGAAGAAAGTACATTTGAATAGGAATTCCGATTCCGCTGGTGTTGTAATATACATACAATGGCGGCTTCGGATTGGAGTAATCGTCATACGCTGATTCATCGATTTTTTCATATGTCCATTTATATAATGTCCATAACAATACCAACAGCGAAACAATAAGTAACCATCTATTCAACTTCACACCCCCTGATATAACACATGTTATGCCAACCTCAATTCAGGAGGAGGAGATGCACCGTTCAATCTTGCCTTACTAAGGATCTTCGGAGCTAGTTTTACATTATAATCTCGGCTCCAGTTCCCAATCAGCTCATGCCGAGACTCTTCCTCAATGTCAAATTTAAATAATGTTTGATATTCAGGCGTATATGTATTTTCAACGATATTTCCCGTAAATTGAACAACTTCTCTAACGCGCATACGATCCATAATTACAATTAAATCCATATGGCTTGTTAGCTGCTGTATTAAATACCTTACATCATAGCCAGCTTGTGCTTGGTTCATCATAAATATGAAACTTTGAATGGCTCCATCTGGATCATTCGCATGGTATGTAAAGCAAGCCTGAATTCCTAGTTGTAAAATGTGAAGCATCGTTAGCGCTGCTTCATCCAAAAACTCACCTAAACCTAAAAATTGAACCATTTCTTGTTTCATAAACTTCAACAATTCAATTTCTGTGATTGGACGCCCACGTTCACCTACGATTTCTCTGGTCAGACGCCTTCTCATAAAAGGATGAACTCTTTGAATTTCGTTTGAAGATTGAATTAAACCACCATGTTTTGATGCAGGTATCCAACTGAGATAAGAGCCCATAATCGTGGTTTTTCCGCTACCAAACGGTCCAACAAAGCCAACTGTAAGGCCGGCTTTTGCAGCCCATCGCATAAATGACTCTATACCTTCAGACATTGCGTAACGAATTTCTTTTGGCCCTAGCGGTTCTTTCCGCAGTTTTCGAATAGAAAGAGTAGGAGAGTCTGGACTTACATCAAATCCACCAGCACGTATGCGTAAATTCCATTCGCTATCCTCTACTTTTCCTAGTGGAGTATCTAAAGAGAACCTACCGCCGAGCCGATTAAAGATTCTATGAATGTAATCCTGCAGTAATTTTTCGCTACCAAATGTTATTGGTTCTCTGCGCCAATGCAGCCTTTCCATAACCCAGATTTCATTAAAGTTTTCCACTTCAATGTTTGTAATTAAATCATTGGCAACAAACGGATGAAGATCCCGATAACCAGTGATAGAGTCAACAACCATTGAAACTAACCGATCTTCAGGAACACCAGGAATACGGAAATCATATTCGTATACAAGCGCCTTAACTCTTTGCAGTAGCATTTTCTCTTTTTTTCTTTCAATCTTCTCATCAAAACGATGTACAAGCTCCCTAGTTATGATGCTGGTGATATCGGAAAATGAGTTGCGATCTAACAGAATATCGTCATTTCGTTCTTTATTCTCATTTATCAAATGCTTCAAACTAATTCTTCGACGCAAGCCAGCCTGATACATATTTTCTCATCACCTTCTTGTAATGCGTCCATGATGGTTGGAACACATTTTTTGATTTTGATGTTTTACCAGTTACTCGAAATAAAATCCGTTCGATCTGACTTCTGACCTTAATTGCTTTAGGATTATGACGTAATACAGCGGGCTCTTCTCTTTCTCCACCCAATAAAACATCTATTGAGTAGGGGACAGAAGCAATCACCTCAAGTTTGATATTTTTCTCTAAGTCTTCCACATCGATGCTTCCACCCTCACCAGCTTTGTTTAAGATAATGTCAACCTTAGCAAGTGGAATTCCGTACTTTTCTTTCCAACCAAACACCGCAACTCTTGTCTCTTCAGCTACAGAAACATGCGTTGTGCAAACTGTAAAGATATGATCTGCAAGCATCATAATAGGCAGTTTAGCAGGGGAAAAGCTGCTGATTTCAGTATCAACAACGATTATGTCAAAGTGTGGCTTCAAAATTCGAATGATAGAAAGAAAAAAGTCATCTGGCATTTCTTCGCTTTCTTCCGTTGCCTCAACACCAACTAAAACACGTAATTCTCCTTTTAAATCATCTCGATACTCTTGACAACAGTCTAATAAAGACTCTATGTAGAGCTGCTTATTAAGGTAAAGTTCAAAAGCAGTAGTAAGCTTTCGTCCGCGCCGGTACTCCAATCCATATCGGCTGGCCAAACTATCATTCTGTAAATCAAATCCGACATGTATTGTTTTAAACCCCGATTTCGCCGCATGGACAGCAAAATTGATTGAAACGTCTGTTTTACCAACTCCGCCGCTTGCCGAAGTGAACACAACAACTTTATTAAGGAAATTGACAACCTCAAAACGGGATTCCGTGGCGTGACGCCAAAATCGCTGATCATCCCCGTCTTTATCAGCAAGGTACATCGCATACTCTTGATCATCCGCCTCTTTACGCCATTCTTCCTGATACTTCTCCGAGACTAACTTATCCTCTTCTGATACTACATTCTCAGTCGGTTTACTTATGGATTCAATCGAGCTTGCAACAATCTCGGCCCCAGCTGCCGCTTCCAAGTTCATAAAACTCATATAATCAGGTAGGGGCGTGCGACCATCGATGTACTCAAGCACTAAATCAACATCATCTTTGAGAATTATCACCATTACGCCAGGATAAACAGTACGTACTAGATTGTAGAATTCAGAAAACTTTCGTGTACCACCTAATCCTTCATGCGCAATTAACACGGCATAACTTAAGCTCATTGATAATGCATTTAGAACTTGTTCTTGCGAATTCATATTGGTGCTACAGATAAAATCAGCATCTAATACGGACTCAACTTCTTCGTACAGTTTGCTAGGCAATGAAAGTAAAATGTTATTTTTCATCATTTGTTAGCATTCACACCCTTTTTCTTAAGGAACAGCGATAAAGTACCATTTTCTTGGTCATAAGCTAATTTTTTTGCCGTTTCTGTATCCACCTTCAAAACGATTGCAAAAGGCTGATTAGATAGATCGTCCTTCTTAGACTCTTCTACATCTTTTCCTCTTTGGTTACGAACAGAGATAACCGTAACGTCGCGCGCAACGATATCCCCTGTAGTTTCCGTCATCTGAATACCTTGATTCGGGTTACTGTTTTGTCTCTTTACCCAAATAACATCAACTACATCTTCTACTGCAATTTTTCCGCCATTTTGATACTCTGGCTTAGCTTTTACCGCAAATTCACCTTCATCGTCCTTAAAAAACAATTTTGTTTTTTCTGAGAAATCCGATGAATCAAGAAAACGTCCGGATTGAAGCGTTCGAACTGGCCTCATGTTCTTAAGGGTTTCAAGATCCTCAACCATCCATTCCTTCGGCCTAGTTACATCAGCCTGTATATAGTGCTTAGGATCGAATTCCTCACCAGCTGCCACCATCTCTTTAGTCATCCAGACTTTAACTGTAGCTTTTTCGCCACTTTGTGGTACAAAAACATAAACAATACCTACAATAAAAATAACCAATAAAAGTGCAGCAAAAAAGCGGTTTTTCTTCACTCTAAACCTCGCTCCCTCATATGATTTTTTATATTAAAATCATATCATAATGGTGTTGTAGGAGCAAGAAAATTTTGTTATAATTTGTCTAAAGATGTATCTCATGTAGGATGTCTGAGAGACTATCTAATATATATCGACGTAAAAAAGTAATCCTAAAGAACTAAATTATTTGTTTTATCAATTAATTCTTGACTAAGAAGGAAGGAGGGCCAAAAGATAGGGTGGACTTAAAACGTAGGTATTTTAGCGCAGCAGAAATATCAAGAATGCTAAAGATGGATTATCACTTTACTCGCAAGCTTTTGAACGAATATCACGAACTAAAGCTCGTACGCAAAATTGATAATCGCTATCACATTGGGGAATTCCTTACGCTCGCATACAACCAAGAAAATACTCCAGTTTTGGAAACTTTGCGTGGGGGAGTTATTACCATTGAAGAGGCATTTGAGGAAGCAACTAAACACAGCACGAAAATACACATTAAAACATTTGGACGATTAGTAAGGAATAAAAAAATATCCGCCTATCAATTTAAATTATCTAATTCGACCAAGTTCATTTACCGGATTCCGTTTGAAACTTTTTTTGCCGATATGATGAAAGCAATATCTGACAAGGAATAAGGGAAATGGTTGGAATACGTCAGACGTCTATCAGGGACGTATAACGCGTGTTATAAAAAATGTGCAAAAATAACAATGTCGGGCGTCTATCAGGGGCGTTTATAACATGTGTTATAGCTGGAATTTAGAAGAAATATGAAAATGGTGAGATTTTAAAAGGAGAGAGGTTGATTGTATGAAAAAGTTAGCAATCGCGTTAATGACTACAGCTTTACTTACAGCATGCAATTCCGAATCAAGCGCTGCTGTTGCCGAGAATAAAAATATAGCAACCCAATCACTAATCAAATTGACGGATGTAACCGGTCATTGGGCAGAAAAATCTATTCAAACTGCACTTCAAAAAAAGTACGTTGATGGTTATGAGGATTCAACGTTTCGTCCAGAAGTCAATGTTAGTAGGGCCGAGTTTATTAAGATGATTATCACTGCAACAAACATCAATGTGTCAGGCGATACGTCTGGATCAGAGTGGTATAAACCATACATATCCGCGGCGATGAACGCAAAACTGCTTCGAGAAAATGATTTCTCTGATAATGACATGAACAAAGCAATTTCGCGTATTGAAATGTCCAGAATCGCACTTAGAGCATCAGATAAGAAATTACAAAACAACGCTATACAAATGGATGATCGATCGATCATGTTTAATACAACCAAAACCGGACTTATTCAAGGACTTTCAGGTGGAGAATTAGGCATTAATAAATCAACAACTCGGGCCCAGTCTGTAACTATAATAGAAAGAATTTTGACAGTTCTAGGAGGCGGCAAGCTAGAGGTTGATAAATCAGCTCAAAGTCGCGCCGAGATAGATCTTAGAGGTAGTAACTTTGAAACGATGTGGGGAATTCGAGTTATAGATCTTCCGTACTCTCATCATTTGGGTGAAGGTCTAGATATGGTAATTAACAAAGTTATTGTGATCGACCATTCACAATCCAACTCAGCCTACAATCCATATGAAAATGCTAAACTTGGTTTTGGAACAAACTCGTATACACTAGCATTTGATATTACTATGAAAAATACGACCAAAAAGGATCACTATGCATTTTATCCAAGACAGTCAATTTCACTACTTGATTTCGGAGGATCTTATAAACCTGAAATTGATTTAGAACCATTTTGGCTGGACCAAATTGGAGAACATCAAGGCTGGTTAGGGTTTAATGTAAAAAAAGATAAGATTGAAAATATACTAAGCCTTGGAAACTCACCAAGAATTGATCTAAAGGTTCAATCAGAACATATTGACTTCATCATTGGGAAGTGATTTTAGTGATGTACAAATACAAACGTATAAACTATTTGATTCTCTTCGTGGTAATATGTCAAATGTTCCTACCATTATTTGACTTTCCAGCTTCTGCTGCAACTCTACAGCATAAGAAAATCTTTATTAACTTCGATAGTTATTCTACTGATCCCAATCAAAAAGAATATGTTTCTCCTGAAAGCAATAAAACATTTTCTTTTAAGTTAGATGGTCTAGTAACAGGAGAAATTAAGGATTGGAAATTAACTGTTAACAATTTGGATAAGACCTCAAAAGCAAAAATTAATGGTTATACTCTAAATGTCAGCAATTTAGAGGGACAACTGGGTCTATTGTACAGTCAAGAATCTACAAATCCTGGTCATCATATTTATAGGCTACCCAATGGTGATGCATGGGAACACACTGGAAAATATACACCTATAATGCAATTTGATGCAGATAGTTCTACTTATGACGGGCAAAGCTATTCTCAATATCCTGGACTTGTTCCTACTCAGGGGCATGCAAGAAATAGCACTTCTATGATTTCTTATCCTGACGATCTAAGATATGACGGTTTAAAGGGAAAAGCTCCAGACTGGAATGGATATGGTGCCGGCGTTACCGCATCCTACGATCCTGCACCGCCGACTAAATTCTTCAAAAGCAAACAGGATTATGAGAATAATAGTAAAGACTATGTACAACTCAGCAATGTTGTTAAGGACTCTATTACTATTACCGGAGGATTTAGTATTGAAGGAAAATATACAAATGATGTGATTCCTTATGACTGGGGAAAATACAATGGGGAGAATTACATTAAAATTTTCAGAAAGTTTGAAAAAGGATTAATAGAAGGGATAGACGTTAACTCATTAAGAGATCCAACAGGTGATCCATACGGCAGAGATTTTAACTATCTCATGGAAGTTCAAACCGAATGGTCTGCTTATACATATTATTATTCAGGCTATATCGATGTAACGTACCAAGAGTTAGATAAACCGGACCTAACTATCTCTGATATCGTCCCGGCCGTTTCATGTTTCCAAGATGGTGATACAGTCAATTTTGAATATCAACTTAGAAACATGGGAACCGATACTTCTACACCTTTTAAGGTTGAAATAAGTGTAGATGGTGTCTTATTAAAAACTGATGATTGGACCGGAGCTGCTGCTGGTATTCCACTTGGGCGAACCTTCAGCTATAAGTTCACTTCCCAGATTGAGAAGTCAATTACAGTTAAGGTGGACTCAACAAATACGATTGACGAGGCATCAGAGGACAATAACATTACAACTAAAACTTTTAAGCCGCAAACAAGCTGCGGTCCTGACCCATCAGAACCAGAAAAAGTTAACGGTGACTTTACTATCGAAAAAACGAGACTTCCCTTTGGAGATGATAACACCGTAAACGTAATAAAAGTTTCTGTTACCGGAGGTAACGGATGCACGTACTTATCCAGTGAAGCTAAGTTTAGTCAGGATTCTAAAATCTATATAACCACTACAAACGGCAAAGTATTTCCATTTAACGGACTTCCTTACCCAAAGGCGATTGGCATTGGTTATGTACAAGTTAGTGTTTCTATAAAAACAACCTGTGGAACAGTAAAGGATCTCGGGACAAAATCATTTGAAATTTATATTGATAATTCAAAGCCAAATAGTCCACCAGTTTTTACTCCTGGTTTTGTAAATCGCGGAAATGTGAACGCGATTGAACCTTTAATTAATGTTCAGGTTGGAACAATGATTGACCTTCAAGTACTACATACACCAGCATTACCGCCTGATACAAAAGCAACACCTTATGATCCAGACGGCGATGCAGTCATCTATATTTGGGATTTTGAAGGATCGGACGCTGATTGGCTGAAAACTAAGTATGCGGATATGGAATGGTGGCCATACGACGAAAGGTACACTTACTTTATACCGGATAAGTTGGGTACATTCCGAATAAACGTAACAGCCATGGACTATCGCGGCGCTTCTACCACAAGAACAGCGACTATTAACGTCATACCACCAAACCCAATACCAGTAATAACAATTCCACCTAAAATCGTAGAAGGAAGGCCATTTACACCAGATATTTCAGGAGCAGGCAGCTATAGTCCTTTTGGATATAGCATTGTTCAGTACATTTGGGGCAATAAGAAAACAATCTATCCTACAGCTGGACAAGAGACTGTAACGCTAGATGTCGTGGATTCGAATGGCCTTCATGCACTAGCACCTGCATCTAAGACATTTCCAGTTCTCCCGGACTTGCCGCCAGTTGCAGAAGCGTCGATTGCATCAAAAAGCATTCGCGGAGTCCCGATGAACATAAGCGATACGTCTTACAGTCCCGACGGCGACCAAATCGTACAACATACAGATAAAATCGTCTGTGATATTAATTTTAATGGCAGCTTTAATGATGATCCCGTTACCAATCTTGTACCTGATGGAAATGGCAGTCTTACATTCAATCCAACCGTACTTTCAGATTGCAAGCTAACTGTATTTGTTAAAGAAGATTGGGGTAAATCTGCAACCAAAGATTACTCTTTCACCATTATTAATCAACAACCAATAGTGGCCATTGATGTAAAAGGCGATCAACCAACAATGCCTTCTTTAAACGGGACCAATTATGATATGTCTACCTTGCTGGTAGATCGTTCTCGCTTCAATGTTTCGGATTATTATAAAGCATCCAGATATTCTGACATGTTTTATGATCCTATCGAACAAGCGTTGGGATCTCCCGACAAGACGAACGGTGTATATCTCGCCCCAACTAAGAATGGTTTTACCAATACCAACCCAAAGATTGTGCCTGCATATAATAACCCATCTATAGGTCAACGTGCTTCGTCTAATTTGTGGTACAACTTAAATTATGGTAGTTATTGTGGTGGACAATTGTATTGTACTCCGTATGGTTTTATACTAACGGTTACCAATACCACAACCAATACTTTCAAGACTGTTAATAAAACTAGCAATCGTGTTGATCATGCGGAAGTTAAGATTAACGGAGAAGCTGATATTGTTTGGGTTCGTTATAGTAAAACACAGCTCAGTGGAACATTTGGTGGATATCGGGACGAATTGTACAAGCTGTCTTCATTGGCAACTGGTAATGCCAGCCCGTACAAAACGATACCTTTCACACCAATAAATCCACATCAGCCTGGTGATTACATGTTTTGGGAAGTGGTAGACAACCCACCGCCACCGGATTGGATTCCTGTATCAACGCTAAAAGATGCACATGACGATGTTCCCTACACTTTTACTACTTATGGGTACCTTAACACCAAAAGTGTTAATACTGACGTATTCCCGAAGTTTAAGGATAGGGTGGGTAATTTTTATGCGCTAAGTTGTTACACGCAAAATATACCCTACGACACTACGGATGACAACGGTCATCCGATAGTTGCCTATTACGTTAAGTATGATTGTTCTATCCAGAAGGTGAATCCTGCAGGTGTTGTATTATGGACTAGTTCTGACCACTACACAAACATGTATACTTGGTGCCAACAATCTGGTTGTGTTGAAACTTGGGCTTCGTCGCCTCCACTTGTGAGAATGGGATATGTCACTACTGATAATAGTAGACTGTACGTTTGGCGAGCTACACTGGCTGAATATGGTGGATCCAGATCCTATCCAGCTAGAATTATAGACAATAATACAGGTGTTATTTTGGGTGACGGGTTCGATGTTGAGTCAGATAAAGTCTACAACGACATGGCATTTAAAACTTACTCCACTGAATACACTTACAGTTGCGGTAGAGATGGTGATGATATTTGTCAAGGCAGTGTAGGACACTTTCGTCTGACTAATCTGCAAACGGATCAGGTCGTATTCGATAGCATGTCACTTCCAGGTTCCAGTAATTCATCTGAGGTATTTGGATATTATAATTCCATAGTGTCATCTGATGGTAAGAGCGTATCATTGGGCACTAAGAACGTTAATGGTACTACTGTAAGAATTCTTCGTGTGATTAACATGGTCACGGGTGTGTACGAGTACGATATCGATAACGTGGCTCCAATTGTCTATCCATCACTTGGTTACACTAACATCTACCCCACCTTTGATGGCGGAGGAATTGTGGAAGGATTCGAAGACGGTGACAGTGGTTCGCAGGGTTTCACAACAACCGTACCTTCCACTATGCCGGCAGGTAATTTCAGTTTTGGTACCGTCGTAGACAACAATACTGATTTTTGGAATGGTTCTATTTATGTCTCCGCCAAATATATGAATTACAACTACAGTGAAACTACTGGGGTTGGTATCGTATTCAGGCAAGTAGACAACAAGAACTACTACCAAGCCTCTCTCACAACAAAAGGTGTCGTCTTGTATAAGGTTTCCGGTGGAACGCGTACCATACTGGACAAGCAAACTAATCCGTTAAAGATCGGCAAGTATAATGATTTGCGCGTCTCAGCAATAGGTAATCATATTAAAGTTTATGTGAACGCTGTGCCATTAATTGATATCTATGATGGGACATTCTCTCATGGTAAACAAGGTATTTTTGCTGATGCTCCAAACGTATATTTGAAAAAGTATCATATGGAAACAAGCCCAGCGGGCTTGGGAGAAATCGATAACGTTGCACTAGTTGATATGCCAATTAAGTATGATGTTAAATTCACTGACCCAGACAACGATCCTGCAATACCGGATTTAGGGAAGTGGACTTACACGAATACTGAGCCTCAAAAGTTCTTGAATGCAGGTGACGGTAAATCAGATACCAATGGTTCGAACAGTTATGTTGACTACACCATAAATTCGCCAATTTTGACACTCGGCAAAGTAGGTCTTTTCAAAATTTCCTTTACCGAGCCTGACGATCCTGCACCTCCAGGTAAAAGGTATCCTGATAACACATATGCAGCATTTAGACAGTTTGCAGATCCCGATACCAAGTTTGTTGTTGTTCACAGGCGTCCTGTTAGCTATTTCACAGTGACACAAAGCGCTGACTATACCTTAGCGTGGACAGAAGGTGGTTATGACCCGGACAGATGGTTAAGCCCAAGCAATTACTCCACCGAAAAACCAGAGTATATGGATAATCATGGTGTTTACCAGAGATTGTATGGATATACCGATCCGGATGGAAACGTGATGACTGGCAAGTTAACACGACCAACTAAGGCGGGAACTTACATCTTACGAGAAGCTGTTGCCGATGAATACATGGCGTGGTCAGACTGGTTCGAGCAAACCCTTTATATCGATGCTGTAGCACCGAATAATCCACCAACTGTTGCTCAAACGTTCCCAACTGGAACACAAGCTGTACCAGATTATGTAAACACTTTGACTCCTACGATTACTTGGAACCAGTGGGACCCTGACGTGGGAACTACCTTTACTGGCGCTCATATCCTTATAAAAGATGAGTGGGGAAATGTTATTATCGATCGGACTGTGCCTCAAAGCACTACTGCCAATTCGGCTAGTTGGCCACTCGACACTTCATTATCTGCAGGGCAGAAATATCAAAGCCAAGTACAGGTTCAAGATGATGGTGGAGCTTGGTCCGCTTGGTCTAATATAGGATGGCTTGTAACGAATCGCCCACCTGCTGCATTAATGAAGGATCCTGACGGCACACAAACAAACCCAACGATAAAGAACAGTCTACGGCCAACGTTACAATGGACACAAACTGATCCTGATCCGGGCACCGTATTTACTTACTTTCAAATTCAGGTCACAAACGAAGCAAATGATGTCTTGATAATTGATAGTGGACAACAGTGGCAAGGATCTAGCCTAGCAACAGGAAATTGGGCGGTTAATACGGACCTTCCCGCTGGCCAAAAGCTACGGGTTAGAGTAAGGGTTTTTGATGGATTTGTATGGTCTGACTTTTCTCCTCAAACTTGGATGTACATTAACCGCAAGCCTACGGCAATCTTTAGTGCGACACCAAATCCAGCATTTGAAGGAGACACCATCACGATTACTGACGCTTCAACAGATCCAGAAAACGATGTGTTAACCTATGCTTGGGAGATCACCGGTCCAAATGGTTACGCTGCTACTTACGTAACCAAAGACACAAGTATTCCAGACTTCCAAACCATTAACAATCCTGGTACTTATGTAGTCAAGCTCACGGTCACTGATCCTTACGGTCTTAGCGACACGACTACAAAAAATGTCATTGTGAATCCGCTCATACTTGACGTATCACTTGCACACACACAAACATGGATTGATTACTTTAATACTAACGGACTTAACCTAGGTAAATTCCTAGCTGGTGAGCCACTTGTAATCAATGCATTAACAAGCAGCAACGGATCATTTGTGCAAGTTGCAGTAAATTTACCGACTGCAACAGTAAAAGTGCCTGAACAGTTTTTATATGATCCTAATGATACCCCATATCCTAACTTTTCATTTACTTCACCTCTAAGCACAACCAACAATACAAATTGGAGCTTAGACGCGTGGAGAAAATATTGGATACAAATTCCGGACGGAACATACTCAGTCACCATAACTGCGCGTTATTCAAACGGCCAGATCAAGTCGAAGAATCTGCCTTTTGAGATCCGAGATCATATCTGGTACAACAAAAAAGAAGCAGACTCAAACCGCGGATAACAGGAATAAGGGTGGACCACTTGGTCCATCCTTTTTTACTTCCACTTAGTGGAAACGTTTGCCTATTTATAATGCATGTAATAAAATAATCTCGTAATGAAAAAGGATAAATGATGATCTAGAACGTAATAATAAAGAGAGGGACTTTAGACCTATATGAAACATTGGAATGGGGAAGTTTAGATGCAAGAAGTTGATCTTAAAACATATTACACCATAGAAGAGCTTGCGCGCTTAACCGGCCTAGAGCCAACTGGTTTTTATATGTTAAAAAAAGAGCTAAAAATGGATAAGTTTTTATTCCCCAGCGGTCGTCAAGGTTATGGTATTTACTTCAGGGATTTAGAAAGCCTTCTAGATCAATCAAAAAGTTATGACTTTGAAATACCCGAATACAAAAAATACCAAGATAAAAAGAGGCCCATCCAAAGGCAATTCCTTTCAATTCAAGAAACCACGTTATTCTTAAAAGAAATTGGCGATGAACGATCCATTTTCACCATTAAACAACGGGTAAGAGACAAGCAAATTCCCACTTACACAATAAAAAGAAAATACCTAGTTCCCATTCTATTCCTAGTAAAGCGATACGTACTACCGGTAAATAAAGATTTAAATCAGATTATTTCTAAAGTAATTAACGAGCCTTATAAATTCAAGATATAACACACGTTATAAAAAAGGCTTACCTCCGATTTTGTTCGAAAGTAAGCCCTGTAACAACTTTTATTATCCTTTGATTAATTCATTAATTCCTCATGTAAAGACATTTTCACTTCAAAGTACGCTTCAAGATCCATCCCTTTTGGATCACTTAAATTACGAATAGCCTGTAACTTCATAACCTCTTTCACACACGATTTACAGCTACAATATACAAAAGCTTTTGTTTGATCCTTGTTTGGAATAAACACGGAAATGCCTCCGCCATTTTTCACATCGCGGCCATACAGCTTAAATGATACACCGCAACGCGGACACTGCTCATTGTGATAATCAAGAATATCTTCAACAATGATGTAATTGCTTTTCTCTAGATTGGTACGAATCATCTTCAATTGCATGTCGATAATACGCTCATATCGGAGACGACCTGGGAGACTATCCATTGATTACACCCCTCCCCTTTTTGATCTCTCTATTCATATTATCGTTAGCCATTTCCTTTATAATGCGGTTCATGTCCCACATCTCAACACCATTAACTTCTGCCAATCGCTTAGCTGCATTAGTAAATCTATGAGTAGCAACGACCATCATCTTGTCTGCTTTATAATATGCTTTAGCAGCCACTATTTCTTGAACCGCTGAGGGCCCAACTTGACTCCCCCAACGTTTACTTTGGACTACAGTACGCACGCCATCTTTGATGAGAACATGGTCCGCTCCGAAATCACGAGTCTTCGGCGTTGGTTCTACACGATATCCGCGACCTTCGAAAAATACGGTCACTAAATCCTCAAACTCGCTGCCGGTCATCTTAACGATATCGTGAAAACCGGATCGCAGTAAACGGCGACGATAAGAAATAGCGGTCATGATCTTGAAAGTAAATAATCCGCAAATCGTAACGCCAATCAGAACAAAAATCCAGCCCGAGTAAAGACCTTTTAATTTATCAAAATGAATTACACGTTTTATCTCATCTGTAGCCGGTGATTGAGTAAACAGCAACACGATTCCAATTACATACAGTCCCCCCGCTAAGAAAAACACTCTTCGAATAAATCGATTTAAATCAGTAAGAAGACGATTTATGAATCTACGAAATTTCCACCTCATGCTTGGTTATCTCCTCCGATTAAAATTATGAAAACAATCGATTTATAAATGGAGCAAACCAGAACGATGATGCATACCAGGACAGAGATCCTAAAAATAAAAATGGAGCAACGGGGAATTCAGTGCGGAATTTGACTTTTAGAATAACAAAACGAATCAGGCTAAACAGTAAAATAAATACACCACTCATGATAAATGAAAACACTGAACCATAACCACCCAGCATTAAACCTACAAACAACATTAATTTTACATCCCCAGCTCCCATGCTTTTACCTTTTGACAATGCAGCTGCTAATAGCGTCATAAACATGGGAATTAGTCCGTAAAGAAAGTAGTATGAAGCGCCGAACGGATGGTGAAAAATTCGAATGATAAAAATAAGTGCAATGGCTGGGAATATGATCTTATTTGGGATGATCCTAGATTTAATATCCGTATAAGCTACCCAACACATCACGAACAGAAATAAAACAAGATCAAATAAATTGATAAAACTAATGCTTCCTTGCATAGGTACCTCTCCCTTTTCTCTTCTAATTTATGTAAAAATGGTGGATCTACTATGGCTTAGAAATTACATCTGCAAGAGGCAGAGACGGCTTCCCATCTTCAATATCCTTAATTGCATGTACAATAAATCCTAAATTTGCAGCGTTCCATACGCCAAATACTACCCATGCTGGCGCAGTCATGAGAAGAGCTTGCTGTTCCCTTAATTTCTCCACACTATTTGAGTCGTGTTGGTATACAAGGAGTAGATTCAATAGCCCTGCCGTCATACCATAGAAAATAAAATTAAGGAAAAACTGAACAATAGTTATTACTATTATCGTCTTTTTTACCTTCCTTCTGAATCTGAACTTATCAAAAGAATATGCGATACTTGGCTCTCGGAGCATAATCATTGAAATCCCTCCCGTTAACACGTGTTATATAACCGAAACTAAAAACTGCCTAGCAGCTGATTGACTGCCGCTGCAAATACGTCCAGTTTAGCGAAAGCAAACCAAACCGCTATTGCAAGAATGACAATCACCAATAAAAAACAACCGAATCCCTTCATCTTCTCCTTACCCCTTTTATATTAATATTGGACTGTTTTATACCATTACTAATATGTACGTAAATCATATGAAAGGACTCAATTTAACAACATCAAGTTAACCTCCTAGTAATCCTCTTCTCCTACAATTTAATTGTAACATTTTAACAACTAAATGTACATAATTTTAGATACTTATTTTGGCATAAAAACAACTTTACCGAGCTACTTTATCATTACATAGGAGTTTGCTTTAAACATTCACATCGTTTATAATGAGAACAAATATTCCCCTTTTAGAGGTGTCACTCAGAATGAAGCAAACGAAAATAAGCCCCGGCAGCAACGGCCTATGGTCCTCAAAATTCGTCTTACCCGAATTAAGGACTGCTTTAAATCAGTATGAAAAGGACAAAACGAAACGTAGTAAACCAACTCTCGATGCTCAAAAGATGGATGAACTTTCACAAAATATTGGTGACTCCCTCTCTTTTCAAGTTCCCATAAAAATTCATGTCTTTGATCCTTTCGAGAACAAAGAATATCGAGGAATAGTCACGCGTGTAGATCATATTCAGAGGCGCATTAAACTTGATACGACAGAATGGATAAAAATGAATGACATTCTTGAATGTGAATCCGATTAGACCGCCTCATTATCTGGAACATAAATTTTATTATTGAAAATTCCACAATACTAAAGTTGTGAGTTATGCTTTTTATCAATCATATCAAGTTCAACAATATCATCAAGAGTGTGCTTCCCTTTTAATATCTTTCCACCAATTTGTTTTTGTCTTTGTACGTCAGCATTAATGCTTCTATTGAGAACATTGTTGTTTTTATCGACAAGATCATCTATTCCTTGAAGCAGCATAGAGCCAAATTTCTTTATCCCTTTTAACAAAATTGACCAACTTTCCATCAGAAATAATAAAGCAAATGTTCACTTTCAAAGCTCCTAAAGTAGGCGATAACGATCCACTAACGAATTTTTAAATTCCTTCTTGATTCATCTCTGAAAAAAATACGATCTTGTTTTTTCCGGATGTCTTGGCCTTGTACATAGCTGTATCGGCTTCCTGGATAATTTGAGCTGCTGTGGCTCCAGCTGAATAATAACTTACTCCTATGCTTGTAGTAACGATCGATTCTGTTTCAATTCGAAGACGTATCCTTTCTGCCAATGCCTTTCCATCTACAGTAGGATCGCTTACTAAAACTAGCAATTCTTCGCCGCCGTAACGTCCAGCAATTCCGATTCCTTTGCTCTCTTCTTTCAATATTGAAGCGACTAGCTTTAACATTTCATCCCCCATATGGTGCCCTTTGGTATCATTTAATTTCTTGAAATTGTCAATATCTGTAAAAATAAGCATAAATTTCACTTTTTTATTCACGAGCTCTTCCAGCTTCTTATTGAAGTACTTACGTAAAAAAACACCTGTAAGTCCGTCCGTAACTGCCGATTTCGCAACCGATCCAAGGATACTGACAACGCGTGAAAATAGAACAACACAAAGTATATAGTAAAATATTACCGGCAAAGCCACGGCGATCCATCCAACAACAAGCGGCAAAGTTATGCTTTTACCGAGTATCACTATCATCAAGCTTACAAAATAACAAATAAGTGCAATTCGGAAAACAAGCCGATGAGAAATTCGGGGAGCAACCTTTAAATAAATGATCAACGTTACTGCTGCAGAAATTAACATTGGCAGCTGTGTTTTAAATGATTCCTGAAATGCTGCTGGGATCCCCAGTAGCCCTGGAGCAACATAGCCAATTACAGGAATAATGACAGTGCCGATTGAAATTACGAGAAAAAGCATTCTCATTGATTTTTTAGGAATCGTATGAAGTTCCAAGAAGGACCAATGTAATGACACTAGTGAAATCCCAAGAAACCATTTGAAAATAAATTCACTTAACGCATTACCAGTAATCATCGCTGTAACCCCGAGTACATACGATACTACAATTAGGGATAGGGAAATTACCAGTCGATAAAATACATTTTTCCGGCTATGTACGAGCAGCCTAACGCCCATGGCCACCATGACAGAAAGCAGTACAAAAATAATAGAAAACACGTAAATTTCAAACGAAAAAAAAGCATTCATATCGGTTCGTTGTCCTTCATTTTTTCTTTGCACTTCTGACCCATAACCAAAGCCTTTAAAGCTTCAGATTTGGCTAACAACAACGTTGCTATTATTCCCTCATTATTCGAGTCCCGAACCTTATTATCAATTTCTGCGATATGTTCAACAATCATTTTTAATGCATCCACTACATGCTCCTCCTCACCTTGTTTACCTTAAATTTTCCAATGGACAGCGTAAGCTTCTCTCCTAGCATCATCAATCATGGCTACCTTGAAGACTAGACCGGACGCCTCATCTTTAATCTCTTCATCCACTTCTGGACGATATGGAATTGTGATAGAAGGATCTTCAAATCCAATTGGTCGGATTTTGTAAAACACTTCTTCAACGTTGCCAATCCCATCCGCCGTGGAAGAATTAATCTCAGTCTCCATAGCCAGATCTAGTGCTTTTTGCAGCTTCCCTGGTGTAAGTCCCAAAGCCTCCATCATTCCAACGCCGGCATCACCGAAAATGAGCTTTTCCATTTGGTTAACAGTTCTTTTTACTTCAGGATCACGATCAAGCTGCTTATATTTAATGTCTACGACTTTTTCACCATTTGAATCTTTCCTCAGCTCTTCGTTCAATACCACAAAATATTCATCCAGCAACTTTTGAATTCCTTTATACAGCTCACCTTCTTTATCCAGCTTTTGGTGCTTTTTTGCAGGATCTTCAACCTGATTTGCGAATAAACTTGTATCCAAAACTGGCTTTCCGTTTTTGACTTCGAAACGAAAAAAAGTGTTACTAAAATTATTTACCTGAATAACACCCCATTCGTCATGTTTAACTGGCAGTTCAATCTTTAATATTTTTAGGTCCATAGCAACCACTACCTTTCACAATAATTATTTGGAAAGTCCGCATCGGCATCATAACAGATAGGAAATAATGCAAAACATTTTATTAATCTATCCCCTTAGCCATCAGATAGTTCCTTTTCATCGACTGACATCAAGATCAATGAACCCCGTAATTCCGATTTTTTGTGTTAACTGCAAACCTCGTTCAGACGCAATAATCTGCGCATGTTCTATCATTTCATCAAGATCATAATCTCGCTTCTCTAATGGATTGATAGACCAATTGATTTGATGATTAACAATAAAATTTACGGCACGCAACGCATGGAAATATTCAGAAGTTGAACACTCGATTCCATTGACAATTCTAGTCCGTTTCAGTTCCATACAACACCCTTCCAACGATTAATCATCCGGGTTTAAAGCAACTTCCCCGGTCATTATTTATAACACACGTTATATTTAGTTTTGCATTAACATGATATAAGAAACCTTCATGTTCGGATACAGTTGTAGAATCTGTCTTTTAACTTCAGAAATATCTCCTAACAGAGCTATTTCAAGAGTGGTAGGCTGGCCTTCACTATCGGTCAGCTTTACTCTATACATCTTAGATCCAACGTCCATCGATGCATCAGCTGCTAACGATACTTCTACTTGTTTTTCTGTTCCTGTCAAAATGCTTTCTGAAATGCTAATGGATACTTGAATCCTATTAGCTCCTACCTCTCTTATCATTTTCGCCTGATCTTCTAGAATTCTAGCTACAGAACTTGCGTCATAACTGCCTCTTAATTGAAACACTGTTCACTACCGCCTTTTCCCTAAATAACAATTATAAATTCATATTATTACCAACCAAGTAGCCAAGCCAGTAAAATGAGTAATGCCCCCACACATGAAATGCCGATCATACCTAAAAAGATCGTTTTTTTAAAAACCTCTTCCTTCAATTAATCCACGCTCCTCTCTATTCAACGTGTCCATTACTCCAAAGCATTCATGATAACCAATTGGTCACCATCTTCTAATGCTTCAACAACATCGTCTGGTAGATCATTTTCATACTCCCAAGCTTTATCCAATCCGTGGTATCCAGTACCATCTTTTTCGTATCGCTTAACGTAGATATTTCCTTTGTATACCAGACTTTCGGTCATGCCTATGCTTGTGATCGTTCGTGTAAATGAGTTCATGTTCACTCATTCACACTGCGATTAAGAATGGACTTGCTTTAGTAAGGGGAAATTTGGTAATATAAGATTAAATTATTTGGTCCTTGTGACATTACCATTCAAGTTCAGGTCCCTATGGGAACTTATTACAAACGATCCTTCGTTAAGAACTTATTGCATTACCTTCGAAAGTGACTACCAGCTTCTGTTGGTAGTTTTTTTTAATTTGCATACCAGGATGATCCTTTTCATGTCATTCAATATTCAAACGGTGTTCATGCAATGCGAGACAGACAGCCTTCTTCGTCTTCTTCGATTTGTACAATATAATCATCCGGCCCTAGATGTTGGCGAGCAGCTGCTTCGGTATCAAATAAAATTGCATGGCCTAGATCGTCGGTGAAACAATCGTCGCCGTGCGTCTTTCGCATGTACTCTTCGTCCATTAGACTGAGGTAAGCTACAGCATAGTGAATCTTCATATAAACCCTCCCTATGTACTTAAATATTCATTTTGATACGTCAACAATTAAAGCTTGATCTGCTTACGTTGACCGTTTGCCCCAATCTGGTATCTCACACAATAAATCGACCTAGCCAAAAGGTCTGCGCACATAAATTTCACAACAGCTTCTGGAATACGAACAGTGTGAACGTCTGACTCACCAACCCAATCATGCGTTTGTAAAATAAGCCATTCACCACCGCCCCATTCAATTACAGCTGTCCTTGTGTAAATCAAATGATCTGGCTCTCCACCAACACTATCGAAGAAGACAACGTCAAGGGTTTCATCATCGTTCATTAAATTTTCGATTTCCTCTAACAATTTCGTATGTTTACCATCCTCAATATTTATCCGTTCCATATGTAAACCTCCTATTCATTGAATTACATTGTCCAGAACGAACCTTTGCGTCCGCATTTATAACACTCGACCTGTCCAAACTCCCTTTTACTTGTGTGCCAATGATCCTTATGAAACAAGCGGCAAATGATCTTTTTCACATGAACACCTCGTATTCATTATGTGTCTTAACCATCAATTAAAAATTTCCACTTTTCAAAACTCAGCGGCGACATTTTATTTTGGGTACATAACTGACAGTAATATTGGTAAGCCTTCCAATCGTTATCCATTTATGGACACCTCGTATTCACTCAGATACTTGACCCTCATATTCAAGGTCAACTTGCTCATTACCTGGCATAACATCCTTACCGCAAGTGACGTGCCGACCACAGTTATCATAATCCTTTGTGTAAACTTCGCATTCATAGCAAACTAATGTTGGTTTCATTACTTCCTCCCACAAACAATTTTATTCATTGAATTACTTCGCCACTTTGATGTTTTTAGCGTGTAGTTGAATCATTCTACCGCAAGCAATACATGAAAGAAATTCAGGGCTTCTAGTTTCCTTCATATCTGTACTTCCGCAACAATCACAAGTAATTAAAAATTTCACAATAACATCTCCTTTACCTTTACGGACAAGTTTATTCATTTTGATTCATAACGAGATGTCAAATATTCTCGAGCAATTTTAGCCAAACCCCCTAAAGCCCAAAACATAAAGGAAATCGCGACCAATATAACAAATATTTTGTTTATAATTGTGTTCACCACCTTACTTCGATAACCGAATTAAAAACCCGATTAACATAAAAACTAAAAAATAAAAAGCTATTATAAAAGCCATCATGTAAGTTCCCTATTCATTTTGTTCCGTAATATTTTTTAAGCTGCTCTTCATACCATTCCAAAGCTTCTTTTAAAATCACCATGTACACCCCCTGTTGCGAGACTGCTTAGGAAGATGCGCCCCCTGCAGGAGCAGGTCCCGTCTTACCCTGAGCGGACAATGTATTCATTTTGTTTCGTTGATACAGTGTATACAAACGTTGTTCTAGTCGACGATTGCAGCCTCAAGGCAGATTTTACAAATATCCACACATTCTTTTTTCATACGCACACCTCTATTCATTTTGATACCCTTAGTAGAAAATCCTAAAAGCACAATAACAAGCGATTAACGACAATATCCCTACAAAAGCAAGCTGCACCATTTCGGATTTCGAAGCTTTCACCTTATTCATTATGTTTCTTTACGCCATTTCGAAACATTTTCATAAGCTTCATTCGAACCTTCATGACGACCACGAAAATAAGCAGATTCAAGCATGCCAGCAATCCATTCGAGCGTATGATCTGGAATATTAGTATCTTCGTACTTTTCAATATCTTTTTTAAGTTTATTAATACGTTCCTCAATCCATCTATCCATTTCCATACAATGCACGCTCCCTATTCATTTTGTATCTTCGAACTTTAATCCAAGTAATTTGTAAAGCTCGCTCAGTTCTTTTTTAGCTTCTGCAACCTTTTGACTCGGCGTTCTGCTTTGCGCATTCAAAATTGCTTTTAATGCACCCAAATGCTCGAATGTTTTCATAGGCACCTTTGCTTCCATCTCATGCACGCTCCCTATTCATTGTAATACTTAGGTCCCGTTCACACCTGAGCGGCCAACCTATTCATTTTGTTACGTCTCTTTTAACTTCGGTTTTATAAACAATCAAAGCCATACTGATGATTCCCCAAACATCAACCTGTTGTAATTCATCAGGATTTTTACCTTGCATAGCAGCGATTTCTTTAATTTTTCTCAAATCATATTCTTCTAATTTGACATTTAATAAATCCATGCTCATGCATGCTCCCTATTCATTGAATGACTTAATCCTTTTCGGATGCCATCTCATCTATCTTTTTAATAAAGCCTGCAATAGTGACGGATTTTCCTTGATCTATACACTCTTGAACATAGAACTTGAATCCTTCTCCGACTTCGGCTAACCAATCTGTACCATAGCCACCATCGTAGGCAATTTGCTCATAGCTTTCTAATTTTTCTAGCAATTTTTCAGCTTTCAACTTCCTTACCTCCTACGGTCAGGTTATTCATTAAGTTGTATCGCTTCGACGTTTTTCTATGTTTGTAGCAATATCTTTCGTGACACCCTTAACCATACTGGCGATTCTGTCACCTTTTGCCCTTAAATGTTTCAAATCACAATTTTTATAGCGTGTATCAGAAAGTTCGCGAGCTATATCAATCATTTGCTCACTTAGTATCCTGCACCTATTTTGAAGTTCATAAATTTCATCAAGTTTGTCCATCGCTTCTCATTCCTTTACGGACAAGTTATTCAACATGTTGTATCACTTCAATCGTTCAATTGCTCTTTTTGAGAATGTTGAGTAATCAAATCCATATTCCCAATCCATTCTTTCAATAAGCTTTAGATACCTGTCCTGGTATTTCTTAAATCGGATAAATTCATTCGTATTGATCATGTCAATGAACCAACAAAGTTTCATCAAATCCTTGATTTCGGAGATAGGCGTATCTTCGATCACATCCACCTTACGGTACAAAAAACCTTCTTTTACTTCGACATTAATAACGATCTCATTTTCTGGATGTGACAAGCTAAACAAGAAAACCTTTTTTCGCCTCGGCGTGTTTATTTCAAAATTGATCACGTTATTGATCTCAAAAAAGACATATCCGTGATCAAACTTTTTGTTCCATCTCCGGACTCGATGAGTATTATCGGTTACTAAGGATCTCAAGAAATCGCGTGCATTAAAAAACAGAAATTGTTCGTCAATGCTTGAATCAGCTTGAAGCGAATGCTTCTTTTTTCTTAACTGGAACATGTTCTATTCTCCCAAATATTTTCATTATGTAAGTCGTTCATTCTCTTCTTGAGTTGCGAAGTAATCCTACATTAATGACATAAAATTACCCACTCACCAAAAAAAAGTAAAAAGCGGACGATATAAAAATAAGAAAAAATAACATGTAAACAATCCATGGAAGCCTATCCGACAATTTTTGGACAAAACCATACGCTTCTGACGCTTTCTTTGATTCTTCCATTGCAATCTTCCATTCTTTGTACCTTAGAGGCGACACTTCATGTTTATTACATAAGCTACAGTAATCTTGGTAGGCTTTAAATTCAGTATTCATTCAATGCACTCTCCCGAAAAATAACACATGTTATAAGTTCAAACTTAACACCACATCATCTAATTCATCCTGGGTGATTCCAATGTAAGCAAGAGTAATACTCGGAGCTGAGTGATTCAATAGCTTCTGAATTTTAGTTATGTCCACGCCATTTTGAAAAGCATGATACCCAAACGTCTTCCGCATTGTATGAGTCCCGATCCGGTCCGTGATCCCTATATCTTTCGCAGCTTTATTAATAACTCTATAAGGCTGGTCACGCTGCAGAGCTGCCGGTTCTCCATCTTTTGTTTTCCTAGAAACAAATAATGGCTCGATACTCGAATAAACTCCTCTTTCAGAAAGATACTCATTTATCGCTTTAGCCGAAACAACCCCTATTGGAAAATTACGGGTCTTGTTCGTCTTGTCTTCCCGTAAAACGATTCGGTCCCGGATCTTACCATTCTCATCCAACACATCCGATATTCGTAGCTTCAATAAGTCACTGACACGCAGCCCTGAGTTTATCCCTAGCGTAAAAAGGCAATAATCCCTAATACTGGTCGCTTTTATAATTTTCTTCATGGAATCTATTTTCTTCTTGTCTCGAATCGGCTGTACGAATTCCATTTTGACTCACCTTTCACAATCATTCATAACCATATTATACCACACATTATGTATGATTCATAGCTAGACTTATAGAATCGTAGATTCAGGAATACGGGAAACCCCATACGGGGCAAGGGATTGCGGGTTTTAGCGAATCATACACAAGTACATTGTGTATGATTCGAGAAAACGACCTTTATTGACTTTGTAGTTTCACAGATTCATTCAATTCAAAACAACTTTAAAATTAAAGGAAACATGACCGCTGAAATGAATCACCAAATCATGCATGCCGTGTGAGAGAAATATTTTCTACTACTATTCTGGCCTCCTGGATTATTGGAAGCAATACAACATTACATCAATTCATGTTGAAGGTATAAGCTAATCGGCAGCAAAAATAAGAAAACTTTCAATTTAGGACATCTTCTTCCTAAGCTGCAAGCTTCCCCGTTTTTGTACGTTGGTAGCTATTCCTTTATTGTGATTGTGAATCAAAATAATCACGGTTTACCCAATCGATAATTTTTCCACCATTACTACGTTGTAACTGGTATTCCATTTTCACTTTTTTGCTAGTGGAATGCGCCAAACGAATGTCACGAATTCGATACAGCATGCCGTCACTTTTAAGACGAACTATCTTTCCTATTTCAACATCATCATTCGAATCGACCTTGTTACTAAATTCCATTCTAATTTATCCCCAATAGTTATTTTTTTTGCCTGGTTACAACATCCCGTTTAATCATAAAATTTGTGTTCCCTGTTTTGACTAAGCACGATGAACAATACGGTAGTCCCTCAGAATTTCTTAAAGGTACGCTGTTTACATTTGCACATTTTGGACAGACATAGGTTTCGCCTGCCTTTTTGTAATTTTTCTTATTCCATCTACCTTTTAATTTCTTAGTTTTATGTGAAGTCCCATTAGATCCTCTAAATCCCATTCCTCTTCTCTCCTCCCTTATTTACTTACAACATCGCTTTTAAATCTAGCGTTTATGTTTATGACCAGCAATTACCACACATAAACCCTATATCAAACTTCTCATAAGGAATATTATTATATAATGCTTGAACTATATAATCATTAAATAGAAAATGATTCCCTATAAAAGAATTACACTTATTGCAAACATGTGCTAAGTAGGATGATTTAGTTGTACTGCTATATCTTTTTTGAATATTAACACCTTGCTCCAGAGCAAAATGAACTTCACCTCGATTAAATTCATCAACAGAATAGTGCCCAAAGTTAGAAACTACGATAGCAATTTTCATAGGGAATTCACACTTCCAACAATTTCCTTGAATTATATAAATTCTTTTTCTCGTCGTTGGTCCTCCGCAATTTTTGCATTTAGGATTAGTACAAACACTAACTTCAGTAGGATTCAAAATTCCCAAAGAAACTAAATGTATATCTTCGTCGCTTGTAAGCTTGAAAATTACTACTGCAACTTTATTTTCTATATAAAATTGAATAGCATAATCTTCTGGAGCATGAGTTACAACTATTTCTATTGAAATAATTAATTTACCACTGCTGTCAAACATTGAAATATCAGGTCTGCATCGTCCGAAGGTAAACTCTTTACGTACCTCAGTGGTTTTTCTAATTAGGTTATTCAAATGCATTTCAGAGCAGAAGTTGCATTTCCAAGTAATATTCACCTCTGTTTTTTTTGATATATTACTAGTCAATCGTTCATAAAGTAATTCTTTAAAGCCTCTATGTAGTGCAGATTCAGGTGAGCAATTTTCCGATAAACCCTTATGAACAAAATGGGGACGCTTCTTCTCTCCTTTTCTAACAATCATCGGCCCATTACAATCGAGACAATAATACATACTTCCTTTTACTGCCTGGTTCGCAACTGTCAAATTACCTTCTACATCTTTTCCTATCGAGTATAGGATTGCTGCCACAAATGCCTCCTCCTATTTATTAGGGTTGATTAAAGCTTGCATACTTGTTATATTTTAATTGTAGACATTTTGTAGACATTACTACTATCAGTTATAAAAAAAAAAAGACAAGAACGTTACCAGCGTTCTTGTCTTTTATACAACACTTGGAGTTCCTTACCAGCCCTTTAAGTTGTTAACGTGACCTACTACCCGATTAGCCCCGGCGGAGTAGGTTATTTTATTTGAAAATAAACGTCAGAAGGGCAATCAGAAATGATAAGAAACTAATTAATATTTTTATTGATTCCTCTTTTTTTATGGTCGCCACCCCCAATTCTAAATAATCGAGAATTGGGCTTGTCTTCCAAGTGTTGTACAAATATTATGATACAACACTAGATATTGTTGTTCGAATGACATAAAAATCAAATTTCTTTAATATTATAACCTTTCCACCTCTTTTCTAGGTATTTCTCGGTAATTCTATCTTTTTCATATTGGCTAAATTCTTCTACTAAGTTATCCAATCATTTATAAAGACATTATGTAGATTTCATTTTTCAAGATCATGGAAGTTGTCGCAATAATCACGACACTAATTTAGTCCTTTTCTTCCGTGCAGCGGCGCTTAAATGAATTCAGCACTCTTTATTCGATCTCTACGCTGCCACAACAATAACTTAACTACGTTCTTGCCCACAAGGTGCTATACTTACTAAGCTCATCCTCGGTCAATTCAAGTATAAATTTTGCTATCTCAGGATTTCCTTCACGAATCAGATAAGCCTCTCCATTCGGTATGCCTTCTTGAAATTGCGGGTCGAAATATTCCCGTAATTTAAAAGCTAAAACATTGGGGAAAGTTTCTGTTAAAACATGGCCTCGCTTGGAAATGAACTTATCGATTTTATTAGTTTTAATAATAAATTTTGTCTTTTGTTTGTTTGCTCTCTCGACGTGCACTATAAAATCTGAGAAGTTAGTATCAAAAAAAGTGGTGTTCCCCTCAATAATAACGTACTCGTAGCCCAATGTTGCCTCTAATTCGTTTATCATAAGATTCAAAAAATTTGTAACTTCACCTTCATCTTTACTAGTAAATGTGACATTAGTAAGACCTGGGTATGGATTTCCAAATGAAAAATCCTTCGCTGAAATGGATAATCCGCCTACAAAATGGTTGAAATGAACAATCTCATTGTTAATATCTATAGATAGAATCTTACTCCCGTCATGTAGAAGCTGATCCATAGTACTCAATAATGCTAGCACCCCCCCACTACCTAAACCCCCAGTTATTAGCAAGTTTTGTTTCGAAAGCTGACTATGTATCTGACGGTTTGTTACTATAGGTAAATATATCATCCATGGTGACTTTGGATCAGACGGATCTAGTAATTGAGCGGTTAGCTTTCCATCCTGGCACCAATTACGTATTTGACGTTCTGATATGGCAAAGATTTCAGCTGCCCTCTTTGTACTAATAATGTTTTCAAATGGATCAACCATGTACCCAGCGTTCATTTGCAACAGCTTATCTTCTAATGCCCTTTGAGCCTTTGAGTAATCTTCATTTCTACTCATAATCCGGTATCCTTGCTGAGCGAACGCAGGATAATCATCTGCACAAACGATTCTTACATCTTTATGTTTTTTGATTAAATAATTCATTTATCCCACTCCTCATTTCCGTAAACGGAATTAATAGTCTAATCATACCGCTTCCATAAACGGAAATCAATAGACTCTTAATCATTTATAAAGACATTGTGTATGATTCGATAGAATCACCTCTTTCCGATTAATAGGAAAACATTGACACATTACTTACTTTTTCTTACTATAGAAAGTAAGAAATAGTAAGTAATGAGGAGTGAGTGAGCAACATGCCAGTATCCACAATCACAAGCCGCGGACAAATTACGATCCCTGTTGAAATCCGAAATGAATTAGGACTCAAAGAAGGTCATGTTATTCAGTTTGATCTAAATCCAGATAATACAGTTACGATGCAGAAAGTAATTAATGAGCTCTATGCATCACAGGTCAGTATCATTGCCGATTTACTCCGGTCCAGAAAGCGAATGCTGGTTATCGGATCACCAGGTTGCGGAAAGAGTTACCTTGTCAATGAAGTTAAACAACATCTCGGAGAGGACGCAAACCAAGTTGCTATCTTTGACAAAGATGATAATTGGGAACACATAGCAAAGGACTTTAAATCATTCATGAAATCTACTACCGGTACCATCGCAATGACGCACTCAATCCCCGACTTCATGGAAGAAGCGAATATAGATGATGTTCGCTTTAATAGTGATATTGATTACTTTATTATTTTCGATCGATTCAGCCATTTTACGATTAAATCATCTTAACTAGAGAGGTGGAGAAAAGCATTGCTGACACTAATAACGTTACTAATCTATCTCCTAATCGGTTTCACTAGTGCACATAAACATGTGAAAGTGATTAAAGAATATATACTAGACGAAGAAAAGCTAAAAAAAATTATTCATGACCCTGAAAATACATCTAAAGAGCGCAATGAAATGATGGAAGCAATGCATGACATTAACTATCAAGAAAAGTTTATAGATAAAAAATATGTCATTCCCATTTTTTACTTTTCTACAACCCTATTCTGGCTTCCTATGAAATTAAAAGATTTCTACGACTTTATTATTCAAAGGCCAAAAGCATAATAAAGGATCAAGATAAAAAACTAGCTCCCAATCTCAGCAGAGGTTTGGGCTATTTTTTTGCAGCCAATTTGGATCATCACACTCCGCCATTTTTTAACAACAAAAGATCAATCTGCCGGTTCATCAAATAACCTTCAATTCTTGATGTTGCTTATTTTTTCCTGTATAATTCGATTAGGTCAAAGAAGGTCAAATATATATCATACTAGTATTTGGAGGGCATTTACATGGGAGCAACGGAAAATCTAACTTATGAAAATTTTATTCGTGACGCTTTTTCAATGGCAACAGGAAAAGAAGTAGGACGTTGGGGCGATCCAGCATCACTCGCTAACACAGATATATTTGATGTAGGTGAGCTGCACGAAGTAAAAGCAGGTATCTCATACAGCATGTTGATTTTCAATTCTATTTTACGTAATGACTATTCCGATCATCCGATTGTACGCGATAACTATGACCGACAAGATTCTATCGTGCAGGACGTATTAAATGCTCCGAACAAAATGAGCATTTATTCACTTATCAACGAATATACAAAAACGTACTATCCTGCTTTCAAAAAATAATAAATATTGATTAAGAAAAGGCAGCCCAGCATTGTGAAGTGACCCCTTAAAGTTAGACAAATGTTTTATGCAACCTGTTGGGCATGAGCTCGGTACTGTACCGGGCTCATGCCTTTTAGTTTTGATTTGATACGTTTGTGATT
>NZ_JCAUAX010000015.1:0-116219 GCF_059692175.1 Paenibacillus sp. J22R67 | reverse complement strand
AGCCGAGGAAAACAGGAGTGGATACCTGAGTTTCGCTCGGCTGGTGAGACGACTATTTAGGCGTTGAGATGACTATTTAGGACTTGAGATGACTTTGAGAGATATTCACATAGTAGGGATTGGGTTAAAAGGGGAGAACAAGGGTTTACTTTACCTTATTCATCATCCCGATGATTTTCAAACGACTGTTTGATTAGGAACATAGTATACTCAACCTCATCAACTGACGAAACTCCAATTTCTACATCACCATTGCCCCATCGACCAAGTTTGCTCACATCCTTACAGATACCCTGCGGATCGTTTATTTCGTGGAAAGCCATATTTAAACTTAACCGAAGCTTACTTTTCTGTGGAACAATATCGACGAAGTTTGTTGTTGTCTTGAAAGCTATATATAGCTTTTTAAACTCCATTCGAACAGAACTATCCAAATTACAGATTCGCTTTGAAAGTTCCTCAAATAACTCCATCATTTCACCCTGCAACTCAGGATGATCTGCAATGGTATAATTGACATTTTCACTTCCAGTACCTCTTTTACTATATTTCGATAATACCTCATCTGAGATGTTTGGGTATTCCCAAACTTTTACTGCCTGGTCTGCAAGTGATTGAGCACGTTTCGTAATTTCAGCTTCATTCCAAACACCTAATTTACCAAGCCCTCTATTCAACCGTAAAGGACTGTCTGCAAAACCACCATCCATATCTCTCTTCTCAGTGAATGGCTTGTCGCTTAACTCAGAGTTGTAACGAGTCAGTGTTAAATTCCCAAGCTTATGTAAATATGTATTCTGAACCTCTTCCCAGTCTGTTCCGAGGTCTTGTCTCCATTCAGCCGATAAATTCGGGTTTTGTGGCATGATGTGCTCTATCGTGTAACTCTCGATGTCTACTATCTCTTTGCGATTGAAGTTCTCAAGCTTACGAAGTAAATAATTGCGGGTTCTGAAGTTGTACACATCTTTTACGGTTAATTCATTTATAAATTCTTCATTTTTAGGAAACCGTCGATGTGAATCTTTATTCAAGAACGCTACAATTGTACTCTCCAAGTAGTTCAATTTATTGATTTCTTTACTAATCGTTGCAAACGTCTTGTTCAACGAATTAGTTGGAACCCCACAAATCGCTCTGCGGAATACATATGCTTCAACCAACTTCAGAATCGAAATGAAATCTTCCTTCGATAACTTTTCTTGTACAAAGTCATCGTAGACCTCAAGTAAGAACGGATAAGATACATCTACTCTTAATGTATTTATATCCTCTAACACTTGATTGATTCCCTTATCTTTTTCAGTTTGAAATGCTAGACATACAAAGAATTTCGAGAAGCGATAAATATCCGCTACGATCTCATGAACGGATTGACCATCTTGCTGATATACGTAATCCTTGAATACCGAGTATACATCCTGAATATTTGGGATTTTCCCCGTTTTCACAGTTAAGTAATCACGCATGAAACGATCAAATATTGCCGAATCATTTAGATTGCCAAAACTACGCTCCATCGGATACCAACATTCGTTGTATAGATCAGTTTGTTCCTTTGGCTCCAGTCTCATTAAGACAAAGTTTCGAATTAAATCGGCTTGTGAAAGGTCAAGTCCTGTCGAGTTCAGACTTTCAAAAATCAATTGAGGGTTATCATGATCACGATCCAACGATATATCCACTACAATCAATTTTGAAATACCCTCATTGAGCTTATTCAAATCAATGCCACTGTTTTTAATGGATTCGAGGAAAAAGTTGAAATTCTCCATTACTCTCACTGAATATTCTTCAAGGAGTTTTTTATCTGAAACCAAGCTAATCAGCGTGTCCTTATCACTTTTCGTTAAGATGAGCTTGTGATAAAAATCTCCCTCTTCTTCATTGTTTACAAGATAGTAGTTCATAATTTTCTTCTTTGTAATATCCCAGGTTTGACCACTATCCTCTATGGCTTTCCCCAATGCAAGTAGGAATAATGTCAAAGTGGTCATGCGTTGTTGTCCATCGATGACGAGCAACTGAGGAACGGAAGAAATTTGATACAATCCACGCTCAATATAAACAATTGAGCCTACAAAGTGACCTTTCACTTTGTCATCTTCCGCCGCTCGTACAATATCATTCCAAAGTTGGCGACATTGATTAATAGTCCAGCTATATTTACGTTGATAAATAGGAATGATAAATTGCTTCGTGCCCTGTAAAAATTTAAGTAAGTTTGTCTCAACTGCCTTCACTTATATCATCTCCTCAACAATCGTATGCCTCATAAACTTATCTATAGTTTACGTCTTTTGATAATCCCTTCCAAGTAGAAGATAAATTAAAGTGACTGAGCACTCCCCCCTCCCATTAATCGTCTGCCTTGCCCCTCTATTTTCTATCCGTTTTTCATTTACGAAATACATGTGAATCTTATGACCTCCTCACAGAAATCTTATTTTTAATGTCTGATGCCTAAATGAACTGCATAAAAAAGCCGAGGAATACCAGGAAAGAACCTGATTTCCGATCGGCTCGTAACACGACTCTTTAGGCTTTGAGATAGCTTTGATTGCTAATCACGTAAGAACTGAATTTTATAGGGAAAGGGCATTACAGAATTCATTCTACACTCATTTCCATGTCCGAAAAATCAACTTCCCCTTCAACAAGTATTTCCCTTACCTTGGCATTTTTCTTGGATAAAGAGAAGTTACCGTTGTTGTATTCGATAAATATATCGATACTTTTATTGTAGGTCTTTCTCCTGAACATATCTGGATGTTCAGTTCTAATGGCTTCTTCATCTTTCTCCCTTAAAATCGGCTCATGCATTTGAAAAAAACTTCCAGAGTTATATTCACACAGACTCACTTTGCTTGAATATTTTCGAAGCAGTTCCTCTGTTAAAAATTTTAAACAAACATATTCCACATCTGAAGCTTGCATTTTCCCTTTACGTTGTAGATCGTTCCAAAAAAAGACGTAAGAGTCGAGTTTCACAAAAAAGCCATCCGCATCTCCCTCTATTCCCCATTCAGGAATGAATATTTGTTTATTCAGATAAACGCCGTCGTTCAAAAGAATCCTATCTTGAAATCTTCGTAAATAATCACTAATTTCCAAACCATGCATGCGTTTTAATGAATTTGAGGAAAAGAGCTTTTTATGCTCAAGTATACTTTCAATGTTTCTCCTATCAGTCAAATGATAGGAATATTTACTGAATACCACATTATTCCCCCTCAATATTTGAAACTGCCAATGATGAAATATTTCAGGTCTCTACTTTGGTTTACTTTGTTCTTCCAATGATATACAATTAAACAGGAACATTCATTCCCGTTCTAGCTATGTCCAATTAGGGGGAGACCATGAATAAAAACTATTTATTACGTAGCTTAGCCGAGAATGGCTACAACGTTTTATTCGGTGCTAAGAAACATTTTGCTACATTCGATATAGTAGAGAAGATACCTGGTGTCTTCGCCACTTTCAGCTTACTTATTGGGGTATGGCAAATTTACAGACCAAGCTTTACATACAATAGTGAGATTTCTTTGATCCTAATCTTTCTAAGCATCATTGCATTAACTATAAGCCTTTACAATTCAGAAAAGGAAAGGTATAGAGAAATCGGAACACAGTTAACCGTAATTCACAATAAACTTCGTACCCTCTATTATAGAGTGAAATTATCCCAAGAAGAAACCTTTCAATCAGAGGAAGTGGAAATGGAACGTTTATTAGAAGAATATTATCGAATCAACATTTCCAAACAAATTCTTTTGAGTGATTGGTATGCCCATTATAAATTTTTCTTTCAAGCACAGCATGAATGGATTAATGAACAAAAGTCCTTTACATGGAGAGATAAGGTGCCCGTCTCCTTTAGATTTACAGTTGCCCTTTTGATCATAGTAATTATTATTGCATCAATACTTTTTTAAGATTGGGGATGTTTCATGTTATCTCAGGCATTTTCTGATTTTGCAAATTCATTAGAGATAGATAATACAGAAGAAATTGATAAAAGAGTTGGGAGAATAACGAAAAGGCTTAATGAAGCTTATTGGGAATCAGAAAGCAACGAGGACCATCGCTATGTTGTTGGCTCTTTAGGAAGGACAACTGCTGTCAAGGGTGTAAGTGACTTAGACTTGTTGTTCGTGTTGCCTAAAGAACTAAAGCAACAATATGACAATCGTGAGGGAAATATACAATCCCAACTTCTCCAAGATATAAAAAAAGAAATCAAAAAAACATACCCAAATACTATAGTACGTGGCGACGGACAAGTTGTGGTTGTTACTTTTACTAGCGTTAATTTTATAGCTGAAGTTTGTCCAGCATTTGAACGGTCAGATGGAGCATTTGACTATCCTGATTCAAACGATGGTGGTTCATGGAAAAGAACCGACCCATTACCAGAACTTGATGAAAGCATTAAGACCATCAATGATACTAATAATAATTATCGGTATATTTGCAATATGATTCGTGCTTGGAAAAACAGTAGCGGCTTTAAATTTGGTGGACTCCTCATTGACACTTTGGTATATCGCTTTCTCGAAGAATATGATGATTATAAAGAAGCTACATTTGAGAACTATCTCCAACTCTTTAAAGACCTATTTTATTTCTTAAAAACACGTAATAAAGAACAAAAGTATTGGTTTGCTTTGGGAAGTAATCAAAAAGTATATAACAAAAAAGGTACTTTTGTGAGTAGAGCAACAAGAGCTTACAATAAAATTGAGGGACTTACTGAAGAAAGTGAAGATCTTTATGAAATACTACAGGAAATATTTGGAGATATATTTCCTGCACCTGAAGCCTCGACCGAAAGCATTGTTGCAAAACGTGCTGAGTTCAGCTCAAATGTTAGCCAGACGGAGGAGTTTATTGAAAATTTATTCCCTATCGACATTCGCTTTAACTTAAAGATTGATTGTGATGTAACCCAGGATGGTTGGAGACCGCATAAACTACGATATATGCTCAAAGACAGACTCCCCTTATTCGCAAGTAAGAATTTACATTTCTATATTGAAGAAAACGAATTTGAGGACTATATCCATAATCAAATAGACAAGCCCTCGTACGATATTTACTGGAAAGTTTTAAATCGAGGTGAAGAGGCAAGGAGACGTAACTGCATCAGAGGTCAAATTGTTCGAGATAAGGCTAATGGAAATAAGTATGAAAAGACATCATTCAGAGGCGAACATATCGTCGAATGCTACATCGTTTATAATGGAACTGTTATCGCTAAGGATCGTATAAAGGTTCCTATATCGACAAATGTTTGAGACTAAGATCTAAAGACCATTTCTTCTTCATAAGAAAATAAGAAAAAAATCATTACCGCAGTCTCACCACACCGAAACTGCGGTTTTTACGTGTTATTATTTATACTTTCCATCAGCTCGGCTATAATGCCATCCCTATCCTTTTTAAATGAATCATCCAAACTTAGCATTATATGATCGATTGATGCATTTATCATTTCAGGACGAACTCCTGCCTTACGCAATACATCCCATTTGGAATAGTGTCTTCCTTCCCGCTTCAGTTCTTCAATTGCCCATTTGATTCTCCGCCATCGATACTGTTCGTTGTTCTCAACCACGACTTTTAAATAAGACTTTGATAAGGGTAATTTATCAAGATACTTATCCAGTAGATTTTTATGATCGATCTCATGACCGATCGAGCTTTTGCTAATTTGTTTCGGTTTCCCCCTCTTTGATTGAATAACGATGATTGCGTCTTTGATTTTCTCAACAATCTCTTGGTCACGACTTTCCCAGTTAACCCGTGGCTTTGATGCAACTCTCTTGATTACCTTTGATGGCGATTCCTCTTCAAGCCAAACTCGATCTGAACGATACAACCTATTAAAAAGTGTAGGATTAAATTCTCTCAACTCTGTTCTGGACATTAACGGATACTTCTTTTGCAAATCCTTCCACAACACACGATCCTCTGCTCGTTGCTGTTCTTGTTCTAACTGCGCCCCCTCTTCCTGCCCATCTTTCGCTATATATTTTTTAACTGTCTGTAGACTTACACCAAGCCGTCTACCAATCGCTTTCAAACTCATTCCCGAATCGGCTAACCGTTTACATTCCTCTACCCATGTCATCCCAAATTGCTTGACCCTTATTTTTTTTACGTCTTCACCAGCACGAAGGGTGTAGATAAACCCACACGAGCAATGATATGTGCCAATAGCTAATTTGTCCTTCACGGTCAAAGCAACCTCATTAACAACAAATTTTTCATAATGATCTGCGGCAGGATTCAAACACTGCCATGGTCCAGAACCGAATGGCTTGTATAGATCATTATGTAAAAGCACTTCATCTGGATCAGAGTTTAGAAATTGCAAAAATAATAGATGACGGACAGGATGGAATGTCCTCTGATGCTTCCTGGTCAACTGCTTTAGCCAATTGTTTTTTGTATGGATTCCTGACTGCAAACGTTCAAGAAAACCCACACCAAAATAAGAAATAAAATCCCGACAAAGCCGATCTTGATCAACTTTATGCCCTAGTACACTCGAATACCCTAGCTCTTTTAGCTTATTCCAGTAAAATTGTTCAAACCAATCAAACGCTCGATATGGATACTTGTTGCGTAGAAGCATCTTTGCACTTTCGCTAAGCAGTTGGTATTTCACAATATCGCTCGATTGTGTTTCCTTGGCAAAACAATTAAGAGGACTATTCCATTCGTCCGCCGCTATAAACTTATATTTGTTTTCCCCGTGTATATGGATTTCACTATCTATAAGATGAATTCCATGCTCAACACACACATCTAATCCAGGAATCTGATGCATCCTGTGCCAATAACGTTCACCATAGATCTCGATGTCACGGGACAGGCACTCCCTGCAATATCGAATCCAATTATACCGCCTTACTGAACTTCCCATCACACCAAGCCGAGAATAAACTTCATTTCCAAATCCATCAACCATCGATTTATATACCGCCTTCGCTTGGTCAGGGGGCAAAAATGCCGAATAAAAGGGAAACAACGTGTGTTCCCTAATCAACTGTTCTTCTGTAATTTGAGAAGTAATCGGCAGTCTCTCGATTAATCCCCCAATTTTAGAAGGGAGATCCACGGAAGCCGTAATATGCTTGTTTCCAAATATATGTTGCAACATATTACGGTGATTCGGCTCACCTGACCACTTTTTATATCTACCAATCATTGAATAGAGTAACTCGTCTGGATAAGGGGTAGGGAAAAATATCATCATTTTCTGTTTCACCCTGTATATTCAAAGTCATTTCTTACTACTCCTGCCTTCTTAAAAGACTCGTATGCAGATAGTCCCTCTTTCGAACCGACACTTACAATCGTTCGTAGATCGTCTGCTGTCTCTTTAGGACTACCTTGGCTTTTCTCAATTGGGGTACTTCCTTCGTTCATCCAAAGCAAATATGTCGATTGAACAAGTTTGTCTACTTCAATAATCCCAGGCTGTTGCCTTATTGCTTTGCTAATGTACTCATTAGCTTGTTTTTCTGATAGCCCCAACACTTGAAGGCGTATACCTGCATTTTCTTTGAGGTTGTGTGCTTGTTTTTGTCTGAGTTCAGAATGCTTTTGAGTCTCCTTGATGAATGTTTGTACATTGATTTGCGACTGCTCTTTATTTATTAACTCTGAAACATCAGGCATAACGATGTCCTGGTAATTAAGCAATTCCGTTGTTCGTCCCCTGCGAAGCGCAACAATCATGGGTCTGATAAGTTTTAGCTGTTCATTGGCAATTTTACGAACAAATGCTCCTGAAATCGTTTCTTTACCAGACGTAATTGCCTTTACCTGTATCATCATCCAAAGCTTAATAACAACATCGGGAATTCCTTGAGTCTCATCATAAAAAATGGAGGAGATTTCATCAGTTAGTTCGATTGGTTTTCGAATCCATTGATACTTCCAGATTCCACTCAGAAATAAGTCCCACGTGGCATCTTTCTGTAACCGATCCCAAAAAAAGTTGCCGTGCCCACTGAAATTTCTTCGTGCTTGCCGAAACTCGGATTGCAACACGCCTAGCGACTTTGGCGTACCTACCAAGATAATTGGGATATTTGCCGTATTAATGAGTGTTGTAAAAAAGTTTAGAACTGCGGAACTTCCTCCACTTTTAGACATGCTCAAATGCTGGATTTCATCGATAATCAAAATTCCCAATCCTAGATTTTGAAGCAAGTTTGAGATAATCGGTATCATGATATTGGTGGATTTATGTCCACTTCCATACTTCTCCATGTAATTCGTCCCTAGCAAAGCATCAATGATAAGAAAGAATTGCAAACAAAGTGCCTTCAAACTGCCATCATATGGAGCCTCAATCCTCAAATGTGTAAGTTGGTATCTCGGAAAGTCCATTCCCCTGTATTTCGAATGAACGATGACCTGTTGAGTGAGAGAAAGGATTTTTGACAGGGAACTGGTCTTGCCAGACCCCGAAATGCCAATCAGGGTCAAAGATTTAGAAGTTGAGTTTTGAAGGGGAGTACCGATAGGACTTCCCCCTTGTTCCTTGAGATTTTCTGCTCTCCATCTAACGTAATTTTGGGAAAATGGATTCCGATCCACATATCCGTTTCGAAGCATGGTTGAGATTGCTTGTTCAAGCTGAATGTGTTCATGAGTCGGTTGGAAGTATTGAAACAACCTTCGGAGTAGGTGAACACGCATATGTGGATCCAACAATCGCTCATTCGGTTCAAATGCAGGGTAATATGCTAACTGCTCGATCACCTGTTTCGGCGACAGGATAGGAGGCAGGCACTCGATAAATGGATTCCCTCCATAATCCTTAATGGGTTGTTCTTTGTATTGCGCCACTGCCGCCTCTGTTCCATTGGGCAAACTAATGATTTCCATGTAACCCCTCCTGCTGTAACTGTTTAAATAGATCTAAATAGTGAGGTGTTTCATCTTCATTTTCTTGCTCGTTTGATCCAGCGGGGGAAGTAATCGGTTGTTGAACTCCTGCCAAAACAACACGTTCCTGCTCTCGGTTCCTTTCTTTTTCTTGCCGCCTATTCTCCCGAATATCTCTTAACCTTTTGGCATTCGATTGAGGAACTAATTCCACTTTTGTTTTTTCAACTGCTTCACTCACGATCTCTTCAATTTCCGCCGCTAAGGATATTCGTTGTCCCAATTCCTGATCATGAAGCCTCACTTTATCTTGTCGTTCTTCGTCCAACAAGTATTGAACATCTTCTGTAGACTTGCCTCTATATCGAGATTGTGAATCTAACAAGTAACAAACATCATAATCCCTCTGCCCTAACCGTACATAGATCTCATTTACATTGCGAGGATCATAAGAAATGTCTACTTTGAATGTCTTGTTCCTTGCCCGAACAAACCATTTTTCTTTAAGGGCTGTTTCACAACTGTACAGCATACCCCGCCACTTGATTCCTTTCCCGCTTACTACTGCCTGTTCAGAAGGAAGCATATTAAATCGAAGCACGTCATGTGATACTCGCCGAAGTTTGCCCGACTTGTGTTGAATACCGTAGTTCCAAAGATTAATCGGAATAGGCACTACATTTTCAGCAATTTGGTTTTCATCTCGTATGTAATCAGCCATGTGGTGATGTTTATTATAGTGAAGCACACATTTAATGAGGATCTTCGTCACATCCGCTAAAGTCAAGCTTGCATAAAGTCGTCTGTCCTTCACACCTCGATCGTTTGAATCTTTATAAACCGCACCTGGCATAAAAGGTTTTACGTGACTTTGAATCACGCCGAAAAAACGTTCTACCAGCGGCTTCCAGTCGGGACGGAATGGGGGCGTGTTCTTTACTGCAATCTGGAGATGTTCAATCATGGACAATACCTTGGAGGATAACATTTCCCCTCGATCTGCTAAAATGGATTCTGGAATCACATCTGATATTGGCCAATCCTCCATCCGAATCTCAATTCCAAAACGATTACAGAACTCCACCTTATCCTCGGATGAGTTCAATAACGCCATCATGGCTCCGCCTGCCCAACTTGGAGACTCCAACGCCACATGTAATCCCACAATGAGATGGCTGTATCCATCAACCACCAGGTAGCAAATCGGTCTACCTAATATTTTGTCTCTTGAAAATTCCGAAACGATGTGAACATCAAGAACAGTGGCATCGATTTGATAAACCGCCGCTGGAGCGTAGACATCTTGTTGGGTTGACCCTAGTACTGGTCTGTGTTGCTGTTGGAACTTTCGTACCCCTTCCCGTCTCAATACTTCTCGTTTCGGATCTCTCCACTTATTGAACCAGTATCGGAATTGTCCAAATGTAGGGACTGCCGCTCCTGCCTCAACAATCGTCATCACAGTTCCGTTCTCTGTGATTTGTTCGACAGAAAAATAATCCTTGATCATCTGTTCATATGCCCATCGCAATGATGGTCGGTTGGGCTTGGTGGTGTAATAATACTTGTCCAGTGCGATGCGAAAAAATCGTTTCACTTCGTCCGAGATTACCAATTCTGTATACAAGGAAGTGTACTTGCTACGACGACCCACTTTCTTATGTAGTGTTCTTTCTTGACTAGCTCCGCCACAGGATTCGTAATCCGATAAAAGTGCGTAGTGATTTTTCCCACGCTTCCAATAACGTTTGAGATATTTAGCAATAGTCGATGAATGTAAGCCCGTTTGTTCGGATGCGGCTTGAATCATTTTTGCACGTTCAATCGTTAAGAATATATTAGGTTCAAATCCATTGATTGCTATCAGATCGATGATTTCCTTGGCTTGATTCCATCGCTTTAGTTCCTTTTCATGCATTGTTTCAAGATCAAAAAAACGAAACCACGGATCTGTTTCTTCTATTATATATGTACCTTCTCTGCTACCCTCTTCAATGTCCAACACTGGTCTTGCATAGGGGTAACAGTTGTTGAAGACATTCACTACGAAGCAGGTTTCTCTATCGGAGCTAATCCATACAATTCGCTCGATTTGTGCTGGATCATCCGCATACCGATACAACGTATTAACCGCCAATAGCATGCTTGCTTCCTCCTCTCCTATGTTCATGAACAATAACCTTTAATTCCGATGGAGTCCTCTCCAAATTCATCTCCAAGTCCAAGTTGATTTGTATCCTTCGGCTGGCAATCAGGTGACGGAAAATGAGCAGTCCCGTCCCGACTTCAGCTCGCATTTGCCGATCAAAAGAATTCAGAATAGAACTCAGGGAATTATCCGTTGCCGAAATGCAGTCAAACAGTTGTTCCGCATACTGAATCGTTTCATGCTTCGCCAATCCAAATTCCTCTAGGTTCAAAGCAGGCAACACCCATTCAATGTTCTTACTACGTTGAACAGGAATTTCGTTCGAGGTGACGATGCCAAAATCCACATTACGGGATTTCCAGTATAACCGTTGTAATTCTAGCCGTTCAATTGTTGCCTTCTTTTCCAACTCTGCCGCATCTTTTAATGTGCGGGCAAATTGATACTCCTTCCCCTGATCATTAATCGCTGTCACTAGAAATGTTGTAAGCATGACATGAGGGATGCCTGTCTGTTTGTCGCTCAATCGCTTTACTAAGTTCTCATCGAACTGATCATGAATAGTCTGCATGTGTAATAGCGGATACTGCTCATTGATGTCGATCACCGATTCACTCCATTCAAGTAGATAAAAATATCTGAGTTGGGTGTCGGTAAGTAAATGAACAATTCGGTTTACTTTATTCGAGAATATTCTTGTCGATCTGCCACGGCTAGGAATATCCGAAACTGTTAACCAGGGACGATATAGCTCTCCTCTCCCTTGTCCTCTCCCTTCAGCAAGGAACCTTTTTAATTTAGCTTCAGTCCAATCCGAATTTCCTGCCATTTCTATTCCTCCGTTGCCCAAAAAACGAAAAACGCCATTAGAAATCTGACAGGCATTATTCTCCGTTTTTTTTAACGTGAATTATACCCGCCATCATCTAATGGCACTTTCTATTTATACATTTTATAAGTTTACCTGAAAATAGATGTCATCCAAGTCTTCTTGGAGTAAACCTAAGTACCTTTTGGTCTCAGCAATACTTCGATGATTCAAAGCTATTGAGATTAAATCTAACGCTATCCCTGATTTAAAAGCAAAAAAACCCCAGGTCTTACGCATTCCATGTGATCCAAATTTTTCCACAATTCCACACATGTCACAGGCACTATCCAAAATACGATGGGCCTGCTGTCTCGTTATTGGCTTGTTGTCTCCTTCACGACTTCGAAACAGGAACACTTCAGGATCGATCATATCATTTTCACTTGCATATTCTTTTATCGCTTTAGAAAGGTTAGGTGTGATCGGAAATCGTTTATATTTGCCTGTCTTTTGCTCATTAACTTCAATGTACTCTGTTGGCTTTTTATGTTTCCAAATATGTTTGACTTTTAGCGATAATATATCTGAAATACGTAACGCAGATGATATTCCTATTTGAAACATCAGGTAATTTCTCAAACTCTTTGATTTTAAATAACTCTTTACAAGCTCAATTTGTCTCTTTTCTCTGAGGGGGTAAACCATCTTCATGATTCATCTTCCCTTTTAGACTCCAGACGATCTTTTTTATTAAAATCAAAATTTCTTCCGTGATTATCACTGAAAACAATAGCAGTCGGTCTACCACCATTAACAACGTATACCTCGCACCAACTATTAAGTATATGCCCCGCAACCCATCTCTCTTTAATGTTGTAAACAATCTCCCCAGTCTTAACAATCCACTTTTTCAGTTCTTCGTTAACATCATCATTGAAATGCGACATCACATCAAACTTATATGAAAAACCATCAACAGCAATTTGTAGCAAATTATATTCTCTATCGTTTTTCATTGCTTTCAAGAAGTCAGCACCTTTGACAATAAGGCTTGGACTATCAAAATAATAATCAAAATCAACCTTCATCGTTTTGCACCTCCTTCTTTCCTGTAGAATATCAAAAGTTCATACTGGAGCGTCTTGAAAAAGACAACGAATATGTTCTTCCCGCTCATGATACTGACGAACGATATTAGGATCTTCGGATAGTCGTTTCAACTTACGAGCGGCTTCCGCAATTACTGGGTCCATGGCATATATTTTCTCCAACAATTTTTCGTGTTCCGACTTTTCTTTTCCTTGATCGTCGATTGGAACCACTACCTATTTACAAAATTTATTAATGTTACATAATTATCATAACAGGACCATTATGTAAAACTCAAGTGTTTTGCAATTTCCATCACGATAGAAATCCCTTTTAATATGCGAATCACAATGTTACATAACAATGTTAAGTAACATTGAAAACAAACTCGACCGAAATTCTTATTATATGCTTTACGGAATATAAAAAAAGAGCTTGAGATATTATCCAAGCCCCTCTTCAATATAGTTAAAACCCAGTGAGTCCATCCAATGCTATTTGATTAGTCTTTGAACACTCTATATAAATTTTCCAATACTCGTCGACAACCCAGCCTTCTCTAAAAAATCTGGAAGCATAAAAGAACGTTGCTAGATCAATACAAAGAGACATCTTCTCACTTTCAGGCACTTCCACCGCTGGATCGGGATTCTTTACCTTTTCCAACCTTTCAAGAATTTTTTCCTTCAATCTTTCATCTGCTACTTTGTTCTGTTCTTCGGTTAGCTCTTCATGTTCTGTAAACCATTCTCCAACTACTAGCTTTCCTTTTTGGAGATTATAATAAGCCATCGCCGAAAGACTTCTTCCTGGAATGTTTCCATTAATAAATCTCCCAATCTTTGATAAAAACGTATCTTCCATTTTCTTCATCTCCCCAAATAAAATACTACCATTACAAATTTACCTTAATTTACCTGCGGTATCAATAGATAAATTGACTTTAGTAGTATACATATAAACAGTGGGCGACTTACTACATAATTGTATGTTCTGTAGAGAGTCCTTCCTTTTCAAAATCTGCGAAGCCGCATTCCTCCGTTTCGAGAAATCTTGATAGATATAGTTGAGCGTTTGCTTCACTTACGTTTCCGCTAATTGATGTCGCCGCTCTCCAGATTTGATCACCCAACACCTCTTTTTCCCACCACGGCAGTGCATCATGGATTGCCTTCACTCGGTCAATCAGCTCCAAGCTCTTCTGATAGACGTTCAACGTCCGAACATCTCTGTCTATGATATTCCTAATTTTTTTCACCACTTCTTCCCCCTTTCGCATTCATCTGTATACTCTTATTTTATTTCGATTCCACAATTGATAATAGCCAATTTGTGTCGAACCAGGTTTGAGGTTGCATCAGTATATCTGATGCTTGATCTTTAAGGCATTACCTGCTACCATTTTTGGCTTGGTTTTCAACGATCTGCCATAGTATTTTCCATACAGATTTTTCGACTGTTTTTTCATGTTTACGTGCTTTCATTCTATCGGCTCTCAAAGCTTTTTCCAGGTTGTAAATCTGCTTTTCAATTTCTTTCATTTCTATTTTTGTCTCCTTTCTCATATTCCGATCAGCTTCACTGCTTGTCCAGTGACCATCGATCACTCTATTCTTCTTGTTCAATTCCATCCGTTTCATTTCAAACTCGATTTCATTTGAGGCAATCTTGGATTGCAATTTCTTATAGTCGTCTAATTCGGGGGTATCCTCCTCCGATAAAATCCATGATGCATCTCTATTTAAGATCATACTTTGTATAAATCGACTGTAATCTTTCGATTTGCGATCAAGATTGTGTACTTCCTTGAATAGTACATTTACTATTTCCCACGCCAGAAAGTCCCCATTGTTCGCCATCATCTCAAGCTCTAATCGGTGTCTAAATGCTCGTCTCAAAATAGAGACTTGCCCAAAAACCTGATTTACCTCTCGACATTGAAGAATGTCAAAAACAGTTCCAGTCTTCTCTGGATTCATCACAACAGATCCTTTAAAGTCCCCGTTCTTCTTAACCCTCAATCGAATTACATATTGGTCAGTTCCATTTTGAATAACAGCTAGACTAGTAATCGTATCATCGATCTTAAATGTCTTGTTCCGCACTATTTTCATATTGCCCGTTATTGATGTCTGGAGGATCTTGCCCATCCAATAGTCAAGTTTTTCTTCTAACAACAACTTCTCTATCTGGATGTCACAATCAATGATCTTCTGCTCTTCGTAATCGATTTTCAGGGATCCATACTTTGTAGTCTTATTGTTCAGGGCATCCATCATCGTATTGAATCTATTCATCGTTTTTTGTACATGATCGACTCGTTTTTGATGTTGATCAATGGGAGCTTCTCGATAGTAGATTGTTGTCTTTACAACTGCAAGTACATCATGAGTTGTAACGGCTATGAATTGGAGCACTTCCCCCAATGTTTCGCAGTATTGTGATTTCGATCTGAAAAGTTGTTCTAGTTCCTCAATTGGGAAGGTGAGTGCAGGCTTTTCTGTATATATACTCTGGGCTGAGTTTATAGAAAAGACAGGCGTAATCCTGCCATTTTCTTTTACTTCATTTAGAAGCCTCTGATACCTTTTCAGTCGATCCGCAACTTTACGATAATGTAAAAGTTTTAGAAAGTAGTTCTCTCCCGTTTCATCATACAGCTCTTCGACCAGTTTGTTTGATAGCCGATCAACCCTTTTGTTCTTGTAAATCTTACTGTTGATAAACTGTTTCTGAAATTCATCAGAGTCCATGCAGGCAGTAGGATAACCCCCTTTGGAAATGACGTATGCCTTTATCACTTCTAAATGTACATTTAATTCTTCCCGCAGTGTCATTATTTGTTGTTCAATATATGTTGTATTGATTTCAATTCCTGTTTTGTTTAACTTCTCAAGTAACTCAAACTGATTCATAATACCTTGCCCCCTCAATGTCCACTAATCCACAAATGTGATATACCTTTATTTTATCGTGGACACATTTGGATACAACCATTTAGGTGTTTGACACCGTTCGAGCAAGCCTTGTCGTTTCGCATAGATAAGACTATATAAATATGTGCAGAATAATCATAAGGATTGTGCTGATACAATCTATTGCCACATTTACTTTTCGTAGCGTTCTAGGAGAACGCTTTGTCAGACATACTTTTAAAAACCGTATCTCACTTTGTCGCCTGCGCTATAAAACAAACAAAACCTATCACACGACTTTAGTGCGTCACAGCCCTAAAATACATTAACGCTTTACTCTGCTAGAAAGGTATATCACTGTCATCAGGGTTCTCAATAATCCTTTTCGCTTTGGAATGATTGCTTTTCTTCTTCTTTCCATCACTTGTTAGGTATACTCGGTTTGCATGCTCTTCACCAAAATGCTTACGAACTCTGTCTTCCGTGATTTTTGCAATATCCTTCAGCTCGCAACTGATGATTATACGTACATATTGCTCTGCGTTCATTAACATCTGTTCATCATACTGCGGTATTTGGTAAAAGTTTATCCAGCGGCGAGATCTGCCACTTCCAATGCCTTTAGCTATTTCGATTTCATCCTGTGATAGCTTATTATGAGGTACTTTGAAGATAACTCCAATTAGCGTAAGCATATTGATAACCCTGGAAATGGTCGTCTGGTCAAACTTGCTGTTCAACATCTTTTCGATATGCGTAGTGGATAGAAACATGATCGGCTTGTCTTTATAAACAAACTTTATGTCGAGATGATCCAAAGCCCATTGGTTTAAAAATTGTAATAGCGGTAGATATTTCCTCAGATAGTCCGTCAATATCGGAAAGTGCTGTTGTAAATTTGCACCCGAACCTTCACATATCGTCAGATTTTTTTCAAGGCTGACACGATGCACATCCTTCCAGACTTCTTCAACTAGTGAGATGTTAAAAATCCTAGCAAGTTGCTTTCGTGCATGTTGAAATCCTTTTAGTGAACCCACATTTAAACCATCCGATAATTCCATAAGATCGTAAATGTTTAGACCCATTGTGCGACCATTTTTTCGCTTGGTATAGTACCGATAAACCCCTTTTTCATCTTTTGAAATCCAGGAAAAATTTCCTGTGATGATCCTACAATCAAAATACTCATTTTCTGCAATGTCACCAAACAATTCAGGAAATACTTCTGCAAATAAGTTGCTCTTCATGGCATACTCATCGAACTCGTAATACGATTTCATCTGACCTTCCGTACCTATGCTTGATTCTCGTGTTGTTAAACAGTCCATAGCTTGTCTCTCTAGCAAATGGGTATGTATTGCCCCCATGACTTCTTTATCTGGCTTCAGATATGATTGCCCTCGTTGCATTCTCCGATCGGCTTTAAGCTTTATTTTGAATACTGCCCTCGAATACTCAACTCCCATTAGTTCATTACTGAGTTTTCCTTTCTCTTTGTTCAAATATTTTATTCTTGCCCCTTGGAGCTTCCAAACTCCTTTTTTCGTTTCCTTTATTTCAAATAACTCATCAATTGTTTTCATGCACTTGCGCTCCTATGGTGTATTGTCTCATGTACCATAAGATTAACATGATTGTCTCTGAGGCAAAACGGAATTTATGTTCGACCACGTTCTAGTATTATCGTTTTACCGTCCCCTTCAACCTATCTTTTCCAACAATTATTTCCCTGCTCTTATATGCGACACTTCCACAGAACGTCCGACACCACCAAACAAAATAATCCGACATTGTACGATTAAATTATCTGCCTTTTGCATATAATCTACTAATCTATCAAATCAAAGGGGGAAACAATATGAATACTAATCATTACCTGATTGCAATCGACAGTGGCAAAAGCTACACGAAGGGAGTCATGCGAACCGATTCAATACAAAGAATAAAATTTCAAACGAAAGTCGAGGAAGTTACAGATCTCGGAGCTGATATTACTTCACCTGGTTCATTTAACGTCCAGTTCGAGGGGAAAAGTTATCTCGTTGGGAATATGCTTGATGAGTCAAAAATGGACTTTAATCTGAGCAAGAAGAATGATAGCCATCGAATCAGCATTTATATCGCCATCTCTCAATTGCTTCAGAAGTCAAAGCAAAACATCGTTCTAAGTAAAGTCTCTTTGGCGGTAAATATCCCGATTAGCCTATATAAAAATGAGAAACAGAAGAATGAATTCAGCGATTTTATTCGTAATAACGGAGAAACGATCAATATCATCGTCAACAATAAGCCCTATCTCTTCCGCATCGAAAGTATCCTTTTGCTTCCAGAGGGAATCGGTCCAATTTACAGTGACATCAACCTATATCGAAAGAAGCGTGTATTGATCTTTGACATCGGATCGCTAAATGTAAACATTCAGGAGTACAATCAATTAATTCCGTCATATGGAAGTATGTCCACAGCGGATTTAGGTGTAAATATTCTTCGTGGCAAACTGGCGGATACATTTTCTAGCCGCTTTGGTTTGTCAGTCTCCGATGCGGATATTGAGGCTATATATCATGATAAATATCTGATTATAAATGGAGAGAAAATGGAGGAAAGCACAGCCATTATTGAGCAACACATGCGGAACCATATAAGGGATCTCCTTAATTTTGCACGGAGCCGAAAGCTAAGCTTTGCTAATAGAGATGTAATCTTCGTAGGAGGCGGGGCTTTGCTATTGAAAGATTACATTGAAGAGCAGATTAGTGGGGCTATAATCTCCAATGACCCGCAAATGTCCAATGCAGTATCGTTCTTGACCATCTTGGAGGCAAAACAACATGGAGCGGCGTAACCGAATCTCCATTTCTTTCAAGCGAGAGTACCAGCATGTGTTCGAGTTTTTGCAAAGCGTTCCGAACAGAAGTGACTACATCTCGAAAGCTGTAGATCAGTACATGCAGAGCAATCACGCATCAGTAAAACGTGAAGAAATCAGAGAAATCGTCATGGAAATCCTGCAAAACCAGAGAGGTTTGTCCCCTGCCTTGAGTCAGTCGTCTCCTCTTGCCGATACCATGATTAGCGACGATGACATTACCCTAATAGCTGATCTCTTCTAATTGGGCAGATTAGACAACAAAACTCCGTACTTTTAACTCGTTTTGAGCGAAAAGTACGGAGTTATTCTGCTTATAGCCATTTTCCTTAACCGCATGTGCTGTGAAATCACTTCAATCCTTAATCCCATTCACGAATATGAAATTGTTCTTGTAGTGAAAATTCCGTAAGCTTTCTCACAATTTCTGTTTTATTATGTCGAGTCGTACCGCCAACTTCCTCTGCGACTCCATCACACATGAAAATCTCTTGAAGGCAATAAATCGTATCTTCTTTGTCCAGCCATAAATCATAACACTTTTGATTTTCAATCGAACCATAAGTAATCGTATAAGCCATACCATATTCCAGTTCAGACATGATATTGTGTATCTTTTCATTCATAAGATCAGCTCACTCCCAACGCCTTAAATACAGCGTCCGTAGCATCCGAGTAAAACACAGGTTGAACCTTTATCAGCAAATCGGCAGGAACCGTCTGAAAGTCCACAACAGAAGATGCAGGTATCAACACCTTCTTTGCTCCAGCATCAACGCATACTTGAAGCGTATTAGCAAACTCTTCAACCTTTGCAATCGTACCGCCAACAGTCATGTTGCCCAAAATAACCATACTCTCCTGAACTGGTCTTTCCAATGCCCCTGAACATAATCCAATCAGCTCAGCGATAGCCAGTTCGTCCGTCAAGCCAATTCCCTGCAAATCACTAATATGCATCAGATAATCCTTGGTCTTCGTACTAATTGAGCCGCTGATGCTCTTGCTATTGGAAGTGAAATAGCGGAATGCCGTATCTAAACTCTCTTTAGCTCCTCGATGAGTTCCAACGCCTGACTTCTCAAACTTCCCTGATCCCGATACAACCTGATTCTCCAGCTTATATACCCCAATCATGCCTGAATCACCATGACCTACGGTGTAAACATGACCAGGTTTGCCCATGCCTTCAGGTATCAGCTTACCGCCACCTTGTTCTGGAACGGATACATACTCTTCACTTAGCGTCTCCCTGTCGATGTAGGAGAAGTGGACATCGTAAAACTCCATGCCGCCGATCTTCTTGAGCTGTTCTTTGACCCGTCTTCTTCCTTCAAGAGCGTACTTCAAGATCTCCTCGATGTCTTCCCTCGAATACTCGCCATTCGGATAAAGTAGTTTCACCATGCCCGATACTGTTTTACGTACCGCTATCACATCACGCTGGTTCAGGTTGTTACCGAGCCTAAAATACCGATCAAGAGCATCCGCAAACGAACGCTTCCGCATTTCCCTAAAGTATTCCGCCATGTAGTCAACGATGAAGCCATACTTATCCGTAAAGAAATCAGGACGCATCTTCGGGACTTCCCAACCAGGCAAATAGTAATGCATCCGATCAAAAAAAGCCGAATCGTTTGCCATCGCTTCAGGAAAAGGTGCAAACAGATGAGATGTCTTAATGAGTGAATCAAGACTCTGGTTAATGTTACCAACAAAAACCATGGAAGCAGATGCCGCCTTCTCTTCTCTGCCCCGTGCAAAGGACCCAGATGCCATATAGTCCTTCATGATCTGTACGCCATCTTTGTCCTTGAACGTGATACCAGCTACCTCATCGAATGCCACTGTGTCCCATAGTCCAACAAGTCCAACTTTTTTCGATGACATGTTGTAAAATAAGTTAGCAACCGTAGATTGGCCGCCTGAAACAAGGATCGAGTTTGGCGAGATCTCTTTATAAACATGAGACTTTCCCGTTCCACGAGGACCCAATTCACACATGTTATAGTTGTTCTCAACAAGCGGAACAAGTCTAAGCAGAAGATGCCATTTTGCTCTATTCTCAAGCTGAGTCGGTTCCATGCCTGTCGAACGGATCAGTACATCGATCCATTCTTCTTTGGTAAAGCTTTTCCTACCTTCGATAACCTCGTTCAAATCCATATTAGGCATTTGAATAGGTTTCAAACTACTGATGCTAAATGGATTACTGTTCTTCACTTCTTCATCGAAGAAATATTCCATTTTGAGCATGCACCAGATCCCGCCAGCAAGGAGCTTGTCGAACTCTTTGACATAGCTCGGCGAGATAGGAACACCCTTTAGTCCCAGATTTGAAAATTCCGCTACATATGTATCAATCTTCTCATTTAGCGTAACCGTGATCTTATCGATTACCGAATACTGACCCAACTCCCGAATCCTCGATTTAACCTTCTCCGCTTCATCTGGACGAACAAAATTTTCTGAGAGGATCTTCTTAACCCTCTCAACTCCTTCCCGAATGTTATCCTCATCATTTGTCGCCGCATACATCCCAAGCAAGTATTCAAGCACATAGACAGGGACATTTGCCCCTTCTTTCATGAGCTTCGTCAGGTCTTTCCGAACAACTCTGCCCGAAAAAACATTATTCAGTTTCCGATCTAAATCCAACGATTGTTCCTCACCCATGTCTTCCATTAGTCAACCTCCCTCCCCTAAAAATCAAAATCACTTACGATCCCCAAATTTATATTAAATGGTGTTTTCTCGACAACGATATTCGTTTCAACATCTTTCGAAATGAGATAATAGTTACTATTCTTGTCATATGGAATCGATTTTAACGCAAACCGAAGCTTATATGTACGTTCATCGGGCTTTTCTGAGGTACGGTCACAGATCAGCATTTCCTCGTTACTAATCACCGCATCCTTCTCATCCACCATGTAGATCTTCACTGTCCGAGGAACTCGCTTATCCTCCACTTTCTCCGTCTGGAAGAAAGTAAGATTAAACAGGCTGTTTGTAATCTTTCTCGTCGTATTGGTAAGCTTCACGTCTACCTTCTCAATCTCACGACTGTTCTTCTGCCCACTACGAATATTTTTAAATTGAATGAGCGGTACAACGATCTCTTGTAGGCTGGCTCCACCATGCACGAAGTTGGCTCCAGCTCCTTGAATTTTGAAACGAATCGTTGCTTTCGGGACATATGTGGTGATTTTATGTTCATTGATAATTAGACTATCCATGTTGATGTCAAGAAGACCGCTTCGCTCCCCTTTTTCCTGCGAAAGAAGATGTCTTCGTTTGATTTCGAAAGCAGGAATACCTTCCTTCTCGATCTTATCGGTTTCCACTAATGCTTCACGTTGATAAACAAAGCCATGGTCAGCCGTGATAAAGATGTTCGTACCGCTCAGGTCATCTCTGATAATCTTAACGATAGCGTATAGTTCATCGATTGCACGCTCCGCCGCTGTAAACGTGTTGACCTCTGTAGCGGCTTTATCGCCTGTTGCATCAATGCTATCGTGATAGATATATACCAGTTTTTTTCCTTTAAACGCTTCTCTACGCCCTGCTTTATTCATATCCTTCAGATCATGGAAGTGAATAGCTGTGCTATCGGGTATTGCGGTTTGAAGAATGCTGATCCTGTTGTCGATGCCACTTGAAGATTTGCCATTTACCAGCACATTACCACTCAGATCGATCTCCAAGTTCTTATGTGGCAGAAGTGATGCCATGCCCATCTTCGTGACGGACGGAAGCACGCCTAACAATGGCTGAATGTCACAAGCTCCTGTTGTCTCTGAGTTAAGCTTATCTGTAAGCTCTACCGCTATCTCATAGCGAAGAGCGTCTGATATGATAACAAATACTCGATCACCATTGGAGATTTTCTGTGCAACAAAGCTTCGATAGAAATCCTTCTGGCTTTGAATTCCAGGAAGTATCCAGCTTGATTTCAATTCATCATGCACAGCGGCGGACCAATGCGAGCTTAATTCGCTCATATACCAGTTGGTATATAGGTTCTCGACCATCACTTTGAGCTTCTTCAAGATCTCGCTATTCGATTCATTGTCGTATGCGACATAGAACTTCCGATAGAACATGTCCATTTGGTGATAGTCATTTACATACGCTCGGTACATATCCACCGCTTGTGTTTTCGGAATACCCATGCTGTACTTTTTATGGAATTCAAACATCTTGACCGTGTTGTAAAGAGCCTCATAAATGGATTGATACCGCTCGTAATAATGCTTCGCCCTACGCAGATTAATCAGTTTCGTATATGTATCATAATCCTCTAAACGATCTTCTAAGCTGTTGGCGATATAAATGATGACGGCTTTATCAAAGTACGGAAACGTATCCGCCGCCTTAAACTCTTCAACAGGGAGCTGATTCACAATATCCGAAAGTTTGATTTCTCTCTCAGCCATTTCCGCATATTGACCATAGAAATGATAATCTGTTTTATGATGCATCCAATGGTCGATGAACACTAAGGCATTTGATTTGTTCCGAGTGGCTATGTAACTCTTGATCGACGTTAGATGTTCTTCTTTGACCGAATGACTCAGTGCAGTGACGGTCAAATGGATGAACAATGTTTTCAGTGACTTTTGAGTTGGCTCATAACCATAACGTTCGGCTACTGCATTCCAAAATACATCTAATCCGACATACTTCGTAATCGAATCCAGGTGCTTATTTTCACTGTCATCAAGTGAATCCATCAGCACAACCTTCAGCACATCCTCGAAGTCTGGAGTCTTGAGGTTACAAAGCGCACTCATCATCACCAATTCAATCGATTTTTCAGTAAACCCTGACACCTCAAACCCTTTAAACTTCTTGCTCCTATCCTTACTCCCAAAGAACTTCTCGTATTTTTTCACCGTACTTCGAAGAGAAGGATCAATATTCAGCTCATTCATGATGAGGGAGATCTTATCCGCATAGAAGGTCTTCGAATACAGAATCGTGTCCAACAGCCAATTGTCTTCCACGCTCATATCTAGGTTGGAATAGATCAAATAATTCGACGTGGGATCCTCTTCTTCGAGCAACACCTTCGTATAAAAGCTGTTACCTTCGTTCAGAGTATGAACCCTGACCCCCTCAATACTAATCTCATGTATGTATTCAGAAAACTCCTGGTCTTTATCAAACCAAAAGATGATTTTCCGTTGTTCACCCTCTCCAAGCGGCTGAAGAAAAGCTTCTTGGAGTGCCTTTGTTACCTCATCCATATTCATTATTTATCAACACCTTTACTGTCAGGTTGAAACAGGGATACACCAACAATTACTGGTATATCCCCATTGTACCTAAATTATTTGATTGGAGCGAGTAAGCCTTCGAACTTGGCATAGTTCACAGCAACACCATCATCTAGATCAATCTCGATCTGCATATCAGCCATGTGATGTAGCTTTTCGTCGTAAGCACGAAGCTCTTCAATCTTCAGATCAAGTGACTTTAGCTCTTTTTTCGCATTGGCAATTTCTTTCGTTGTTCCATCACCATTAATAACATCAAGCAAAGTTTTCTTCTCCGCATCCATCCGAATTTGAAGCTCATGCAGATAATCCGTTCGAATCCTCGATAATGTGGATTTGTCGTAACGATGCATGTAAATTAAGCAGTTAAATGCTTTTTGTTTTCCAGATGTGAAGAGCCAATATATCGGTTTCTTCTTATACGTTTGCAAATGATCTTTGAAGAAATCGTTTTGGAAATATCTTCTGATCGTTTCTTTGGCAGTTTCACCGTTTTTCTTGCCAAGTGAAATAGCGATGTACTCAAGATTCTCAATTAATGTTTCTACCCCATAAATCACTTTGATAAACTCTATTATTTTGGATACTACATCGTCTTCGAAATAAGCACCTTCAAGAATTGGAACAATGTTATCTTTATCAACACTTATACTCTGATATTCTTCAACATTAAACCTTCCACCTGCGTAGATAATACCGTCTTTATCTAATGAGTATCTTCCAAACACACACCCGACTATATAAGAGATCAAAGATTTAATATCTATATCTTTATCCGCTTTTCTGAGGGTTACACCTGACTCGTCCAAATCGGGTGTTAGCTCATTCTCAACCCCATACATTTCGATAAATATTGCGTTCAATTTCTCTTCATTACGTTTCATCTCGCAAACCCACTGAGAGTTATTCTTACTCCATTCGTTATATGCATCTTTAATATAGACTGCCTCAGATCCATAACCTAGAAATGGATGTTTACTAAAATTCCACGATGTCTCAAATGAATCCCACTCATTCTTGCTTATTTCAATATTAGCATCTACCAACTGGACTATATCTTCACCATAAACTTTTATTGCATCATTCAAAAATGGAATTCGATAAATATCGCCATTTGTGAAACTCATCGTTGGATTCAATATTTTCAGGACTTCAAATGTCAACTTTGAGCAAAATAATCCGATAATAATTTTATTTAACTTAGGGTCCTTTGTAAAAGCTGATCTTCCAGTATCATCAAAAATGAATCCAGCCTCTTTGTACCTCACTGCAAAATTACCTGAACTAATTTTCGTCCATGTCAGTCCTTCTTTAAAGAAAAACTGAATATTTTGAGGACGTGACCTAAGTTTACCATTCTCTGTTTTGAAATTTCTTATCTCCGCTCCATTATTCTCCCAATTTACAATTACCTCATTGTTACCGTACCATTTTCTATAAGTTCCACCGCTGTTACAAGGAAACCACTTGTGCAATCCGTTCTCGGTATCCCTAACATCTTGATAGTTAAATCCTATTTTTGTAAATTCAACTTCGAACCATTCTTTTTGAAAATAAGTATTATCGCCTGTTGATAATCCAGCCTTTGGTTCTGCAATTTCTCCAATAGGAACACTTTCAATAAAGGACTTTAACAGGTCATTGCTAATCCAATACGCAATTGGTCTTTCCAAAATGCGAGTGAAATTGTTTATATCTCCATTGTAGCGGTCTTTTGCATTAACATCTTTAACAGCCTCGATTGTTTTTAACTCTTTTTCCTTTGCATCTCTGTAATCAACTAATCGTATATAGTCCCCCTTGAAACCCTCGATTGAATAATTCCTAAGTACAAAAGCTGTAGATTGAACAACCTCACCGCCAATCTCCTCAAACGCTCCTGCACCAAGATGAAGCATAGAATAAATAGTTTTTGTCCTGATCAGTTTCTCTCTTAATCCCTCAAAGCTTGAAGTAAACATCCATGAATGCTGATTAATCATTGTCAAGAATCCGTTTGCTTTCAAATAATGTTCTACTTCCATAAATGCAGTGCATGTATCAGTTTTTGAATCAGCAAAATTTACATTTAACAACTCAACCAATTTTTCATTCATTCTTCGAGAACCAATATAGGGTGGGTTAGTTATTACAATATCGTAGTGCTGACTCATAATTTCTGCTTGCAAGATCAAACATTTGAAATAAGTGACTATTCTCTCTCGTGATTCTATTTGATCTAAATACTCAGCAGGACGACTAACAATTTCCTCAAGTCTATCTTCGAAGAATTGACTATCAAACTGATCAACTTTTAATAATGAGCCATAAATCTTTGCATCACGGAATTGATCAATAAATTTTTTTGTCTTTTCAAAACTATCTCCTGTATTTCCATTTGCAAAATATGTTATATCATTACTGTCAAAACTATTAGTTTCTTGAATTGATGCCAAGTTCATGTTTATACCATCTTTTTCAATCACCCTAAGAAATCTACTATTATACTTCAGTGCCTTCATGACAACAGAGAAGCAAGCAAGTTGATAAGCTCGATCATCTATATCAAGTCCATATAGATTGTTTTCAATTATTAGCTTAGGTATTTCTCTCTCCATATATCCACATTTAATGTATATTTCATAAAAGACCTCAAAAAGATACACCAAAATATGTCCACTACCCATTGCTGGATCAAGACATTTAATATCTTCTACTCTTAATTGTCTATTAATGTACGGAGCAATTACTTCATCCAATTTTTCGTCATTACTTTGAATGTAAAACTCCCAATTGGATGTTAGTTCATTATTATCTGAATGGGATTCAATCCAATATCTCCCGAGTGAATTTTGAACCATATATTTAACAATCCAATCAGGGGTAAATAACTGAGTTACATAAGGTATTTCATCTTTTTTGTGTCTACCCGTTCCTTTATATACCCTACTCTTCTCATCAGAAATATAGAATTGATATAGCCAACCAATAATCTCAACATGATTCCACTGAGATTCTTCAATTTTCTCTATATCTGTCATTTCACGAAGAAACGAATCTTTCGATAATAATCCATCAGGAAACAGAATCTCTTTATAGTCATCAATCGTTTCAAACATAAAAGGAAGAACTTTATTCAAACTCTTACATTGCTTGATGATCAAATACTTAAATAGTTCTTCTGTTTTATTGTTTACCTTCAGTTCGTATACCAATTCCTTATCAACATCTAAATCAACCGTCAATGCCTCTTTTATAATGTCAGGCTCAGAGCTTACTGAATTACTAGAAGATAACACTCTTACTTTCGTAGGAAGATAGTTGTTTACCTCCATAAAACGAAGTGCCGTGAAGCGATTAAACCAAGTATAAGCAGTCTCCTCCACTACCTGCGCATATCCAATTTCTCTGATCCGTGAAATCAACTTCTCTCGTTGCTTCTTCTCCGTCGCCGAGAGCTGTTTACCATCAATATAGATGGCATCCGAACTCTCAAACTGAGCTTTCTTTATGCTCTCTTCGGTTATCCCTATCTTAAAAGCCTTCGCCTTTACTTTCTCAATCAGCTCTTTACGAGCATTCGTCGCAAAGTTTTTCAGTGCTGTCTTATTCATCCGTACTGTTCACCATCCTATATAGGAATGTATATAATCGTTAAGTGCCGTGGCCATAGACCACGGCACGCTTTATTAATCTATAAACTCGATCTGCTTATTGCTCTTGATAATCTGTTTCAGCTTTGCCGACAATGTATTCAACAGCATATCGACATCCGCTTCTGTTTTTAGTGTCTTGGTGGAAAGTAAGGTGTTCACTTTAACACGTTCACGCTGAGGTACTGCCTTTGTTGCTACTTGAGGTTTATCCCCTCCGCCACTGCCTGTCCCTGGCACTTCCACTTGTTGCTTCTCATCAAATTCCCGAATTTCACGATTAATAACGAGTTCTTCTTTGTCTTTGAAAGCCGAGCTTTGTGTTATGGATGCATCCACCTTGAATATATCGACAAGTGTGTTCATAGTATTGAACAAGTTATCATAATGAACTTGGATTCGTTTCTTTGTCTCTTCAGACACGCCATCTTCATTCGCACGCAATGTCAAATGATTAATATCCAATTGAATAACGCTTTTCGCCGCTACTTTCTTCTCATCAAGAACACTCTGGATTTGCTCGTCGATCTTATTGACAAGCTCAGGGATGTCCTTGATTTTCTTATACGGCTGAACGTCCGTTAAGATCTCTTGTAGTTTATCAGCGTAGCCCTTAATTTCGTTCCCCGATAAATAAACATGGTTCTCTTTAAACTTCTCGATTGCACGAAGTCCTTTATCAAAGATGTCCTTTTGCGAAGCGAAGAAGCTCTTCACATATGTTATATCCTCTTCCCAATATATCAGGTCATCTTCCATGTCACGAAGCTTGGTAAAGAATGATACGTTGTCCAAGCCCTTCGTGAACTCTCCGAAGTATTCCAGTCCCCGATCTAAGAGACTGCCTCCAGGATATTTCCTACCTTCATATCGGCTTTTATATCCATTAATTTCTTTTACCTGACTTTCAATCAAACCTCGAATGTCCCTAATCAGCCCATCCTCATCATCTGCCACATCTGTCTTATTGAATACCTGCTTACAGATGTTTTTCGCAACTTTCAGCAACGCCTCATCAACGATTACACGTTTCACAACAATGACCTTATCGATCTCACTCGCTTTGGTCAGGGCATTAACAGTATTGCCGTCTTCTGGTTCCAGATACTCGGAGTTAAGTCTCAGGCGAATCCGTTGTTCTCTCATTAATTCCGCTATTAAGCCAGCGATGTCGAGATCCTTCCATCCATAAGGCTTATCCTTGAAACGATCTAACAACGCTTTGACCCGTATTTGCTTCTGAATGCTGTCCTGAAGACTAATAAAGTCCATGACTTCTTTTACTGCCAATTCGTTTGCATTCATCGCTGTTCCATCAATAGTTAGTTGCTCGGTATTTCTTCTTAAAATGGCTCTCAAATCATTTTCCGAATCCAGGAATGTCTTCACATAACTAAGCTTCGTATATACATTCTCGACCAACGTAAGGAATGCCGCATTAATTCTTTCCTTAACCGTCGAACCCTTGATCTCCGCTTTATTTCCATTGATGTAGAATGTACCACCCTTAATCGCTTCTTCCATCATATCTCGCACTCTACGTCGGCGATCTCTTGCCTCAGCTTGCTTATTGTTCAAGATGTTCTGAATGCTTTCAGGGAGCTGTGTCGGATTTTTCTTCTTCCGATACTCATCAATCTTCAAGATCTCTTCCATTTCCTCAACGTATGCCTCATTCGCACCAAGTTTCAGAATCATCTCACCTGTGCCAGAAGACATTAGCATCAGCTCTTGTTCGGATTTAGCATAATGATCCGACAGCGGCGAGAGGATATTGATGCCGATGCTTGATGTTTGATTACCGATATTCTTCTCGTCCATCTTCTGATTGTACGGGAATTGATACTGCGCCGAATAACGGTATCTCTTGTCATCAAAAAGGTCTTGGTAGATATAATTAGAAAGCTCACGCTTGAGTATATCCTCTTCAATTTTCATCGCCTTGATCTCACGGTTAATATCCTGCTCGTCATCCGTCAAGAACAGGTAGAACTCACCGTTTTTCTGTATGAGCGTTTCCGAAATCAGCTTACGAAGTGAGACCTTTATCTTCTCTTTCAGTGCAAGCTTATCTTCATCGATTTTTGTAACCATAAGTGTAGCAATATTGTCGAGATTCGCAGGAACCTCTTTCACATATTTAATCATAAATAACACTTTCAGCAGATCCATATTAAATTCATCATCACGTAATGCATGATTTTGATACGCACCATCAATAACCCTTGCAATCGAAGGAGTGAGGAATTCTTTAATCGTGTCGTAGAAGGCGTAGAACGGAATTAGTGCGCCTTCCTCTGCATCCTTAAACCGCAAGCCAGCTTCTTTGAATGCCGAAAGCATAGAACGTTCGCCCTCGGACAAGTGTTTACCTGAACTACCATGCTTACGTACTTGCTCGAAAACATTCTGAAGCAATTTGAATTGATAAGGAAGGAACGGATAGACATCCACAAACTCCAAATCGTTTTCAAATCCACGCAAGTCTGCCGTGCTGTCCTTGAAACTCATCAAGTTCTTGAGTGTTGCACTCTTCTCATGATGAAGAAGCTTCAATTTATCAGCGGCATACTCCTTCTTGTCGAGGATACGCTTCTTGATGACCTCATCAACCGATATGGAGGATAAGGAAAGTCTCGTGTCGAATCGTCCCTGGATACGGGAGAAATCGTCGCCTTTCACTTTTACGATGCTATCGATGCTTTCCTGTGAAGTAACCATGATCCACACTTTCCCTGAGCAATGCGTTCCGAGATCTTCCGCCAGCGTTTGCAGGTTAAGCATCAGGTTTCTGCTGTCACCTATGTATTGTCCAATTTCATCGACTAGGAATATAAGATGGAAGTTATCCCCCTTCTGAGCGATGTACTCCTTGACATCTTTAGAGAATTTTTCGATACTAATCTCGAAGTTATTAACACCATTCTCGAACCAGTTTCTCGCCGATTCTTCGGACATTGAAGTAACCTTCGTTAAAGCTCCAATGACATAATCCGCATCAAAATAGAAAGAGTTTCTACGGTCTACCCATTCTTCGCCTGCAACCGCCTTAAACTCCCGTTTAAAGTCTTCATATACGCCTTCCTTTGTAAGATGTTTCTCCATCTCAGCAACGCCAGAAATGTCGCCGTAGAAGCCCTGGTGCTCATAAAAAACCTTAGTGAAGACACGAAGGATCGCATCTTCCTTAGATTTGTTGTCCAGAGAGCTTTTCGAATCGATGTTAAACAGAATCACTTCGGTTTCAACGTTGGATGTTCTTTTCATATTGGCGAGAACTATTGGATCTTGTATTTTGCCAGCGAAGAAATCAACGGCTCGTTTATCCTTAGCCTTCTTGTTTTCCAGCAAGTAAGCAAGAATCTTCAAAAAGTGTGATTTACCCGATCCAAAGAAGCCCGAAATCCAAACGCCCATTTTATCGGTCTTCCCATCAATACCCTGCTGGTAGTTCTCGTAAAATTTGGATAAGTGCTTATTCAATTCTCTTGTCACGACATATTCATCAAGTTCCTGATAAATGTTATCCTCATCGGTCTGAGCGACCTTAATTACACCTTTAATGCTACGTTCAATGTCCTTCACGAACATGTCTTTGATTAGCACAGATCTTCCCCCTCTGGTTTAATCCACTAAACGGAATGCTCTATAATAGTTATCGTCCTTGAACCGATCAAACAGACGTAACGATAGTCCATCATACTTCCCTGGAAAGAACATAATGACAGGTGTCTTATCCAATACTTCCTGAAGATTGTTAAGGATGTTGTGAGAACGTACAAACGGATATACTTTGCCTACACCTGTAATAAATACGACATTATGATCTCCCAATTTCTCCTTGATCTTCTGAAGGAAAATTTCAGGCTTTGCAAAGTTAGCCATTGCTTTAAACAAGGCATCCTTTCCCTGCTTCTCCTCCATCTGAGCTATTCGATCAAAGATGCGTTTCTCTTTAGCAATTTCAATTAGCATTTTGTACAAATCGAATTCAATGAGCCTACGACCTGAACCCTCATGACTGAATTCCTTAAAGATATGTGGGATATAATCCCGAACCACCAGTTCCTTCTCTGGCTCATAATCGAATACATAAAAGCTGATCTCGTTACCGAGTCCTCTTCCATCAATGAACTTATCTTCCTTGATCTTCGGTATGATCTTATCGAGCCTACTATTCAAATTCGCCATACGTTACCCTCACTCGCCCATCGCTTTAACGTATGCGATGTCCCCAATTTGAATCAAATGCTGTTTCAACTGCTCGTCCATCAGTATCCTGGTTAGTTCACCCGTCTTCTTATCTTTCAGGAGTCCTGAATCGTGTAATACCTTTACATACACTTGCTTTAATCGACTCATCGTCTGTTCCGTCCAGCTCGCTACAAGTGCACTCTGCTCCGATTTTGAAGCAACATACAGGTTAAGGTCTTTCTTTTCCAGTAGATAATTGTCGGATTCAAACTTATCTTGGATAACTTCTTTCATAAATTCAAAAAAGAGCTTGTCCGTTTTCATAATCGCATACAGATTAATAATCTTACCTGATTCCAGCGATTGCTCCAACACCATCTGACAAAGTGTGTCGTCGAGAACACTTGCTCTTCTAAGTACCGATGGCAAGCTTCGCTTAATGCTCGACTTGACCTGATATTGAAACAAATTCTCAGAGGATACCTTTTCTTTGATTTCTGCTTCTTTTACCCCTTGAACCCTAAGCCCTACTACCTGCTTCAACTCATAAAATAGGAACGATGCCCCAGTTATGGTTACACTATATTCTAATTCGATAGTCATGTTTCAACTCCCTGCTTTCAACTTCAATGGGATTAATTCCCTTAATCATCCCTTGCATACATAACACTTTTTCGATAACTTCGAGTCGTCGCTTTCCGCACTGTTGCTGAAGAATTTTCGTAAACGCATTGTCTTTTAAGATTTTCTTTGGATTGTTAGTGTAAATACCTGCCACTTTGCCGATCAGATCCTCTTCTGTAATCAGATCTGCCCAATAGCCATCAACAACTCCATTTACTACTGTTGCCAATTCCCGTTGTGTTTTGTAGAACAACTTGATCTCCAAAACTGTCACCTCGCATGCCACCTAAGTAATACTTTAATGTTATTTCATTCTTACTTTTTAAGCAATATGATATACCTGACAAAAAAGAAAAACCGCCATTGTAAGCGGAATCCCTTGTTCATTATTGACGTAACATCAAAGCTTCACCGAGGTGTTCTTGTCTGTTGACATAAGCACGCTCATTTTCAACTTCTTGTAACAACAAGCTTTCAACCGCAGGATCAAAGTTCAGCGATGTTATTACCTCCCTGAATTGTGAATCGTCGAGATTCCAGAGATCCAATTTTCCACTTGAATATCCCCTCTCCTCCTGTCCCCTAGTTTCTGGTATGACATTTTCCCATCCTTCATAAATATATGGACCAAAGTAATGCACCATTCTGGAAAGAATATCCGCAATTCTATTTACTCAGCCTCCATACATCCAGCTTATAAATTTTATTTAGAGCATCCGCCTTTGCCAATGCATCTGGATGAAACTCAAGACAATAGAAATTGATGTACTTTCGATGATTGCGATTCATGAACGATTGAATCGACTTCAAGTGTTTCTCATCGAACGAACTGGCTACCCATATGACATTCCCCTCGGAAACACTCTGTAAAATACTCAGTATGTTGTGATTGAGATGTTTCGGATCAGAACGTTTCACCTGACATTCTACAAAAAGATCCAATCGTCGATCGGGGCAAACACCATACATGTCGATCTTTAATCGCCCATGACTCTTCTCTAAATTTGTTCAATGTCAAAGCCAACCACTTGCTCTAAGACCTCTTTGTGTTTCATCAAGAACAACGATAATAGAAATTCCTTCTCAGATCCCGAATACTCATGTTCTTCAGCTCCTTAATAATAGGGAAAGAGGGGAAAGTATCTTTACCCCTCTCTCTTAACCTTGCTTTAAATGGCTTTTTTCAATTGATCGATAAGTTCCGACAATTCACATAGCTCACGAACCTTTGTGTTAACCTTCCAATCTGCATCAACGATATATTCGGTAATTCTGACAAGCAACCCCTTGGCTTCTCCATCCAACTTCAAGCTATTCACGAGAAAATCATTCTTGATTAGCACGTCCGATAACGTCTCTTCGCCCTCTTCGTCAGTAGATCGATTTATAACTGTCGCCACCAACACGCTATTTGGTATATGCAACGCCTCCGCTAATTGTAATAATTTGGTAATACTTGGAGATTTTCGACTCCCACTTTCTAATCGATGGATGTAGGCGGATGATACTCCAGACAATTCCTCCAATTCCTTCAAAGATAAATCCCTCACACGTTTCCTGTAGTGCTTGAGCATGATTCCCAAATTAGGTCCAACCTTGAAACCCTCACTATCCTCAGCATGTAGACCTGTTTGATCCATCATTTTGTCATCCATTTTGTACGACTCCTTCGCATAATTCCTCTATTGAGAATCCTGTATTTTTTACCTTATATCATAGTCTGAAGCGATATTTTTATAACGCATGTCCCACTTAATCTCCTCACCTCGTTCTCCCCCTTGCTCTATCCATGCCTTTTCCATCTCTTTCTCCTACGCAATACGGCATATTTGCCGAAAGTTGCAGATCTCACAAACCCTCGCATTCTCTGTCCTTTGGAATGCATTCTGCTCTTTTGGCTTGTTATTTTCAACATCATCAAGCAATGTATACATCGATTCAACGCTTGTCCGAAATAGGTGGTAAACGTTATCCAGATCAATTTCTTTAGGTGTAAATGTCTTACACGTGCCATCACTCAAGAACTCTAGCCGAAGTTCAATGTCTCCTAGCGAGTCCAGCTCGTAAGCTTGTTGAATGAACCATGCATACAAGCACATCTGATAATACTGATAATAATCGTTCGCTGTCGATGAGCTGGTTTTGAAATCAACAATCGTAAACTTGCCTCTCTCCAGATCACGATAGCAAAGATCAATGACGATCCAAACATTAATACCGTCAACCTCCATCATTCGAAAACGTTCAGCAGTGATTACGTCCACTGTCCGCCGCTCGCTCAGGTCCAGATAAGTTTGAGAGGCAATGATATGCTTCACAGTCGGCTCAATTCTGCTTCTATACTCACTGATCTTATCCAGCGGCAGATCACCATTGTAATAAAATTCTTGAAGCATGGTGTATTGGTTTGGTGCTTCCATCCAGGCATCCAATTTGTATTTTGAATCCTGATATGCCTTATTTAGATTTCCTCTTATACGCTCGCCCATTTCATTCGCATCTACTATAAAATTCGATGAATTCTCCTCAATAGCTCTGTTTATTACTTCGTGAACTGAACTGCCAAAAACCATCGGAAGGGATTGGAGTCGTTTCAAACGATAGCTATTTTGAGCAATGCTTGACGACCTTTTATTCCACCCATTTTGCGAGATATAATAGCTGTACGCATATTTTAATTGGCATTCAAAGAAGCACTTATGGCGACTTAAAGACCATGAAAAAGGAATGTTGCCATTAGAAATACTCATCTTTCTCTTCTCCCTCCACAGCTTTACAACTATGACCTTTCCGTAATCCCCTTCCCTCCCTCACTTGTTTACTCTTCAATCTCTTCTTGATTCCAATGATCGTGATCAACAATATGTTCGGTCCTTCTGTTTAACAACCACTTCATACCCATCCTTCAGTCGCCATCTAATCTTACCCGTGAAAAAAGGCATCTTCTTTAACTGCCTTTTCACATTTTTAAGCGAAATCTCTTGTTCACGTCATCTCAGTAATGAATGCTTTGTGAATCTGATTTCCAATGCCCTCACCTACTTCGAAAGAGTTTAGGTTGTAACTGTATTGAAAAAGCAAAGGGCATCTCCTCCAGCGATTTACGTGGATTCGATGCCCAAACGGTTTAGATTTTGTTATTTGGATAATACTCTTCCTTCGCATAGGACTCACCCCTAACAAGAACAAATGTTTGTATTCGTGTGAATTATAGCATGCCACACCGAGTATTTGTTCGATTGACCAAAGAATATTTTCCAGCATTATTGCCCGAAGGGAAAGGGTAGAACAGGGGAGTTCAGGAAAGTTCAGGAGAGTTCAAGAGAGATGGGAGGGGTGGGGGAATTATTCAGATTTTATCCACAATACAGCTTGTAAAAATCTGCATGTTACCGAAAGAAATAAGAGCATGTTCATACAACTTTCGTAACAGTTGCATAACAGTTATGAACATCTTTCATAACTGTCGACTGCCCAAGAGCCTTATACCCTGAAAACCTCATACATCCCTCATACATGCTCATACATCGTGCATACAATATCGGTAAGTCTTCATAACGTTAATGCATCGAAACACGGGTAATGGTAAATGGGCTGAAGGTTATAGCGGCGGAGACTCCCTCTTTCTGTTCTTCCTGCTCTTCTATATTCGGACAATCTTTCGCTCCTCAATTTTCTTTTGAGCTTGTTTATAAACAAAATAGGTCATCTCAGTCAAGTTCACCAACCCAAGACCTCTCTCTTCCTCAATAGAATAGGTGTTCGATCCAAGGTCGCCATTTAAACGAGCATTATCGAAATAAATGTATTCGACAGGCGTATGACCGTGAACAATGGGCTTGTTATGCGTCAAGGTTAAAAGTGCATCACCTGGAATGGTATAAAAATCCGACTCTGACATCCACAGTATCTCTCGACTTTGCTTATCCAGCGGCTCATAGGGGTTAAGCCCTGCATGAGTATAGATAAATTCGTCGTCTTCGAAAAGAAGGGGTAAGGAAGTTGCCCAATCTATATGTGACAGCCGCTCAGCATCGCCTTTGAAAACCTTTTGAAAACTATGAAGTGTTTCATTCCCCCCATGATGCATCCACGTTTTATCGCCATTGCGGAAATAATCTTTCATCATCTCCTCATGATTGCCGATAACCGCATGAACGTTTGGGTATGTATCCACTAAACCCTTGATATATTTAAGGACCTCTCCACTGTTCTTCCCCCGATTTATCATGTCCCCTCCAAACACGAGGGTGTCCGTCGAAAAATCTAGTCCAGCATGCTTCAGTAACAACTGCATTCCTTTAAAATCCCCGTGTATATCAGTCATAAAATACTTCATCATCTCAACCCTTCCATGTTACTGCCAACTATCATTTTCGGCTTTAATCACAGCAAGTCCTGCGCTTTCAAATAATCCACTCCATGTACTCCGTACCGATCCATGAAGTCCTGCGTCACGTGAACATGCATAAGGGATCCCATATAATCCATTGCTAGCTTTTCAGTTATATAATCGAATTCAATTTTGTAAATGATGAAGTAAACCTCATCGTCTGTTACCTGTTGCCTATTGATCCTACTTATTAAACCCACTTCGTCCACAAATTCAAACCCACGCTTTTCAATAATGTAGAAAGGGAAGTAAAATTCTATACTGTAAAACCGCTGGAATTGCCTTGAATTCGCAGGAATCTCGTCCATGTACTCTCTTGCATCTATTTCATTTTTGAAGATGCCCGAAATCCATTTTCCGTTTTTTTCCGTAGCCTCAATAATAAACATTAAGAATCCTCCTCCTGATGGTCCGCTTTGATACTTCTGCCCATTAGTTTCAAGTATCGAAGTGCCTCTTTAGACATTGCCAATTCTCTTGCGCCCATCACAGGAATTTTCGTCTCAAATTTACAAGGCTTGAGCTGTGCTCCCTTCTTCACTTTGACCACAAACTATCCCCCCTCTCTGGGCAGTTTACCGATGCGAGTCTCTTCTCGAAAGGTATTCGACCCTGTTCGAGCAAGCCTTGTCGTTTTCGCATAGATAAGACTTTATATTTGCAGAAAAATCATTAGGATTGTGATGATCCAATCCATTGTCACATTTACTTTTCGTAGCGTTCTAGGAGAACGCTTTGTCAGACATACTTTTGAAAACCATATCTCACTTTTTCGCCTGCGCTATAAAACAAACAAAACCTATCACATTACTTTATCACGTTACAGCGTTAAATTGCACTGACACTTTACTCTGCTAGAATGGTATATCACTGTCATCAGGGTTCTCGATAATCTTTTTCGCTTTGGGATGATTGCTTCTCTTCTTTCCATCACTAGTTAGGATATACTCGGTTTGCATGCTCTTCTCCAAAATACTTACGCACTCTGTTTTCCGTGATTGTTGCAATAACGTGCGTACATATTGCTCTACGTTCATAAACATTCCTTCATCATACTGCGGTACTTGGTAAAAGTTTATCCAGCGGCGAGATCCCTCCCTTTTCGTCGTTATTATATTCGTGCTACTCATGGCGATCCAAAAACGGTTCCAGCTCCTCTTCGGTAAGCTCAGAGGGCTCTTTTCCAACCTGTTTGCAATGATTATATAATGCACGAACCTTTATTTTCGAAGATGAAGGTATCGCAAAAACCCCATCAGTGAAATCATCTTCAAATGCAAGGATAATGCGATCCTCCTCTCTTTCGAGATCTCGCCAATCGAAAATGCCTACAGCTTCGGGGTGAGCGTCTATTTCCAAGTCGGAAAGATGCCCGAAAAGGTTTGCATAAGTATCACCGAACTGTTCTTCATACATCTTTATTCTACCCTCAACGATACACAATCTGGAATCAAGCGTCTGCTCCTTTGCTTCACTCTCTTGTCGATGCCATTCCTTTTCAAATGCAAATGCGTAACCACGATTCCGCATTCTTTCTTTTATCAAATCGTCTCTGTCTTGAAGCAATCGTTCCAGCTCTTCTGGCGAAAAGTCGGTATTTTTAGCAACCTCGTCAATTTTCATTCCGCTGTCGAGCATTCTTTTAGCAACCATTAATACGCCAATCTCTTCTCCTATTTCTTCTGCACTTGAGATTCTGTTTCGCTCATCAGTAATAGCTTTTGCTTCATCATCACTTATTGTATTTGGAACCGCCATCAAAGCATCTACTATGCCACGAATATAGTAGTTCTGCTCGCTGGCAGTGGCATTTGGAATGTAAATATCCATGTTCTCACGAAACAGTTTAATGAGTGTTTCTTTTTCTTCAATTCTCATTTTTTCTCGCTCCCCCTGCTATTTCAATCGCCCCTAATTCTTTTCGTACATCCCCTGGACTTCACGGACCGTGATTAAACCAGGAGTCACAGAAGCCCACAGTGTCAGCTCGTTGATTTGGTCTTGATTGTCACAGCTAATGACAATGAATCTCCCCTCCTCGATCTATTTATTGACTGATACCACGCTTACTCCAAAGATTACGCATAGTTCCTCTTTTGGATATGAACGCATTCTAAAACCTTCTTCCTCGTATTACCCTTATTTTACTTCCGACGATTGTCCAAAAACATGTAGATAAGAAGTACGAACCCTACACCAAGCCAGAAGAAGCTCCAGTTGTCATTTGAACTGCCATATGATCCTGGAATTAGCTCCAAAACAGTAGCAGACTTCACCTCTCCCTCCTCCTCATACCTGTTTCAATTGAGAGAATATTCGTAGTTTCTGCTTTTCAAATTCTCTCCAATCGTAGATGTCAACTGCTTCATCCAATACATCAATTTGGCTATCACTAAAATGACTAAATAGATATTCGAAAGTACCCTGGTACTTCTCTTCAAATGAGGCGATTTGTTTATTTATAAACACTAACTTCACCTCTAAAATTTGATCTTGAAGTTGCTTATTCGGATGTATCCATTGCGCTTCAAATGCAAAAATCGTATCTTTCCATGCCTTAATAGTTGATTGGTGTATTTTCACAATTCCATTCTCATTAACTGCTTTAAGACCACGCTCGATAAATTTCTGAACGAGTTGTTCGCTTACACCTAATTCTTCCGCCGCTTCATTTATTGACAAAAATTGCCCATAACCAAGCAGAACTTCCACAGCACTCAGACTCCTCTTATTTTTCATTTGTTAAGCCTCCCCTTATCTACTTTTATAACCATTCCCACCCGTTGCTGTAGCTCTACTTCACCTTCTCGTTATCAGAACCGCTGACTATAGACCACAGCATTAAATTGATGACTAAATGCGATATAAAAAAACCTGGCGACCGAATGGCCGACAGGTAGTTTCAAAAAATATTCTGTTTGATTCGTTTCGAGTTATACACATTCGAATCCCCTCAATTTGCTTTGGATTTTGATTTCTTTTTAGTGTACCCCACATTCTTTCTCATTTTTCACGCCCCAAGTAAATGAAATTGGTAAGAAACTTTTCTTAGGTACATGAAAATCGTAAAAAGTTTTCTTTTAGTAAAGAACTCATTGAAATTGCGAGCGTTGTGTAACAGTAACAAGTTTTATTGCTTTTACATAACTCACGCACTTTCATATGTAAAAACTCTGATTTACTAACTATCTAATTCGATTCACACGACATCGGGGCGATATACTTTTTACATAACTCACGCACAATCATTTACTTTTTTGAGCTTTTACACAACTCACGCACTTTCACATGTAAAAGCTCTGATTTGGACTATCTATTTAACAACAATTCACACGAATATGTAGGGGAGAAGCACTTAACTCGCTTCTCCCATCTCGATCTTCACAAACTTATTCAACTAAGAAAAAAGCTCCCCCGACCAAGGATAAGAGTGTCTACCTTTTCTGAAATGCTACTCTGATTTTCCGTAGAGCCGAACCGAACAGCGGTATACTTTCGAAGCTATTGATGATGGAAGAATCTCCATTGGTAGCATCAGTAGCTCTACCATTTAACTTCGCCAACAACCTCTGATTTTCCTTCGAGATTGGAAAGCTCATATCGGGTATCTTCATGTCTTTTCTGTTGGGGTTCTTAATCACACGCTTTCTCTTTAGCGTCATCTTTCATATCCCCCAAAATCGATTTCAATCATATTTCTTTCGTAAGCATACCTCAATACATCATCGATGGAAGTTCTTGCGTCATACGACTCGTTATTGCATTGCGAACAGAAGTAATGGGGAATGTTGTAAATCACGATTTTGCGGGTAAAAATGAAGAACTGATTGGATCCCACTCTGGACTCTTTTGTATTGCCACACATACAAGTAAGTTCCACAATACATTCCTCCTACTTCAATCGCTCTTGATTCTTATTATAAAGCTCTATGACTTCACTAATAGACATAACCGCTCCAGTAGGAAGAGCTACCAGCGTCAGATCGTTGATTTCATGTTGGTTCTCACGAGTAATGCCAAGGAATCGGTTGCTATAAATCCAATCATCGATTGATGATTCACTCACACCAATGAATACAGACAATTGCTCTTTCGAATAGGACTGCATTTCTCCCACTCCTCCATCTTGGAATGATCACCTTTTATTTAGCCCCTCACTTTCGGCGATCCAAAAATAAGTAGATAACAAGTACACACCCTGCGCCAAGCCAGAAATAGAGCCAGTTTCCACTTAAACTACTTGATGACCTTGGGATAAACTCCATCCTTCGGCAAAACGCTCCACTCTCCTTCCATACTCTTCTTCACCATCAATCTTCACCCCGCTCTTTTCTGATCACCAGTTCGTTCGGTCTAGCCACAATGCGAATCGGATCCCCAATCTCTATTCCCGCCTTCAATAACATTTCTTTGGACAGAATGATGACTACCTCATCTGATTCGTCAACATCAATTGATCGAATGAATCTCTCTTGCAAGTCAACATCTTTTTTAAAATTGAAAGCCTCTTCTTTCATCTGCTTACTCATCGTTTCCTCCTCACCTGCTTTACCTTTTTGAGAAGAAGCCCATTACCTTTTGGCTCAGCAGAAATCACGTCTCCGATTTCTATAGAGGATTTTTCGAGAAGTCTTGTGGGAATCACAAATATGACTTGATTATCTGAAATACTTATAAATCGATGGTAATGATCAATTTCCTGAGTCTGCTCCATTTTCGAATCACGCTCCTATCGTATTCGCTCGAATCAATGAGCAATGAAGTGAAGAAAAATAGCTGTTTCCATGCCGCCGCTTAATATAAATATGCCATCACTACCTTCCTTCTCTGCACTGCCTTTACGCCATTTGCTTGATAAGGTGGGCGAGTATAATTCCGCATGCGATCATTAGTGAATCCACACCAGCTTCTAAGAGAATTCTCTTTACCTTTTGCTTCGCATCCAAAGTTTTCATCTTAATCACCCCTTTCAAAGTCAATTGAGTTGCCAATGTAACCATATAAAAACACCCAGTCTATCGACTGAGTGTTTACTGGTCATCTATGCAATTAAGACGGAAGTCTTTGATATTCTTTTTCATGTCGATTCACCCTTATAGTTTTTGTTATGGTCTAGTAACTCAATTATAGCATAAATCGAAAATAATTACCATATAATCCCAATTCAGTTTCCTTGTAAACAGTATTGAACTAATCAGTAACTATAAAAAGTAGTTGGACAAGATGCTAGTACATTGACAAGACCAACGTAAAGAGCGTGCATAGATAATCTTCTCTGGTATAAAAATTACGTCAAATCTGCATTTTGAATTGCTCTTATGTCAGGTCAATCCAGTGAAATTGTTACCAACCAATGGTTTAAACGAAGCTACAAAGCGAATGTTGTTCCGCTCTTTATAGATACAGGGAAACGTTAAAACATGCAAACATGGTCATGCCTGTAATAAATACATTGCAGAAAACCTATTTGTTTTGCTCTTACTACAGATCAACCGTGTGAAGTAACTTACCAACAAATGTTTCTAGCGAAGGCGAAAAGTGATGCTTTCCCCCGTGTCATTGAAATGACCAACCGATGGAACATACAACAATGGTCTTCCATGATGTAGAATACAATAACGCTGTTTTTTGAATTGCTCTTTCACAACAGGTCAACTGTGTGTATTCTCCTACCAACCAATGTTTCCAGCGAAGGCGAAAAGTGAATGTTATTCTCTTATTGGGATTTCCGACTTGCCGAGCGAAATTTCAGAGTCATATTAACAAGAAAGAACCGTAAGGTGAATTCTCGGCAATGTACTGAGTGCTTTCGCAGTAAAACCACAAGGCGGCTTTTCTATAGGCGAATATGCGTACCAAATGTTTTTTCGACATATATAGGTTTATGTTTTCCGAAAGTTGAATGTGAATCATCCTATATAGTTTGCAAAACTGAATATGCCTTGTGAATCGCCCCTCTTGTCTCCTATACCCACAAGACCCCATCCCCTTTTCCTTTTCACCTAATTAATATTCTCAAAATACTGATTGACAATCTCCGAAAGTATCTTGTATAGTAATCCTATCTTTTAGTCACAAACTTTTATTTTATTGCCCTTCAAACAAAATACTTTTTAGCCATATAAGGCTGATTTTACTTAGTTTCACCATTTTTTCTTTTGATTTCACTAGACTCAACGGGATTTTTCTGCCCATTGAGTACAGAAAATCGAGATTGAAATGGGTTACTAGGGAAAATCAGTCTTTTTTGTTCCTTGACAATCAAATACCTAAACAGAATGGAGGAGTAACGACGATTTGAATACTAGGACTACGCTTTAGTAGTCAGACACTATTCTACCGTTTTTAGTAATCAAGCCGATGATGAAGGTCTATTATTAGTTGTAGGGGCAGATGAAGCAACAGTTCAACTTGACGTTAGGAATTCAGCAAAAAAAATAATTCAAAAATAAAAGGAGTTTGAGGTCTTACATGAAAACATTAATTGCAGTTGATGGATGGGTATCGAATGAAACGCAAAATCAAGGAAGGTATCAGGATGAGAATGGCTATGGCTTTAGCGGCTTCTATCGGAGGGATCATAAAGAAACCTCAGATATGGTGGTATTGCACCATGGTCATTCTGGTCTTAGATATAAATATCCTAGAGTCACGGATATTCCCTTTCATTCTCCGATGGTTCGTTGGCATAATCTGTTCTTTTGCGGTGGATATTCTATCACCTTCGCAAACGGTAAACTTGTAGATACCAATGATCGACTGTTATACGCAGTAAACGATGGACTAAAACCAACTGGCTTCTGGCCAGTAACATCAGAGGAATTAGAAGAAACCATTCACAAAGTTAAGCAGACTGATTTGGTCTGGAAGGTATCCGATAACAGTCATCCACGTTTCCAGCATAAAATCGGCATTGCAAACAAAGGTAAAGTGAGTAATCATTTCGATTTGCACAATCTTATTGAATCGTACCGACTATTCAGCCAAAAACTTAACTACAACCTTCTTACGGAAGAAGAGGAAGAAATAATTCTAAGTCATGGTGATCTTGACCTTTCATACTTCATTGACGGGTATAATTATGGAGATCCATGGAAGAAAAAACATGATCACGTCCTGACTGGCTTAATCCTAGGATACCCTGTTGAATCGACTGTAGCCTTGCTTACTGGGCGGATTTTATAAACCGTCCACAACATCTGAAACAAAGGATCGAGAATCGGCATTCATCCGATTACGATCCCATACATAACCCTAGCTTCCCATGCCCTGACTTCTTGATAGTCTCATATTCATGAAAGATCCTCTTCGCTTCATGCATATCCACCTGAACCTTCAACCAGTTTTCATTCGGAATCATCTTATTCTTAATGTAGCTAATGTAAGTTACAAGCTCGTCCATTTAATCTATGGCGCAAAGGATACAACAGGAGGATTTCTCATTATAATGGAGTTAGGGGTTGCCGAAATATGATAGGAAATGGGTGAGTGGATGTCTGGAGCCAGCAATGCTATGCGACTTATGAAGATTAGAGAAATTCTCTTTACATTGACCGATGATGATCATTCGTTAACTTTGTCGGAAATAAACCAACAACTCCAACAGCAATTTGGAGACGAGTATATCACCCAAAAGAATACAATTAAAAGTGCAATTGACCATTTGAAATATAGTGACTTCCCAATTGAGGAAACAATCGGGAAGCGAAACACGGCAAGTTACTATCATCTGTACCGAAAATTTAACGTTTATGAACTTCGGATGCTTGTTGATGCTGTCTCTTCAGCCAAATTTATTACATCATCAGAAACCAAACAATTGATCGAAAAGATCAAAACCTTAACGAGTCATCATCTTGCTAAAAAGCTTCAACATCAAATCTCCGTGCCTCCTGAAATGAAAGCTCAAAACCAAGAAGTTCGTTATCACATAGACAAGATACATACATCCATAAACGAGCGAACTAGACTTACCTTCCAATATGGGAACTATAACGTCCAAAAAGAGTTTATCCTACGGCATCAAGGGAAGGTGTATTCCGTTATTCCACTCGGACTGGTATGGAACAACGACTACTATTATCTTGTAGCCAAGGATGACGATTCTGCAAGCATCAAGCATTACCGAGTTGATAGGATGAAGCAGGTTGATGTCTCAGAGGAGCTGTTCACTCAACCACAATTTAATATCGCTGAGCATATGAAACAGACGTTTAACATGTATCCTGGAGACCCTCAGCTCATTGAAGTGCAATTCAATAATCATCTCATCAATGTGATTATCGACCGCTTTGGTAAGGATAGCCCCATTCGCAAAGTAGATGATCAAACCTTCTCCATAAAAATTACCGCCGCTGTAAGTGAAGGCTTAGTCCGTTGGCTCTTGACATGGGGAAGTGATGCCAAGGTCATCAAACCACAATCACTTGTCGATCGGATGAAGGAAGAAGCCAAAAAAATTTTCCTGCTTTACTCAGAAGGCATCTAATCAAGGTGTCTTTTTCTATATATGCAAACAAAGTAAGAACGATCAAATATATGATCGATACCTATGGTTAAATCAGGTTAGAAAGATCAATTGGAGGTGTATCCATTGCTCGCAAGATTGCTAAAGGAATCTAATTATATGGTTGTATTTACTGGTGCAGGTATGAGCACCGAAAGCGGTGTCCCCGATTTTCGCTCCAAAGACGGTTTATGGCAAGGAAATGCCCCACAAACGTTAGCCAGTACCGATGCCATGGAGCACAACAGAAATCAATTTGTAGAATTCTACCATAAACGAATAGAAGGGCTACAAACTATTCGTCCACATCGGGGCTACGAAGTATTAACATCACTCGCAGAACAATTTCAACTCAAGTCCATCATCACCCAAAACACAGATGGTTTACATGAAGACGCTGGCAATCGGAATGTTATCCCTCTTCACGGATCCATTCGTCGATTACATTGCAATGATTGTGGAGCGGTATACCCAACTGAGCACTACTCTAACAACAATCTTTATTGCACCTGTGGGGGCTTCATTCGTCCATCCGTCGTATTATTCGGCGAATCTTTGAATTCACAAGTATTAGCGGCGGCAGTTTATGAAGCTCAGCAAGCTGATCTTTTTATTGTCCTTGGATCATCCCTGGTTGTTTCTCCAGCCAATTCATTTCCGATTACAGCGAAAGAAAACGGAGCTAGGTTAGTCATCATTAATCAAGATCCGACTCCACTAGATCAGATTGCTGATTTGGTTATCAATTTGGGGAAGATTGGTGATGTACTACGAGAAGTTGCAAACGAGCTTTCGCTGAAAACATAAGTTAGCATCAGGGATACTCAAATAATTGAGTGGTCATTATTATAAGCTTCTTGTGGAGGAAAGAGACACGTGGCTTGGATATTACTTACCGTCATCCTATCCTTCATTCTCACATTGGTTAAAAAGCAAGAAAATAACTCCTCATCATATACTCCAAATCCAGACGGACATTGGGTGATCATTGGGACAGCATATAATGAAAAATGGGAATGGTGGGAACCAGAACATAATCGAATATTGTTTTACGTAAGCGTACTGAATAATGGCGTTGATAAAGGATATGTCATCGTCGTTGATGAACAGCCCCCTCAATCTGGAATTGAATATGTAGACTGCGAAGGCAAACGAGAAGCTGAAATTGCTGTCTCCCTTTATCATGCTTGCTACAGCGTCTTAGGTAGTGTGACGATCACTGATCATATAGGGATTGATCTAAATAAAGATATGGATGGAGGATAATATGAATCAACCAAAAGCCTACGGAACATTCACCAAAAAGGGCAATCATACGTTTCGAACTTCAGCTTATATTCAATGGGGCGAATCAGAGCAGTCGATTGGGGCTTGTCTACTTCTTAACCCTGGTTCGGCGGACTTCAATAAGATTAATCCTGACCTAAAAGTAAAGCTGAATACAGTAGGCAGTGCTGAAGGGGAGATAAAGACAGACCCAACGATGGAGCAATTAATCCTATTCTTGAAGGAAATTTATAGGGAAAGGGCTTATCTAGCTGGACGCTTCCATATCTATAACTTGTTTACCCTCCAGAATGCGAAATCTATAAATGCTGTGGACCAATTTGAGGTTCTGGTTCAGGCGGGCGAATATAGCATCAGCGAGTCTTTAATCCCCATAGAAGAGCTACAGATTCACCCTTGGATTCTTACGGGTTGGGGAGTCGAACAAAATTCAAACTGGATAAACCTCGAACAAATAAAGACGATATGGATGAGTTTAATCAATGAATCAAAGGTTCCTTCCTTCGGCAAAAAGCACAGGGACTCGAATAACTACTATCATCCCTGCCCTCTTATTCCTACTCGTCGCCCTAATATGTTAGCTGATCTGATTTCAATATATAATCTGAAGTTTAAGAAGCAACGGTTCCCTTCCTTTGCAACCAAACCCAATTTACTACCTGACCCTTCTCCCCCGTTCAAGAGGCTTCCTGATTTTGAGTTTGGCTGGTTTAGATCCCCTGCCAATCCAGAATCAATTATAAAGGGCTTTTCGCACCTGCGTATCAAAGAAGGCTTCAAGCTACGGGCATATCAGTACAGCGATGGAGCAAATGGAAACGGCATTGTTTGGGCTATACCCGCCGACACAGATCTTCCTGATCCAAACGAATGTAAGTGTTTAGAAGAACATTTCTTATCTGCCCCAAAACCGTCATTTGCCTTGGATGACTTTATGGAGGCAATTGGTGGAGATAAATCCCACCTGTCCTATTTACAAGCATCTGTTGCATTTCACGAATTGCATGAATTCGGGGCGATGTGGCATGGAACGAGTTGGGGAAGAGATGTCATTCTTCCAACTAATGATGGTCATCATGAAAACCAACATGATTGGGAAATGATCGAGGAAGAACCAGAAATTCTCGAACCACATTTTTATTACAGCGGCGAAGGCAATCCAACGATTGTATTCCACACAACCAATGATATTGGAACCGTAACGTTGAATCGCTATGTCCATACGTTCAGCAAATTGGACTATACGCTACAAGTCGAACGAACTTGCATCGCAACCGCTGGCGGAGGAATCATCTTTTGATAGGAGGGGATTATTTGAGTGATACTTGGGAAGAAATCATTGTATTAGGCGGAGAAGGCGGAACTGTTTCTTTATTAGGAAAACGGTTGTTGGATGATACATGGATATTCGTCAAGGAAACGAACGAATCTTCTTTGGCTGACTTCTTTGATGATGAGGATTTATCAAACCTTGTACATCAACGATCACCTGAAGTGACTGATTGGGAACAAGCAATTGCATTATTAGGTCGATCCTGGTTTAAACTGCGCATTCTATTCATTCATCCAGAATTCGAACAACGGGTTCAGGAAGCGGTTTGTTCAGAGCATCTGAGTCGTCGGGCTAAACACTATAACGCAGATTCCTAATTTTTATGTGCATATGGCAAAGAGGAGATCTGCCTCAGCTCCTCCTTCCCCTTCACATTTTGTTTTCACACTATCTTCCCCTATACGAAACCTCATATTGATCGCCCCGATTGCCAGATCCCTGTTCTGCTCATCCAAACATGCAAACAAATCGACAATCGTCCCATACGGATAATTATTGTACAGATTATATGCCAGCTCCACCAATGCTCTCGAACTACTCGTTAAATCTACCTCATCAAAACACTCTGGACGGATCATGCGACCCTCAAAGTCGTAAAAATGATCAATCCTATCCCATAAGTCCTGATAGCCTGCAAAGACGTAAAACAACGCTTGCCGCTCCCTATCCGTTGGATGCGTCCTATCCTTGTTAATCAATTGCTCAAATCTCTCCTCATGACCTGGAAACATAAAATCCATAAAAGTTCCCTCCTGATTTTTGAAGACTTCTATGTTGTATGCGGGAAAGCAGGAGTTGATAAGAAGGTAAAGGGGATAGTATTGACTAAAGAATCAGAATAAAGGAAAGGGAAATGGGCAAAAGATTTGAAGGAAATCAATGAAACGGATTGAGTGCTACCTGATGGATTACGATATTGAAACAATGTTTGGAAAGAAAAAAGCCGAGCCACAATCAAGACTAATGTCCGAAGATTGGTAGGCTCAGCGGTAAATTATAATTGCTGTTTGCGAAGTTGTATTATCTACACCTGCTTCTATTGAATGGGCCACATCGTTACAATACGGAACCTTTCCCCATATTTTTCAGTTTCATTTTCAGGAACCTCTTCGATTTCAATAATATGCTTCATAAATAACTCTTCGTAAATCCTCTTGAATTCTTCAACAACCGTTTCTATAATTTCGTATTGTCGTTCCGTTAGAGCAACCTCAGACTTAACCTCAATATCATAAAGTTGAGTGTATTTTTCATAATCAGAACTATTTATAATTTCAAATCGAGGAAGAAACTCGACATTTTTCTGTGAGACAAATGGATATGCCTCATCAATTAGATCCCTAAGCACTCTAATTGGAATATCATAGTGATTGATAAAGTATTCCTTCAAATCGTTCTCCAAGAAAATCTCGTCAAAAACCTCTTCGCTTGCTACCAATTCCATAAAAATACTATTACTGCTCTCTTCCAATTCAAGCTCAACTTCTTCCCAAATTTCCTTTGTCATCATTTTGGTGATGCTCTTCACTTTCATTATTTTTCCCCCTTTAGTTTAATGTTTGTTTCTCTTTATAATCAATCATACTAAAAGTAAAACTTTTTGATTACGAAAAACGGTTCTACCTTGTCGAACCCCTCTTTAGGCTATACGGACAATTTTACCGCTCACATTCTGTTGTTTAGAGCTGGTAAATAGGAAAATTCATTGCATTGCGTACCAGCGGCGGAATCCTGAGCATTTGATAATCGATTGGAAAAGAAAAAAACCGAACGAAGATCAGGACAAATGCCTGAAAATCGATCGGTTCTGCAGAAACTCTTATTGTCTTATACAAAAATGCTAAAAAAGTTGGTATTCCCTCAATTTTTAAGTATCATCACTTCATCCCCTTGATTCTTTGAAACAAAAAAATACGAGAAAAAGCCCCAGGCTGTCTGAACATCCGACATTGAAACAGATAATAGTTCGGCTTGTTGTTTGAAGCTGTTATATATTTCTGGTCTTTCCCAAATCAATTGTACAATCTTTGGTATCAAAGCCATAGGCGTGTCTTTCATAAATGTCTTTTCCGTGCGTATATATCCGCCTGCACTTTTTTCAATTAATCCATATCGTTCAAGGAACCTTATTTTCTTGAGTGTTCCTGTATACGACTTCCCATATAAGCGGGAGATCTCCATTTTTGATAACTTGCAAACTTCTCCCGCACAACTTCCAATTATTTCGAGCAGTCTTTCGTATTCACTGATGGTTTCATAAATTTTTGTAATCGTCATTTCCATCGGAATTCACCTTCCCTACAAACTCTCAGACACTTCTCCAGAACTACTTACAAATATCACAGAAATGCCTGTCCGCTTTTTAGCTAATAGAGGTAGCCTGTTCCATAGATTACGAAACTGCTTAACATCAGGTAGTGCAATGCTATATTTTGCATTTGGATCATCCATTCTTTGAAGTGTTTCTGCCAAAACACCTAAAAAATAATTCACATTCATGGGATTTGATGAACCCAAGCCTTTCACCTCAATGATCCAACGTTCCGTACCTCGAATAGCATTAATATCGATTCCTGGTATCCTTCCCCACGCAATTTGAGTCTCCCAACCTTCTGAATGGAGGTAATCTTTCAAGATCTGCTTGAGGTTGTCTTCTCGAAATATTGAAGCGATCTCTGCTGTTTGTTCCATTTGATTAACTGGGGGTCCTTCCGCTGACAACACTTGGACAACTAAATAATTGCCGATTAAACCATCTTTTCGATTCGTCCTTTTAATGACCCCTTTACTTAACAAAGACCTGCATGTCTGATTAACCGCTTGCTGAGGCTCGTTTATACCGAGTATGGCATTTGTAATTTCTCGATCCGTCATTCCATCTTTTTCGTTCAATAGACTCACAATCTTGTCCTTCAGTGCCATACTTTTCTTCCCTCCCCCAAATTCCAAATTTCCCCTATTACATTATTATAGGCGATCCACGATTTTCACGTAAGTAATTGGAGAGTGCGATTTAACGATGAGAACGATATTTGTGATTCAATATTTTTGACAAGGAGAGGACTTAAAACCTATATCCACCACTACCTTATCACACCATCATTTCTGGAAATCTCCGCAGAATCTCTGTATAACAGCAATCACACACAATGATATTCTTCTCGACCATCCCAATGAACTTCGCCTCAACTCTATAACTTACCTCTTCTTCAACTGCCTCTGGAATCAGACTATCGCTACACACCGCACATGATCCATGAAATGTTGTGTAGCATTCCAAGCATAGAGCACCTATATCATTTATCATGTGATTAAACAGCATCTCTGTTTCAGCAGAACAAAACGTACAGCATTTCATATTTTCATCCTCCATTTTGTCTCGGAAACGCAAAACACCGCAGACCTAACCCGTTAAGGTTTGTCTGCGGTGCTTCCGCAAATCCGATCAATATTTAATTACTCATAATATACTGCATTGGGCATGATCTGACAAGAAAATCCCTACATACGATTACTCATTCTGAATATCAACGCTCCACTAATAGGTAAATTTTACCGTTTAATACTGAGACAGTCCTTTCTCTTCCCTTCGACTGAATATAGAAGAGTTACACATTTTATGCTTTTTCGCCTTCTGTAATCACTTTTCTGATTGCTATTTCATCCAATATCTCTGTTTTCTCTTTCCCTAATTTATTTTTTTCATTGCTTACCAACTTCTTATCCGTTTGTAATTGCTTGAATTGTTTAAGTGCTCCATCAACTTTTACTTTTCTTATATACGACTTAATTCCTTTAAACAAACCTCCAATAATCACCTTTGTACCTTGTAACTCAGGGTACTTTTCAATCAATATCTTTTCCCGAAACTCAAAATCCTGAATCTTTACATCCTCAAGGTTAATTTTCACTTGTATCAAAGGTAAGCTTTCACTTAACTCTTGTTCTGATTTCTTGTAGAACACAGGATTTAGAAATAGCTCTCTAACAAAAGGTGACAGTTCTCCTTTTTGAGAAGTTACCAGCAAAGACTGCTTTGGTCTGGTAATAGCAACATACGCAATCCTTCGTTCTTCCTCTAAGCCTGTTTCAGTTGATTTATCAGTAATGCTCTTAACTACATTAAAAAATGCTACTTTCAAAAACTCATTACCTTTTGTCTTATGAACGGTAGAAACAATAACTCCATCTACTTCTTGTTTTAACTCTTGATCATCCCAATAAGTTAATAGATGATCAACAGAATCAAAATAATCAGATAACGAAGTGAAAATTTCTAACTGATTGAAATCAGAAGTGCTTTCTAAGTCATCTGTTACATTTGAATTGTCCTTAAAATAATTAGTCAACTCAAACTCATTGATTATTGAATTGACGATCTGGTGCAGACTCACACCTTTCAACTCTTGACTCATCATTACGACTTTTTTCACGAAATGTGTATACCTATCGACATCCATTTTTCTCAGTAAATTCCCGTTACCTTCGATGTCAATGAAATGTTCCCATTTTTTTATCCCAGAAATGAATTCATTGGTAAGGTACTTATTGGGATAGTTAAGAATCTGTTTGAATATTTTTTCATCACAACGTTCTGGGTAGAATATCGCAAGTAGATAGGCTCGAATTGTTTCACCTACCTTGGACTGAAAGAGTCCCCCACCTTCTGTGTAGCAAGGAATCCCATGTTTATGTAAAGCAATTTTGAGAAGATCTTTATATTGATTATGCCGAATCAATATTGCAAAATCAGCCCACTTAATATCATCACTTTTCTGTTCTAAAAACACTTTGCTCAGATGATCTGCTTGTTCAGTCAGATCTCCACCGATAAAAAGTGACACATCTCCTTTCTCCTCAGAGTAGGGAACGATGTCTTTATACACCCGTACTTGATTATGATCAATAAGCCACTTCGAATGTTTTACAATATTCCCACAAGATCTGTAATTTATTTTCAATACCTGATCTGCGGTAATTTCATACCTGTTATTGAATTCCAATATTGGTCTGAGTTCAGCACCACGGAACCCATAGATCATCTGATCATCGTCACCAACAATAAATAGATTGTTTTCGGGCAAACAGAGTATCTGCAACAACAAGAGTTGTACTTTATTTAGATCTTGAAATTCATCCACTAGGACATATCGATATGTTTGTTGTATTTTCCTCCGTAGTTGTGAATCTGAAAGTAATATTCTTGCCGCAAAATAAAGCATATCGTCAAAGGTATAAAAGTTAGACTGTGTACTTTTTTTTATGTAATCTAAGAATATGGGTTCGAAATCAATAGCCTTCTCGTCCCTTACAATGACCATTTCGCTTAGTGGAAGTAGTTCATTTTTCACTTTACTTAACATGGATAAATATTCATTCAATGGATCTTTATTTCTTTCACGTTGCACTACAACATGCTTACTCACTGCTTCTTCCAAGAAAGATCTTTCAGTTTTGACCATCTTCTCGGCATCGAACTTCCATTTAAACTTATGCTTTATAACGTCGTTTCCAAAAGAATGAAACGTTCTCACTTCGACATTGCTAAGTCCAAATCGATTACTTAGTCTGGCTGTCATTTCTTCTCCAGCCTTTTTATTAAACGCAAGAGCAATAATCTCTGTAGGTGCAACACCTTTATTTATTAATTGGGCTATTCTGTTGACCAACGTCTTCGTCTTACCTGATCCTGCTGGTGCTAACACTCTCATCGGTCCTGCAACATGATTAACTGCGAACATTTGTTCATGGTTTAAATCTTCTAACACATACTTACTCAAACGGTTCTGGAAATTCATCAAGAGTTCATCGATGCACTTATCACAATCATTGAATATCTTTGATCCAGAGAATCGAAAGATCCTATACCCTTCTTTATTTAATTCTTTATCACGTTCTGCATCTTTCTTAGCATCATGATAATCCCTACCATCACACTCAACAATCACTTTATTGCCTTTTATTTGAACTATGAAATCGACATAGAACCGACCGATTTTCACTTGTGATTCAAATGGTATTCCTCTTTCGATTAACTTTTCACTAAAAATCTTCTCAATTGGCGTATATCTAATCTCTTCACTTGCAAAATCAAGCAGTCCTGGAGTTGAAACATTGGTATTCGCATAATCAAGTAAGTTATTCAATTGCTCCATGAGGAGTAAATTCATTATTTTTTTGTAATCTGTATGTATTAGGGAAGAGTCAATATCATTCACTAAATAAGCTGTCTTATCCAATTTGCTGACAAATACAATTGAAACACCACGAAACCATAACGGATAGATAACCTTATTAGTTATTTTATCGATATTAGTCAATAAATCTGACTCATCCAAATCTTGAAAAACGATTGCAACACGAATTTCATCGTTAACTGGTTCCTCGTCCTTGACGAATGTAGATAGTGCTATAAATTGATACGACAGTTTCTTTTCATTAAATATTTCTACAAAGGTATCCGCAGTTTTATTCGTTGCGTTGTATACCGAAAATCCCTTTTTTCTACTTATTGCTTTATCTATCTCCTTTTTCAAGGAGTCATAGTTCTTGTCATTATCCATATCCCCTCAAGCCCCCAATACACAACTCTCATTAATAAGTCAAGTATACACCCTTATTCCCTATTAATTCGACATTTCCTGCATATGAAACAACAAATGCCATTGGTATATCATCTTGACGGTTTCAGTTCATCTCCCTGTTTTACTCACACGCCACTGTAAGTAACCTTGATCCCCTGCTATATCCTCCGCTTTGTCTCGGAAACGCAAATAGACCGCAATATCCCTTGTACATAAAAAAGGGGGTATTGCGGTGCTTCCGACAAATTCGATCTATATTTATTTGTTTTCAACTTACTTGTTAGACTTAGTAAACGCAAGATTTTTCGCATCCTGTCTTTTCAAGAAACGGACACCGTCACTCTCCATCACTAGCACAACCCATTACTAGTCCTCCCAAACATCCTTCATTATCTCTTTTACATTCTCAGTTCTACTCTTCGTTTCGTCTTCATCTGTTAACCATTTGCAATCAATTAGGATTACTGAATCTCCAGGTTTAACAGCATCGGCCACTTCCGATTTAGCAAAGTCCTTCGTAACCCCATCAATCTCAATGACAACAATATCTCCTTCAAGCCGATCAACTATTCCCCTCATCCCTATCCCTCCCCATTCATTCACATGCTATGCCATCGCCATCCCGATCAAGCTTACTGCTATATCCAGGTTGCCCACGTTTAATTGGTGCTTTGCCCGCCGCTCTAACCTCGGAGCAATTGTTGTACACCACCTTGTCTTCATTCTGCTTTGGGTCTGTGGTCGCTTTAACCTCCGCAGGTGGATTCGATTTCGTAGCAGAAGAACTTCCTCCTGATACCAAATCCCCTTTTTTATCTGCAACTGTGATCTCCTTGCCGTTCGTTGTGAAGACAATATTCCCCTGCTCATCATTCCGATATATCTTGATTCCTTGGTTGCCTAAACGCTTTAAAACCTCTTCTGTAGGATGACCATATTTATTGTCCTTCCCAACCTGAATTACAGCATAGGACGGCTTCACTGCATTCAAGAATGCTTGTGATGTTGAGGACTTAGATCCGTGATGTCCGACTAAAAGAACGTCCGATTTCAAATCCACTTTTGAAGCAATCATATCTTGTTCTGATTTCGTTTCAGCATCTCCTGTAAACAAGAACGAGGTAGAACCGTATGTAAGGTGAATTACTGCACTCATGTCATTTGTCTCTTCGTACTGATGAACGGGAGCAATCATACTTACTGCCACATCGGACTCCCAATCAAGCGTTAATCCTGACTGAGCTGTCGATACCTTCAATCCTTTCCGCTGGATCGCCAATAGAACATCCTCAAAGGTTTTCGTATTTGATTGTACTTTTGGCATATAGATCTTGCCAATATCGAACGTATCAATAACTTTATCCAATCCCCCGACATGGTCAGCGTCAGGATGCGTTCCCACCAATATATCAATTTTACTGACTTTCTGATTCTTTAGATAATCGACTACAACCATTGCCTTATCATTATTTCCTGCGTCGATAAGCATTGTCTTACCCGCAGGTCCGATGATAAGCTGTGAAGCTCCTTGCCCAACATCGATAAAGTAGACCCTTAATTCACCCTTTGCCTCAATTTTCGGTTCAACTTTGGTTGTATCTGCTACCTGATGTTTAGGCGGCGACTCTGACTCTTTTGAAAAAGTTGACTCTGATGCTTGGTTGTTATTCTGAGTCGCTTCATTTTGAACTGATGTACATCCTGTTAGTAAAAGGAATGCTAATATGATTACCCAAAATTTCTGTAGTCTACTTCTATTCATTTTGCAATTCTCCCTCTGTGATGTCTGCACTAGGTTCAGACCGCATTAAGGTACTTTTCTATAAGTTTTCCAATCCCTCTCAATGTACCACTCTTTTGAGATTGATAGTATTCAACGTGCTTACGTGCGGACTCTAAAGCTTTATTCAATTGGTCTTTACCATATTCTGCGTATATCTGTTGCAAATAATAGTCCGTTGCTTCATTGTTTATCGTTCGTTTGTATACTCTTCCATCCATCATAGCTTCGAAACAGTTGAAGTAATCTTTCATCGAATTTTGGTTGATTCCGTAGTTAGTATTTAGTGTAAGTATGGCTACATCAAGTTTCACTTTACCAAAATACAGTCCCTTTGCATTCTCATAAAGCGGTTTAATCTCTCGCATTGTAATTCTCACTTTATCTTCACCCCCTTCATTTCCCAGTTTTTAATAGCATATCACAAGAGATTGTAACCAGCACTTGACAATTGAATTGCTAAAGATCATCTTTAACCAAGCATGATTATGAAGCAATTACCAGTTGATGTTCTGATCATTTATCCAACAAACCAGTCGAAGATATTCCAGACCCGATTTTACCTTACTTGTCCCCTGCTCTTCTATACAAACTGATGTGGATATTCCCGTTGTATCAAGTCAAAACAATCGAAACAGACAATGTAACAATAATAGTTTTCTACTCTAGCGAGTATGACCTCTGATTGAATCCTTCCCTACACCCTCAGCCAGTAGAACTATCAGAAACTCTCGACCAACCTGTTTTAAAAACCCTACTATGTCAATGTCCTAAATAGTCATCTCAAGCCCCCTCCCCCTCAAATCCCCCAAACCCCTTGTCCCGCCTGGCTTTAACGCTCTTCCCCCTAAATCCCTGTTCCACTCTGAGCAATTAAAGTCGTCTTACGAATCGGATAAAAGTCGGGGGCAAATCGGAGAAAATCGGGGTAAAACGAGCAATTAAAGTCGACTCAAAGGCAGGGAGAAAAGCAGGAGAAGTACAGGGGAAAAGAAATGGATTAGGGGAAGTTCATCGGAGTAAAATATTGAGGAATGCCTGTTATATCAAGGAGTCTGAGGAGTTCAAAGTCCTCCCTCCCCCCTAAATCCTAGCCCCTGATTTAAAGAAATAGCCGAGGAAAACAGGAGTGGATACCTGAGTTTCGCTCGGCTGGTGAGACGACTATTTAGGCGTTGAGATGACTATTTAGGACTTGAGATGACTTTGAGAGATATTCACATCATACCTCACCAACAAAGCCACCGACTCCACATGCACCGTATGCGGAAACATATCCACCGGCGTCACCTCCGCGACGCCGTAGCCCCCATCAACCAGCACGCGCAAGTCGCGAGCCAGTGTCGATGCGCTGCACGACACATAGACGACGCGGCGCGGCTGCAGCTCTAGGATCGTCGCAAGCAGCGCGGCGTCGCAGCCCTTGCGGGGCGGGTCCACCACGATCACGTCGGGGCGAATGCCCTGACGTGTCCACTCGGGGAGGACCACTTCCGCAGGGCCCGCTTCGAAATGCACGTTCGTCATGCCGTTGAGCTCGGCATTCTTCCGTGCATCCGCGATCGCCTCTTCGACGATCTCAACGCCATAGACCTGTCCCGCGCGCTGCGCCAGGAACAGGGAGATCGTCCCGATGCCGCAATAGGCATCGACAACGACTTCATCGCCGGTCAACCCGGCGTACTCGAGAGCCTTCCCGTACAAAACTTCCGTCTGAACGGGGTTCACTTGAAAGAAAGATCGCGCGGAAATGGCAAATTTCACATCGCCGATATAGTCATAGATAACCTCGCTGCCCCACAGGACGCGAGTCTCATCCCCAAAAATAACATTCGTCTGCTTCACATTAATGTTATGGCAAATGCTCTTCACTGATGGCAGCGCAGCCCTAATACCATCAATCCACTCGTCCACACGCGGAATCGTGCTGCCGTTGGTCACCAAGACGACCATGATCTCGCCCGTGCGGAAGCCAACTTTGACGACGACATGGCGCAGCAGTCCAGCATTACGCTCCTCATCATAAGCACGAATGCCCAACCTAGCGCCAATCTCCTTCACCCGAGCAACGACCTCGTCGTTCGCCTCATGTTGGATCAGGCACTCCTCCATATCGATGATGCGATGGCTACCCTGCGCATAAAATCCGCCAATAAGGCCGCCACGCTCTTCCCCAAAAGGAACCTGCGCCTTGTTCCGGTACCGCCAAGGATCGGACATCCCCAGCGTGGGATGGACAACAATGCCCTCAGATGTTTCCGAGCTCACATCCAGCTTCCCAATCCGCTGCAAATTATCCACAACCTGCTGCCGCTTCACGCGAAGCTGCGCCTCATAGCTCAGGTGCTGCAGCTGACAGCCGCCACACTCCTCATAAATGCTACAAACCGGCATAACCCGCTCCGCACTCTCTTCCACCAATTCAAGCAGCCGCGCATACCCATACTGCTTCTTCACATGCTCCACCCGCACCAGAGCACGCTCACCAGGCAGCGCACCAGCGACAAAAAGGGTAAAGCCGTTCACACGGCCTACCCCTTCCCCATCATGGCTGATCCCAATGATCTCAGCCTCGTATTGCTGTCCGATCTGCACCGGCAGATCCGCCATCCAGGCCGGCGCTGCTTTCGGAGCAGAGGACTTCGTTCTTCTATCTTTTGTTCTCATAATTCCCTCACTCTTGTTTCTACCATTATTTCGCGCCGCCATTATTCCCTATGAGGTGGAAAAGGTTGCCCCTCTTGCTCCTCATCACTTTGCCGCTCCTTCAAATGAAACGGCGTCGTCAACGTCTCAATCAGCGTCTTCTTATAAATCGACTGACCCGACTCATCGACAATGATCTGGAGGTGACTCTTCAGGTTCGTCATGACGCACGGCAGCGTGCCGCCGAATTCGCCATCCAAGTTCAACTGGACGTAGTCCGGAGAATTAATTTCGATATGATTCGTCTGAAAATAAATCAGATTCGGATCACTTAAGTGCTCTCCGCGCAGCGCGAGTGTGACCACTCGGATAAACTCCGCAAGATTACACTTGCGTAGTATTAGAACATCAAACAACCCGTCATTCATTCTAGCTTCCGGAACGAGCTTCTCGAAGCCGCCGACCGAGTTCGTGTTGCCAACAAGGAACATCATGACTTCATCGTGAAACTCGAGATCGCCAGCTTTGACGTACAGCTCGATAGGCTTGAGCCTAGGCAGCTTTTCGAGTCCCTTCATATAATAGGCCAACTGACCGATCATGGTTTTGAGTTTACTCGGGACTTCGTACGTTAACTCAGTCATCGAGCCTCCGCCGGCGATATTAATGAAGTAGCGGTTGTTGATTTTGCCTACATCAATGTCGGTCGTGTACTGCTGGATGATCAGGTCGCAGGCCTGCTCCAGATTCTTGGGAATGCCGAGCGCGCGGGCAAAATCGTTGGTCGTCCCCAGCGGCAAAATGCCCAGCGGCGGCCGCCCGTCTCTCTCGGCCATACCGTTCACGACTTCGCACAAGGTACCGTCTCCGCCTGCGGCGATAATAAGATCAAAGCCACGATTCACAGCCTCAGCCGCGGCAAGTGTGGCGTCCCCTTCACCGATTGTCGCGTGAGCGGATGTTTCGAAGCCGCCGCGCTCTAGGCGCTGAAGGATTTCTGGCAGGCGTTTCTTCATTTCTTCCCGTCCAGAAGTCGGGTTATAGATCAGTCTTGCTCTTTTGACCATTGTGTCTCATCACCTGTTCACCGTCTCGAATTTGCGGAAGCAATCTGCTTCTCCATCCACTTGGAAATTAGCGGACTTGGCAGCAGCGCCCGTCCATTATATTTATATGCAAATCCCTTCAAACGGGAAGGGACTACTTGATTCGTGAAATAGCCCTCACTCAGAAAAAGCGGCGCCACAATAACAGTATGGCCAGGCTTCTTAAGCGCCCACTCTGTCATCTTAGCATGCACTTGATCCGGTAACAGCATAGCAGCATCCGCCTCGTCAAAGCCGCCTAAAGCTTTCAAACGCTCAGCTAACTGCTCTAAGCCATGAAGCCACTTCTGATGAAAGCCCTCTTCTTGACTCCCGTGCCCAATCAGCAGAAGGATTTCCTGCGTTGGCGATTCAGACAGTTCCTTGATTTTCGCATACATAATCTCAGCAATAACAGGATCGTCATCAATTGGCGATGTAAAATGAATCCGTGCCTTGATATCAAAAGGCTTCATGTCCGTCTCCAGCAGCGGCTGTTCGATGACTCCCAAGGCGTAGCTGATTTCATCAATATGTGTACTCCCAGAGGACACGAACAGGGGAACGACGATGATATCCGTCACACCTTGCGCCTCCAAGCTATAAATACCGTCTTGAATCAACCGACCTTCCACCAGCTCCAGATATGAGGCATAAATAGGAACGTCTGCCGGCAAATGAACCGCAGTTACGGCTTCGTCAACGAGGTCAACCCAGCCTTTATCCCTTGATCCATGGCTTATAACCAGGACACCAACCTTACTCATTATGTTCTCCCCACCCGTTCTATCCATGGCTACAATCCTATGCTAACGAAAGTGTTCTCACATGTCAATTGAGCCCTCAATAAACAGGAAAAATCCCGCATTACACTTGGTAATGCAGGATCTTAAATTCTTTTATGATACAAATGATTAACGTCCTAAACGATCTAATGTCAGGATATAACCGTCATTGCCATAGTTCAAGCAGCGCTTAACCCTGGAAATCGTAGCTGTTGATGCGCCAGTTTCCGCTTCGATCTGATTGTACGTGCAGCCTTTGCGCAGCATACGGGCAACCTCTAGGCGCTGGGAAAGCGATTGAATCTCGTTCACGGTGCATAGGTCATCAAAAAAGACGTAGCACTCCTCTATATCCTTAAGGGTCAGTATGGCCTCAAAAAGTTGGTCTATTGCTTTATCATTTAATTTTTTTAATTGCATACGTTATCAACTCCTGGTAGAAAGGCATGTTAGCTTAATATAGTAAGCTCCTGAGTATCATTCGACACGCCCGCTTTAAATCCTCCCTTTAGGATTGCGAAACGTTAAAATTTCTATGCGTTAATGGGATGAATTGTGACAAATATCTAGGACCCGTGACATTCGTCCATACCAACGATAGGCAAGTGACATATCCTGTAGGAGACAAATCTGATAAAAAGGATCGTGAATCCCAGTGAATAACCCTAGACAAATCATTGGTAATGGCGGTAAGCGTCCTGAAGTGCATACAAGAAGCCTCACAACTTTACCTCCGCAACTTGGTGATGATCGCGCATTCGGTCAGTATCCCGGCTTAGGCGGAGGCAATTCACTTGGGGATTTCGCTCAAGGCGGAGGTCTCCCTACTCCTTTCCAAGGAGGCGGTGATTTCTTCGGAGGCGCTGGCAATGTCGGCGGTGGTGGTGGATTTTTTGGCGGCGGTGGCGGCGGTAATGGCGGTAACGGCGGACTGTTTGGCGGTGGCGGCGGTGGTAACACCGGTGGTGGTGGCGGCTTCTTCGGCGGCGGTGGCGGCAATGCCGGTTCCACGGGCGGTGGCGGTGGCGGTAACTTCCTCAGCAACCTCCTAGGAGGAGGCGGTGGTGGCGCCGCTGCAGGCGGCAGCTCTAACCCGCTGAGCGGTCTCAACATGAAGCAAATCTCTGGCTTCGTTGAGCGGATGGGCGGCATTGACGGCATCCTCGGCACGATGGGCAAGGTTCAGAAGTTCATGTCCAGCTTTCAGCAAATGGCTCCAATGGTGAAAACGATCTTTGGCGCCATGGGCAAAGGGAAAGTAGCCTCGGGAGACTCTGTTGAAGTGTTCAAACCGAAGCGTAAACGCCGTAAGAAATCCGGGTCAGCCGGCAGACGCAAAGGCGGTTCCAAATCTGGAACAGCTAAGCGCAAACGCAGATAGTGAAAAAAGGCTCCCCGTCTTTTCAGACGAAGGAGCCTTTTCATTTCTACTTTTTCAATGTTCTTAGAATGAGGGCAGATGCTTCCGCGCGAGTTGTTAATCCTTGCGGCTTCAATGTACCGTCCTCATAACCGTTCATGAACCCTTTGGAGGTTAACGTAGCTACTGCCGCTTGTGCCCAATCAGAGATCGCAGCGTTATCGGTGAAGCTCGTATTCCCTGCCACTTTGTCCAAATGAGCGGCACGAACTATGATTTCTGCCATTTGCTCACGGGTAATGAAATCATCCGGACCAAATGTTGTATCTGTGTATCCTGTGATAATGCCTTGCGCTGCAGCTGTGGCGATCGCGTTCTTCGCCCAGTGGTTCGCAACGTCAGCGAATTTATTGCTGCTGCCTTGCTCGTTTAATTTCAGGAATTTCACCACGATTGAAACGAATTCAGCTCGTGTGATGCGGTTTTCCGGTTTAAATGTGCCATCTTCATAACCGTTAATGGATCCCGCTTTCACTAGTTCAAGAATGTTATTTTCTGCCCAGTGTCCTTTGATATCAGTCAAATTAACGGTACCAGAATCAGGTTTTGTCTCTTGTTTCGGGTTAGAGATAACAGCAAATTTCGTAAAGTGAGTAACAGAACCAGTTACGGTACCTTTCACTTTATCAATAACAATGTTATCTAATTGAACCCAAGCTTTCGTTGTTTCATTAAACCAATACAAGCTAACATCTGACTGTTCTAGATCCACTTTGCTTTTATCATAAGGCAATGTGATTTCGATAGCTTTACTAAATGTACCTTCTTTGTCTTTCTTAATTTCGAACACATCACTAATCAGCTTAGATGATGGGTCTACCGGCAGCGAAGCTGCATCGGAAATTTTAGCTACTGTAACCTTAATGTCGCTTGGTATCGCACCTTTTGGAATGACAATCTTAGCGCCTTCCAAAGTTACTGTACCACCGTCCATAGGGATCGTTGCTTCCGTAGGACTCGCTGGCACACTTCCACCACCACCACCGTCGCTTGACTCTTCTTGATGACTAGTATTGAATTTCCAAATATCGGATTGTCTCGATCCACCATATTGATCTTCTGCGAGAGCGTACCATTGATAGGTCATATTTAGAGTAAGGTTCGGCCATGTTACAGAGGCAATGTCCCCGCTTTTCACACTCGCTACGCTTCCGATCGTTTTGTTCGTATACACGTTCACACCGATATAATCTGTAGCTACACGTTTAGTTACAGCATCCAAATTCAGATCCAGGCTGAATTCGTCTTTCTCAGGTATATCATCATAGAAGTTGTAGTCGTCCAAATGAGGCGAATAAGTCTTCATGTTGATTTTGCCGTTTTTCAAATCAAATTGCATCAATCTCATATATCCAAGTCCGCCTTCAGGCGCGCCTTGGTAGTCCGCTAGCATTTGATACACATTGCGATCTGGCACGCCATCGCCGTTATCGTCGATTGGATCGACTTTCAGCTCAGCGTCATGATAGTGACCAGATAGTGCAGCAATTACGTTCTTATTCGGCTTAATAACACGTTCGAAAACTTTTTCCGCCATTGGCGCGCGGTTATTGGAAACGAGCATGAATTCATGGAAGTTCAGAATCGCTTTGCGGTTCGGATACTTTTTCAACACTTCGTTGATCCAGTCAATCTCTTTGTCTCCATAACCCCAACCCATGTATACGACGATAAAATCGTTACCGTTCGAGGAAATTAAGTCATAGTGACCGCGGTTGTTATCGTAAGATTCGCCGTAGGTCGGTTGGTTTTTGAAACGATCCTCACCAAACCACTTGTCGTAATAGCTGTAATCATTATCTTGGTGGCCTACGTCATGGTTACCTGCAAGCACCCCGTAAGGGATTCCTGCCGTTTCCAAAACTTTCATATCTTTATCGGCTTCAATCCATTGGTACTCTTGGTCGGCATTATCAACGATGTCGCCGGTATGAATGACGTATTTAATTTTGTTGTCTTCTTTGTGATCGGAGATCCATTTCACCATTTTTTGATAGATATATGGATAGCTCTTGGAATAGTACTGGGTATCGGACATCCACACGAAGGAGAAATCATAGTCGCTATCAGCGGCTTGATCCTGCGTGACGGCAATTTCGTCCTGCACCATCACTTGAATTTTCCCGCTATTGGCATAATCGCCGGCTTGAACGCTCGCTTTCAGCTCGAAATCTTCGCTGCCCGCGATAACGGTTTTCAGTTGACTCCACGCAAGCTTGCTTGGACTCCATGCATACAAGGAAACTTTGCGGCCTTCCAGGGACTTCCCTTTCCAGTCAATGACCACTTCGTCCGTTTTTTGAACCGCAGGGTCTAACGCGACCTCAAAACGTTGATACGGGAATTTCTCGACAGCATCATCGGTGAGATAGTTGCCGTCAACACTGCTGATTTTTCCATAATCTTCAGGGGTCATAGCCGCTTCAGTTGCAGGTTTCTCCTGCTTCGGAGGTTCTGTATCCGCAGCGCCGCGATAGCCTGTGAACGTTCCCTGTGTGCTTGCATCGTATTTGAAGCCTTGATTAAACGTGACTTTCAAATCATCATTCATCGGATCGCTTACTTTTACGCTAAGTGAAGCTGAGTTTTCTAAGCCAAACGCTCCTTGACCCGGACCGACTTGTACTGGTATATCCGGCATTTCATTGGGTACTTCGAAATTAACAGTTACTTCCTTCACATTACCAACTTTATCCGTTGCCTTAACATTGAAAACATGCTTTCCGCTCGGCAGTTGAGCAGATGAAGTAACCATCGGCAGCGTGATCGGTTGCTCGTCTAATGTAGCTTCAACCTTGTCTACCCCAGCTAATGCATCCGTTACGTTCGCATCGATTGTGAAGTTACCACGGTACATTTTCTCCTCAATGGAAGGCACCACAACAGGAGCTGTATTATCCACCTTTATGTTGGAAGTAACCGAACCGTATGTCGTCTCACTAACCGTAACCTGATGATCACCATCACTCGTTAAAGTCGTGTTCCAATCATGTGCTTTGGAAGCCAGCTGAGTGGATGGAATGGCGAAGTTGAAATCAATCACCGGTGACAGACCAGAAGAATCCCCAATTTTGATTACCTTGTTAGGATCGCTATATTTCGGGTCATAGACGACCGTACCGTCTGCGAAAACGAGGCGTACATTCTTCACTTCGAAATTGTCTTTATTCTCTGCTGGCCGATCATCAAACGGTGAAGCCTTGGAACCAGCGCGAATCTGGAACGCGTTGCTGCCTTCTTTGAGCCGTTCAGCCTTTAGTGGAATGGATAATGTTTTGTAGCTATTAATAGGGTCTTGGAAAATCGACAGAATTTCTTCCCCTTGGGTAATACCGTTTTTGAAATAGTAGTTCACGCCCATTACTTCAAAAGCGAAGAAGGCATCATGCTCCACGGCATGATAAGTCGACTGCTGCGTCAGATCGCTGCCGTCGATAGCAAGTTTCAGGCTGTCCGGATTGACGCCTTCGCCTGTTCCTTTCAGCACTTTCGTTTGCGAGACGATGTCACCGTCTTTCACGTTCAAGCGCAGGTTGGAATGGTCGGAACCACCTTGAATTTGAACACGCTTCGTCTGAATGATAGTCTCATTCGTACCGTCGGAAGCAGTGAAATAATAATCCAAGTAAGAGTTTCCGATAAGCTCTGGCGAATAAATCATATAATGGTACAAAGTATCCGCGAAGCTCTCTTTCAAGTACCTCTTGTTGTATTGGGACTGCTTGTCCGTTTTATAGTAGAGGGCTACCGTTTTGAGCGATGTTTCGTCCTTAGCCTCTCCGATAATTTCGAGATCTAAGGCTTGATCGATTGCACTCTCTTTGGTCAGATCCTTGAGCGTAGGCTTAAGTGTATCCGGCGTGACGTTCACGGTCTGTGGTGGCACTTGACCCGGCGTTATACTTCCCGGAGTAGCTGCGACTGCGCTGGATTTGACCATTGTGTTGCCGCTCGTCGGGAATTTATAGACAATACCTTTGTTGGTACTGACATCGTCCTTACCATAATAAGCTGCCGAAAGCTCGATGCCTGTGTTCGTAGCAATCACGAGACCGCGGTTGGAACCATTCGCCATCCCATCGCTATGCACGCGCACGATGTTAGTGCCTTCAACCAGATTCGTGCCATAGTTGGCATTGAAGTCGGCTACTGGTGTATTCATGTTCTGATTGTTGATAATCCAGAAGACGAGCGTGCCCTTCGAAGGAATCATCATGTCTTCTTTGTCCGCAGGCCATGGAACGTCTGCATCTGGACCTGAATCCGTGTAACGGTAGACGACTTTATAGTCTTTAAAATTAACAGGTTGATCCGTATTATTATAAACTTCAATGAACTCATAACCGTCCGCCGTGCCCACATTCGTGGAATCCGGAACGACTTCGGTCACCATAAGCGGTGGAACTTTTGAATAGTCGGATTGATCAAGCGTAATATTTACGTTGTAAACGTTCGATCTCACCGTGCTGAAACCGTCATTCGCTTGAATGTAGTAATTCAATTGGCTTTCAGTTAGCTTGTCTTTAGTAATGACAGCTTGATATTGATTACTGCCCGTCACTGTCATAGGTACGGATTCATAGCTCGATTGGGATGCCAACTGATAATACACGGCAGCAGATACTGTTTCATTCTGCTCTGTGTTAGCAACCTGAGCTTGCAAGATCAAGTCGTTCTTCTGATCAGCTTGGTTAACCGGCGTATGGCCGATGACAGGAGGATCAGAGAAGTACAGCGGAACAGGCGGAACCTGAGTAGGGTCGATAGTCCCTGGGGTCGCAGCGGCCGCATTATCGTCGGTCGCTGAGCCATACATCACCATGTTTTTCGTTCCATCCACTGGAAAACGATAGAAAATCCCTTTTTCCGGTTTCGTTTGTTCATCATTTTGGTAGCTGGCAACCGAGATATCCGTGCCGTCTTTCTCTTGAATGACCAAATCTCTTGGGCCGCCGTTGGCCATGCCGGCACCGCCGTCAACACGGAAAAGGTTCACATTTTCTTGCAGATTTGTTTGGAAGTTCTGATTAAAATCCGATGCTTTCAGATTTAAATTAATACCTTTATCCGTATTCATCACCCACAGGACGATCGAGGATTGCGCAGGAATCTTCATGCTCCCATTTGGGTTCCCATTCTTATAAGGCGCCCAAACGTTGTTCGTTCCTGGAAAGCGATACACCAGATTGTAATCTTTGAAGTCAAGCGTTTTGTTCGTATTGTTATAAACTTCAATAGTTTCATAAGCGTCTGCACTGCTGATATTCGCTGTATCCGGAACAAGCTCCGTAATCATCAGCTTAGGTAATTTCGAATAATCAACCGCGCTGATTTGCGCGTCATTCTCTACGGCATTTGCCCCCATAGGGGTCAACATGCTGAACATCATACCGGCTATGGTCGCGCCGGATACCCATCGTTTGAAACTCTTTTTAACCAACTTGATAACGTCCCCTCATCACAAAAAATTTTATTGGCTAATAATGCGCTCAATCAACCAGTAAAGCCCGAACACCCCAATGATCCCGGAAGCGTATTGATTCCATTTAACTTGCACCGGCAAACGTTTAATCCACAGAAGCACTGGAATCACAATCGCTACGACCACAAGCTGTCCAATTTCTACACCCAGGTTGAATGAAAATAAAGGAAGGGCCATATGTCCAGACAACGTTCCTCGCAGCACCTCGGCAAATCCGAATCCGTGCACAAGGCCAAACAACAATGTAACGATTACGCGCGCACTTTCTTTTCTCTTCCATATATTCTCTACAGCAATATACAGAATGCTAAGCGCAATTAAGGGTTCGACGATCTTCGGTGAGAGATAAGCGACCTCTAGAGAAGATAGGACTAGTGTAATGCAGTGACCTATTGTAAAGGCTGTAATCAATCGCACTATTTTCCATACCCTTTGCTCAGCAGCTAGCAGGAGGCCAAGCACGAACAGCATGTGATCAAGCCCCGACCAAATGTGCTTCATCCCCATGAGGACGTAAGTCTTGAGCGTACTCACCCAAGAAGTCGCCGCTATATTCACGGCAGGCTTCGCATCAAGGGCTGCAGGTGCTGCCACTGCTGACGGATTTCCAGCAGCTGCGCCAGGACCTTGAATCTGCACAATATAATTTTGACTGCCAAGTACTTGCTGGATGGTTTGTCCACCGACCTGAATCGTGGCATAGTTGCTATGGTTTACATCGACCCCGCTGTACCAGAAGAAATTGTACTGCATCAGATATTGCTTCACAGGAGCAGCGAATTTATATCGGATATCCATACCGATCATTTCCATCGTGGCTCGTTTCTCGTGCTTTACAGCGGTAATAACCCCTGATCCAACTTTCCCGTCTCCCGTTACGATAAGCCCGTCATCAACAAGCTTCGTTAGAGCTTCAATGGAACTCGACAATTGTTTATCGCTAATCTTGTCTCCCCCATCCGGTTTATCCGGGAAAATATGAACGAAGTCAGCCTCCAAAATCGACAGGTGGTATTGCACGGTATCTGCACCAACCTTGATATCGGAATACCCCGCCGAGGATGCATGAGCTCCCACTGAACCGGCTAAGGTCATGCATACGATTACCGCTAAAGCAAAAGCAAAAAAGCTCTTATAGATGTTGGTCACGGTTCTATCACGCATGTGTTTCATTTCGTTCCTATCCCCTCATTCATCAACTGATCTTGCTCATTCGAACCTTAACTTGCCTCTCCTCCCCATGAGCCTCGTTCGTTACCTGCCCATCATATCTAGAGGGCCGTTGCCTTGCCTATACACATGATTTTCGATCCTTCCCCATTGTTTCGATTGGTTTTTTAAGCTTTTATGAACCGCCTCATCGGTAAAAGTGCAAAGCTTCCAAAAAAAAGCCCATACCCTTAACAAGGATAATGGTCTACAATTAAAGGTATATAAATCGCCGGAAGTCAACAGCGTAACGATCAAAGGGGCCTGCGACTTATGACTATTTTTTCATTAAATAAATCACTATTTCGGTCCGTATTAACCAGCTTCATCGTTCTGATTCTGATCTTCTCCTCTTTTAGCCTGCTCATCTTCTGGATGCTAAAAAGCCACCTTCGCAGCGAGATGATCGAACAGAATCACCTCACTTTGCAGAAAGTGGCGGAACGTTATCAGTTTCAGTTGGATAAAATCAGGGAGGCCCTTTTCAAGCAATTCACAGATAAAGATGTCATTACCCTTAACAATCAAGTGATTCTTAAGAAAGATGCCGAGACGCTCACCACTCGTCCCATTGTTCTGGACATCCAAAGCATCGTAGGTGATTCAGAGCTTTATCTGGATAATATGATCCTATTGTTTCGTTCTGCGAATCTGGCTATTAATAAATTTGGTCCAGGGACGAACGAAGAATTGTTTGCAAATCTGTATGCCAGCCAGCCATACCCGCTTCCTTATTGGCAGTCGCAGTTTCAACGTACGGAGAATTTCGTACTTCATCCTGCCACAGCCTTTGGGGCTACAACCGCTGATCCAACGGCCAAAACATTGATTCCTTATTCCATCAAGCCGTCACTGGCTGATAATATGTTGATCGCCATGATCGACGCCGATCGTTTGCGGGACGCGCTTCTCAAGGAGAATCCCGATCTGGATTTAACCATTATGGGACCGGGGCAAGACCTTATTTATCAGACCAATCGTAGTGGTAGTAAGCTGCCAGAGTCACTATTGTCATCCCCACCCGCTGAGCGTGTGTATCTGCTAGAAAACGGGATTTATTATGTCGATTATCAAAATGAAGACAACCTGCATTTCATCATGCGGGTTACCAACCCTGATTTTGCAGCCAAAATCCTTCGTTTGGATAATCTCGTGATCATCCTGCTTGGCATTTCAATCTTTATCGCCTTCGTTGTCTCGATCTTTTTCAGCAAACGGATCAATCATCCTGTACGCCAGCTGCTTAAGGAGAAAGGTCAAATTCAGCAGGAGCTGAAGGATCAGCAGTCCGAGCTAACTAACTATCACTTCATCAATAAGTTAAAAAATATCAATATGGAATCGGGTGAGTGGCCGCACATTCAGGGTACTGAGGAAACCTACACCATCGTTCTCTATGAGCTTCGCTTTCGAGCAGCCGCTTTTGTTGAAGCCCCGCTGAGCAAGGAGCAAATCTCACAGTCGACTGGTGCGCATCTCAAACGGTTTGCGGATGAAACCATTCCTGACTCCCATACCTTTCAGATCGAGCATCATCAGTTTCTATCTGTTTTTCCCGGCAATGAAAGGGATCGTATCCTAGCTATGCTAGAGCAGTTGAAGCAGGTTCTCGATCAAGATAAGTGCTACTGTTTAGTAACGGCGGCTGTAAGTTCTGCGTTTGAGCATTCGATCCAGTTCGGATATGCCTACCGCCAAGTCAATGAAATGGCCATGCAAGCTAGACTCCTGGATGAAACGCAAACGATAACCGAGTTCCGCTCGGATCGCTCTACTTATGTCTTAACGCTTGCTCAGGAGCAGGATCTAACCGCAGTACTGAAGGCAGGCAAGGAGCAGGAAACGCTCGATCTCATCCTTCCATGGCTGCAAGAGCTTGACCATAAAGAAGCGTCTGTAGATGTGTTTAGGCATATGACGCTTGCTGTGACTGACAAGGCCAAGATGGTGCTAGAGTTCTACAAAGTTCAAACAGAGTCCTTATGGCAGCTTAAGCCACTCCTGCTCCAATTAGAACAATGCTGTACGCTCGAGGAATACCAGATAACGTTCCAGGCTTATTTCCGTGCCGTGACTCAGATCATCCGCGTGAAAAAAGAAGCCAACGATCCCATCGTTGACCGTGTCCTGCGTGTGATCCATGAGCAGTATGCTGAGGATCTCTCGCTCGATGTACTGGCCGCTCAACTAAATCTTAGCACTTCCTACCTCTCGACCTATATCAAAGAGAAGACAGGTGCCAACTTCATGGAACATTTGCATGACCGAAGAGTGAACAATGCGAAGAAATTGTTGCATGCGACCGACTTGAACATTCAAGAAATCAGCATTCAAGTGGGGTATCGGAACATCTCTTCGTTTAACCGGATGTTCAAAAACCGGACAGGCTCATCCCCCGGCGAATATCGCAAAACAAAGCTATAAGAAAAAAAGCATCCCGAATCGGGGTGCTTTTTTGCGTTTATTTCAATATATGATTATATGCTTCTATTTTCGCATTAATTTCGGTTGCTGCCATATCGAGTGCTGCCTGCGGCGATTGCTGGCCGCTCAGAGCCTGATTGACGGCTTCCTCGGTAAGCTTCCTTGCGTCGGGGTATACACCTAGAACGCCGCCTAACGTCGCTTTATTTAACTTCGAAGCGTTATGTTGATCGATCGCCGTCTTGAACTGCGGGTATTTCTTCATGTTCTCCTGCACAATCGGCAGCTCATACGTTTTCTTCGTAATTGGAAAATAACCTGTATTCACATGAAAAATCGCTTGTTGTTCAGGCTCTGACAAATACTTCATGAACGTCCAAGCAGCCTGCTGCTCTTCCCCGGACTTACTGTTCATGATCCAGTTGCTCCCGCCTCCGACCCCCACGCCGCCACTCGCCGTCTCGGATGCTTTGGGAAAAAAGCCTGTTCCGACTTCGAACTTGCCTTCAACCGAATCCAGGATATCACGCAATGCGGCCGTTGTATCGAAAATCATAGCAACCTTCCCCTCGGCGAATGCTTTCTTCGAGGTATCCCCTTTGCCTGCCGAGTAGATGGCTACGTTGCTGTCCACAAGTTCCTTCCACCAAGCAAGCGCCTTAACACCAACTTCGCCATTCAACTGCCAAGCGGTAGCTAGCCCATCGCGGCCATTGCCGTTATTAACCAACTCTTCCCCTTGATTGGCAGCAAACTGTTCCATATACCAGCTGTGTGTACCAAAATAAGCGCCTGTTACGCCGCCTTTTGTCAGCTTAGTCGCTGCTTTCTTAAGGTCCTCATACAACACGGGCGGCTTATCCGGATTCAGCCCAGCTGCAGTGAACAAATCTTTGTTGTAATACAAGATCGGATTGGATGCGTTAAAAGGCATCGAAAACAGTGTGTTGTCCACTGTATAGTAATTGATAATAGCTTCATCCATTTGGGACGTATCGTACTTCTCCCGATCGATAAATTGCTGAATCGGCGTAATAGCCCTAGAATCGATCATAAATCGGGTTCCAATGTCATACACCTGTGCCATTGTAGGGGCAATGGTTGAACCGATGGACGCTTTCAACTTGGTCAGGCTATCGTAATAGGACCCCTGATAGACGGCTTCTACCGTAATATCTTTATGCGACGCATTGAAGGCAGACACGAGTTTGTCCACCACTTTGCCATTCTCGCCGCTCATCGCGTGCCACCAGACGACTTTCGTAACCCCAACCGTCGCTTCTGACGCTGCTTCTGCAGCTCCAACCTTAGTTCCTCTAGCGTTTTGGTTCCCCCAGATTGTATAGCTAATTCCGAATATGCCAAATAGCAGTAAGATAAATACCGTATAAATGGGTACTGAAACTTTACGTTGAAATTTGTTCATGATATTCCCCCCCATGACTTTTAATCATAGGGGATCAATGTATTAGCATGATTATTGGAATGTTAAGAGATTGTTAAATCTGCAATCTGCGTTACTCCATCTTAAGCGCCGTTCCCTCCGGCACAATCTGCACCCACGTGTTACCCGGCAGCAGCGGCACTTCTTTGCCATCTTCTGCGTAGGCACGCAGCATGCCGTTTTTGCGTTCCCAAGTAATCTGCTGGGATTTGCCTTCTTGCAGGATGACACCTTTGTTAGGGCCGAATACGTCTACCTCACGGCGCCCTTCTTTGTCTACGATTTTGTGCTTGCTTTCCAGCACGAGCAGATTCTTGGCTTGCAGCTGCTTGCCGGTCTCCTTATCGAGATGCGGCTTGCCCTCCATGCTGCGCATGTACACGCCTTCAGCAGCATTGTATTCATAGGAAGCGAAATACCCTTGCAGATAAGGAATCAGAATATAATGCACGGCAGCGCCGGTGAGTTTACTTTGACCATCATCCTTGGCAAAAGTGAGCAGCGGTCCGTTCCACTCGGAGCGGAATTTGCGCGCCTCGGCACCCTTTTTCATTTTATCCACAGAGGTATAGAGATTGTGCGGAGCCTTACGTTCCGTCGAGCGCCAGTAGTAGGCGCCATCGCCGTAGACCTCATCGAGATGCGACAGCTTGCGTCCTGCCATCATGTCCATCGCTTCCTGGCTCCAGCCCGCGTGAACGATAACAGCATCCAGCGCATCGCCGATCTCTACAAAATAAGGCCGAATGCTGCGCACCGGACCGATCGTTTGGGCCTCGTGGCTTTGGAACACGGAGACGAATCTAGTAATCTCGCCTTCTGCGAGAATTTCGTAGACGATGTCAGCCTGATCGAGGCCTGTTTGCGGCCTGGCTTGGGGGGCATTTTCGACCATGACCATGAAAGGACGGGTCTTCACTTCTTTGGCGGAAGGAAGCCCGGTCAGCGGGAATTTGTAGGGCAGCTCTGTTTCTACCGCCGTAGCCGCAGGCTTCGTGGCTGGCGTAGAAGCAGATGGCGTTGCTGCTGCGGTGTCTGGCGTTGTCGTTGGCAGGGAAACAGGTGTATCGCTGCAGCCGGCAATGGTTAGGACAGAGCAGCCGAGGACGAACCAGGCGCTGAGAGTTCTTTTGCGACGGGATAGGGACAATGATTTCATCAATAGGCACCTCTTCTCTTCATCTATTGTTCTATGAAATGTATATGCTAGGCAAGAGAGAAATAGAAGACTTTTTGAGTCGCGAATCGGATTGGCTGCAGCTGGATGCGCGTCCATCGATAATTAGGTATAGTAGAGGAGAAGGATAAGTGGCGGCATGTTGCCGGCCAACATCATGTAGAAAGTACAGTAAAATCCGGCGCTTACCGCCAATTTCGCGAAAAAGATGCAAAACATACATCTCTTTGTGTGATTCTGGAGCGTATCGAGCCAATTGGGCTGATTTACATGTACAAAATGCAGGTATGACTTATCAGCACGCCAATATCAACAGATTTGCTGTACTTTTTACATCATCTGCTTGGGCTAGGAGTCCGGTGAGGAGAACCTAGCTGGCTATGCAGTCAAGTTCAGCTGCAGAACTAATGCATGCAGCTATCCCAAAGCAGCCAACATCCATCAAAGGAGGCATCGCCCATGACCAAGCCCGCTAACGGAACAGCCGTCATTCTGTTTGACGGCGTCTGCAATTTATGCAGCGGAGCTGTGCAGTTCATCCTGCGGAACGACCCGAAGGGCCATTTCCGCTTCGCGTCCTTGCAGTCGGCAGCCGGGCATAAGCTGCTGGAGCAGCACCGGCTGCCCACGGACAACATCAGCACCATTGTGCTGATTGAGGGCGGGCGCGCCTACACCCGCTCGACGGCGGCGCTGCGCATTGCCCGGCGGCTGCGCGGCGCTTACCCGCTAGCGTATGCGGCCATCGTCATTCCGGCTCCGCTGCGGAATCTGGGCTATGCCTTCATCGCGAGGAACCGCTATCGCTGGTTCGGCAAGGCCGAGCACTGCATGCTGCCGAAGCCAGAGTTCAAAGAGCGATTCCTCGACTAGCGCCGGCGGCGCTTAATCCAGGAATCGCTGCGGCTTCTTCAAGCCGCCGAACATCCAGCAGCACAGGCTGAGCGTGCCCATCTGGAAGCTGTGATGCAGCAGCTTCGCTCGTCGTGCGCCATCTGCCGCACCCAGTGCCAGCAGCAAAGGCGCAAAATGCTGCGGCGTCGGCACCGCCACAGCCGCATGCGGCGCTCTTTCGTCGTACCTCACGAGCGCCTCAAGATTCCACGTTTCGAGCTGCTCCGCCAGCCACTCATCGAATTCCACCGCCCACAGCTGAGGTACCGGATTATTCCGATCCAACCGGCGCAAATTGTGCACGGTCCCACCGCTTCCGAGGATGAGAACATCCTCCTCTCGCAAGGGCCCGAGCGCCGCACCGATGCGGTAGTGCTCTTCCGGCGTCAACCTCGGATTCACCGAGAGCTCCACCACTGGAATCTGCGTATCCGTGTACATCATGTACAGGGGCGCCCATACCCCATGGTCCAATCCTCGCTCATCATCCAATTCACAGCGGATGCCTTCCTCTTGAAGCAGCTGCTGAATGTGCAAGCTCAGCGTCAAATCGCCTCTAGCTGGGTACTTAATGCTATAAACCTTTTCTGATACTCCCGAAACAGGATAGATCATCTCCGGATGAATCGCTGAGCTAATCGTCTGCACAGGACTCTCCCAATAAGCGCTGAATACAACGACCGCTTTGGGCCGCGGTATGCTCTTCGCCAGTTTGTGCAAAAACTCGGTGTAAGCATGCTGCTCAATAGCCAAATTCGGTGTTCCATGTGCAATAAAAAAGGCTGGCAGCATGACAAATCACCCCTTCGTCCGGATTGGAAACATTTTACCAATATTCTACAGTATTCTCTACTGTTACAAAATAAAACCCAGCAATATCATTCCCCAGTTATGAGAGATATGGCAGCACCTGCCTGCCCACTCCTTGGATTTACTCAGGGAGTTTGTCTTCTATTTTCAAGGGCCGTTGGATGAAATCCAATGAATGAACGATTTTGAGGTTACAATCTTACTTTTCGTTGGACAGAATCCAATGTAACCTATGAATTTCGCCTTTTTAGAGCCTCATAAAGCTCACCCTATTGGATTTCATCCAATCAAATCAAGATTTCAACTACCATATCCGTCTTTTCGTTGGATTCACTCCAATGAAACCCTCTAGCTGGTGGGCTGGTTAGTGGGCGGCGAGTGGCGGTGAGTGGCCGGGCAGCAGGCGGCGGTGGCAGGTAGCTGGATGGCTCAATGGCTAGGCGGCTATCTGGCGAGCGAACGAGCGCTCAAAAGCTGTTCAATACCATCTGGAATACCGACGGCGAGCTTTTGCTGGTACTCGGCTTCCGACAGCCGATCATCTTCTTCAGGATTCGTCATGAAACCGAGCTCAACCAGCACGACTGGCACCTTGGACCAGTTAAATCCGGACAGGTCGCTGCGCGCCGACAGCCCTCTGCCTGGCGTCCCTGTCGCAGCCTTTAGCTGCTCGGCAATGAAACCGGCAGCTTGCCGGCTTTCCGCTGCAAATGGCTTTAGCGAAGCTACGCTAGCCGATGGATACAAAACCGAAAACCCGCTGGTTTTCGGCGAGCTATCCCCATCCGCATGGATGCGTACAGCCAGCGCCGCACCAGCCTCATTAGCCATATCCGCGCGCTGCTTGTTGGACATATCGACCTCGTGCGACTCGCGGGTCATCGCAACTTCGATGCCTCGCTTCATCAGCTCGGCCTTGATTAACTGCGAAACCTCCAGGTTCAGCACATATTCTGGTTTCTTCGTACGGACGCCGACGGTGCCGGAGCTGACCTTTGGTTTTGTCTCTCGCGTATCCGGGCCTACGGCCTCGGGCGCGTTGTTGTCCTGACGCTGATGCCCCGGGTCCAGCATCACCAGCTTGTGCACCGCAGCTAGCGATTCCACTGGCGCTGGCGCTGACCTCGGCTCCTGCACCGCTGGTGCCGGCACTTGCACCGGCTGCGCCGCTTGCTGCACCACTGACGCTGCCTCTGGCTCCAGCCCCTGCACGGCTCGCTCTGGCTCTCGCACCGCTGCCGCCGGCGGCTCAGGCGTCGGCGCAACCGCCGCAGCTACCGGCGGCACGCTCACAGCCGGCGCTTCTACCGCCAGCAAGCTATTCGCTTTCCCTACACCAGCCTGCTCGCCGCCACAAGCAGCGACCAAGCCAACCAGCAAGACCGGCACCGCGACCAACTGCATCGCCCTTTTTCCCACAATCATCACACCGTTCTCCCCTATCTGTCCATTAACCATGCATGAAACGCACAGCAGCAGCCAAAACTATTCGAAAGGCACACCCAAGGAGGCAATCGCATGAACACCCTCTGGCACTTTATCGTGGATAACTGGATATCACTAGCGCTCATCGTCGGCGTACTCCTCGCCATCTGGTATGAATTCAAAAACAAAGACAAATATATCCGCGGCGGGAAAGATAAGTAATGGTTTGCCCCTTCCCCCTCCCTACAAAAAGCAAAAACACAGCCCTTTCCCGCAAGAAAGACACTGTGTTTTTTCATTGTTCTATTTCAAAGCTTTCATCGCAATATCCGTCCGGTAGTGCTTCCCGTCAAAATGAATCCGGTCCGCATCCGCATAAGCTTTCTGACGAGCTTCGATAATGTCTTTACCGATGCCTGTGATGCCCAGAACGCGTCCGCCATTCGTCACGATCTGCCCGTTCTCCAGAGCTGTTCCTGCGTGGAACACGAAGGAATCCTGCACATTCTCAAGCCCTGTAATCGGCAAACCTTTCGGATAAGGCCCTGGGTAACCGCCAGAAGCGACGATTACGCAAACCGCTGCTTCTTCGCTCCACTCGATTGGCTGCTCAGCCAACGTTCCGTTATTGATGGCAAGGAAAATATCAAGCAAATCGGTTTTGAGTCGAGGTAAAATAACCTGCGTCTCTGGATCGCCGAAGCGCGCATTGAACTCGATAGTTTTCACACCGTTCGGAGTCAAAATCAGACCCGCATAAAGCACGCCCTTGAACGGTCGGCCTTCTTTAACCATCGCATCAGCAGTTGGCTGTACAATGTTCACAAGCGCTTCCTGCACAATAGACTCAGGGATATGCGGCAGCGGTGAATACGTGCCCATTCCGCCTGTATTCGGTCCTTTGTCATCATCATAGACAGGCTTATGATCCTGCGAAGGCACCATCAGACGAACCGTAGAGCCATCTACGAAAGCAAGCAGTGACATCTCTTGCCCTGTCAGAAACTCCTCGATAACCACACTCGCGCCGGATTTGCCAAACACTTGATCCACCATTATATCGCGAAGCGCCGCTTCCGCTTCTTCCATCGTTTGCGCAACCGTCACGCCTTTACCAGCAGCTAGTCCATCCGCTTTGATAACGATTGGCGCTTTTTGCGAACGCAGGTAAGCAAGAGCCGGCTCATACGCGTCGAAAGTCTCGTACGCCGCCGTAGGAATGTTGTATTTTTTCAGGAGCTCCTTCATAAATACTTTGCTTCCTTCGATGATCGCTGCATTCGCGCGAGGTCCGAACGCTTCAATCCCTTTGGACTCCAAGTGATCCACAAGACCTGCTGCGAGCGGATCGTCAGGAGCAACCATAACAAGGTCAATTGCCTGCTCTTTCGCGAACGTGCTGATCTCTTCGAATTGAAGTTCCGTAATCGGCACACATTCCGCCAATCCTGCAATACCGCCGTTCCCCGGTGCGCAGAAAAGCTTGCTGATTTTCGGGCTTTTGCTCAGTGCCCATACAATGGCATGCTCGCGCCCGCCTCGTCCAATAACTAATACACGCATCTTCTTGTCACCAGTCCCTTTCATGGGGAATGCCCACGTTCCGCACTCGAATCGTGAGCATTCTCAGTTGTTTTTAGTGTTTGAAGTGACGAACGCCCGTCATGACCATCGCGATTCCGTTCTCGTTCGCTACGCGAATGGACTCTTCATCTTTGATCGATCCACCCGGTTGGATAACCGCTGTGATGCCTGCTTTCGCAGCCATTTCAAGCGTGTCGCCCATTGGGAAGAAAGCATCGGAGGAAAGAACGGCGCCTTTCGACTTGTCCCCTGCTTGCTCAATTGCGATTTTCGCTGCTCCTACACGATTCATTTGACCAGCGCCTACACCGACCGTCATGTCGTCAGCGACAAGTACGATGGCGTTAGATTTAACGTGCTTAACTACTTTCCATGCGAAAAGCAGCTGTTTCATCTCTTCTTCCGTCGGCTGACGCTCAGATACGACTTTCAGATCTGCTTCTGTCAGTTGGTAAGCATCGCTATCTTGCACGAGCATACCGCCCTCAACGGTTGTAACGATTGGCTCAGCCTTGCGGCCAGCGATGTTATCTAAGCCGCTCACTTTGAGTAGGCGGATATTTTTCTTTTTGGAAAGGATATCAAGTGCTTCTGGTGTAAAATCTGGCGCAATGACGATTTCTAGGAAAATCTCATGCAGCAATTGCGCTGTTGCTTCGTCAACCGCACGGTTAGCTGCAACGATTCCACCGAAGATGGACGTAGGGTCAGCTGCGTACGCTTTTTGGTAAGCTTCAAGCACATTACTGCCGATACCTACACCGCAAGGATTCATATGCTTAACTGCAACAACGGCAGGCTCGCTGAATTCCTTAACGATTTGAAGCGCAGTATTAGCGTCATTAATATTATTGTAGGAAAGCTCTTTGCCATGAAGCTGTTCAGCCGTAGTAATGTTGCCGGCAACTGCATTCGGCTTGCGGTAGAACGCCGCGCTTTGATGCGGGTTTTCTCCGTAGCGAAGATCTTGCATTTTCTCATAAGTAACTGTGTAACGCTCTGGGTAAGGCTCGCCCATTTGCTTGGACAAATAGTCTGCAATCAAAGCATCGTAAGAGCCCGTGTGACGGAACACTTTGGCTGCAAGTTGTTTGCGCGTTTCAAGTGTTGTATCGCCAGTCTCTTGTACTTCTTCAAGCACTTTGGCATAGTCAGCAGCATCGACAACAACGGATACGAACGCATGGTTTTTTGCCGCTGAACGAAGCATGGTCGGACCGCCAATATCGATGTTCTCGATCGCGTCTTCGTAAGAGACGTTCGGCTTCGCAATTGTCTCAGCAAAAGGGTACAAATTCACGACAACCAGATCAATATAATCCAGGCCGAGCTTCTTCATGCTCGCTTGATGCTCTTCGTTGTCACGAACTGCCAGAAGTCCACTGTGAACAGCTGGATGCAGCGTTTTGACGCGGCCATCCATGATCTCAGGGAAGCCTGTAACCTCGGAAATACCGATAACCGGCACCCCTTTATCCTTCAACAAACTTTGCGTACCGCCAGTAGATATAATCTCAACGCCCAGCTTCGCCAGCTCGCCCGCGAACTCAACGATCCCCGTTTTATCGGACACGCTGATCAGTGCTCTTTTGATTGCCACGGTTCTTCCTCCCAGAAAAGTAAATTTGTCTATTTAACGTGGTAAAACTATTTTAACTCTCGCTGCTCATGCCTGTTCCACGCTCACACACAGTTAGCGCTGTAAAACAACACTCACAACACTGACGCCCGTTTCACTCAGCCATCCCCTGATCCAAACACTAGCTACTCAACTTCCCGAATCCCATCACACAGATCATGTAAAAAGCGCATCAAAAGGAGCGAATCTCGGCGCAAAAAAGAAAAAACCTGCAAAAGGTGCATCAAATCAGGCAAATACGCATCCAAATCACCGAAAATGCAGAAATTTGCTGTACTAAATACACCAAATTCTCTCCATACAGCCAAATAGCACATATTTGCTGCACATTTTGCATGTAATTGATCCCTCGAACAGCACCGAACACCGAATGGGATCACCATGACATGTCACGTCCGACCTTAATCCTTCATGCCTTCCCCGCCGACTCTAACCTACAGCTTGATACTAACCCTGCGGCCATCCATGCTCACGCGGCCCTCACGCAGTGAGCGAATGACCTGCGGCAGCAGCACGTGCTCCGCCGCATGAATCCGCTCTGCGAGCGATTCCGCTGTCTCGTGCTCGTGGATCTCCACGGCGCGCTGCGCAATGATGGGGCCAGAGTCCAGCCCACCGTCCACGAAGTGCACGGTGACGCCTGTTTGTTTCACGCCGTACTCAACGGCTTGTTCAATCGCGCGCACGCCCGGAAAGGACGGCAGCAGCGAAGGATGCACGTTGATCATCCGGCCAAAAAACGGCTCAACCAGTACATTCGTGATGATGCGCATATAACCGGCCATCACGATTAGATCAACTTGCCGCTCTTGCAATTCCTTAAGAATAAGGGCTTCATAAGCCTCTCGATTTGCATATTCTTTGGGACGGAACGCGAACACAGGCACTTTCGCTTCTGTTGCGCGCTCCACCACGTAAGCTTCAGGACGATCACAGACAAGAAGCTCGATGCTGACATCAAGCTTCCCCTTCTGTACCTGATCCACAATGGCTTGGAAATTCGTACCGCTGCCCGAAGCAAAAATTGCTACTCGATAAGGCTGCATTACACCTCAGCTCCTTGGAATGTTACGACACGCTCACCTTCAGTAACAACGCCTAGACGATAAACTTTCTCGCCTTGCGCTTCCGCTGCGGCAACCGCTTTGTCCGCATCATCGGCATTTACGATAATAACCATTCCGATCCCCATGTTGAACGTGCGGAACATATCGTTGTTCGTTATGCCGCCCTCACGCTGCATCAAAGAGAAGATCGGCAGGATCGGCCATGAGCCGTATTGGATATCCACGTTCACGCCGTCAGGCAGAACACGCGGAATATTTTCGATAAAACCGCCGCCTGTAATATGCGCCATGCCTTTGATCGCTACGTCTTCCAGCATCGCCAGAATCGGCTTCACATAAAGCTTAGTTGGCTCTAGCAGCACGTTGCCAAGCTTATCGCCCAGTTCTTCCACATGCCCTTGAAGCGTGTACCCTTTCTCTTCCAGCAAAAGCCTGCGCACAAGAGAGAACCCGTTACTGTGCACACCGCTTGAAGCCAGACCTAACACTACGTCTCCAGGACGGATTGTTGTACCATCGATGATCTTTTTCTTGTCGACGATTCCAACCGTAAAGCCGGCAATGTCATACTCCCCTTGTGCATACATGCCAGGCATTTCCGCCGTTTCGCCTCCGATGAGTGAGCAGCCAGACTGCGCACAACCGTCAGCGATCCCTTTGATAATAGCCTCAATTTTCTCTGGAACTACTTTGTCACAAGCGAGATAGTCAAGGAAGAACAGCGGCTCAGCGCCCTGAACAATAATATCGTTCACGCACATAGCAACTGCGTCGATCCCAATCGTATCATGCTTATCCATTGCAAAAGCAATCTTCAGCTTCGTGCCCACGCCATCTGTACCAGATACGAGCACAGGCTCCTCATACTTGTCTTTGTTCAAGCTGAACAGCCCGCCGAAGCCACCGAGGTCAGTTAACACTTCAGGACGGAAAGTCCGTTTGACGTGTTTTTTCATCCGTTCTACTGCTTCGTTACCTGCCGCGATATCGACTCCGGCCTTTTTGTAAGCATCCGACACTTCGCAACCACTCCTTATATTTGTCTATATATATTGGGAAGCCCGAAGGCCTTCCCCTATCCTTTAATCGCAAGCACAACCAACCTTCGTAACATCCACGATTTCTGTCGGGTACGTATTATCGAAGCAAGCTGTACAATACCCGCTTTGGGAACCTGCCGATCCTTGACCAATGGAATCGAGCAGCCCATCTTTAGTTAGAAAATGCAGGGAATCCGCGTTAATCGCTTTGCGAATTTCCTCGATAGAGTTCATCGCAGCAATCAGCTCTTTCCGATCCGGTGTATCAATGCCGTAGTAGCATGGATTCATGAAAGGCGGCGAAGAAATCCGCACGTGCACTTCCGTAGCTCCAGCTTCCCTAAGCAAATTAACAATTCGAAGGGACGTTGTCCCGCGAACGATCGAATCATCGATCATCACAACACGTTTGCCTTCGACCACCTTGCGAACGGCGCTCAGCTTCATTTTGACACCTTGCTCACGAAGCTCCTGGCTTGGAATGATGAACGTCCGGCCCGTGTAGCGGTTCTTGATCAGCCCCAGCTCATAAGGGATACCCGTTTGTTCAGCGAAACCAATCGCCGCAGAGATACTTGAATCCGGTACGCCGGTCACCACATCTGCATCGACGAAAGCTTCCATCGCCAGCTTTTTACCCATCCGCTTACGCGCGGAGTGAATATTTACTGTATCGATGTCGCTGTCTGGACGAGCAAAGTAGATATATTCCATTGCACAAATCGCGCGTCGGCCGCTCTCCGTGAACTGCTCGGAACGGAACCCGTCACGATCCAGCACGATGAGTTCGCCTGGCTGAACATCACGGAAATACGTAGCTCCCACTGCATCGAAAGCGCAGGACTCAGAAGCGAACAAGTAGGAATCGCCGAGACGGCCGATCATGAATGGACGCAAGCCGTTCGGATCAAGCGCAGCAATCAGTTTGTCTTTGGTGATAATCAGGAAGGCAAAACCGCCGATGACTTGCGTCAAAGCGTCTTTGACCGCGTCCACGATATCATCATGCTCAGAACGGGCAATCAGATGAGCTAGCACTTCTGTGTCGCTTGTTGTTTGGAAAATCGAACCCTTACGCTCAAGCTCACGCTTGATAATATTCGCATTATCCAGGTTGCCGTTTGTTGCAATCGCAAGGTCGCCCTCACGATACTTGAACACAAGCGGCTGTGCATTTGCCAGCTTGCTCTCGCCTGCTGTGGAATACCTTACGTGTGCAATCGCAGTGGAACCTGTCAGAGGTGACAAATTCTCATTCGTAAATACCTCTTTGGCGAGCCCCATTCCACGATAGTAGTTAAACTTGCCATCTTCTACCGTACAAATACCAGCGCTTTCCTGTCCACGGTGCTGCAAAGCATGAAGTCCATAGTAGCATAGAGAAGATGCTTCGGAATGACCATACACCCCGAAAACGCCGCACTCTTCATTCAGCTTATCAAACAATCCGCCATGGCCGCCTACACCTTCGTTGAAGTACTCCCCTGTCCAAAGCTCGTGCTGCTGATCTCCCAGATTAACCAGGGGAGCCGCAGGCAGCTTTAGGGCCTTGGATTGTTTTATGCCATTAGACATGGAATCGCATCCTTCCAGACTTTCGCCAGCTCGTTAACAGAAGACTGGAGACGCTGTTCGTTGTTGATTTTGACGGTTAGTTCTGTACCCGTAACTGTTCCGATTTCTTGGTAAGGCACGCCTTGCGAAGCAACCCAGTGCTTAAGAGCATCCGCTTTGTCCGGGGAAGCACTTAGCAAAATACGGGATTGGGATTCGCTGAACAATGCGAAATCTGCGCGAAGCTCGGAAGCTACGTTCACTTCAGCGCCTACGCGGCCGCTGATGCAGCTTTCTGCCAAAGCAACGGCCAAGCCGCCTTCGGACAAGTCATGCGCAGAAGCGACAAGACCTTCTTGGATTGCTTTAAGTACTGTGTTTTGAAGGCTTTTCTCTGTCGCTAAATCTAGCTCAGGAGGACGGCCTTCCGTTACGCCGTGAATCACATATTGGAATTCGCTGCCGCCGAGTTCAGCTTTCGTCTCGCCGAGCAGGATGATGATGTCGCCTTCTTTTTTGAAGCTTTGTGTCGTGATGTGGTCGATGTCATGCACCAGACCTACCATCCCGATAACTGGAGTTGGGTAGATTGCGCCTTTGGCATTCTCGTTATACAGAGAAACGTTACCTCCGATAACCGGCGTATCCAAGAAGCGACAAGCTTCCGCCATACCATCTGTGGATTTCTCCAGCTGCCAGAAGATCTCAGGCTTGTCCGGGCTGCCGAAGTTCAAGTTGTCCGTAACAGCAAGCGGCTCAGCGCCGGAGCAGACAACGTTACGTGCTGCTTCAGAAACAGCGATCCGTCCGCCTACTTCTGGATCCAAGTACACATAACGTCCGTTGCAGTCGGTTGTCATCGCAAGACCTTTGCGCGTTCCGCGAATGGTGACTACCGCTGCATCCGAACCCGGACGCACAGCTGTATCGGTACGAACCATGTGGTCATACTGGTTGTAAACCCACTCTTTGCTCGCCACCGTCGGGGACGCGAGCACCGATTTCAGCGCATCCGTCAGCTTCGTTACCTCTGGGTAACGCGTTGTATCGATCGCTGCGTTTGCTTCATAATAAGCCGGAACCTTGCTCGGCTTATTGTAAACCGGGCACTCGTCAACGAGTGCGCCTACCGGCATGTTCGCCACGACTTCACCGTGGTGAATCAGCTTCAGGTAACCGTCGTCGGTTACCTTGCCGACCTTCGCGCAGTGCAGACCCCAGCGCTCGAAAATGCCCTTAGCTTGCGCCTCATGCTTCGGCTCAACAACGAAAAGCATACGCTCTTGCGACTCGGACAGCATCATTTCGTAAGCTGTCATTCCCTCTTCGCGCTGCGGAACTTCATCCAGGTAAAGCTCCATGCCGTTGCCGGCTTTACTTGCCATCTCTGCGCTGGAGCAGGTAAGCCCCGCCGCGCCCATATCTTGAATTCCGAGCACGATGCCGGAATCGATTAATTCTAAGCACGCTTCCAGTACGAGCTTCTCCATGAACGGATCGCCCACTTGTACCGCTGGGCGTTTCGCTTCGGACTCAGCCGTCAGCTCCTCGGATGCGAATGTCGCACCGTGGATACCGTCGCGGCCCGTTGCCGGACCCACGTAGAAGACTGGGTTCCCTACACCTTTGGCAACACCGCGTTGGATTTTGTCGTGGTCGATAAGACCCACGCACATCGCATTAACGAGCGGATTACCTTCGTAGCTCTCGTCGAACATCACTTCGCCGCCAACTGTCGGAATCCCGATACAGTTCCCGTAACCAGCGATGCCGGATACAACGTGCTCGAACAGGTATTTCACGCGGTCATTTTGCAGCTTACCGAAACGTAGTGAGTTTAATAAAGCCACTGGGCGCGCACCCATGGAGAAAATATCACGAATAATACCGCCCACACCTGTTGCCGCACCTTGGTAAGGCTCGATAGCGGAAGGGTGGTTATGACTTTCAATTTTGAAAACAACCGCTTGGTTGTCCCCGATATCAACGATCCCTGCGCCTTCGCCAGGTCCCATCAGAACGCGAGGTCCTGTAACTGGGAATTTGCGAAGCACCGGTTTGGAATTTTTGTAAGAACAATGCTCGGACCACATAACGCTAAATACGCCGATCTCCACATAGTTAGGATTACGTCCAAGGAAGCCGCAAATTTTGGCAAACTCTTCGTCCGTTACGCCCATTTGCTTGTAAATTTTCTGTTCCGCGATTTGTTCGGCTGTTGGTTCCTTAGCGGATAGCTGCTGCGTCATGTTTTTCCCTCCAAGCACTTAGAATAGATGTGAACATTTTCTTGCCGTCTGCGGAGCCCAGAATCTCATGAATGGCGCGCTCCGGATGGGGCATCATACCTACAACATTGCCTGCTTTATTGCTAATTCCTGCAATGTCATCCACCGATCCGTTCGGGTTAGCCCCTGCTTCATAACGGAAAACGATTTGATTGTTTTCTTGCAATTCTTTCAAAGTAGCAGCGTCACAGTAGTAGTTGCCTTCGCCATGTGCGATTGGAATATTGATAAGCTCGCCTTCTGCGTAATCGCGTGTGAAGGCTGTTGTGTTGTTTTCTACTTTCAGCATCGTGTCGTGGCAGCGGAACTTCATACCGCTATTGCGCAGCAACGCGCCTGGCAGCAATTTGGCTTCCGTCAATACTTGGAATCCGTTACAAATACCTAGAATGTACTTGCCTTCTTCCGCAGCTTTAGCCACAGCTTTCATCACGTTCGTAAATTGCGCAATCGCTCCGCAACGCAGGTAATCCCCATAAGAGAATCCACCTGGTACGAGGATGCAATCGTATTTGGACAAATCGTCCGCCGTATGCCATACATAATCAACCGGTTGTCCGATCGTGTCCTCAACTGCTTTGAAGCAGTCGATGTCACAGTTAGATCCCGGAAATACAAGAACCGCAAAATTCATGACGTTTCCTCCCTCTCCTGGTCTCTATTACGCCAACTCGTAGCGGTAGTCTTCAATAACCGTGTTCGCAAGCAGCTTCTCGCACATGGCTTTCACGCGTGCTTCTGCTTCTGCTTTATCAGTCGTGCCTAGTTCAAGCTCCAAGTATTTCCCAATACGCACTTTACCCACTTCGTCAAAACCCATGGAATGAAGCGCTCCTTGCACCGCTGTTCCTTGAACATCCAATACGTTCTGCTTAATCGTTACGTAGACCGTTGCTTTCATTTCTATTCTCCTCCTCGTATGTGCTTGCTCTAATTTTCTGAATCGACTAGACGGTGCAAAATCTCTTTGTATCGGTTCGCAGTCTCTTCCACGACAGACGCTGGAAGCTCATCGGGCTCACTGTTTTTATCCCAACCAGAACCCGCCAAGTACGTACGAACAGGCTCTTTGTCCATGGAATCAATCTCGATATCCAAGGCATATTTATCTTCCGACCAATAACGTGAGGAATCCGGCGTGAAAATTTCATCAATAATAATCAGTTCACCTGCATAAAAGCCGAATTCAAACTTCGTATCTGCTAAAATAATGCCTTTACGCTCACAAATGGAATGGGCTAGCGAATATAACATAATGCTGCGCTCTTGCAGTGCGTACGTCAGTTCTTCGCCAACTAACTCAATCATTTGTTCAATAGAGATGTCCTCGTCGTGACCTACATCATTTTTCGCTGCTGGAGTGAAAATAGGGTCCTGCAGACGTTGGTTTTTACGCAATCCTTCAGGCAGCTTAAGGCCGTTGATCTCACCGGTTTTCTCGTACTGTCTCCAGCCGTTGCCTGTGATATATCCACGAACGACACACTCAATGGAGATGCGCTCCGCTTTTTTCGCCACAATAATACGCTCTTTCAGAAGCTCTCTCGCTTCCGCATCCGGAATAATGTCTTGAAGCAGCTCGACATCCGTGTGAACGATATGATTCTTCATATAACCGCTCGTTATATCAAACCAGTACTTGCTGAGCGCGTTAAGCACGTAGCCTTTCTCAGGAACACCGGGTTTCAAAATGTAATCAAAAGCTGAAATCCGATCCGTAACGACGATCAGGAAATTTTCACCCAAATCATACAGCTCGCGCACTTTGCCTTTGTGAACAAGAGGCGCTTTTACGAGTTCAACTGCTGAATCAAGGATTTTACCTGCCACAGACAACCCATCCTTTCTCTCCCCAAATGCCTTCTATTTCAGACCTAAACGGTCAAAGATTGTAGCCACATGTTTCAAATGCCAGCTTGGATCAAAACAATCCGCAATTTCAGCTGGGCTCAAAGCTTCGGTGATCACTGACGCACTCTCAACGATTTCACGGAAAGAACGTTGCTCTTCCCACGCTTGCATCGCTCTAGGCTGAACTGTATCGTAGGCTTGCTCACGGGAGAAACCTTTGTCAATCAGCTTCGTCATGACGCGGCCAGAGAAAGGCACATCGTACGTGCTGCGCATATTGCGTTTCATGTTCTCAGGGAACACAGTCAAGTTTTTGATGATGTTGCCCAGACGATTCAGCATGTAGTTCAGAAGCTGCGTGGCATCCGGCAGGATGATACGTTCAACGGAAGAGTGCGAAATGTCGCGCTCATGCCAAAGCGTCACGTTCTCGTAAGCGGAAACCATATGTCCGCGAATCACACGGGACAGACCGGAAATGCTTTCGCAACCAATTGGATTGCGTTTGTGCGGCATCGCGGAGGAACCTTTTTGACCTTTGGCAAACGGCTCTTCCACCTCGCGGAACTCACTCTTTTGAAGGGCGCGAATTTCTGTCGCGAATTTGTCCAGGGACGTTGCAACCAACGCCAGAGTAGCCATATACTCCGCATGACGGTCACGCTGCAGCGTTTGTGTGGAAATTGGAGCTGCTTTCGTGCCGAGCTTCTCGCACACGTATTGCTCTACGAACGGATCAATGTTCGCGTATGTGCCTACTGCGCCGGAGATTTTACCGAATTGAACGCCATCAGCGGCAAAACGGAAACGCTCCAGGTTACGCTTCATTTCCTCGTACCAAAGCGCCATCTTGAGTCCAAATGTCGTTGGCTCTGCATGCACACCATGCGTTCTGCCCATCATGGCTGTATCTTTATGTTCAATCGCTTTATTGCGAAGGATTTCTATGAATTTCTGAATATCTTTGTCCAAAATCTCGTTGGCTTGTCTTAACAAGTAACCAAGTGCCGTATCTACAACGTCTGTTGAAGTTAAACCGTAGTGAACCCATTTGCGCTCAGGCCCCAGTGTCTCGGATACCGCTCTTGTGAAAGCAATAACGTCATGACGTGTTTCTTGCTCGATTTCGTAGATGCGGTCGATGTTGAAGCTAGCGTTCTCGCGCAGCACTTTCACATCTTCTTTCGGGATTACGCCTAGCTCAGCCCAAGCCTCGCAGGATAGAATTTCAACTTCGAGCCATGCTTGAAACTTGTTTTGCTCAGTCCAGATGCTCGCCATTTCGGGGCGTGTATAACGTTCGATCATTTTGCCGTTCCTCCAATAATTATCATTTACTTACTTTCCCAAATGCGTGTGCGTTCTATCCAAGTCAGTGCGTGCTGGGCATCGCTTGTTAGCAAATTGATGTGTCCCATCTTACGTTTCTCTTTTGCTTCCTTTTTCCCGTACAGATGAACCTTGGCGCTAACGCCTAAGTCTGTATCCTCCAAGAAACCAGGCTGGTCGATTAGACCATGGAGGGGTTCGATATGCTCGCCAAGCAAATTCACCATAACGACTGGTGTTAAAAGCTCCGTTGAACCTAACGGCAAGTTGCATATAGCTCGAACATGCTGCTCGAACTGCGACGTGCGGCACGCTTCCATCGTGTAGTGACCGGAATTGTGCGGACGTGGTGCAAGTTCATTCACGTATAGCTGACCGTCCTTCGTAAGAAACAGCTCTACGGCGATCAATCCAATCACGCCAAGTGATTCGGCGATTTGCGTCGCCAGCTTCTCGGCTTCCTGCTGCACATCCGCTGGAATGCGGGCAGGCACGATGGATTGATGCAGGATGTTATGTACATGTATATTTTCCGCTGCAGGGAATGCCTTCACTTCACCACGAGGGCTTCTTGCTGCAATAACGGATAATTCTTTATCAAAATGAATGAATTGTTCGAGAACGAGCTCGGTTTTGGCCCGGCTGAGCGTTTCGTAGGCTTCCTCTACTTCATCTAAAGAGCGGATGACCCATTGGCCTTTGCCGTCGTAACCACCTGTTGCTGTTTTGAGCACACACGGTGTGCCGAACTTGATGACCGCATCTTTCAGCTCTGCGGCACTCTTGACTTCCGCATAAGGGGCCACCGGAACGCCTGCAGCCTCAATAGCTCTCTTCTCGCGAAGACGATGCTGAGTCGTATATAGAAGCTCGCTTCCTTGAGGAACATAGGATTCATTCATCAGAATGCTAGTTACGTGAGCATCAACGTTCTCGAATTCGTAAGTGATCACATCGGATAACGCCGCAAGCTTCCGCGCCGCTTCGACATCGTCGAAGTTCGCAAGAATCTGTTCATCTGCGACTTGTCCGCAAGGCGCGTCCTCTGTGGGATCGAGCGTTACGAAGCGATACCCCATGTTGCGACCGGCCAAGGCCAGCATGCGGCCTAATTGCCCGCCACCCAAGACACCGATTGTGCCTCCGGGCTTGATGACCTTACCACCTGTTGCCTCTGTCATAACAGGTCACTGCTTTCAATGATCGTTTGCGCAATGCGCTCGCGGCGGGCTCTAACCTTCGCTTGCAGCTCAGGGTCGAAAGCGCCCAGGATTTGCGCAGCCAGAAGGCCTGCATTCGTTGCGCCCGCGTGCCCGATCGCCACCGTGGCAACTGGAATGCCGCCCGGCATCTGTACGATCGAAAGCAAAGAATCAAGACCATTCAGCGTCGACGTTTTGACTGGAACACCAATAACCGGAAGCTCCGTTTTGGCTGCTACCATTCCTGGTAGATGCGCCGCTCCGCCTGCTCCGGCGATAATGACTTGAATGCCGCGGCCTGCCGCTGCGGCTGCATATTCGAACATCAGATCTGGCGTTCTGTGCGCGGAAACCACCTTTTTCTCATAAGGCACTTCCAGCTCTTCCAATATGTCGCATGCGTGCTTCATCGTTTCCCAATCCGACTGGCTTCCCATTATGACACCAACACGTACCGTCATCACTAACCCACTCTCTATTGTATGGTAAATATGGTAAAACCCTTTAACCCAAAAAATGCCCAGAGCTAGAATACATGATTCTATCCGCTGGACAGCAAAAGAACCGAATGCAAAAAGACCATCATCTTCCTATGGTTCCCCTCATTCGCTTCCTCGTAGTCCAAAAATTCATGGTTTTTGGGTAGAAACTTTCAGGCCTTATCCCTGATTTTATACGAGTTGATTCGACATTTTCAATTAGTGCGGCTTCATTTCCCGCTTCCCTAGTTTACTACCAACTGACGTGTCATGTCAATTTCAAAAAACGAACGATTTTCAGGTAAATCTTTTGAATAGTTCGTTTTTGGACGTTTTTTTACCAATAAACACCTGTTTGAATCTACATTCTGATTTCAACCCTCCCTTCTATGTTAGACATATACGGAAATAGGGTAAAATGAAGAAGGTCATGCTCACATTTTTTTCGACAAATCCGAAGAATCCCACAAACTTTTCCGTGCAAATATCGTCTAATTATATAGATGACTTCAAAAAGGAGAGAGTTCAAATGAAAAAGAAGATGTTCACAGCAAAAATCGCATTGGCTACAGCCCTGCTAGTCGCTGTAAGTCCAGCTCTTCTCCCGCAGCAGGCAAGCGTGTATGCACAGTCGGATAGCACTGATTTCAGCGTACAGCTCGCAACGATTAATATTCAGATTGGCGATCAACTGGTGAGTGTTCCGGGCGGCAAATCGAAGGATGGCGACACCTATGTCGGCCTCGCTTTTCTTAGCAAACAGCTGGGTTTGACGACGTCGTGGGATGCAGCGACCAAAACCGTCACCGTCACCGGGCCTAATAAGACCATGAGCATGCAAAACCAAAGCATGCAATATTCGCTGAATGGTCACACTTTCTTCGCGCCTCTGCCACCTGTCATTATCGATGGAACTACCTACCTGCCGCTTCGCCTGCTTCTGGAGCAGATGGGCTATAAGATCGGTTACAACGATGAAAGCCGTGTCGTGAGCATTTCCAAAATTAAGGAAAATGAACTTAAGCTGACGAACAAGTCCGAGGAGCAAACGAAGACCGATAATCGGAGCATCAGCCTGCAGTATCCGCAGATTGAAGGCTGGGTGAATGCCGCTGCGAGCGCGAAGATTAATACATTCATCCAAAATGAGATATCCAAATATAAAGCCGCGGCGATCCAGCAATTAACAGATCTTACCGAAGAGAACAGCGGTACAGCACCTGATTTCCCGAACACGTTCGACGTGAACTATCAAGTTACTTATAATCAGGACCATAAGCTAAGTCTCTATTTTATTGTTTATACATTTTCTGGTGGTGCACACGGGTTCTATTCTTGGGATGCTCATACGTTCGATTTGGATACGGGGAATGAGCTGAATCTTCAGCAGGTGACTTCGAACAATGCTAACTACAAGACTATTATCAATCAAGAGATTAAGAAGCAATTGAAAGCGAAAGATTATGAACTTATTGAGCCGTTCGAGTCTATTCGTAACGATCAGGGCTTTTATTTAAAAGATGACACCGTCGTCGTTTATTTCGGGCTCTACGAATATGCCCCTTATGCGCTCGGCATTCTAGAGTTTCCGATTCCGCTGTCTGATTTTAAGTGAGATATAATCAGCATGCCAAAAAGCGCCCCATCCACTACGTGAAGCTGTGAGAGAGCTTCTTTGTAGCGAGTGGGGCGCTTATTTTTTTTAGCTGCTCATGAACTTAGCGCAGCTTCATACCGCATGGAGCTTCCGATCACGGAAAGCTCTTTCACCAAACCGAGCTGCTTGAACACATGCAGTGAGCTGTTCACTGTCATTGCATTGATCGTCGGATATTTGACGACTAACGCTTCGCAAATCTCTTTGACCGTTGTGTAACTGCCCTGCTCGTATAAAAATTCCAATAACGCGTACCGTTGTGGGGTTAGGGGGATGTTTTTGGCGCGCATCCGCTGCAGCGCTTGGTTCAGATCATGCTTTGCCATCATGGAAACCTCCTCTGCGATTTTTCATTTTATAGTCTATGATTGCCGACGCACATGTGCGTTCTTATCGGTTCAAATGCTGCAAATAACCGGAAATGTCTACATTGAGGCCAGTTGCAAGGGCTTCACCCAGTTTGGCGTCTGCACGATAGAAATTGCAGATAGCCAGTAACTTCGATTTCTCATGAACAGAAGAAAGGTCGCCGAGCAGATTGGAAATGAAATTAGCCTGCTCCCGCTCGCTGAAGCTGCGGAATGTATCTCCGGCTTGGGCAAAATCATTCGTTTTGGCCATTTTTTGCCTGGCTGCCTGGCCTTGAAGCGGCATGGAGCTATCTCGGTACTCCGGCGCCTCCTTAGGAGCATCGGCATGACGGGTCGGCTCGTAGTTCACACTGCCGGGCTGCGGCTTCATTTGCATAGCTCCGTCGCGCTGATTGTTACGTACCGCAGCATACGGGCAGTTCACCGGAATTTGCAGGTAGTTGGCACCCAGCCTATGTCTTTGCGTGTCGGGATAGGAAAACAGACGCCCTTGCAGCAGCTTGTCCTCGGACGGCTCAATTCCTGCTACTAACACACTCGGAGCGAAAGCAGCTTGCTCAACCTCAGCGAAAAAGTTCTGCGGATTGCGATTCAGCGTCATCGTCCCTACTTTGTGCAGAGGAATGATGTCTTCCGGCCATACTTTCGTCGGATCCAGCGGATCGAAATCGTACGCATCCAGATCCTCCGGCTGGAGCAGTTGTACATGCAGATCCCATTTCGGGAAATTGCCGCTAGCGATGGCATCGTACAAATCTCTCGTGGCGTGGCTGAAATCTTCTCCTTGCACGACGGACGCTTCCGCTTTGGACAAATTGCGTACACCTTGATGCGGCTTCCAGTGATATTTCACATACACGTAATTGCCAAAGGAGTTAATCCATTTGAAAGCATGCACGCCAAAACCATTCATCTCCCGGTAGTTAGCCGGTGTGCCATAATCCGAAAAGACCCAGGTCAGCATATGCGTGGACTCCGGCGTGAGCGACATGAAATCCCAATAGCGGTCCGGTGTTTGCACATTCGTATCTGGCGCTGGCTTCAGGGAATGCACCATATCTGGGAACTTCATCGCATCACGGATAAAGAATACCGGAAGATTGTTGCCGACCAGATCGTAATTGCCTTCTTCCGTATAAAATTTGACCGCGAAGCCCCGCGGATCACGTGCCGTTTCCGGTGAGCTCTGACCGTGAATAACGGTCGAAAAGCGAACGAATACCGATGTTTCTTTGCCTTCTTCACCGAGGAACGCCGCTTTGGTGTAACGGTTCATCGCATGCTCTACCTTAAACGTTCCGAAAGCTCCCGCTCCGCGCGCATGCACGACACGTTCTGGAATGCGCTCCCGGTCGAAATGCGCAATTTTCTCAAGTAGATGGTAGTCCTCCAGAAGCGTAGGTCCATGCTGGCCTGCTGTTCTGGAATTCTGGTTGTCGCCTACCGGTGCGCCTTGGTTAGTCGTTAAGTAATTGGGGTTCTGACTCATGTACAACATCCTCCTCACGGTGAGAATAATTTCTTTTTTATAATTATTATAATATAGTATTTATTTTATTTTAAATGATAATGATTGTCAATGATCTCAAGACAATAAATTTTCACATCACAGCTGGACATGCGTCCTGTCTTGTCCTCGCCCACTACCACCACCGTGCTCTACGAGACCACTGAATATCAGGAAAAACTACCGCTATTTCGACGAACGACCCGGTGTCAGCATCTTTACATGGAATTCCTCCCGTTAATAACACGAATTAACACAGAAACGGGTGTATTGAACCAATTTAACAGGAGTTTTTCCAGTTCATACTATATAAAAAAGCCGATAAACCCAATCGCACACACGCGATTGAGTCTATCGGCTTTCATATTCCTAAGCCAATCCATCAAGCGGCGGGCCAAACTCCTTCGTGTTTGGCAGCCTTATCCTTCCTCCCTAAAACTACCGTACGTCACCTCCCGGAACCTTTCCTTCCAAGGAGAAACAGCTTGCAGTTTCTCATAAATCTCCTCCGCCTTTTGAACACACATCGACTGCACAACTCGTCCATACTCTAGGCATCCAGAGTCCGTGATCATTTGAATAAACGCTTCCTTCTCCTGCAGAAGAACATCCGATGTAATTTTCCCATCATAGTACTCCTTTAATGTAGTAAACCTTTCGTCCTCAACGGATAGCAGATACAAGATAGGCAACGTACGCTTCTTGTCGTACAAATCATTCTTCACATCAATGCGAACGATGTCGCGCATATCATTCTGAATCTGATGAATGAGCCCGATACAATCGGCCAACTCATGAAGCTGCTCAATCGTCCCCCGCGGGGGATCCACCGTCACATATCCCATGAAACACGCCAAGCGAAAGAGAGAGCCGGATTTCTCCTGCGTCATCTCCAGATAATGCTCAACCGTCTCTGCAGCATTCACCACATCCTTATGCTGACCGTTAATCGAACGCGCAATGATCCTCGTCACCTCTACTAACCATTCCGACTTCACTTGCAGATGCCCCAACTCTCCAAAGAATCCCATTAGCAGCGCCAGAATGGCATTCAATGCCTCCGCTTGCGAGCACTTCATCCACGGCTTGTCCTCTTGATCCTGATCTTGCAGATCATCCACAATGTCCAAGATTAAGTTGGCCAACTCCACGAGTGCCGCGTAGCGCTCAATATGCGGAGAATCTCCACCCAACATATAATGCGTGCAAAGCGTAACCTTCGCCCACGCTCCATTCTCTTTCTCTTTATCGGCAATGAAAGATTTCAGAAGCTCATTTAAACCCTTTACTTCAATGTACTCGTCCACCAATCGAATCATATGTTCTTCTACGCTTTGCTTCATGCTCCATTCGCCTCACTTCTGTCTCTTATGGTAAAGAATGGAAACTTCGTCTAAACAGCAGAGAAGACCGGAAAAGGCTAATGCCTTCCCGGTCTTCTTAAGATTATTTACATGTTTATGCATATAACAGGAAGCCACTGCCTCTTACTTTATGTTTATAGTAGAGTACATGTTCTTTAGGTGTCAATGATTTGCTCCACTTAATCGTAATACTTGCTTTTTATGAACTTTTGCAGCGCTTCCGTTCTGGACTTCACACCTAATTTATCGTAAATTTTCCGTAAATAATTATCTACCGTGCGTTTACTCATATAAATTTGATCTGCAATTTGTTCGTGAGTGGCGCCCTTCATGAGCATATTCAACATATTCACTTCCTCATCCTGCAATGAGAAATCTTCTGTCACATCCGTAACGACGTTCAATTGCATCTGATGAAAAAAAGATAACGGCAGCATCGTTTGACCATCCAGTATACAATTCACCATATTAATAATCGTCCGTTCATTTGATTCTTTAGACAGAATGCCGCTTACTTTCGTTTCAATTAATTTATTGTAAATACTGCTTAATTCAATCCCCGTAAATATAACAATATGAATGTGTGGATATTTGCGTTTGATTTCCGCTGCTACTTCCATTCCGCTTTGATCAGGCAGTTGATAATCAAGAAAAACAAGTCCAGGCTGTAGAAGTGCAACTTGTTCCAGACATTGTTTCGCGTTACTGACAACCCTAGTGACTTCGATCCGATCCATTTGTTCCAACAAAGCTTTCGTTGCCCTAGCGAATAAAGGATGGTCATCGACAACTAATGTTTTGATAACATCGCTCATACAGAACTGACCTCCTCAACCGGAATCCACATTCTAAACGTCATTCCCTTACCTTTCAGAGTACTCAGATCCATCTTACCATCCATATGTATAACCCTACTTTTTATTTGTTCGATTCCCATACCAGAAGCCCCGATTTCCTTTTGTACTCCTTCATTAAGCTCATTAAAGCCAATGCCATCATCCTCATAGTGTAAATAGAATTGATGATTAGCTTCTTCAATTACAAATCTGACTCTTTCCGCCTGTGAGTGCTTCTTTGCATTATTTAATAGCTCCTGAACAATACGGAATATATGACGTTTTGTCGGCAAATCTTTACTTTCAATTCTAGAATCAGAACTTATTTCAATGGAAAGCTCAAATGAAGTCGTGTATGCTTCCTTCTCAATGTACATTTGAAGAGTTTGAATTAACCCTACTTCTCTCAATAAATGTGGATTAAGCTCAAAGCAGCTCTGACGCAGACTCGCATTAATCATATCAACAAAATTATTCATATTATTTAGCTGATCTTGATCGGATTTCATCAAAGTACCATTATCAGCAATGGAGGAAATTCTCCTTTTAAGGAAAAACAAATCCTGCATCGTCGTATCATGCAAATCCGTCGCAATACGAATCCGCTCTTCTTCTTGAAGCTCAAACATTACCTTACGAAACCATTGGATATCTTGCGCTACCCCTTCATGCGGAAGCTGAGCCGCAAACTGTTGTAAATTAACCGTTAGCTTGCGAATTAAGTGCACATTCTCCAAGCTAATTTCCAAATAAGAAGTAATGAGTTGGAGCCACTGCTTCTCTTCTTTTGAAATGAATGTATTGGTTTTTTTGCGCGTCATGATCAAATAGCCTGTGTATGCCTCATGCCCCGACATCTCTATACTTGTATAGTCCGGATGATTAAGTAAGATTGACCCCTTCACCAACTGTTCGATTTCTAAAGCATCAATTTCACCTTGCATAATAATTTCTATCTCATCCCTATGCAGAAAAACAATCGCACCTCCTGAAACTTGCATCGTGTTCACAATGTCTACAAGGATAATATCTTTCAACTCTCTAAGAGTTGAGATAGCACCTAGGCTTTTAGAAATTTTCTTTAACGCTTGTTGCAAAACATGCTTCTTAGGGAAAAGAAAAGGTTCTAGGCGAGTTGTCCAATATTCGGCTGCATAGAGCAATAGGGAAACCAGTATTGTCGATCCTATGAAAACAAATAAAATCTGCTTCTCGTTCACTTCATTGCTAAATAGAAAGGCATACGCCCCCGTAAATAAACTAACAGGTATGATCGCCATAAGACCTGCGAACAGAAACCGACGAACGACAAGACCAATATCATAAAGTTGATTGGAAGCAATTAAGTAAATAAAAGAAATGGGAAATAACATAATGATCCAGCTTGTATAAATCCCATCAATAACCCAACTTCCCAGAAAAAGTTTAGGTAAAAAAGATAAGCAAATGATCGGGAAAATAGAAATAAATAGCGAAAAACACACACTTTTCACTATGCTTGATAAATAACTGTGTTGTTTCCGCACTTTAAAATACATATAGGCTATTACACTTATATTAATTAAGAAGCCAATAATAAATACTCCTAATGTTACGGAACCGTCCAAACGATATAACTTTTGCATCGATGGAAAAAAATATAGCACTCTTAGCATAACCCCAGCTAACAAAATGGCGTACAAATACTTAATGAATCGAGTAGATAATTGTACTTCTCCCTTTTCAATAAAAAACACGACTATAAAATGTAAAAACACAACAGGCAATATTGTCATAAAGTTTGCTATTAATAGTTTTCCAACTAGATCTCCTCGTATCGAGGCGCCAAGGCTCATATAAATAACAGCCATAGTTAAAAATACCGCGGCAAGCAACCTAGCTGACTGTGAGCGACGTAATTTCAATAAGAGAATGCCTGCTAAAAATAGGCAGACAAACTCTTCAACCAGCGGGATCATATCATATATCGTTGTGCTGCTCTCCACATGATACTCGCTATCCATCCCATTTTTCGAAATAAGCAATGTATCTGCCTGTTCGATAGCTCCCCATTTCACGACAACCTGTGATTCTTCTGGAGGTAACCCGTCAATTAGTTTGACAATATCCCCTACCGCAATGCCTAACTTCGCGCTTGCACTCTCAGGGTGAGACTCGACAACTTCCCATTGCTCCTGGTTATTTAATGATATATATATACCAACATAAGGGTGATGGAATGTTACCGAAGAACACCATAATTGTAAAAATACTAGGACCAAAATACTTACGACAAATATATACATTTTACTTTTTCTCATCTTCCACATACCTCCAACTATTTGATACAATATATCTAGCAATTACTAAGATATATGAAGGGAGTCCTAATATGCTGAACATTCAGTTAGCTCCGAAACTGCACGATGTCGTACACATGCTTAAAAATATCGAGCTAAATCAAGTTTCAACTCCTCTATTAGCTGGTATTTCTCAAGAGGAAACGTCGGCGGTAATGAAAATCTTTACAATTAAAGAAAAGAAACAAACAGAGCCGATCTGTAACTGGTGGTAATTTCGCCAACCTTATTTTACCAAAAACAAAAAGGATTGTATAACCAGCATTTAGCTGTTATGCAATCTTTTTTGCATTTTCACGCACATATTTTACATCTTCGCGCAAAAAGTTTGCATACAATCCATATACATTTGCGATGTGAAGAAGTGAAACAAATTATATGATAATTAGTATATATATGGAAATTCATATAATCATCTTATTCTGAGTTGAGAGGAGATCTAGGTATGAGAGATAAAACAATGAATCGATGGAGTACCTACGACCCCTTCTATATCAAACTTTCCGATAAAAAAGTGGTCGACATCATCATCACCCATCATGCGCACAGCCGATATCGCACTCGTCTCGGTAACGAATCGACCCAACTCGATGACATTTATGCCTTACTGTGGGAAAAGTTAAAGAGCGGTAGCATCGCTTCTTATTACAGGAACGAAGAAGATGTCTATGTGATCGATGATGATTTGCTTTTTGTTGCTCAATTTGTAGTCGATGAGACAGAGACAGATCTGCTAGGTGACCCCTTACATAAAATGATCGTGATTACGTTCCTCGGGAAAATGAGCGAAAGTATAGAGCTGCGCGATCTACGAAGCTACTACACATGGCTGCGCCATTCCCGAAGGATGACATTAATTAAAAATGGAAGAAAACGATGACAACATGAAAGAGGTAGTAAGATGCACTTACATGCACTAAGCCTTGAAAGTTTAATTAAGGCTTATTTGGAAGCGATAGAATTAGAGCTCGAAGATGAATTCATAGACCTTCTCTTGAATGAGCTGCTACGGCGAGAAATCCTCATTGATAGACCTACCGAACCCACAAGGCGAATCAACATAGATAAAGATAATGTTAAAAGGAACTAGAGTCCGCTATTTTAGCCAATATCGCATAAATCACTGTACAAACGGAACCACAGTCCCTTATTCCCTCAAATTCACCCTCATTCTGCCCAATCTCGCTTATATAAAGGATCATAGTTCCCCTTGGCTTCCAAACTGCTCTAAATCGCAAAAATAAAGGACCACAGTTCCCATATCCACGGCTTACCATGCAAAAAGGACTACCAAAAAGGCCTTCCCCAGCCCCTTCGATAGCCCTACTCATTTCACCACAACTACGCCGTCCCAAACGTCACACCTAATTCACGAAGCCGCTTGCGATACGCAATACTTAATCGGTCGGTGTTCAAATGCAGCTCCGCCTGAAGATCAAGCGGCAGCAGCTCCGGCTTCTGATTTTCGACCATTACACGATCCTGCTCGATCAGCAGATCCTGGAACTGGATGAACATCTCATCCGGCTCCTCATACGCATAGTTCCGCTGCTTAAGCATGAAAGCTTGGCTGCGCTGCTCGGATTCCGGCAGCACCATGAGGAACAAACGGAAGATATGATCCGTATCCCGATCTCTTTTGGTAAAAGCAACACTAAGCGGGCCATACACTTCGTACACGTAACGGCTATGTACCCCACGTCCCGTCCCATCAGGATCGGGCTGGTAGACGACGATTTCCTCCGAGGTGAGGACACCGTCCTCCTCATGTACCTGATAATCGCCAATTTCAGCATAATTACTATCGCCCAGATGACCCTCATGAACAAACATAAGGTGGGATACGTCGAGGAAATTCTCAATAATACGAGGCCCTGCGGCTTGCAGGGTATACGGCCCCATCCATACTTCTTTGAAGCCTTCCGGGATATAAGCACTCACCCTCGGCAGCGGGCCTGCCGGCGTCCCCAAGCAAACCCAGATAAATCCGTGCGCCTCCACACAGGTGTAGACAAAAGCTTTCGCCTTCGAGGGAATAGCCCGATTAGCAGGTAGTGAAGGAATTCGCGTACACGTCCCGCAGCCGTTATAAGACCAGCCATGATAGGCGCAGACGAGCTCATTTCCCTTCACTTTGCCGAGTGAGAGCGGCACGCCCCGATGAATGCACAGGTCTTTGAAGGCGTGAACACCCTCAGAGGTACGGAAAACAGCCACTTTCTCCCCCAGTACAACAACAGGAACCGGTCGATCCGTCAGCGCCGACGACAACAATACCGGATGCCATTCATCAAGAAGAGTCCTATCTTGTATCGTCATCGTCCTACACACAACCTTCCCTCATTATTTCGGAATGACACCTTTAATGCCCTTAACAAACCAAGTTGTACCCAGGATTTCTTCATCCGTCATCTTTTTACCCTGCTCAAATCGGACTTTGCCATCCTGATCGACAATTGGGCCTTGGAACACATCGAAGGTTCCCGCTAAAATCTCCTGCTTTTTCTTCTCGACAAGCTCCTTCACGTCAGCTGGCACATTTTTGCCAAGCGGTGCCATTTCAGTGATGCCTTCCTTCATGCTGCCGAAGTAAGCTTCCGATTTCCAAGTGCCGTCCATGACGCTTTTTACAGCTTTCACATAGTAAGGGCCCCAGTTCCATTTCGGGTTGGAAATGTACGTTTCCGGTGCGAATCGACCCATGTCGGAATCGTTGCCGATGCCCCAAACCTTGCGCTCAGCAGCCGCTTGAATGCCCGCAGGCGAATCCTGATAGGCAGCCAGCACATCAACGCCTTTGTCCAAAAGTGATATTGCCGCTTGCTTCTCTGTTGCCGGGTCGAACCAGGTATTGCTCCAAACGACGGAAACGTCCACGTTCGGATTCACGCTTTGTGCACCTAAGGTGAAAGCATTAATGGTGTAAATGACTTCTGGAATTGGAAACGCGCCCACATAGCCCATATGATTGTTTTTCGTCATTTTGCCGGCGGCCATGCCGACGAGGTAGGCGCTTTGATACTCGCGTCCCATGTACGTGCCCATGTTAGGCAGTGTTTTGTAGCCTGTGGCGTGGAGGAATTTCACATTCGGATGCTTTTGTGCCACATTATACATCGGGTCCATATAGCCAAAAGAGGTTCCGAAAATGATATCGTTTTTCTGTGCCAACTCTTCGAAAACCCGCTCCGCATCTGGACCCTCAGGAATATTTTCAACCGTAGTCGCTTTGATACCCAGCTCTTTCTCCATCATCAAACGGCCTTGATCATGCTCATAAGTCCAACCTCCGTCACCGGGCACTCCGATATAAACAAAGGCGACTCTTGGCAGCTTTTTCTCTGTTGATGCAGGGGTTGTACTTGCCGTCGAAGCTGCCGCAGGGGAGCTTGCTGGTGCTGTCGTGGTGCTCGTCGTTGATGTGGGTGAACTGGAGCAAGCGGATAGGATCATTAGGAAGATAGCAGTTAAGGACAACATCAGTTTTCTTGGCATTATGGCTTCTACCCCTCTCTTTTTATCGACAAACCACATCGTTCTACCGCTCTGAAAATCCCTTCATACCCGGTGCAGCGGCATAAATTGCCGCACAGCGCTTGCTCGGCCTCCGCTCTCGTTGGGGCGGGGTTCTTGGCCCACAAGGCCGTTAACGTGACAACCATCCCTGCGGTACAATAACCGCACTGCAGCCCTCCTTCCTCTAACATGGCTTGTTGAACAGGATGCAGCGTTTCCCCTCCGGATATCCCCTCAATAGTGGTCACCTGCTTGCCTGCCGCTTGATAAGCCATTAACAGACACGCATTCACTGGCTTCCCATCAAGCAGCACCATGCAGGCGCCGCATCGTCCAATCTCACAAGAAACTTTGGTTCCAGTTAAACGCAGGTCGTCTCTTAAAATATCTGACATCCGCTTGGAAGCAGGAACCGGAATTGCAATCTCTTTCCCGTTAATGGAGCATTCGAGTACATACGTTGTATTAATCAATGGCCTCCACCCCTTCTAACCAATCGATGGACTGCACGATATGTTCCGGTGAAATCGGCAGCCGGTTCACCCAAATGCCGGTTGCTTGCCGAACCGCTGCCGTAATCGCAGGCGCCAATCCGACGCTGCCGATTTCGCCTACCCCACGCGGGCCGAATGTATCGCCCTCGGGTAATTCTTCAATCGCTTCTACACGAATCAATTGCGGACTATCTTGAAAAGTTGGAATCAGGTAAGTGTCCAAATTATGCCTTACATAGGAGCTCTCCTGCATGGCGGCGTCCTCCGTTAAGGTGAAGCCCAATGCCATTACGCTGCCTCCCTCGATTTGACCGAGGAAGCCCATCGGATTAATGACAGGCCCTGCTGCAATAACGTGATCGGTTTGAATCACCTTCACCCGTCCTGTCAGCATGTTCACTTCCACCTCCACGACAGCTGCTGCGTAGGAGTACAAATAATGCGCCCCGACCTGCCCCGCCGGTGTCGTCGGGTAGTCAAACACGGTCTGCGCCAGTATCGGCTTCGCTGCCTGATCGGCAGCCGCCGCCAACTGCGCATACGTCACAACCGGCTGCCCCTCCCCATCGCCACTGCGATGGAGTCCGCCTACGCCGGTTGTCAGTTCTTCCGGCGCGAAGCCGCCAAGATCAGCCGCCTGCTCCAGCAGCGCCTGCACGAACGGCGGCTTCAGCCGCTGCAGGGCGCGCCACATCATCGTGGTCGCGCGGGACGCCGTGCTCGAGCCGCTGCTCGGCACGCGGTCGGTATCGCCGATGACGATACGGATGTCATCGGCGGCGCAGCCGAAGCAGTCCTGCAGCATCAGCGTGAGTGCTGCATAAAGCCCTTGCCCGAACTCCTCGAAGCCGAAGGAGGCCTGGATCTTGCCCTCCGGCGTGAGCTCGATGCGTCCGCCGGAGTGATCCGGAATGCCGAGGCCGAGCCCGGCACCGTGCATCACTATCGAGGCGCCGACGCCTCGGCGCAGCCACGGCTCCTGGCTGCTGACCTGCGGCTTGCCCCGTTTCGCCCAAAGCGGCGATTCCTGCGCCTTGTGCCATACTTGGCTGGCGCCTTCGGTCGGCACAATCTCTTGGCCCATCGGCCCGGGATCACTCGGTGCGCGCAGATTCAGCTTGCGCAGCTCCCAAGCATCCATCCCGAGTTTCTCAGCCAGCCGCTCGATCTGACTCTCCACGGCAAAAATCACCTGATTGCCGCCAAAGCCCCGAAACTCCCCGGATACGCCGTTATTCGTATAAACACTAGTCCCTTTTACATCGATATGAGGAATTGTATAAGGCCCTATGGCATGTTCAGTTGCAAAGTTCAACACCTCACAGCCCAGCGTTGCGTAAGCGCCTGTATCTGCAAGGATACTGACTTGATGTGCAATGAGGTGTCCATTTGCATCTGTACCTGTTTTCATTGTGATCCGCATCGGATGCCTTTTGATCCCGGCAATGACTGACTCCCTGCGGGAATTGTGCATTTTGATGGGAGCGCCCGTCATAAGCGCAAGCATGGCGCCAAATGGCTGCACATTCAGCTCATCCTTCCCGCCGAATGATCCGCCAATTGGACTGGATACTACGCGAATCTGCTCTTCTTCCATGGCGAGAATACGGGCTAGCTGCATCCGATCCTTATAGCCATGCTGCGTTGGCGAGTACACCGTAAGTCGGCCATCATTTTCCGGAATAAATAGACCGCCCTCTGTTTCCATGTACGTGTGCATTTGCCTCGGAGTGTAATAAGTCTCCTCTACAATGTGCGCACACTCTGCAAAAGAAGACTCCGCTTCACCTTGCTTCAAATGAGTTCGATGCAGCAGATTGCCATCGGGATGGAGGAGCACAGTCCCGTCGTCCAGTGCCGTTTCTGGATTGTCTACAACGGGCAGCGGCTCATAGACAACTTCTATTAAACTAAGCGCGTACTCCGCGATTTCCTCTGTATCCGCTGCTACAGCCGCCACAGCATCACCAATGTATCGGACACGTTCGTGGCACAGGACAGGCTGGTGAGGAAAGGCAATGCCGAACAAATTCATGCCCGGCACATTCTCTGCTGTAATAACGGCGCGAACACCCGCGGTCGCTTTGGCTTTGCTCGTATCTATGGAGAGTATCCACGCATGCGGGTACTTGCTTCGCAGCACTTTCCCATGCAGCATACCCGGTGCTGTTAAATCCGTGAGGTATTGGAGCTTTCCCGTGACCTTTTCTTCACCATCGGGACGAATGATCCACTTTTTCGCATACGTATCACGACCTAGGAGCATAGACTCCGCCCCCTTTTCGCCAAGCTTTATAACACTCGGAAACGATGAGATTCGCTGCCGTCATCTTCCGGTAAGCAACACCTGCGTAATCATCAGCTACAGCCTCGAACCCTTCAGACACTCCCTTGTGCAAAGTTTGCAGGACCTCTTTGGATAAAAGCTTACCTGTGACCGCATCCTCCAGCTCTGTGAACCTCGCCGGAATAGCGCTTCCTCCGCCTGCACTTAATGCGATAGCGGCAATGGTTCCGTCCGCATCCATCCTTAAACTGCCCGCAACTGTTACAACAGATGGGGTAAACGCCTCCCTGCGTCCCACCTTTAAATAAAACTCATGGGACCGGCTCGCGTCCTGATCGATTTGTTCTGCCTTGTTCAGCTCCACGTTAGTCTGCTGCTCTGCCTCAGTCTGTTTTGCCTCAATCCGCCCTGTATGATCCTGCTCAGAAGCTCGCACCACAATCTTGGTCATCATTTCATAGGAGGTAAAATGCTTACTTTCCAGCCACTCCTTTAGCGGCAGCATACGCTCCTTTTGCCCATCTGACCAACCCACCTGAGCATCCATAACAAGGAGAACAGGAATGAGATCTCCCGTACGGGTTACCACATTGCCTCCGATCGAAGCTAAATTTCGTACAGAAGGCGCTGCAATCTCAGAACAAGCTTGCACCAACAGTCCGCATCGCTGCCTCATCAGCTCATTCTCCATCAAATCAGACAAACAACAGGCTGGACCTATATGAACATGACCTAAAGTGTCAATGGTTAAACCCGAAAGAGCTGGAATGCTCCCCAAACTGATCAAGTGCTGCGGGGTCGACGAAAGACCATTTTCCCATCGTGTGCGAAGCCATGTGCCACCTGAGATCAACACCGAGTTGTCTCCCCATTGCTGTTTTAATTGCATGGCTTCCTCTACGCTCGTCGGCTGCCACACCGAAGGCTGCTGCTCTGGCAGCTGGTACAAAGGAACTGACATGAACAAAACCTCCTCAGCGTAAACTGAACCGCTGTTTTTCACATATTATCCGTAGTTAAATTAGATCAACTATAAACAATTTGCAAAAACAGAGTCAACTAACTTAACATCATTTTGTGTTTTTGTATAAAAAAATAGCGCATCATTAGTAATAATGCACTTTCGGCTACAATTATGTCATTTAAATTGACATGAAGTAATCGGCAAACAGCTTTTTTGCCTCCTCATATCGGTCTGCAGTGTCTATGTCCATGAAATGCAATTCGTTTGCCTCAATGATACGTCCCAGATACAATGCCGAGCGAAACAGGGACCGCGCCCCGACATCCCCTTCGAGCGAAGCTGCAGCCTGCCACATGCTCGGTCCCATAATGAGCGGAGGCTTCGGCTGACCCTTATCCCCGCTGGCGATAAAATCCTCTCCTGCATGCTCATTGAACGCATTCGTGAGGCCTAACAACATGCCCTCATCGATGAATGGCTGATCTGCCAGCAGAACCATAATCCCCTCTGCCCCCAGCTCCTTGGCCGTCTGAATGCCCGTGCGCAGAGAATGCGCCATTCCGCTTTCTGCATCTGGACAGAAGGCAATCTGGCAGCGCCCCTGCAGCATTTGTGCTAAAGCAGATGCCGGCAGCCAATCCAAGGAGTCGCCTTCGCGCACGACAACAACTACACTCCATAGCTCAGAGTTCAGCGCTTGCTGGAGAGCAACTCCACCTAGCCGAACACCCTTCGCCAGTTCTAAGGACATCTTCGATGTCCCCATTCGCCTAGAGCTTCCGGCTGCCAGATAGACGCCAACGATCTTTCGTTTCCTGGCGTTCACCATGGGCAGGACCCTTGGATATCTCCTGATCTGACGGAGGTGCTCCAATCTTCATTTGCGCGTACACCACGCTTTATACGAATCAATTCCGCTACAATGCTGATAGCATTCTCGATAGGACCTTCAGAGCCAATGTTTAAGCCAACGGGATAATGCACCCATTTGGGCGGCTCCACACCATCCAGCAGTCTTTCGGATCGCGAACGTGAGCCCATAATGCCGAGGTAGCGCAGTCGCGATTTCATGGCTCCCCGCACGAACTCAGCATCTTTATCGAACTGATGACTCATGACCACGACGTAGTCAGATGAGGTCAATCTTAACTTTTCAACCAGCTCTCCTGGAAAAGCAACTACCGTCTGCGCACCGGGAAAACGTTCCTCCGTGCAGTAAGCATCGCGCCAGTCCGCGACCACTACGCGAAATCCGCTGCTTACAGCCAGCCCTGCAAGCGGGATAGCGTCTTGATTAGCTCCAAACACGATGACTCTAGGCTTAGGTTTGAAAGTGTAGACATACGCATTAGACAACGAATTGTGGTCAGAAGTAGAAGCAGCCTTATCGATACCGCACAACTTATACTGCGTATCGGAATACCCCTCCGTAAACGAGCGTGTAAGCTGTACAACTTCCCCTCGATCCACGGCCGCTTTGGCCGTTAGAAGGTGAACAAGCAGCTCACCTGTCACTGGTTCCAGCAGAATGCGAATTAACCCGCCGCACCCGATCGTTTCGCCCCAGCCGAAATCATCGGCAGGCCGCATATCATACTCAATCATTTGCGGCTTCTGTGATGCCTCGACTAAAGGCACATAGCCCGATAGATCGGCTTCCAGACAGCCCGGGGAGATGCTCCCGTACAAGCTGCCATCCGTGAGCAACAGCATCATGGCCCCTTGCTTACGGTAGGCATGCCCTTCCACATGAATGACCGTCGCCAGCACAGCTGACTGCTCACAATTCTCTACCGCTTGTAAAATGTCGTAGGCTTCCATCACTCACCGCACCTCGCTTTATATAGCCTTATCGTGTTACCAGCCGATTGCTAAACCGTCACCTCGCGGGTCCGCAGCTCCGCTCATGAAGCCCCTCTCATCAATGACAATCCCCTGCGCTTGGCCCATAATGCCATCCCATGCTTTCACTGGCTCTACATGGTGCCCCCATCTTTGGAGACGGGCATACACTTCATCATCCAGACGATGTTCTAGCTTTAAAGCATCTCCATCTTCCCCCCACGTACGTCCGTAAACCCAACGGGGCAGTGCTATCGCTTCTTGAATCGACAATCCATAGTCCAGCACACCGGTCAAGATGGAAAGCTGCGTTTGCGGCTGACCCTCCCCGCCTTGTGTGCCATATAGCATGTATGGCTTACCTGCCTTACTGACAATAGCCGGCATTAACGTATGGAACGACCTTTTTTTCGGCTCCAGCACATTCGCACACGCAGAGTCCAGCGAGAAAAATGAGCCCCGATTTTGCATAATAATTCCCGTATCCCCCGGGACATACGCAGCGCCAAAGTCGAAATACAAGCTTTGAATGAAGGAAACAGAGTTGCCCGCCTCATCAACCACAGCTGCATAAGCCGTATCTTGACCGATTGCCGGAGACAAGTGTTCACTTACCTTAAACGGCTCATCTTGAATCGCCTGCCAGAGCTCCTTGGCATAAGCCTTGGACAGCAGATGCTCCAGCGGAATCTCTCGAAAGTTCGGATCTGTCAAATACAAATCACGGTCTTTAAATGCCTTCTTAATAATTTCTGACATGATGTGATAAAAATTGGCTGAAGCCCTGGGAACCGCACTTACCTCTATATTTTCCAGCATATTCATCATCATTAACGCTGTGAATCCTTGCGAGTTCGGTGGCATTTGGAAAATCTCATATCCACGGTACGTACTAGAGAGCGGCTTCATCCATTCTCCGGCATAACTCGTGAAATCCTCCTCCTGCAGCAATCCGCCATCCCGCTGTATATTTTCCACAACAGCCTTCATGACAACGCCATTGTAAAAAGCATCCCGGCCGTCCCGCCCAATCTGGCGCAGCGTCTCCGCCATCTCTTTCTGAACCAGTCGATCTCCTTCCTTCAAAAGCTCACCGCCAGGCATATAAAGCGCGCTAAGCTGCTCAGAGGATCGAATAAATCCTTCATCCTTCTTCATCCAGAAGCGTAAATTGCGTGAAATCGGAAATCCTTTTTCTGCATAAGCAATTGCGGGTTCCAACAGCTTCTCCCACGGCAGTCTGCCGTATTTCTCCCACACCTGCCACCAGGCATCCACCATACCCGGCACCGTGATCGCGCTTAGAATCCCTCTCTGCGGAATCGCTTGCAAGCCTTTAGCCCTGTAGACATCAGGGTTCGCTAACACAGCAGACTTCCCGCTTCCGTTGAAGCCCGTATAAGTACCTGTTGCTGCATCATACATCAGGAAGAAAGCATCCCCGCCAACGCCCGTCATGTGCGGATAAACAACGCCAAGTGTCGCACTAATCGCAATCGCACTGTCAAAAGCATTGCCTCCCTGCTGCAGAATCGCGCTCCCCACGCTGCTCGCCAAATAATGAGGCGTAGCAACCATGGCACGTTCCGCTCGCGGCATGATGTTTAACATGGCTGTTCCTCCTCCTTGCGAGCATATTGATTTAGGGCTGCTTGCAGCGCTGCACCAACGTTCACATCGGCTCTGTGCCAGAGGAGAACAGCTTCCAGAGCACCAAGAACGTGGAGTACGTTCTTTTGACTGCAACTAAAGCCCATCGTACCGATTCGCCAAATCTGACCTTTTAGCGGCCCGAAAGAGCTGGCAATTTCAATCCCGAACGTATTCAGCAGCATCGAACGCACGGACTCGCCGTCAATCCCATCCGGAATACGGATGCAGGTTACGACCGGCAGCTTGCAGTCCGGGTTCCCGTACAGCGTAAGCCCCATGGCTTGCAGGCCGGCGACCAGCGCAGCTTCATGACGTTTATGCCGAAGGTAACGTTCCTCCAGTCCCTCCTGCAGGACTAGGCGCAGCCCTTCGCGCAAAGCATAGAGCATGGATGTCGCTTCCGTGTGGTGATTGAGCCGCTTCGGGCTCCAGTAATCCTGCAGCATACCCAGGTCGAAATAGTTGCTCGCCACAGGCTTCAAGCTGGAAACAGCCGCCCCTTTCTCGCGCAGCCCCCGTTCGATCGTTTTACGCCGTAACACCTTAGCCTCAACACGATCATTATAGGTAATCGGCGACATCCCGGACGGGACAGACAGACACTTCTGTGTCCCGCCGATGACAGCATCGAGCTGCCAAGCATCCGTCTGCACCGGGACACCACCAATCGTTGCTACCGCATCCACGACAAGCAGCGCGTCTACTTCCCGACATGCTGCGCCAATCCCATCAAGCGGTTGGATGCAGCCCGTGGACGTTTCGCCGTGGACCATCGCCACGATGCTCGGTTTTTCCCTTAGGATCGCGTCTATGATCTCCTGTGTGTCGAAAACAGAACCCCACTCCCGCTCCAACATGAGAACCTCTGCGCCGCAGCGTTCAGAGATTTCCACAAGCAGGTGACCGAAACGTCCATAAATAGGAACAAGCACCTTATCTCCTGGTTCAATGACACTTACAAGTACGGCTTCAATGCCAGAACGCGATGTGCCATCTACTGGAAAAGCCCATTGATTACTCGTTTGAAACACGTCGCGAAGCATTTCCATCGTTTCATTCATCAGTTCTGTGAATTCCGGATCGAACTGCCCCAGAATCGGATACGACATTGCACGAAGCACCCGAGGATCGACTTCTACAGGTCCGGGAGTCATAATGGTTCTCAGCGAGGGCGACAAGTCTTTATAGAATTTCATCTGCTTTTCCCCCATAGCCATATTGGTATAACACGTGAACCAGTGTGTGGAATCCGGCAATTAGATCACCCGCTTCCGTAAATTCCTCAGGACTGTGGCTTATGCCGCCAACACTTGGTACGAAAATCATCGCCGTCGGACAAATGGGTCCGAACAGCTGAGCATCGTGTCCTGCACCGCTCGGCAGCCGCATATGCTGAAATCCGCCGGCTTCACAGGCAGCCTCAATTTCATTCGAAAGGCTTTCCTGCATAGCGACTGGTGGAGCATGTAAATTTTGAATCGTTTCTATAGTAAGCCCTCTTCGCATCGCGATTTCTTCGAGCTTTGTTAGCAATCTTACACAAAATGTACGCATCTCCGGCTCGTCAGTATGCCTAATATCCAGTGTGAACTCCACTTCTCCCGGCACCACATTCGAGGTTCCCCGCTTCACTTCCAAACGCCCGACAGTAGCAACAAGCGGCTCTCCTGCCTCAAGGGCCATCTGCTCCGTTATTGCCACCATTTCGGCCGCTCCTGCGAGCGCATCCTTGCGCATCCTCATTGGCGTTGTTCCCGCATGATTGGAGCTGCCTGTTACCTGTATGGTCAGTCGAATTTGGCCAACGATGGCCGTTACAATGCCAATTTGTTTCTTTTTATAGGTTAAAATAGAACCTTGTTCGATATGAATTTCGATATAGCCGCCAATGAATTCGCGTTTTGCCGGATATTGCTGCCCATTCGCTGCAGTATCAAAGCCAGCTTGCCGCATCGCCTCAAGCAAAGTAACGCCGCCCTGATCGGCAATCTCGGCCGCAAGCAGCAAGGATCTTGCGCCTGTGACATGCCCGGAGCCCCAATAGGCAAGCGGGAAGCGGCTTCCCTCTTCTTCACAGAACGAGACGGCTTCTAATGTCCGCTTCGGTGTCCCGTAAGCTGCTTTCAAATAACCGAGCGCCATCATCGAGGCGACGACACCGAATGCGCCATCGTATTTGCCACCGTTTTTGACCGTATCGATATGCGATCCTGTCAGTATCGGCTTCGCACTGGGCTGACTGCCTGGCAATGTGCCAAATACATTGCCAACCGCATCGAAACCGGCTTCCAGCCCTAGCTGCTGCATTTTGCTAACAATCGCTCGCTGCGCCTGAAGCCATGGATCTGTGTAAAGGAGCCGAGTCACTCCTCCTTCTGCATCAGCGCCATAGGAGGAAAGCTCCGTAAGCTCCTCAAGCATCCGCTCTCCGAATTGGGACAGCAGATCGCGTGAATCCGGTACTCTTTTAGCCACCGACCTCACCTCCAACGATCACTGTGGGACGTAACCACGCACCATCAGCCGTTTCCGCAACTCCTTCTCCAAGCTCATACACCTTGCTTCCACGGCAAAATGTCGTCTTCACACGGCACCCGAACGTCCGCCCCACATAGGGACTATGCTTGTGGCGATAAAGCAAATCCTTCGCCTGCAGGGTATAGCCCCTGCTCATATCAACTAGTGCGAGGTCGGCATCCGCTCCGACAGCAATAACCCCCTTGCGAGGATACAGGCCAAAACGCTTGGCAGGCTCAAGCGAAAGCATCCTCGACAACTCAGGCAGCGGCACATTTCTGCGAAGATACCCCTCATCCAGCATCAGCTCCATGGAGCTCTGCGCCCCGGAGATACCGCCCCACGCTTCGAAGAAATCCCCCTGCTTCATGGAAGTCGGGCATGGGGAATGGTCCGAAGCGAGGATGTCGAGCCGCCCGGCTATAAGCTCCGCCCACAGCCGGTCTTGATCTTCCGCCGTGCGCAGTGGAGGCGCGCACTTCGCAACCGGTCCCAGCTGCACCAGGTCGGCGCTGGTCAGTGCCAAATAATGCGGACACGTTTCCACCGTGACGTCTAGCCCCTTGGCCTTCGCCTCCGTGATGGCCTGCACACCCTCCGCGCTGGAAATATGCACGAAGTGCAGCCGGCAGCCCGTCTGCTCTGCGTAGCACAGCGCGCGGTTCACCGCTTCCAGCTCCGCAGCAATCGGCCTCGTTGCGACGAAGTCGAGCGCTCCGTGTCTGCCTTCCGCTTGAGCCTTAGCGGCTCGCTTGGCTACGATCTCTTCGCTTTCAGCATGAAGAGCGAGCACGAGCCCCAAGCGGGCGATCTCCTGCATCCCTCTATAGAGGGTTACTTCGTCCACCTCAGCGAAAATATCTTCTCCTTCTCCGCCGGGACAAGACATGAAGGCCTTGAAGCCAATGACACCGGCTTCCGCCAGCTCCTGCAGATTCCCGAGATTGCCCGGAACCAGTCCGCCCCACAGCGCATAATCGACCAAGCAGTGTCCTGCAGCTGCTTCCAACTTTTGTTCTAGAGCGCTGAGCCTTACAGTTGGAGGGACACCATTAAGCGGCATATCGATGAATGTTGTACATCCGCCAGCTGCGAGAGCAGCCGAGCCAGTCGCGAACCCCTCCCAGTGACCAAGCGCCGGTTCGTTGAAATGAACGTGAGCATCTATCATGCCGGGCAGAATATGCAGGTGCTCCGCCTCATAAACAGGCGTTTGCTCCGTGTACTTGAGATTTTCTCCTAGCGCAGCAATCTTGCCGCCCAGAATACCGATGTCTACCTGCCGCACAGCATCCATGAGGACAACGGTACCTTTGCGAATCACGAGGTCAAACTGTTTATCATCCATGTGAAATCCTCCCTCGGACGTAGATATAGCCCCGCTTTTTATCAAACACTAGCTTCCTCTATATGTGTTATATCCCCACGGCGCAATCAAGAGGGGGACATGATAATGGCTGTCTACTGCCGCAACGCTGAAACGAATGGGAACATGATCCAGAAATGGAGGATCGGATAGAGAGACTCCCGTTTCCCTGAAATAATCACCGACATGGAAAACTAACTCATAAGTTCCAAGCACCAAATCTTCCCCGCTTAACATCGGCCCTTGTAACCGGCCATCCGCATTCGTGACGTCCGCACGAAGAAGCTCTGCCCTTCCTTCCTGAAGTCGGTATAGCTCTATACGTACAGCTTCGGCGGGTCTGCCTTGGCTGATATCCAGAACGTGCGTTGTTAGTCCGGCGCTCATAGCTTATAGTCCCTCCAGATCACGCTTTGTCATCGAAAAGCCTTGAAAACCATACGGAGGTCTCGGCTCTGTGAACACCTTTCCTTCACCTGCCGTAGCCTGCTCCAGAATCGTTTCCCAAGTACGGTTATTCGATTCGAACCGAACCTCTTTTAACTGCGGAAACCTAAGTAACGCGCGTTGTCCGATACGGTAGATGAGATTTTGGATCGATGGCGAGTGCTGCTCATGAAATACCGTATGTGCGATGTCCCGAATTTGCTCAGCAGCCACATAACGTCCTAGATCCGAGTCCAGCGCATCCTCCACTTCTTCATAGCTCCAAGCGATATCTAGGAAAATAAAGAGCGGGCGATCATAAGATTCTGGCAGTGTTGTATACTCATCTCGTACGAAACCTGCGAATGAACTGCCCTTCACCTTAATTAGCTTCAGATCGGCAATACCGCCTTCATGCTCCAGAATAGCGCTGCCTTCTTCCGTCCGCGTAATCTCTACCTTGGCTGTCGGATGCTCATTCTGTGAATACCGGTAAACCAGATTGCCATTCTCGAAACCTCCAGCTCCCGGTACCGGCAAAGCATCAAAAGCAACTTGATCGGCTGTCATTTTCACGCCTGTCATCTGAGGATATGTCTCTAGCAGCTTACGGCTTGCGAATGCGAGGAATCCTTCAGCCGTTGCGCCTTCATATTCTCCAGCTTTGCGCAGGATAAAGTTTTTCATGGAGTCCGTGGCCACGACCAGCGTATTATCCCCTTCTGTAAAAGAAGTGAAAAACTTCTCTCCGCTAACCGCCACCTTGATATTCATCCCAAAAAGTATATTGTCTCGTCCCACAAAACCAGATTCAGGTATTATCGTAAGATTGGTTAGCGGCTTTGCGTAGGACCTGTACACCCATACGTCTCCTTTTCCGTAGTACATGATTCTCTCAGATCCGTTCTTCATCGCTTTCCCCTCCGCTTCGTCTACTAGCACAGCCTCTAGGCGGAACCGCCCGATTTTGCAAACCTCCTGTAAAGCCTTGCCTATCTCCTCCTTCACCTCTCGATGAATGCGTTGGCTCAGCGCTTCGCGAATCGTCTCCTTGGTCTGGCCCTTGACGGCCATGATGAACGGAAACTGAAAAGCCTCCGTGTACTGCTTGTTAAGCTGGAGAAACTGCTCATATTCTTCCGGTGATAACTGGTTCAGGCCCGCTCCAGCCTGCTCATTTACGGAATGGTCCGTCATGCGAACTCGCGTTCCCAAATCAGGGTGGGCTCGCAGCAGAGCCAACTGCTCTTCCCGATCTGCGCGCCACACTTCCCTTTCTAGACTGCTGATTAGATCCTGCTTTGCTATGAAGGGCCTAGAGCTCCACGCCCGCTCTGCTACCCAAGGGGAGTGCTCAAACAAAGGGCCGAATGCCTCGACGAACCCTTCCAGTGTTAGTTCATTCACTTTCTGAAGCGTTAGCGCCACTACCCATCACCTCGATAACTATGTAAATGTTAACCATTCTTGATCAAGATTTGTTTCATTGTAAATGCGCTATCCCCATGGGTCAATTTATATGAAAGAAGTTTGTAAAGTTTCATAACATCAGAAACTTTTTTTGTGAAATTACAAAAAAAGCCGCTAAGGACAAGGAGTTCCCCCTAACGGCTTTCTTTTTTGACCGCTAATTCGCGGTTGCTCAGCGACTCTGTATCGCCTCCAACGATGTTTTTCATCATTGCGGCTGATCCGCTGGGCCTGCTTCTCGCTGTAACGATGTTTTTCATCGTTACACTTGCGTAAAAGCCTGGTCTACTGGCCTAGCTCTGCCTCCAACGATGTTTTTCATCATTGCGGCTGATCCGCTGGGCCTGCTTCTCGCTGTAACGATGTTTTTCATCGTTACACTTGCGTAAAAGCCTGGTCTACTGGCCTAGCT
>NZ_JCAUAX010000014.1:0-170726 GCF_059692175.1 Paenibacillus sp. J22R67 | reverse complement strand
AAAATTGAACGACGGGGCTTTGATAATGCCCAGTTGCTTCGAGAATAAGCGTTGGACGATGTCCAGAGACTTGTGCAACATCCTGAATAACATGAAGCAATTTCAAGAGTCCTTCTTGTGTATGCTCAAAATGAAACGTCCCTTTGAATGGTTTACCTCGATCTAAAAATGCCTGTCCATGGCTTTCCTCTTTAGAAATGTCTAGACCGATAACTGGATTCATCCAATCACTCCTTGATTTATATTGCCGGCAGCCCCTAAGATTCTTCTTGTCGCTCCATAGCATCGCATGTGATACGGGATCTTCGTCCCAACCAGCCTCAATCATGGTAATGACAAGTAGGGGTGAACATTATAGCGCTCGGGATCTGTTCCCACGGGCAGATACGTTCGACCCGACTACCTTAATCCTCCAAGCAAATGCAAAAAGGATCAACCAGTAAGTTCTGGTTGATCTCATAATACGACGGGCAGAATAACGTAGTTAAGTATAAGTAATTTGTGGTAAGATATTTCCAGTAAATGTGTCTCTATATGGGTGGAGTGAATAAAGATGCAGAGTAGTTTTGAAAAGGTAAAACAGAAATTATTAGAGGTAGGCATCACTAGTGAAAGTGGTATTCACTCTGATGATTTAATTATTTCATTTGAGCAGAAATATGGGTTTCACTTGCCTCAAGATTATAAAAAATTTCTTTTGACATATGGGAGAATAAACTATAACCATGAAATAAGCTATTCACAAATAACCAATATTCCAAAGCACGATGAACGAGGGAGAATGGGGTATTTTTATTACTTGCAAAATGACAATAACGATTTAATTAGTAATATTGAAAGTTATCTAGGGAGAATGCCTGAAAGCATGATACCTTTTGCGGATATAACAGGTGGGGATCAACTTTGCATTGGAGTTACTGAGGATGTATGGGGAAAAATTTACTTTTGGGATCATGACCAAGAACACTTCGACCCCACAGAAGAAGAATTGTGGAATAATGTTTACTTAGTAGCAAATTCATTTTCGGAGTTTATCTTAAGTTTTCAAATAGTAGTAGATGAAAATGTCCCCAGAGATCTTGGTATTGTTAGTGTAAAGACGACACCTGAGTTTCTAAAACTGGTTGAAAAGTTCAAAAGTAAAAAACAGTAATCACGCTATTGGAGCTTGACGAATTAAGATAAAAATTCAGCTAACGGAAGCTTTATTTAAATCACACATGACGGCAGCCAGCACACAATCCGCTACCGTTGTCCGTTGAAGTAACACTCAGGAATCCGTAAAGATGATCTCAAGTTAATATTTAATGAGGAAATAGGAATATGCGTTGACGACAAAGGATATTATGTAGTCTTATCGAATATTTGATAATAAAATCGTCTCTAATCCAAAAAAGGAGGGGTTGATGTTGCTGAAAAAGATTCATTTCGTTCAAATACTAACTGATGTGGTTTTGCTCCATGCAAAGTCTATACTATGAACAACGGCGGTTGTTTGTATGGAGCAAAAAATAAAGTGCCGTCGTAAAATTTAGGGATTCGATAACTGTTTACAGTATAGACTTTGCTACCTTAAAACTCTAAAAAATTTAAGGAGCAGAGCTACAATGAAATATTTAAACGCTGAAGACATCCTGCTGGAACAAATATTGAAGGAACTTCAAAAATATGTACATGGCGGGGTCATATATTCCAACACCTGAAGAATGGCGTAAGAAATGGGGCCAAAGTTCAGGGAGTAGAGAATACTTGAACACCCGTAATGAAGAGATCCGTCAAAGGTTTTCAAAAGGTGCGTCTATGGATGAGATTTCAGATATATTCCATCTTTCACGTCACAGTATTAAAAAAATCATTTATTCTAAAAAATAAGTTACTGAAAAGTCACATCGAATGGCCAAGATGTGGCTTTTTTTGTGAAGCGGGCATCCCAGTAATTATTTGTAACCAAAAAATAGTGGAGTGTGGCCTCGATCTTTTATTTTGGCCTACTATCATTTTCTATCAAATGTCTTATGGAGTGAGTACAGTTCCGCAGAGTTCTCGTCGAGCATGGCGCGTAGGGCAAGATAAGCTTTGCAAGATCTACTACCCTTGCTACCAAGGTTCACAGGCCATGAAACAGTTCATTCACATTATGAATGGACGGGGGCACGCCCTCCAAACGGAGGGTCGTATCGACAAGAGCGAACTTGCTCAGTACTCACGAGACACGCAATCTTCCCTCGCACGTGATTTGGCTTCCTGCTTCGCATCTGCGGATGTGGCACAGGCATGGCAAAAGCTTGCAGCGAAGGAACTAGAGGGCGTAGAAATGATTGCCGAGGACAATTTTAAGGAGATTCTGATGCAGCGTATGAAGGAACTTGCGGATGCCACTATCCGTCTTTGCGGACTGGATCCTGTAGCATGGCGCGCTGGTCGAGATAACTCACAGCACGAAGATGAACAGGTTCTTACTCCAGCTGCGGCATATCAGCGCACGGAAGAGGTTATGGATGTCGATGTGGAGATACTTGATCTCTTTGATATTTTCGGCACCAAATCTGCAGAGACAGTTATTACAGAAGTGGCAACGGAGAAGCAGAAGCAGGAGATCGAAACAATCCAGCTTCTAACCTTTGCGGAGCTCGCGTCTGCAACTGGAAAGAAGAAAGCCAAACGGCCGGCGAGGATTATGGAAAATCAATTGCTGCTCTCGTTTGGATAACCCTATGTACAAAGAAGAGGCTTGCACACCTGTGCAGCCTCTTTTCTATTCATTCTAAAAGAGGAGTTGTTTTATAATATGAATAACGTACTTCAACAAGCAAAGGTCAAGATCGATCGATATCTTCCTTATCCCAAGGAATTACCACCTTTGGATTCCTTTCAAGAAATACACGTAAATATCTCGGATAATATTACTTCTTTAATGAACGTACATCATTTTCGTTTAGCTTTCCAACGGCCAGATGTTCTACGGTTTTTGGCACTAACTTTTGGATACCGTTTTCGTGGTAAAGAAGTTAGATTTCGGTGTGTTCTTCTTAATTGCTCAATTTGATCATTAATCCAGAGCATTAACAGACCCATACTGGTTGATAAAGAAAAATATCCATTAATAAATATGTCCCGTAACTCAGAAAACTTCATAGTAATAGTAAAAAGAACAACACTCAGGGGAGTGTTCTTTCCCTTCTTCGCAGAGAATCTATTCATAAGAGGGACTCTTTCTTCTGATTCCTCACCAATAAAACTAAAATTCCAATATCTTCCCTCATGTGCCACTTGGTTTCTTACTGAAACAAGCAGTAGGTCAATGGAAGTATTTATATCGAGCAGTTGATTCTAGGGGTAAAACCATTAATCTGAAAATCGGGATATGCAAGCAGCCAAACGCTTTTTTACAAAGGCTTTGTCCTTTCCTCATATTCAAATCCCACGTGTAATCACTTTAAATAAAACTCCAGCTTATCCACCAGCAATACAAGAATTAATAAATGAGAAATTTCTACCAAAGGAAATCTTGATTAGACAGATAGAGTATCTAAACAACAGCGTGGAGCAAGATCATTGATTCATAAAGAAAATTACAAAACCGATGCTTGGTTTTAAAACGTTTCTAACTGCAGAACGGACGTTGAAGGGAATCGATGCTATGCATATGATTAGGAAAAGGCAGGCTGTTGATAATTCGTCTGCCCTCTCAGCTGTTGAATGGCTCAATAAAATATTTGGTCTAGCGGCATAGTTAACGTACAATTTGTCGGGTAGTTGCTATCTTTTCTAATTTTTGCACCACAACCGGCGTTAACGTAGAGTGATAGTTAATGTTCAGTGACATTAAAGTTAGTGCCTAGACATTATAGTAGGTATTTTTATAAAATAGTTGGTTCCTGAATAATGTTAAGAAAGTCCCGATAATTACAAATTCCAGATTATTAGGACTTTTCTAATAAACAAAGACAAAAATGGAGAGATGCATTTTGGGCTCTATTGCCGAAAAGGTGAAATACATAATGACAAGCCGTTAAACAAAATTGATATAAAAACGTAAAGGACTTTTTGAGCAGATGACGAAATATTTAGATTGTTGGTAATAAACAAAAAGGAAAACTATAAAATTAGGAAAAGACTGAATGAACGGCAAATTTCCCCCATATCCCCTATTTGAAAGGAATGCCATCGATGTCTCCCCAACTATGAATATGCTGTCAAATCTATAATCGTAGTTAACCTATATGCTATTGTTGTCGCGAGGAATAGTACGGTGATCCCGTGCCCAAAGCGCTTCATTTGTCCGAAAGCTCATTCGAAACCCTAATTAACTTGGAATCCTTGCAAAGTCAATTTTCATGCACAAAGAATGTATTGCAGAAGATTGTCGAACCACGGCATAATGTGGTAAAGTTTATCAATTGAAATGGCAAACCCAATAAATTCATCCACGATAACACAGGTACTTTGTCGTCTCATCAACTACACGAGTAGGGGGAGGTAACAATGGGGGTTGAAAAATTAGAGAAAGATTTAAGAGAAGCATTAGAACGTCAAGAGTTCCAACTGTACTACCAGCCAAAATTGGATTTGGCTTCGGGAAAAATAACAGGCGTTGAAGCATTGGTCAGATGGGAGCATCCAGAACAAGGTCTGCTTACTCCAACACAGTTTATTCCCCTCGCAGAAGAGACTAATCTGATTTCCCCCATCGGGGAATGGGTGTTGCGAACCGCTTGTACTCAGAGCAAGGCATGGCAGGATGCAGGTGCCCCAACACTTATAATGGCAGTCAACCTCTCTGTACGTCAACTTTATCAACCTGATTTTGTGGAAATTGTAGAAAGCATTTTGTATGAAACAGGGCTTGTTCCATCGTATCTGGAGCTTGAAATTACGGAATACATGACGATGGAAATTTCCTATATACTTCCAATTCTGAGACGCTTAAAAAATATCGGTATAAAAATCAGTTTGGACGACTTCGGGAAAGGGTATAGTTCCCTGTTTAATTTCAAAGAATTGCCGATTGACATTTTAAAAATTGATCAATGTTTTGTGAATAACTGCCTGGTGGACATGAAGGATGCAACAATTGTCAAGGCAATTATTGCTCTGGGGCATGAATTAAATGTTGAGGTCGTTGCTGAAGGGATCGAATCGAAAGAGCAATTGATATTTCTCCAACAAAACCTCTGCGATTTAGGGCAAGGTTATTTGTTTAGCAAACCTTTGCCGCCATCGGAATTTCTGGAGGCATTCCATCAAATAGAGAAGATTATTAGCAGAGATGGAATACCTTCAACATTAGGCAGAGAAAAATGGTTACAAGAAGCTTTGCACAAAACAAAGCAGGAATTAGCAGTTACGTTGAGATACCAGCAAGGAATGACTTTTAAGTTTACACGGTATGCTGGAAAATTTATTCATACTTTGTGTGATGGTGAATTGTTATATCGCATGGGTCTAACACCCGAACAAGTCGTAGGAAAGGAGCCTCACGAATTCCTCCCGCTCAATGATGCTGAGCGGAAGTCTCAATATTACGAAAGAGCTTGGGGTGGCGAGGAGAACGTCACTTACGAAGGTCATTACAATGGAATTTGGTATTTGGCTTCCTTACGCCCCATCTATAGAGGGGGACAAGTAGCAGAGGTAATCGGCTCTGCTGTCGATATAAGTGATCGTATTAAAAAAGAAAGGGAAGCGTCCCTTCTCACACAATACCTCGTGGAGCAAGAGTCAAAATACCGATTGATTACGGAGAATTCACAAGACCTGATTGCCATTTTGGATATAAATGGCGTATTACAGTACGCTTCGCCATCCTACATTCGGGTATTCGGGGGGGAAGCTTCCCAATTTGAAGGAAACTACGCTTTCTCTTTGGTACACCCCGATGATCTTGCACTCATCAGAGAATCTCGGGATGAAATGATATCCACCAAGATTTCGGTACGTATTGAGTGGCGATTCGTTAAAGTGGACGAGACTTGCATTTGGCTAGAAGGCATAGGGACTCCCATTCTAACGTCCGATGGTAAGATTGATAGCATCTTGGTAACTGGTCGGGAGATTACAGAACGCAAGATACAGGAACGGAAACTCCGTGAGAGCGAACAACGGTATCGTGATATCTCTGAACGTTTCGCTGAGAGAGAAGAAAAATATCGTTTTATTGCCGAAAATACCCAGGATTTAGTCGGTGTCGTGGATATGGAAGGTATTGTTCTATACGCCTCGCCGTCCCATGAATTGGTCTTAGGGTTTCCGTCCAACGAATTTAAAGGAAATTCTGCTTTTTATTTCGTTCATCCTGACGATCTTGCGTACGTTAAGAAGCAATTCGATGATATGGTTACATTAGAATCAACGTTTGATTTTGAGTGGAGGTGTAAAAAAGCAGATGGCAGTTGGGTATATATCGAGACCAAGGGCACTCCAATATTTGATGAAAATCGCAAAGTAGTGCAATGCGTGTACGGGTCTCGTGATATTTCGGAACGAAAGAAGGCAGAAGAACTCCTTCTACGAACTGAAAAGCTTTCGATAGTAGGTCAAATGGCGGCAGGGGTTGCACATGAGTTTAGAAATCCTTTAACCACTATCAAGGGATTCGCCCAACTGTTACAACAAGGTAACGAAAAACCCGAGCATATTGAATTGATTCTATCTGAGGTTGGGAAATTGGAAGATGTAGTATGGAGATTTTTAACACTTGCCAAACCCAAAACTCCGAAAATGCAGGAAGTTGATACAGCGTTTATTTTACAACAGGTGGTGTTGTTATTCAGTACACAATCCATATTGAACAACATTGAAATTATTGAAGAACACGACTCGGAAGTACCGCGTATTTACTGCGATGAGAATCAAATCAAGCAAGTGTTTATTAACATTCTCCAGAATGCGGTTGATGCTATGCCAAACGGTGGAATCATCAAAACACAGATTCTATGCCACGATTCAGAGTTTATCAAATTTCGATTTATAGACCAAGGAAGTGGCATTTCGGCGGAACGAATTAAATCAATTGGAGAACCCTTTTATAGTTTCAAAGAAAAGGGAACGGGATTAGGCCTAATGGTCAGCAACAAGATTGTCCACGAACACGGAGGGAGTATTCACTTCGAAAGCACGGTCAACGAAGGAACCATTGTTGATGTGATTTTACCCATCCACTTGTCATTCCTCAAAAGGGATTAGTATTTGAAACTATGTTAATTTGTGATTTAGAGAGTAATGTCCATGTATAATAGAAGGTAAATAAGGTCATTTACAAAAAGAAAGCAGATCCAATGGATCTGCTTATGTTTCTTTATGGATTTGTTGACCATAGTCCCGCAGTTTTTACGAATACTCTTGGATTAAGTTTTAATCCAGCTACGATTAATTCAGCCAGGTCTTCTGGGTGCATAACATTTTCTTCATTGCCACTAACAAGGTTTGTATCAATTGCTAAATCTGTTACGACCGTACTAGGTGTTAAAGCTGTTACACGGATATTATGCTTTCTTACTTCCAGCATGAGTGATTCTGTTAGTCCTATAACAGCAAATTTAGAAGCGCTATATGCACTTGTTACAGGAGCACCTTTTTGGCCAGCAGATGAAGAAATATTGATGATATCACCTGATTTTCTTTCAATCATGCCAGGTAGTAAAACTCTTGTTACATTATATACACCCATTAAGTTTACTTGGATGATTTTCTCCCATTCTTCAGGAGTTAAATCAAGAAAACCACCAAATTTAGCAATACCTGCATTGTTGATTAAGATATCAATCGGTCCTAAGTCCGATTTGATATGTTCAAGAGCATGAGTAACTGATTCGAGATCAGTAACATCTGCTGTTGCAGCTGATACTATTACGTTATATTGTTTTAGTTCAGCAGATACCTTTTCAAGATTGGTCATGTTCAATCCAATCATTCCGATATTAACACCTTCTTTTGCTAAGGCGATAGCAGTAGCTCGACCAATACCTCTTCCTGCCCCAGTAATTAGAGCAGTTTTTCCATTTAAAGAACTCATTTTTCCACTCCTAATAAAAGACCGCAATCTTTAATTTGAATAGTTTGCGGTCTTTCCATTTAGATTTCTTTATTCTAAATTAGCATGTCTACCATACATCTTATCGGTATCCAATCCCTTTTTCTCCATGTACCTCAGAATGACTGCGTCGTAGAATACTAAAAGAGTTTGCTCAAATAATGAGCCCATTGGCTGAATGGTTGTATAATCACCTTTGGACTGATTTTTTGGAGATCCAGGTAATTTAATGGTGATATCAGCTAATTTTCCAATAGTAGACTCAGGGAAAATAGTTACAGCTGCTATCGTCCCACCTATACTTTTTGCTTTTTCAGCTATGGAAACTAAGCTTTTTGTTTCTCCAGAACCAGATCCGATGATCAATATGTCATCTTTTTCGTAGTTAGAGGTTACCGTTTCACCTATAACATAGGCATCTATCCCCATGTGCATCATTCGCATTGCGAATGATTTAGCCATAAATCCAGATCTACCTGCGCCGGCAACAAAGACTTTCTTTGATTCAAGTATCCCATTTACTAATTGTTCAGCTTCATCATCCGAAATTAAGTTTACGGAACCGTATAACTCTTTTATAATTTCAGCTAAATATTGAGTCGTATTCATGCTGTTCAGTACCCTTAGTTGATCATTTGTTGCATTTTAGCAGCAACAGCTTTTTTATCAGCTTGCCCAGTAATACCGCCACCTACTATGACAAGGTCTGGTTGTACTTTAACGACTTCAGGAAGTGTTTCTAATTTAATACCGCCTGCGATGGCCGTTTTTGCATTTTTTACAACACTTTTGATGGTTTGAAGATCCTCAAAAGAGTTTTTGCCAATTGCTTGAAGATCGTAGCCAGTGTGCACACAAATATAATCTACGCCCATTGCATCTACTTCTTTAGCACGGTCAGCAAGGTCTTTAACTGCAATCATATCAACAAGGATTTTTTTACCTTGTTTTTTAGCTTCTTCTACAGCACCTTTAATAGACATATCTTCAGCAGTTCCAAGAATAGTGATGATATCTGCACCTGCTTCAGCCGCTTTCATCACTTCATAACCAGCAGCATCCATGATCTTAAGGTCTGCTAATACTTTTAAATTAGGGAATGCTTCTTTTATAGCCTTTACTGCATGGAGACCTTCATTGATCACAACCGGCGTACCGATTTCTACGATATCAATGTGCTCCTCCACTTCTTTTACCAACGCAATAGCTTCTGGAATATTTACTAAATCTAAAGCTAATTGTAATTCCATCTATATTCACTCCTATAATTTTTATTGATAGTCGTACAGTAATAATATCTCGAAAGAGTAAAAGTACTTTTACTGTAATATTTTCTTAATGGATATTATCTGTAGCAGCAGTAGGGATTGATGTCGCTGAACAATTGCAAGTATATAATGTATAGTATTATTTTAAAAGTACGCACTTTTTTTTTACATAGTGCTAAAAAGTATACTATGGATTATGATAGCCTTGGAGGTGAACTGAAATGTCACGATTGCAGGATAAGGTGTTTAATTGTGAAAAGGAATTAACCCTTTCAGTTATCGGAGGTAAATGGAAAATGCTTATTTTGTGGCATCTCGGCAAAGAAGGAACAAAGCGTTTTGGTGAATTGAAGGTACTAATGCCAGAGATCACTCAAAGAATGCTTGTTAACCAATTGCGTGAATTGGAAGAAGACTTGATTGTTAAACGAGAAGTCTACCCAGTGGTTCCGCCGAAAGTGGAATATTCCCTCACTGAACAAGGAAGAACTTTGATGCCAATTCTTGATGCAATGTATAATTGGGGTAAAGATTATATGGAGACGATCGGGTTTAATCATATAGAACAACAGCAGTCGATTAAGGAAAACTCTCTATTATATAGACCATAACACTAGCTTTGCATTAATTTCCTTTGAATCTTCATAATCTTTATTGAATCCATACAAAAAAAATCCTTTCCAATGGAATGGCAGGTAGTTCTTGTCTAAAATCCAACAAAAAGGATCAGTTCATGGACATGGATATCCTATTTACTTCACTTGGTCAATGATTTAGATAAGGCTGAAAAACATACTTGTGAAGCAGGCTTTATATCTTTTTCAGCGCGTGCCATAGGGGCATATTGTTTATCACGACTGGAACTTTTATGCTGAATGAACCGTAATAGACATCCGCGTAGCCCTTGCCAGAAAGATGTTTCGTCCATTCTATTTTTCGATCCTACCGGTATTCATGACTTCAAATTCGCTGCTCTTCAGCTTGTCAAGGTTAGGGGGATTGGAACTACCTTCAGAATTTACTTTCACGTGAATCGTTCCGTCTTCCGTCTCCTTTCTTGTTCTTAGGCGCTCCGCGGCTGTCGAAAATACAGTACATCGAATGTATGATCCTCACTCTCCAATTCCATAATAGAATTATGCATGCAAATTCAAGGCATGTCATAACTGGAGGCGATTATGAAGGCTGTAACTTTCCATGGCATGAAGAACATGCAAGTGACGCAGGTCGCGGATCCGACGATTGAGAAAAAAGATGGGATTATCGTCAGGATCACCTCGACCGCCATTTGCGGTTCCGATCTCCATATATACCAGGGGGCGATTCAAGCCCAAACCGGATACGTGGTCGGACATGAACCGATGGGCATCGTCGAAGAAGTGGGCCCTGAGGTGACAAAGGTCAAAAAAGGGGACCGGGTCGTGCTCCCGTTCAATATCTCGTGTGGCAGCTGTCATTACTGCCAGCATGAAATGGAGAGCCAGTGCGACAACTCCAACCCCAATCCCCAAGTGGATACGGGAGCTTACTTTGGGTTTACCGAACGTTACGGGAATTATTGGGGCGGACAAGCCGAAATGCTTTACGTGCCGTACGGTAATTTCATGCCTTTCGTTATTCCGGAGTCATGCGAATTGGAGGATGAGAAGCTCCTGTTCCTGTCCGACGTGCTGCCGACGGCCTATTGGAGCGTGGACAACGGAGGTGTGAAGCAGGGAGATACGGTGGTAGTGCTCGGCTGCGGCCCCGTTGGCTTGATGGCGCAAAAATTCGCCTGGATGAAAGGCGCAAAAAGGGTCATCGCGATCGACAATCTCCCATACCGGCTGAACCATGCCAAAAAGATGAATAACGTCGAAATCTTTAACTTTGAAGATTTCAAAGACATGGGGCTGCATATAAAAGAAATAACAAGCGGGGGTGCGGATGTCGTCATCGATTGCGTCGGAATGGACGGCAAGAAGACGCTATTGGAGGAAGAAGAGCAGAAAGCCAAGCTGGTTGGCGGAACGCTCAGTCCGATCAACATCGCGATGAATGCGGTGCGGAAATTCGGCACGATTCAGATTACGGGGGTATACGGTTCAAAATACAACCAGTTCATGTTCGGAAACATTTGGGAACGAAACGTGAAGCTGACCATGGGACAGGCACCCGTGATTCATTATATGCCGATGCTGTATCAAAAAATTATGGCTGGCGAGTTCGATCCGACGGAGATCATTACGCATAAAGTGCCGCTCGATCAGGCGCATAACGCGTACAACACCTTTTACAACCATGCGGACGAATGCATTAAATTCGTCCTGAAGCCATAAATGATGACATGAGAAGAGGGGCTGTGCCATGGGGTATTGTACCCTGTGGGACAGCCCCATGTGTTAAGCCGATTTTTCGTTAATATTGGCTGGACCCAGTTTCGTTATGGGCATAAAACCGCCAGATTACAGCAAGCTCCCGGAAGACCCAATCCGCGCCTTCAAATAGGTTTCGAATGCCCGCACCGCCGCTCTTGCAATTGCGATCGTCCTGCCGCTTGTGCCGACCGCCCCAACGATTCTCCCTTCGAATGACAACGGAATCCCCCCTCCGAACACGATCACGTGTCCGTGGTTGGTCGTATTGATCCCGTACAGTTCCCCGCTCGGGACGCGTTATCATAAGCGATCGAGAGTTTTGGGTGCGAATAGCATACGGCTTCAGAACCGAATCATTCGAAGGCTGAATATCCGTTACCCCGAATTTACTTCAGTTTTTTCGGATTGGACCTGCAAGCAATCTATGGGGACGCTTTATGAATTCCCTGCTCCAGCAGACTTACCTGGGGTGACTACAGCAGAAGTCATAGCAAGCTGGAGAAAGCACACATGAAATGAGCAGGCGGAACCACAGGGCTAGAGAAGGCTACTCAGCTTATTGCTTCCCCTTATTGCCAAGCTATTTTCTACTTCAGATTGCAAATCTGCACGAGTCGCCTTGACGTAAATCATCGTTGTATCTAGACTATCGTGTCCCATAATTTGTGCCAATCGGTGCAACGGCGTATTTTCTGCCATCACGTACCCGAACCGGTGCCGTAGATCGTGGGCGCTGAATCCTTCGAGCCGCGCTGCTTTCCTATATTTTTGAATCAAATGGCGTAAAGCACGTTCTGTTAATCGATCGCCAGTTTTCTCCGATGGAAATAGATAAGCACTGTCCGGAGGGAGTTCTGCCAGATATTTTTCTAAAGCAGCTCTGCAAATAGCATTCAAGGGCACTTCCCGCTGTTTATTCCGTTTTCCGGATCGGACCGTGAGCTGGCCGCTGCGTTTTCCGATTTGAATATCTCCGGGAGCTAGGTCGCACACTTCCATTGTTCGTAATCCGGTGTGAAACATCACGATAAGAAGCGTCTGATCCCGAAGGGAACCACCGTGCTCAGTCGCAGCGATCAATGCAGCTTCTTCTTTGTCTGACATCTGCCTGGGGCTTACCTTTTCTTCAGGAACCAATTTAACCGGCTTGGAAGGGTCGCGACGAAGCCTTGATTCCGACACGGCCCAACCGAAAAACCGTTTCAGTGTTATAAGTCGCCGGTTAATGGTCGCCGGTTTCAATTCCATTACTTTTTGAGCGGCTTCCCTGTATCGTGTTAATGTTGGAGTAGCCACTTCTTCAATTCGAAATATTACTTCTTCCTCTTGGTGGTCGGATGTCTCAAACCAACCGATGAAGTGTTTCAGATCGCTTGCGTATTCCTTTAACGTTTTGGGATTCAAATCTTCGTGGGTGGTGAGAGCGTGAATGAAGTCGTGAATCGTCTGCTCCCCCTGTTTAGAAATCCCGGTCGTTTCACTCATTAGTGAGACCTCCTAATATTGACTTACATTAGCGGACATGGTATCCTTATCTTAACTAAAACAATAGCGGACATCAAGTATGCGTTCTGATAACATATAATGACCGCTAATCTAAATTAGCGGCCATTGAAATGGTCATGGGTAATCAATTTGGAGGAATTCTATGCAAACAGGTACAGTTAAATGGTTTAATGCTGAAAAGGGCTTTGGCTTTATCGAAATCGAAGACGGAAACGACGTATTCGTTCATTTCAGCGCGATTGATGGTGATGGTTACAAATCGTTAGATGAAGGTCAACGCGTCCAGTTCAATGTTGCCCAAGGCAATCGCGGACCGCAGGCTGAGAACGTTTCTAAAGTATATTAAAATCTTTCAAGCTGTCCTAAACGTGGGACAGCTTTTTGTTTATTCTTGCTTGCGTACGAGGGCTGTCATTTTCATAATTAATAATCATAGAAGTGAGGTATCGCAAATGAACAAAGAACAATTAGTAGAAGAAGTAGCTAAATCTAGTGGATTTTTGATATCCGTAATCGAGAAGCACGCATGGGAAAAAGCCGCAAAACCGGTGAAGAGGTGCAACTTCCGGCAGGTAAAGTGCCTATATTCACGGCAGGAATTACTCTGAAAGAAGCTTTAAATTAAGCTTAAAGTCATCAAATGCTAATATAAAATAAAGATGTTACTACATCAGAAAAGCGGTTTTCTATCAACATAAGTACACATGATTTGAACGTTAGTGTCGTATTTTCTACTATTGATGACATTATTAATTATTATTCCAAACAGGGTTTGCAGACAAAAGCAGCCAATCTGACCAATTTACAGAATGACAAAAGTAAGGAAAGGGATGATATATCATAGTTAGAGAAATGTTTCTTTACAACCGACCTGTAAGAACAATTAAGAAGAGTTCGTGGTTGATAATGATTTCCTGTGTTTTTTCTTCGGTTTTCTTCACTGTTTGGGGGGGATGCCTTTTGTTTGGTTGCCTCCTTTACATGGCCTTTTCGAATCCAAAGGTCAGAAACCTCTTGGTAAGTTCCGGAAATTCATTGCTGCGAATGGTTTCCAAGAAAAGGGGATTACTATGAAATCACTTCAAGAATACACCCGGTGGAAGAAGGACATGGCTCTTCACGGTAAATCGGATTTGAGGAAGAGCGTCTGGCAGTTGGTCAATAGCATCGTTCCTTTCCTCTTGCTGTGGGGTCTTGCTTATGAAACTCTGTCTATCTCAATATGGATCACACTGGCGCTTGCAATTCCAGCAGCCGGATTCATGATCCGAATCTTCATTATTTTCCATGATTGCTGCCATCTGTCGTTCTTCGCTGCGAGGAAGGCGAATACGATCATCGGAACGATAACGGGAATCCTTACTTTCTTCCCATATGAGCAATGGAAAAATGAGCACTCCATTCATCATGCGACTAGCGGCAATTTGGGTCGTAGAGGCACAGGCGACATTTGGACGCTGACTACGAAGGAATACGCGGCACTCTCTCCATGGGAGCGTCTAGGATATCGCTTATACCGCAACCCATTTGTCATGTTCGGGCTCGGACCGGTATTTATATTCTTGTTTGTATACCGGTTTAACCGGAAGAGTACCAGACGCAAAGAGCGCATGAACACTTACCTAACGAACGCAGCGTTAGCAGGCTTGATGGGACTGCTCTGTTGGTTGCTGGGCTGGAAGGAGGTCCTACTGGTGGAGGGGACGATCCTCTACTTGTCTGGCGTTGCAGGCATATGGCTCTTCTACGTGCAGCATCAATTTGAGGATACCTATTATGAGCGTACAGATGAGTGGAATTTCGTCAGCGCGGCTATGAACGGCAGCTCCTATTATAAGCTACCCAAAATCCTGCAATGGATGACGGGGAATATCGGCTTCCACCATATTCATCATCTGGATCCTCAGGTGTCGAACTATAACTTGCAGCAAATACACGAGAGCAACGCCGCCATGCATGACGTTCCTGCCATCGGAATTCGTTTGAGCCTGCAGGCGCTTCGATACCGACTGTGGGACGAGAGCAGCAAACGGTTTGTGGGGTTCCGGGGTCTGAAAGGATAAACATAAGGTAGATCGTAGTTTCTTACGATCTGCCTTATTTCATTGCCTGTTTCTGAAAATGCTAATTCGAAGCGAAAATGTGGAAGTTCACATCTCTATAAGCAAAATTAATGGTGCCATAATGCGCGTAGCGTTGAAGAGTCATGCCGAGAATCTCCTGGAGCTCTTCGACCGTGAAATATAGAAAAGGCTTAATGACTGGTTGGCCGTGATGTCACTCGGTCCAGCTTAGAGTATGAAAAAACGCCAAACCGACCTGTGCGCCGGGAGATGACGATCTGGATTATAATGCCCTGTTAAAGGAAGTTACCTTCCAGGGCGTTTATCTAATTGAATACGAACAAACGAACGACGTTGTAGAAGGTATCGGCAGAAGTTTGACATATTTACGTTCCGTATGTCCGAATTTGCGAATGGAATGAGAAATAGCGACGGTCGATATCGGCATTCTGATAATAATTGATCCATCAAGATCTTTGAAAATTACACGAATTGTAACGATAGGGAAATTATGGTTGACAGTAACCTTTAATAACGTGTATTATGAGTATAAGTTAATAATTGTGATGGAGACAAGGAGATTCACGTAGATTGCATGCCAATGGGCATGGCAATTTATGTGTTTTTTTTTCGCATCTTTCACCCGTTTCCTCCGAATGGGCGAGACGGAAAATAAAGATATATCAAAGCGTTATAGGGATACGAGTGACCTTAGCGTGAAAATGTAATTTTTTGAAAGAGAGGGGTATGCAGCTTGTTAGTTAATGAAAGCGCTTTAAAAAGTGAGGCAACTGAGAGTGCACCAGCAAGGAAAAAGAAGTGGGAGGAGAACATCTTAGCTTATTTATTTCTTGCACCTTCCTTAGTTTTGTTTACAATATTTCTTTTTTATCCAATGGTTAAATCTGTTTACCTGAGTATGACACTCACGGATCCTCGCGGTAGGGTTGTTGAATTTGTCGGGCTTGATAATTTCATCGATTTACTTGCATCAGGACAGTTTTATTCCAATTTAAAAGTGACATTGTTGTTTATCTTGTTTACGGTACCAACATCAATCGTATGGTCCCTGTTTCTGGCAGCGATCACTCACAACAAACTGCGGGGCATGAAAGTATTCCAGTTCATATTTTCTCTGCCAATTGTCATTTCAGTAGGTACAGGGTCGATTATCTGGTTCTTACTGTTCCATCCAACCGCAGGCATGCTGAATTACTTTCTAAGCATTGCACACATCAATCCGGTTCCTTGGTTAACAAGCCCTTCGTGGGCACTGTTTTCTATATCGCTACTGACAATATGGATGAATATGGGGTTTCTGTTCATTGTGCTGTCAAGCGGTCTTCAAGGAGTTCCGGAAGAAATTTATGAAAGCGCTAAAATAGACGGTTCAAACCCGATGCGGACATTTATACAAATCGTTCTGCCGCTTCTGTCACCAACGATTTTTTTCGCTCTTATTGTGTCCGTGATCGGCGCTTTCCAGGCCTTTGGACAAATTCATATTTTGACAAAGGGTGGTCCTATGAATTCGACCAATGTGATGGTGTATTCCATTTATCAGGACGCTTTTGTTAATTTTCGTTTCGGTATCGGCAGCGCGCAGGCTTTGGTTCTCTTCGTGATTATCATGATCTTGACTGTGGTGCAGTTTAAAGTTTTAGAAAAGAAGGTGCATTATCAATGATTGCGAAAAGGATCACACCCACCCTGAATTACATGTTGCTAGTTGTGCTGGCCCTTGTCGTTCTGTATCCACTGTTATTTACGGTATCCTCATCGTTTATGACAGAGAAGGAAGTTTCTAACTTTCCACCGCCATTATTTCCTTCTCAGTTATATCTTGAAAACTTTAAGAACGCTATTTCGGGCTTTCCAATCGTGCGCTTTATCCTGAACAGCTTTATTGTATCTTCGGGGATTACGGTAAGTCAGGTTATCACGTCTAGTTTGGCTGCCTACGCTTTTTCATTTCTGAATTTCAAAGGAAAGAAAGTATTGTTCGCCATATTTCTGTCGACCATGATGATTCCATGGGAAGTTACCATTATTCCTAACTATCTGACCATCAAAAATTGGGGATGGATGGACAGCTACCAGGGGCTGATCGTTCCGTTTATGGCTGGGGCCTTTGGGGTATTCCTGCTTCGCCAGTTTTTCCTTCAGCTTCCTAATGAGCTGTTTGATGCAGCAAAAATTGACGGATGCGGGCATCTCCGAAATTTCTTCTCTATCGTACTTCCGCTATCTCGTCCTGCACTTTCTACTTTAGCGGTTTATGTTTTCCTTACACACTGGAATCATTATTTATGGCCTCTGTTAATTACAAATAGGGCGTCAATGCGAACTGTACAAATTGGGGTTTCTATGCTGCAGCATGCAGAAGTCATGTCGTGGAATTTGATTTTGGCGGGAGTTACGATCGTTCTGCTACCTTCTTTCCTTTTATTGGCATTAGGTGTGAAACAATTAGTACGTGGAATTACCGCAGGTGCTGTAAAAGGTTAAGCGAGCAATGATCCACCTGTTATCAAACAGGTTTATCATAGATATTTATCCACTTTAAGCGAGGAGAGATAGAAACAATGGGAAAAAAAGGGCTTACGGGTTTAGTTTTAGTGGTAACGATGCTTTTACTTGCGGCATGCAGCGTAAATATGGGGGAAGGTACAGAAAGCAAGAAACCAGAGGCAACGAAATCGGGAGCAGCTGAAGCTAGCGGTCCGAAGAAAGTCGTTTTCTGGCATGCGATGGGAGGAGCAAATACGAAAGTTGTTGATCAACTGGTCGCCGATTACAACGCATCTCAGAATAAAATCAAGGTAGAAGCGGTGTATCAAGGAAATTACGACGACTTGCTTAGCAAGCTAAAGGCGTCGATGGGTACAAGCGAAGGACCTTCGGTTGTCCAGATGTATGAGATAGGCAGTCGCTTCATGATTGATTCCAAAGCAATTACTCCGATGCAAAGCTTCATTGATGCGGATAAGTGGGATTTGTCACAGCTTGAGCCCAACATCACTGGTTACTATACGTTAGGTGGCAAACTTTACTCGATGCCGTTCAACACGTCGAATCCGGTTCTTTATTATAACAAAGATTTATTTAAAGCTGCTGGCCTTGATCCTGCGAAACCGCCAAAAACTTTCGAGGAATTAAAAGTTGCTGCAGATGCCATTTCCAAATCTGGTAAAGCTACTGGGGCAAACTTTGCTATTTATGGCTGGTTCATGGAGCAGTTCTTTGCCAATCAGGGCGCCGAATACGTAAACAATGGAAATGGTCGGACATCTAATGCAACCCAATCTCTGGTGAATACGGAGCCAGGTGTGAAGGTACTGACATGGTGGAAAGATCTGATCGACACCAAAGCGGCTAACAATCTAGGACGCAAAACGGACGATTCCAAAAAAGCATTTTCCGCAGGTCAAGTAGGTATGATTCTGGAATCCACAGCGGCACTTAAGGGACTTGTTGACAGCGCCAGCGGCAAATTCGAAGTCGGGACCAGCTTCTTGCCGAAACCGACAGATGCGAAAGATGGCGGTGTTATCGTCGGTGGAGCCAGCTTATGGATCATGAATAACCGCCCAGATGATGAACAAAAATCCACGTGGGATTTCATCAAATTTTTGACTACACCTAAAGAACAGGCTTACTGGCACGTCAATACGGGATACTTCCCAATTACCAAAAAAGCCTATGACGAAGACATTGTAAAGGAAAATCTGAAAAAGTTTCCTCAGTTCCAGACAGCGATTGATCAACTGCACCAAACGAAGTTGAACACGGCAACGCAGGGGGCGGTAATGGGGGTATTCCCTGAAGCAAGACAAATTGTAGAAGGGGCGATCGAAGAAGTGCTCAACAACAAGAAGTCACCGAAGGAAGCATTGGATGCAGCGGAAAAAGAAATCACATCGAAGATACAAACGTATAACAAAACAGTCAAGTAAATATTAGGAAAGGCTTGAGTCCACAAGCTGGAAAGGAAAAAGGAATGCTTATTAATAAACCAATGATTATTGCACACCGTGGGGCCAAAGGAATGGCTCCAGAAAATACGCTCGCTTCCTTCCGGTTAGGGTTAACACAGGGATGCGAAGGGATTGAGCTTGACATTCATTTGACCGCCGACGAGGAAATCGTCGTGTGCCATGATATGACGTTAGACCGGACTACAAATGGGAAAGGCCTAATTGTAGAGAAAAGCTTATCGGAAATCAAAACCTTTGATGCTGGTCATTGGTTTGGTGAGGAGTTCAAAAGGGAGACTGTGCCTACTTTGGATGAAGTGTTTGATCTAGTACCCGATAACATTATGATTAACGTGGAAGTTAAGCACGCATATGAAGGCAGAATAGAGCGTAAGTTAGTTGAATTTCTGCGCAGACGTAAACGTTTGAGTAATGTAATCGTTTCATCTTTCGACCATAAGTGTGTCAGAAGGATAAAACAAATGGAATCTGAAGCTAAAATTGGTCTTTTGTATCAAACCGCATTGCTTGATCCTACCGCATACGCACGTAGCTTTGATGTGGAGGTGTACTCACTTCATCCTTACTTTCAAATGTTGGATTTGGAGGATGTGCTGAAGGCGACAGAGAGTGGGCTTTATGTCTACCCTTATACGGCCAACGAAGTAAAAGATCTGCTGAAGTTAACTGATTTTGGGGTTACAGGCATCATTACGGATTTCCCTGGCAAGCTGAAAGCTTTGTTGCAAGACAGGGAATCTCTGTAACAACATAACATACTATGAGTAAAGCCCCGGTTCACGGGGTTTTACTCTTCATTTATTTGGAGAAATGGGGATCAGATATGAGCCTACTTGTATTGGAGAAGCTTAGCATGGCGCTATTATTAGGCTTGCTGATCGGGATAGACCGCCAACTCAAACATAAGCCATTAGGTTTGAAAACGAGTATGGTGATTTCAGTAGCGAGCTGCTTGATCACTATTGTATCTATAGGAGCTGTTCAAAAATACTCCATTCCTGGATTTACGAATATGGACCCTATGAGATTAGCAGCTCAAATCGTCAGCGGAGTAGGTTTTATAGGGGCGGGTGTTATTTTAAGACGTAGTAATGAGATTATTTCGGGACTAACGACAGCGGCTTTGGTATGGGCAGCATCCGCTCTTGGCATCGCAACTGGAGCAGGATTTTTTCTAGAGGCGACTATAGCCGTCATTCTCATTATTTTGGCTATCAATCTGTTTCCGATATTTATCAAGCTGCTAGGCCCAAGAAAGTTAAGGGAAAAGGATTTGGCTGTCAATATTGTATTCAGTCCTGATGGGGATATGTCCACACTTATTGATGAAATCTGCGCGGAATACATAAAGGTGAAGCATATCAAAATCAAAGACTTGAACGAGAACCAACAAATACAATTAGTTATTTCAACCGCAGACAAACATCGTACGACGACGGTTTATAGCAAAATCAAGAATATCAAATATGTGCTCGCTGCCGAAGTTGAAACGATAAGCAACTAGGAGCTCAAGACTATTTAGGTAGTATCCCACTTGTGGGAGCACTTCTGCGATTGACTTCAACTACCGGAAAACGAGAACACAAAAATACAAATCGCAGGTAGGATTTTACTTTTATTAATAATAACATGAGGAGCCCTATTAATAATGGAGATATTAGCATGGTCTTACCGGCGTATCGCCCTTTTAGATGTTCCCATCATGCTGGACTGGTATAATAACCGTGAGTTGCATGAAACTGCGAACGCCAAAACGTTTCACCCCTACACGATCGAAGAATTGACCAAATACTGGCAAAAAAGATTAACCGTACCGACGCTAGTTATTACGCCATATTTATAAACGAGCGGATGATTGGCCGTGTGAGTCTGAAAGGCATGGACTCGACAGGTGAGGGTATTGAATACGCCATCGTGATAGGCGATCCATCCCTGTACTCACGTGGGCTTGGTACCGATATTGGGATTAAAGAGCATATGGATGTTAAAATGAACAAAAACTTATGTTTCAAAAGGAGAAAGAGATGAGAGAAAATACACTTGCCAATGGATGACAGTAGAAGTTGAATGCTTAAGGTGCGCTTTAACTGAATAAGGGAATAATGGTTGACTAATTTATTCGTAAATTCCATAATATCAAATTGTCATATGCGAGTTCAGAAATTGTTCTGGAATCAAGACGGAACTCCTAATTTGATGGTGCCGGGTTATTTAATCAACTCGGAACGAACTCTATGAATCGGCTAAAATCGATGGCGGTGACCGTTGGCCGTGGCGACGAATGCTGTTGACTGTAGTCGTGGTTACTTCCATACCCAGGGTGATTTGTTTGTTTTTCTGCAAAAAATTTCATCTCGGGTATTACGGCAGGTTCGTTAAAGGGTTAATAAACGGAAGACGATTATTAAATGGGCTTACGTAATTCCCTATTTAGGCAATATGAATGACGAGAGAAAAAACAAGGTCAGACGGCTAAAAGACGTCTGACCTTGTTTTTTCTATTATGGCGTGCCCAGCTAAGCACGCATCTTCTAGCCGGTGAAAGTACGGTCACGGGAGGGGCGAGCCCCCGTGTAGCTAGGATACCTGTGTATGGCGAAATCTGTCTGTACGTGGAAGCGTATCGACCTCGCAAGAGGGACAAGAGGAAGCCGAGTCTCGTTTAATTAGACGATGGCCACGGAAGCTGCTAAGAACTTGGAGCGGCAGTGAAGAATCCTCCGGCGCAAGAGGAGCGGCATGATCTGATCGTCGTGTGCAAAACGAAAGCAGAAACTTCCCAAGGGAAGGTGTATTAAACAACCCAGTAGTGGCTAACCCGGGAAGCGGAAGAACGTATCCGGGAGGTCGTGAAAGAACGTCTCGCACTGCCGAACATGAGGCATAAGTCATTTCTCGAACATGTGGAATGGCTGAATCCAAAAATTCAGGGGTGGAGGAATTACTACTACTGTTCAGTGAAAATAAAGTATTAGACCGAAAAATAAAGTATTAGACTGCGAAAATAAAGTTGTAGACTGAGAAAATAAAGTATTAGACTCCCACCGACGGCGCTGAAAGGTCGCGAAATCTCACGGACTGCACCCTTTCCCTAAATTTAATTCTTGAGATACCTGATCCATGTTCGAAGGGCATAGACATGTACATAAAATTTAGGCATTTTGTGTATATATACTGCTGGGCATTGAGCTAATTGGCATTATAGTTGAAAATGTAAAATCCATATCAGAGCAAACGCAATTGACAAATAAACTACTACGTGATACTTTATAGCTGTAGTAAGTAATACTTCATACCAGTGATACAGAATAGCAAGGAGTGATTGTGCTGGAAAATCTAACGGAAATGCTCAAAGGGGCGCTTGAGGGCTGTGTCCTTGAAATTATAAGCCGCAAAGAAACCTACGGCTACGAAATTACGCGGCGGCTGACCGCCCTCGGCTTTACAGATGTTGTGGAGGGAACGGTGTATACCATCCTGATCCGGCTTGAAAAAAACAAATTGGTGGAGATCACCAAGAAGCCCTCCGACATGGGACCGCCGCGTAAGTTCTTCGCGATCAACGACGCGGGACGCGAGGAGCTGCGGCGGTTCTGGGAAAAATGGGAGTTCGTATCATCAAAAATTAACGAGTTAAAGGAGAAAAAATCATGAATTTTTGGGAAAAGATCACTGGCAGCGACATGACTAAAGAATTGAATTCTTTTGAATCGCGAGTCAAAAAGCTGCCGGCTGATTATCAAGCGGCATGGGGAGAAGTTTGGGCCAACATTTGGCACTACTCCGATTTCTCCGGTCGCAACCTCTTGCCAATTCTTGAAGGTGTGCTTGGTCTGCTCGAAGAAACGGCGGCGGACGGTCAGCGTGTCCAAGAGGTTTTGGGTGACGATATCAAAGGCTTCTGTTCAGCGCTGGCCGGCGAAGAAGGGGCAAAGTCTTTTCGCGACAAGTGGCGTGAGCAACTCTACAATAATATCGCTAAAAAATTAGGTAAATAGGAGGGTAAAATGATGAGTATACGAGATATCATCGAAGGCAAAAAAGTGTGGCGAGCGCACGTGGCGCGTGTCAAAGCGCTCCCGCAAGATTATCAAATAGTTTATAAAGAGATTCAAAAATATCTCTTTAAGGTCGGCCCTGTTGAGCTAACAAACGGGACGGGTTTGCTCTCGGGGATTATCGATCTTTTTGAAGAGGGCGCGGCCTTGGGGAAAGGCGTGCTTGAAGTGACGAGCAGTGACGTAGCGGCTTTCTGCGACGATCTAATCAAAGATTCAAAAACTTACGCTGACATCTATCAAGCATCTGTTGACCAAGAAGCTAATAAGACTATGAAAAAGGTTATGGATAAAAAAAAGTAAAAGGGGGATATCGGGATGGAAAATGCAATTGAAGTGAAAGGTCTGCGAAAGTCTTTCAAGGACACAGAAGTCTTAACAGAAAATTTTAGTTCGTCGGAAAATATGAAGAATGCTGTTGGCTTCTCCGAAACAGGGCTGCGCAGAATGCGAGAGGTGCTGGCACGGCATGTCGAGTCAGGGAAGATTCCCGGGCTGGTCGCCCTGGTCAGCCGGGGCGGTGAGACGCATGTCGAAGCGATCGGGACGATGCGCCATGATGGTGGCGCGCCGATGCGCCGGGACACGATCTTCCGGATGGCGTCGACATCCAAGCCGGTTGCGGTCGCGGCGGCGATGATCCTGCTCGACGAGTGCCGGCTGCGGCTGGATGACCTGGTAGAGCAATGGCTGCCTGAATTTGCCAATCGGCAGGTGCTGAAACGACCCGACAGTCCGCTAGATGATACTGTGCCAGCACGGCGGCCGATTACCGTACGGGATCTGCTAACCTCCACGTTCGGGCTCGGTTTGGATTTTACGGCGCTGGGCACTCCGATCATGAACGCGATCCTCGAGAACAATCTCGCGCTCAATGTACCGCCGATGCCCGAACCGGATGAGTGGATGCGCCGCCTTGGGGCGCTTCCGCTGCAGTACCAGCCCGGAGAACGCTGGCAATACAACATCAGCAACGATCTACTCGGCGTGCTCGTTTCTAGAGTCACGGGCCAGTCGTATGGAACGTTCCTACGCGAACGTATCCTCGATCCGCTGGGCATGAAAGACACCGGTTTCTATGTGCCCGAAAACAAGATCGACCGGCTGCCGCCCCTCTACGCCCCCGATCCGCAAACCAGAGAGTTCATCGTGTGGGACGAGGCCAAAGGGGGACTCCATAGCCAGCCTCCGGCGTTCGAGAGCAGCGGTGGTGGACTTTCCTCCACAGTCGACGACTATCACGCCTACTTCCGGATGTTGCTGAACAAAGGGATGCACGAGAGCAAACGGATCTTGTCTCGGGCCGCCGTTGAGCTAATGACCACCAATCGCCTAACGCCTGAGCAACAAGCCGTCCGAAACGAAATGGCTACTAACAACGTCCATATATCATTCGGCCAAGGGCAGCACGGTGGCTGGGGCATGGGGATGGCAGTGCGCACCTACCGCGGCGACTACGCGCCCATCGGCCAGTTCGGCTGGGACGGCGGAAGCGGCACCTCGACCTACGCCGACCCAGACAAACAGCTCACCGGAATCCTGCTCACCCAGGTCGGGATGTCCACCCCAGATTCAGCGCGGGTTATCCATGACTTCTGGACCACGGTCTATCAGGCAGTCGAAGACTAAAACCGAGACCGCACCTGATGTTAGAACACAAAATGGTTTACGTCATTCTGCCGGCGATCCCCTGTGATAGATTTCGTTGAAAATCAGTTTGTCTATTCCGCTAGCGGATTTGATAGCTCAATAATAAGGGGCAGTCTACGACTTTATTTTCCAAGTCTTAAGACTGCCTTTCGTTATTGTGGATTTTAGTCTAATACTTATTTCTTAAAAGCAGCTGATCCTCTACCCCTAAAAACAGCGGCAAATCAACGATTCCAGTCTAATACTTTATTTTCATCGGACAACTACACGGCCTACAGTCAGTGCCCCCATTCAAAGGTGGGATTTTAATGACTGGGCCATTTGAGAATCCACAACATGTAGCTGTTTGTATAAAGTGTGGGTTCTCACACTTGTTGCGATTCGTAGGTGAACCTTTTCTACCGAAGTGAGTTGACCCAATCTGTCTTGGCTAAATAGTCCAACTAATTATATCAATACTTGTTAATTTATAAACTCACTAAAAAAACAGGAGGAAACATTAAGATCACCCTATTATTTAAGAATTCTAATAGAGCTAAAATGAATACATAGCAAGTATAAAAGCTGCTCTTGAATCATTCATATTATTCATAAAAGGGAGGTTCGCAACTTGAAATTAGGCTACCAAACGAATACCTGGGGCGGAGTCGTAGGCCATCCTGCCGGAGTTACCTCAGTCAATGATCTTTACTATATGGCTAACGGCTCCACGGAACAGGCGATAAAAGACATTGCCTCGGCGGGCTATAAAGGAATCGAATTATTTGACGGAAATTTGATGCAGTACGAAGATCGTCCAGATGAGTTCCGTCGTTTACTCTTTTATCATGGCTTATTGTTAATCGCTGTTTATACAGGTGCTAATTTTATTTATAAGGATATACAGGATGATGAATTCCGGAAATTGGAGAAGGTTGCGAAATTAGCTTCCGAGCTCGGAGCGGAGCATCTTGTGATTGGTGGCGGAGCAATACGAGGAGGAGGGATCTTAGAAGCGGATTATGTTGAACTGGCACAGGGCTTGGATAGAATGGTCGAGCTTGCAGAGAAATACGGTCTGATCCCAAGCTATCATCCTCACCTCGGCACAATCGTTCAGGGTCCGGAGCAATTGGATAAGATCATGAGCATGACTTCGATTCATTTATGCCCGGATACAGCGCATGTAGAAGCAGGGGGCGGTAACCCGCTGGCAGTAATTAAGAAATACTCGGAGAGAATCAAATATATCCACTTTAAAGACTACCGATACGGGGCGTTTTTGCCGCTTGGGGAAGGTAATCAAAACTTTGTAGAGATGGAAGCAGCGCTACGAGAAGCTAATTATTCGGGATGGATTACGGTGGAGTTAGACAGCTATCAGGATCCGCTTAAGGGCGCATTGCTTAGTAAGGCTTACTTGGATAACCTGTTTACTGTTGATTAAATAAACTTTACCAAATTATGCACAAGGGAGCGAGTTAAGTGAAAAAATTAAATGTAGCTATGATTGGCGGAGGATTTATGGGAAAGGCACACTCCTTGGCGTATGCGGGAATGCCGATGTTTTTTTGGCCGGCACCTGCCATCCCTCATCGGCAAACGGTAGTAGATATCAACGACGAATTGGCCAAAACTGCTGCCGACCGTTATGGCTTTGAATCCTATTCATCGGATTGGAGACGCGTCGTTGAAGATCCGAATATTGATATCATTGATATCGTAACACCGAATAACACACATGCAGAAATTGCTATCGCTGCAGCTAAAGCTGGGAAGCATATCATCTCTGAGAAGCCTCTGGCCCGAACGACTGAAGAGGCTAAGCAAATGCTGGATGCGGTGAAAGAGGCGGGTGTGAAACACATGGTCGCCTTCAATTATCGCAGAACACCTGCTGTTGCACTGGCAAAGAAATACATCGAGGAAGGGTCGATTGGGAAAGTGTTGAATTTCCGGGGTACTTATCTTCAGGACTGGTCAGCTGATCCGAATTCGCCGCTTTCCTGGCGGTTCCGTAAGGACATTGCCGGCTCGGGTGCTCTGGGGGATATCGGAACACATGTCATTGACTTCGCACGATATCTGGTAGGCGAAATCAGTGAAGTTATGGGGGTAGCGAACACATGGGTCAAGGAACGTCCGATCCAATCCGGTTCCATTGATAAGCTTGGTACCGTTAAAGCTGCTGTCGACGTGAAAAAAGAAGCGGTGGATGTGGACGACGAGATCAGTACGCTGCTCCGGTTTGAGAATGGTGCGGTAGGCAGCATTGAAGCAACCCGGAACGCATGGGGGCGCAATAACTTTTTGACCTTTGAAGTGCATGGTGAGAAGGGCTCTATTGTTTTCAACTACGAACGCCGGGATGAGCTGCAGGTTTGCTTTTCTGATGATCCGGATGACAGAAGGGGCTTCAGAACGATTTACACAGGGCCTAACCATCCTTACGGTGCCGCATTATGGCCGATTCCTGCATTAGGCATCGGTTATGGCGAGACGAAGATTATCGAAACGCATGATTTCATTTCGGCAATTGTGAATAACACAGACGTTTCACCAAACTTCTATGACGGATATCGAATCAGTGTGATTTCCGATGCAATTCTTGAATCCGCAAATAACGGAAAATGGGTCAAAACCCTTTAGAATCTACAAGTATAAGGATAGCTCGGGAAGATTAGAGGCCCCGGGTATATCCTTACAAAAGGAGTACTTATGGAAAGACCATTTTTGGAAATGCGTCATATCTCCAAGTCGTTCAATGGAATTCAAGTGCTTGATGCTGTCCATTTTGAACTCAGAAAGGGAGAGGTTCATGCTTTAATGGGTGGAAATGGAGCAGGTAAATCAACTTTGATGAAAATATTGACAGGCGTCTATGATATGGATAAGGGTGAAATCCATATCAATAATTCCCAAGTTCAGATTAAAAAGCCGAGTGATGCTGAAGCTCATGGCGTGACCATGATCTTTCAGGAATTCAGTCTCGTTCCGACATTAACAGTCGCGCAAAATATTTTTCTGGGAAGAGAACCGAGGACAGCCCTTGGATTTATCGATGATAAGAAATGCGCACAGATTACCCAAACTCTTCTCGATGAGTTAAATGTAGACATAAAACCGAATGATATGGTTGCAGATCTCGGAGTAGGATATTGGCAAATGACCGAAATTGCGAAAGCGCTGTCCAAGGAAACGAAAATATTGATTATGGACGAACCGACGTCTTCATTGACTAAAAAAGAAACGGAAGTCCTCTTTGCCTTTATGGAAAGGTTAAAGCAAAAAGGGATCTCTATTATTTATATCTCGCATCGCATGGAAGAAATTTTTCAAATATGCGACCGGATTACGATTATGGGAGACGGCAAGCATATCATCACAGAAGAAATCAGCCGATTGGATATGGAAAGCGTCGTTGCGCACATCGCTGGTAAAAACCTCGATAGATTCGAATGGAAAGCGCGCAAGGCTATTGTTTCGGACGATGTCATTCTGGAGGTCAAAGACCTGAAGACGAATAACCGCGTTAATGGTGTTAATTTTGAGCTAAAGCAGGGGGAGGTGTTGGGGATCGCCGGTTTGATGGGAAGCGGGCGAACGGAGACGCTGCGGGCAATCTTCGGAATCGATCCTATCATTGAAGGTGAGATTTTCCTAAAGGGGAAGAGGGCCATGATCCGCTCTCCAAAGGATGCAATCAATAATGGACTGGCTTTAGTGCCGGAGGACCGAAGGGTACAAGGCCTGGTGCTGGAGCATGAAGTGAAAGATAACATTTTACTTCCGTCTCTCAACAAGATCACAAACGGTCTAGTGAACGATGCCGAAGGAAAGAAAATAGCCGAAGCATGGGTTCAGAAGCTGAATATCAAAACAGACTCTATTTATAAAGAATCCCGCTTGTTATCAGGCGGTAATCAACAAAAAATTGTTTTCGCCAAATGGCTCGCAAACTCACCAGAGGTCATTCTTCTTGATGAGCCGACCATCGGGATTGACATACGAGCTAAGATGGAGATTATCGAAATCGTACGCGAATTGGCCGATGAGGGGAAAAGTATTGTACTGGTTTCCTCCGAAATGACAGAACTGCTTGCTGTTAGCGATCGGGTACTTGTCTTTCATGAAGGTAAAGTCTTGAAGCAATTTAAGCGTGAGGAAATCTGTTCGGAAGGGGATTTGGAGCATGCAATCCAAGGTTTCTAAAGTAGCTGATATGTCTGCCCAGGATGTTTCTAAGTTGGCGCTCGTCCCAAAATTTAATTGGAGACAGTATATCGTTTATATCGCATTTGTAGGCGTGCTTATATATTTCTCAGCAGCGCTAAGTGATGACGGATTTTTGACCGCCAATAATTTGTTAAACATCATTCGCCAAACGGCAATTATTTCGATTGTCGGGGTTGCAATGACATTTGTTATTAGTTCAGCGGAGATCGATTTGTCGGTCGGTTCTATTGCAGCCCTATCGTCATTAACAACATCGCTGGCGCTTCAGTCCGGATTCGGTATCATCGGCGCGCTGGTTGCAGGATTGGGCACAGGTATGATCATCGGTTTGATTAACGGGCTGCTAGTAACCAAGGTTGTTATTCCATCTTTTTTGGTGACTCTCGGCATGATGGGAATAACCAAAGGTCTGGCGATGTGGATTACTGGCACAGCGCCGGTGCCGATTACAAATGATTCCTATGCATTTATCTTCGGCTCCGGTAATATCGGCAGCATTCCCGTTTTGTTGTTTTGGACATTGATTGCGGTTGCTCTCGGTCATGTCGTGCTGCGCAAAACGGCCTTCGGACGCAGAACCCTGGCAACGGGCGGAAATCAAAGTGCAGCCAGATTTTCCGGGGTGAATGTAGCCAAAACGAAGCTGTATGTCCTGATTGGCTCCGGCATGGCAGCTGGGTTGGCTGGCATGCTGTATGCGGGACGGATGCACTCCGGCCGTTACACCTTTGGTGAAGGGGACGAATTGTCTGTGATCGCCGCCGTCATTCTGGGAGGGACCAGCTTGTTCGGAGGCGTGGGCTCGGTAATCGGTACTGTCATCGGTTCTTTGATGATTGGCACAATTAACAACGGCTTGATCATTATGGGGCTGGATGTAAGTCAGCAAATGATCGTCAAGGGAGCAATTATCATTCTAGCTGTTGCTTTTGGACGTAAAGCGATAAGTAAATAGCGGGAAGGATACGATTATGCGAAAAATCAAAGCCGCTGTAATAGGAGCGGGATTCATCGGTAAAGCCCATATCGAGGCTATTAGACGGATGGGGAATGTTGAACTTGTGGCGATAGCGCTTACCGGACAGGAAAAAGCAGAAGAAGCCGCCCTGTCGTTACATGTGCCGAAAGCATATGGGAACTATTTGGATCTTCTTAAGGATCCGGATATTGATGTCGTTCATAATTGTACGCCGAATCATGTGCATTTTGAAATCAATAAGCAGGTTTTGTATCATGGCAAACATTTGCTATCTGAGAAGCCTTTAACGCTGACAAGCGAAGAAGCGAAAGAACTATATCTGCTTGCGAAAGAGAAAGGCGTAGTTAGCGGGATAAATTTCAATTACCGACAATTTCCGATGGTCCAGCATTTGCGCAGTATGATCAAGGACAAGGATTTGGGAGATGTCAGGCTTGTGCGAGGAAGCTACTTGCAGGATTGGTTATTGTACGACACCGACTATAATTGGCGGATTGAATCGGAATTTAGCGGACGAACGCGTGCCATCGGGGATATCGGTTCTCATCTGTTCGACCTCGCCCAATATGTGACTGGATTACGGATTTCAGAAGTGTTAGCGGATACGTCCATTGTGATTCCAAAGCGATATAAGCCGAAAAACCGTCAGGCCACCTTCGAAACCGGGAATCAAGTAGAAACCGAGCCCATTGATATTCAAACAGAGGATTATTGTTCAGTGCTGGTTAAGTTTGAAAACGGTGTCAGAGGTGTATTTACGGTATCCCAAATATCAGCAGGGAAGAAGAATGCGCTGGAGCTGAGTATTGACGGTTCAATCGCATCAAGCAGTTGGAAACAAGAAGAGTCTTTCAGGCTGGATGTAGGTTATCGGGATCGACCAGGGGAAAAGATACTCCGGGATCCTGGACTGGTAAAAAAAGAGGCCTATCCGTTCCTCCACTACCCGGGAGGCCATGAGGAAGGATGGCCGGAAAGCATTAAAAACATGATGCAAAACTTCTACGATGCGGTGAATGGAAAGAAGGAACGCTCTAACTCTGTTGCTTCTTTTAAAGAGGGCTGCAATATTATGCTCATTATCGATGCGGTCGTCAAAAGTGCGGAAACCGGCACCTGGCAATCGGTAGAGGTCATTTCCTGACAGATGTTCAAGGTGGTTGTGCATCGAGAGGGGGGAATGCCGCTCAAATCAATTTGAGCACTTTCTTAGGATGGATGGAATAATTGGGGTTATTTACAACTCAGCTGGAAGTAATATCGAGCGAACTAAGAAAAATGGAGGGAATGCAGATGAAAAGAAAAACGAATAAACTTTCACTGCTAGGCGCACTTATTCTAATGGTTACACTGGCAGCATGCGGTAATCAGGGTAATCAGACTGCAAGCACTGCACCTGAAAAGGCAAGCAAAGAGCAGTCGGCTAGTGCGAGTAAGCAGCCGGGAGCGGGTGCAACCGCCAACGATGCGAAAATGAGTATTGATCCTAACACGGAACTGGCGAAGCTGGATGCGAAGCCGATGACCAAGGGGCAGAACGGTGAGGAACCGTTTCCGGCATCTACTATCCAGATGACGGATGATGATTTGCAGAAGGTTAAAGAAAAGAAGCTAACAGCAGCTATTTCCATGCAATACATGGGTAATGATTGGTCTGTTACACAAGTCAAAGCGCTGAAAGAGCAATTCGCCAAGATGGGTGTTGAGGTGGTTGGGGTAACAGATGCTAATTTCAAGCCAGATAAGCAAACTTCGGATATTGAAACTCTAATGGCAAAAAAGCCGGATATTCTGGTCTCGATTCCAACAGATGCTGTAGCAATGACAGCTGCATATAAAAAAGCCGCTCAACAGGGGGCTAAGATTGTATTCATGAATCAGGCAGCAGAAGGCTTGAAGCCGGGCCAGGATTACGTCACAATCGTTTCTCCGGATGACTATGGAAATGGGGCTCGAGGAGCCCACTATATCGCGCGTGAATTAGGCGGCAAAGGTAAAATCGGTGTTGTCTATCACGCAGCTGATTTCCCTACGACTACTATCCGATACGAAGCGTTCCAAAAAGCCTTGGAAAGCTACCCTGGAATTACGATTGCACAAAAGCAGGGAATCGGCGGTCCTGATTTCACGGGGGATGCTGAGAAGGCAGCTGCAGCCATGCTGCTAAGAGATCCTGACATCAAAGCGATTTGGGGCATCTGGGATGTGCCGGCAGAAGGCATCATCGCTGCAGTTCGTAACGCAGGACGTGAGAAGGATGTGTTTGTTACCACTGTAGATTTAGGCAAAAACGTCGCGATTGAGATGGCAAAAGGCGGGATTGTGAAAGGGTTAGGCGCACAGACGGTGTACGATGCCGGAATTACGGAAGCCAAAGCAGCAGCACTCGCCATGATTGGCAAACCGGTACCTCCTTTTATTGCAATGGATGGTATTTCTACGGATAAAAAGAATATTCTGGAAACCTGGAAACGTGTGTACCATGAAGATCCGCCGAAAGAACTTATAAGTGCAGTTAAGTAGAGAGGCTTACATGGATTAGATGAAAAAATTCAATTTAAATAAGCAATTCCAAAAGGAGCGAATACAACAATGTCAAAAGTGACTGCATATGGCGGAACGCAAAAGCAACAATTTAAAGCAACAGGCTACTTTAGATTGGAAAGAGCCGACGATAAATGGTTTATGGTCGATCCTGACGGTGGAGCTTTCATCACCATCGGCGTTAATCATACGGATGAAACGAACTTGAAGTATGATCATAATTTCGATATTTGGAAACAAAAGTACGGATCCAGGGAAAATTGGATAAAGAACGGTTTGGTTAAAGATCTGAAGGATTGGGGCTTCAATACGATTGGCTGGACGGGAGACTACATCAGCGGAGATTGGGGCGTTGCTCTGGATTGGTTCGGGGATCCGATCAACCTGGGACATTCTGCAAGTTGGTCTTCTGCGGACTATAAGGTTGCGGATATGCCTTACTGCCTGCAAATTCGGGTTTCAGAAATTGAGGACTGGAACGGCCAACCTGCTTACCCGGACGTATTCTCCAAAGAGTTTGATATGTATTGCGAGTATTTAGCAAGAAGCATTTGCGCAGACCACGCGGAAAGTAAGAATCTTATCGGATATTTCCTGGTAGATATTCCCGGCTGGCTTCTCCATGCAAGCGGAAGAGACTTCAAGGGTTTGGAAGGATTGACCCAGGAAGAACGAAATGCAAAGCTCTTCGGCGTCGCTTCCAAATATTATGAGACGATTACGAAACACATCCGGAAATATGATCCCAACCATCTAATTCTAGGTGACAGATATAACGGCAATAAAGGAATTCCGGATGAAGTATTGTCAGCGGCTAAACCTTATGTGGATGTACTATCCGTTCAGTATTTCCCGAGCAACAACGAGGCCGGTTACCAGCAGATGAAGGAAGATCTGGCGAAATGGCAGGCGTTCATCGATAAACCGGTTATTATCGCGGATATCGGCAACTGGTGCCAGACAAAGATGAATCCAAATCGCGTAAGCGAGCTCAAGTGTCAGGCAGACCGCGGACATGACTATAGGGAATCAATTCGCGCGGTACTTGAGGAGCCATGGTTCCTTGGCTGGCACTGGTGTGCTCATATTGAGAATAAAGCGAGAGGATGGGGCATCAAGGATCCATTCGATGAGCCGTACGAAGAATTCGTTAGCCCTGTAAGGGAATTTAACAAAAAAGTTTATGATCACATGTAAGCACTTATAATGTAATTAATCACCCTCAGTAAGGATGCGGAAACATGGGAGCCGCTCTCTTGCTGGGGTTTTTCCAATAAATGTACGAGCTTATTCCATTCCTTTCGAGTTGACGAGGTTTAGGCAGGTGTCTAGTATATGAGTTACGATGATCTGTTAAGGGAGGATGGAACAGTTGAAGCTGATTGTTGTTGAAGATGAACCGAATGCATTAATGGGAATGAGGAAGACAATTGAATCGATAGACATGGAATTTACGCTGTTCACTTCTAATCAGGCGGAACAGGCGCTTGAAATCATACAGGAACATCGTCCTGACCTCATCGTTACCGATATTATGCTTCCTGGCATGACAGGACTGGATATGGTGGAACGTTTTACAGATGAATATTACCAGCCCAAGGTTATTGTTGTGAGCGGATACAATGATTTTGAATATGCAAGAAGGAGCATCCGTCTCGGTGCCGTTGATTACTTGCTGAAACCATTCAGTACAGAAGAATTCGCTGATAAAATTCGTAGATCGCTTAGTCTGATTCAAGTGGAAAAAGTTAACGATTATCAGTTAAAACAGCAAAAATCGTATGCGGAAATTGGTAACAGGTCTATGCGTGATAACTATTTGATTGATTTTTGCTTGAGAACGACTCCTTTGGAAGAACATCTCTACGAGAGGCTGCGCTTATGGGAAATAGAGTGGCTTGCGAATCAGTCGTATTCGCTTATTGTGATTGACACTTCCGGTTACCCTGATGGTAAACCGCTTGGTCGTGAGTTTTCACTCCAGACGTTCGCAATTGGTAACATAATGAAGGAATTGATTGCAGAATTTTCACCGACTATTTTTTTACAGGACACCAAGAATCGTTGGGTGCTGATGACCGGAACAGAACACATCCAAGCATTAGTTCAAATTATCGTTGACCGCGTCAAGCAGTTCCAGAAAATTACTCTTGCATTAGGTGTCAGCTCAAGAAAGTCTTTGTTTGAAAATATATATACCGCTTACAATGAAGCATTAAAAGCATTTCGAATCCATTCTTTATCAATTGAATCTGATTATTATTTTTCGTCGAAGCAGTCGGAATCGGTTGAAGTTTCATCCCCTGAAGAAATGGCGACCATGATATATCTTAAGGAAGAAGATTTGATCAAGCATGCCGCGATTCAGTTTATCCAACAAACCATTTTGCTTGAGGGGACAGATAAAAGAGAGGATATCATACGGCTGATCCTGAATTATATTTCCCAAATCCATATTGCTCTTAGCGAAGAGACCTCTAGGGAGCTTGATGAAATACCAATGAGTGTATGGGAAACGTTTGACGAATGCAAGACCATTGAGGAATATGAAACTGTGCTCATCGGCTACCTAATGAAACTGAGCAATCAATTACACGTTTCACCAATGAACGCGATTGTGGAACGGGCTAAAGATATCATTACTTCGAGATATATGGAGAATTTAACATTAAATATTATTGCTGAAGAGCTTAGTATACATCCTGTTTGGTTAAGTCAACTGTTCAAGAAAGAAACGGGTCAAACATATATGGATTATATGACCGAAACCCGAATCGGAAGAGCAAAAGTGTTATTGAGAGAATCTGGTTTGAAAATTTATGAAATTGCAGAGAATGTCGGTTATGGAGATCTGCAGTATTTCGGAAACCTTTTCAAAAGACGGACAGGGCAAACTCCTAAAGAGTATAGGTATGGGAAATGAAAATAAGCAGCCGCTTTAATACACTTTTCAACAAAATGTTTCTGGTTATGGCGTTAGCCGTGCTGATTCCTATCGCTTTGCTTGGCATACTGTCCTATGATAAATCGAGAGAAACGCTCGAATCCGTCACTTCACAATTTCTTCAGGATAATCTTGGTTTGAACGCCAAACAAATTATTAAACTTCTGTCCAGTGTGGAAGATGAAACTGATCGAATGGTTGCTTCGAGAGCGATGCAGAGCTTGCTGAGCCTGAAGGCGCCTGAATCCTATGAGAATGAAGTAGAGCTAAGCAATCGGATGAGTCAGATCATCGCACAGCTGAATAGTCCTTACACAATGCATGTGATTCCCAGTAATATCGAGCAATACCCTCATTATCTCAAACTGATGAAAATTACGGGTTTGGTAACAAATGCTGAATTTTTTGATCGTGCGAGAGTTTTGAAGAACAAAGGGTACTGGATGCATATATGGGACAATAATCTGCAAAAACCGCTTTTTATTTATGTTAGAGCTGTCCGCGACTCTGAAGATAAAGACTTGCTGGGTGTTGTCACCCTGCAAGTACCTGAATATTTTGTGCGTGATGCACTGGCATTTCCGTCTTCCTTTAAAAATTATACTTTAATCATTGTGGATCATGAGAACTACATTATCTCCCACCCACAACCCGACTTCTATAACAAAAAATATTACTATGAGGAGTATTTCCCAACAGAGGATTGGAAAAAAGCAGAAATCCAGCTTAATGAGGCTGGCTGGAAATTAGTTGCGGCTGTGCCGCGTAAAGAATTAACAGGTAATATCGATCAGATTAAAGATTTTACTTATTGGATCGTATTAGGAAGCATGCTGGTCATAACCCTGTTTCTTATTGTAGTTGTACGCACTTTTACTATTCCGATTAAAAAGCTGGTCTTGCATATGAATGAAGTCAGGAGAGGACTACTCACTCAATTCCGTTCATACAACTCCAGGCAAGATGAAATTGGGCAACTTGTTCGCGGATATAACCAAATGGTTACCGGCATGACTGAGTTGCTCGAGACGACCAAAGAGATGGAATCGGATAAAAGACAACTAGAGCTGCAAACGCTGAATCACCAAATCAATCCGCATTTCTTCTATAATACGCTGGATGCAATTAAATGGAGAGCGGAATCCGGGAATGAAACGACGATAGCGACGATGGTTACAAAGTTAGCCAACCTGCTACGATTCAGTCTGAACAATGGGGAAGAATGGACGACCGTTGAGAGGGAAATTGAGCATGCGCGCAATTACTTGGATATCGAGCTGCTCCGAAGCAATCGATCGTTTCAAATCTTTGTGCAAATTGCACCGGAAATCAGGAAACTAAAAATAATTAAGTTGCTCTTGCAACCAATTATGGAGAATGCGGTTAAGCATGGCATTAATCGACTTCCGGAAGGTAAGGGGAAGATCCGATTGACGGCTAAAAGAAACGGCGAGGATCTGATTTTCATTATAGAAGATAACGGTCCAGGTGTTGTGGATAAGCTTGTGCTGGAGCTTGATCGCTCCGTGGGGAATGAATATAATGGCGGAATTGGTTTAAGGAATGTTCATAAGCGTATGCAACTTCATTTTGGACCCGGTTATGGTATTCAAATTGATACCGATAAGCTTACAGGATTCCGGGTTATGATTCGTCACCCGATTACAGCTAATAATGAGTAAGGGTGCCCATTATCGCATATAGGGGGAAAAGATATGTCGGTTAGACCCTGCACGATTGTTCTGAAATATGCCATCTTGCTATTGATTCTATTGAGTACGACCGCCTGCTTCAAAAGAATTGACGAACAAGAGCCATTCCGAAACGATCTGATCGAGAGACCACTGAAAATAGAACGTGATTCCAATGATAATTCGGATAAACATCCGAATCCGAATAAAGAGCTGGCTGATCTTTCGTTGTCACCGCCAATGAGAGGACCAAATGGAGAAAAGCCTGCCTCATCCTCTGAAGTTATACTAACAGAGGCTGATAAACAAAAGATTAGGAACATGAAATTGAAAGCAGCGATCTCTATGCAGTACATGGGAAGCGACTGGAGCGTTGTTCAAGTTAGAGCTTTAAAGAAACAATTTGACGATCTGGGTGTCGAGGTAGTCGCTGTTACTGATGCGAATTTTAAACCGGTAAAGCAAATTGCCGATATAGAGTCGATTTTGATTAAAAAACCGGATATTCTGATCTCCATTCCTGTTGATACTGTGGCTACAGCACCCGTCTACCAAAAAGCTGCGGATCAAGGCATTAAAATTGTATTCATGAATCAGGCCGCACTTGGACTTAGGCCAAATAAAGACTATGTAAGCATTGTTTCACCGGATGATTACGGGAACGGTGCTCGCGGGGCTCACTTGATAGCACAAGAACTTGGAGGGAAAGGTAGAATCGGTGTTATTTACCACGCGGCCGATTTTTCCACAACAAGAATCCGCTATGAGGCGTTCAAAGACGCCATTAGCAAGTATCCAGGAATTACAATTGCAGAAGCCCAGGGTATCGCCGGACCAGATTTCGAATCAGATGCAGAAAATGCCGCTTACGGCATGCTTCTACGCAATCCTGATATCCAAGCCATCTGGGGGGTCTGGGATATTCCTACGAAAGGGATCTTGACAGCGGCCAAGAAAGCCGGACGAAATGACCTTATCATTACCACGGTGGATCTAGGCAAGGATGTAGCTATTGAAATGGCAAAGGGAGGTATGATTAAGGGGATCGGCGCACAGACGGTATATGAAGCGGGTGTAACCGAAGCGACAGCAGCGCTTTCTGCCGTACTCGGTAAGCCGGTTCCCAATTTTATTGTGATGGATGGAATCGCAACGAATCGAATGAATATACGTGATGTCTGGAAGCGGGTTTACCACGAGAACCCTCCAAAGGAGCTTCTTGCTGCATTTAAGTAATGTTAGCAGTAAATCCTCCATTTGGCAGGGATCATTACCATCTAGATCCCCTGTTGGATCGAGCTCGATGTCCACGACACCGCTAACTTGATTGCGATACCCTTCTTCACGGGCAACACGTACCGGCCTCCTCTCGTCGAGTATGTTTATTTTTTTACGGACACGCGACAAAGTTTCAAATGAATCCCTTATCATATGCGAGTCCAGTCTGGATATCGTACGAGAAAATACAACTGTCGCCGCCGAATTTGATCTTTTATAATGATTCCCGATTTACTACAGCTCAAAGATACAGAATTGCAACGCTATGAAGTCAAGTTATGGTTCCTGAATAGTGCCGTTTTTATATGAGAACTCAGGATTTAATAAGCTCTTTTTTCCAAAACTCAATTACAGTATGGTCGGATAATTGCATGGAGGCCCATGAGTTTTTACCTTTAAAGCCTAGATCCTCCATGATTTTCACGATGTGATCCACTTTCGAATTATCTACTCTCAGTTCCATGGATAATGCATTTTTTAAGATGTAGGAGTATTCATTCATTTCATCAGCAGTTGTTTGAAAACTAGTCATTTTTTCTTTCCCTTTCCTAGATATGTTCATTCCCACGGATACTTTGTGACCAAATAGTGAGCGAAATTTTTACTTGCTTCTCTTCTGGTTTTACGCATTTCCGCGCGGTGGCTTGCTGTCTCGTATAGCTTTCGTTCCTCTTCGGTTTCTGGCAGGATTCTGGGTACAGGGATTGGATTGTTGCATTCATCAAGTCCAACGAAGGTTAAAAACGAAGTTGCAGCTATATCCCTTTTTCCAGTGCGCAAATCTTCCGTAATAACTTTGACGAAAACTTCTATGGATGTTTTGCCCGTCCAAGTGACGAAAGATTCTAAAGATACATAATCCGTCGGACGGATCGGTTTCAGAAAATCGACGGAGTCCGTAGAAGCCGTTACTGCCGTCACCCGACATAATTTGGAAGCCGTAATAGATGCGATATCGTCGATCAGGGACATGAGCTTACCGCCGAACATCGTGTTGTGGTTATTGACATCCAGCGGAAACACTCTTGAAGTTTTGAAGCATCTAGTCTCTCTAACGTATTTCTGTTCCAACCTTGTTCCTCCCCATCCATTTTTATTATAGAATGCCCTCAGGAGGAATATTTAATATATACGATCACCAAGACCATTTAGACATTTGCAACTAAATATCGACAATACATTTATAACGTTAAAAAGGAAGATGCAACTACCAATCTTTCGTACTCACCAGATACGATTTTGAAAGTAGCAGTCTTTATAAGGGTTCCCGCGGGGATGGACATATGATGAAGATCGTATAGAAACCAATGTGTCAAAGCCATTTGAAGAAGAAAAACTACATACCTCATCATATTTTGAGTCTGGGAGATCAGTCATAAGCCCGGGGGAAGAGCTTGGCTTTTATTTTCTCAGCTACTTTTGACCACCTGGACACTATAGCGCAAGAGCTGCATTAAAGCAGCTCTTTTTTTATACAATGTAGCGTTAGACATAGTTAGAAAAGATGGATATTTTTATGTGGCTGTGATACATAGTAAATAATGCTTTGAAATAAGTTTGAAAGCGTTGATCTCAAGAGTTGGTTTGTAATTTTTGGAACGATAGTAGTTACTTAGCCTATCGTAATTGTGATGAACAAGAATTTAACTTTGTCAGAAATATATACAACAGATGATTATAAATACCGAAGGAAGTTGCAATGAGTAACACCAAATAGTCGGGAAGCCGTGTCATTATAACTCTGCTATGTGGAGAACAAAGTTGCGAATCCTATCCAAAAAAATAAAATAATAGGAATATATTAACTACCAAACCCTCGGCAATAGAGGCAAGGGTAGATATCACGAATATTACTTCTGACCTCCAATATGGATACCTAATTGACCGACGTGATCATTAAATCCTCCACCTATTTGAACCCCAACACCGTTCTCATCAAAATTGCCACCGAGGTGAACTCCGATAGTATGGTCATCAATATTACCACCGGCATGAATTCCTGCATCTTGACTGCTTAACTTACCCCCAGCATGAACACCAATGTTATGATCGTTTAACTTAGCACCAGCATGAACACCAACACCATGATTTTCAACTCCGCCGCCGATATGAACTCCTAGATTTTTATCGTCTAGATTACCGCCAGCTTGGATCCCTACACCATAGTTTTCAATTTTACCGCCTGTATGGAAACCTACGCTATGATCATTGATATTTCCTCCAAGGTGAGCTACGACACCAAGGTTATTTAACTTGCCTCCAGTATGAATACCGATAGTATGATCTTTTATATGACCTCCAAGGTGAAAATTACCTCCTGCATTTAAACCAATAGGACTCTTAGTGTTTTCCTGATTTGGGTATAGACCAGGGTATTGTTGAGGATTCGGATAAGTGTAGGAGTATGAAGGATACACGTAAGAGGATCTACTATAAGGTATTGTTAATTGTTCAAAATAAAATGGATTCATCAATCCAAAACTCGGTGTGAAATATTGCTCTCTATATATCGGTGGATACAAGAAGTACGGGAAAACTTGACGGTATGGATAATGATAGTAGTTTGGCGGGTAAACCGAACCAAAGGAACGATACATAAGTGTTAACCTCCATTTTTAATGGTAATTTGATCATGTATTATATGGTGTCCCTTAGAAAGGGTTCATGTATGCGTGGTGGTCAAAGAGAAGAAGTTTAAGCAAGCTTACTTATTATGTGTACTTTTATTCTTAGTGGTGATGCAGTATTATTCAAAATTACGAATGCCCATCTGATGTCTGTTTGAGCAAAGCTCTCAGTTGCATACTGACTAGGATTAATTACTCATCAAAGAAAACAATCCTTGCTTAGGTATAGTAGATGTAGAAGGCAAGTATGAATTCTATATCTGTGGCCTAATATCAAAGGTCTTGCTTATAGATAGCAAATCGGTAGGAAATACTGTCGGGGATATGAGTAAAGAAGGTCTTATTATGCTGAATATCACGGATTTTGGAAAAGAATTTTTAAAATTTATAGAAGTTAGTTAATTGAAGAACATTAAGTTGGAGTTAATACAAAATTCTTCAGTATAATTATTTATTGCGTTTTTTTATTCAACAAGAATGCCAGCATGCCTGCATTGGAAAATATCACAGAACGAGAACCGTTAAGAAGATGGTTCTCGTTCTGTGTTTGTGCAAGCTTATTTTCGCACATTCGTCAAAGGTTGAATATGAATCTCATATGTAACGTTAAATTTCACGTTCGCCCAGAGAGTAGACCATTCATCCTCGCTCATGGGCTTCGAAAAAGGACCTAGTGTAAGAGTACCTATTTCCAGAGGGTCCACTTCCGACTTTTGCATTTTCTTTAGCAGCTCTGTTGTTTGTTTTTCGAAAAGCGATTTTATCTGTTGATGAATAACCGTTAATTGATCAAGGTTGTCTATATCTCCCTTTCCACGGTACTCTTCAATTCGACCTTTGAGCTTGACGTTGAGAGATAATGTTGAGTAGTCGAGATTTAATCTCATCTTTGTCTCTGAAGTGACATTCCCCATCGTTATTGATAACTCTGGGATGGTAAGGACTTTAAGATGATGATTATGATCAATCAGTTGGAATATTTGTTCATTTCTCTTATTGATGTTCGTTTGCAGTTTATCTTTTTTGAAGAAGGCAGTTCCTTCGTAGATAAAATGTTCTTTATCGACCTTGAAAATAGGTGCGACTGGGTCGGAGTATGGTGAATAGTACCTTTTCATAAACTGATGTAGATTTACAATAGTCATATCTCCTTGTTTCTTACTTTCATAGTGTTTAAGCAAACGATAAAGAAAATAGCCGGGAATGTCTTGTATTTTTATTTGATTTTTAATGTAATCATCAAAGCTTCCATTGACGATGACGATATAAAGGCGTTGAGAAATATCGGGGTCCGTAAATAAAGTGTTCATAAGTGATGTAATGCCTTTTTTCGCCAGTTCTTGTTCAATAAATACCATACGAAGTTGTCCTGATTTTACTTCCCGATAATAGCTTAAATTAAAATCCTTTCCTCCCTCCTTCAATAGATCGACTTCTTGGGCAAGCATTTTTTTGGGTTCAGAATATATAGGTGGTACCACTGTGCTTATTCTTAGCTTCCCTTTTGCACCCTCAGTAATCGACCACCAAATCACAGGAGAGATTTCTTCGATCTGATTGTTATCTACAAATGGGGAGCATCCAATCATCCATAGCATACTGCTCATTATGACGAGGAACATCGTATGTTTAAACAGCCTCAATGCTAGATAAGCCCCTTTCGTTTGCAAGCAATCAGAAGGAAGGTTGGGATGAACAAGTAGGTAAATGCCCGTAACCAAATCTGTAGGCTCATCAAAGGGTTTTGTTCAGTTCCATCAAACCACTTGTCTAGAATAATCGTACTTATTAAAATCATGATCCAACAGGTTATAAAACCAATTCGATTGCTCTGTTCGTTTAGTCTTCCTGAAACTATTCGAATAGCCCCGTAGAACCATAAGAAATAAATGGAAATAGCCCACACATAATAAAACATTTGCAGGCAAATTAAAATGATATCAATTCGCTCAAAAACAGGAGTTTGCAGATAACGAATAAGGTCCGTTACCGGAAATCTGCTTTTGTTCAAGTATTGGGAACTAAAAAATAATAAGGAAACAACAAACATAATCAAATACTCAAAGACAGACGCGATATTAGCAAATGTCAAATATTTCAACATCTTTTGTTTTTGGTTTATCCACGGCCCAATAAAGACCAAGTACTCCGGTCCAGAGAACGCTTGCCAAATGAATAAAAGATTCTTCCAGGAGACTGTCGACCAGTCTGCGGGGATCAAGGGATATAAATCGTGAAGTGACGCCATCGATGGGAAGAAGAAAGGAATAAAACATAAAATCATCCAAGCGGAACCAAAAAAGGCAATAACGACAAAGCGTATCGCATTCGTCATTCCTCGAGAGGCCGCGTACAAACAAATCCCAAAGAGAAATAAAATCAACCACAAAGGATTCATGGAAGGGAAGATAATACTATTAATCACTTCCACAGTCCCCAGTGTACTTACATATATTTTAGCAAAAATGAAAAACAGACCAACGAAGGCCAAGACACGAACCGTCCGCTTTCCAAATAGTTGAACGAATCCTTGATATCCTTTGGTGGAAATGTCTGATGAAAACCATTTTGCAATCAAGATCATATTCAATTGTGATAAAATCCCCACGGCAATTAATGCCCAAATCATATAGGGATAAACCAATTTGGAAGGAGTGACTAAGACGAAATATAGCATTTGACTTCGGTTGACCATAAAAAAGACATAGATCCCGCCAAACGTGGCCGTTCTCTCATATAAGGAAGATGCCTTCACATTATTTTCTCCTTTGACTGGTTCGCCATTTCTGTAGGGTATGTAAATATTCAGGACGTTCCTTCATCCAATGGAAAGGACCCCGAATGAAAAGATCTAACCAATCCCTCCAGTAAAGAGGAGCTAAGGGGGCAAAATAAGGTTGTTTCAAAGATGTGATACTATTCAAATGGACAAGAATAACAATTATCCCGAATACTATCCCTAACATTCCGATATAGTTGGCAAGGAAAAGGAAAGCGAATTGAAGCAGTGTGTTTGATTTGGTGACGAGATAATTAGGGACTAGAAACGAAGCGATAGCCGTAACACCTACCAAAACAATTAATATTTTGCTTGCAAAACCAGCTTCAACGGAAGCTTGTCCTACGACAATGCCACCGATCACGCCTAGTACTTGACCCGACTTTGTGGGCATCCTAAGACTTGCTTCTTTGATGATCTCCAGGGTAAGCAGCATTAAAAATGCTTCCCAAAATGGCGTAAACGGCAATTTGGTTCTAGATTCTAATAATACAAAAAGAACTTGCAACGGGAGCATCTGATAATGATGCGTGGCTAACGCAACATAGATCGGGACTAATATTAACGAAAGTACATAGCTTACATATCGCAGCAGCCGCAAAAAACTGGCAACCAGCCAGCGATTAATGTAATCCTCTGGAGATTGAAATAGATGAAAAAATGTGATGGGAGCCACTAACGCAAATGGTGTATTGGCTACTAAAAAAGTAATTTTTCCCATCGATAAAGTGAAAGCGCATAGATCCGGGCGGTCGCTTTGTTGAAATTGCGGGAATATACTATGATAATTATCTTCCATGAATGCCGCAACATGGGATGAATCCATAAAAACATCAAAATCAATGGTAGATAGTTTACTTCTTGCAATGGAAATAAATTCGGAATTGGTCACCCCTTCCATATACAACATGACAACCTCTGTTTTACTTACAGAACCGACAGAAAACCTTTCTGATTTTAAAGATGTCGATGGAAGCCGTCTGCGAATCATTGTCACATTTTGATCGATTTGCTCACTGAAGCTGTCCTTGGGTCCAAACATAATGGTTTCGGTTTCCGATGTTTCGATGGCACGAGTCAATGGATTTGGAAGAAGTGCTGCCCACCACTGATTCTTCATAGGTTCATAGAGAAGGATGGATCCCGTTAATAGTTTCTGCTGACCTTCCTCCATCGTGATAATTCTGGATACCTTAGCTGTGGCTATGCATTCATTTATTTCTTCAAGATCACAGTGCAGCAGCGGTTCGATAACGGATTCATTTAAGCGTTCTTGGTCAATTAATGTTCTAATGTAGAGAAACATCACCATTTGATCATTATTGGTCCTGCGTTCGATGATTTCTGCATCGTCCATGTTGGCCAAAATTTGTCTAAATGAATCTATCGTTAGGACAGTATTCTGAGGTTCAGGTTTCTCAAAATGGTGTCCAATCTTAAGCTTCTTCCAAAACATAAACACCATCCTTACAAAGTGGGTAGTAAAAATCGAAAATATTGGTTATGCCTTTATAATTTATCCATGACTGGATCATTTATACTCTTAGGGTTCGTATGTATGAGAACTGTTTCATGAAGTGCATGCGGATACATCAGTATTAAGTCTACAGGGTTTAACAAGTCATAGGATAAACTTTCTAAAAATATACACGAAAAAGCAGAGCTGCTTGTAGGGATTAACAACTTATACAAAAAAATATGCTTGAAGCTAAAGGGTTTTCTTGGAGGGTTAGAGAAAGATAGGGTAACCAGAGGTAATAGCAGTGTTGGGATTATTTGAAAATGCCGAGTAGTTAAACTAACGAAAGAACGTTTGTTGAATAATACGAGGAGGATCTGAAATCTTTAACCCTAATGATGTATCCAGTAAAGATGAGTTGGTTGCATTTCTTCATACATTGAGACATGATCTAACTAATAATGCTACGAGCTGGGAGAACCAAACACTGGAAGGCTTTTTGGAGTCACTACGCTAACGGATACGTTAGTGGTACGTCACAGGAGCAGAGCAGACTCATGGTTTTAAAGGGGAGATTTATGTGGAATTCAAACTAATCGCTGCCATGGACAAAAACAGGGTAATAGGAAAAAACAACGACATTCCTTGGAGGATACCTAATGATTGGCGGCACGTTAACAAAACGACAAAAGGGCATACAATCGTGATGGGGAGAAGAAATTATGAATCTATTGGAAGGGCTCTTCCTGATCGTCGTAATATTATCCTAAGCCGTGATAAAGAACTGAGGATAGAAGACTGCGAAATTGCCCATTCCATTAATGACGTTTTTAATATTTGTCAAAGTGAGGAAGAAGTCTTCATTTTTGGAGGAGAACAGATCTATAAGATGTTTTTGCCATATGTTACAAAGATGTATATTACAAAGATATACCATGAATTTGAAGGGGATACCTATTTTCCGGATATCGATTTTGGTGAATGGAAAGAAGTATCTGTTACAGCAGGGATTACTGATTTGAAAAATCCCTACACTTATTACTTTCATGTTTATGAACGAAAGTCATTGAAGTAACGAATAACAAAAGTGCAGAAATAAGGGACAGATCGCCATGGCAGGCAGCTGTCCTTTTTTTTGTTGAACTACCATGAAAGAACGAATTAACTTTAATGCTCTGTGGTGCAAATACCAGGTGCATGGATGGCTAACGGGAGTTTAGTGGAACTGTCAGCGTGTAATACAGTTAAGTTATAAAATGTGAACATATTACCTTTTCCCTTAGTCTATTTATTTAGAATTAATAATGAGACACTAGGACACAAATATGGGGGCGTAAACATGTTTTTTTTGCAAATGTCCGGATTTCCTGGGTCGGGCAAATCAACTCTTGCCAGGGAAATTGCGAAGTTCACTAAAGTAGTAATTATAGACCATGATATCGTGAAAACAGGATTATTAGAGGGACTAGGGTTAGAGGAACTAAATGTAGATTCCAAACGTGCTGGCGGGGTTGCTTATCATATTGAATGGTCATTAGTCGATTTCTATCTCTCGCAAGGACATAACGTTATTCTAGATAGTCCTTGCTTGTACGAAGTGTTGGTTGAGAAAGGAACTGTATTGGCTGAAAAACATAGTGCCAAATACAAGTATATAGAGTGTGTATTGAACGACATTCATGAACTTAACAATAGGTTGAAAAATCGCGAGCGAATGATTACTCAAATTGGACCAGTCGATATACCTGAAGAAAGATGGCAAGAGGTTATCGACCGAGCGAAAAAGCCAACACACTTGGAATGTATAAAAGTAGACACCTCACAACCTGTAGACTATTACATTAGTGATGTTCTACAATATATTAATAAATAATATCTTTAAGGTCTATCCTTTGCGGGATTGTCCCGAAAAGTTGAAAAAAACTCATTCCGCTAACGGCGAACTTTAGCTTAATAAAACACCATTGAAGGCAGCCGAGATCCAGAGGCCGCCTTTTCCCCGCTAACGGGCAGGATAGTTTTAATCTCGTCTCGAATAAAACACTAAGGGGCTATAACGTGAGGATGTCAAACTATATTCTTTATTTGAATGTGATAAATATGGATATGCGTAGAGCGAACTGTAAAAGGAGATTAATATGGCTGAAAAAGGTCAACCACAAACCTTAGGAATGCATATAACGACTACAAAATTCTTGGGATCTGAGGAAGTTGCACGCTACATTTTTGAAAAACTTAGACAGCTCCCGACTAAATACCACCCAACCAAATCTGAATACTATACAAGCAAGAATAAGGGAAAATTCTCATTTGATAATCCGAATGAATTTATCAGTAAGGTACCTGGTGACTATAGATATGGGGGATACGCATCTTTATATAAATTCAGACAGATCTTCTCAATTTATATCAAGTGGACAAGGTGCCCTGAAAGTTTAGTTTCCGAAAATGATTTAGTTTATAACACAATCTGGATTCACTTTGATGACGGAATGGGATTAATAAATAATTCAAAGGAATTTAGTATAGTTGAGAGTATTTGGCTGGACTTGTGTAAGTTTTTGAATTCTTGGTATGGAGAATGCCACTTGTATAGTAATCTTGAGAGCAGCAATAATTATCTTGGCTGGGGTTTCGGTAGATGTATTCCTAGACTGCATTGGAAAACATATTTTGGCGAAGCTTATAAACAATTGATTCCAGTTAATGAAATTGACTTCGAAGGAACCTGCAAAGTTGATATATTCACGAACGAAGGTTTTACCTTGACTATTAACGATGATCCTAGAAACTTAGTGACTCGAAGTGATATAGAGAGGAAAATTATCAATAAGCTCGGCTCGAATTTATTTTGGAATGAACATGACAACAGATTAAGTCCGAAAGGTGAATATAAAATTCCTAATTTAGATTATTCTGAAGTAATATATAGGACCTTTTAATACCTTTACTGAACTGGGCATGATTCAACGGAGAACGTTTGTTTAATACATAATAATGGGAGGCTGCCGGCACGATCGGCAGCCTTTCGCTCACCTAACGGGCAGTAGAGTTGAGTAAAAAAGGAATTATATGGGTTAAAATAGAATGTATAAGTTTAATAAGAACCTTTTATCGAGGATATCTATTAATCATATAGGGGGTAAATAATCTTGGATGTTGATCGTAAATTTCTATTAGAAGCATTCACTGAAGCTGACAAAGCTAGAGACGAAGGGACATATCCAATTGGCGTTGTCATTGTTGATTCTGAGGGCACAATTATCAGTAGGGGACGTAATAGGGTCTTTTCGGAAGCAGATACGACAGCGCATGCAGAGGTTGATGCAATAAGAAAAGCGGGATCAACCATGCTGGACATCAAGAAAAAGAAATTTTTAAAAAAAGGCTACACATTGTATTCAACATGTGAACCTTGCCCTATGTGTACTTGTACTATTTTATTATCTTTTAGCATTGATAGGGTTGTTTGGGCTGCGAATGATGTTGGGATGGGGGCTATGAGAAAGTTTTCGGGAGGGCCTCATTTCTTAGAACGATTTAGTAAGATTCTTATTGAATCAGCTCCTTATCGGGATTTAGAGATTCGTCAGAGAAGAATGCTTGCGGAGTTTTTTATTGAAAGAGGTTATGTTGATACGGAATGGCAATATCATAATGAACCGAATTGATACGGCGGGGCTAAATTAAAGTGGATCAATCCTCATTGAATTAACGGAAGAACGCTAGTTAGATAAACTACAAAGTGAGGCTGCCGCGAAATTTGATTGGCAGCCTCTTTAAGCTAAAGGTAGTTTAAAACTAAAGCAGTATTTGGAAAATATTTGAGGAATACGTTCTAAAAACATAAATGTTTCGAAAGTTGAAGATTGAAATGAATAGGAATGCTCCGAGAAAAATACATATTATTTATAAAGGGGTGTAAAAATGCCTTTTTTCATAGGAATCGTTCCACCTGAAGATTATAAAGAGCAAATTTTGGTATTTCGTAATAAATGGGCTAAGACATTTCGAAATCGATGGGATAATAACGGATTTAGGGCACCTGTGGAGCCTCATATTACTGTTAAACTCTCAAATGGACTTGCGGAGGATATGAATTGGCTTGAAAAGGTAAGAGAAACTTGTTCTTCATTTCCAATCTTCCAGTTAACTTTGTCTGAACCAGGAACATTTGGAACAGAGGTTACATTCCTTAGCGTTGAATCGAAAGAGATATATAATCTACACAAGAATTTGGTAGATGCGGTTTCCCCACCAACCGAACTTATTGACAGTAATATAGAGTTGGATAACTTCATTCCACATTTGACTTTGGGTCAAACAAAATGGGGTATGAATGAAGCAGAAATTATAGAAATGAAATTGGCTGCGAGAGAAGCATTACTTCCTTTTCCAAGTTTCGATGTAACATTCGTGCGGGTATTTGATATCAAAACAAACGTACCTTTAGAAGATATTAAACTTGCCAAGTTGTTCTAATCAGATCATAGAACTAGCGAATAACGTTACTTCAATAAACTACAAAATGAGGCTTCCGCCACGAAAACAAAGGCAGTAAGGGCTGCCGCGAGGTAGCCCTTTCTTAATTTAAGGGCAGTTTAAAACAATAAACGAGTATTTTGAAATTGATACTCAGTACCTTAGTTGTGGCAAAATTGGGCAGCGTTAATAAATACTCACAGGAGACAATCAAATGGAACACTTTGAATATCGCGACATTTGTGGAGTGCCCTGCATAATACTTGACCCTACGTCAGAACCTGTTGGTCAAGTATTGTTGTATCATGGATGGGGATCTACGATGGAAAGTTATAAGTTCTTTGCGTCATTGATTTCAAATTGGCAATATAGAGTAATTATTCCTGAACTACCTTGCCATGGAGAGCGTGGAAACCTTAATTATTTTGATGAAACAACCTTACAAACTCATTTTTGGACAGTCGTTTTTCAAGGTGTACAAGAAGCAATGGAAATTGCATCGGAACTATCACAAAATAATGATACTCCATTAACTTTAATTGGTCACTCAACAGGCGGTTTTATTACTGCTGGTACCTTTGCTAAACATCAAAAGGTTCACTCTGCAATTGTTATTAATGCGTCCTGTGCTTGGGTTCAATTTGAAGAACTTTATCGCGAAAAACTCGGTTTGAATCCAATGGAAGCAAACGACAAAGAAAATTTAGAACAAAATGATCCGCTTTCAAATATTTCTTTAAATCCATTAAAACCATTATTACTACTGCATTGCCAAGATGATACTTCAATACCTATCGATAGTCAAAGATATTTTGTGAATGCGATGTCAAATAAGGATAAAACAGCTGACCATATCCAATTGATCGAATACCCGAGAGTGAATCACCAGATCACACTTGGTATGTTGCAAATGATCAGGGAGTTCTTGATAAGACCTCTTCTCCGCTAAACTAACGGAATAACGTTTGTTGAATAATACGAGGAGGATCTGAAACCTTGAACCCTATTGATGTATCCAGTAAAGATGAGTTGGTTGCATTTCTTCATACATTGAGACGTGATCTAACTAATAATGCTACGAGCTGGGAGAACCAAACACTGGAAGGCTTTTTGGAGGCTATAGCTGCATGGTTAAATGATTCTGATGATGCTAATTCTAAAACGCCTACTTGGAGTCTGCTTGCAACCTCTTTATTGGCTGGTAAAGCATACGAGTGAAAAAGTCACTACGCTAACGAAAGAACTATAGTTCAATCAGCAGCAAGAGCGACGTATAGGATAATGCACAGGGTCTAGGAGTGATGAACATGTCTACACCTGATGTAGAAGCGAAAATAACTTTTTTAAAGAATGGCATAAGAACAAGACCTGTGTTTACAGGTTATCGTCCTAACCATCTGGTTACTGACAATTACCTAACTTCTGGAGCACACCATTATTATGAAAGAGACAAAGTTGAAATGGGTGAGACTGTACTAGGAACGATTACCTTCATTTCTCCAGAAGCTTATCCGAATACTCTGTGGATTGGTAAAATAATAAATATTCAAGAAGGATCTAGAATTGTAGGCCATGCCGAGATTACGAAGGTTTTCAATTTACAATTGTTAAAAAATTGACAGCCGTAAAACCGGATGATTAACCTAAAGGGAACGTTAGTTTATAAATAACAATCAAAATGGAGCTGCCGGCATGATCGGCAGCTTTTGCTCAACTAAAGGGGAGGTATTTGTATGGTTAATGTTTGGGATGAAATAAACAAGATAGTTGAAAATTATAAAATAGAAAACCATTTGAGTGGCACTTTACTAGTGTCACAAGATGGTAAAGTATTATTTGAGAAAGCATATGGTAAGGCTAATATGCAGTTCGGTGTTGAAAATACACTGGATATGAAGTTTTTCATTGCATCAGTAACAAAAATGTTCATAGCTGCCGCTGCTATTAAACTACATGAAGAAGCTGTAATTAAACTACATGCACATCCAGGAATTTATATTGATACGCTCAAAAATGTGCATCATAAAATCACATTACACCATCTAATATCTCATACCTCTGGATTATATGATATTTATGCGATACCGAACATTCGATTTGAAATGAGCAAGTTAAACAACGAAAAAGGTGATTTTCTTAATTATTTGAGCAATCAGGAACAACTGTTTGTCCCAGGTGTAGGATGGAAATATAACAGTACTGGTTTTATTATGATGGGGTATGTACTTGAGGCAGTTACAGGAAAAACATTTGAAACCTTACTAAATGAATTATTTTTTAATCCACTAAATATGAAAAGTACTGGACTTCATAATCCCAGACAAATTGTTGTTAATCGCGCGTATGGATACACGATTGAAAATGGAGAATTTAGGAACGCAGATTACGATAAATTGGTTGAAATTGAAGCACCAGGTGAATTATATTCAACTGTTAGGGATCTCAATTTATGGTGTGAAGCTATTTTAAACGAAACAATTCTATCAGGAGCTTCTAGAGATATTATGTTTACACCATATGCATCTGTAGATTTTGATCCTAAATTTAAGTATGGTTATGGTTGGTTTTTGGGTAATAATTTCAGGTGGATTCCTGGAGGATCTCCGGGATATAAAGCAGACATTTGGCAATTTCCTGAGAAAAAAGTGAATATAATCATGTTGTGGAACTATGAGAAGGTAAATTCATATGTGTTGTTTGAGAGAATAAGAGATCTTTTGAATTTATAAAAAGTATTATGCAACTCATCGTTAATGAAAACCTTAATTACACATAGGAGAATATTGAACCACATTGAACTAACGAAAGAACGATAAATTCATAACAAAAATCAAACAGGCTGCTGGTGATAAACTCAGATGGCCTGTTGTTAACGGGAGTATTAGTTGAGGAAGTCGTGTTAGAATAGGACGAGATTAGTTAGCTTCATAAGAATAACTAATAAATTTAACTAAAGTATGGGATTACTTGGGCGGTCAAAGAAGTTCACAGCAAATTGAAGATAGAATTACAGAATGGATAAATCCCCAAGAAAACTGCCATTATTGGACAGTTAAAGAACTAGGTTCAGGTGCATTCGTAGGAAGCATTTTATTAACACCACATTATGATGGAGAATATACTCAAATTTCATATATGTTTTTATCATGTTTTTGGGGTAATGGTTTTGCATTGGAAGCGGTAAGTCAAGTATTATGCCATTCTTTTGAAGATAAAGCATATAAAAAGATACTTGCTGAGGCGCAATCGGCAAACACTTCGTCATGTGCCTTATTAAAGAAACTTGGGTTTTATGAAGTAAAAAGAGTTACTCGATTTGATGAAGAACAAGTAATTTTTTCTATAGACCACCCAAGCCATAGGGTCGTATTTGATTAAACTATTGGTGAATGTTTGTTTAATTACACAGCAATAGGAGGCTGCCGGCACGATCGGCAGCCTTTCGCTCACCTAACGGGCAGTAGAGCGTGGTTGATATTGCCAGTGGTTAGGCAGTTAATCCTTGACCTCATAATACGAACGGGCAGAATAGCTGAATAAATATCAAAAAAGGCTGCTGACACCAAGATTTCAGTGCCTTCTCAACTAAACGTGCAGTAACGAATGAACTTAAACACTTTCAACGAGAGAGGTAAAAGTTGTTGACAGAATACCCAATCGGATAAAAACCATGCTCATACCATGAATCATAAGAGTTTAAGGAGAGTGTCACGAAATGAAAATCACTCGAAAATTTTTGGAAAATGCCCCATTCCCGTTAATCTGACATTAAAACAACGTCTCGCCCAGCAAATCGGATTTGGTTCAGATCCTGTTTTTACAACTACAAATGGTAGGTCAATTAACGGAGTCATTCGAAAAGTGGGAAACAAAGCCTTTGTACTAAGGGAACTGGATACTAATCGGCTAAGGATAATTCCGTTCACAAGATTGGCTGATTACAGATTTGAAATAACAACAGGAGTTCCGCCGATAAAAAATGTCGCTGTTATTCATGCGATCCAAGCAAGTTTTGTTGCTTTTAATGTAAAAAAGGGGAAAGACTATGTTGAATTTGTTCAAATAATAGCGGAGCATCCACAACAAGTAATTACCATTTTTAATCACATTATCCCAATAAGTCAAATTGTAAGCATCGAATGCTTACGATTGAAAAGGCGATAACTATGGACGAAAAAGCACTTAAAGTAGGCGTTTACTCAATTGGGTGAACGCTTATTACATTTTTCGGGCAAACGTCCATACCAACAACTTATTTCCCTCATAGATTAGTCTAGCCAAAGAGAAGGATGTGATCTCGATGATCGTAAAAGGGATAGTGGATGTAGGTGTTATCCGCAACGGTAACAATAATGTGAATCTGTTAACTGACTGTGGTGGTTATCCGTTTGATTCATTAGCTATTTCCTCTGGGCCAGTAATAATGAGGAGAAGAAATACGATTGTCAATGCCGAGCTGGAGAGAGAGGAGGGTGGGGAATGTATCGATCAAACTCTTACGGTCGGACACAATATTGCACAGAAGCTTATGCTGAAGAACCGACGGTACCGTGTTGTGTTTGATACGGAGACCAGAGTAATGGACATGTTCAGTAAGCCGGTTACAAGAGGGAGGCATTTCTTGAGAGTCGGCAGACAAGTCGTTGAGGATCGAGATAGCGAAAATCCTAAGGTCATTACGATCCGGGACGGGCAGATCTATATATCCGCCATCGGAGAAGTTGCGTTAGGGATCATCGGTGAACGACTGCTATTAAAGCACGGCCTAGATAGTAAAAGCCTCCGTATACTTATAGGAAATGACATATTTGTTGAACCATTCATCCAAGTTACACCGCGAACTGCAGAACAGTTGGATTTAACAGCGGGGGATGTCCTCATGGAATTCAATCAGATCACATCTGTGCTGCGGATCAATCCAGGAAAGTAAGAGAACATCCGCCATTCGGAAGGCAGCCGGTCATATGATCGCTGCCTATCTCAATTAATGTAGGTTAATTAGTGAGTGACAGGAAAAGTTGAGGCTGGTTTAAAATAAAGTCGTAATCATAAGCCTTGTATAACGACAACCTTACGATCCCTGTTACTCAGGACGTACAAACGATTGGTTCGGGCATTCAAAACACCGTTAAAAGGTTCGACTCCCGTACGTATACGTGTAAGAATCGTGTTATCCGCCCCATTTATCACGATAACATTGCCGCCAAATTCCGGAACATATACAAGGTTTCTTATAGGGTCAACATTGATAACAGCTGGAGATTCGCCAGTACGTACCGTCTGGATTATCCGATTTGTTCGCAAATTTACTGAACTTACCGTGCCACCATCAGGATCTGCAGAATACAGTCGATTTGTTCGCTCATTTAAAGCGGGATCAATGATTTCATGGAGAGTAGGGGGGGATATTACGGTTATGGGTCTGTTGGTGTTTCCATTAACTACAATAATATCAGCGTCTTTAACGACATAAATTCGATTTGTCCTAGTATTGATTAAAACTACGAAAGCTGGCCCCGTTTGAGGATTTGCGATTATCAGATTGCTCTTTCCATCTATGACGGCCAAGTTCCCTGTATTCGCAAACACGACATAAATCCGATTCGTTAAAGGATTCACAGCAACACTTATCGGTTGAATTCCGACCAATGGTATTTTAGACATAATTTTGTTGGTTTCGCCGTCGATAACAACTAATGTGTTACTACTACGATTGATTACATAGATTCGGTTGGTGGACGGATTTACAGCTATATTTCCCACACTGGATGAAAGCTTGATCGTCTTTACGATCCTATTTGTGATACTGTTAATGACGGAAACGGTTCCACTTATTGTATTGGATACATAAAATCGGTTGGTACGAGGATTTACCGCAGCGTGAAACGGGTTGTTGCCAACACTTATGGTGCGAATTATTCTATTCGTAACACCATTTATTACAGTGACGGTATTACTTCCGGTGTTAAGTACATAAATCCGGTTAAGGGGCTCATTAAGATAGATTTTGGAGGGGTTTCTTTCAACTGGTATAGTCTTGATGACACGATTCCTCAATGATAATCGAGTAATGGAACGCTTATTCCTCATACTTCTTCTAATACCTCCATATATTAAGAATCCTATACTATATGCTCAGGATAAAAGTAATGTTTATTATTTTTAGATGTACGTATGTTCAGTCGTAAAGTCGTAACGAAGAAAAACCTAAGGCTAAGCCAACAGGTATTATTAAACTCACGTGAGTTCCGTTTAATAAATGGCATTGAATTAATGGGTAGTTTTAGGCACATTGAACTGATATGAACGAGGCGGTCAATACCTCTTTTAATGATCTTGTATTTTTAAGGTTTAAACATCCCACTCTTAATAAATGTACTAAGGTTTGAAAAGGTTTTAAAACCTTGGCACGAAGGCAAAGACGTTGACGGTGGTTAACAGTCTGATATGCGCGGGTTGGGTACCGCATTTCAATCCATTCGTCGTGGAGCTGCCTCTGACTAACGGCGCACGTTCGGCTATCAATCATTGCCTAGTGCATAGTTCAACATGAGGGTTCTCCTTACCGGGTTTTGCCTCCGAGCCAAAATTTCAAATTCTCTTTTTCAAGACCCAAAAAGTTTTTAGAATAACATCAACTATGCAACCAAAGCTTCAGATTGTTTCTTTTCGATCTCACAGCCAATAGCCCAAATGAACCCAATGAGTTCTCTGGCAACAGCTACGGCAGCCTTTTTTCCAGCATTCCCTCGAGACGTAATCAGATGATATTTCTGATGCAAACGATGTTGAGCTTTCCAGGCAATACGTTTAGCTTCAGGATCTTGTCCTTCTTGACGAGCACGGATTTGTCCTTTTAAAGAAGGGGAGTGACGATAGGCCCAAGCTGATTCTACGATGACATGACGTATGTGAGCATTCCCAACTTTGGTGATAGATCCCTGCCAACGACTTGCTCCACTTGAATATTCTTTAGGAACAAGTCCAGCATACGACATTAATTGCCTGGGACTTGAAAAACGAGAGAATTGTCCAATTTCCGCAACTAACGTGGTCGCAGTCACTTCTGCTACTCCACGCATAGTTTGAAGGGCTTGGATAACAGGCGCATGAACACTTCTTGTTGCTTGTTCGTGAATTTCAGATTCGATACGCTTCATTCGGTCAGTCACTTCATCAATGGTATGAAGATACTCTTGAAATACGATTCGTAACGATGATTTTTCAAAACGAAGACTGTCCAGCCACTCTCTATGCTTAACAGACCAATTCCGTGTTCCTTTTTCTGGGCGCAGATCATGGCGAAGCAAAAATTGGACAAGGCGAAGTCGAGCTCGGTGTAAGTCTTCCTTAGCGTCATGACGAGCGCGAACCAAGTCTCTCAAAGCCTCATGGTCTTCGTCGGGAGTCCAAACGGGTGTGAGTTCGCCAGCTCGAAGAAGCTGTGCAAGCCTTAATGCATCTCTTCGGTCCGTTTTAATGCGATCTCCCGCGCGCTTTGGAATGAGTGTTGGTGCAACAACGATACAGTCAATTCCGAGAGAAAGTAGAAACCTAAAAAGGCCATATCCAGTTGGTCCTGCTTCATAACAAACATGTAATTGCTCATTAGGACCCATTTTTTTCATGATCTTACGGATTGCTTCAGGTGTATGCGGAATATTTCCAAGAAAACGAGGTTCACCTCGTCCAGAATCTGCAACAGCAACAGAGATTAAATCTTTTGACACGTCTAAACCAACATATTTTGTGTAATCCTTCATAATAGCGGCTCCTTTTGAATGTAGCTCTGCATTTGGTTTTAAGTAGAATCCACTACACATTCTAACCAAAAGCAACCTACGATAGGCGAAAGAGGGCCGCCTTGTTCATTATGACTAACGGTGAACTATAGTTTAATGAAGACATGGAGGCAGTCGGCCAAGTGCATAAGCGCGCAGCGCTTGCGGGCAACACCCGTGAGCGAGAACTGCTATTGAAACGTGCTGCTAAATGCGTTAAAAATGTAATATTGAAAAGCAAGCCTGTGGAAGATTGAACTTTGTAAAGATAAAGAAGCCTTTAATAATTTTTATAAAATATTATTAAAGGTATGTCGATTTATTTGTATACCATTCGTAGATTAAGTAGAGGTAAGAATGGATGCTTCAAACTCACGAAAGAGGAGAAATGAAAATGAAATTTCTGTGTTTGGGTTACTTGGAGTCAGATAAAATGGATGCCCGCTCAAAAGATGAGATTGATGCAATAATGAACGAATGTTCGCCCCACCTGGAAAATTTCTACAAGAGCGGCCAAGTGATTATTGATGCTGGTCTCGCATCCGAAACGAAATGCTTGCGGCGGGCGAATGGGAAAGTGAAGGTTATGGACGGTCCTTTTATCGAAACGAAGGAGATGATCGGCAGTGCTTTTCTCATAGAAGCACGGGACATGGAGGAAGCAATCCGGATTGCTTCCTTACATCCAACCGTACAAGTGGCATCGGCGAGCAGTTTGGATGGGGGATTGAGATCCGCCCGATCCACTACTTTGAATCGAGAGATTAGAAACAACTGTTTTACGGAAAAAATCGTTCAATGTATGAAAATAAGGGCCATCCCGCAAGGAGTGGCCTTAAAAACTTGCCGTTACAGTTAGTGCGGAGATCCGTACCACAGATGACAGGTAAGGTCATTACACTAACGAGGAAACGTTAATTCAATAAACTGGAACAGATCTTCGGCTGTTGACCCAATATAAAATAATAAAGTTCTAACTGTTGTTGAAAAAAAGTGGAGGAAGTGAGGAGTGTGCAGGTCTTTGATACATTAACTCACGGATAACGATAGTGCAACGACCGACAACAAAGGCTGCCGAGAGCTCGGCAGCCTTTGTTGAGTAAAACCAGCTCTACCAAGCGCTCGCGCCGCCGTCCACTACGTAGTTGACGCCTGTAATGTAAGATGCCCGGTCAGAAGCAATGAATGCTGCGAGCTCCACCAGCTCTTCTGGTTGACCGAAGCGCTTCAGAAGCGTCTTACTGGTTATTGCGTCCCGAGCCGCTTGGTTGTCCCCGAGATCGCGGTCGCTGGCTGGGGTCAAAAAAGGTCCTGGACTAATCGTCACCGCACGAATCCCATGCCGCGCACCTTCAAGCGCAAGTTGTCGAGTCATCCCGATAACACCAGCCTTCGCTGCGCAGTGCCCAACCATCGGTGGGGTCTCTCCAGCGATTATGCCTGCCAAGGAAGAAACGTTGATAATGACACCTCCACCGCGACTTACTAGGTGTGGCCATGCGTATTTCGTTACAAAAAAGGGAATGTCGAGTTCGCCGGCAATGGTCAACCGCCAATCCTCTATAGAAAAATCGGGCATCGGACCAAAGCGTTGTATGGCCGCGTTGTTATAGACTACGTCGAGCCCGCCGAACGCGGCAACAGCATCCTCAACCATTTTCCGCGCCTGTTCGGGGTCGGTGAGATTATATGGAGCGATGCCAGTCATCTCACCGCCGGAGCGATGGACAAGTTCGGCTGTCTCATTGTTGGCATCAACGTTGATGTCGCTCCCGACGACTTTTGCGCCTTCCCGCGCAAAGACCTGCGCCGCGACACGACCTAGACCACCTCCGGTACCGGTGATCAGCACGATTTTATTATCAAGATTACCCATAATATCCTCCTAGTTTGTGGTTTGTCCTAGGGACTTTGTTGTAAGTTATTATTTTCCAATTATCCCAGTATAATTAATTAGACAAAGCGAATGCGTAGCACAAATCCCCGAGCATTTACTCGGGGATACACTGTTCTTCTCGATTTTACCGAATAGCCTTCAATGCACCACTCCATAATATTACCTGATCAAGCATAGCGTTCACCGAACCCAATTGATGGTCGGCAGGTTTGAATACGCTGAAGTTTTCAAAATCAGTAAATAGAGATAATCCTACTTGAGCACGTACGTCGGCCACCTGAAGTTCACCCATAATAAGTCGTAAATTTTCCACCGCGCGTGTACCCCCGCTACTTCCGAACCCTACGAATCCAGCAGCTTTGTTGTTCCATTCATTATATAAGTAATCGATCGCGTTTTTGAGCGCCCCAGTTGTTGCGTGATTGTACTCTGGTGTTACAAATACGTAGCCATCAAAAGAGGCAATCTTAGCGGACCATACCTTTGTATGTTCCTTCGAGTACTGTCCCATCGCAGGGGGTACCGGTTCATCAAGAAGCGGAAGATTGAAATCTGCTATATCAACGAGTTCAAACGCAGCATCTGTTCTTTTTTTAGCTAACTCAAATATCCACTTAGCTACAGCCTCAGAATTACGTCCTGGGCGTGTGCTCCCAATAATAATTGCTATCTTAACCATTCATAACTCCTCCTGCACCATTTTTTATTTCGGATGTTATTGTATCCATCTCCAGTAATCTTAATCAAAAATAATCCATTCGAAGTAAGAAGTGGTTGAGCTAACGGGGAACTATAGCTTAATAACAATATGAAAAGGCAGCCGGTCCTGGTGGATTGGTTGCCTTTTCTCAACTAAAGGGCAGTTTAGAGTGGAAACGTATTTCTAATTATATGGCGAGACTGATGTGACATAAAAGACCTTTATGAAAGATGCAGATTAGCTAAAGAGAGCAAGGTTATTTTGTTCAACTGTCGAATACAGTTAAGAGGAATTATTGAAAAAGGTTGGTGAATGTAGTAATGGGATCAATGGGATCTGCGCAAATTTCAATATGGGCTTTATTTATGCCGATTTTATCTATTGTCTTTTTGTTGTTTTTAATTGTTACAATCATAATTCTTGTGGTTAACTCCCAAAAGAGTAAGCGAAGTCTTCAAAACATTGAAATGTTACTTAAGGAACTCAACAATCAAAGATATTAGCAGAGCAGTCTTTAATAGTGACATTACGAAGACAATTACTTAAGATAACACCTTACTCACACTACGGGGCAACGTTGCACTATAGTGGAGCATCAAGCTAACGGGAGACTATAGTTGAACTAATACAGGGAGCAGGCCGCCGCGGCTCTGCTCTCTGTTCCATTGAAGTAAAGGGCAGGTTACTTCCAATATGTGCTAATATAGTATGACTATATTAGTGAGAAGAGAGGTCACCTCTAATGAGGATTGTTGTAACAGGCGGAGCGATTATAAGAGATAGCAACGGTAGAGTTTTATTGCAGCAGAGATCTGATTACGGTGATTGGGGATTGCCAGGCGGAGGCATGAATCCGGGTGAGACTATTCAAGAGACAATGATACGAGAAGTTATTGAGGAGACAGGATTATCTGTTAAGGATTGTGAATTTTACGCAGTTTATAGCGGCCCTAGAATGGAATACACCTATCCTGATGGGAACAAGGTGGTTTTCGTTATGTTCCTTTTCAATGCTTGGACTAATCACAGTGAGCATTTATCAGAAGATGGAGACACGATAAGATTTCAGGACGATCTATGTGAGTCATTGAAATTACAGTTCTGGAATATTAGCGATATCTCGCTGGATCAAATAAACATAGTCCAACGACCAGTTTTTGAAGATTTGCTTAGTGGAAAGACAAATATTCTTAGATCTTAAACTCCTAATTTGTTGAAGTAACGCAGAACTATAGTTGAACCAATACAGGGAGCAGGCCGCCGCGGCTCTGCTCTCTGTTCCATTGAAGTAACGGGCAGATTACTTCCAATATGTGTTAACATAAAGAGGACTATTTAAATTTAGGGGGCTGCATTTTAATGAGTTTCAAAGGGGATTTTATTGAATTTCTATTCAAATCAAATGTTCTTATATTTGGTGATTTTGTAGCTAAAAGCGGTAGAATGACACCTTACATGATAAATACAGGGAACTTTCGAACTGCCAAACAGCTTGCTATTCTAGGCGAATACTATGCTGATTGTATACAGACTCAAGTGGATAAATCAGTAAACGTTTTGTTCGGTCCAGCTTATAAGGGAATTCCACTAGCAGTGGCTGCATCGACTGCTCTATATAATAAATACAATAGAGACATATCGGTCACCTTTAACCGAAAGGAGAAGAAAGATCATGGTGAGGGAGGACAAATCATCGGTTATATTCCTCAAAGTAATGATCGCATATCAATTATCGAAGATGTAATTACGGCTGGTACTGCTGTAAGGGAAAGTTTGAATTTACTTGGTAGTATTTCGGAAGCTAAGATAACGAACTTAATTGTTTCTGTCGATCGTCTAGAAAGAGGACAGAGAAATAAAACTACAATTGAAGAGTTAAGCGAAGATTACGGTATTCAAACCAGTGCTATCGTAACTATAGAAGATATTCTCACATTTCTACATAATCGTGAAATCGATGGGAAGATTGCAATTGATGGGCTAATGAAAAATAAAATAGAAGATTATCTCACTCTTCATGGAGTAAGTTGAACAAGACTATTGAACTACAGGATAAAAATAGTTAAATGAAGAAGAAGCACCCCGTCACAATCGATAGCTTATATTGAGGTAAAGAATAAAGAATAAAGGATCAAGATCAGCCTTTAATCTGTGAGGTGTGGAGTTTGCTTAATTGTCCATATTGCAATATTTCCAATGATAACAGTCATGAAGTCATAATGAGCAATGAAAGATGCATTTATACTTTACTTAAAGAACAAGAGATTAAAGGGGCTGGTATTATTGTCCCGAAAGAACATAGGGAAACTGTTTTTGACTTAACTCAAGATGAATGGAATGAAACATTTCAGTTACTACAAGAAGTTAAGCTGTATTTGGATCATAATTACAAGCCAGATGGCTACAATGTTGGATGGAATTGTGGTCATGTGGGAGGACAGCATGTTTTTCATTCACATTTACATGTTATTCCTCGATATTCTGACGAATTAATGGCGGGAAAAGGGATTCGGTATTTATTTAAAAAGAATCAGAAAGTCGACTAAGCTAACTAGGAACTATAATTCAATCGAACATTTTAAGAGAAGGCTGCCGATGATTTTTGTTCGGCAGCCTTCTCAACTATCGGGCAGTAGAGCGTGGTGGTAGCTTGAGTTTAAGCTACCACTTTTTTTGAGTTACATGCAACTATCAGTGTATTTTTAACGTCTAAATAAGTGGGATTATTTGTTAAAAATAAGAAAGCTGTCCAAATCATAAAACAGCAGTCTTCACTGCATAATCAAGGAGGTTACAATGAAGAAATTCTATGTATTGCTATTTTCTGTGATTATTATTTTAGTCGGTTGTAACACTAATTCCATTCTTCTAGTTGGAGAGAGTCAGAGTTGGAGAGGCGAATACACGGCAAACATTAGCGGGGATAGTGAAAATGGGAAGTATGTTATTAGTTATAAAGAGGCAACAAGTTCAACACCACAAAACTTAGAAGTAACCATTAATGATAACAAACAGATACTTAAAGATGGCAACCACAAAGGTACAATTATTGAAATACCGACTAGTTGTTCAAGTTGTGTAGTTTCGAACGAAAATTTGCCAATCAAAGTAAAAATTAATTGGAATGACAAGGAAGAAACCTTTAATTTAAAGCGGAATGGTGCAGTGCTATTGAACAACGAAAATAGGTATCTCGCTAAAGAAGTAAATCAGGGTTACGCGGGAAAAGCTGGAATACAAACCATACCATTTAAAGAACCGGTTCTCAGTAACAATATTATTAATAAAAACCAAATCAAAACGGTCTCTCCCCGTTCGGTAACTAATATTGCCGTAAAAGAAAACGACGGCAGTTATGAAATACCGGAGCTTTTGACGGAGAACGCTGATCTCGTGATTTTCACAAAGACAGATGATTCCGGATGGCATTTGAACAAAGGCGAGCAGTTGACCATCGATTACGAGATTGATCTGAAAACCAACATGCAGTCAGATCCAATAGGAGAAAATATGAGGATCGGTTATATTAAAAATGGTGAGATTATCAGCAAAGTTCTTAAAAAGGCAAAGGAATTTTCTTATGCTGTTACAGCAGATTCAACAGGAGAATATTATTTCTACGTCGAAAACGCTTCTGCCGGTAAAATTATAGTCACAACTGGAATAATTAAATAAAAGCTGATAACCAATAGGTCAATATTAGGATAATACCTGAGGATTAACAGGTGAAGTCCCCTCCCCGCTAACATGCAGTAGAGTGCAAAAGTTTACATAATTAAAAGTCTTTTATCTAAAGTGGTGTATTCTTAGCCTCAAGGGGGATATTCTTATCAATAAGAAAAAAAGATACGTTATTTTAGCGATTGTTTTCTTATTAACTCTGATGGGCTTTACGACACCATCAGATAAAGATTATCATGATTATCTACACAACATACATGGGCTAAATTGCGATAACTATAGTGACAAATGTATTCATATTAAAACAGACCAAATGTCGGAACATATTCGAACTCTCCCTATCTTTATGACAGCAAAAACTAATATCTCTGGAGGAAAAGAAATAAGAGTTGTAGGTGTTTTTAATCACTTTTTTGTAATTAAAAATAGCCTTAATTCCAAATAAATATGCCGAAAATCGTGAGGTGCAATTGAACTAACGGAAGAACTATAGTTGAAACAGCAGCCGCCGCTGAAATCAATAGGTGGCTTGCTGATTTAATGGGCAGATTAGGATTAATGAAAAACTTTCTGTAAAATAACCGCATTATATAAGGAGGGGAATCTTGTGGCAACACTTCATTTAATGGTTGGTCTCCCTTGTAGCGGCAAGACTACTCTGGCTCGGCAACTTGAATCGAAATACTCTGCACTTCGCCTTACTCCCGATGAATGGCATATCAGATTATTTGGGCATGATTATGGGGAAAACATGACAGAATCTGAAGAAGCTAATCATGATTCTAGACATGATTCAGTGGAATCCATAATGTGGGATGTAGCGGCTAGAGTTTTAGTTCTTGGTGTTGATGTAATTCTGGATTTTGGATGCTGGGTTCGAATTCAAAGAGATGAGTTTCGTTCTAGAGTCAAAAACTTAGGGGCTGACTTTAAAATTCATTATGTTGATGTGTCTGAAGAAGTGTTATTTGAACGTCTAAGAGCTAGAAATGATATGCGTACAGAAGGAACTTTTTTCATACCTGAAGCGAATCTTAAAAAATGGATAAAGATTTTTGAACCACCTTCATCAGAAGAACTTGATTCCTGGGACGATTAAACTAACGGGGAACGTTAGTTGAATGAGATGGTAGGCAATTATTTGTTAGAAGTACTTCAAATCTTATTTGTAAATCGGGTTTTTCACTCCAATACACCACTTCAAAACTTAATTTGTAAATCGATTTTATATGAAAAGCCAGCAAACCCTTAGGTTTGCTGACTTCTTGCACTTCAAAACTTATTTGTCACCCAACATCCGCTCATCCGCCTGGGTTGGTTGACAAATAAGTTTTGAAGTAGACAATAAAGTTTTGAAGTGACAAATAAAGTTCTGAAGTAACAAATAAAGTTTTGAAGTATAGAAATTGGCTAGTTTGGCGAGATTATATAATACCAAGATTTAAGGACCTTAGGCGTTATTAGTGTCCTATGTCAGCTGCTGCGTTCACTCCATTGAGTGAACGCATATTTTATTTTTAGGGGGAATGATTGATGAATAGAGGTAATGCTATTCGCAAGACGCAGATGAACAGACTTAAGGATGGAAGAGGTCAAGGATACGGAAAAGATTATAAACCATTCATTCAAGTAAGCGACAACAAAACTCCTTCTAAAGGGTATCTTATTCGGGAGTTAGGATGGAAGACCGGTAGAATACACTATACGCTTTCTAAAGAAGAATGTCGCTATCTTATGGTATTAAGCTGGCCAGATGCTATCGTTGACATTAGAGAACAATACCCGCTTACCCCGATCGAACGAAGTATTGAAATTGCGGAGCCTCGTACGGTTTGATGAGGGGGGACTGGGAAACCAGTCCCCTACTCTACAATAAAAGTATTTACGAGTTAACAAGTTCTTGGATCTGGAACTTCAGTTATTTTTCGAAAAGTCCATCCATCGTATTTCCGTACAACAAACCTATAGAACTCTTCAGGGAAATCAACATCTTCATCCGTCTTTCCTTGATAATTTTAGATCAATTGGCGTCGATGTCGACGTCCGAAGCTTTCACGAAGGCAAATCGATGGTTGAATTGTATGCGGTAATATTCTTCGTTGCCTATTACTTCTTTAGAATCATGAAAAGGATCATAGGTAAAAACTTTTGCATTGTAATAATCGCCTTTCACTTTCTCGAAGGCCACATACTCCTGTCCTTGTTGAATCGTATATTGCAGGGGATTGAGAGTGTTAGGGATAACACCGCTCGGATATGCGCTTACTTCCGGATAAGCGCCTCCATATACCGAAATTGTTGCTTTTCCCGATTTCGGCTTAATGATTAGTCCATCAGATTTCACCGTATTCCGTTGATTAGGATCGTAGAACCACGCCTTTTGTCCGCCGTACCAAATCGCGTCCCAATCCCCTTGACGGTCGGCTAGATAAAATGTTTGCCCAGTTACCGCTTTATCGCCCCAATTTAAGGCCTCCGTCTTATCTTCGCCTTGGGTAGCAGCATCGTCCAAGAGTGGAGCTTCGAAGCTTGGCGAAGTATACAAGTAAACAAAGTCGGAAGGTTGTGAAGGAGCGTCACTAAATGAGTTCTGGTTTGTCTGGAAATGCGGTTTAATCATCACAAGCTTTTGAGAGCCCCCATTTGGATGAATCGGCGCACCCAGCAATTCCATATAATGTTCCCAATCCCAGAACGGTCCGGGATCACGATGCATCGTTTTTTGCTTGGATGCGGACAACCCGGGAACTTCTTCATGCCCGAAAATATGGGCGCGGTCGATCGGAATGTTATACTTATTGGCTAAGTATTTCACAAGTTTCGCTGAGGAACTATATAGTTGTTCGCTATACCAGGTAGCCCCTTCCATTGCGAAGCCTTCGTGCTCGATCCCGATCGAATGCATGTTAAAGTACCAATTCCCTGCATGCCAACCGACATCTTTATTATTCACCATCTGCGTCACATCGCCGTCAGAGGATCGAATGACATAATGCGCCGCAACGTAGGAATACGGATTTTGAAAAATATTGATCGTGTCGTTGTAGCTTTCCTCCGTATCATGGATGAGTATATAACGGATAACTGGCCCGTAATTGGGTCGGTTAGCCGGGTCATAATTAGAGTAGTCGCCTGGATTGGCGCTGTGCTGCTGATAAGCAGCCGGAACGAAATGGCAGGAAATACCATTCGGACAATCCGCATCGTCTAGTTTACTAGTATGCAACTTTAGAGAATTCGCTGTTGCATCGTTATGTTTTAACTGTTGGGCGGCAAGATGCACAAGTTGTCCATTGGACGTTTGCCGTTCGGCCCCTTGATTGATCGTATCGTATACTACATTGGCAAAATCCAGAGCAGCAGACGCTTCCGTTGAACCGCTGAATTTGACTACGGCCCCATACCAGTCTTCCGGATTACTCGGAACCGTTCCGGTCGTTTCCTTGGCGTATAGGGCTAGTAAAGCTGCCGCACCGCGAATATTTTGCTTCGGATCGCTTTTTAATTCATCCGGAGTAAGCTGAAGTAGCTTCGCCGCAGCTGAAAGAGTGAGATTGGGATCCTGTGTAACTGTTGTATTTTGCTGTTCCTCTGATCCTTTGGAATCTTCAAGGTCTCCATGTTCATTATCGGTAAGATGCATGATTCCGTATCCGGCTGATGAACTTGGCTCGCCATTGTGGTGCTCCCAACGGGTAAGGTTGTAAGAAACAGATAATAGGATGCTTTCCGGGACACCAAATTCTTTCGCGGCTGCAGTAAAAGCATCTTGAAGCGAATCACTCTGAATGACTGCGGCATTTGCAGAAAGCGGTTGCTTCGCCCACGGTAATGAAACAGGTGTGAAGGAAACGATTCCAAAGAGTAAGCCGGTTAGTGCGAGTGGAGCGATGAATTTCTTAATACGAAAATGATGGCGCATGATCAATCCTCCTACTAGATTAATTTACTAAATTTACTAATAGTTTCAGTAACATTATAGATGAAATTTTATATCCTCATCAACATTAGAAAATGAAATAAATTTACTAAATTGATACCTGGATCTAGTCAAATCAAACTAAATGTTAGAAAATACTTTAAGAATTTCCAATGATTCTACACTATTCCCTATTTTTCAACGCAATTCCGAGCCAACCGCTACTTATCATCCCAAAAAAATGAACTAAAAGCACTATACTTTTTACCCTGAAATACACGCCTGAAATGAAAAGAATAAGGGATAATTTGGTGTTAATGAATTTAAATGAGAATCTTGTTAAAGGCGTGAAGAGATCATTAGAAGTGGTTTTTCTATACTCGAGAGAACGTATCAAATCTGATAAACTAATTAAGGATTAATAAGCAGCTCTAAACATCGTCTAAAAAAAGACGGGTGTTTTTTTTGTCTGTCGGGAAAAGGATAAGGAGGTTCTTGTCATTTATGACATCTAGTTCTTGTCAAACAACAACCGACAATAGATTTCGCTGTCCAATGACACAAATGTGCCTACATAAATCAGAGCGAAAAAGCTTGAGAAATCAAGCTTTTATTTTTTTATGTAGGAGAATTTGTGTCATAGAAAAATGCACATATTTCCCTACATTGTAGTCATGTGACACAAATCTCCCTACATTCTAGACACCGATCTCTAGACAGGTTAGAGACTCGATCAGTTTTCAGCAAGCAGGTGTTAAACTATTCCAGCTAATAGCTTGTCACTATTTAAATATTAATAGTAGTTTCAGGAGGTGGTATACTCTTTAAAAAGTGCATGGGAAAGTACCGTCCTATTAAGCATGGATATATATTCCATATATTTCTATTTCTTGTTGTTCACTCTAACCGGAATGCTTCCTTAGTAGTTAAGGTGGCAAAAATCCAGTGGATGAGTTTATTCACACATGCAATTACTGCTACTTTGAATAGCTTTCCTTCAGCACGTTTCTTATCATAATAAGCCCTTAATTTCTTATTTCTATTACTGCGAATACCGCATCGTACAGCTTGATACAAGGCAGTACGGAGCCTCCTAGAGCCGTGTTTAGTGATTTTATTTTGGGTAGCTACAAACTTACCTGAAGTAAAAACACTTGGATCAACACCAGCAAAGGCAACCAGTTTCTTTGCGTGATCAAACCGAATCTCACCAATCTCAGCTAAAATTGTTGCAGCAATCTTAGTGCCAATTCCGGGTATCGATTGGATTAAATCATATTCAAGTAGCTCTTCAGCCAGGCTATCTACCGAATTATTAAGGGTTGATAGATGATCCTGGTATTGAAGAAGCAATTTGATGAGCCGCTGCATGGAGATTAAATGGCTCGAAAAAGCCGTCTCCTTAAAGGGATTTCGCTTTGCTGACGCAACTAAGATTTGAGCACGTTCCAAGCACCATGAGACGGATTTGCCGCGTCCAGTAAGACTTTGAATTGCAGTAGTAATCTCCAACTCTGACATTTTAAGGACTTCTTTTGATGTTGGGTGTAAAGCCAAAAATCGAAGGGACACCTTTGAATAAAGATCACCAAACACGCCATGATATTCAGGAATAACTTGATCAAGAATAGCCTGAAACTGAAGTTTTGCTTGGACATACATACCTGTTAAAGCTTCATACTGGCGTGTTAGAAAGCGTAAATTCATGAGATGCTGCCCCCGCTTTTTGTAGGGTTCAAACTCTTCTTTATAGAACAGCGTCCCTAATAAATGGGCATCTGCGGCATCCGTCTTTAACCGTCGCAAATTGGTTTTCTTAGCGTCATGTGAGATTTAAGGATTAATGACGATGTTCAAATACTGGTGCTCATCCAGGAACTGAACAACGGGGCTTTGATAATGACCTGTTGCTTCCATAACAATGGAGGGAGGCATCTCTGCAGCTGATCCACTCCTCTAATATAATTTAAAAAAGACGCTAAACCTTCAAGATCATGACTAAACCTAAAAATCTTCCCATGAGGTACTCCACGGTCTAAAAAAAGCTTGTGCATGGCTGTGCATGACTTTCTCCCTTTGAAACATCCAAACCAATGGCTGGATTCATGACATCACTCCTGAATTATTTTCACCGGCAACCCCTAACCTTCTTGTCTTCCACACTATCGCATGTGATACGGGATTCGTGTCCCAACCAGCCTAACCATGGTTGAACAAGCAGGGGGGTGAACTGAATAGCTCTCGGGATCAAAGTCCCACGGGCAGATACGCTCGATCCCCGGCTACCGCTATCTTGAGACCACACAAAAATGAGGTCTACCAGAAAGATCTGGTGACCTCATAAAACGAATCCAGCTAATAGCTTGCAATGTTTAATTATAAATGCAGATTCATACAGTGGGATACTTAGAAAAAGGTTTATCAAAGAATCAATCCACATAGCACGGAGACACATTCCATATACTTCATATCAATTCAATAAAAGTGTCAAATTGTTTGTCAAACAAATAGAATGCTAAATCTGCTTTCATATTTCCGAACCTTCTTTCGCAAAACCCTCTATGATAATACCTCGATAAATGCCACCCTTCATCCGATGCTTAACAGCCTCTTGGTAAGCAGGGCTATAGTACCAAGATTTCGCTTCCTTTATACTTGGAAATTCCAACACGGCAGCTCCCTCTACTTCCGGTCCTTCAATGACTTCATGCATACCGTACATGACTAGAGGTTTCAATAAATGACCTTGAAGAGCTGATGGGGCTTTAGACGCGTAGACTTTTAATTCATCTATATTCGTTGTCTTTTCTCTTATAAAAATAACGTAAGCTGGCATTGGAACATCAAATCCTCTCCATAATGAATATCAAAAGGCCCCATAGTAACTTAATTGGAGACATTCGTTTTCCTAAACCAACTATACACACATGAATTCGTATTGTATAATTTATAATTTTCATGATTTTAATTAATATTAGTAATAAATCGGATCCACAACGCTCATTTGAGCTAAAGAGAAGATTTAATCATACTTTTCTTGCATATAGCTAACGAATTTTTGAGCAGCCGGCGATAAGAATCTGTTTTTTTTATAGTGCAAACCAACTTCCCAAACCCAGCCTTTTTCCTCTATCTTAATCCATTTTAAGCCTTCTAGTTCTAGTCCTGCTGTTTTTGGCAATACAGATACCCCTAATCCTGCCGATACGAACCCTGCCACAGTTGGTAGATCTTCAGCATCGTAAGTAGAAACTAAAGTGAAATTCATGTGATGAACACGGGCTAAGAGTGAATCCTTTAGCGAACAGTTTATCTTTAAACCTACAAACGGCTGACCGGTTATCTCCTTTAGGCTAATGGATTCTCTATCAGCAAGAGGGTGCTGGGATGAGACGATAAGATACAGCGGTAGCGAGAGAATCGACAACCATTCATACGTATCGTCAATAGGTCTTTCAGAAGTAATCATCAAATCCGAATCACCAATCTCGATCCGATCACGAATCAAGCCTTTGTCTCCTTGCGTTAACTTAAAAGATATTTTGGGATTAGCTTGTTGATATTCACGAATAAGATGTGGAATGAAATCAACGCCCAAAATATTTAAATACGAAAGATGTATGACGCCCGAATTAGGGTTTGAGTATTCTTCAATTTCCTGTTTTCCACGCTCTACTTCTTTTAATATGGTCTCCACACGCTTAGCAAACATTGTGCCATATCGATTAATGTGCAGATTTCTGCCCTTACGTTCAAATAATGGTACACCGAGCTCAGCTTCTAACTTTGATATTGAATGACTTAGAGCGGGTTGTGTAACGGATAATGTTTCTGCCGCTTTTGTTAAATGCTCCATTCGGGCAACTTCCAGGAAGTATTCTAATTGTGTAAGTTCCATAAATTCCTCCTAAACTTATTCTCGATTTAATTTCAGTTTTCATCATACATACCGTATTTGATTGTTGCAATAGTAGGCTATAATCGGATCTTACATGAAAATAATTAATATAAAACATAGATATGATGCATTAGACTGATTGAATGTCCATTGTTATGATAATTCATGTCTTGTGGACAAGAGTGTTCACATCATAAACAAATCTCCTTAGAAGGGACGATCATTCATGCAGTTCTATCTCTTTTATCGTTTGTTAACCCATTAGCGAAACAGGTGGTTCACTGCTGCTAATTAGATGCTACGAACTAACACTTACTAAAAAAGGGGTATAAACATGTCAAACTCATTGAAAATTTTACTTCTAGCGATTGTTACTTTTTTCGTTGGAACATCTGAATACGTAATTGCTGGCTTCCTAGATATCATTGCTAAAGATACAGGAATATCTGTTGCTTCCGCGGGTCAGCTAATTTCTATCTTTTCACTCAGTTATGCAATCGGCACACCGATTCTCGTAGCCTTAACAGCTAGAATGGAAAGAAGAACGCTACTTATTGCGTCACTGGTTACATTTGTAATCGGTAATGGAATGGTTATTTTCTTGCCAGGATACTTACCTTTGCTTTTATCAAGAGTAGTGCTTGCTCTCAGCGCGGGTATTTTCCTGACTGTAGCAATTACAATGGCTACGAAATTAGCCCAGCCTGAAAAGATCGGAAGTGCTATTTCTACAGTGGTAATGGGCTTTAGTACATCCTTTGTGATCGGTATTCCGCTTGGAAGACTGGTTGCCGCGAATATGAACTGGAAATTAAACTTTGCTGCATTGGGCATTCTTGGTTTTGTTGCTATTTTCATTTTGATGGCTGCTATTCCACGTACGGAGGGTGAAACACCTATACCGTTAATTAAACAACTCGCATTCCTTAAAAACCCAAAAATATTGATGGCACTCGTTGTGATATTCTTCTGGATTTTAGGATACTCGATTGCTTTCACTTACATCACGCCATTTCTCCTTAACGTAGCCAATATGAGCACAAGCACGATTAGTGTGGCTTTATTCATATTTGGTTTAGCAAGTATGATCGGAGCCAAAATGGGTGGATCTGCAACGGATAAATGGGGTGTAAGAAAAACATTGCTTTCAGGACTCATCATTCACGCCATTTCTCTTGCACTTCTTGCGTTAAGCGCCCACTCTATTGTCGCTGTACTCTTCGTCCTTGTTCTCTGGTCCCTGTCACTTTGGTCTTCTGGTCCAACTCAACAGGTTAATCTTGTGAGTCAGGCTCCAGAAGCATCAAGTATTATGATCAGTTTGTATTCTTCCACTCAGCAGCTATCCATGGCAATTGGTGCAGGTCTTGGCGGTATTGTGCTTAAGAGCATGCCAATAAGTTCTGTTGTATGGTTTGGTGCACTTGGAGTAGCTATAGCTGCTATCCTTGCCATCCGCGCGATTCGCCCAGTAGTCAAAGTATTAAATTAATGTATATAATTGCCTAAATCAGGAGGAATTTCAGGCAATCATATATATTTTCTTCAACAAATGTGAAATATATGATTATGATCTGAACTCGCAGTGTACTTTTACTTTATACATTATCCATTCATAAATATTAATAATTAAATTTATTATTATAATCAATTAGAATTATCTTTGTTGTAGGGATATGCTAATAGATGTGGTCAAAACAAATTAACTTTTATAAAGGAGATATAGTAAAATGAATTTTTCATCTTATGAACATGAATTTCAAGGTAAACGGGCATTAATAACGGGAGGAACAAAAGGGATGGGCTATGCGATTGTGAAGCGTTTGGCCGAAGCTGGAGCCACAGTGCTCACAACGGCTCGTACAATCCCGGAGGATTACGATATTCCTGGCGTTCACTTTATTCAAGCTGATATCACGAAGCCGGAAGGCACGGCGCTTCTGGTTGAGGCTGTGAAAGAAAAGTTAGGCGGTATCGACATTCTCATCAATACAGTCGGAGGTGCTTCGACGCCTCCTGGTGGTGCATTGGCCTTAACTGAAGAAGACTGGCTGGAAAATTTGAATATGAATCTACTTGGATCTGTCCGATTGGACAGAAATTTACTACCAATGATGGTAGAGCAAGGAAAAGGTGTCATCATCCATGTAAGTTCTATTCAAAGAAGGTTGCCACTGTATGAAACTACCCTAGCATACGCAGCATCAAAAGCAGCTTTGACCAATTACAGCAAAGGTTTGTCTAAGGAGTTTTCACCAAAGGGAATTCGGATCAACACGATTGCGCCAGGTTTCATTCAGACGGAAGCAGCAGATCGGATGATCGACCGCATCGCGACAGTTGCCGGTAGTCGCGAAGCCGCGCTAGAGGAACTTATGGACTCGCTTGGAGGCATTCCAATCGGTCGTCCGGGACTACCTGAAGAAGTAGCGGAACTTGCAGCTTTCCTTGCATCCGATCGCTCAGCTTCCATTACGGGAAGCGAGTACGTTATTGACGGAGGTACGATTCCGACAGTTTAATTTTGATCTGTTCTTTTACAAAAAGGAGGAGTTCTATATGATTCAATTACCAGATTCCGTAAAAGCATATTTCACTGCTTCAAATGAGGAACAGTTAGAGTCATTTCTCGCTGCATTTAACGATAATGCTTACGTGTTTGACGATAATCGGGAGTTTAGAGGGTTAGAAGCCATTCGAAATTGGAGTAAAACCGATATCTTTGGTGCTCATGTTCGCTTCGACATAACGGATGCCACGGAACATGATGGCGCGTACGCCGTTATCGCGTCGCTTGACGGTGATTTTGACAAAACTAATCTTCCAAGTCCATTCTATTTAAAACATACATTTAAGCTGTCTGGCGGTAAAATTAATGAGTTACAAGTATCCTTGCCTTAAATATGACCCGACCCAAAACCCTATAGAATAAAATAATCGGCCTGTGAAGTTATTGGTTCCTTTGTGGAACAATAGGTTACAGGCCGATAATTTTTCAGTTATTGGGATCAAACGGCATAGTTATCAATTCATTTAATTGTCACGCATTGCGCGGTTGTATTACGTGAAAACAGGAGGAGAGATCTAATTGTCAACGACTCAGAAACTAATTTTTGAAAATATGGTCCGCGCTTACGAGAAATTGAGTCAACTTAGCCAGGTTTTCACATTCGTGGAGACGAATCGCACACAACGATTTGAATCCGAAATCCCCTATGGACTGTTCAATAGCGTTTTTACATACAAACGCTCTGAAGAGATCAATCCCGAGGATGAGATGGCATCTATCAAATCCTTTTACCATAATCGCGGTCATAAATTAGCATGGTTGACCACTTCGCACGATCAGGACGATGTCATTAACCAAGCTCTTGCTGCTAATCATTTTAATGAGGTTGGCGTCATTTCGGGTATGGGGCTTTCTCTGAAAGAATGGCGTTCGGAATTGCCGGAATTACCGGGGCTGGAAGTCCGAGCAGTGCGGGAACCTCAAGAGATTGAAGAGTTCCGGAGGGTCATACTAGCAGGGTATAACGTTCCAGAGTCAATGGCCGATATTTTTTGTAAAGTGTTTGTGGATGGCCCAAATCAAGATATCACCACGGTTCAACATTATCTTGGTTATATGGATGGAGTCCCCGTAACTACACTGACGACCTTTACTGAGGGCGATGTTGCAGGCTTTTATAGTATTGCAACCTTAGAAGCCTATCGTTCGAGAGGAATAGCCCGTACTATGCTTGCTCATGTATTGCGCATTGTTCAGCAAAATGGTGTGAATTTAGCTGTTATTCATGCAACTCCAATGGGACGAAGTGTTTATCCGAAAGTTGGATTTAAAGAAGAACTAATCATACATGTTTTCTCCAGCTAATGCGGATTCGTTTCATTAAAGTCCATGTCATTTCTTTTTAATAATCAAAGTGTTAAAGCCTGACACACAGCGGCAGCCCTTTATCATTGTTACAAAAAATTATGTGAGTTTGGACTTCCTTCCGATATCAATTCGATTTTTTAATAAATATTATTTATGATTTAAATTGCGAATCTAAAAAATAAAATTATTGCTTATGTCAATGATACCAATCTAAATGCTGTTATAAAAGAGATTAGTAATAACACTGTCAAAGATTTTGATGATTTCACAAAAGGTACGATAAAATTCACATTAAAAATTTCGGAATTAATATTTGGAAAAAGGTTAAGATGGATATCCCTCGATTTATGGAGATACCGCAAGCTGCTAAATTATCGCTTTTTTATGTAGATGACCTAGACATGAGCAAGATAATAAGAAGCACGGATGAGTCTGAACAACGTTAACATACGGACGAAGGGATCCTATCGGGCAGCATATCTGACTTCCACCTACTGGACAGGTTGAATGAAGGAATTAGGGAGCGTAGACTCTGCGAGAATGCGGGAGGGTTGACCACTATGAGCTCATTTGGAGATCCAAAGATGCAACCATACATTACTATACCATCCGTTTTTTACAGCAGGTGGTTTAGGTAGAGAGTTTTTTGCCCCTACACATATTCATATATTTCTTTCTCTAAAACTATCGTACCATTGATTTACTATCTTCTAAAAAATATTGAATATGAAAGACTGAGAAAAAGAGAGTATTTAAGAGCAAAGCGTTTTTCCTAGAGGGAGAAGAGTGAAAGAAAATTAGAATTGTTAATATCACCAGTTCTGAAACAAATGAGGAGTGTATAAGTTGTATACCCTCTAACTAAATAATAATTGAAAGTGGCTAAAATTATGTCAAACATGGCGGTTACTAATCATCCACATACGCTTACGCTAGGTATGCACGTGATCGAGATCGATGGTGTTAAACAAGTATATCATGTAGCTGGAACTGGCAATGGTCCCGTTTGTATCGTTCATTCTGGTGGTCCTGGAATGAATTGGAAATCAACGGAAATGCCATTACTGGAAAAAACCATGACTATGGTGTACCTAGAACCCGTAGGTACTGGGAATTCGGGCTTTTTGCCCGATACAGACTACAGCATGCCACGCTATGCCTATTTTGCCCACAAAGTCGTAGAACATCTAGGTACTGGGTTGCGCCCTTACTTCATCGGCCAATCTCATGGAGGGTTTGTTGGGCTGCAATATGCGCTTGACTATCCAGACGAGCTTGGTGGGTTAATCCTCTTTAGTACGGCACCATTAATGAATTCGGAACTCTACGAGGAGATGCTGCGGGGATTAGAAAAATTTGTAGAGCGCTATCCAGATAAACCTGAAGCTGCGGATACCATACCGGCTTTCAAAGCATTCATGGATGGAAGTATCAAAGACAAGGAAACCTACATGGCAACCTTAGATCGTCTATTACCTGCTTATTTCGGAAATTATTGGAATCTTCCTCCAGGATTAGAAGATTGGAAAGCTACAGTTGATTTTACGATGACTGAAAGAGCGGATTCACCTTTCGATGTTCGTGATGTATTAGATACAATCCGAACGCGAACACTTATTTTGGTTGGTGAGTATGACTTCTGCACCGGGCCGCGTTGGGCGAAGGAAATGGCAGAGAAAATTCCTAGTTCTCAAGTTCATACTTTCGAAAAAGGCGGACATATGAGCCATTTCGAGCATGCACAGGAATTTATGAACGTTGTGAATGACTTTGTCTTTCAGGAAATAAAAAAATAACTCTTATAAAGAAACCAAACGATCATTGGATCGTTTGGTTTCTATTCACGAGATAAAATGAAGAGAGTGGAACTAATGCCTCACGATCCAAACGCCATACGATCAAATTTGTTGTCAACTTTTGAATATTTTTGCACGAATCATCCGCTTACTAGTTTTAGACGCACGTCAACCAGCGTTCTAATGACATCTGATGTGCCTTTTCCTTTGTTCAATATTGTTTTCGACTATCATCAATCTGCTCAATCGGACGTTGATGCGGATATTAAGGCAATAACGAAATCCTATCATGAACGAGGTATGGAATGCCGGTGGTTTACCTATTCTCATGATTTGGATGTTACTGTTATTGAACTGTTGAAATATAACGGATATGTTCACGCTGGTAAGATGATGGGGATGTCGGTGTCACTCGAAAATGCTACGTTCCCGATTAACGAAGTGCCTGGGTTGCGGATTCAAACAATTCATTCCGAAGAGGAGTTTGATTTATTCAGGCAAATCTTTTTTGCTGAATACGGGCTAAGTAGAGAGATGGCAGCATCCGTTGGACGAATCTTCGCTGATGACCCGAGCGGCGAAGCGGAATATTACCTTGCTTATCTGGACGATGTGGCCGTGGGAACCATAATTACTTGTGGAGAAGGCGATGTTCGGGGAATCTATACCGTAGCGACGCTGGAAGCATTCCGCTCTAGAGGAATCGGCAGTGCACTTGTTACTCGTGCCTTAACCGACATGAAAGCGGCAGGAGTCAAGCAAGCGATCTTACAGTCAAGTGAGATGGGACAAGGCATATACAGCCGACTAGGTTTCAAGGAAGAAATGATGATCGAATACTATACGGCTGGACATGAAATGAAGGAAAGTTGTTGAGTGACAAGAATATAGTCAGATAACGATCCGAGTATATCGAGGCTTTATTATTTTATCAGAACAAATTCTTGTCATTTGTAAGAGTCAAGAATTTGTTCTGATTGCCTATCGAGGCCAAGAATGTATACCGAATCCCATGGTGAAATAAGATACCTTACATCAGAACTTATTCTTTTAGCTTGTAACGTACGTACAGCTAATAATATTATCAATATGAAACAATATTCACAGCATATGATGTAATCACTTTATGTCACAAATCTGCATGAATGGTTTTACTAATATTTGAATACTACATGATTGTTATGAATTGTCGGGTGACAAGAACATTATCTCATTAAGTGCCGCGAAAATCGCGGTTTTTTTGTTTTATGGGTAAAGTTCTTGTCAAACCCAAATGACAAGAACTTTATCTCATTCTCGAAGCGAAGGCAAGAGGAGTATTTTCCAACTGATTAAACTAAAGGTATATAGCCTCAACAATTGTCATTTTTTGAGAACCGGCAGCTACTATTACAATCTAAGATAAAATCGGTAGTTCTAACTATAATTCAAGCTAAGGAGCCTAGTTAGTTTGCTTCTAGCATATACAGTATTGACTGCTAAGCCGTAAACTGGCTTTTTCTGTTGATGAGAGCGGAGTCTGAACCGTAAATAGTACACTCCTTATTAAGTGTTGCTACTCAAGTTTCCCTCATTTTGAATAATGGAATGTATGTGGAGATTGATTTGTAATCTTGGTAAATACTGATCTCTCCAATTTTTAAGCTGACTTCGAGGAATTAGCCTTCGGAATTCTTGCCCAAAGCCCAAAATGTCAACCTCGTTTCTCTGCATCTTATCTATCAGTTGATTAACTCGATGCCTTATTTGTAATTCAAGTTCACTCTTAATTTGCTTTAATGTTGCCCCTTCTTTTTTTTCTACTAATGATAACTTCACAGTAACATCAATATTAGCAATGGGTTTGTCTCTGTACATATTACCCTTAATACGGACAGAATCATCTAATATGAGAACACTTGCACTGTCCATGACCTCAATTTTTCCTTGTACACTATCGCCATTAAACAAATTGTATATAAGTGTCTCTTCTTGATTAAGCTTGTCAACCATCCTCCCTTTCTTGATAATAGCGGAACCTGGAAAGTTGACAGTTCCATTTTGACCTTTGTTGTAAATTGGAATGATTATATCACGTGTATAGGAATTGATACTCCGGTATGCCTGCCAAACTCTTGTTAAAGCAATTTGTGGATTCCAACCCGCATTCTTTTCTATGCTATCATAGAGAGCTGTTGCCGAGGGATTGAACGTTATGGGGAACTTTGAAAAGGCCAAAATCGTCATTGATCCTCAATGGTTTCTTTTTATGCCTTCCATATACGGAGGATACGTTTATTACGGTTATTTAAAAGGTGTTGTTAATAATATTCAATTTAAACTATCTCAAGCCCAATATCTTTCGTCAGAATATCAAAGTCCTCTATTTTTACTTCCTATGCCTGTTGGAAAGGAGAGATCACCAATTCACATCATCGCTACATTTGAGCAATCTATTGCTGTTGAATTAGCACTCACTGAACTTGAAGAAATTGGTTTGCCTAAAACTCAGTTGTTCGCATTACCGCTTAATATTCAAAATGGCAAGACCCGAATTTTTGATACTGCACACTATTCTGATGGTGTCAGTTTTATGGATCTTGCAACAATATTAGGTTCAATATTTATGTTATTGGGTGGCATTTATGGCTTTGTGTTTAAGCTAGGCCCGGTTCTGTGGGCATTATTTGGATTAGTCATTGGTGGTATGCTTGGCTTTTTAATTAAATGGTTATTCTATCGAAATCTACCCAAAATTAATTTATTCGGAAGGATACAGACGTCAGAAGTGGTTTTAATGGTGCAATGTAACAAAGACCAACTCGGACAAGTTAAAGCAGTTCTAATTCAAAACAAAGCGCTGGGAGTAGCAGAATATGATGCAAGTAAATACGGGCAAGTATGCATCATTTAATGCAATTAGTTATGGAAAGATCAATCGAGTCCGTGTAAATCTCGGGATTTTATATTTATCGGTTCAAGTTCTTGTCAATTGGCAATGTCAAGAACTTGAACCGATTACGGAATTGAGACAAGAATAATGTCCGAACACCGATTTCTCCGGAGTGTTTAAATCGTGTCGCAGATCTAAAGTAGGAGAGCCATGACATTTTAACGCGATAATGTGGACAGTGTATGTTTTGAATGTATAGAGTATTAAACTACAGGGGCGGCGTTGGAGCTAACGGGTTTAAGTAATACTTTCGAAGCGTACCAAAACAGGAGAGGAAGCAAGGAGTAATTGCCGAATCAAATCCAAAGTTTTCTTTAGGCACCAGTGTTGCCGTACGTACTGCGTTACCATCGAGTACAGTTTTAATAATCGTATTCACATCGATCGCGTAATTAAGCGCTTGTCGAACTTCCTTCTTAGCCAATGGTGCCTCTTTCGTATCTAAAGAAACATAGAATGTACGAATTCCTGGACTAGATACAACATTAATTTCGGGTTGCGTCTTCAGCTGTGCTGCTACATCAGGCGCCAGTAGTCGGCATTGGCTTCCATTGTAATTTGACTGTCCTTTTGCCAGGAAACAAATTTAAAAGGACCTGTTCCTACAGGGTTTTTCGCAAAATTCTCATCGCCTTTTTCCTTGATATATTGAGGAGGAACCATAGCACCGCCAAACAACGTCATCATGAATTAATGATAAGGAGGCGCTTGATGGTTCAGCCAGATCAGCCATTGGTACTTCCGATTTACCATTTAACACGCCAGTGGAAATTGAAATGATTGTTCAAATTAAGTCGTAGCACTAGAAGTCACTAGGAATACGCTACAACAGAGGAGTCGCATAGCGGCTCCTCTGTTTCTATATCTGAGTTCTTACGTTGAAGTCAACATGAAGGCAGTCACTCACGTATGATCAGCCTCTCTTGTCTTTCGCGGACCACTTTATTTTTTCGCAAATGCTCGATGTAATTAATAATTAAGTGTTCAGAGTTGCCCCCTTAAAGAAGTCAGCAGAATGATAACGAAAAAGTCAGCATACTGTTAGTGGCGATCTTAACCCTATTGTATGATATGAGCATAGAAACGCAGAAAGAGGGGGAACAACTTGGCGGAAGCAGTAAAAAGACAAAGGAGAGTTTTTAAAAAGTATATCCCGCTAACATTAATGACAGTTCCTGGGCTGCTTTACTTAGCACTCAATAACTACCTACCAATGTTCGGAATCATTATCGCTTTTAAAAATATCAACTATGCCAAAGGGATATGGGGTAGTGATTGGATTGGTCTTAAAAATTTTGAATATTTATTTAAGACATCGGATGCTTACGAAATCACGAGAAATACGATTCTCTATAATGTGGTTTTTATTATCATTGGGACCCTACTATCTATCGGAGTAGCGATTCTCTTAAATGAAATCAAAAGCCGATTCATGTCTAGGTTATACCAAAGTATTATTTTATTGCCGTTTCTTATTTCTATGGTTATCGTCAGTTATTTAGCTTATGCGGGTCTAAGCTTGGAAACGGGTTTCCTCAACAAAACGGTACTTCCTTTATTGGGAATGAAGGAGATTGACTGGTATCAAGAGTCGAAGTATTGGCCGGTCATATTAACATTGATTCATGTATGGAAGGGTCTGGGTTACAGCAGTATTGTTTATTATGCCGCTATTATCGGAATTGATGAAGAGTATTATGAAGCGGCGAAACTGGATGGGGCTAGTAAATGGCAGCAGATCCGTCATATTACGTTCCCGCTGTTGACGCCTACGATAACGATGTTGGTATTGCTAAGCATTGGAAAAATATTTCATTCTGACTTCGGTCTGTTTTATCAGGTCACAATGAACTCTGGTGCAATTTACTCGACAACTAATGTAATTGATACCTACGTATATCGAGGATTGAAGGAACTGGGAGACATCGGAATGTCGGCCGCAGCCGGTCTTTATCAATCGGTAGTCGGGTTTATTCTCGTCTTGTTAACCAACTATTTGGTTGGTAAATTCAACAAAGATAACGCATTGTTTTAGTGAGGTGACATCTATGAAAAATGAAAGTAAATTGCTTCAGTGGGTTGGACATGTTCTCATGATTTTATTCTCACTGGCGTGTGTGATTCCTTTTCTTCTCCTGTTTCTCTCATCCATTACCGATGAGAAAGAGATTATCCGAAATGGGTATTCCTTTCTGCCGTCTCAATTCAGTATGCTTGCCTACCGATATATTTTAGAAGAAGGCGCAGACATTTTTCGGGCCTATGGCATCACCGTGCTGATTACTGTCGTAGGGACGACAGCCAGCCTTGTGTTCACTTCGTTATTGGCTTATCCAATTTCACGAAGAGATTATCCTCTTCGTAATGTGTTGGCATTCGTCGTATTTTTCACGCTCTTATTTAATGGGGGGTTGGTACCTTCCTACTTGATCTACTCGCAGATGCTGGATATCAAGAACACGATTTGGGCACTGATTATCCCCGGACTGCTAATGAATGGATTTAACGTCATGCTAATGCGGACATATTTTCAAACCTCTATTCCTATGGCCGTGATCGAATCAGCAAATATAGATGGGGCGGGAGAGCTTAGAACATTCGGTTCAATTATTCTTCCGCTTTCAATGCCAATTCTTGCAACGGTGGGGCTTTTCCAAACCATTACCTACTGGAATGATTGGATGAACGGCATGATCTATATTACAGATCCGCGTTATTACAGTATCCAAAATCTTTTGAATCGCATTTTACAGGATGCACAGTATTTGGCAAGCAGTGAATTTAATTCCGGCTCCAGTACAGCAGCGCAATCACTTCCCAGCTCTACCGTGAAAATGGCTATTGCCGTCATCGGCATTATTCCGATTTTGATTGCGTACCCCTTCTTCCAGAAATATTTTGTTAAAGGAATTACAATCGGAGCCGTAAAAGGGTAGTTCATTTTCGGAAATTATATCAGGTCCATTTAATAAGCTCATGCGGGCTTATTAAATGGGCTTCCTTTTCTTATAAATGTACTATAATAATGATACATTTAAGATTTAGGGGTAGGTGTTATAATGAAGCCATCGAAGTTAACATGGAAGTATTCCTTTAATTCAATAAGGATGAGATTGATGCTTGGGGTATTGATTTTAACGGTACCGTTGATCACGATACTGATCTATTACAGTATGTATTCAACCAAGGTCGTCCGAAATCAGGTAGCAGATTCTTATAAGAACATGATGATTCTGTATATGGATCAAGTTGATAATACTTTGGAGGAAAGCGAAAAGTATATTAATAATACTGTGGCTGCCGATTCTGATTTTATTTCCTATCAATTATCAAAATCGGATTATGATTACAATTTCAATAAGATTATGATGTTCAATAAATTATCTAATGATATAGGCATGTATAAATCTGTGAATTCTTTTTTTCTATACACTCCCAAAAGAAATGATCTATTACGGGTTACCAGAGATAGAGGCACCACCCAAGAAGATGAGGCCATGAATAACGTCATTAGGATGACGGTGGATTCCAATCGAATTAACTCAAAACACTGGAATATTGAACAGATTAACAACACCTATTATCTAATGTACATATTTCAATCCGGGGATGTTTATTTTGGCGCGTGGATCAAAGCGGACAATCTGATGGTGCCATTCAAAACCATTGATTTTGGTGCGAACGGCGGTGCTTTGTTTGCTACTCAAAGCGGAGTCCCCATGACGAATGTTGATCTTGTAAACCGTAATCAAGTGCAGCTGAAAGCAATCATGGAAAATTATTATCTATCGGGAAATTCTAGTAATTTCCTAGTGGTTGGTGAACCATCATCCAAAGGGGACTTCAACCTAATCGCACTCGTGCCTGATGAGAAGATTCTAGAGAAGCTGCCTTATTTGCAAAAGATGGTGGGTCTTATTACGTTCGCCAGCTTATTTTCACTACCTTTAGGTCTGAGTTTGTTGCGAAGAACGATTCTGCTTCCGCTGAATCGATTGATGGCTGCGATGAAAAGAATTCGGAGTGGTCATTTGGAAGCTCGTATTGAAACATTTACAACTCCTGAAGAATTTATTCTAGTTAATGAGACGTTTAATAACATGATGGCACAAATTGAAGGACTACGGATTAATGTTTATGAAGAGCAGCTAAGTAAGCAAAATGAAGAACTTCAGCGTTTACAGCTGCAGATTAACCCTCATTTTTTTATGAATTCATTAAATATTGTATACAACTTAGCAAAAGTGAAAAACTTTGAATTGATTAAAGAGATGTCTTTATCCTTGATGAAATATTTTAGATATATGCTTCGAAGTAATCTTAGCCTCGTAAAGCTAAAAGCTGAGCTCGAACATACGCAGAATTATTTTCGTATACAGGAACTCCGATTTCCGGGAAGCCTAACATGTCAAGTTAATGCACCGGATTTTTTAGTTGATACCTATGTACCGCCGCTTGTTATTCAAACCTTTGTTGAAAACACGGTGAAGCACGCGGTTACACTGGATGAACCGATTCACATTTCAATCGACATCGATGTCATCGAGATGGATAGTGTCCCTTATATTACCCTTTCAATTCAAGATACAGGGAAGGGCTTCTCCGATGAAGTACTGCATGTTTTGAAAAAAGAGGAAAGTCTGGTCACCGATCAAGGCGAACATGTCGGAATATGGAATATTCAACGGAGACTCCGTCTGCTTTACGGCCATTCTGCGCAAATCTTTTTTTCGAACGGGTTGCCGCGCGGAGCAGCCATTTCTATCACATTACCTATTCATTTGAAGATGAAAGTTGGAGGAGCGGCGGCAGATGTACCATTTACTGATCGTAGATGATGAAATGCATGTGATTGAGGGCGTTAAATCCGATCTAGATTTAGCAAAAAACGAAATCTCAGAACTTTATACGGCATACAACATAAGGCAAGCAAAGAGCATTTTTGCGGAGCACCGTATCGACATCCTATTTTGCGACATTGAAATGCCGCAGGGCAGCGGACTGGAGCTGCTTGCTTGGGTAAGGGAGAACCATCAGGAAACGGAGGTGATCTTCTTGACTGCGCATGCGGATTTTAAATACGCGAAACAAGCGATTCAACTTGGGAGCTTGGCTTATTTAATTAAGCCGGCACTTGTTGATGAACTGGAAGAGGTGCTAACGAATGCCAAACAGAAGATATCCAAACATAGCGAGCTTCATCGTGTGAATTTGCTTTGGACGCAAAATCATCATTTGGTCGAAGAAAGATTTTGGAAGGACTTACTTGATCAAACCATTCCTTCTAATGAAAAGGAACTAAAGGAAATTGCTCTTCAGCGGAATTTTCTTTACTCCGAAAACATGACGTTCCTGCCAGTTCTAATCAGCGTTCAGCGTTGGCATCAAGAGTTTAGTATGCGCGATGAGAAGAATTTGGAATATGCGCTCAAAAATTCGGCGCAAGAAATAATTGTTCAGCAAGTAACTAGCGGGCAAATCCTTCCCATCGACAGAGGGCAAATCCTCGTCATTCTATATTTCGAAAATTATAACGATGAGCTTTTAGAAAAGTTAATTCACAGTTGCGAAGCTTATATTGCATCTTGCAGTCGATATTTTCACTGTGATCTTTGCTGTTATTTGGGGAGAAATGGATACCTGTACGAAGTTTTGCCGATTGTACAGCAATTGAAAGTGCTAGATACAAACAATGTAGCATTAAATAATAAAGTATTTCGCTTAATTGAACAAACTGTTTCGTCTGCGCAGATCGAATTACCAGACATGACTGTCTGGTCAGCCATGTTAAAGAAAGGAGCAAAGGAGAAAGTGATTGCGGAAGCAACGGAATTCCTGCAGAAACTTGTCAAAAGAGAAGAGTTAAATGCGAATTTGTTGCGCCAATTCTATGAAAACTTCCTTCAAATGATCTACTATGTACTGAATCTGAAAGGAATCCAGGCTCATCAATTGTTTTGTGATGAGGTTTCTTTGTCACTATCTAGCAAGGCCACTCGTTCGGTAACAGACCTGTTAGCTTGGATTCGGCATACTGTTGTGAAAGCGATGGATCAAGCGGAGACCGTGGAACAAGCAACTTCGGTTATTGTATCTGTCAAACAATATATTGCCGTTCATTTAGACGAAGCGGATTTATCTCGAGAAAATTTAGCTGAACATGTCTATTTGCATCCCGATTATTTGTCGCGTTTATTTAAGAAAGAGACGGGGATGTCCCTATCCGATTATTTGCTTCAAGAAAGAGTGAATTTGGCCAAGGTGTTACTGTGCAAGAGTGATATGTCAATCGGTAATATCGCATTTTCCGTGGGCTATTCGAATTTCTCTCATTTTTCCAAGATGTTTAAGAAAGTGACAAACTTGAATCCAAATGACTATCGTCAGCAGCATGGTTTATGAGCTGTAAAAAGTCAGATGGGCGGTAATGAAAATGTCATCAAACTGTTAGAAGACTCGGAATCCCTAGGGTATCATTACAACTAGTAACAGCCATAAACTTTTAAAAAGGGGTTAGAGCATGAACAGACGGATCAGAATGATGACTGTGTTTTTGGCGATGATCATGGTAACTGTGCTTTTCCTAACGGCATGTGGAAAGAGTACAAACAATCAACAACCCACATCCACCAGTGTGGCGACTTCTTCACCTGCAACTTCCTCGAGTAACGGTGATACAAAAGCTCCAGCCGCACTTACGATGGCTTTTCCGATTTACGGGGCAATGCCGAAAGACATGAATCTTATTGAGGAAGAAGTCAACAAAATTACCAAAGCGAAAATAAACGCTACTGTAAAGCTTCTACCTATCAACTCAGGGAATTGGGTTCAACAAACGAATCTGATGATGAGCAGTAATGATAAGCTTGATCTTATGACGATTAATGGCGGTGGAAGCGTCTATTCTTCGCTTGTAGCCAAAGGACAATTAAAACCTCTGGACGATTTACTTACACAGTATGGAAAAGGAATTTCCGCTGCTTTGGGTCCCGCCTATCTGAATGCATCAAAAATTGATGGCAAGAACTACGGTGTTGCAAGTGTTCGGGATTTGGCTAAAAACTACGGAATTGTCATGAGGAAGGATATTGTTGACAAATATAACATCGACATCAGCAAAATTAAGACGCTAGACGATGTGGAAGCAGTTTTGAAAATTGTAAAAGAAAAAGAGCCCGATTTAACGCCAATCGCTTCCGGGGGAACTGGAAGTACGTTTTTGAAAGTATACAAACCGGAAGATCCATTAGTTGATGGCTTTGGCGTTTTGCCTGGCTATGACAATAATATGAAAGTTGTGAATTACCAAGAAACACCGGAATATGCTGCATTGATCAAGAAATTCAGAAGTTGGTACGAAGCTGGTTATGTTTTGAAGGATGCGGCTACAAGCCAAACATCAACGAGTGACTTGGTTAAGTCCGGGAAATTATTTGGGTATTTGGCAGGAATGAAGCCTGGATATGATGCTCAGGAATCCAGAGCATCAACCTACCAAATGGTGACTGTGCAACTGCTCGAGCCAGTTGCGACGACAAGCACGATAACGAACCTAATGTGGGGCATTCCACAAAATGCAACGAATCCAGAGCGTTCGATGATGTTGTTGAATTTATTATATACGGATAAAAACTTAATTAATTTGCTTGACTGGGGCATTGAAGGTAAGCATTATGTGAAAGTTTCTGACAATATAATCGACTTCCCTCCAGGAATTGACGCGAAAAACAGTGGTTATTATTTGGGACTGAGTTGGATTTTTGGCAATCAATTTCTTTCTTATGTGTTTAAGGGCGACGACCCTGATATTTGGAAAAAGATGGATGAATTCAATAAGAATGCAAAGAAATCTAAAGCACTTGGCTTTAACTTTAACGCCGAATCTGTGAAAACAGAAGTAACAGCCGTTACAAACGTGGTTAATCAATATCAAAAAGGTCTTGAAACAGGCACACTCGATCCGGATAAGGCTCTTCCTGATTACATTGCTAAACTTAAGTCAGCAGGTATCGGTAAAATCATACAGGAAAAGCAAAAGCAATTGGATGCTTGGGTGACGACGAAAAAATAGGTTTTGAATGCTGCCCCAATCAACAGAGCTATTGTTGATTGGGGTTTACTATGAGACAGTAGGTGCACATTGATGAAAGAGCTGATGCTAGTAAACGTTATAGATCCGTTACAACAAGAGACATATAAGGCATTGCTAAGAAAGACAGATCGGGGTTATCACCTAGATCGTTCTACTATGGAATATTCAACGCAAGAACCTGAGTTTTATTTGAGTCCTGGATGGATCGATCTCCATACGCATGTCTACGATGGTGTTGCTAACCTAAGTGTAGCCGCAGATGAAGCCGGCATTCAGAGTGGGGTTCATCTGGTTGTAGATGCCGGTAGTGCTGGCGAAGCCACATTGTCTGGGCTACGTAAGTATGTGGCACCTGCTTTCCGGACGGAAGTTATGGCTTGGTTGAACATTAGCTCAATTGGTCTGGTTCATCTTCGTGAAGTTGCCACACTAGATTATATTGATATTGATAAAACGGTGAGGGCTGTCATCGATAATCGTGATTTTGTCTGTGGTATCAAAGTTCGTTCAAGCGGCGCTATTGTTAGAGCGATGGGGCTTCAACCTCTTCAACTTGCCAAGCTGGCTGCGCGAGAAGCTGGAGTGCCGGTCATGATACATATCGGTGAAGCGCCTCCGATCATTGATGATGTTTTAGAGCTGTTGGGCGAGGGAGACGTGATTACCCATTGCTTTCATGGAAAGACAGGTAATCCATGGCATAAGAATGGTCAACCGATTTTAGCGCTGCAGAGAGCCATGGATCAAGGTGTTAAGTTAGATGTGGGGCATGGAGGGGCAAGCTTTAATGTTGAAGTCTGTCGCCATGCAATAACTGCCGGATTCGCTCCCCATACGATTAGCACGGATGTGCATATTCGTAATATCCGAGGACCAGTATATGACCTCCCTACAACGATGACCAAACTGCTTGCTTGCGGGATGCCACTTGAGCAGGTGATTGCTGCTGTGACGAGTGCACCGGCACAGATCTTGCAGCTGAACGATTGGTGCAGCCTCAATGGAAACGTGAATCGAGCGACGTTATTTCGGCTTGATGAACAGCGTCCGGAAGGGCGCGATTATCGAGATTCGCAAGGCAATATTCTTGTACCAGAGCAATTTATTAAGCCAACTGCAATTATACATGCTGGTCAATTTACAGAGTGTAAGGCCATATAGGTGATTTAAGTAGGGAAGCTTAAAGGAGGACAAGATCTGATGACTTGGTCATATGCTACCCATTATTCCTGTGATAATTGCATGGAGCACTTTGCGTTAATGCAACCTTTAAATACGTGCCCAATCTGTGGGGGGCTGTTAGAAATTCAGTATGATTTGGAGCGAATGAAGCTTGAACTGCACCCAAAGCTATTTGATTCTCGCGAACCCTCTATGTGGCGTTGGCACGAATTTTACCCACTGCAGGATAAAGTAAATATGGTATCGATGGGGGAGGGAGGCACTCCCTTGCTCCCATCTGTCTTTGCTGGCCACAAGCTTGGATTATCCAAGCTGTATTTCAAAAATGATGCCTTGATGCCAACAGGCAGTTTTAAAGATCGTGGTTTTAGTTTGGCAATCAGCTTCGCGAAGGAATTAGGAATAATCCGGGGGTTGACCTATAGCTCTGGTAACGCGGGAGCTTCCTTTGCGGCGTATGCCCGCCGAGCTGGATTCGATGCGACTGTTCTGGTTGAGTATTTGGCTAATCCGGTCAAGAAAGCGATCATTAGCTTGTATGGGGCTCATACAGCGACTTTGCATTTTGAAAGCATGACGGATATTACAGCTATGCTGGAGCAAGCAGTTAAGGAGCTAGGGTTATATCAGTTTGTGAACTTTATTAACCCAACCCGGCATGAAGCAATGAAGAGCTATGCTTATGAGATTTCACAGGCTTTAGGTTGGAAAGCTCCAGATGTCATGATTCACCCTGTAGGTACAGGTGGGGGCATTTGGGGAGCTTGGAAGGGCTTTCGTGAGTTGAAGCAGTTGGAGTGGATTGATTCTCTGCCCAGAATGGTTGCTGTGCAGCCAAATGCTACAGGACCGATTGTTCAGGCATTCAATCAGGGAGCAAGACAAGCGGAGAGACATGGCGATTCAACCCAAACGATTGCACAAAGCATTGCAGCCGATGCTCCGATTCAAGGAGGACGCAGAGTGTTGAATGCGGTGTATGATTCAGGCGGGTTCGCAGAGGCTGTAACCGATGAAGAGATTATCGAGGCAGTACAATGGCTGGGCCATGAAGGGATTTGCGCCGAGCCGGCCTCTGCCGCTTCGCTTGCGGCGTTGAAGCGAGCTGTCTCAAAGGGTCTTGTTCAGCCAAATGATTCTGTGGTTTGCGTCATTACAGGAAGCGGTTTGAAGCAGCCGTCGATCATTCAGAGAGCGGCAACGGAGTGCGAACTGAAATTGAATACGAGCTTTGATAGTTTAAATACTATGATAACCGAGTTATGGAAGTAAACTTAGGCGGTGATGTTACGCATTTGTGATCAAAATAGGACTCCGAATTGTACATACAGCCAAATTGAAAGCATTTATGATAAGTCATTTCAGTAGTGACCGGTGCTTTCCATTCCTACAACGACGTCATTCCTGCCATGTATCTTCTGTAATTTACGAATGCTGTGTTCTAAATGCTCATATCCGGCAAGGTCATTCGAAAATAGAATAGGGCGCTTGGTGAGGACAATACCTCGAAAATTAATGGCTTGTGCTGCGTGTTTCTCCTTGGCAATGTCGATGCCTATGACCAGAGTGGTAGTGCAGATTCGTTCTACACGTTGATTTTGATACTTATTTGGATTAGACTTCATGATAACGCCTCCTAAGGTGAGTTCTGAGGGCTGCAACCCAGTACATACTCATCGTAGCGAGGTGTTCTTTTTTCTGCAAATTCAATGTACTAACACCTACAGGAATGTTAACGGGCAGGTTACTTCCAATATGTGTTAACATATAAGTATCCTTAAGCCAGCTATGGCGATAATCATTAATGTCCGGAGGAATTCTGAGTGTTTGAGATTAAATATGAAATCTTCGAAGATGATATTGCTGAAATTCAAGGAATGGATATTCATACGTTTATAGATGAGTACAATCAAATTTATGGTTGTTTTACTTTGATTATTAATGGAATTGAGTACTTGCCATACCCGTCTCCTGAGATGAGGTTGGAGACGAAACGTATCTATTCTGAATTAATACTCACACATTTTGAGTTTCTTATCGACGCCTATTCAGAGCTTCAAATGAACAGCTATGTTGCACTAAAGTATATTGAAAATCCTTGGACATGGCTTGAGTTCATTAGAAAAGAAAATGAACTACTCGTTAGTAAGCTGAACAATGATATCTCAGTGAACAGCGACAGCCCTCTTCAAACCAATATCGAATTATTCAGTAATGCCAAGAAAGAGGGAATTATCAATGAGATGTTACTATGGAATGACTTTGAGACAGAACTAAAAGCAAAAACAAAGGAACTATTAAGTAAAATTACAACAGTTAATTGTCATATTCTAAAAGCAAAATGTTTTGATCGGATCCAACGATTTAGCAATGATTCTTTAAGCTAACGGGACACGTTAGTTGAAAGAACTTTATGTAAAAAGTACTTCAAGACTTATTTGTAATTCAGCATTTTTGTATTAGAGCACCACTTCAAAACTTAATTTGTAAATCAATTTTAATAGAAAAGCCAGCAAACCCTTGAGTTTGCTGGCTTCTTGCACTTCAAAACTTATTTGTCAACCAACAGATGAAAATAAAATATCGGGTGAGAAATAAGTCTTGAAGTAGAGAATAAAAATATGATTAGTTCTTCTTAGCGTTCACTCACTTGGGTGAACGCTTTTTAATGAGATAACGCATCATGCGGCGATTAAACTCTAACGAAGAACAATAGTTCAATCATTACTTGACAGCAGCCAGCAAACAATTGGCTAAAAAGTAGGTGGGCGAAAACGTGCACCTATTCGCGCAAACGGTTCAACAAAAACAAAATCACTCGTCTCTCGTACGACTGGCTTGAATACTACTTTTCAACTTAACTATTAATTCCATATTCTAGTAACGCTACCAGTACGATCAAATCACTGCGTTCAATACCCATTGATCAGGCGGCTGATTTCTTAGAATATCACTTCACCACACAATCTTCACGATGAAAACAAGAACTCTCTGCCAAACACCAGTAGGCCGTTTACCCACGTAGTAACGACTATTACGGCGTTTTATTCTCTCCAACTGTTCCTCTTAGTACCTCAAATAGTGGAAAAACCCCAGATTCTATTTATCGGATTCGCTTGGTAATTGTTTAGGCTTTCTCAACAACGGCGCAAGCTGCACAGCAACAATGGCCATTCCTGTGATACATAACGAAATTGCTTGCAAATAGTTAATACTGCGTCCGAGAAACAAAATATCCATCAGGGCAACTTCCAGCAGCATTAAATTATTAATGAGGCTACTTTCATAGGCGCGCAGCTGCTTTTGGGACCAAGCCCAAAGTGTAAAGGCTAGTGCTCCATTGATGGGTCCAAGCCATAACAGAATGAGGATCAGCTTTAAAGAGTAAGGCGGGGTACCCTCTAGTATGAATCCAGCTAATAGCATACCTGCAGCCCCGATCAGCATTGGTGTAAGAACGAGTGCAGAAGGGGCTGTTTGTTTTCGGGTAAGCAAATAACGGGAATAGGTTAAGTGCACAACGTTACCAACACAGGATATCAGGATCAAGAAGATGCCGATCAGACTGCTTTGGGCTAAATGCCATGGATAATAGTAAGTGACGATGCCGGCTATAGCAGCGAGAACAGCCAGGAAGGTGGCGCGGCCCTTCAACTCACGCAGCCAAAACGCGTCAATAACGAGCAGGAACAGCATATTTCCCACCGATAGGAACAAGTTGGATTGCATAGGGGTCAAATAAAACTGGCCTGCATACTGAAATCCTTGTGCCAGAATAAACCCGGTAATTCCGAGAAACAAATTGATTTTCCAGGTCAGCTTCCATTTCCCTTGTGATACTTTTCTACTAACGCTTTGAGCCTCATGTCCTCTTTTTCGCTGAGCGTGCTTTTGATCACGAAGTCGCAGCACCACCCATAAGGTAAACGCCGCTGCGCTGTAGCGCATGCCTGCAAGGGTAAAGGGACCTACGCCCTCAACAAACGCATATTGAAAACCATGGAACCGGCTTTCGCTGCGTGCAAGAGTGACGCTGTTTTCTATTCTTTTTTTGGCGATATTGATTACTTTATATGTGGCTATAGAGTCTTTTTTCTCTGTTTTCAGAATTGTATCCGAGTTGCAGGGGCGAATCATAAGCTTGGTTGTCGTTCTAACAGGCATGATTCTCAGTTCGCACTGGCTCGCCGTGATTATCCTGAAGCCTGTGAAACGGATGAGCGAAACAGCCGCTGGAATAACGGCAACAACCCTGCACAAACGTCTCGAAATTGACCAACTACATGACGAATTGAAGAAACTCGGGGTCGTATTTAATACGATGATGGATGGGCTGGAACACTCTTTTAAACAACAGGCCCGTTTCGTTTCCGCGGCCGCGCATGAATTAAGAACGCCGCTTTCCATCCTGCGCACGAATCTTGAAGTGGCCGGAGACGGCGATGGCATTGATCCAAGCGATTGGAGAGATTATAGGGCGACAACGGAGCGAACGCTTTCACGACTAGAGTCATTAACGGAGGATTTGCTGCTGCTGGCTGATGGCACTTATGATCGGGAGAATAACGAGCACAAGGTTGTGGTACTTGCTGACATTCTTGCAGAGGCAACTTTTTTTATGAAACCGATGGCAGTCAAATATGGGGTAACACTTCATCTGATGGAGCCCTGCGATGCTTTGGTTAAGGGGGAAGAAAGCTTCTTATTTCTGGTCTTTCGAAATCTGTTGGACAACGCCATCCGGTATAATCGGCCAAACGGGACTGTTACGCTGGAGGTATCGCAGGAAGATGAACGGGTTGTGGTTAGGGTTTCAGACACGGGGAAGGGAATATCCCCTCCATCAAGGGAGTTGGTTTTCGAGAGGTTTTACCGGCTCGACTCATCCAGGGCACGTAGTCATGGCGGGGCTGGTCTAGGTCTGTCGATTGTCCGCCATTTGCTTGCAATCTTCCAGGGGGACCGTTGAACTGGAGTCGAGCTCCGAATCGGGGAACGTGTTTAAGGTCACGTTGATCCAGGGCTAAGAAGCTGGAATTCATTTTAATTGATTAAACATTAGTTCGCCCACTGCATTGAAGAGTTCACTGGCAGTTGGGAAGTGAGGCAGGCATCTGTTAACCGGCCTGCTTAGACGTTTCGGAAACAAGTAATTTCTAAGTATACAAACAATCATTATCAAGAGAGTACTCTGCAAAACAAGAGTTGGAATGGTCCCATCTTTGTTTTGTCAGGTGCTGATTGAACTAACTGGTGACGTTAGTTTAGCCATCCAGGAGCAGTTGCCACAACGGTAGCTGCTCCTTTTTATTAAGCTAAAGGGTACGTTAGTTACATACAACCAACATGAGGCTGCCGGCATGATCGGCAGCTTTTTCTCGGCATGATTTTCGGCTGGATCGTGGTCGCTCATCAGATCACCGCTTCCCTGCCGCTTGGATGGCGCTGCTGATCAAGAAGTCCCCCAGCGCAAAGGTCCAAGCATCTATATAAGATACGGTTAGTAGTCTGTGTGGTAGTCCGCGATGTATCAGCCTAGGAATGAAACAGCGACAGTCCTAGGACGAGAGAAGCGTCCTAGACTGTCGCTGTTTTATTGAGCTAACGGTTGCCGTTGGCTTAGGATTCCCCGCGCAGCGTTTGACGAAACCCTTCGCGCCACGAAGCGAATCTCGGCTTCCAGCCGTTTCGCAGCGCCTTGGCATTCGTCGCGCCGCGCTCGCCTCTGGCGCCGCCATGCTCCGTCCTCGGCGCCGGAGCACCGAGGCAGTCCGCGTAGAAGCGCAGCCATGCCGTACCTGATGCGGGATCGCTGTCCACGATGTTGAATGCACCGGACGGCCAGTTCAGCGCCAGTACGGCGGCCGCCGCTGCATCCTCGATATGCACAAAGGAGCTGATGCCGTCCGTCGCGGTGAGTTTCCCTCCCCGCACTTGCTCCGCCATTAGGCCGTCCGGCGCATACCAGGTTCCGCTGCCGTACAGCAAGCCGTACCGCAGCAAGACATGCTCCGGCATTTCCGTCGCCGCGGACTCCAACGCATGAACGCCTTGCACGGTCTGGAGCCGCGGCTCAGGCGCGTCGAGGTCAAGCGGACAGTCCTCTGCCGCTGGCCCCTCCCCTGGCGCATAAGCCCAAGAGATGCTCTGCGCGATCATGCGGCGGACGCCGACCGCGCGCGAAGCGTCCACGAGATGGCGTGTCCCCTCTTTGCGAATGCGCGCATTGTCGGCCATATTAATGCCTTGCAGCGCGGTCAGTTGGTGAATGACCACTTCCGGCGCCGCCTCGGCAAGGGCTTCGAACAACGCGCTACGGTCAAAGACGTCCGCCAGCGCAAAGGCGGCCCCGGCTTCCTTCAATGCAGAAGCTTGCTCCGGGCGGCGGACCAATCCCGTCACCTCATGTCCCGCCGCTACGAGCATCGGAATGAGCTGTCGCCCGATGGCGCCGCTAGATCCCGCTACGAATATTCTCATTTCCATTACCTCCGTTATAGGGTTAGGATTTCCCCTGAATCTGCTCCTTACGCATCCTTGCAACGTTCCGATATTCCCGAAACAACGAATCCTACGGATCTTGACGGCCATTCCCACTTCCAGCAAATCAACCCGTCTTCACGAAGCTCCAACTTCATTCCGGGTTCCGCCTATTAAGACGATGCAGCCGCTTCGGACGTGACAATCTCGTACCTTCCTATTTTTTACGTCACCGTCCCTCCGGGAACGTGTCACAGAAGCGAGGTGCTATGTCGTCATAACTAGCGAAGAGCCGGGTAAGCGCGCTGCTTGGCACTTCGCTGGTTGTATTCGCCGCCGCGACGCGTCGAGGCGAACTGACACAGAAAATCGCATCTCTAAATTGGAGGGTACTTGCATGAATGGACTGAATCGGTTATTTCGCGAACGCATCGGCATGCCTGTCGACGAACCGCTCGAATTCGCTGGACTGGACCGACTGCTGGAGAAGACGGCAGCGGCGTTTCCCTTTGAAAATTTGCGTGTACTGGATGGCTCGGCCCACCCGATCACGGAGCCGTACTTGACGAGCAAGCTGCTGCTGGAGAAGGAGGGTGGACTCTGCTACGAGCTGAATTCTCTTCTTTATCTCTTCCTGGCCGAAAACGGCTTTTGCGTGGTGCTTACGAGCGGGGTCAACTACGACCGGGAAGCACAGCGTTATTTGGCCCTAGGACGAACCCATATCGCCGTGCTCCTCTTTTACGAAGAGCGGCGCTACCTGCTCGACACGGGATTCGGGGCGAATTTACCGCTGACGCCGGTTCCGTTAACCGGAGACACCGTCGTTTCTGCGAACGGTAGGTTTCGAATTCGGCCGAAGGACGGCTTGCCGGGCGATTACAGACTCGAAGTGCAAATCAAGCATAAGGATACGGAATGGCAGATCGGCTATGCCTTTGACAGCGGGAAACCGATTGCCGGGCTGGCCGAGTGCGAGGACATTCGAAGACTGGTCGCGGATCATCCCGACTCCAAGTTCAACAAGCGGCCGCTTGCCACGAAATTGACGGAGACCGGCAACATCACGCTGACGGACGAATCGTTTACGGAATGGCATGACGGCATTGTATCGAAGGAAAGCATCGACGGCCCCCGCTATCGCGAGCTGCTCCGTTCGCGCTTCGGCCTGCGGCCGTGAAGCCGCGAGCGAAACCGAACGCATCCTTCCCCTCGTTGACGATGACAGTGCCGGTTATTGCCGCAAATCCCAATACAACCTAGGAGGCAGCTACATGACGCAATTATTATATATTACCGCTAATCCCAAGTCGCCGGAGCATTCGGTCGGCCTGCAAGTCGGACAAACGTTTCTTCAAGCTTATCGGGAAGCTCATCCCAGCGATGAGGTCATCGTATTCGACGTCTACCGGGAAGCGTTCCAGACGGTCGACGGCGATGTGGTGCGGGCTTGGGAGAAATTGAAAAAAGAACGTCTGGACTTCTCCGAGCTGAGTCCCGTCGAACAACAAAAAGTTAATGCCCTTAATGAGATTACTGAGATGGCAGTGCGGGCCGATAAATACGTGTTTGTCTCTCCTATGTGGAACTGGGGCATCCCACCCCGGCTCAAGGCGTTTATCGATGCCTTCGTCATCGTCGGCAGGACGTTCCGTTACGCGGAAGGCGGGCCGGTCGGCCTGCTGCACGACAAAAAAGCGCTGCATATCCAATCGAGCGGCGGGATTTACTCCGCAGGGCCGACAGCGGCCATGGACCACAGTCATCCCTACCTGAACATGGTGCTCGGCATCGTTGGGATACGCGACGTCCAAGCACTGTACGTGGAAGGCCATGAGCATCAACCGGAGCGTGCGAAAGCGATCGTCCAGACGGCGATGGAACAGGCCGCCAAGCTTGCCTCAACCTGGTAACACAGCCGACGTGAAAAATCCCCGTCGTGGGGATTTTATTCGTTTATCGTCCCATAGACGTCACAGCATGCCTCGCTATTTCGTCTTATTAGCAAAGGAGGAGGAAGAATGGGCTCACATGCCCGCTCCTAACAAAGGCCTGACCTGACTAAAGAAATGGGGACTCGATCTCGTGATTATGGGTAAATTCGGCTGGAAAATCAAAACCTATATGCGGGAAATAGCGAGTAGGCTCGTCAAATTCTAGTGGCATGATCAGGAACGGAGTTGGCTTACATGGAGGAATTGTTCAAGGCGTATAACGGGCTGCTGCTGACGCTGGCTTACCAGATGACCGGCTCGTGGTCCGATGCGGAAGATGCGGTACAAGATGTGTTTCTGAAGGTCTTCGATGCGGACCAGGTGAGCGTGGCCGATGATCCGAAGGCGTATTTGTGCAAAATGGTCGTCAATCGCTGCCGAGATTTGTATAAATCGGCGCGAAGACGGAGGGAGCGGTATTTCGGCGAATGGCTTCCCGAGCCCATCCCCACCTCGGAAGATGAACCGCTGGAATTTATCCTCCAAGACGAGCTTCTATCCTATGCGACGCTTGTCCTGCTGGAGAAGCTCACCCCCGCGGAGCGGGCGGTGTTCGTGCTGCGCGAAGCGCTTGCCTTCGAATATGCCGGCATCGCCGAGATCATCGGCAAAAGCGAGGTCAACTGCCGCAAGCTGTACAGCCGCGCGAAGAGCAAAATGGCGCTCGGCGAGGAGCAGCCGGTCGTCGCCGAACCCGCCAAGGCGACTTGGATTCGCCAATTCGTCGTGGCGCTCGAGCAGGACAATACGGATACGGTCGTCTCCATGCTGGCCGACGACGTCGTGCTCGTCTCGGACGGAGGCGGCAACGTCTTCGCCGCAGCTCATCCGATCACCGCGCGCGACGCCGTCTCCAAATTCCTAATCGGTTATTACCGGAAGTCGCTTCGGCTCGAGAACGGCATTCGTTTCGAATTCGGCAGCATTAACGGCCAGACCGGGATCATAGTCTATTCGGGGACTCATGTCGATTCCGTCGTGCTGCTGCATGAGGAGGGATCTTCGGTTCGCGGCATTTATATCGTCCGCAATCCGGATAAGCTGAAGCTTTTCCAATCTCGTTTTTAATGGATCAGTCTAAAACTTAATTTTTTCAAAAGCTTACGTTTCTTCAATTCGAAAACCGCGTTAAATCAACGATTCAGTCTAAGACTTATTTTTCAACGGACAGCAGGATGGCTCTCTGTTTGGTTAAAAAAAGCCGGCACAGTGGCCGGCTTAATTATTGAACTCATGTTTAGGTTCAAGAAAACAACCCTATAAAGCATGAATAAAGTATTCACTTCGTAATTTGTCCGGGTATATTAAAGAGTATCTCGTATGCGTTGTTAAAATAAATATCATGATTCCATTCCATACATTATTACCGAATGTTTTATAAAGATCCGGATCTGAATACACTAAGTGAATCCTACATGCATAAGGACGAACCGCTCCGTTCCGTGTCACATCCAAACCCTCTACTTCGTTCTATATGTGATCAAACAGAAGGAGTGACTCTTATGAAAAGAATGACTTGCGTTGTCATCGGTGCCGGATATGCGGGAATTCATGCCGTAAAGGAAATCCGCAAGCTGTTCAAAGATCAGGTAAACAAGCATCCCCTGCGGCTCGTCATGATTGACAAAAATCCTTTTCATTTGCGTAAAGTGTTAATGTTTAGACCAGCTGTCACGAATGAAGAAATTCGAATCCCGCTGACAAGGCTGTTTCCGGACGGGGTTGAATTGTTGGAGGCGACCGTCTCGAACATCAAAGCGGCAGAGAAGAAGCTGGTGTATCTGAATGCTGCGGGAACAGAGCATGAGATGAACTACGATATACTCGTTGTAGCAGCGGGAAGTGTTATCCGACAGCCAGACCCGGAACAGGGCGGGATTGCGCTCACTTCGCTGGAAAATGCGCAAAAGATTCGGAGCACATGGCTTGCCAATCTGGAGCGAGCCGCCGTGGAGGACAATACGAAGGAACGCGAGCGACTGATGCGTATCGCGATTGCGGGAGCGGGCATCAGCGGTATGGAGACTTCCGCAGAGCTCGCTTACTACGCTCGCAAGGATGCGGAGCGGCTGGGACTTGATCCGCAAGCTATAGAAATCGATTTGTACAATGCTCACCAACGGCTTTTCCTTGACGGTCCCACCAAGGTAGGGATGAAATTGGAGCATCTCCTTCGCGAGACTGGAACCAACATTATGCACGAACAACGCGTGATCAAGGAAAAAGATGGGGTATTATGGTTATCCAACGGTGAAAAACGGCCAGTCGGCCTATGCATCTGGACGCTCGGGCTACAACCCAATCCCATGCTTCACACGATCGGCTTGCCGGTAACGCCGGAAGGGTATGCACTTGTTGATGCCAGTTACCGGGTAGCGGGTATGCCAAGCGTATATGGTATTGGTGACTGCGCCAGAATCGTAGACCCGGACAACGGGCATGTCGATGGCAAGACGTGCAAGGAAGCGATCCCACAGGCGGCAAGACTTGCCAAAATTATGCTGGCAGATCTTGAAGGACGTAAGGCACCGGTGCATGAAAGCTTCATGAGATCGTTCAGCATCGGTCTTGGTCCTGACAAAGGATTAACCTGGGTAAATAAATGGGGACTCGATATCGTCGTAACGGGTAAATTGGGCTGGAAAATCAAAAAATATACTTGGGAAACGGCAAGCTTGTTGACGAAATAATGTGTGTGAAATCGGAAACGGGGTTGGCGAAAATAGGGAAGCTATACAAACAATACAAACGGCTTTTGCTTACATTGGCTTACCAGGTGACGGGTTCGTGGGGGGATTTTGACAAGGGAGCAACTGGTTTGATAAGGACACTTTAGCTTAAGAGCTGCATTGAAGCAGCTCTTTTTTCATTTCATCGCTAAAGTAACGGGAGGATAGTTCTATTGTTACTCGAATATTTTCTGAGTTGGATAATTTCATAAACTTTGTGAATATAACGTTATGTGAAATCACAGTGGAATAGACATGATTATATCAATTCCTTATACTCGAGCAATTCTTAGAGTTGAGGGATTGGCCGAGCATTTAAAGTTAGATATTAAATTATTTGTAGATCTTAGAGAACGTCATTTTGCATGTAATATTATTGAAAATGCAGAGTTTAATGTCTAGTATCAGAGAGAGTTTTAATGACCCTAATTATGCCTTGGGAAGAAAATAGCAATCGGGACTCATGGTCTTGTAATGACTTTGATGATGAATCATTTTGATCCAGCTCTTGGCTTGGAGTTTTTGAACCAATTAAAGAAACCAGATATCTATAAATGCAATTCGAGGACTTAGAATTAGAAGATGTAACAAGAAAGTGGAATGATTAGATTTTATAGAGGACTTTGACATTACATAACACCATATTTAAAGCATTGGGGCTATACCCAATCGCTATGCCTAAGGGACTCGGATTTAAGCTAACGGGGAACTTTAGTTGAACGCATTTTGGAGTGGTTTTTTAAAACGCTGAGTTATAATAAATAGGAACATATAGCCCCTCATTGCGCTACACGAGATAAGTTTAATTATGAGCACAGGAGATGTGAGATATGAAGATCGCGGGAGAACTTGTCACAGAGACGCTCGAGTATGATGGTGGTCGTCAGGTTACGGTATACGTCCCTCCGGATCCACCCCAGGCAGTCGTGTTCGCCGGTGACGGTCAGCTTATCTCGCAGTGGGGCGGGTACCTCGAGGCCGCCGACGTACCGCCCACGATGATCGTCGGTGCCTACCGAACATCCGATGAGGATGAGATGGTGCGCATCCATGAGTACTCACCGCCGTTCGACCAGGAACGGTTCGCGGCACATGAGAGGTTCTTCGTCGAAGACGTCCGCCGATTGGTGCGATCGCGCTTCAGCGTCGTGCTGCCCGCCAAACGCACCGCGGTGTGCGGCGTGTCGGCGAGTGGAGAGCTGTCACTCGCCATAGGGCTTCGGCATCCGGACATCTACGGTACGGTCTTCTCCGCATCGCCAGGCGGGGGCTACCGACCGCCTGCCGTGATGCCAAGCCCGCTACCGCGCACATACCTCGTAGCCGGCACACTGGAGCCGTTCTTCCTCGAGAACGCGACCCGGTGGGCGGCTGCGCTGCGCGATGCAGGTGCGGACGTTGAAATGAGAGAGCGGGTCGCGTCGCACGACGATGTGATGTGGCGAGAAGAGTTCCCGCTGATGGTGGCGTGGGCGTTTGGACGATAAACATCCACCGAGCCGGGTCAAATAGGTTTGACTCGCATCTGTCCCGCCTGATGAGCAGCCCAATCGTCCTTGGCTTGCATCGTCAGCGGATCGTCCGGTTGGGGACCATTACGTGAATCATCATTCCGAGGAACGTTAGTTGAATCAAAAAGATTTAGTGGAATAAAATAGTTGTCGAAGAGTATTGAGATATCACTAAGGTAATGGGGGAGAGGAGGGAAAAAGATTTTTAAGAAGAGAAGATATACAGTATTAATAATCGCCCTCTTATTGTTCGTAATGGCTTATACAAGACCAAGTTCTAAAGAATATCAAATGTATTTGCATAACGTCCAGAAGCTTAATTGCGAACCTACCGAAAGCTCTGATTGCTTTCACACTAAGATTGATTTGTTGGCGTCAAGACTCACGCATCTCATTTTCTTTATGACAGCGGGTTCTCATATTTTCGGAGATGAGGACAATAAAATACGTGTAATAGGTATTTTCAATCATTTCTTTGTTATCGAAAATCATCTTCATCCGAATTCAGATGGTTATTAACCAAACCATGGGTTCATCATTAAACTCCCTCGGAATATTGATGCTATAATATAATCAACCTTAGTAATTAGGTGGTGTGAACATGATCGTTGCATATCTAGGTCTAGTTGGAATGTTATTTTTTTATGCTATTTTATTTATTGTAGTTTTAAGTATTATTCGAAAAAAATTTGGTGCAAAACCAGCTATTATTTTTTTAGGTTTAATGTTTATAGCTATCTCTGTATATTCGATTTGGAGTCATAATTGGTTATTGGCTGCATCTACTTTAATATTGAGTATCAATATTTACAAGGGTTTATACAGAAAATTTGTGTGAAAAAGCTAGACGAGAATAGCACAATAAAACAGCGACAGCCTAGGACTATATTTACTAGTCCTAGGCTGTCGCTGTTTTAATTTTTATGCTCGGTCTAAAACTTATTTTTAGGGGTCTCACGGTGTTAACACAATAAACAGGGAGCAGATTGCCGCCGCATCTGCTCCCTGTTTTCATTAAAGTAACGGGGGTAATTGGATTATATTTGGTGGAAACTATATATAAATTTAGTCTTTAGCAAGGAGAACCCAATGAGTTTTTTATCAACACTTTCACTAGTAGCAGGAATACTTTTCTTCACACCGCCCCATCATGAACCAACTTTAGATGATGTAAGAGGGAAAATGCCTTTCGAGGTATTAGTTCCACAAGTTACAGATAAGGATTGGAAGCTAATTGTAAACCCTTATCCGAAGAGTAGTGAAAATGAACCGCAGGATCTGGGAGTACACTATGTCAAAAATGAGGATATAATGGTAGCAATTATTGAATCGAGTTCAAGTGTAGGGATTGGTAGAAATTTACATTCTACTGGAGAGAAAATCGCAGACATTAATGGGAATAAAGGATATTTCGTCAAATGGCACGCTCCAAAGAAAGGACAAAAGGGTGGGCAACTTGTGTGGATACAAGGTAATACACGATGTATAATGACATCATTTACATTAGATGAAGATGAGATGATAAAATATGCAAAAAGTATGAAATCAATCAGTCGATGACAGCTTGGAGAAGCTTCCTTCGTATAAAGCCGTTGAACATAAAAAAATTCGCTCCCCTAACGGGAGGAATGCTGAATATTCTCTAAACATACCGCTGCTGCTGAAATAAGGCGTTCAATGAATGTACAACTGAGTCATTCTTCCTAATGGATTATAGCCCTTTTTTGAGAGTATCTACAAAAACCCTCCCCTAAGAGAACATATTGAATATGTTTAAAGTACAAATATCTTGGAGGTGAGGACGTTGATGCAACTGAACGGAATTGTAGGTGGCAATGCTCAAATTGCAGTAAGAGCGCGAAAGACACTCCTGCTTCAACAGATCGTGATTCGGGTAAAAAAGCGTCAAAAGCTCATTTTGAAAGACCTGAACTTTCTACTCAATAACGAAGCCTTTGCTATCAAAATCAAGGCAGAGCCTTCTCCTGGAGTATATATTGCTAGTGGCGGGGCTGGCGACCTAAGCCCTAACAAAGTGCTGGTTAACAATACAACCGGGTCAGAAGTGACGATTTTCCTCCTTATTAGTGCTGTTAATACAGCCAATAACACTAGATTTTTAAGTCGTTCCGACAGCTGGCGCTTGCTGTTACAGCGTAAGTAGTGCAGGAGAGAGAGTTGAAGAAAGATATTTTATTGGAAACTAAAGCGCAAAAGATAACGTTCTTAGATTTTTTGTTAAGACATTTATGTATTCAGGCCATTTCGGTAACGTTGCGCATCATTGAGTAAAGTTCCGTAGTCAATAATGCTGCTGCAATCTACCCAATGCAAGGGTGTTCTCAATTATGTTTGCGCCCGTTAATAATCAATCCTAAGGAAAACAGGTGCTATCCTTTTTTGAGGAAAGGACCTGTTTTACTATTTTGAATATCTTTTTTTTGGCTACCACTTTATTGCAAAACGAATGATATCTTCTTGAGCGAGTTCATTCCCCAAAAGGACTTCCATTAGCTCAAGATGGGTAACTGCTTTAATTCCATGTTTTGTGCCAGCTGGAATTTGTAAAACATCGCCCGCCTGAAGCCTATACAGTTTCTCCTCCATTAAGATCTCTGCGCTACCTGACAAGATCGTCACGATTTCTTGTCGTTTGAGATGCTGGTGATAACTTGTATAGTTTCCTTGGATGAGCTTCACACTCTTAATCATGGCTTCAATTCCTCTTTCATCTTTCCAATAATTTAGGACCCGATAGGAACCCCATCTTTTCTCTTCATACATCGGTATCTGAGGCACTTGTGCGAGCCTTTCCTTGATTAGATTAGCTTTATCTTTGTTAGCGATCAAAATACCGTCAGAATTTGCCGCAACAATGATATCCGGTATGCCAATAATTTCAATGGGGTAGGGAAGTTCGTTAATCAGATGGGTATTGGCGGAATCGTCCGAAATTCGGCCTGATCCGATAATTCTATCCTCAAAATGAACGCTTAGCGCGTCCCAACTCCCCAAATCAGTCCAATAACCTTCATACCCTATGACAACAGCAGGCTGTGTGAGCTCAACTACTTTTCGATCGAAGCTTACATTTGTAATTTGTTCGTAATTAGCCAACCAAGTCTCAACTTGGAGAGGATGCCCATTGTCCTTCAAATACGTCAGCATGAATCTCAAGGGGAATGCAAATACACCACAATTCCACATAGCGTGATACTCGATTAAGCGAGTGGCCGCTTGCTCATTAGGCTTTTCTATGAACTGGTGGACGAAAAAATAGTCATCTTTATCTTTTGGCAAAACTGGAACTATATAGCCGAACTGATCTGAGGGTTTATTAGGCTTTGTTCCGAGGAGAGCAAGTTCTGCCTTAGAAAGTGCAAGGACATCGGGAAAGCGATGGAGTAGCCTGAAAAACGCGGTATCTACGTACGTGTCCACTGGAAGAATACAAATCGTTTCATTCGGATCCACCTGCATCTTCTCATGAAGATAACTCACAGCTAAAGCGACGGCTGTGAAAGTTCCTCTTTTATGAGGTTCGCCTATAATAGGGATGTGCTCACCAACATATTTACGCGTAATCTCCACTTGACTTTGATGAGTGACGATACAAGTAAATTGAAGCAGTCCCACCTCATCCAATTGTCTGCATATGCGTTCAATCATCGACTCTCTGACCCCAGCTTCGTTTTTCAAAAGCTTTAGATACACTTTGGAGCGAATCTCGTTGGATAATGGCCATAGCCTTTTTCCCGATCCCCCGCACAATAGTACAATACGCAAGCCGAATACTCCTTCCTTGGGGAACGTCACCCATCATCCTTATTTCTTGGATCGGATTACTGTTTCAACCGCATGCTTCATTAACATCCCTGCTCGTTCCCAGGATAAATGAAGCATATCCCTTCTGCCTTGGCGTCCTTTTGCTTTGCAAAGCTCAGGATTCTCGTACGCATTCCTCATGATTTTTTTCAAACTGTGCAGATCCGGTTCCGCCCATAGTTGTTCATTTTGCGCAAATAGGTTACTGAACTTTCTCGAGATGGCATGCGGACTATTCATGCTAACTGACGGGTTCTTCAACTGATAAGGAATTAAGAACGAGTTATGGCTCGTAAGGAAATCCATATGCCCGCCCCAACCCGTAGTGATGACCGGTACGCCACTCGCCAGTGCTTCTAAAAAAGGTAGTCCAACTCCCTCGCCTCGAGTAGGGAGGACGAATGCATCGCCAAGCGTATATAAACCTTTCAACTGGCTTTCGTTAAGTCGGCGGCCGATAATGACAACTGGGGCTGTATCTTTCTGAATACCGAGTTTTTTTTTGTAATGCGAAATTTTCTGCTGAATCCATTTCTCATTCTCATAAGCCGCATATCCGTTCGTTTTGATCACAAGAATAACGTTGTCATTAGATGAAAATTCTTCCCAGTATGCACTTAGCAGGCCTTCTGGATTTTTGCGATGCTGGAAGCCGAATACAGAAACGAACGTAAACTTATCTGCTGCAATCGGCATAAACATTTTTTTATTGTTCGGATGAAACTCTTTGGTGTCTACGCCATGCGGAACTATGAAAATAGGCACTTTTACTCCGCTGTCCACTAGTGCCCTCTTATTATGCTGAGATGGTACACAAACCGCATCAAATTTGTTCATATCGGAAAGCCAGCCTTTGGGGGTCTTGCTTGTTTCCCAAACGGTATTCAAAATAATGGGATCATAAACACTACGCTCGATCTTCCATTGAATGTGACTAGGAATATAGTGATAAATGAGTGCCTTCTTGCCTTTGGCGGGACGTATACCTTGACTGGAACCACCAATTCTAACGGAAACCCCTTGCCGTTTTAATGCTCGTGCATAAGCTCGACTTGCACGACCAAGACCGCTCGCTTTGTGCACAGGGCCTTTCCAGACCACAAGATAGGGCTTCATTTGGACGTCATCTTGACGGATTTAAGATACCCTTTACGTTTGTGAAAAGAAATGGACCTATACGCTTTTGCCAGCGAAGACATCTTTGAAGGTGAAATTTGGGAAGGGCTCAAATTTAGGCTCTTATTCATGGCAGGCTTCAAAATCATCTTGTCAGGCGCAGACGAATAAAGGAAGTTTCCATACGTTTCAAATTCTGAAAAAGCAAATGGCTTGGATTTATTCATGCATTTTATTATCGCAGAATACCAGCTTCTGTTATGTTTAGACTCAATCGCTTGTTTCAATTGGGTTACTTTTGATTTCTCGAACAGCATGTAATGGGTAACGAAGGACAATCGAGCGGAGCGGCTTCTTCCCATCAATTTTTTATACGTATTGAAGTATTCGCCCTGACTCCAGTTTCTGCAGTAAAACACAGCCTTATTGTTCACCTTGAAGACGTGCGGACGAATAAGCACTGTATCGGCATCAATGACCAAATAGTACTTTGACGAGCACAAAGTATCACCGCTCAGCTTAAGCAACTGCTGAAAAAGCCATCCAGATCGATCCCAGATTTTGGATTCATAATCGATGTCTTTCTTCGTTATAGGGAGAACCGTATCTTCATGAACGAACTTACACCCCTTTGTTAAACAAAGATCAAGAATTCTCTGCTTTCGCGGAGCCACAATAATGATTTCTCGAATAGGGTGCTTCACATATTTCCTCACGGCATCAATAACATGGGGGAGTGTCCCCAGATCCTTCTCGATCGCTGGGATTAACACATCAATAGGGGTTGTCATTCGCTCATCTCCATAAATCAAATGTATGGATTATCATATGTCAGGAGAATGAAATGGAATGGGTATAGTGAGGTTGCAAAACACACAAAAGACAGGGTTCAGCGGCTCTCAAAATTGAAAATGAAAACTTTCTTCAGAAATTCTTTATCTTTTTCTTAGCTCATTCTGCAGAACTTTTCGTTACGATAGATGCATCGTAAGGAATGAGAGGAGAGTTATTTCATGATTAGAGCCATGCAGGAGCAGCTTTTGTTTCTATATAAATTCATGCGTGCACCGAGGCAGATCGGCAGCATCGCACCGAGCTCCGTATTTTTGGCCAAAAAAATGCTCGAACCAGTTCGATGGAACCAAGTAAGGAGCGTCGCTGAACTCGGGGTTGGCACTGGCGCCATCACCAGACATCTGGAGAAGGTTCTGCATAATGAGGCAAAGGTTCTATTGTTCGAAAAAGACCAACAGATGCGCAGTCAATTGTCCGCACGGTTTCGGCACTTCGCCTGCTATTCCGATGCATGCAATATGCAGCATGCCTTACGGAGAGAAGGAATCGATGGGCTCGATTGCATTTTGAGCGGTCTTCCGTTTTTTAATTTTCCGCCGGCTCTGCGCGAGCAATTAATGTACCAGATCGAAACGACGTTGAAACCGGGTGGCTTATTCATTGCCTTCCAGTATTCGCAGCAGATGCGTAAACAGCTCAGCCAGCGATTCGAAATCGAGCGAGTTCATTTTATCCCTCTCAATGTCCCTCCCGCTTTCGTTTACGTCTGCCGCAAAGGAGGCTCGCGTAAATGAGTTATGAATGGTTTCTATCGTTACTTCAGCAATTCGGCTATGCGGCACTATTTTTTGTGCTGTGGCTCGGCATTGTCGGCCTGCCGATTCCCGACGAGGTCATCGTCATGACTGGCGGCGCCGTTACTGTCAGCACGCTTTTGCATCCGATTCCCGCTTTTATATTGACCTATCTGGGCGTCGTCTCAGGCTTAACGCTAGGCTACTTGCTTGGTCGTTACGCTGGAACACCTATCTTGACGAGGTTGAGACGCAAAAAAAAGATGGAGAAATATTTGCGTTTTTCGGAGACGTTTTTCCAAAAATATGGTAGCTTTGCAATAGGCATTAGTTATTTTTTTCCTATCATTCGGCATGTTATGCCCTATGTGGTAGGTGTCCACAAGATGTCCTTCAAACGGTACGCCCTTTTTTCCTATACGACGGGGCTGGTCTGGACATTCCTCTTTTTTATGATTGGACGTTACGTAGGTAATCATGCTCGGGAAGTCGGTACGTTATTTTACGAATATGGTTTGCGCGTGCTCTGGCTGCCCTTCGTGCTCATTGCAGTGTGGGGGATTATCCGCTTTCTCACAAGGAGAAATGCCAATTAGCCCCTTAAACGCTGGCTAGACTAAATCTCTAACAATCTGGGAGTGATTGAACTTGACAATCAGCGTTCTTGTCGCAGACGACGATCCGGAAATTCGCGACGTCATTCGTATTTACCTGCAAAATGAAGGTTACCGCGTTTTTGAAACGGAGGACGGCGTTCAAGTACTCGAGCAGCTGCGCCGTGAATCGATCGATTTGATCATTCTGGACATAATGATGCCGAATATGGATGGAATCAGAGCTTGCTTCAAGATTAGAGAGATGACGAAAATTCCGATCATTATGCTCTCAGCCAAAAGTGAGGATATCGACAAAATAACGGGGCTTACGACCGGGGCGGACGATTACGTGGCCAAACCGTTCAATCCGCTGGAGCTGATCGCAAGAGTCAAGGCGCAGTTGCGCAGGCAAACATTCACCGGCGCTGCTGAGCATCAGCTCAAAGCTTCCGATGGCAGCGTAGTTGAAATCGACGAGCTGGTCATTAACAAAACCAAGCATCTCGTGACGGTGCGCGGCCGAGAGGTACCTCTTACGCCAATCGAGTTCTCCATTCTGGAGCTGCTTGCCGGCCATCGTGGACAAGTGTTTAAAGTAGAGCAAATTTATAGAAACGTTTGGAAGGAAGACAAATTTTTGTCCGACAATACGATAATGGTCCACGTGCGCAACATTCGCGAGAAGATCGAAGACAATCCGCGTGAACCACGGATTATTAAAACGGTTTGGGGAGTGGGATATAAAGTTGAATAGAGACTTCTTTTCCCTCTTAAACTGGAAAAAAAGCATTAGGCTGCGCTTGCTCGGATCGCTTCTCTTTAGCCTTATCGTCTCTTTTATCGGATCATCCATCATCAATAACCTTTTGAGATTTATTTTACCGCAGATGTTTGCACGGAAGACTGAAGGCGCAACTATGGACTACTTCGTCGGCGTGGCCTTTTCTTTCCTCTCGTTTTTGTTTTTCTTTTTGCTCATATTTTTCTTCCTGATGCGTCCTATCGTCAAGAAAGTGAGAACTCTTGCCGACGGACTCATGGCGATCGCCAAGGGGGATCTCAATTATCGGGTTCCCCTGCCAGGCCAAGACGAGCTGGGGGAAGTCGCGCAGAACATCAATTACATGGCCGAGCAGCTTCAAAGCATGATGAAGAGAGAACGTCAGATCGAGACATCCAAAATGGAGCTGATCACGCACGTATCCCATGATTTGCGCACGCCTTTGACGAGCATCATCGGCTATTTGAACCTGCTCAAAAGTGACCACTACCACGATCTCGATGAACACAAGAGGTACATCCATAACGCTTTTAACAAGACCCAGCAAATGAAAAAGTTAATCGATGATCTTTTCGAGTATACCCGTCTTACCAGTGGCGACACCAATCTTACCTTCCAGAAGATCGACCTCAACAGCCTCCTAGAGCAAATCATCATCGAGTTCGAGCCGATCGCGCAAGAGTTCTCTCTAACGGTCAAGAAGGATTGGGAACAACAATCCCTATTTGCTCATGTTGATGTTGAAAAGCTGGTGCGCGCAATCGATAATCTGCTCATGAATGCACTCAAGTTTTCCTTGAAGCCCGGCGAAATTACGGTTCGGCTTGCCCAACATGGTCAATCTATCCTGTTTGCGGTTGAAAATTGGGGAAACCCGATTACCAAGGAGCAGGAGAAGCTTTTATTTGAGCGTTTTTATAAGGCGGAGCCCTCCAGGCGTGATCGAGACGTGCCTTCGGGTGCAGGACTCGGTTTATCGATTGCGAACTATATCGTCGAGCTGCACGGGGGGAAAATCGGACTTAAGCATGCGAACGGGCATTTTACCTTTTTTATTGATCTGCCGAGAACAGCACAATCGGAGTAAAAAAATGGTATTTGGATATATTGAATATAAATCCAAATCTCGATCGTCTGATAAAGGTTAGTTTTGTCAGAAGGAAGGTAGTGTACGCCATGTGGATGGAAACCATAAAAGATTTCTTCCTGATTGCAGGAAGGATCGTGACGATTTATCCTTTAATGTTGATTGTCGGGTTATTCATGGGCAAACGTTCCCTAGGAGAACTGCCTGTATTTGACTTTCTGGTCATCCTCTCCTTGGGATCCGTCGTCGGCGCTGATATAGCCGAACCGAACATTAACCATATCCATATCGGAATCGCCATCGTTTTGATCGGTCTGTTGCAACGGATTGTCTCTATATTAGCTATAAAATCAAGGAAATTCGGCAAGCTAATTTCGTTCGAACCAACAATCGTGATTCATCAAGGAAACCTGTTGATCAATAACCTCAAGAATGCACGTTATTCGATCGATAATATCCTTCAGATGCTGCGCGAGAAGGACGTTTTTCATCTTCCGGATGTCGATCTTGCCATTCTGGAGGCAAACGGTAAATTGACTGTGTATAAGAGCGGCCCTAAATCGGCACCGACCCTCGAAGATTTGGGGCTAGCCAAGAAGCAGATCGATCTGTCCTATCCATTAATCGTAGAAGGGACCTTATACAATAAAACCCTTTCTTATATTAAGAAAGACGCGTTCTGGCTGGAGTCGCAATTGCAGGAGAAAGGGGTTTGCCGAGACGATATCTTCTATGCATCCGTTGACGACAATGGCATCATTTACATTTCCGATAAAACTTTCCCGAATCCTCCGCCAATTCGGCACTAGTACCAATTGATAGCCAGCTGTTACTTGCGAAAAATTTTGCCTAAAGTAGGATAAGGTTCAAGGAGCTGCATGGTGCAGCTCCTTTTTGATTCCATTAAAGTAACAGGCAGCATTGTTTAGCACCATGAAGATTTATTTGTGGTTATAGGGGGAAGGTTCTCAGGTAAATAGTATTGACGTATCGTCTTTGCCTTGTCATAATAATCTTATTAAAATAGTGTGATCACATATCACATATCACGGAGGAAAAAGAATGAGTGACATCATAAAAGTGCCATCAGTGAACAACGAAGTGTACGATCGCTTAAAGCAGCGCATTACTCTTGGGGTGATCCCGCCAGGGAAGAAAATTTCGATCCGCACGATAGCGGAGCTGTTTGGCGTCAGCACGATGCCGGTTCGAGAAGCACTGCGCATGCTGCAGGCGGAAGGTTTTATTACATTCGAAAGGCGCAGCGTGACCGTCAACGAACTTTCGGTGGAGGAAGTGAAGCAAATGTTCACCATTCGTCAGCACCTTGAAATGTTAGCTGCGGAGTGGTCCATCGAACAGGTAACAGACAATGACATGGGGGTTTTGGAAGACATCTTAGAAACGATGGCGAATCCGAACATGGACGTGGCGGAATGGAGGCAGCTGAATAAGCTCTTTCACCTTCGATTTTACGAATGTTCAAAATCCACTCATGTGCTTGAGCTGATCAAGAATGTGTGGGATAAGGTGGAACCTTACATGACGATCTATTCGTCGTCGGTAGACGATTTTCAAGAGGCGCATATTCAGCACCGCGAGATTTTGGATTTGATTCGCCAGCGTAACCTTCCTCTGCTTCGCGAGAAGATAACCGACCATCTGATTTATACTTGCGACGTGGTTTCAAAAGCTTTATCTAATAAAAAGTAAATTCATTAAGGAGGTGAATGCCATGGCGTGAGGTGTAGTGCAATTAAGGCTCGAAGAAAGAATAGGCAGTTGAAAAAATTATTGGAGGTGTATTCAAATGAGTCAAGCATCAGTTGATCATGAGCTTTTTGAGAGCGAGTACGAACATACACCCGTTCCAGAGGATAAACGAAAGTCCTTGTTATCCGTTATGTCCGTATGGGTCGGATTTCCAATGATTATTACCGGTGCTGTCACCGGCGCCACGCTCGTGCATGGGTTGGGCTTCATGCGCGGGATACTTGCAATGGTTCTTGGTAATGGATTGCTATTCGCGTATGTTGGGCTTCTAAGCATGCTTGGGGCGAAGGATGGGTATAATTTCTCCCTTCAAGCTTCAAGGACATTTGGGCGAAAAGGGTATATGGTCTCTTCCGCGCTCTTGTCTACACTCGTCATAGGGTGGTTTGCTGTGCAGACGGGATTAACCGGCGTTAGTATGGGGAGTGCATTTGGCGTGAATCAAGTGCTCATCGTGGTGATTGCGGGTGTTCTGTATTTGCTGTTGACTCTGTTAGGTATCAAGGCATTGTCCATAATAGGAATTATATCAGTACCTCTGTTTCTCGTATTAGGATTGTATTCTGCAGTAGAAGCTGTCGGGAACGGGCATGCCGTTATGAGCTATGCCGGTAATCCGGATTCCCCGCTGGCGTTCTGGGTCGGTGTCACGCTCGTATTCGCCTTATTCGCGGACTCGGGAACGATGACGTCAGATTTTACCCGCTGGGCAAAAAATCGCAATCACGCTTTAATCGCGACATTTGCTGCATTCCCCATTTCAAATTTGATTGCAATGATTGTGGGAGGTGTTATTGCCGCAGCGACACTAAGCGGCTCGGGTGACGTATTCGGTGTCATCGTTGCGAAAGGGGGCTTTTTAACTTGGATTGCGGTGCTGTTTCTCTTCGTTAATCTAGGTACAGTCTGCTCACACTGCTTGTACAATGGAGCCGTAGGTTGGTCGCACATTACGGGGACCAAAATGCGCACGATGACAATCTTACTCGGCATTATTGGAATTCTGGTTGCGGCGCTTGGTATTTGGGGTTACTTCATTAACTGGCTGAATCTCCTAGGCGTGATCGTGCCGCCGATCGGTACGATTATCATTATGGACCAATTGGTAACGCGTAAGGCGTCGACTGCCATCGACGGCAATATTCGGTACCAGCCTTTCCTTGCTTGGGGAATCGGTTCAGCTGCCGCTCTCTTCGCCAATTATCAGTTTCCTAGTGTATCCACTGCGATTTGTGGCATAATCATATCCGCTATTGCTTATTGGATGATTTCTAAGAAGTCATCCGTGGTTGCGCCCAAGACGGTAGCAGCAAAATAGTAACGGAATCAGCAGCGAGAGAAGCGTCTGCCAACGCGTCTCTCCAACCAAGCCAAGGAGATTCATTGCTGACATTGTAGCATATTTGCTTAGACAGAAGAAGGAGTTGATCATATGCGCACTTTTACATATATGGAAGCTACGGTGGAATCGTTCCACGAGGCTTTGAAAGCAAAGATCGTTACCGGAGTAGATTTGGTAGGATGGTATCTAGATAGAATTGAATCTTATAATAATCAGGGTCCTAGTATACAAGCGATTGTAACTGTCAATCCCTCCGCGATGGAGGAAGCGAAGGCACTGGATACTTACTTTGCCGAAACGGGCGAGTTCAAGGGCCCGTTGCACGGAGTGCCAGTGCTTGTGAAAGACCAGGCCGAGACGGCTGGCATCCGCACAACATTCGGTTCCATAGCATTCGCAGATTACGTACCGGAACAAGACGCATCGCTTATCAAGCGGCTCCGCCAAGCTGGGGCAATAATTCTTGCGAAGACGAGTATGTGTGATTTCGCAGCGGGGTGGTTCTCCTTTTCGTCCATGACGGATCACACGAAGAATCCGTATGATCTGGACCGCGAATCCGGCGGTTCAAGCGCCGGTACGAGCGCCGGTATCTCTTCAAATTTCGGCCTGATAGGTGTCGGTGAAGATACGGGTGGATCCATTCGATTACCGTCTTCTTTCAATAATCTATTCGGCCTTCGCGTCACAACCGGTTTGATCAGCCGTAACGGTTTTTCTCCGCTCGTACATTTTCAAGACACGGCTGGCCCGATTACACGTACAGTTAAAGACGCCGCAAAGCTAATGGACGTCCTCGTCGGCTTTGATCGGAACGATGTGTTTACGGCCGCTACCGCTCAAACCGCGCATGCGGGGCAATATGAGAGCATGCTCGAAGGTGCCAGCATGAAGAAGTACCGAATAGGCGTCCTCTCCAGTGCATTCGGTCCAGACAGTGATAGGGACTTTGCTCCTGTGAACGACCGGATTCGATCGACTGTTGCCTGGTTGAAGGAGCAAGGCGTCGAGGTCGTGGAAGAGCTTGAACTCCCTGATATTGACCAATGGATTACTGAAACATCGCTATACACCTTGCAGTCGAAGAAAGACATCAACAATTTCTTGCAGAAACGTCCAAGCGTTCCACTCAAGAGTTTCAAGGAAATATACGATGCTAATGCGTTTCACCCAATGAACGACTTGTTCCACGACATTAACGCTGGACCAGAGGAGCCGGAGAATGACGAGAATTATTACCGTTCGCGGGTACGCCAAGAGGAATTCCGGCGTGCCATCGTTCGCCTGATGCTGGACAATGAAGTAGACTTCCTACTCTATCCGACCGTTCAAGTACTGCCGCCGAAGCGCGAGGAGTTGTACGCTCAGAAGTGGAGTTGTTTAACGTTCCCGACGAATACGGTCATCGCTTCACAATCCGGCCTTCCGGCTATGTCAGTTCCCTCAGGCTTCGCCGGTCATCTCCCCGTAGGCTTTGAATTAGTTGGTAAGCCGTTCGCAGAAGCTGATCTCTTGCGGTTCGCTTACGATTACGAACAGCTTGCATCCCCAAGGAGAGAACCGGGGTTGTGAGGACAGCAATTGATCTAAATTGCGATATGGGGGAAAGCTTTGGTGTTTACCGGTATGGGGCCGACGAAGAGATGATGCCGCTTATTACTTCAGCCAACATTGCCTGCGGCTTTCACGGTGGGGACCCTCGTATTATGCGGGAGACGGTGGCTCTCGCTAAAAAGCACGGTGTTCGAGTAGGCGCCCACATCGGACTGCCTGATCGTGGAGGCTTTGGTCGCAGGTATATTCAAATGTCGGCGAAGGAAGTGTATGATCTGTCGTTGTATCAGCTTGGGGCTCTCGATGCCTTCCTTCGTGCGGAAAAAATGACAATGGCACACGTGAAACTTCACGGAGCTCTTTATATGATGGCATCCGACGATCCGGCGCTTTCCGACGCATTCACTGAAGCCGTCTACGCCTTTGACCCTTCGCTCAGCGTATTTAGCCTGCCTGGGTGCAATACTTCGATGAGTGCGGCGCGCCTCGGCTTGCGGGTCATTCATGAATACTTCGCCGATCGACCGTACACGGAGGGCAAGGTGAAGATGTTCGGATGGACACTCGAAGAGATTGGTCCGCCTGTGGATATCGCCACGCGCGTGGCTGAACTGCTAGAGAATCCGGACTATGCTGACATCGGAACGGTCTGCGTACACAGTGACACCGCAGGCGCGCCAGCTATCATGAAAGCGATCCGCGACCGGCTGTTGCCTGTGCTAGATCCTCAAGAACTATAATTAAAGAGAAGGCAGCCGACCTAGTGATCGGTTGCCTTTTCTCCGCTAGCGGGTAGTATAAGTAGATTATAGGATACGAAAATAACGCTTATATATCAACCAACCAAGAGACGCGGCTGTAGGCATAGGACAGCTGCCTTTTTAATTTTTGATAATTCGGATGACAGTATCCATAACTTTTTGTTATTCCTCACCTAACATAACGGTAGTACATTTCATGGTTGCTTTGGTGTTAAAGTATGAACACGGCAAAGACAACGAAATGTATTCTTGCATTTCGAAGCCTTTTGACCACTATAAGAGAAATATACGGATTGAATCTATATCAATCTCAAAATACAGGAGGAAATCAAAATGACAACTCAACTTACAGCAGCTCAAAAAATCATGAAAGGCTGGAAAATGCATCACAACAGCTTGGTTCAATTGGTAGATCAACTGCCGGAATCGAGCGGCAACTGGCGTCCCTGGGATGACGGCATGACCACGCTGGAGCTGGTACACCATCTGGCTTGGACACCTGAGTTCTTCTTTGCTCAGATCGAGAAGCGCGATATGAACATTCCGCCCGTTCCTACGACTATTGCAGAAGCGCGTGAGCTTGTGAAGCATCTGACCGCGGTGACGGAGCAGAAGCTGAATGCATACGCCGATTCAGAGATTCAAAAAGTCGCCACTATCAACATTAACGGTGTTAATATCACTGAACCGATCGAGGAGATGTTCCATCGTCTGGTCGCCCATGAAGCGCATCACAAAGGACAATTATTCGTTTATGCCCGTATGCTTGCCGTAAATCCACCATTTTATGTAGATCTAAGTGTTTAATTTTGGATTTCGAAAATAAATGATTTGTGGAATTATCGCATGCAATCTTCCTGATAAATTCAACCTTACAAGCCTAAACTATTGAATACATGATTAATCAAAAATTTTGGGGGAATTCAAAATGATAACTCAACTTTCAACAGCTCAAAAAATCATAAAAGGCTGGAAAATGCATCACAACAGCGTGGTTGAATTGGTAGATCTATTACCCGAAACGAGCGGCAGCTGGAGTCCTTGGGACGGCGGCATGACCACGCTGGAGCTAGTGCACCACCTCGCTTGGACGCCCGAGTTCTTCTTTGCTCAAATCGAGAAGCGCGCGAGTTTGTGAAGCGTTTGACCGCAGTGACGGAGCAGAAACTGAATGATTATACCGATTCAAAGCTTCAAGATATTGCCACGATTAATATTAACGGTGTTAATATTACAGAGCCGATCGAGGAAATGTTCTCTCGCCTGGTCGCCCATGAAGCGCATCACAAAGGACAACTATTCGTTTATGCCCGTATACTTGGTGTACAACCACCATTTTATGTAGATCTAAGTGTTTAATTATGATCTAATTTAGACCGTCTAAAAAAGCTTGAGAAATCAAGTTTTTTTTGTCTAGGCAGATTTTCTGAACGTCTTGGTAAAAAGAAGCTCCCCTTCTTGTAGGACGTTTTTGTTACTTCACCTGTCTACTTTAAGGGGAGTCTATCAAGCGGCAATCATGATTCTGACATTACCCTCCATTAACATGCAAGACCGCTCCTGTTACGTAAGAAGAATCATCGGATGCTAGCAAGATATTCACTTATAAGCGGAGACGTGTATTTCATCCCAAAGTCATTCGGGAGATGTTTGATATGGTATGATAGGATAGCAGTCTTCACTTATTCTATTATCGAACAGGAGTGTCAGACATGAGTTCAATTTGCAATTATTGTAGTAAAAACGAAGCACTGAACAATCTCATGATCGAAATCGGCCAGTTACGTGTATCAACCTTGTATTTGTTTCGGGAGCAGACGTACCGGGGGCGCTGTATTGTCGCGCTGAACGAGCATGAAACGGAGTTTTTTCATCTGTCGCAGGATAAGCAGGATGCTTATATGCGCGATGTAGCGCAAGCGGCAGCAGCAATTGAAAAAGCGTTTCAACCTGATAAAATTAACTACGGTGCATTTGGCGATACGATGCCGCATGTACATTTTCACATCGTACCGAAATATCAAGATGGCTATACCTGGGGGAAAATGTTTGAAATGAACCCATCGGCAAATCTTCTTTTAACGGAAGAACAATATGGGGCGCTCATTGATCAAATCAAGAGCCATCTGTAAGGTAATATACACGATATGGATGGGTGGCGATGATTAGGTATGAGTCTTTTTAATAACTGCGTGGGGAAGACATTAAATACTTCTCTTAAATGGATGAATGAACCACAGGAATGGGAATTTTCCGAACAAAATTCACTTATGATTACCGCGCCACCTCGTGCAGACTTCTTCCATAACCCAACACAGGGAAGTAGAAATAATTCTGCTCCATTCCTACATACGACAACAAATGAAAATTTTATTTTAACCACACGGGTCAGCGTGGACATACGTGACCGGAATGACTCCGGATGCCTTATGGTAATGGCGGACGAGAATAACTGGGCCAAGTTATGTTATGAGGATTTTAGAGGGCGACCTTCCATTATTAGTGTTGTAACGAAAGATATTTCGGATGATTGTATCGGTGACGATATCGGGAACACAAACCCATTCTTAAGAGTATCTCGATATGATAGTTGTATAGCTTTTCATTATTCTCTTGATGGTAATGAATGGGCATTAGTTCGGTATTTTGGAATGACTAATATTCATAGTTTAAAAGTCGGTGTAGTTGCCCAGAGTCCAGTTGGTGATGGATGTGTCGTGCAGTTCGATTACTTACACCTTCTTCCTAATACGAATATAGATGTAAGAAATATAAAATAATAAAATGTTTATTATCCTCAAATTAGGCGCTCACCCAACTGGTGAGCGTTTTTTTTATCCGCATAAGGATCAGCCGTACGTCGTGAATCCATGTATCTATAAAGATTATACAAGGTGCTTCTAATGATTATAGGTAAATAAAAGCCGACTCCTAGCACACTGAAAGTACGCTAATAAACGGTTCAAGAAACTGTCTCTTTAAAGATTGTATCTATTTATTCGGTTGTAAGGAACAATGAAATCAGTTTTATCGCATGATGAAAACTTAATTACATAAAGAGGTGCATCATGAAACGAAGATACGCGATATGCGGTGTCAGCAATCGAAGTGTGAAAATGTATATCGGTCCGATGTTACAAACCTTTTCGAAGCAGGCTGAAATTGTCGGATTGCTTGATGTCGACACAAGACGGTTTGACGTATGTAAGTCCAAATATCCAGAGCTTTCCGATGTCCCGGAATATGGTGCGGATGATTTCGATAAGATGGTTGAACAAACGAACCCGGATGTGATTATTGTAACGGGGCGTGATGATACGCACGTGACGTATATCATTAGAGCGCTGGAACATGACCTGGATGTGTTATCAGAAAAACCTATGGCGACGACAGGGACGGATTGCCGCAGAATTATCGAAGCTGAGAAAAAAAGCAAAGGTAAAGTAACAGTTGCCTTTAATTACCGGTACGCTCCCATTCACAGTCGGATTAAAGAAATGGTATTGGAAGGAAAGGTTGGCAGAGTGACCTCCGTTGATCTGAACTGGTACATAGATACCTACCACGGGGCTAGCTATTTTAAACGATGGAACCGCTTACGCGAGCATTCCGGTGGGCTTTCCATTCATAAAAGCTCCCATCACTTCGATTTGGTCAACTGGTGGACAGGTCAGAAGCCGCTGGAAGTGTTTGCTTATGGTGCGCTTAATTACTACGGTCCGGATGGCGAGCTGAACCCGAAGAAGGAGAACGGACGTTATTGCGGAACATGCGCGGATAAACAGAATTGCCGTTATTTCATGCGGTGGTCTTCACGGAGTAAGGAAGTCTATGTGAAAGATGACCATGTAGACGTGGGTTCAGCTGACGTACAGATGCCGTATAGCGGTTACAGGGCCGATGCTTGCATATTCGATTCGGAAATCAATATCGAGGATACGTATTCCGCTACCGTTAAATATGACGGCGGTGCACTGCTTACGTATTCCGTTAATTTCTCCCTTCCTTACGAGGGATATAGGCTTGCGATCAACGGCACAAAAGGCCGTATCGAAACGATGGAATACCATTCTCCCAGCAGGGTGCCGTTCCCGGTCCCCAAGCAAACGATTGACTACTTCCCACTATTCGGCTCCAAGGAAACGATACATGTTGTTCATCGGGAAGGTGGACACGGTGGCGGCGACCCCACACTTTTGGAGGACATTTTTCTCGGTCCGGATCCGACTCGGCCCTATGACATTTTGTCGGGTTCGATGGATGGCGCTTATTCCGTTGGGACTGGCGAAGCCGTTTGGATCTCCGTTAAGGAGAACCGTCCAATCCGTATCGAGGATGTTCTCACTTCGACTTAATACACGCGTAGCAGAAAGGAGGCGTTGGGCTTGAAGACAGATGTGACACCGAGGAAGACAACGGTTGGCTTGGGTCGTAGTGCAAGTCTTTTCTGGAGAAGGATCGTTAAAAGCCGTTATTTATATTTCATGGTTACACCGGGACTCCTCTATTTTGCTCTTTTTAAATATTGGCCCATGTGGGGGGTACTGATTGCCTTTAAGGACTACCTGCCCTTTCGCGGCTTTTGGAATAGCCCTTGGGTCGGATTCAAGCATTTTGATCGCTTTTTTCACGATCCTGTGTTTTGGTTGCTGTTTAAAAACACCTTCGTGCTGGCCATCTACAATATTGTCTTTTTCTTTCCGATTCCGATTCTAATCGCGCTGATGCTCAACGAGCTGCGTCTGGAATGGTTTAAGCGTACTATACAGACGGCCATCTATATTCCGCATTTTGTATCCTGGGTCGTCGTAGTTGGAATGGCTTACACCTTTTTCTCATTGGAGAACGGTATCTTTACGAATATGCTCGTCCAGGCGGGAATGGAAAAGACCAACTTTCTAATGTCTAACACATGGTTCCGTCCGATGATCATTCTGGAAGTGATTTGGAAGGAATCCGGATGGGGGACGATCATCTTTCTGGCAGCGTTGTCAGGTGTTGATCCTACGTTATACGAGGCAGCTAAAATCGATGGAGCAGGACGCTTCAGACAGATGTGGCACATCACTGTGCCAGCAATTCGCAGTACAATTGTGATCTTGTTCATATTGAGGTTGGGTAACTTTCTGGATACTGGCTTTGAGCAAATCTTTCTAATGCTCAACTCAACCAATCGTGAGGTAGGGGAAGTGTTCGACACTTATGTCTACGTTAACGGCATTCAGCAGGGACAGTTCAGCTTCAGCACGGCTGTGGGCTTGTTCAAATCATTAGTAGGTTTATGCCTGGTACTTGCGGCTAACAAAGTTTCGAAGAAGTTCGGGGAACAAGGTGTTTATTAATGTGGAAAGGAAGCTGCTGCCATGATTCGCCAATCACTGGGATCACGTATATTTGATATTGTCAATGTCGTCCTGTTAATTGCAATTGCCTTAATTACTTTGATTCCGTTCGTATTTGTATTGTCAGGTTCGCTAACGGCTTCTGAAGAGCTGGTTCGCCGCGGTGTCGTCCTGATTCCAACCAAATTATCCCTCGATGGTTACAAATACATTTTTTCGACGAAAACGATCTTGTGGAGCTTGGGTGTGACAGTTTTCATTACGATTGCTGGTACGTTGATCAACCTGTTTTTTACTACTTTGACAGCTTATCCGCTCGCGAGAAGCGAGTTCATGGGACGACGTCCGATCATGCTGCTCATTTTGTTCACGATGCTGTTCAGTGGAGGGATGATTCCGACGTTTCTGGTTGTGAAATCGCTGGGGCTGCTGAATAGTTATGGATCATTGCTTATTCCAGGCGCAATCAGTGCATTTAACTTGATCATTCTAAGAAATTTCTTCCAGCAGCTTCCAGACGGGCTGGAGGAAGCGGCGAAAATCGACGGATGCAACGATTTTCAAATCTTGATCCGCATCGTGCTGCCGCTCTCGCTTCCCGCAATGGCTACCTTTGCCTTATTTTATGCAGTGGGCCACTGGAACACGTTCTTCAATGCGATTCTTTATATCAATGATACGACGAAATGGCCGATTCAAGTATGGCTTCGTCAAATCGTCATTTTATCGCAAGGAGGGATCGGGGACTCACAACAGATGGGAAGCGATTATGTAGCGCCGCCCGGCGAAGTGATTAAGATGGCGGTTATCGTCGTATCGACCGTGCCGATCCTGCTCGTTTATCCGTTTTTGCAAAAGCATTTTGCCAAAGGGGTTTTACTCGGTTCTGTGAAAGGTTAGGCGCACATTAGGCTGCTGATTACGAACCGTCTATACATGTACTTATTAGGAGGCCATCATGAAAATTAAGAATATCACTTGTTACAAGCAAACGATGGGGTTGTTTTACGTAAAGGTAGAAACAGATGAAGGCGTTTACGGTTTCGGCGAATCGAGCCCGATGCGGCCGGATGTACTGATGCAAATCATGAACACAGTGATCAAGCCGCTCGTCATTGGTATGGACCCGTTTCAAACGGAGCTAATCGAAGAGGTCGTGCTGCGGAGAAATTACAAAATATCAGGTCAACTGCTTGCTTCGGCGTACAGCGGTCTCGAAATTGCGCTATGGGATCTGAAGGGTCGCTATTTGAACCAGCCCGTGTATAATTTAATCGGGGGTCTTTATCGTGACCGCATTCCGCTTTACGCATCCAGTATGAGCCGCGATCTAACGCATGCGGAAGAAGCGGATAAAATCCGCGATGCGATCAACCGTCTTAAGGTCAAAGCCGTCAAAATCAAGGTAGGACCTCGTTTCGGGACGGGGCTGCCGGTTGATTTGAACGATGATGTGCTCAAAGTCAAGGCGGCTCGAGAAGCGATCGGTCCAGATTGCAAGCTGATGATCGACGGTAACAGCTCTTATACTTATATACAGGCTGTACAGTTATTCGACCGTATTAAGGAATACAACATACATCATTTCGAAGAACCTTGTCCATATTACGATGTGGACACTTATGTGAAGCTGGCTAACACACTGCCGGTTCCCATTCATGTTGGAGAACAAGATTGGAATATATTCACTTTCCGTGATTTTATTAGCAAGGGTGCTTGTCATCTGTATGCCGCCGATCCTGTCAAATGCGGGGGGATATCCAGCGCGAAGCGTGCTGCTGCTTTATGTCGAGCGTTCGGTATTCACTATGTGCCGCACAATACCACCAAGGGCATTGGCTTCGCTGCAGCCATTCATTTGGCAGCCAGTTCACCGGAATGCAGCAGCTTTTACGAATACAACATTGAAACAAACAGTACCAGAGAACGTTATTTGAAACAGCCTTTCGAAGTGAAAGATGGACATGTTCTTGTACCGCATGGACCAGGACTCGGGATCGAAATGGATGAGGAACTCATGGAAGCGACACTCGAGGTTATTCGTTAAGAGTTTAATGGTTTTGGTTATTAACAGTTCGTAATTAGGGGGCTAACGTATCCATGAAAACGAATCATCTACTTAAGCAGGGACTGCTCGTTACAGCAGCATTATCAATTATTCTCACTTCGGCATGCTCAAGCGGCGGGGAATCCCAACCAGGTACGGCGGAAACCACGAAACCGATGGAGCTTTCAATGATGAACCTGTATTTGACGCCAGAGCCTCCAAAAATGGACAGCGAGGCGATGAAACTACTTCAGGAGTACACGAACACGAAATTGAACATAACTTGGGTCCCTAGTTCAAGCTATAGTGAGAAGGTTACAGCCTCGATCGCAGTTGCCGGAGATCTGCCGCAACTTCTTCTCGTGAAGGACGACCGTAACCCTGCGATTATCGAAGCTGCACGTGCAGGTTTATTCTGGGAACTGGGGCCCTATCTGAAAGATTATCCGAATCTGAAAACGATGGATGCTACACGTCTAACCAATACGTCAATTGACGGTAAAGTGTACAGCATTTTCCGTTGGAGACCGATAGCGCGCAACGGCGTTATTATTCGCAAAGACTGGTTAGATAATTTAGGTCTCCAGGAGCCCAAAACCCTCGACGATCTGGTGAGTGTTCTCAAAGCTTTTACCTATAATGACCCAGATAAAAATGGTAAAAATGACACGTACGGCATCTCATTTGATTCCAGCAGCGCGCAAATTTTTCACCTCCTTGCCATGATGGGCGCTCCGAATACGTGGGAATACAAAGATGGTAAAATGTCGCCGGATTTCATGACAATGCCTTATATGGATACCATGAAATTACTGCAGCAAATGTTCAAGGACAAATTGTTTAACAGTGACTTCCCAGTAGTCAAAGACCGAACTGTCTTGGTGAACCAAGGCAAAGCGGGCGTATATATTGGGGCCTATGATGATTTGAACTCCCGGTTCACCGACTTGTTGAAAGCGAATCCAAATGCTAAATTGGATACCGTTGCTAGCTTGAGCGGACCGGGCGGTATGAAAGTGCAGGGAGGTACCGGCTACAACAGCGTATATATGATCCCGAAAACTAGTGTAAAAACCGAGGCTGAACTTAAACAAGTTCTTACCTATATCGATAAGCTCGGTGACGAGAAGGTACAGAACCTAATGACGTGGGGGATTGAAGGTAAGCATTATAAAGTGGAGAATGGCCAAGCGGTTCGGATTGACGAGAAAGTATTCACTGATGAAGTCTACAATAATCTGTTCCAATTAATGGTGTTTGATGGCAGCAAGGCACTTCCGGGCAAGCTGGACCCGAGCGTCGATAAGTATAACAAGCTTATTCAGAACAACGAAAAATTGGCTGTTGCGAACCCGGCCTTACCGCTTCTTTCCAAAACCTATATGGAAAAAGGAAAACAGCTGGATCAGGTCATTACGGATGCCAGAACGAAATTCATCTTGGGTGAACTGGACGAAAAGGGCTTTCAACAAGCAGTTGCTAACTGGCAAAAGCTAGGTGGAGACCAAGTCATGTCCGAGTACAAAACCGAGTATGAAAAAACACTAAAAAATTAAAGGGTGCGATGGTACCAACTTCATGCGATAATGTACGCAGTCGAATCTTTGAATTGGCATAAAGAAAGTGAGATTGTCATGAAGCTGAATTTGCCCCGTTATCAAGTGAAACTGTTCGCATTATGTCTACTGCTTGGCGCCATACCGGTTATGGCGCTGGGCATTTTTTCGTATATGAAATCATCGAGCATCATTGAAAGCAAAGTGCTGAAAGGAAATGAGCAGCTTCTTCAGCAGACACAAATCCAAATTGAAAACACGCTAAAAATCGTCGACTTCTCCATTTTTCAACTTGGTACTTCACAGGCGGTTACTGATATTCTGCCAGTACAGATAAAGGCCAACGATTTCCCGCTGGTTGACAGATTGCTGGAAACGATGCAGCGCATTCAAATTTATGAACTGGGAATTCTCGATATTCGACTGATTAATATCGATCAGCAGTGGGTGATTAGCAATAAGGGGTACACCAAGCTGGAAGAATCGGAGGACCTCCAGCTGTTTCGATCGTTTTCTCCACTGGACAGGCAGTTCAAATGGATCACGCAAACGGTGGAAGGAAAAGCAGGAAAGCCTCCACAAACGAATGTTTATTTGTTCAAACAATTTCCGAACCTTTCGGTGAAACCTAGTGCTTTTCTGGTGACCCAGATGTCGAATCAGGAGCTGTTCAAAGTACTCCCGAAAAGCAGCGATCTGGGGTCGTTGATCATTTTAGACGACAAAGGCAATATTATCGCCACTGATATGGCGTCATCATTGGATACGGTCGTTCGAAATACGCCGTTGTTGAAGGAGATGACTGCAGCTTCAGACCCCACTGGTTACCGTATTCAACAAATGGGCAAGGAAGAATACGGCTTCACATACCGCAAATCGTCCTATAACGGATGGACATACCTATCTGTCGTTTCGCTAGACAGCCTTACACGGGAATCGCAATCGATCGGTTGGGCTACGATATGGGCCTGTATCGTCATCATTGCTTTGAGTTCCATACTCTCGCTGAAAGGGGCGAATAAGCTGTATTTGCCTGTCCGAAGCTTATATCAGAGGACCGCACAACCGGGTGAAGTTTCTGATTCTCATGCTCCGAAGGATGAGTTCAAGGTCATCGAAAGCCGAATGGAAAAAATGTCGCAAAATTATATGAATATGACTAACTATGTACAAAGTTTAAAGAACCAATTGAAACCATTTATGATTTATAAATTGGTGCAGGGGGAACTGTCGACCACAGAAATTGAAGAGCAGATCAAGCAGTTCGGTTATACCCCTGAATTCCGATGGCTCGCTGTTGTGGTGATTCTAATTGATACACTTGAGCCTACCCGCTACCAAGAAAGCGACCGTGACCTGCTATTGTTTGCGGTCAGCAATATTGTCGAGGAGCTGGTGCCGATCGAGTACCGTATAAATCCGGTAGTCATTGAGCAATCGCAGGTAACCATCATCCATGGCAATCACGATTCACCAGAGGCATTTAAGGAATTTCTATATGAAACGATCAAGCAGGTTCAGGCCAGCGTGCTAACATTTCTAGACCTTCACGTCAGCGCAGGCATCAGCCGCCCTTTCCGGATGTATAAAGATACTCCTAAGGCATATGAAGAGGGGCTTGATGCGCTTAAGTATCGGATTACGAAAGATACGGAGACGATCCTGTTTATCGAAAATGAAGAGCCGGAGAAGCAAATGGTTTTTTTCCCTGACCATTTGGAGAAGCAGCTAGTGGAAGCAGTGAAGTTCACGGATGAGAAGCGGGCCAATGTGTTATTAAAGGAATTTCTACAAATATTGTCTAATCGGGAGCTGACACACAACCAGATGTATAACTGGCTGATGAAGCTTCTGCTGGATTTGTTGTATATCCCAGAGCGGCAGGATCGGGCTCTGTTCTTGGTCGATACCGATGCGATTCCGTTGTATGAACAATTGAAACGATTCAACACAATTCAGGAAATCGAGCATTGGTTCATGGTGCAAATTATTGAGCCGATTATACATACGGAGGATCAGAACAAGGAAGCGCCGCACCACAAGATATCCAATGAGGTCATCCGGATTATTCAAAGTGAATATGACCGTGAATTAACGCTGGAGGAATGCGCCTCGCGACTTAATTATCATTCCAGCTACATCCGACGCGCGTTGAAAAAAAGCTTGAATATTAATTTTACCGACTACTTGCTTTCATACCGGATGGAAATCGCCAAGAAGTGGCTGTCGGAAACAGATATGAAAATAGCCGATATGTCGCAAAAGCTTCAATATAATAACTCACAAAATTTTATACGCTATTTCAAGAAAACGACTGGTTTGACACCGGGACAGTACAGGGAAATGATTTTAAATGACAATAGAGAGAAGTAACATACCATGCCGAGCTGATACTCCAACAATTAATTATGTTCGGTATAATAATGTTTTGAAGTAACAAACAAGGTTCTGAAGTAACAAATAAAGTCTTGAAGTTGAGGATAAAGATATACAGTAGGCGTTCACCCTCTTGGGTGAACGCTTTTTTAGTAAGGAAGTAGGTGGGGAGTTGTAATGTGATGACGCATGCGCATGAAGCCTAAATTCCTTGCTCGTTTGCTTCGCCAGTCACGATCCCGAAATATCCAATCATATATTTTATATCCAAAAATGATAAATTATTCATTTTTCATTCTGGACATAGATGGACATAGATTCTCCTCATTTGTCCATATCAAATTTGTTGGTTTATGAATTAACTGTTAGTAGAGGTTGTGCTGTAAGCCAGGCGTACTTGAATAGAATTTCAGTAAAGTAGCCTCGAAAGGAGACTGCGAATGTCTGACGATGTTAAGAACTCACTTGAGCAAAATGAGTATCCTCTTAATGAAATTCAAAGACTATGTGACGAGTTCGATATAGGCGCATTAAAAGCCATACAAAAAAAACTCGGTGGCCACTTTAATTTAAATTTAAAGGTGGAGACATCTAAAGGTAACTATGTGATTCGGAAAATGTCACCTTCTGCAAGCATTCCACAAATCCTATATGTCCAAGACATCATTTCTACGCTTTGTAACAAAGGGGTACCGGTTATTGAGCCACTAACGAATCAGAATGGCAAGGTATACGCGGAATGGGACGGAAATTTAGTACAAGTATCACCGTTTATTAAAGCTTTTCCATTTTCCAATTCTGTCAAGCAAGTTTACTTGAGTGGCGTCATGCTTAGAAAATTCCACAATGCACTCGTAGAAGAAAAGCCAGGCCCCCCCCTCAATTGGTCCCTATATCCCTCAGAAACATTTTTGTCCTCATGTTTACTTAAGCTTCATGAAATGCCTGAGGTTTCGGAGGTTACGAAAAACAGAATCGTGGATCTTCATGATTGGGTTATGGGAGTGGGGAATTGTCAAAGTGAACCGAGTGGCTTACCTGAAACCGTGATCCACGGAGATTGGCATTTTTGGAATCTATTATACAAGAACGATAAAGTCAATTGCGTTATGGATTTTGACTTTGTACAGCGAGCGGAGCGTATTTTTGACATTGCATATACGTTGTGGGGTATACATCATTTTTTTTCAGGCACCTGTCATTATTCATTTTCAAATTCGTTTTTGGAAGGGTATGGCCAATTAACAAGTGAAGAAAAACAACAACTTCCGCAAGAAATGGCAAAGGTCAGTTTATTTTTTGTTTGCGCCGCAGTTCATTCCAGATCTAATAATGAGAAGCTGAAAAAGAAACTGGCAGTTCATGAGGATTTTATTAAATGGGTGCTATCGAACAATGGTTTAAACACTATTCAGTCGTATTGTACCTGAATTCAAATGCAGCTAATCATATTTTATCACTTTTCTTGCCGTAAAATTGACGGGATCGTTGATCCCCATGTTTCCGGTAATAGTACAAAACCTCAGGAAGATTGTCGAATGTAATGCTCTTCGAAATACACCTAGCGATGAATTCGAAATCTTCGGCACCTTGATACCGTCTGTTTAGGCCTCCAAGTTTATCGAATATATGTCCATGAAACAATATCGTCCCATGACAAACGCAATGTTTGCCATTTGCATAGGCCTGTTTAATTTGTTCGCCGAACCGAATCCATTTCGCTTTTTTCTGCTGGTCGAATATTCCATCGCTGAAAGTAGCGTACACTGTCCCGACAACCCCTACGTGAGGATTGGATTGTAGAAATAGAACTTGTTTCATAATTCTGTCGGGATGAGATAGATCATCGGAATCTTGCATAGCAATGAATTCGCCTTGAGACAAGAACATTGCAGTGGTTACGGCTCCAGAAAAGCCTGCATTTCGAGGTAAAGTAAGAAGTTGCACGCGTTCCTTTAAAGAAAAATGAGGAGCTTTCTTTTCAATGGATTTCATCCATGATTGAATTTCAAGCCTTGACCCATCTGTGGATGCATCATCAACAATAATGATCTCTATATTATGGTAGCTTTGTTGGATTAAACTGTCCAAACATTCTTTTATATAGCGTTCCCGGTTGTAGCAAGGAACAATAATACTGACAAGACCTGCAGTTCGACCATTCGGCATGGTACACCTCAACTCTGTTTGATATGGCTTAAGCCGGATTTAAATATCACAGTCTTATTTCATATTATTTTGAGTAAATAATTATTCCACTCATTTAATAAGGGGGTGTCAAACCGACATGATGAGCAAAACTAAGGTAGCTTGCTTCATAGATGCACCCAGCTTACAACTCTTCGAGGATTTATGCATCTTTCAGAAATTGGATCTATTGTCCTGGAGACAGCAAATAGAGGATATGAAACCTGAAAAACTCTTAGTGGTATCTACCTCTGAAGAATGGCAATTTAACAGAAGCAAATTGCTTAATATCCTAGAAAGCAGTAAAAACAAAGGAATTGAAACTGCTTTTTTATCTATTAAAGAGGAGTTAAGCGATCAGATCAGAAATGTGTGCGATAGAGTCTATTATTTGCCTGTAAGTTTTAAAGAGCTTCAACAGGATAAAGTAGCGATGTCATTATTTATACGAAGGGTTCAACAATTATTGGCGGTTGGCAATTTCGAAAAAAAGGAGGAAAGGGCTGTCTCTGTTATTACATGCACGAATCGCGAACAATTTATCGAGAATATTTTCGCTAATTATAACCGGCAGGAATGGTCACACAAAGAATTAATTATTGTACTAAACAACAATTCAATGGATATTACAGAATGGTGTAAAAAGGCTGCAAACTACGTGGGAATTTCCGTGTATCAGGTTGATGAAAATAAAAATTTGGGGGCATGCTTAAACTTTGGAGTTTCACACGCAAAATACGATTATATTGCTAAGTTGGATGATGATGATTATTACGGCACCTATTATTTGACCGATATGATGCACGCTTTTGATGTATCGAATGCGGATATTGTGGGGAAAAAAGCATTTTTTATATATTTCGAAAGTAAGCAACGTTTGGTTCTTAAGTTTCCATATATCCAAAACAGATTTTTTTATCATGTTGCAGGATCTACTCTTGTTGTAAAAAAGGAAGTATTTGATCTTGTATCGTTTCGAACGAACGTTGTTTCAGGGTCAGATGCTTATTTTCTTAGAGATTGTATGTCGAAGGGCCTTAAGCTATTTGCGTCGGACAAATTTAACTACATTTGTATTCGAAGGATTGACCAAAGTGGCCATACATGGAAAATATCGGATAAATTATTAATGCATGAATGCGTCAAAATTAATTGTGATGGGGATTATCAAGCTCATGTTACGATCTAATGTCTCGATATGGAAAGGAGAGTTTGCCGTATGAAGCCTATTCGAATCGCTCTAATTGGCTGCGGTTATATAGCTGAGAAACATGTGCGCGCAATAAATGAGTTGGGTTCAGCGGCACAATTGGTCGCACTTTGCTCTGTACACGAATTCAGATAGCTGTATAAAGCAGCAAGACATTGATCTCGTTGTGATCACTACGAGTACGGATTCACACATTCCGTTAGCGCTGGTGGCTCTTGAGTCAGGAAAACACGTTCTTGTGGAAAAACCACTGGCATTATCAATTCGTGATGCCCGCCATGTGGCACAAGAAGCTAAACGACATGGACGCATTCTAGCGGTTTCGTTGCAAACACGATATTTGTCTCAAATCAAAGCGATGAAAAAAGCAGTGGATGAGGGTTGTTTTGGGCAGTTAATGCATGGCATTGTTTCTGTTCGCTGGAATAGGGACGATGATTATTATAAGTCCAGTCCTTGGCGGAAACAACGCTGCATTCGTTGGAAATCGTACTTGCCGTCTATAAGTCGATATTAGAAGGACAGCCGGTTGAACTTCCGATTCATGAATTCACAACAAAAGGCATGGTCAAGGAGGAATTGTTTGAGTTAAAACAGCACGATTTCACATCGACGCCTTGGGCGCGCAGTGCACGGGACAACGAATTGATCCCGATGCCATAGGGTAGATGTAGCACTTTCATTACGGCATTCCCCGCTTTCTCCCCATTACGACCGAGTAATTGTCCATCTGTTACAACTGATTATAAATAGCGATTAGTGATTTAGCTGTCTTTTCTAGGCTATGTTATTGCTCGACATATCGCCGGCCTTGTTTGCCAAGGTGTCTCCATCGTTTCGTTCGGGACTGCGCAGCAGATTCTTCAAAACATCGTAAATTGTATCTGGGTTGGCGCTTACAATGGGCAGCTGGGACGGATACTTAACCCGAAGATCTTCACGAATAACAAATTGTAGGTTTCCCCATTGTCATCGCTTCCAATGCCCATAAGAACCTATTCGAAGTTGGTCAATCACGATCGTAGATTTTTGATACAGCTCCAGAGCCTCGGTGTGAGGTAATTTTTCTATTAATCTGAAGTTGAAATTGACTCCTTCTTTTTTTAACTGCTTGACAGCAGCCAAAATAAATTGGGTTCATTTAATTTCCCTGCGAGACGATGCGTGGACAACTAAGGGAGTGAAGTCTTTTGACGGATAATTGGCCTGAAATTGATTTACCTCAATTGCCTGCGGTAGTACATGAATTTTTTTATAACAAGGTTCAACATAAGGCAATAATTCAAAATCATTTGCAATGGCATGGTCTATATAGGTGGATAAAGTCTTTAGGTTAGCCTGTATCTTTTTTTCGTCCTTCCAGGCGGATTTTACGCAGACATATGGATTATTGAAACGTCTCGCTATCGACAGCATGCGAGCTTCAGAACCGCGATGGTTAACAACCATTTTTTCACCTTTTTTCTTGAGTTGCTCCAAATCCCTCCTATCAGGAAAGAATGTTTCTCCAAAATGAAAATGGAAAATATCATATTTCTCCATCACTTCCTTGAAGAACACCTTTCTCATCTCGTTTGCTTTTTCCGGCGGGTATTGATCAAAATGCATTTGAATATCGGCCATTTAAGTGTAAGAGTTATTTTTAAAACTGCATGAAGTAGAGTCAATTCCCTGAGTGCGTAATGCCTGACTTAAAGTGCTAATACCAATTCCATATGGAAGGTGTAAAACTTTCAAAAGATTTTCCCCTCTCTAATGACAATCCATACTTGCAGATATATATATTTTTATTCATTAACGAACACTTGTAATATGGTTTTTACCCTAATCCCATGAAAATAGACCCTTCGGTCGGTCGGCATCGATATAAACATACATTTTTACGAGACGCCAAAAATTCAGCAATCATGAATCAAACGGAAAAAGTACCCGCTGCAAGTATCAGAGAAGAATGCATAATCGGTACATCGTCGATCATTTATGCTGACGCTCATTTGGAGGATCACGTCTTTGTCGCTGATCTGGCTACGATACGGGAAAGAGTGACGATCGGAGAACGAATGATCGTTGGCCGGGGAGTCGCTATAGAAAACGACTGTAAAATCGGGGCAGGATGTAAGCTAGAAACAAACTGTTACATTACTGCGTATTCCATGTTGGAGGACTCGGTACTTGTCGCTCCTTGTGTAGTAACTACCAACGATAATTATATGGCGAGAACCAAGGAGAGGTTCGGTAAATATAAAGGCGTTACTATCAAAAAAGGAGGCAGAGTAGGCGCGAACGCAACTATTTTGCCAGGGAAAACGATCGAACAAGATGGCGTGGTTGCAGCCGGCAGCACCGTAACAAAAGATGTTAAATCAAAAGAACTCGTCGCCGGATCTCCTGCTCGTAAATTACGCGATGTTCCAGTTGATCAATGGTTAGAAAATCAATAACAAAATGGCCGTCCCAAGTAGATTTTTTACTAAGGGACGGCCATTTAAGGTGGAATCATATCGTTTATTGTAAACCTCTCAAATTAGCTTGTTGATAGAAAATAGGCACACTAGTATTCAAAATGATATGTCGTATAACCATACAAGATGGACAATCCATGAATATATTACATAGTGCGCTATATTCCATAATTCAGCGTCATAGGGTGATGGTATTTGGTTAACAATCACACCGAATCACTGTAATTTAACATCAGGAGGAGACGAAGATTGGAAAATGAAAATATTACAAATGTTGAAACTATAGCTGTCGTCGGATTAGGTTATGTGGGTCTTCCATTAGCTATGACTTTTGTAAGTAAAGGTTATCATGTCATAGGGATTGATATGAACTCGGAGAAAATCAATAATTTGCGTAATGGAACCAGTTACTTGTCTAGCTTGAGTGAGGAAAAGCTCCGTTCGGTTTTGAGTACGGGGAGATTGGCCGTTTCAGATGACTATGATTTAATTAAAGCTGCAAATGCAATTGTGATATGTGTACCAACCCCTTTAACTGCTGATCATATTCCGGACTTGAGCTATTTACTTGGAGCTGGTGAAGAGATCAGCTGCAGAATCACGAAATCGCAACTGGTTATTTTGGAGTCGTCCACTTTTCCCGGTACGACGAGAGAAGTATTGCTGCCTTTGCTAGAAAGAAGTCATTTAGAAGTGGGGACGGATATCTATTTGGGTTATTCCCCGGAACGGGTTGACCCGGGAAATTCAAATTATTCGATTGAACAAATTCCCAAAGTAGTAAGCGGAATTACTGACGAATGTGCAAGTGCCGTATATCAATTGTACAGCCAAATCTTTGAGAAAGTCGTTCTGGTGTCTTCAACGGAAGCGGCTGAATTCACAAAGCTTTTAGAAAATACGTATAGGTTTGTTAACATTTCCATGATCAACGAACTGGCTGAAGTCTGTGATGCAATGAATTTGAATATATGGGAAATCATTAGCGCAGCAAAAACGAAGCCATTTGGGTATTCGGCATTTTATCCGGGACCCGGAATAGGGGGACATTGTATCCCTGTTGATCCTTTGTATTTGCAATGGAAGGCTGAACAATTTGGTATTAAACCTTCTTTTATTCAATTATCGGAAAAAACGAATGGTAGAATGCCTAGTTATATTGTGCAAAGAATTAGACACATTTTGCAGCTGAAGGATCAGGAATTAAGTGCTGCTAATGTTTTATTGTACGGAGTGGCTTATAAACGCGATATGAATGATGCTAGGGAGTCCCCTGCAATAGAAATCATGAAGCTGCTATCGAATGAAGGGGTTAAAGTTTCGTATCATGATCCTTTTGTACCATGCATTCAAATGGGGGGAAATGAGCTCCACAGCGTGAAGCTGACGGATGAAACACTGAGCAACGCCGATTGCATCGTTATCTTGACGGATCATTCTGGCATTCCTATTCAGAAAATCATTGATCATGGCAAATTAGTTTATGATACGCGTAATGTCACGAAAGATTGGCAGGGAAAGGCGAGTATTTATCGATTAGGCGGCGGCTCATCATAGATAATGGAAATATATGTATCCTTGAGGCCGCCTACGGGTGGCCTCATAATTTGAAGGGGGTTGAGCTATGAATCTGATTTCATATCATGGTGTTCTTTATGAGTTTTTGATAATTTTCGATTAAGTTTACCGTAGACCGACGAATATGAAAATTTTCTTGTACAAATTTTCTTCCGAGCCATCCGTTTTCAATCTGCATCTCCTCAGGGACTTCCAACACTTGTTTAATGGCGTCGACAAACAATTCCTCTGAGCAATTTTGAATGGAGCCATGATCTCCGAACCAGTAATTCCATGCCTGAGCGTAATTTTCTTTAGAAATGATTCCGAAATATCCTTTCGTTCCTACTGCAATTACAGGACGTTTGCAGGCCATGGCTTCTAAAGCAATCCTGCCAGTACCAATTACGCAATCGCTGATGGAATAAATGGATCGCATGTTGATCGTTTCTCCTAACATATGAATAAATACCTTATCCTTATTTATGTGGTTATGTGCCTGATCTGCCAGAAGCTTAATATGCTCCTCCTGTTTACCTCCGCCAGCGATTAGTAAATGTAACTCAGGAAAATGCTCTTCTCGCAGAGTCTGACTTGCAAGAATCAATTTCTCGCAGATATCCGCCTTTTCCCAAGATAAGCGACCTGTATAAAGAATAATCTGGGATTGTTCGGGAATCCCTAATTCTTTACGAAGATTAGATTGAAGCAAAGGCGGAAGGTAATCGAATTCGATCGTATCAATACCGTTAGGAATCAGGAGAACTGGTACTTGTAATTTGGGGATTGATTTTTTGACACTGGGACTAACACATATGACGGAAGAGCATTTTTGCAGGGAGTTGGCTATAAAGTTTTTATCATAGTAGGTGCCGTGGAGTGTAAAGAGAACTGGAATTTTTAATTGATTTGCGACTTTGATGGCTATTTCTCCTGAGGGAACTTGATGGCAATGAGCCACATGTATACGTTCAGTGGTGATGATATTTTTTAATTGGATGATAATCTCTTCTTCATATTCCTCGTTTTTATGAAATCTCTCATTCACGAAGCTGAGGTTATAGATAGGACACCCAAGGGCTGTAAAGGAATCTACCATTCTCCCGCTTTTTGCTGCAATGACCACGTGATGGCCAAGTTTTAATAGCTCTCTCGCTATGTTTAAAGTATGCGTTTCTGTTCCGCCGATATTTAACTGATCTAACGTAAACAGGATTCTTAATTTATCTTGTTCGTTGTGACCCTGTAATCGTTGATACGTTTGTGAATAAGCTTCGATTGGATATGATTTATTAACTTCAACGAAGCGAGGCTTTATTGTTTTGATTACATACTTAATAGGACTGCTTCTCTTTGAGTGGTTTCTGGAAGATCGACTTGTTGTTTTGTGATTTAGAGACTTTTTCTTTCTTTCCAATTATCCTCAACTCCCATTGTTCAAAATTAACGGCTTAGCTGAACCTGTACCCTTATATCTTATTTTTAGACGCAAGAAACAGTGTTAGACTCGTAACTATCTTTGATTCATTTTTAAATTGATTTTGGTCTTTGCACGAGAAGATCGGAACAAGAATTGCACACCCGATGCCGTCAAAGCCGTCTGTGTAGTTCTATTTACTTTTTTCTGTTAGTTTCCATCTAAATCATCTCTAGTGTAACTAAAACAAAGAAAAACAACAATAACACACAAAATTTACGTATATTTAACGTTCCTAAACCAATTTTCATGTAAGACAGAACTAAATAACAACAAAATCCAAAAAAAACATGTTGGATTTTCAAAGTTTAATACGTGGAGGTAGAAAAATGTTTAAAGCGGTTATTTTTGTAGTGGCAGGCACGATGGTGGATTACGGGTGCTTCGCGCGGTTGAACGTGTTTATGAAAGTTTTCCGCAGAAGGGAAATTGAAATCACGATTGAAGAAGCCAGGGCGCCGATGGGGCTGCTGAAGCGCGAGCATATCCGTGGCATTCTGCAGATGGAGCGGGTTGCATACCTATGGGAGAAACGCTACGGGCATCCGCCGCATGAGGCGGATATCGATGCGCTTTATGCCGATTTTGAACCGATGTTGCTCTCCGAAGTTGAATGGACGCCGTATCATTCACCGTACCCTCAGGCTCGGCATAGGTTGGGCTATACCAGCCCTCCGCTTGCTCGTTTTTGACGTGATACCATTCTTCATGAATCGAGTAGCCGTCATCATTGAGGGTCGTTTCGACCACGTTCAAGTCGCCCGGAGACTGCTCAGTAACAATCTCTGCATTCGAATCCGGATACGCGAATAACGGGCTAGGCTCCGTACGCTTGATGATCTTCTTGTCTGACGTGATCGGCATGCCTGGAGCAAAAGCCCATTTTGGACCATACTCCGAATCAAATTGATAAGAGCCCCAAGCAAGGTGCGGTATTCTACGGTTTGATGACGAACATCTTGCTAAGAAGCCTTCATATTGATACGTAATGTAATCCATGTGCGGGGAACCTCGGTAATAAACGACCGGGTAATAAACCCACAATCATCACTTCCTGAGGGGGAGAGAGGGCAGTTGGTCCGCCTGCTTCTAATGCCCGCGCATATAAAGGGGTTTCCGACATTAATCGAATGGTCGTCGGGGGAGGAACCTCGATTTGCCATGGAGCGGTTTTGATCCAACGATCCCCGAGATCGGTATGTATTTTCCACCAGTTCCTCGAGTGGGCAACCTGTTCAAACAGCAGACAAAGCGCCACCCGGGGAGCTGGGCGGCGCTAGTTTTAATATTTATGCTATTAACAGGGGATGTATCCCTTAATTCCTCAACTTAGGGCACGTGGAGCAGTATTCTTTGACACTGGAGACCTCATAGTAGAAGCAGCAGGTTTTGCGGACCCGCATAGGTGCAGTAGAAACAGATGTGAGTGTCGATTTGTGATAAAAACGGCTTAACGGGTTCTGTTTTTCTCCGAACAAAGCGCCAGGAGCCTGAAGAATCAAGTACTGAAAGTCTGCTCGGGACTGCTCCTGCTGTTCACCCGTTATCCCGATTCGTTTCTCGTATAATGAGAAGACACGAACCGCAACATTTTCCCATAATATTGATTTGGGCACGTTGGCCACTTTCGACATGACCGTTATCAATTTCCCTATATTCTCAGCAAAAAGAGCTGAAATAACCATATTACGCCAAATATGTCGCTCGCCAGCTTCGGGCATGATAGCACCCATATCGACAAGACTGACATGCTCCAGCCAGGAGTGACCCGGTTCAAGATAACAATTTGCGGCAGATAAATCTAGCCCCTTGTTGTACACGGTCATGGCGTACAGCAGCGGAACAGCGGTTAAGGCGGCGTACCTTTTAAAAAACTGCGAAGCTGTGATCATTCTTGACGGAGACTGTAGAAGCACTGTCAGCTGGTCCAGATAATCGGAGCACATCTCCTCGTTCAGCAGGTCCAGGGCTTTCACCGAATAAGTAGGACGAGTTGAACCATATTCACGCAAGCCAAATTGTTGGCTCAAGTAATCCCATTCATCCAGCGCGAGCTGTGACTGCTTGTTCATACACCCAACCCCCTAGTAGTCTGTGTTCAAACGAGTTTATTTGAGCGCAGCAGCGATCTGATCGATAATTAAATTGATGGCAATGGGTCCATAATAACCGATCCACTGTGCTGTGTTTTCCGAATATACATGGTTGTCCTTAACCGACTTTAGATTTTTCCAAATCGCAGATTCCTGAAATTTAGTCGTTAGCTCCAAATTCGTATCGTCCTGAAGCAGAAACATATGATCGGCAGTCAATTCTGGGAGAACTTCAAGAGAAATCATTACACTTGTATCCTTAGCGTTGTTTGCCATTTGGGGTGGAGTCAGGCCCAGATCATTGTACAAAATTTGTGAAGTTCGATGTGATGTCGTTTGGAGACGAATCATTTTATCTCTTGGTCGGATCAAGGCAACGGTTTGGCCCTTCATTTTGGTTGCCAATACCGTTTTTAGATCGCTTACTTTTTGTTTGTAACCATCAACCAACTGCTGCGCCTCTTGCGGCTTATTCAGGATTTGCCCAAACTTCAACAGTACAGTCTGCCAGTCCTCAGTGCGCTGTAAAATAATCGTCGGTGCGATTTTCACTAAATCGTCGTATATCTTATTATGGGCGTCCGTAGCGATGATAAGATCTGGATCTAAGGCAATGATCCCTTCCATATTTGGTTCCAAATAGGTTCCAAGCAGCGGGATATTGCTCATCTTATCACCCAAATACGGAGGGAGTCCGTTGTCGGTTTCAGCTATTACGCTGCCCGTCGGTTTAACACCCAGCGCGATCATTTGATCCGCGAACTGAACGTCTAGCACGACAATTTTTTTGGGTACTTCCTTGAGTGTCATTTCACCCTTCAAATGCTTGATTGTAACCGGTGCTGGGAGTTCGGACTTCACTGCGGGGCTGCTTGTTACGGACTCATTATTCTTAGTTTGAGCTTGGTTCGTCGCTTCTCCCCCAGCATTAGTGCTGCTTTGATTGGCGTTGTTTGAGCATGCGCCCAGAAAGATAACCAGACTGACTAACAGGCTAAAGGTCCATACGAACTTGATTTTTGGATACATATGATATAATTCCTCCACTTTTTATTGAGAATGAGACTCATGATCACTTACAATACTATAACGATTCGTTCGGTTATCTTCCATGGATATTTGCGCCAATAAGCCATGGATTGTGGCGACAACAAAAACACTGTTGCTCGGATCAGCGGATCCGGAACAACAGTGTGTATATAAGAACGGGATTATTTTGCATCCAATAAAACTTTTGCCACTTGATCGACCACCTGGTTCATCGCGATAGGGCCGTAATAAGCAATCCAAATGCTCGATTTGGCTTGATAAACATGTTGCTGCTGCACGGCACGAAGATTTTTCCAAGTCGTCGTGGTCTGGATCTCATCCGACATCGCCTTAAATTGGTTGTTGGTCAATACGAAGTAATGGTCCGCATCCACCTCTGTTAACCCTTCCAACGATATCAGGGAACTGGTTCTTTTGCGGTCAACTGCTAGCTTCGGCGGATGCAGTCCGAGATCGGTGTATAGGATCGCCGCCGTACGATGAGCACATGTATGCAGCCTAATTGAATTGTCCAACGGTCTAATCATCGTTACAGACTGCTCATGAAGCTTGGCCGCAAGTAGTGATTTCAGCCCGTTTATTTTGCGTTTATATTGCTGTAGGACTTGTTCCGCCTCAAGTTTCTTACCCATAATCCGCCCAATGGTTCGCAATGTTTCTCTCCAGTCGCGATTTCGCTCGAGCATGATGGTCGGCGCTATTTGCGTGAGGCTTGCATACAAGTTTTGCTGAACCTCGGTGCAGATGATCAGCTCGGGTGCCAATGAACGCAGAGCTTCGAGATCGGGTTCACGCATCGTGCCCAAAGGCTTGACGGCACGAAGCTTTCCGAACAGATACTCTGAAAAGCCGCTAAGATCATCGGGGTCCAGGACGCTGCCAGCCGGCTGTTCACCTAAAGCTAGCATATGGTCCATGAACTGGGGATCCAGCACAGCGATTTTCTCAGGCTGCCGCTGAAGCAGAATCTCGCCTTTAAGATGAATAATCGTCCGCAATAAGCGACGGACAGGTGCATCCAGTGGATCCGACGTTGCTTTCTTTTCGATCAAATGAATGTTCTCCGGTTCATCACCCCTGGCTTGTTGAATCGATTCCCGATACATGCTTGGAGAAACGCCCGTATAACGTTTAAATAATCGGCTGAAATAATAGTTATCTATATAACCGACTGCTTCGGCGATATCCTTGAGTCCTGCCTTCGTACTACAAAGTAGTTCCTTGGCTTTGTCTATACGGATCTGCATCAGGTAGTCAATCGGGCCAAGACCCAGCCGTTTGTTGAACATTCGCTGCATGGTCCGAGAGCTGCTGTTGAATAACGTTGCAAGTGTGTCTGCTGTGATCGATTCGAAATAATGTTCATCCATATATTTGACTGCCTGCAGCACCATATCAGGTGAAGGTTGCTCTAACTGTTGGTGCTGCAGTTGTCCCATCAACTCGCAAATGAGTTGATAAAATAACGATTTCACCTGCAGCTTCGCCATCGCTTCCGGCTGTCCCCATTCCTGTTCCATACGGGATAAAAGGATGAGTAGCGGAGCAGCATGACTGAGTACAAAACCATATTGGATATCAAACGGTTCCGTACGAGTCAGCAACTCAAGCACATCTTGGCTGCACGGCATGGGCAGAATGGCTTTATACGAAATGATGTAATATTCTAAAGGGTCGGTGACGTCCATAATAGAAAGAACTGTACCTTTACCAGCATGACATACATATCCATTCTCAACTTGGTGCTCATCTCCGTCCAGATGGAGTCGAGCTCGACCTTTTACCGTGTATAATAGAGCACTCGACAGAAGCGGGGATGTGTGTGAATACTCGCCGATCGGCAGTTCGGTCCGCTGCACATCAATTATTTTCAGAGATACGAGGTTCCAAAGTATAAGGTGATTTTCCACAATCATAGCGTGATATCAGCTCCTGTTAGGTCCATCTTTTTCCCTGAAGTTATTCTATTATTTTAACACTATCATGCAGACCATCGTACATAATCCTTTTTTTGTTAAAATAACTGCAGTGATGGCGGGTACGATCCCGATTGCTTATACGCCGTGGGAGACATGGAGGTATACTTTTTGAAAATGCGGAAGAAATAAGAATGATCGTAATAACCTAAATAATTAGAGATCTCAGTTACCGAAAGGTCGGAATTCGTCAGCAAATTGCAAGCTTCCTTCATACGCAGCAGGTGAATGTATTGAATAGGTGAGACGCCCATAACTTCGCGAAACATCGATATTGTATAGTTGGACGAGCGGTGTATAAGGGCGGCAAGTTCATCGATATGTATGGGCTGTCTGTAGTGATCGACCAAATATTTTTGCAGTTCGTTCGCAAGCTTCAGCTTGACAGGAGTTACTTCCACTAGTTCAAATTCACGTGCGGCCATTCCGACTAACTCCTGTAAAATTCCGTTGACAAAGTATCGAGTGAATTTGCCGTCACCGACGACTTCGAGATAAAGCTTTTCGAATCGTTGCTTAAAATACTCGAAATTACGGATTTTACACTTGCTGAATTGACTTTTTCCGAAAATAGGAAGTTCTTCCGAATCCTCTTCGCCATGATTGAATAAGATGGTGAATTTTTGATGCTCACCTTCATAATTTTCACCTGTTCGCAACGAGTTAACCGGTATGAACAGCAATTCTCCTTTTTCCCCAATCACAGTGCGATCGTTGATGGTGTATTTAACTTTACCGTCAATCATTAATACGAGTACATTATGATTTAACAACATCAGATTAGTACGCCAGTTCGGAATGCGGTTATCAAAGTGTATGGAACGTAGGGACAACATAGATATGAAAGTTCCTTTCAGACAATATACCTAGACATTAGCAGTATACATGATAATATTCAATAATCCTTATATTAATAAGCTTTTAAAATATAAATTAGAAGAGAATTGTACACATAATCCATATAATATGCATGGACTATTCTCTAGTGCGTTTAGTACTATTCTCATTAAGGAGAGCGTTTTCAATTTTGAATTTTACTAGAAGGAGAGAACGAGATGAGAATATTGTTGCTTGATTTGGACGCCACCAGACCCGATCATTTGGGGTGCTACGGCTATCAGCGAAATACGTCGCCAAACATTGACAAAATTGCTGACGAAGGAGTCAGATTTTCGAATTACTATACGTCAGATGCTCCATGCTTTCCTTCGCGGACAGCGCTTATGACCGGACGTTTTGGCATCCATAACGGAGTTGTCGGACATGGTGGTACAGCCGCTGATGTTCGTCATGAAGGAGAGGATCGTCAGTTCCGCAGCCGCTTAACGAGTGAATGTTTCCCAGCTTTATTTCGCTCCGCTGGCATGAAAACGGCTCTCATCAGTCCTTTCGGTGAAAGACATTCGGCTTGGACATTCTATGCCGGCTTTAACGAGATTCATAACACTGGAAAGGGTGGCATCGAGTCCGCCGAGGAGGTCACTCCGGTCGTTTTGAATTGGATTGAGCAAAATGCGAAGCAGGATGATTGGTTCCTGTATGTGAATTATTGGGATCCGCATACCCCGTACCGCGCGCCGGAGGAGTTCGGCAACCCGTTTGCGAATGACCCACTGCCCGCGTGGATAACGGATGAGGTACTGAAGGAACACACCACACGTAAGGTTGGTCCACATAGTGCTCGTGAGATCAGCATGTTTGATAATAAAACAAATCCGAAATTCCCGCGCCACCCTGGAGATTTCACCGACCGCGAGGGATTGCGCCGTGTCATTGACGGTTACGATTGCGGCATCCGTCATATGGACGATCATATCGGGATGTTATTCAGTGAGCTGGAGCGTCAGGGGGTAATGGAAGACCTCGTCGTGATCATTACTGCCGACCATGGTGAGAATATGGGTGAACTCGGGATCTACGGTGAACACGGAACCGCTGATCAAGGCACCTGCCGAATTCCGATGATTATCCGTTGGCCGGGTATGATGAAGAACCATTTGGATGAGGGCCTACACTATCATCTTGATATTTTACCGACGATAGCTGAGCTACTAGGCAAGTCACCGGCTCCGTCGTGGGACGGCACTAGCTATGCTGCGGCACTGCAGACAGGCGACGCCTGCGGCCGGGACTATCTGGTGGTATCGCAATGTGCACATGTTTGCCAGCGCAGTGTCCGCTTCGGCGATTATTTATATGTGCGGACCTATCATGATGGCTATCATTTATTTGACAAGGAGATGCTCTTCAATTTGAAGGAAGATCCGCACGAGCAGCACAATCTTGCGCAGACTGAGCGGAGTCTATGCAAAGATGCGGTGTACTACCTGAATGAATGGCATGACGCGATGATGGAATCGATGGAGTTCGATAACGATCCTCTATGGACGGTTATGAAGGAAGGTGGTCCTTACCACGCTAAGGGTCATCTGCAGAGCTACATCAGCTGGTTGGAACAGACCGGGAGGGCGTATGCAATTCCTGAGCTTAAGCGCCGGCATCCGGCGGAATTCCTTGGCTGAAGTGGAGTTTAAGCTTTGGTGCCATTGTTGGACGAAAAGACTAGACCCAGTACTTTATGGTACTGGGTCTAGTTTTTTTATGTTATTGCTATATAGTACCGTCTAATCAATGGATTACACCAGTTCCCGAGTTATTTCTGCTTGGACTGAGCCTCTTTCAATGCATCATCCGCTTGTTTGGCTTGCAGTAATTGCTCTTGACCTTTATCTTGAATCGTCTTAAGTGCCTCGTCAGCTGATTTCTTCCCATCGATGACAGCCTGAATTTCTTGATTGGCAAGCATACTGAATGGCTGGTAGAAACCGCCTGGAATTTTCTCGTAGCCTTTATAGATCGTATCTGGATTTGGTTTCAGGAGATAAAATGGTTCCAGATTATGACCGTCCCGCTCTTTCGCGTAAGTGGTGCGAGTCATCAGACTGCTCGAAGATTTGGACATGACTCTAGCGAATTCATCACCGTTAATATACTTAATGAATTCCCATGCTGCCCGCGTATTAGCTGATTGGGCATTAATACTGAACACATTGGATACAGAAACAGTGGCAGAAAAGTCCGGATTTTGGGGATCAACGGGAACCGTGACGATATCCCAATTGATGGACTTCACATCTTTCAGATGGTCTTTAACCTGTTGCAGATTTTGCATCTTATAACTGCCATCAATCGTCATTGCAACCTTGCCCGTAGCGAACAGATCTTGTTTGAGATAGTCCTCGTACATGCGTGGAGCGTTAGAGTCTGTGTTTTGATTTTTGGGCACATACAACGCACCGGATTTCAGAGAGTCGACGGTAAGTTGAAGAACCTTCTTCCAGGCATCTGTCTGGATCGTCACCTTCATCTGATCGGGATCGATAAAAGTCAGACCCAAAGTTGAGCCGATACTGTTCATAATTTGATAAGCGACTCCTTCAGTCATGTAAGAATTAGAAGAAAATCCATAAATTCGCTGATCTCCTTGACCATCGGTTGGGAATCGTTTGGCAAGATTAATGACATCTTCCCAGCTCATCTTGTTTTTCGGAAGTTCTATGCCATACTGCTCGAAAAGATCTTTGTTATAATAAAGAGCTTGACTGTAGAAGTCTGGTGAAAGTCCATATAATTTGCCCTCGCCTTTAAGCCTGATCGCATCCAGTGTAGCTGGGAGGATTTGCTCCACATCGAATTTATCCTGCTTAATGATATCGTCCAGTGCATACAGACGTCCTTTTTGCACGAGCTTTTCAAGCTGGTCGGTACCGCTAACCAGGAGAACATCCGGCTTCTCTTCATCGATGAGAGCATCAAGCGCTTCCTGAGGATCTTTGTTGGGACCATAAATTCCTTGATTAGAGATGACTTCTACATCAATATTCGGATTTTTGGCCATGAAAAGATTACCGTACTGTTGATAAAAAGAAATTTTATCATAATACATCACTTTAATCGTTGCCTTCTCGTCTTTCCCCAATTGCTTAAGTGATCCTTCTTCTCTTGATGTACCGCTAGTTTTCTCTGAAAAATTACACCCTGTTAGCGAGGCAGTTACCACAATCGCAGCGAGTGTGCACATCCAACGTTTCATTTGATTCCCTCCATTTTCAATTCTACCAAATATTGCTATAATTCTTTCGCTATCATACACATATAGGAGTTAAAATACAAATAATGACAAATTTAGTAGAGTTGAAGAAGGTTGCAATATGAAACTGAAAAAATAAAAAGAGGCTTTCCCAAAAGTCATCAAATGACTGAGGGAGAGCCTTTTGTGCGCTTGGCAGTGCCGCCTTAGATTAACGGGAAATACTACCGCTATTTAATTGAGTAACACAGCTACTGGATGAATAAATGGAAATTCTCCTGTTAATGGGGACGATTAAGCCAGTAAGTAGGTTAATTGGAGTGAATTAACGGTATTTTTTCCAGTTATTTGATTTTTAAGGACGGAATTGGTTGAAATAACGGGAGTTTTCCCCGCTAATCGCTGCAGCTCCATAAGAAAGAGGCTATCCCAAGTCATCCAATGACCGCGGGACAGCCTCTCTTTTGAACTGTCGGGAGACAGCCTCTTTTCAGTAATCAATTATCTTCTAGCGTTGAAACCAACAAAAGCTTTCGTGTTGAAATCGAACACAGCTGTCAACGGTCCAAGAAGCTCGTCTTGGTCTGTGTTGTAAGTAACCGTCACGAAGTTACCGTTCGCAGCTTGAACGTCTGCGAGCAATTTCTTCTGCTCGTCTGTGGAAGCTAGTACGCCAGCTTCTTTAGAGGAAACGATTTGAACAGCTGCTTCGTCTTGTTTCGTTGTAATATGGGACACTTGCTCTTTCACTTGCGCCCATGCCAAGTTGCGGTACTCCTGAGCTGCCTCTGGGGACATTTTCGGAGTTCCAGTTATTGGTGATTGAGCCTGAACAACAAGCAGGTACACTGGACTTTGAGGAGGAAGGCTTTTCGTCTCCATTGGTCCGTAGTAAGCTTTGACTTTCGTGCCGGCTTTCAGGTCCTCCCAAGTCAGGGATTCTCCTTGGGACGTCATGACGCGAGTTTCTTTTCCTGCGTTCAGTACCAAACCATCTAATTGAACTTGCCAGCCGTCATCCGTATGTTTCACTTCTTTAATTGTATCTTCTTTGACCAAACGGTCTGCGTATACGTTAATGTTTACGGCTTGCGCTTGACCTGGGTAGCTCATCGCCATGGCTGGTCCGAATTCGGCGTCGATTTGAGTGCCGGCTTTCAGATCGGCTACAGTCAACGTTTTACCGTCTAAGCCCTTGATCGCAGTGGTTTTATCAACGGTTAAAATGACCCATGTGCTGCCAAGTAGCTCGATGCGAGCACTACCGTCTTCTTTAGCCTGTACGCTTACAACTACACCGGATGCACGAATCAGGTCAGCAACCTCAGCTTCATCAAGCTCGATTTCTTTGTTAGCTTCATCATATTTTACCGTATATCCGAGCTGAGTTGCAGCATCGCGCACGGGGAGATACGCTTTTCCATCGATGTAAACAGGTGTAAGCGCGCTGTCTTGTCCGTTAACAACAATTTTTACATCCTTTTGTAAGTAACCTGTAACCTTTTCTACCAAATCTTCCGCTCCGACTGCGGCCGTTGTGCCAAGGATTCCAGCCAAAGTTAATAGTACTGTTAGTTTCTTTTTCATATGATAAAGCTCCTTCCGGTATTTGAAATCTTGTAGTAATGATGTCGACAATCATCAAACGGAAGTGGGTCCGAAAAGGTTGCAGTTGTCCGAAAATTAGTTTGTTTAGCCATGAGTTCGCTCACTGGGGAAGTACCCGCTGTGACTTTCTTTTAGATAGAGTCAAGGATGCCAAGGTAACGCCACCCACGATGAACAGGGAACCAAACATCATCTGCGAAGTAACGAGCTGGCCGAGGACCACATAGCCAACAATCATCGCGACAAATGGTTCTAGGTTCGAGAACATCGCGGCTTTCGCTGCTCCAACCTTTTGCAGCTGGCTGTTCCAAACGAGGGTAACGATGCCGTGCATCAGGATCGCAGTGACAACTAACAAGATCCATGCCCACGCTTCATGACTGATGCTCCAGCCTGTCCCACCCGCGAGTACAATCGGTACCATTGTGCCGAATCCGACCAAGGTCGAATAAAGCGTAGTAATGATGGGGGGCAGCCTGCTAGCCAATAAACGTACCAATACAATGGAGATGGCAAACGTAATCATCGTGATAAAAATCCAAAGGTGACCAATATGAAATTCAAGCCGTGTACCATTAAAAACGACCAGAAATACACCCGAGATTGCCATCAGTGAGCCAACTAGCATGCTTACCGTTAAAGCTTCTTTTAAAAATAGGGCTGCTAAAAGGGCTGTCGTAATGGGGGTTAACGCGAGAATAAGCGCCGAGGTGGTTGGATCGGCTGTTTGTAAGCCTTGGTAAAATGACCACTGGTTAATAAACACGCCAATGATGCCAAGCAGAATAAGCAGTTTCCACTCCTGTTTGCTAATGGGAATGAAGCGGTGTCGGAGCCATGTATAGCCAAGTAGAAACAAGGATATGAACAACAAGCGAGCCATGGCTATAAATAAGGGGGAGAACTGCTTGACTAGCATGTTTCCAAAGACAAAATTGCTCCCCCAAACGGTAACGCAAAAGATTAGCAACAAGTAGGAACGAAACATGTAAGTGAATTCCTCTCAATGATTTACCAGGTGTTTCTTAATGAATTTACCGCACCAGTACACAATCACTAGCAGGCTTGACACCATCATACTAACCCAGACGGCATCTAAGTTCCCTAATGTGTATCGACTTGAATAGCCCGCGACCAGTCCAAGCAATGCGCAGAGAGGAATGAAATTGTCCACTTTGCCTTTGCTGAAAACGATGAACAGAAGAGGGACAATGAGTGCCGCGTAGATAATGCCAAAGAAAAAGAGCAAATCCAGAAGCGTAGGTGTGAAAAAATAGGTAAGCGCAAACGACAGAACTCCAATCACTACCGCCAGCATGTATCCCATGCGCATTTTCTGTTTCTCGCTGGCGCCAGGCTTCAAGAGCGGATACACGTTGCCCGCAATGAGACTGATCATGGAGTGCAGCCCTGCTCCAAAAGCGGAGGTAACAGCACCGAATGAACAGAGTCCGAACAAAACTAAGAGGAAGATCGTATCAATCTTACGGATAAGATCAAACAAGAGCGAATAAATGTTATTAAAACTGCCTGTAAATATGACGACCATAATTAGCGAAGAAAAGGCTAGCGGAACGGTTGCCCAGATGAGTCCGGAAAGAAGGAAGGTGGGCACGATTTTTTTGCCTTCGATCATGTACAGACGCTGCCACGTTGCTTGGTCAACGAAAATTTGCCCGAAGCCAATTAATAGGCCTGTACACATAAAAAACAAGCCTTCATGATTGTTCAGCACAAGCAAATAAGGATGGTAGAGCCGAATTCCTTGATAGACGTTTTCAACCCCTTTTGCAAGGAAGAAATAAAGAGGGATGAGGATAGCTGCGGCAAACATCAGGATGACTTGAACGAAGGCCAAGCGCTGAATAAGGACCATCCCGCCAAAGCCGACATAGATGACGCAAAACAGGAAGAAACAAAGCATTCCGATCGAAATCGGGACACTGAATAGAATGTTCAGCAGCACGCCGGCTGCCATTCCCTGCATAAATAAGCCTTCTATACTGGTGATAAGCAGGATAGCAATCATCATCCAATAGCCGAGGCCGTGCAGCTTAAATTGAAAGAAATCCCCAATGGTGAGGCCATCGCCGTACTCTCTGCGCACCCTTTTCCCAAGCCAGCCAAAAGCCATCAGCGCGATAGCTCCCATCAATGCATAGCCGATTCCACCAAAGATGCCATATTTGACGAGCGCTTCAGGAGAAGCAAAGATGGTAATCCCAGTGACCCATCTAGCTAAGATCGCTATGACTCCGAGGCCTATGCCAATCTTGGCTGCTCCCTGCGCATATTCACGAAATGATTGGTAAAGCAAGTTTATTTCTCCTTCTCGCGAAATTCTTTCGGTGTTTGGTTGGTGCTTTTGCGGAAAATGGTACAGAAGTAATGTTGGCTGTTAAAGCCGCTTTTCTCTGATACGGTAGAAATACTCCAGTCGGGATGGGCGATGAGATACTTTTTAGAAATCTGAATACGGTACTGCATCAAGTATTCGGAGAATGAGACACCAACCTCGTCATGAAAGCGTCGGCTTAAATAGGTTGGGTTAATGTGAACCTCTGCAGCAAGATCAGCAAGCGCGAGCTTGTCCGCATATTTTTCATGGATGATGGTAAGTGCGTCATGAATCACATGGGAGTACTTGGATTGCGGCATTTTGTTACGGTATTTGCTCAGGATATCAACTAATTCGCTTTGAATGACAGGTTTCGTCATGTAATCTACCACGCCAAGTCGGATGGACTGTTTGGCATAATGGAAATTTTGATATGCGGTGACGATAATGAGTTCAATATCCTGATTATGCTGACGCAGCTCTTCGCCAAGTTCCAGCCCTGATTTGCCTGGTAAATTGATATCAAGAAAGGCCAGATGAATTTTCACCTTTTGGCTAACGGCGGCTGCCTGGCAGCTATCGGCTGCTTTATACAAGTTCCAAAAAGGAAAAAGCGGCTGAATCAGATACTCAAGCTGTTCCAGCTCAAGAGGCTCGTCATCCACGAGTAATACGTTCATTAGGGCACCTCTTTTAAGTTAGGTTCTAGGATGAAAGGCCATTTGACTTGCACCTTCGTGCCTGTCTCCGGGATCGATTGAATCTGCAAGCTAGCCTGATCAGTGAAGTAGAGATGCAGACGGCGCCGAATGTTGTCCAAGCCATGTCCGCTCTTCTCCTCGATGGGGGCTTCCACTAGCTCCATCGTGCCATTATCGAAGACGGTGAGGTTGGCCATCTCATGTTCGAGGAAGAAATGGATGTCCAGATTCACGGGTCCAATTTTTCGTTCCAGCCCGTGCTTAAACGCATTCTCAACGATGGTTTGCAAAACAAAAGGCGGAATATAGGCTTCCTGGATGTCTTCATCACACGTTAGTTTGACCGTAAGGCGAGTGCCGAAACGCAGCTTTTGAATCTCAATATAGTACTCTGTGTAACGAATCTCCTCCCGAAGAGGAATCACGGGTTCCGTAGTTTTATATTTAAACTTAAGGAATTGGGAGAAAACCTCAAGGGCTCTGACCAACTCTTCCGTACGTTCCAATCGCGCTAAGGTTAGAATCACATTCAACGAATTGAATAAAAAATGGGGCTGAATTTGCTGATTTAATTGGTTATAAAGCGATTGCTGGAGCTCTTTCTCCAGCTCAATCTTTTTCGTTTTGTTTTCTAAGAGATCAATGCGTTTCTCAAAGACGAACAGAAATAATAAAGTAATAGCTCCAATAATTGGAGCTAGAATAAACAATAAAATGAGTAAGGTAAAACCCTCAAAGCTAAGCATGAGATCCCTTCTGCAATACGGTTTTCATATATGGTTTCTCTACCAGTTTAAATTATTCGTCTTTATAAAGCGAATGAAGTCAATAATTACCTGAAGTAACCAAGTGGCAAGCAACTTGATGTCCAACACTAGTGTAGCGCAGCTCAGGTTCCTGGGATTTGCACGCTTCGACAACAAACGGGCAGCGTGTATGAAACCGGCATCCTTGAGGCGGATTGATGGGAGAGGGGACATCTCCGGTCAATAGGATGCGCTCCTTCTTTTCCTTCTGAATAGGTACAGGAATGGCAGAAAGGAGTGCTTTGGTATAAGGGTGCTGCGGGTTATCGAAAAGCGACCTTTTGTCAGCGATTTCTACGACTTTACCCAGATACATAACCATCACCCGATCGGAAATGTGGCGTACCACGCCTAGATCGTGAGAGATAAAAAGATAAGTCAGCTTATACTGTTTCTGCAGCTTTTTCAATAGATTCAGCACTTGTGCTTGGATCGACACATCGAGTGCGGAAACGGCCTCATCGCAGATGATTAGTTTCGGCTCCACAGCTAGTGCTCGTGCGATGCCGATACGTTGGCGTTGACCACCGCTGAATTCATGCGGGTAACGATCAATATGGTCGGTCCGTAACCCCACATTATCAAGCAGTTCCTTAATTCGTTCTGTCCGTTTTTCCTTCGGAATGACAGCTTGAATGGCCAATGCTTCGCCCAGAATTTGGCGGACGGTTTGCCTTGGATTCAGGGATGCGAAAGGATCTTGGAAGATGACCTGCATGTCCTTGCGCAGCTTTCGGAGTTCAGTCTTATTCAGGCCGAGGACATCCATATCCTGAAAGTGGATATCTCCTCCGGTGGGTTCATCCAGACGCAAGAGGGCTCGCCCTGTGGTTGACTTGCCACAGCCTGATTCACCTACAATGCTGAGCGTTTCTCCCTCATAAATGTTAAAGCTGATGTCGTCAACAGCTTTAACATGATTGACGGTTCGCCCTAAGATGCCGCCTTTGATCGGAAAGTATTGTTTCAAATGGTTGATTTCAACTAAAACGTTCTTCTCCGTGTCACGCTCCACAGGTATTGTCATTGGATGGAATTCCCCACTTTCCTATGCGTATCAAGCTGTGCGTCCCACTCAGGTGTGTACATCCAGCAGCGAACCTGACTGCCGTTTCCGACGTCGGTTAGCTCTGGCATCGTTATCTGACATAATTCTCTGGCATGAGGACAACGGGGAGCAAAACGGCATCCCGCAGGCATGTTATAGGGACTTGGAACACTGCCTTTGATCGCTTGCAGTTCTTCTTGGTCTTGGTCCGCACGAGGTAGAGAGTTAAGTAATCCGATGGTATACGGATGTTTCGGATTGGCAAATAACTCGCCAGCATCGGTGTATTCCACAATCTTACCGGCATACATAACAGCGACGCGATCGCATGTCTCCGAAACGACGCCTAGATCATGGGTGATCATAATGATGCTCATGCCCATTTGCTTCTGCAGCAGCTTCATCAAATCGAGGATTTGCGCTTGAATCGTTACATCAAGAGCTGTTGTCGGTTCATCCGCAATAAGAATCTCCGGGTTGCAAGCCATCGCCATGGCAATCATCACCCGCTGCCGCATGCCTCCGCTCAGCTCATACGGCTCTTGCTTAGCGCGCTTCTCTGGGGAGGGAATACCGACAAGGCGAAGCATGTCGACTGCTTTCTCCCAGGCTTCCTTTCTCCCCAGCTTTTGGTGATGGCGAAACACTTCCGCGATCTGTTCCCCAACCGAGTAGACGGGATTTAAAGAAGTCATAGGCTCTTGGAAAATCATCGAAATGTCGTTGCCACGGATGGCACCCATTTCTTTATCCGTTTTTTTCAATAAGTCTTGTCCTTTGAAAAGGATTTCTCCGTTAAGGATTCGTCCGGGGGGACTTGCGATCAGCCTAAGAATGGAAAGCGATGTAATACTTTTACCGCAGCCGGATTCTCCTACAAGCCCAAGTGTTTCCCCTTTATGGAGCGTAAAATCAATGCCGTCAACAGCTCTGCTTACGCCTTCATCAGTAAAGAAGTGTGTCTGAAGATTGCTTACTTCCAGAACCTTTTCTTGTTGTTTAAGCATCTCGTTCCCTCCTTTTAATCGAGCTCGATCCGTTTGTTGAAGTTTCGGTACAGTACGTCGACAGCAAGGTTAACCATGACGAAAATAATGGAGGCGACCAGTACGCCGCCCTGGACCATAGGCAAGTCACGCATGCGAATGGCATCTACAATCAGCCGTCCAAGTCCATTAATGGCAAAAACAGATTCTACTAATACCGTACCCCCGAGCAGTACGCCGAACTGTAGACCTACCACGGTAATGACAGGAATTAGCGCATTCTTGAGGGCGTGCTTATAGATAATAACGCGTAATTTCAAACCTTTCGCTTTGGCAGTTCGAATATAATCCTGGCGAATGACATCCAGCATCGTGGAGCGCGTCATCCTGGCGACAATGGCAGCACCTGAAGCACCTAGCGTGATTGCGGGGAGTACAACATGTTTCCATGTTCCCCAGCCCGCGACAGGAAAGATGTGCATTTTCACGGAGAAAAAGTAAATAAGCGAGAGCCCGAGGCAGAAGCTGGGCAAGGATACACCAAGCAGAGCGACGATCATGATCGTGATATCTGATGCCGTATATTGCTTTGTAGCGGATACGATTCCGGCAAGCATCCCGAAAACAATGGTGATGAAGATACTGGCCACAGCCAGCTCAATCGTGATAGGCAAGCGAATCATAATTTCTTTAAAAACAGGCAGATTGGAACGTAGTGAAGTCCCGAAATCTCCTTGTACCACGTCAATGACATACTGGAAATATTGAATAAACAATGGCTGATCCAGCCCTAATTGATGACGTATGCGTTCAACAGTCTCAGCTGAAGCACCTTCTCCTGCGAGCATAACGGCGGGATCGCCCGGCACGAGCTGCATAATCAGGAATACGACTAGAATGACGCCTAACAGCACCGGGATCATCTGAAGCAGCCGGCGAACGATGTATATGAACATGGATATCCCCCTTAGAGTTTTCCTTTAGGAAAACGGTCTTCGTAAGCATGCGCTTAGGAAAGCTTACTGTTTCATTCTTGGATCCAATGCATCTCTGAGCCCGTCTCCAAATACGTTAAAACCGATGACTAATGTAGAGATGGCAAGTCCCGGAAATAAAGCCAGGTAGGGTACTGTGAATAAAAAATCGCGACCATTGCTTAGCATAGCGCCCCACTCAGGCAAGGGCGGTTGAGCGCCAAGTCCTAAGAAGGACAATCCGGCAGCCGAGAGAATGGCCGTTGCGAGCCTTAGAGTAGCTTGAACGATAATCGGGGACAGGATGTTCGGGAAAATGTGCGCGAATATGATCCGCATATCGCTGGCTCCCAATGAGCGAATAGCGTCGATGTATTCCAACTTTTTAACCGATAAGGTCGAACCGCGAACGATCCGGGCGAACATCGGAATGGAAAATACGCCAATGGCAATCATTACGTTGATTAAACTAGGCCCTAAGGCACTAACGATAGCCAGTGCGAGCAAAATGCCCGGAAAAGCAAGCAAAACGTCGATCACACGCATGATGATCGTATCCACCCATTTCCCGTAATAGCCGGCGAACAACCCAAGAACAATTCCGAAGAAGGCTCCGATAAATACGGCTACAAACCCTACAGAGAGTGAAAGGCGTGTCCCAACAATCAATCGGCTTAGCACGTCGCGCCCCTTATCGTCCGTCCCCATCCAATGTTCGGCTGAGGGAGGTTTTAGTTTGTTTACTAAATCAATATGATACGGATCGTATGGCGCTAGAAGCGGAGCAAAGATTGCGACAAGGAAGTAGAAAAGAATGACATACCCGCCTATCATCGCTAACTTATTTCTCCGAAGCTTTAAATAAAATGTTCTCCACTTGCCAGGACGAGCGGAGAGAGCTTGTTTTGGTAGCGCTTGCTTTTGTTCAGCATATTCAACATTCATCTAGCAGTCCTCCTTTGTTTAATTAAAGTTATCAGAAAACAGGGCGAAGTAAATAAGCTTTGGGCAACTCGTAAAGATACCTTAAATAGAAGTAAAGATTGTGAAAATAAAACACAGAATATTCTTTATAATTGAGGGTGTACGAGCATATCACACCGAATTTTTGGAAAAGGAAGGAAGGGTGAGCAATTCGTGAGTTCATCTTATTGGTTAACCAATGTTCGTCTGGAGAGCGGTTATTTGTACGAGAATGGCGTGATCTCCGGGACGGAGACTGAAAGTTGTCATCTACGTATAGAGGGCGGTGTTATCCGTGAAATCGTTACAGCTGATAAACCGTTAGAAACGGATCTTCTGAAGCAAGACGGAAAGAACCTGCTTATGCTGCCATCATTTATTGAGAAACACGTTCATTTGGATAAGACGTTAATCGGGGATACGTGGCGTGCAGTCATCCCTGTAGCTAATATCGTGGGACGCTTCGAATTGGAGAAACGGATACTCCCTACACTGCCGACTTCGACCAAGGAGAGAGCAGAAAACTTGCTGGATACACTTCTTGCGGCAGGCTCGACGGAAGTGCGGACGCATGTGGATATCTATCCGGAAGTGGGACTGCGCAACTTGGAAGCCGTGCAACAAGCGCTCGACACGTATGAGGGGAAACTCTCTTACGAAATAGTCGCTTTTCCGCAGCATGGCTTACTCCGATCCAAGTCCAAGGAGCTGGTTAGAGCAGCTCTTCGTGAGGGGGCTACACTGATCGGAGGCGTCGATCCCGCAATGGTAGATGGGGATGTTGAAGCCTCGTTGCAACAGATGATGGAGCTGGCTGTTGAGGCGAATGCGGGCGTCGATTTACATCTGCATGATCCGGATTATTTGGGTACTTTTACAATGAGACGCTTGGCAGCGCTTACGATGGAAGCGGGTTTGCAAGGAAGAGTGGCGATCAGTCACGCATTCGCTCTTGGTGAAGTGCCTGCTGGTGAGGCGGCAGAATTGTCCGCTATTTTAGCTGAGGCAGGCATTACGATCATTACAAGCGCGCCACATAGCAGAACGCTGCCACCGGTTCCGCTTTTGCATGAGAAAGGGGTCGCTGTTGCTGCGGGCTGCGATAATATCTTTGATACTTGGCAGCCTTTCGGCAATGGGGACATCTTGGAACGAGCGGGTCGCTTAGCGGAACGCTTCCGCTGGATTGACGAGTATGCCTTGTCACAATCGCTTGGTTTCATTACTGGAGGCAAGACGCCGCTGGATCGAGATGGCAAACGCGCATGGCCAAATGTCGGAGATGAGGCAAGCGTGGTCCTAGTGGACGCTACTTCCACAGCGGAGGCGGTCGCGAGAAGAGCTGAACGAAAGGCTGTCTTCTACCGAGGGACATTGGTGGCGGGAGGACTTAGGCAATGATCGACTTATTGCTCGTTCATGGCGTCGTGATTACGATGGATCAAGAACGGCGCATTCTGGAGAATGGAGCTGTCGCGATCCACGAGGGGAGAATTCTGGAAGTTGCTGATACTGAGCAATTGCTGACGAAGTATGAGGCAAAGAAAACGATAGATTGCAATCATCACTGTGTGTTGCCTGGCTTGATAGACGTCCATGGTCACGGCGGTCACTCCATGTTCAAGACGATCGCAATGGACAATATCAGTTTCTGGATGCCAATCATGACGCATACGTATAAGCATTTTGTAACAGATGAGTTCTGGTATTACGAAGGTAAGTTGAACGCGCTTGAACGCCTAAAGGCAGGGATCACGACAGGCGCCTGTGTGCTTGGCTCCATGCCTCGTTCGGATGATCCGATCTTTGCACTCAATCATGCCAAAGCTTACTCCGAAGTTGGCATACGAGAAATCGTCTGCACGGGGCCTTGCAATCCGCCGTGGCCGCATTCATTCAGCCGCTGGGTGGATGGGAAACGGGTAACGAGAGAAGTGACCTACGAAGAGGTACTGAAAGGTGCCGAGTCGGTGATTGAAGCTTTGCATCATGCGCACGACGATCACATTCGTGCTTTCATCACGCCTTTTGTGATTGTTACTTCCGTTAATCCGTCAGCCCCGACGCCGCCGGATCAATTATGTGGCTTAACGGATCATGATCGTTATCAAGCGAAGAAAATTCGTGAGATCGCCAGAAAATATAAGACGCGGATTCACTCGGATGCTTTTGGTGGCATGATTCATCTGGCGATTCAAGACAAAGAAAACGCTTTGCTTGGCCCCGATGTGCATCTGCAGCACTGCCGCGGCATCTCATTTGATGAAGCGCGAATTTTGGCCGAAACAGGAACCAATGTTAGCTCTGCGCCAGGATTCGGACAAGTGAATGCGCGAACGCCAATTACGGAACTGATGGAGATGGGCGCAACTGTGGCGATATCCACAGACGGTACCTCCCCAGCAGCCAGTTTTGATATGTTTCAAGCGATGCGCAAGACGCAGATGATTCATCAGGCAGCGCTCAAGGACTACTATTATTTGCCTGCTGGCAAGCTGCTTGAGATGGTCACGATCGATGCGGCCCGCTGTGTAGGCTGGGACGATGAACTGGGTTCGCTGGAAGCTGGCAAAAAAGCGGATGTGATTACAGTTAACATGCGCCAGCCACATTTGACACCTGAATATATGTATGTGCACCGATTGGTTCATCAGGCAGTAGCGAGCGACGTAGACAACGTTATTGTGAATGGGAAAATCGTGATGGAAGACCGCAAAGTGCTCACAGTTGACGAGCTGAGCGCTCTTGATGAGGCGAATGAAGAAGCGAAGCGGACGATTGAGCGCGCAGGGCTGCAGAAGTACATGGAACCGACTAAATATTTCTGGGGTCATGCTAGGGCTTATGTGGATGAACAACGTTTTGATCCTGAGTTGTTGTAAGTGATTGCAAATTTGGCTAGGAGAAAGGGTGTAACGATCATGAGTATGATTTCGACTTATTGGCTAACTAACGTGCGTTTGGAGAATGGCTTTAGCTTCGAAAATGGAACAATCACAGGAACGGAGACAGAGATCTGTCATCTCCTCATCGAAGATGGGAAGATAATGCAAATCGTCTCTGCAGACACAGCCATAGACAGCGAACTGCCTAAGCAAGATGCGAAGAACCTGCTTCTGCTTCCAGCGTTCCGCGATATGCATATTCACATTGATAAAACATATTACGGAGGGCCGTGGAAAGCTTGTTCACCGCCCGTGAACATTTTTACTCGTTTAAAGGAAGAAGAAACGCTGCTTACTGAACTGCTGCCGACAGCTAGGGAGCGGGCGGAAGCGATGCTTGGGCTGCTGCAGAAGAACGGCTCAACCCACGTCCGAAGCCACTGCAACATTGATCCCTATATCGGCTTGAAAAATCTTGAGGCCACTCTGCAAGCTTTTGAAACTTATTCGGGCAAGCTTTCTGGGGAAATCGTAGCCTTCCCTCAGCACGGGTTGCTGCGCAGTAACGTTGTAGAAATGGCGCGTGAAGCGCTGCGAATGGGAGCGACATCGATGGGTGGCGTAGATCCGGCCTCGGTCGATCAGAACATCGAGAAATCGTTGAATACGATTATGGAGCTGGCTGTAGAGGCTGATGTTGACGTGGATGTTCACATTCACGATCCAGGTCATTTAGGCATATTCACGTTCAAAAGGCTTGCTGCACTAACCGAGGAAGCGGGTTGGCAGGGGCGTGTTACCGTTAGCCACGCCCTCGGTCTGGCGGACGTTCCGGTCGAGTTGCAAAGCGAAGTGGCCGAGCTGTTTGCTGAGCTGGGTATCGCGATCACCTCGACCGTCCCGATTAACCGAGCGACAATACCGATTCCGCTCCTTAAGCAAAAAGGTGTATCCGTCTCACTAGGCGACGATAGCATCACAGATCATTGGTCCCCATTCGGCCAAGGAGACAGCTTGGAAAGAGTTGGCCGTCTGGCGGAGCGATTCCGCTGGAGTGATGAGCGTTCGCTCGCGCAGGCGCTCGGCTTCATTACTGGAGGCAAGACTCCGCTTTCCGCGGAGGGCGTCCGCGTCTGGCCGGCTGTTGGCGATGAAGCAAGCGCGGTGCTTGTTCACGCGAGTTGTTCGGCGGAAGCGGTAGCGAGACGAGCCGAGCGTCAAGCGGTGCTGTATCGCGGGAACGTCGTTTCCGGTTCGTTGTAGTCGTCAGGGCATAGTTCTCTCTCATGCGGAGAGGGCTATGCTTTTTTTAAAACATTATAGAATTTATCGGGGTTGGAGAGTATTTTCCACCTTGTTTTTGTTTCAGGTGGGGTCGAAGGGGCAGCGTCCTGAGGAGAGTCAAGCTCATTGGATGAATTCCAACGAACATGCGATTTTTGATGCTTAAACGCCATTCTCATTGGACAAAATCCAACACAGAGAGGAATATTGTGGGGTTTCGGTGTCATTTTAGCTGCTCTGTTGGATTTCATCCAACGAAAAGAAGAATGAACACGTCTGCACGGCGTTCTCATTGGATTTCGTCCAATGAGAGATGGAAGTACGCTAACTTCTAACGTGTTTGAGAACTCAGAAAAGGTGGGGTGTGTAGAGATGTAAAGTAAGTGGAGATATATAAGAAAAGGATAGTAAGGAAAGAGAAATACAAAGTAAGTAGTAAGAGAAGTAGAGTTAGGTATTGGTAAGGGTAAGGATAGAGGTGAAGTAGTAAGTGAAGTCAGTAAGAGAAATGAGACACAGGACATAGTGAAGTGAGCTAGCAACCAGCATGGTATGGAACATGGTAGGAAAATAAAAGCAGCAGTCAATTCTAAGTAGAACCAAAAGGGAATGGATATGGGGTGGAAAAGCGTAGCGCCCGTATTTGAAATCGAGTTCCATCCATATAAAATCAATTCAAGAAACGGTTGGAGGCCCATATCCAATTCCCTCCCCATGATCAAACGTTTGGGTTTAGACGAGGGCCTAGCTGCTGGCTAGTTTGTTTACTTTGTTCCACGAAAAGAAGTAAAGATTATATAAATACAAGTAAAGATTGTGAAACTAAATAATCTGAAAATTATTTATTATCTAACTAAGAAGATCATTCACTCGTAAAGGGGATTTTGCATGAAGGATAAAATGTTAACGCTTTCTTGGGTGTAGCTTGTTTGCATAACGAAAGTAGTAAAGATATTGTAAATAAACGTAAAGAATGTGCAAGGTTCTAGAGCTGATTTTTCCTATAATGCTAATAAGCCATTTAAAGTATTAGATAAACGATCGAAATAGGAGGGTTTTATACAATGAAAAGAAATCTTATTCTCGGCGGCTTTCTCGCGATATCTCTTGTAGGTATGTCTGTGTTGGCCGGATGCTCCTCTTCACCAAATTCGACAACCGATAATGGGAAAGCGGCGGATGCTTCCCAAGCGGGAGGTACGCTGACCATCGCAAGAAAGGCGGATGCGAACAACCTAGATCCCCAATTTATAACAAACATTCCTTCAGCGAATTACATTTTTGGTAAAGTCTACGAAGGCCTACTCATGACAGATAAAAATATGGAGTACAAGCCTGCTCTGGCAACAGAATGGAAACAGGTAGATGACTTAACTTGGGAGTTCAAGCTGCGTCAGGGTGTAACGTTCCACGATGGAGCGCCGTTCACGGCAGAAGCGGTCAAGAAGACCATGGAGCGTGCTCTGGATCCTAAAGTAAATTCGCCAAGAGCAAGTAATTTCTCCATGGTCAAAGAAGTGAAGGCTGTGGACGATTATACCGTTCAGTTCATTCTGTCCTATCCATATGCGCCTCTTCTGTCCATTCTTGCCAGCACAGAAGGCAGTATTCTTAGCCCGAAAGCCATTGCGGAACAAGCCGACAAGCTGTCCAAAAATCCAATTGGAACAGGTCCATTCAAATTCCAGTCCTGGACGCCAGGACAAGAGATGGTTCTTGTCAAAAATGATAGCTACTGGGGAGAGATTCCGAAGGTAGATAAGGTTGTTTACAAAGTAGTTCCAGAGGATACTACGCGTGTTGCCATGGTAGAATCGGGAGAAGTTCAGATTAGCGATCAACTGCCAGTAACCGAATTAGACCGCGTGCAAAATTCATCTGCCATGACGCTAGCTCGTACCGAAGGGCTTGGGGTAGAATACATTGGGTTTAATGTGAAGAAAAAGCCGTTCGATGACGTGCGTGTTCGTCAGGCATTCTCCTATGCCATTGAAAAGGATTCCATTATCAAAGGTGTGTATAACGGCGTGGGCAGCAAAGCCATCTCAGCGCTTTCCCCTAAGATGATCGGTTTTAATCCTAATTTGGGCGAGTATACGTACAACATCAACAAGGCGAAAGAACTGCTTGCCGAGGCAGGTTTCCCAAATGGTTTTAAAACGTCTATTGTGACAGACGATCGAAAAGAGCGCATTAACCTAGCAGAAGTGGTTCAATCCCAGTTGAAAGGGATTGGCATCGACCTCGAAATCAAAGTGATGGAGTATGGCGCTTATCTGGATATCACAGGTAAAGGAGAACACAATCTATTTATCGGCGGTTGGGGGAACGCAACTGGCGATGCGGATTATAATCAGTATAATGTCTTCCACAGCTCTTCCCACGGAAGCAAAGGCAATCTCGCTTTCTATACCAATCCGGAAGTGGACAAGTTAATTGAAGAAGGCCGTCGTGAGAAAGATGTGGAGAAACGCAAAGTTATTTACGCGAAAGCGCAAGACATCGAGATGAAAGAAAGTCCGTTAATTCCGATTCGAACAATTGATCACATAGCTGTAACGGCTAAAAGTGTCAAAGGATTCTCATTAAATCCAATAGGCTATCTGATGCTGAATGACGTTACTGTAAAATAAAAGCGGAGAGACTTGGGCACGCTCAAAGCTCCCTGCATAAAAGCGGAGAACTTTGAGCTACGCCCAAAGATCCCTATATAAAAGCGGAGAGACTTTGAGCTACGCCCAAAGATCCCTATATAAAAGCGGAGAGACTTTGAGCTACGCCCAAAGATCCCTATATAAAAGCGGAGAGACTTTGAGCTACGCCCAAAGATCCCTATATAAGGTGGGTAAAATGGAAACAAAAAAAGGCCGGTTCTACGGCAGCTTAAGCACATTTCAATGGTTTATTTTCCTGTTGGCCAATTCTGTCGCACTACCTATCGTGATCGGCGGTATTTTTCACTTATCGATAGAAGAAGTTTCGGCGTTGATGCAGCGAACATTCTTGGTGGTTGGCTTGAGTTCTTTCATCCAGGGATGGTTGGGGCATCGGTATCCGATTGCAGATGGCCCCGCAGGTTCATGGGTCAGTGTGTTTGTGATTTTGGCCGACGTAGCAGTCAGACAGGGTCAAAGCTTGAAGGAAACGCTGCAAATTCTGGAGGGTGGATTCATTATTGCAGGTGTACTTCTCCTTATTCTTGGCTTGAGCGGGTATTTCCATCGACTTCTCTTCCTGTTCACCCCTCTGGTTACCGGTTCTTTTCTTTTGATCTTAGCGCTTCAACTTAGCGGCGTTTTCATGAAAGGTATGATAGCTTTACAAGGAGAGGCATCCCTTCCCGATTATGGAACCGCAGCGATATCGTTTGGAGTCTTTATTCTCGTCATCCTTCTATCTGTGAGAGGCAAAGGTTGGATCAAAAATTATGCCGTGTTGATCGGGATCTTATCCGGGTGGCTGCTGTATACTTTGCTCGGCAAAAGCTCAGGTACACTTAGCACGAACCAATCTTGGGTTAAGCTTCCGGACATTTTTGCATGGGGGAACCCGCAATTCAATGCTGGAATTGTGATCACCGCGATTCTGTTTACGTTCATTTTAGTCTCTAATACGATTGCTGCGGTTTCGGCTGTCAGCCAAGTCGTTCCGGAACCTCCGAGGAAATTAAAAGAAACGCTGAATCGCGGCGGAATCTTAGGTGGAATTTCGCATCTGTTATGTGCTTTGTTCTCAGCCATCGGAGTCGTTCCATTACCGGTTTCCGCGGGTTTTATTCGACTAACCGAACAGACACGAATTCGTCCGTTCCTTGCAGCTTGTCTGGCCTTATCAGGTATTTCATTAGTACCGGTTATCGTTAACTTCCTGGCACTGCTTCCAGGGCCAATCGCTACGGCGGCATTACTGGCATCTTTTGTCCAAATGATTGGCATCGCTTTTCAGTCTATTCTAAAGGAAACACTGGATCAACGCCGACTGACTATTCTGGGCATCACACTGCTGATTAGCATCGGACTTATGTTCCTACCGTCGACAGCATTCCAAGGACTTCCTTCTATCCTACAATATGTACTCAGTAATGGACTGCTGGTAGGTACGATGATCGTGATCTTGCTAGAGCAACTATGGAAAACTGATAAAGCATGAGCACGAAAGCATAAGCATTTTTTAAAAAGTTGTCGTTATCTTGGCCTTAAGGCTGGAGATACGGCAATTTTTTTTGTGTTGTAGGATGTCCCAAATTCTAACACTAGGTTGACGACTCCATTACATTAATATTATAATTTCTAATGTTAGGATAAATATTTTAAGGATAAGAAAATAGAGTTCGATTTTTTACTATAGATAGGGGGATTTGAAAGTGGAAATAGGTGTAGATACATTTGTTGAAACGACGCCGGATGTTCATACAGGCAAGACAATAAGTCATGCGGAGAGATTGCGTCAGGTTGTAGAAGAAATTACCCTCGCCGATCAGGTAGGTTTGGATATATTCGGAGTCGGTGAGCATCATCGTAAGGAATTTGGGGATTCCGCTTCAGTCGTGGTGCTGGCGGCAGCGGCGGCTGTTACCAAAAAGATACGTTTAACCAGCTCGGTTACCGTACTTTCTGCTGCGGATCCAGTCCGTGTGTTTCAGGAATTTGCAACGCTCGATGGTATTTCCAATGGTCGTGCAGAAATTATTGTGGGTCGAGGCTCCATGGTCGATGCATTTCCATTGTTTGGCTATGATTTGAACGACTACGAAGAGCTTTTCGAGGAGAAACTGGAACTATTCTTGAAATTAAGGGAATCGGAGAAAGTATCCTGGAAAGGTGGGCATCGTCCCGCTTTTACGAATTTAGGTATTTATCCGCGTCCTGTTCAGACCCCTCTACCTGTGTGGATAGGCAGTGGGGGGAATCCTGAGTCGGCTATTCGCGCAGGTGTACTAGGATTACCGCTAGTTTTGGCGATCATTGGCGGGAGCCCGGTCCAATTTGCTCCGATCGTTAAGCTATATAAAGAAGCAGCTACTCGTGCAGGACATGATGCGTCGAAATTACCAGTGGCTGTACACTCACTTGGTTTCGTTGCCGAGAGCACCTCGCTTGCGGTCGACAGGTATTTTCCACCTACGCAAGCTTCGATGAACATGTTTGGTAAAGAGCGCGGTTGGGGGAATTATAGCCGTGCACAGTTCGATGCTTCCCGAAGCCTTGAAGGCGCGCTTTATGTAGGCGATACCGAAACGGTGGCTAATAAAATCGTTCACATGAGCAAACATTTAGGTTTCTCGCGGTTTTTCATGCATTTACCAGTCGGCACAATGCCGCATGATGAAGTTATGAAAGCCATTGAACTGTTGGGGACAGAAGTCGCACCGCGAGTTCGGGAACAGCTTGCTAAATTGGAAGCTTAATAAGCATTCAAATAAAGAATTAAAAAAACACTCCAATGAGGGCCAGTTAGGCTATCATTGGAGTGTTTCTCTGTTGTAATTACTCGTTATTTCGCAAAAGCTTTAATTCTTGAACTTTAATAAGCGCATACTATTCAAAATCACAATTAAAGCCGCACCTGTATCACTGATGACTGCAATCCATAAAGTTAGCAGTTCAGGGAAAATGAGAATCAAGGCTGCTACCTTAATGATCAGTGAAAACCATATATTTTGTTTAATAATTTGTATGGCTTTGCGGCTAAGGTTAACGGTGTGAGGAAGCTTCTCTAAATGATCGGCCATTAACAACCACCTGGGTATGCAGGGAGGGATGGCGATCTTTTTTGATTCGTCTACTTCCAGAGTAAGTAACTGCGGTGAGAGCCTTAATGCCGAAAAGGAGTATATCTAACGATAAACATGTCATACGTGTCATCGGGCAACTCCAGTAAATCGCCTGTGGACCGCATGTGCTCTTAGATATGTCCAAGCAGTGATAGGATTTTATCACGGTGAACGGCTTCGAGCGAGAGATTGATTCGTTCTTGGGGGTCATTAGCCGTATTATACAATTCAAGATAGATTTCATCCTTGAACCAATCGACAATGAGTTTATCATCTCCTTCAATCACGCAGCGCTGGAAGATGCCTCTGGCTCCATTGCCGTCAAACTGAATAAATAGACGTTCACGGTTTAATTGCTCCCCATGTACAAGCGGTAATAACGATGTTCCTGCAACGCCCTCTGGCAGTGGAATGTCTAAGTAGTCGCATAACGTCGGTACAATGTCTATGGCACTAACAAGAGCAATTGAATCGCGCGCCTCCACCTTGAAACGGGCAGGGAATTTCATGAATAACGGAGTACGTACCGACTCTTCGTACATGCACATTTTCTGCCAGAGGCAGTGGGAGCCGAGCATTTCGCCATGATCGCTTGTGAAGATCAGAAGCGTATCGTCATAGATCCCCTGTGCCTTCAACTCATCGATGATGCGGCCCACGCAATCGTCAAGCAGCCGGACAAGTCCGGCATACACGGTCCAAATCCGTTGCCAGTCCTCTCTGGAGTAATGGGTTCCGATCGCGCCTGTCAGGTTGTAAAGTTGAAGCGGCGACTGATTTTTGGCCCATACACCAACATTTTCTGGAAGCGTTATGTCCTCCTGTGCATACATCGAATACCATGGATCGGGAATATCGAGTGGTGGATGGGGAGCAAGGAACATAGCACTCAAGAACACAGGCTTCGTCTGATCCCGCAATTGCAAAGCTTGCAGCGAGTCGTTCAAGATGAATCCATCGAAGAATGCGTCAAACCCTTCTTCATAGCAACCAGTCGTGGGTATGGAGTACGTTGCCGCACGAGTGGTCGTTCCGCCCGCCATTTCCGGAACTACGCTTTGGAAGGAAGCTCCTCCCGGTACTCTTAAGGTGCTTGGTATATCGCCCTTCCAGTGGCACCCAGTGAGTTTGTGAGCGTTCGGAACGATCGAAACGCTCCTCGGTCAGCAGATGCTGCTTCCCTGTATGCCAGCTGTCCCAGTCATTTTCAAGGAGCTGATATAGATTTGGGGTGTTCTTTTGCACATATCCATGAACGGCGTCCTGCTCTTCCCAAGGATTTATTAAACAACCGGTTTGGTTCGGATATCGCCCCGTAAAGAACGATCCGCGTGCCGGAACACATAGGGGAGAGGAACAGTAAGCCCGGTTGAATCGGACACTTTCCTGTGATAGTTTGTGGATATTAGGCGCGTATTGGCAATTTCTAATCTCGTGCTAGAACTCACTCTACGTGCACATAATGAAGACTGTCAATGATGCGGACTGTGAAGTCATAAATAGGATACGTAGATCGGAATCGGATAACAGCAAAAGTTGGTTTTGGATGATGCATCGATGATATCGCTGATTTCTAATCGCTAGCCAGCCGGCATCATGTGGCTCATGTATCACGAAACCGGCAATGAAATATATAGACAAATGGCTAATATCTCAGAAGAGGCGCTTGACGAATGTTTTTCCCAATTTTACGGACTGCATCAAGACGTCGGATTCATGTGGCTGCCTATGAGCGCTGCATGCTGCCAATTTGCTTGCTGGGCGTTTTAATCTGGCTGGCGGATTTATTCGTGCATGGAATGACTCAGAGAGGTTAGACACACGGGGTTGGGCCATTGTGGATTGTATGATGAATCTTCCTCTTTTGTATTGGGCAAGTGAAGAAACGAGCGATCCACAATTTAAGCAAATTGCTATGGCGCACGCGGATACAGCAATGAAGGCATCTGTTAGGGCGGATGGATCCGTTCATCATATTGTTGAGTTCAACCCGTTTCTGGGCGGAGTGGTAAAAACATACGACGGTCAAGGATATGAAGAAGGCTCCTCGTGGACACGTGGACAGGCATGGGCCTTATATGGTTTTGTGATGAGCTATATGCACACGCAGAAGGTGGAATACTTGCATACAGCCCAACGTGTTGCACATTATTTTATGGCTAACAACCCCGCAAACGGCGTGATTCCAATTGATTTCAAACAGCCGAAAGAGCCTGCCTACGAAGACTCCACGGAGGCAGCTGTAGCAGCATGCGGATTAATTGAAATCTCCAAAGTCGTTGGACAGCATGAAAAGGATGTTTATCTGAGCGCCGCACTGAAGCTCCTGAGAACGCTGGAAGTGACTGGACAACTGATTCTGATTGTGTGCTAACCCATGCATCAGCTGCGTATCACCACCATGTATGCCACTCGACAATCATTTATGGGGATTATTATTTCATGGAAGCTGTTTTAAATTGAAAGGGAATGATTTGTTTTTGTGGTAGAAGGAATTCTAACAGGCTTGTCAAGTAAAGGAGCTTCCCTCGGGGTAGCTTCTTTTTTTACTATCGAAATTTAAGTTAATAAAATATAATAAACGTATTAGGATACACACAATTCGGTTCAGGGGGATAAGTTTATTATTACGATAATTACGTCTATACTCGTAGGATTAGTGGCATTGGAGCATGTATACATACTTGTTTTGGAAATGTTTTTGTGGACCAGCCCTCGTGGGATGAAAGCCTTTGGCATGACCAAGGAGCAGGCTGAGGCTACTAAGTCGCTGGCAGCAAATCAAGGTTTGTACAATGGCTTTTTGGCAGCTGGGCTCATATGGGGACTTGTTCATCCAGATCCATTGATCGGACGCTCCATTCAACTGTTTTTCCTCGTTTGTGTGATTGTTGCTGCCTTGTACGGCGGGGCAACCGCTAAGAGGTCGATCTTGCTTGTGCAAGGATTGCCGGCTGTGATAGCCCTGCTGTTTGTTATTTTGTAAATTGTAAAATCATTGGAAAAGAAGAAGGTCCTGTTGTGTTGATGTTGAGCACAGGGCTTTTTTTGGTGCGTGCATGTCCGTGCGAACTAAGTGAACAGAAGGATAGTTAGCTATAAAAAAATTCTACCTGTCCGGCAAACTTGTACAAAGGATAAAATGATGTTATCGATAAACAGAATTGTGGTGATTTTTTATGGAGAATATCAATTATCATCATCTCGTCACTAGACTTCGTGATGCAGGCTGCGTTTTCGCAGAAGATGAAGCTCAAATGCTCATTTCGGTCGCGAAGACGCCGGTTGAGTTAGCAGAAATGGCGGATCAGCGAGCCTTAGGTTATCCATTAGAACACGTCATTGGTTGGATGGAGTTCTACGGTATTCGGATAGAGGTAGACCCGGGAGTCTTCATTCCCCGTCACCGCACAGAGTTTCTTGTTCGTCGGGCCACTGAAGTAGCCAAGTCAGGAGCGGTCGTCGTCGATCTATGCTGTGGAACAGGCGCGTTGGGCGCAGCTTTGGCAGATGAGGTGGAAGGAATTGAGCTGTATGCAGTGGATATCGACCCCGCAGCGGTGCAGTGTGCCCGCCGAAACATCACAGCTGCCGGAGGCCAGGTCTTCGAAGGCGATATCTTCGAGCCGCTGCCCGAAACATTGCTTAACCGTATCGACATCCTGCTGGCTAACGTACCTTACGTGCCAACCGGAGCTATCGAGCTGCTTCCCTCGGAAGCCCGTATTCATGAGGCGCGCTTGGCGCTAGACGGGGGAGAGGACGGACTTGATGTGCTGCGTCGTGTTGCTTTCGAAGCGCTACTTTGGTTAGCGCCCGGTGGTCACCTTTTCGTTGAGGTTAGTGAGCGGCAGGCGCCGCAGGCTGCAGAGATTATTGCCCGCAGCGGGTTGATTCCGACTGTGTCTAGATATGATGAGTTGGACGCTACGGTTATCGTTGGAACGAGGTTTGATTTGACATAGAACATATGTTCTGTTAATATTTGGGGGTAGATATTTTGAGTAGGGCGCAGGAATGAATCTCTATAGAAGGAATAATTGAGGTGAGGGAAATGGCAGAGCCAATGAGAAGACCACATGTCAAGTTAGAATCATGGTCCGAATCTAATCTTGATTTGCTGCGTAAGATTAATGCGCCTGAGATGATGGAACACCTCGGTGGTCCTGAATCGGAGGAGCTACTGCTAAGACGCCATAAGCGATATCTTGAGATCGGCGGAAAGGGAACCGGCCGCATGTTTAGTATTGTGCTGCTTCCAGATAATGAAACGGTCGGCAGTATTGGTTACTGGGATAGCAAGTGGAAAGACGAGAGCATCTATGAGATTGGTTGGAGTGTCTTGCCTTCCTACCAAGGTAGAGGCGTGGCAACCTCAGCGGTCATTGAAGCTATCGCAAACGCAACTATCGAGAAGAAACATAAGTATATTCATGCTTTCCCGTCTATTCATAACCCGGCGTCGAACGCAGTCTGTCACAAGCTCAACTTTCAATTGATCAGTGACTGTGAATTCGAATACCCTCCAGGCAATTTCATGCATTGTAATAATTGGAGACTAGTGCTCGATGCGTGAAAGATGAATGAAAGAGTGAATAAATGAGAAAGTGAATAAAAGAATTTTTTTGAATAAAAGGTTGTAATACTTTTTAATCCGTGGTATATTGCAAATCCACCATTCAACGCGGATGAATAACGTAATCAATTCATATGGCGTGGCATAAAGATCAGCATGAAATAGTCAGACTAATTGTTAAGCTGAACATGTTGAAAACTTTAAAAATGGATGAAAAAAACACTTGCAATTGAAATTCTTACATGGTATATTACTTCTCGCTGCTTCGGTAACGCGGCAGTGAACGAAAGAAATTGATCTTTGAAAACTGAACAACGAGTGAGTAAGCACAGTCGAGTAATCGACTATAAATGAGATGAATAATCTCGCTAGCAAGTCAATGAGTACAATTAAGCTTTCAGATATAAGGGCGAGCAATCGTCAACTATTATGGAGAGTTTGATCCTGGCTCAGGACGAACGCTGGCGGCGTGCCTAATACATGCAAGTCGAGCGGAGCACTTCGGTGCTTAGCGGCGGACGGGTGAGTAACACGTAGG
>NZ_JCAUAX010000013.1:0-176333 GCF_059692175.1 Paenibacillus sp. J22R67 | reverse complement strand
CGTCTCCGAGGACGGCTTCATCTGCAGCTCTTCCTCCTCAGACTCTCCGCCTTCGCTTCGCTGAATCGTCTCCGAGGACGGCTTCATCTGCAGCTCTTCCTCCTCAGACTCCCCGCCTTCGCTTCGCTGAACGTCAGGAGCTGACGCCCCGCTATTTTCTGAAGCTGCGATCTTATCCGCCACTTCTTTACCAACTTGATCAGCCTCTTGTTCATAGGCATCTCCAGCCGGCCCAACCGTCAGCTTCGTCTGTACGGACAGCATGCTGCCTACTGCTTTGTTGCCAATAGCTCGTTGTATATTCATGAGATCTGCTCCCGCAGACTGCCCTTGTGCATTGCTTTTATGACGAGGTTGATTGTGCAGGGAAGTATCTGGCTGCCTGTTGATACGCGATAGATGCATTGGCATATGAACCCTCCTAGAATGGTAGTACTGAGAAAAATGCCATCAATTGACGGCTTGCGCCCCATCATTATCCGTGTCTGAGCGCATGATGTCATCTAATTTCACTATATCATACCTGTGGATCTTTGAGGTTACATTTTGTTTGGTTTTCGATCTACGATGAGCACGGCAATATCATCCGATTGGATAGCCCCATTCGTGAAGCGGTCGACGTCCTGGGTGATGTGTTCCAATAGCTGTGTCGGCTGGCTGGACAGTTCCTTTTCTAAAAGCTTATGAAGACGCAAGAAGCCATATTGCTCCTGCCGCCGGTCCTCTGCTTCTGTAATACCATCCGTATACAGAATAAGGCGGTCACCCCGGTCAAGGGTCACTTCGTTATTCGCATAAAGCATGTCATCCATGACGCCAAGCGGAAGACCCTTCTTCCCTTTCAACTGTTCCACATCTCCGTTCTCACGGACTAGGTATGGCGGACAATGGCCGCCGTCGCTGTACTGCAGACGTCCCGTGCCTACATCAAGTACACCGCAGAAAATCGTCGCAAACATCGTCGAATCGTCTTTATACAACTCCTGATTAACGGCCGTAAGCAGCTCTCCGGGCGACATGTCTAACGACATTTTACCCTTGAGCAAAGTCATCGTAACTGCCATGAACAGCGCCGCAGGAATTCCTTTATCCGATACGTCACCTAAAACGAAAAACAGCTTGTCGTCACCGATTCGAAAATAATCATAGAAATCCCCGCCAACCTCACGTGCCGGACGGATGTAAGCCTGCGCCTCGGCCGTAATGTTATTCGCATCAGTGAGATCTGATCCTGAAGCCATATGCAAGCCTTTGCGTGGCAAGAAACCCATTTGAATGTCCGTTGCGATGCGCAGCTCGCTTTCCATTCGTTCTTTGGCGGCTGTCGTCTTCTCCAGCACATCATAGAGCATAGCATTTTCCAAAGATGCCGCGATCGGAGAGGCAATAGACTCTAACAGCTGCAAGTCCCGATCGGTAAAATGCACATCCTCGCGCTTGTTCAGCACCTGCAAGACGCCGATAATTTTACCTTTGCTCGCCAGCGGCACGCAAAGCATACTGCGTGTCGGGTAATCGACACGCTTCGCAACCTTGGAGGACCAGCGTTCGTCCTGCGCCGCATCGTCGATTTTCACCGGCTGGCCGGTCTGGGCTACCCAGCCTGCGATGCCTTCGCCGATTTTGAGGCGAATTTCACGGACTTCATCGCCCTTTTCACCAAGCGCAAGGTCGAAAAACAGCTCTCCCTTTTCCTCATCAACCAAGATGACGGAAGATGCTTCTGCATTCATGATGCGGGAAGAAGTCTCCATAATTTTGATCAGCAAATCCTGCTTCTGAATTGTCGAATTCACTTCCAAGCTGACATCGAACAACTGCATCGTCCGTTGAAGCTCCAGCTCAGCCATCTTGCGCCTTCGCTCACTGAGCTGCCACATGGTACCAATCACCAAGCAAACAAGAAGAAGAGCACCTGCGACGATATTCATCTGGTACGCCTCCCCAGCTCTTGGGCTCGACCTTGACACTTGTTCGTTCGACTACGAAATGGCATGGATCGCATCTGCTTCCTTGTCATAAATCGAAAAAATGGAACTAAACCCTGACATATCGAATACCTCTTTGACATTCTCATTCATGCGCACAAGCGCCAATTTGCCTTGAATCACCTTGATCATTTTGGCTGCGGACAACAAGCTTCTGAGTCCTGCGGAGCTCACATATTCAAGACCTTGCAGATCAAAAACAAACTTGCCCTTTCCCTGCTCGACCAGTTTCGCAAATGCTGCCTCCAAGCTCGCTGACGTATTCGCATCCAGTCTGCCATTTAAGCTCAGCAGTACGAGATCCCCTTGTATGCTCTCGTTAATATTCATGATATTCCCTCCTCCTGAATTCGCCGTTTTGTCATCATCAGTACATTTTCTTCATTCAGACGTTCATAGCGGATTTCATCCATCACTTGTCTCACGAAGTGAATACCCAGTCCGCCGATCCCACGCTCGTCCACACTAAGATCAACACGAGGGCTTGCTTTGAGCAGCGGATTAAAAGGCACTCCGCGATCTGTCAGGCAAAGCTCCCAGCCATCTACAGCAGCACCAATGTCGATACGGATCGTATGCATAGAGCGTTCTTCCGGGGGGTGCCCGTAGAGAATAATGTTGGTTACAAGCTCGTCGCAGACCAAGTTCAATTGGAATAACGTCTGGTCATCCAACCCCATCGCTGGTGCCAGACCTTGCAAGAATGTGCCTAACCGCTCAAGCTCCTTCAGATCATTGCTTAACACGATGGTCTCTACTGACACGTTCGTCCCACCCTCTCTGCTCATCCACCCAGCCAGCTTAAGCCATTTTCAAAAGCATATTTTCCAGCAAACGAACACGAGCACTGGATGCATGCAGCAGCCCGATGCCGATCTCCGGATACAATCTCACCAGTCGGGAGAGACTTTCGCCTTGCAGCGCAAGCACACGCACTTCATCGAAGATGGCCTGGGCCGTAATGGATGAAGGCGATCCGTCTAGGGCTGTCGTTTCCCCAAATGCTTGCTTAGGTCCCAGAACACCAATCGTTCCAGTCTCACCTACACCAGTCTCATTACTCAGCTCTACATTGCCCTCAATGATTAAATACATCGCTGAATTACTCTGCCCACGGCGCAGTAAATAGGTCAGATCTTCATGGACTTCTTCCGTCGCAATACCAGCGATTAAGCCCAGTTCATCCACCGACAAATCAGCGAATAGAGATACTTGCTTGAGGAAAATAACTTTATCCAACATGGTCAAAAACTTACGCTCTTCTCTCATCTCATCACGCTCCAGCGAACTTAATGCGTAAACCGCAATATCCTTCAGCCAATCGTCTGACCACCTTGCAGCTTCTTGTAATAACACAAGCGGCTCGGTCATCGCCGCATCGCTGCCGGCTGTTCCTTGCTTCAATAGTTCCAGCAGAGCCAAAGCCAATTTGCGGTCCCCTAGCCCCTCGGCCAGCACCTCAAGCGCATTCTCGCGAACTTCTTCACTTTCGTCCTTGATTGCTTCGCGCAGTGTCGCCACAATACGCTCATCAACGAACTGGGCCATGACGGCCCATGCCCCGCCGACAAGTGCATTGTGCAGCTCTGCGCACCGCTGATTCGCAAGCTCCGCTAACCCCTTCATACCAAGCTGCAGCAGAGCTTCCGGCAATGCGCGTTCCTGCGTAGAAGCAAGCATGCGATTTACGCAAGGGTCAACGAGCTGCGTTCTCAGTTTATTTTCATCGAGCAGCTCAGCAAGGGCTGTAACGGCTGCGTTCCAAATAAAAGGATTCGCATGGTTTACACTGTCGATCAGCGCTGGCAAAGCTGTATCGCCCATATCTACCAAAGCCTGAAGAATGGCTTTGCGCAATTCCTGGTCCGCAAGCGGCACCATGCTCAGAAGAAGCGGAATTGCCTCCACATGGCGAAGCTTACCCAGACACGCTGCTGCAGCTACTTTAACCGCAGGCCGATGATCCTCAAGCAGTGACAGCACCCAAGCGGAATAAGCATCCAGCTTCAGATCCGCTACAGTATGGCAGCCGTAGACAGCCCACTCGCCGCCGTTATCTAGCATTTTGATAATTGCCTCGTCACAGGCTTGATAGCTTTCTTCGCTTTCGAGCGCGTATAGCGCCTTAACTCCTTCATGTACAACCTTTGGATGGTTATCCAGCAGCTTGACGCGAATGAAGAAGTGCGACTGACTTCTAAGATGTGTTGCTTTTGAAATCAGTTTAACGCTTTCGGCTCGCACCTCCGGGTCTTCGTCCTCAAGAAAGGACGCAACCTGTACGAGATCTTGAATCGTAGCGCTTTGGAGATTCATCGCACGCAGCACAGCAATGCGGATTCGCGAACTTTCTTCCCCAATCATTCCGATCAAATGTGGCAGGAACGCGGAATCCTTCGCCTTGCCGATTACTTCGAGCGCCAGCTCCCGCACGTAATCATTCGGATGCTTCAAGTAGTCAAGCATGGCAGACAAAGCTTTGGAGCTGCGGATGCCCCCGATAAAAGACTCCGCGATTTCAGACAAATCGGCGTGCAGCGACTGCACACTTTTGACCAGCTCGCGGATATACAAATGTCTGCCGTACCAAGCGACAAATACGAGAATGTTGGCCAAACCTACGCCTAACCAAGCAAGCAGTGACAGCTGAATTAGACCGAAGGAATGCAGCAACGACAGCAAGGAACCGATTAATATTCCGCCTGAGGCAGCAACCCCCTGAGCGAAATAACGGTAGCCGTCCCGTTTGGAGATGGGTATCATTTTGAAAAAAAGCTGATAACAAGGCTCTGCTATGTAATACAGCAAGATATAGAAGACCGCGTAGGAGCCCGAAACCAGCGCCAATCCAACAGACTGATTGATAAATAGAGCCGTAAGCCCGAAGCCGCCGAAGAACAACACGGTAATAGCGAGCAGCATATTGCTTGCGCCCAGCCAGTTCATTAAGCGTGTAGACACCGTTTGCAGCAAAAGACAGAACGTAAATTGAGTAGCTGTAATTAAGCCATAAAAAGAGGTTAAATCCCCCTCCAGTGGAAACTTGGCTTCCGCCGCGGTAAAGTACTGATACTCAATCATAAAATACACGGCCGGCATCAGCGTCATTAACGCAACAGCGCACAGCAAGAACGGGCTGCTTAGCATCTGCTTCGCATAGTAGCCAGCTGGCAGTTGCTTTTCTTCTTCTGCAATGTCCTTTCCACTCTGGCTCTTCAGTCGGAGGTCTTCTTTTAAAGTTAAAGGCACCAAATAGCGCGCCAACGCCTTACGAAAAAAGATGAAGCCGAACACCATCAGCACAGGAGCTAGCGCATAGACGGCTTCCGTTCCGAGCAGCTTGCCGATTTGATGAGCGATCAAGCCGGCGGTAATCCCGCCTGTCGTCGTAGATGCGATGAACACCGGCATCAATCTTTTGGCCTGCTGAGTAGGACATAAATCAAAGGCGGTGCTCCATAAGAGCAGCGTCAGCTGCCTTACGACAAAGTTAGAGGAAATGAACAAAATGGGATAGTAATAGCGGAAGTCAATGCCACCCAGCTTGAAGCCCAGCAGCACCGCACCATTCAGCACCAGTAGACCAATCATCAACAGATAGAGCGTCGTCATCATTTTGGCCTTCGGCAAACGGTTGGCCAGCTTCGCCAACAGCCAGCCCTCCAGAGGCATGATAGCCGCTTCGGCAATATAGATATAGGGCAAATACTGCACGCCGAATCTTTGGTTAAAAAGAGCCATGAACGCCGTGTAGTTCAGCGATTCCGCAATCCCGCTAAAATAAAAGATCGGCAGCATCATCCACAGCTTTCGGATATCTTCCGTCCGCAGTCCCATCCATCTGGTTAAGCTTCCTTGCATATCATCAGGTCCAATCTATTAGTTCATTTGTCTTCGATAAGTGGTTTATAGAAAGCTAATCTCGCTTCGCCTTCATAGTAATAATTCGGATAAGTGCCGATAAGTTCAAAGCCGTTCGCCTGGAACATTTTTTGAATAGGCTGATATTCGGGTAAATCGCATGTATAAGTAAGAATGTAGCGCCCACCCGCTTCTCTCGAGAACGTTTCTAGCGCTTGGAACAAAATCTTCGCAAAACCATGTCTGCGGTACTCGCGATGGACGGCTAAGTAATCCCATAAATAACCACCGGACTGATGCTCATTCTCCTTGCAGCTGGTCACAGCAATGATCTCTCCGGCTTCATTCTCAATGAACCAATGCCAGTGATTGCGGTGTGTCAAGCTAAGCAGGGGAGCATTGCGAAAATGCTCTAACTCCCCTGGGGTATGATTTTGATCATCAAAGGATGAGGAAGATAGATAAAATTCAGTAATACGTTGTGCGTCTTTCTCCGTAGTCAGCTCCTGCACTTGCATGTCAAGTTCGCCTCTTTCATCATGAAACCGATAATGTGCCATTCCACTCTGCTGTCGTGCCGTGTTGGAAATACTCATCGCAAATATAGAAGTACAACTGTGCCGCTTTATCCTGACGATTCTGTTTAATGACCATCAAGAAGGCTTCCCTTGCATCATAGAAACGCCCTACCTGGTAATACGTGACAGCTTGCTCGAACAGCGGTCGAGTCTTCTCCTTCAGTACCCGAATCGTATCGGGATCGCCCTGATAAACGTCGAACAATCGAAGCGGCTCCTTCACCCCTTCTACTTGAATCAATCCCAGGTTCCGGTATTGGAAGGCTGTCCGCTGTTGCAGCGATTGCACCACATTGTCGGTAATGAGAATGGAGGCGCCAAGAGGTTCTGTCATTTTCTCCAGCATAGTTGCCACATTCACACCATCAGAGATCACATTGCCCTCTAGGCGCTGTTGCTCACCGATGATGCCAAGACGAAGCGGCCCTTTATGCAGGCCGATACCGAAATCTAGCGGCGAGTAGCCTACTTTGGCCCGATGCGAATTATAAAGATCCAATTCCTTACGCATCTCAATGCACGCCTGCAGCGCTTCATCTGCTTGATTCGGGAAAAGCGCCATGAAGCCTGCACCCAGGTACTTATTCATAAGACCTTGATGCTTGCGGACATACGGCCCAAATCGGCTAAGGAACGAATTGACGAAGTTGAAGTTCTCTTCCGGCGTCAGCTTTTTGGAAAGCAGGTAGAAACCTCGGATATTAAAAATCAAGATCGACATATTTTTCTCCACTTGATCGCCAAGTTCAACCTCTAGAATGCTTTCCTTGTTAAGGAATCGCAAAAACTGCTGAGGAACGAAACGATAGTAGGACTGACTGAAGTTCTCTACCTTGGTAATATAGTCCCGGATGCGCGCTGCCATCGTATTGACGCTGTCGCCCAAATCTGACACCTCGTCGCGCGTGTTGATCGTAACAACCGTATCCCAGTTGCCTTTGGCAATCTCACCGACGCTGTTGCGCAGCTTCCGAATCGAAGAAAGGAGTACATACGTCATTACAACGAGCACAATCAGCAAACCAACTGAAATGAGCGCAATATTGCGGATAATCGATTGTAATACCGTTTGGCGATGCTTGAGGATACCATCCAAGTTTTTACTCGTTTCGAAAACACCGACAATTTTACCTGCTGAGTTAAAAATAGGGGCAATCGCATAACGCCACTCGCCGGAGAAATCCTGCCACTGCCCTGTAGCTGGCTTGCCTTCGAGCACAACCTGCTGATTTTCAGGGGTTTGTTGGAACGGATTGAACATATGCATGCCATCATCGTCTTCTAGCACTCGATAAATGATCCCATTTTCGTATTTATATACGGCTTTGTAAAAGCCTTGATTATCATCGCTGGCGTTATTCTCAAAAACGGATTGAATCTTTTTGCGGAAAGATTGATACGTTGCACCGTTATAATCCAGCGGTGACGCCAGACTTTCCAGCTTATCGCCATCGACCAGATTTTGACCATTTTTGGCCAGTAAAACAAGCTCGCTGAACGTTTCCTCTTCCATTTTCTTGGAGAAACTCTCATAAATGACGGTCGACAGCAGAATCATAGAAACCGCAATGACTGGCACTAGAATGAGAACTTGCTTCATCATCAGGGGAAGACGGCGCTGCAGCAGATTGAAGAAGACAAGTTTGATCGCATACAGCACAAGGATCAGAGCCACTAAGGCAACCGACCAATGTATAAACGAATGTGTTCTTGCCGACTGGCTATACAAAGCCTCTACCATGGAAGGTGTAATCGTTCCATCCGGCAGGCGGCGATTAATCTGCGCTGATTCTACAATAATAAGGCTGCCATCCTGCGCTATGGAGCTCGCTGTCGCATCAAAAGCAAGCTCTATGCCGTTTGCTTTCGCCTTTTCTTCCGTTACAAGACCTTCGATTAAGTAAGGCTGTGCGGGATCAAGCCGTGAGATCATTTTGTTGTTAAAATCGATGAAGATCAGGCGGCCTTGATTATCAAGATGCATGCTTTCGGGGAAATTACGTCTTGTGCGATCCAGCCCAGGAACCGGATAAACAACCTCGGAATGCCCGTCGCCGAAAGCGCGATAAATCTCTCCACTGCGCGTTGAATAGTAGATTTCTCCAGGCTTAAAGCCATCTGCCTCAGCAACAAATTTATTTGGAGGGAGCTTGATCGTGTACACCAACTTGGGCTCGGATGCCTCCTGTTTGCCAATTGGAGCTTGATAGAGGGTCAACTGCTGCACTTCATCATTGAAAAAGTAGACCATCCCATCGCGAACTTGAACATTGCGCAGGGACCCCAATCTATACCGCTGGGTTTGCGTGTCATTGTATTCCTGTGAGAACAAACTGCGATCGAACTGCCCATCCGGCGTATAGCGAACAATTTGCTCGGCCTTAACCGCAATGCCATACGGATCAAGCAAGGTACGAATCGTATAGAGATACCCCAAATCATCGACAGCCATATCGTTAAAACGGTACACTTCCCCGTTCTTCCCGGTCTCACTCGTAATGGAGTATTGAAGAACACCTTCTCCATTCAGCTTGTGAATGGTTTTCTTCGCGTTATCGATGACAAACAAATTGTTATGCCCATCCGAGATTGCCTTCGATAAACCATCGAAAGGCATGCTCTTGTGAAAAGGCCATAGTGTGAAGCTTTCCCTGTTTAAGCTTTCCTTGTTTAATCCAAGGTAGGTTCCAGCAGCACCCAGAAGCAGCAGTACGAGCAGCAATGCCGCAATCGATTTCTTCATCGCTCTTTAATCTCCTCTTAATATGAAATCTGAATGATTTGCGTAGGTGCGTTCCAATCAACCTGCAAGCCCAAGGATTCCGCTATGAACCTTAATGGGACATAGGTCCTTCCTTCAAGCAGATAGGCTGGTCCGTCGATTTGCACGGGATCGCCATCCACATATGCCTTGTCATCGCTGATGCGGCTTGTGATTGTCTTATATTCCGTGCTGACTGTAACCGTAAGAGAATCTTGATCCCAATCTACAGCAGCACCAAACGATTCCGATACGGATCTTATAGGTAAATATGCCTGCCCGTTTATTATAACAGGCGGGGCATCGAATTTGATGAAAATATTGGGTGAAAGCACGTTTTCTGCCGGAATCGGTTGAATGGCGGCGGGAGTGCTATTAGCTACCTCGGTTATATGCGACAGAGCCGCTGAAACATCGGCCAGGGCCTGTTGCTCCTCAGGCCCATATTTGGCCTTCTCCTGCTGCTGCAGCTCCTTCAGCAGCTTCGTGACCTGCTGTTCAAGCTGCAGCTGCACGCCTGCCTCTTGCGGCAACGCTGCCGCAAGCACCTGTACGGCGTCCAGCTGCGCGAACAGCGCGTCCTTCTTCGCCGTCTGCACCGCCTCGGCGACGGCCTCCATCGAGCGGGTCAGCGTCGCGACCCGCTCCGTGTCCCCCTGCGCCTGCGCCAGCTTGAGCGCAGTCTCCAGCTTCTGCTTCGCCTCTGCGAGCGAAGCCTGTCCCTCGGATGCGCCTGTTTGCGCATCCGCGAGCTGCGCCTGCGTCGCCAGGAGCTGTTGCAGCGCTGCTGCTACAGCTTGCGGCTCGCCGGCGGAAAGGGCTTGCTCCAGCTTCGCCTGCTGGAGCTCAGCCTGCTCGGCCAGCGCATCTTCGCTGGCCACTTCCTTCCCAGGCGTCGTGCCGCCTGGGGGTTCTTCACCGCCTGGCTCGCCCGGCGGTGTCTCGGTCTCCTCGGACAGCGCTGCGATCAGCGCGTCCGGGTTGTTCACCAGCTCCATCTGCTTGAGAGCTGCTTGGCTGTCGCCTTTCAACAGCGCCTCCAGCATCCCGAGCTGGGCCTGCGCATCCTTGATCTCGACCGCCAAATCGGCGATCTCGCTCAGCTTCATATCCGTAACGGCCGCTTCCTTGGCCGCCTCCAGCTTCACAATATCTTTCTTCAGCGTGTCAATCTGCTGCGTTAGCTGTTCAGGCGTTTGCAAGGAAGCAATAGCACCAGGCTTTGTAATTTCCACGGTAACTTTCAGAGCATCCGCGTCCTTCTTCGAAAGCGCTGCGGAACTCGTAGTTTCGGCTATCGCGCTCGGGTCTACGGCATTATCCATGCCGAACCAAACCGCTCCAGGCTCATCCGCTTTATAAAAAATCCCCTGCCCCGATGAAGACATCGTGGCCGAAGCCGCATTATAAGCCTCTGGGGTCAGCGCGTCCAGCTGCACTTTGTAGGAACCGATGATGACGGTGCCGAGCCCTTTTTCCTCAACGCTACCTGAGCCGCTCTCACTGCCAGCCGTACCATCAGTGGCCTCAGCGTCTGCCTCCGCCAACTGTCCGGCATTTCCTTTGCCCTCCAAAAGCAGCTCCCCAATCAGCTTCTCCTTCGCGTAAAGCACGACCTTCAAGTTGTCGATTTGACTAAGTTTGAGCGTTAATTGCCGTGTACCCTTATTGATTTTGGTGCGTTTGCCGATCGCTTGACCCTCTTTGGTAAACAGCGCATATTCCGTTGCGCCGAGCTTTTTATTCACCATCACGCTAAAATCACTGAGCAGCGGACCGACAGCCGGCTTCAACTTCCAAGAGCCTGCTGGAGCCTTTGGATTTTGCGGTTTGACGGCGGCAAGCCCGTCATCCAGATTTCGATAAGGCAGAATGCCCATCTTCAACGTCTTTTCAACAGCTCCGCCCGTGTCGATATCCAGCTTGCCAAGCGCTGTTTCATAACTCATTTGCGCCATCAGAATTTGCTCGTCCGCCTTGCTCACCGCTTCTTTATAAGCTGTCAGCTCTTCGGTTTTCATCAGACTGAGTTTCACCTTCTGTGCAGCTTTATCCAGCGCTTTCACGGCGCTATCCTTATCGCGCAAAGCCTGCGCGTAACCTTCCTCCGCACCCTTGGCTTCCATATAAGAAGCTCTCACGGCAGCAATAACCGCAGATCTGCTCTCCTTCTCCTGCAGCACTGCCTTGTTTTGTTCCATGGTAGCTATAGGCAGCGCATCCCTCAGATCGTCAAGGTAACGCAGTCCGTCAAACTCCCCTTGGAGTAAAGATTTCGGAATCGGAATGAATCCAAGCAAAAGGAAGAACCCTTCCCAATCCGTCTTCACCTGTGATAACGTCGTTTCATAGCTCGCTAGAAACAATTCCATGTCGATATCCTTAGCCTTATATAACCCGTCAATAACCTTCATGCGGCTGCTGCCAAATTTGGAACCGTACAAATCACGTGTCGTGCTAAGTTTATGATCAGCTAAACGCCGATCCTCCGTATCTTTGAGTAGACTAACTGTCGACTTGAGCGCACTTGTTATGTAGCTTGGCAGCTGCTTCTGATCCAAATTCGCGTAATCCGGTTCAAAAGTAAGCTGAACTTTATTTTCCATATCCAATTGAAGCAGCTTGCCTAACGCCAAACGGCTCGATTTGGCCGTCAATTGTGCTTGTTTATATACGGATGCAGCCTTCTCTAGCGCCTTCTCTGCCTGTTCCTGCTCGGCGCTGTCTGCGAGCCCGAATTTCCGCTTCTTTTTAACCGTATCGAGCGCCGTCTTGGCGTCTTCCCACTTCTTCCGTGCGTTCTCTTCCGCAGCTCCATCCTGATAAGCCGTTAAGTAGGCTTTCTGGACATCAACCCGTACAGTATTCATCGATTGGCGCAATGTTTCCTGTGCGATATATAGCTGCTTGCTGGCCTCAGGCACCTTCAGCCGAGTCGTCAATTCCTGGCTCAAATTACGAGGTTTGGCAAAAAGGCCGGAAGCCTTCGCTTCCTCACTTTTAACCGCATGCTGCGCTTGCTCCAGCTCCAGCCTTTTTTTCGAAATATCCGTCTTGGCGTCCCGCAGTACGGAACTTATTTTCAACCCTTGATCCATCGCTTCTTTCATGGTCAAAGCTTTTACTGACGCAGCTTCCGCGCCTGGCCCTGCCGTCAAAATCGGCACTGTCGACAGCAGCACTACGAGTCCCAGCCTTACTGCTTTTAACCCTACCACTATGAATCCCTCCGCTCGCATACAACTCTTCCTTTATAGTACAATATCTCCCTCACTCTCGCACCCATCTTTTGGAGAAACTTAGCGAAAAGAATCGAATAGAGTAATAGATTGATGGTTACCTGCTTTTCTAGTAGTATAAAAGTAATAGCGACCCGCATATTTTGACATCTCTGTCTGTTTTCACATACACCGTAACACCCCCTGCTGACTAGCTATAAGCAACCTTGCCCTTTTTAAATTGACAGCCGCATGATAGGAAGGAGAATAACCTATGGGAAACATTGTTTGCGGAGGTGCAATGCTTCAATGCTCCTTCGGCGCCGCGCCCAGTTCGTTAATGGTGCTGCCAGCGAATATGGTAATGACTGCTATGCCAATTGCAAACATCATGGACAATAAGCCGATGGTGAACATTTTGCCGTTCGGGATGTGCAATTCGATGGCTAACCCTATGGTTGCCGCAGCAACGGCGGCGGCGTTCGGCGTACTCACTCCCATGCCCTGCATACCGGTGACAGCAGCCCCTTGGGCTCCTGGATCTCCAACGGTGCTCGTCGCTAACATGCCTGCTCTGAACAACTCTTCCAAATGCATGTGCAATTGGGGCGGCGTCATCCAAGTTCAGCAGCCTGGACAAATGACCATTCAGGTACCTTAACCCATTTTTAAAAATCGAACATCCTTCTAGGAGTGAAATCATTTGGAGATTCAGCCGGTCAAAGCCATTGAAAAAGTGCTAAAACCCGTCGTTGCACCTTTCATCGGCCATATCATGAAAGCCATCCAAACCGTTGGAAGGCTGCCTAAACTTGCGATCATTAAGTTTCAACAGATTCTAAGGGTCATGCTGCAAACGCGTGAGACTTCATTAAAAAACTATATTTTGATCGGCTCTTACTACATCTCCAAAAGGCTGCTGCTCTTCATCACCTTATTGATTCTCGTCCTGATTTTCTTTATTTTCATCCGACCTCCGGCGATCGTGAATAAATGGTTGAATCGGGTGCCTGTCCTCCAGGAAAACACCACGAAGCTGACTAGCTTCTCGGGGAATGGTAAAGTGGTGGGTACTGAAAAAGCAGCTCGCTACGAAGGCGGTCTAGTTGACGGGCTGTATGCTGGGAAAGGCAAGCTGTATCACAAGAACGGTATTCTTGCTTACGAAGGCGATTTTGAAAAGGGGCAGAAATCAGGTGCCGGCTCGCTCTACGACGAACACGGTACATTGCTGTATAAAGGGGCTTTTGCCGGGGATGCCTACAACGGGGTGGGCACCTTGTATACTCCCAACCAGAAAGTGCTGTATATCGGCGAATTTCAAAATAGCAAGTACGGCGGGGCCGGAAAATTGTTTGCCCCAAGCGGCGATTTGCTCTATGAAGGCGCGTTTAATGGCGGCCTTTATAACGGGGCGGGCAAGCTGTTCTCTTCGGGCGGCATCGCCCAATATGAAGGAGAATTTGCAGCCGGTCAATATAGCGGGGCTGGTAAGCTTTACGATACCAAGGGACTGCTCGTTTATGAAGGCGGCTTCCTGAATGGCAGCTACTCTGGCGATGGTACCGAGTTCTATGCTAACGGCCTGATGAAGTTCAAAGGCCAGTTCCTAGCGGGCACGTACGGCGGTGAGGGTACCGCCTTCGATGAAAAAGGCGTGCCCCGTTTCAAAGGCACGTATGTGAGCGGCGCCTTGAACGGCGCTGGAGAGGCGTATGACGAGCTTGGCAAGCTCGTCTACAAGGGCGATTTCAAGGCTGGCGTCTATGACGGCCTTGGCACGGTGTTTGACGCAGACGGCGCGCCGCTGCTGCGGAGCTTTTTTGCAGGCGGCCAGGCCAGCCTGCAGGGCTTCCTCGGTTTGTCCAGCAAGAAAGTCGAAGACTTGCTGGGCAAACCGGCGGAAGTGACGCTGCAGGATGTCAGCGTCATGCTTGCGGGCCAGGAGGCGGCGGTGGACGCCTCCGCGGGGGCTTCGGCTGGCGCTGGTGAGGCGGCCGCTCCGGCTGAAACGCCCGCGCCTCCGGCAGCGGGCGTGGGTGATGCGGCAGCAGCGCCGGTAGGCGTGAAGCTGCTGCTGAGCTACCCGGCCTACCAGCTGTCGCTGCTGGTAGAGCCGGCGAAGGGCAACCCGAAGGAGGCCGTTGTCACTTCGCTTAGCATTTGGGGCTCGAAGCCCTTGGCGCTGCTGCAGCCAGCCATCGAGACCGTCAAAAAGCGCGGCGAGCCTAACGATGCTGGCTACGTCGTGATGGAAACCGAGGTAGGTACCGGGAGTGGCACCTACACGAACAGCTACTACCAGGGTGATTACCTCTTCACCTTGACGCATTTTGATAAAACCAAAGAGGCCCACCTTCTGCAGGTGAGCTCTACGAAATAGAAACAGCTGGGAGACGCTTATAGTGAGCGTCTCCCTTTTTTTTGTTGGCTCTACTCCAACTAATTCCATCCGCTGCCAAACAACTCTCTTACTCACAATGCCCAGTCCGCATCAACACCGTCGTACCGCACCCTCACTCACCCCGACCAATATCCCCGAGTACTGCAAATTCTGTGCTATCTACAACAAAAACTATTCCAGCCTCACTACACTAGCTACTCCAACTATTTCCCTTCTCTGCCACTCACAGCTCTTTCTCCACAATTCCCTGTCCGCCTCAGCACGACCATATCACGCACCACACACCAAGCTATGCACATTAACAACGGACACCATAGCCCTTATGTTGATAATCGAGCCAATATAAAGAGGCCTATCGGACCTGAGAGCCTTTATTTGCTTGATTATTAGCTGCTTTAAGCAATCTCAAGGTCAATAACGTCGTTCGTGTCCGTTAGATTCTATATTGAGCTTATTTCGCTCAATAAGAAGCATCTCAGTCCTTCAGGCTCAGACTGCTAGGTGAAAGTAGTCCTCCTCTGGGGATTAGATACGAACTGCAAAAAGTACAGCAATTTCGCGGATAAATACCCACAAACATAAAAAACCTGCATTTCCTACATCAAAACCCCGACTATCAGCCGAAAACAGCGTGAAGTCGCGATATTTGATGTACGTTTTGCAGATTTTTATCCGTTAACAGGAAATCGATTCAGATTCACTGTACGTTTTACATCTTCTCTATTTTATCAGCTACCTATAAATACACTCGCCCTAAGGCAAAGCCAACTTGCCCATAACAGTCAGTCGCTCCGCACCTGTCGCCGAAGGCAAATTGTTCGGCACGCCGTGAATACAATCGTTACCCAACAGGGCGAACAGGATTGCTTCTTTGGCATCACCGGAAATACCCAGCTCATCGGAGATAAGAATCACTTGCTCAGGGAGCAGCTCCTGCATCATGCTGAGCAGTGTATGATTGCGCGCACCGCCGCCGCTCACGATAACTTCCGCTATGACACAGTGCGGGAAAATAAACTCCTTATAAGCGCGAGCAATGGAATGCGCCGTGAACGCCGTCGCTGTAGCGACGATATCTTCGTGAGCAAGGCCGCGCTCCAGTGCGCTTTTGAGCCAGGAAGCCGTGTACGCCTTGCCGAACAGCTCGCGGCCCGTCGTTTTCGGAGGAAGCTGCGCAAAATAAGGATGCGCCAGCATCTCCTCTAGCAGCTCGGCGTGGACTTGACCGCGAGCCGCCCATGCGCCATCAGCATCATAGGTAAGCCGGCCTTCGGACAACTCATACACCACTTGATCCATGATCATGTTACCCGGACCTGTATCGAAAGCAATGAGCTCGCTGGCACCCGACATCGTTGCATCTGTTCCCTGAGCTGGAATCGCCGTACAATTGCCGATGCCGCCGATATTTTGAAGGATGCGCCCTTTGGCCGTATCGCGGAACATAATGAAATCCCCATAAGGTGCAAGGGGAGCACCTTGCCCCCCTACCGCCATATCGGCGGTGCGGAAATCGCCGACAACCACCCTGCCGGTCCGTTTGGCGATTACTGACAAATCGCCGATCTGCAGCGTTGATTTCGGCAGATAAGGATCCGCTTCATCCGCCACCGGAATGTGCCACACGGTTTGTCCATGGGTGGAGATGAGATCGATCTCCTCCATCTTCATTCCCGCAGCTGCAGCTGTACTCACCACTGCGTCAGCAAATCGCTCAGCAATGGCGAAGTTCATGCCGCACAAAAGAACCACATTCGAGTGATCGATGGAACATAGCTGCTTCAGCTTTTCGCGAACTTCCTCCTCATAGGAGAAGCTTTCAAAGTGAAGTAGTTTGACTTTGGCATCGATCCCGCAGCCATCAATACGGACGATGGCTACATCAATGCCGTCCAAGGAGGTACCTGACATAATGCCTGCTACGGTCAGGGATTCTTGATTCAGAAGGGTACGGAGCATCACAGTCCGCCCTCCCACTTCCAACCTGCAGGATATCCAGAGCCTAGAGTGACAGGCAGACGGCCTTTCATCTGCAGCTCGCCTAGCAAACCTTTGGCTGTGCTTTGCAGCGCCAGCGGACGGCTTTCATAAGCAGCGATGAAGGTGGAAACCTCCGGCAGCTCCAGCAAATCATAAGGCACGCGCAGCGCGACGACGACCACTGGCTTGCCGAGTGCGTGCAGGGCGCGCACCAGCTCGACCTGCGCCGGATGGAATCGGGCGTTGTACGTCCCGATAACGATCTGCTCCGCTTCTTCAGCTGCTGCAAGCACCGATTGCGTCAACCCACTGACCTCTGTGAGCGGCAGCACGCGGTCGATCACGTCAAGGCCGCGCTCCGCAAGCGCTGCGCCCAGACTTGCCGGTCCGGCGTACGCTTCGTCGACGCCGGACGATACCGCTGCGGCCACGGTGACCGCTAGCGTTCTTACACGCTTCAGCGGCAGCAGCCCCTGCTCGTCTTTGACGAGCGTAATGCTGGCTTCGCTGAGACGCCCCGCGACCGCGCAATGCTCCGCTGTCCCTACTTCAGCCGCAGTGCCCGACTGCGGCACCAGCAACCCGCGGCGCTCCTTGAGCGCGAGCAGTCTTTCCACGGACGCGTCGATGCGCGATTCACTTAGACGCCCTTCCTTAACGGCCTGCTCGATCGCATCAATAGCGCCGATCTGGCGGTCAAGCCTGTGGCTGATCAGCACAAGATCAGCCCCTGCTTCGATAGCCATTACACTTGCGGCTACCGTGCCGTAATGTTCTGCAATGGCATTCATCTCCATGCAGTCCGTCATGATGACGCCCTCGTAGCCCAGCTCTTCGCGCAGCAGTCCAGTTAACACGGACTTGGAAAGCGTCGCAGGCAGCTTCTCAGACTCAAAAGCCGGGAAATAAATATGCGATGACATAATCGCATCAACGCCGCCCTCAATAGCCCGGACGAACGGCACCAGTTCCAAAGAGCGAATCCGTTCTTGGCCATGAACAATCGTCGGTAAATCCAGATGAGAGTCGACACTCGTATCGCCATGTCCCGGGAAATGTTTGGCCGTCGCAACGACATTGGCGTCCTGGAAACCTTGCACAGAACGCTGCCCGAATTCAGCGACAAGCTCAGCTGACTCGCCAAATGACCGCACACCAATGACCGGATTATCCGGATTGTTATTCACGTCGAGCACAGGAGCAAAGTTTAAATTAATCCCAAGCGCTCTCAGCTCTTTCCCTGAGATCAACGCGGCTTCATACGCGGCGTTACCTCCGTCTCTTAAACCAACACCTGTCCCAATCGCTCCTGCCGCAAGCGCCATTTGCCCAGGCATCAACGCGACGCCTTCGGTAATACGGGCAACCATCCCGCCCTCTTGGTCGATGGAAACCCAAAGCGGCAACGTGCCCGACTGCTCTGCGATTTGCTGCAACTGCTCGGATAGCTCAGCTACCTGTCCAGTTTGTTCTACGTTACGCGCAAAATAAATAACACCGCCAATATGGTGCTCAGCAATCAGCGCTTTGAGCTGATCTGTCGCTTCAGTGCCTTCAAATCCGCAAAGAAGCATCTGCCCAATTTTCTCTCTTAGCGTCATGTCCTGAACTTTCATCATTCTCTATCCCTCTCCCTCATCGACAAAACTTCTATCCGCAAAATAAACTCTTTATGTCTTGGTCTTGACTCGCTCTTGCTCTCGCTCTTTCTCTTGCTCTTTCCTTAATCTACATCTATTTTCCCAAACGGTTCAGCGCCATCAGAACAGCGCCGCTAGCCGCATCCTTTTTAGCCGTAATACACGTCAAATCCGGATATCTTTCGCTCAATCTCTGCACAAAAGCGCTTCGCACATGGCTATTGTTCAGCAATACGCTTCCGACCATCGCAAGGCTCCCCTGCTGCATGGACAACTTTTCCACGACAGGAACAGCCGTCTCGAACAGCGATGCAGCACTTTTCGCCGCAATAGCAAGCGCTGTTTCGTCTCCTAGCTCACAAGCCTTAGACAGGATCGGCGCCAAGGCTGCGATATCCTTTTTGTTCGTCTCTTTGTTGTAGACAAATCCAACGATCTGCTGAACCGTCTTCAGTTGAAGCTTCTCATAGACCATATCAGTAATGACGGTCTCCCCAATTCTTCCATCCTGCGACTGAACGAGAGCAGACAACAGGTCACGACCGATGCTGTAGCCGCTGCCCTCATCATCAATAAGGTGTCCGAGACCGCCGGCACGGTGAATCTTTCCGTCCTCATTTTTGCCATAACAAATAGATCCTGTTCCTGCAATCATGATAATGCCGTATTCCCGATCATGCGCGCCGCAAAGTGCCGTCTCCTGATCGCCAGTGATGTATACTTTGCCTTGATAGCCGCATTCTCGGACATTCGCTTCCAAGCGGGTAGTAACGGTCGGATTGCTAACACCAGCTGCACCAATCACGATTTGCTCACAGTGCTCTAATCCCCCGCATGCCTCGCTGATCCCTTGAAAAATGTCCTGAAAGCTCCGCTGGATACTATCCGCATCTTGCCCATTATAGTTAATAGCGCCAGATGTAAAAGTATGCACCACATGACCGCTCTCATCAGCTACCATCACAGCTGTTTTGGTACCTCCGCCATCTAGCCCCGCTACGTATCTTGTCATTGGGTTACTTTTCACTTCTTCCATTTATTCTATTTGTACAAATGATACTGCTGTTTCATCTGAGCAAAGGTTTGGCTCTCTTCACGAAATTGCTGAAGCAGATCTGGCACATTCACGTCGTCTTGACGATACACATTGTCCCCGCACAACAAATCCATGAAAGGTCTGGAGCCTTCTCGGAAAGGAGGCAGAAATTCAAATTGCTCATAATTGTTCTTAATCGTGTAGAGCAGGGTAATCCCTGTTTCCAGAGGCTCGATAGCACGAGTGTCCAGAACATGAACTTGAACGCCGCTGCAGGACTCTCCCTGATGCTTCGAAAAGCTCGGTTTAAAATAGACGGGACGGAAAACAACGCCCGGCAGTTTCTTCGCATTCATTTCATCCGCCAGCTTCTGCCCATCAAGGAACGGAGCCCCTATGGCTTCAAAAGGAACCGTCGTTCCGCGTCCTTCCGACAAGTTCGTGCCTTCAAAAATGCACGTTCCGGGATACAGCAAAGCTGATCTAAAACGCGGAAGTCCCAGGGATGGCATAATCCACTCTTGCCCGGTCTCCGGGAGAAGCATGTTTCGATTCCAACCTTCACAGCGAACCACGTGCAGCTCACACTGCCAGTTCATCTGATCATTGGCCATCATCGCAAGTTCTCCTACCGTCATTCCATAGCGTACAGCAAGCGGATAATTACCCACAAAAGATTGATATTCCGGTTTTAAAATGTTACCTTCCACGGTCACCCCGTCCAGAGGGTTAATCCGGTCCAGAATAACAAAAGGTTTACCTGCTTTCGCGCAATCTTCCAAAGCATATAACATCGTATAAATAAACGTATAATAGCGTGTTCCTACATCTTGAATATCATAGACAACCATATCGACTTCATCCAGCATTTCCTGGCTCAGACGTTTGGAATCTTTGCGATACAAGCTGTGTACCGGCACTTGTGTAATCGGGTCCAAGTACGTTTCTACCAGTGCGCCAGCGGCTTGATCTCCCCGCACCCCATGTTCGGGAGAGAATAAGGCGGTGAGGTTGAAATTCTCATGCAAAATTTGAATTGTAGAAACAAAATCCTTGTTCAATCCCGTTGGCGCCGTAATCAGCCCAAGCCGTTTCCCTTTGAATAGATGAGCATACTGCATGATACAATCAATTCCATTAAGAATCATAGCTTTCCCCTCGCTCGCTTCTTTTTATTGAACAAAACCTCTACCTAAGCCATATTCGTGATAAGCGGCTGCGTGTAGAGGTCGGATGATTTTCTATAATTCAGTTTTGAGCACACGCATATTTTCTTCTGGAATCATGAACGTTTGTGCATATTCTTTTCTGGCTTCAAGCCCGCGGACTCTCATCAAATGCTTGTAGTATTCCAAGTATTTGAACGACTTGCTGCCCGTTACGAACCAATGCGTGGAAACGGCTTTGACCCATAGGTCGAATGAATCCTGATCGTAATCGACATAGACATACGGACGGTAGTCAACAGCGTCTTCCCAGTTCTCGGCATAATACAATCTCTGTGCAAAATGGGCAGGAAGCTCCCGCTCGAATGTCGGCAAGGCAGCAAAATAACGGGCATCATTCACGATGCGGTGCGTGGTCATATGATCCTTGTGCATGCTGTTTTTCCAATGGGTGATGATCACGTTAGGTCGCACTTGTCGAATGACATCGCATACACGGAAGCGCATCTCTTGGTTATCCTGCAGTTCGCCGTCAGGAATATCGTCAAAGACGAAAGCTTCCCCGCCTAGCATCTCAGCAAACATTTTCGCCTCATTTACTTTCTGCACGCGATACTCAGCCATATCTTGTCCTGCCGGAACACCGCGTTCGCCTGCTGTCAGCGCCAGAGTCGCAATGCGGTCCCCTTTCAAGAAGTGACTCGCCAATACGCCTCCAGCCGTTAATTCGGCATCACCCACATGGCCGCCGATCGCTAATATCGTTAACTTTTGCTCGCTCATTCACACAAACTCCCTTCTCATCACAGAAAATTGTTTGACGGTAGTAAAACCTGCCTTCTCATAAATGCGAATGGCCGGATTCGTACTGCCTGTGTAGAGTGACATGTAGGCAGTCCCGATTGAACGGAAAGCCTCGCACAGCTTAAAGAAAAGTAGGCTGCCCAGCCCATGACCCTCATGCTCAGGAAGCACGCCAATGCCTGCAAAGTAGCCACGCCCGTTGTCCTGACGAATGACCGGGCCTGCAAATCCGATGACTTTACCTTTATATGCAGCAATGACCACTGGCACACCATCTGCCGTGCACTGCCCGATTTCCCTTTGCCACAAAAGATTATTAAAGCCATTAAGCATTTCATTAACGCCGTTATGCTTTTCCTTATCGAACAATTCCACCGTATATCCTTCAGCTGCCGCCTTATGCTCCTTGGCTCTAACATCCTCCGGTATGGCGAAACCATCCAACTTCAAATACATTGCGCACTCTTTCGCACGCTCCACATACCCTGCTTGCAGCAAAAACGCATACAATTTACTTTCGATCGGCACACCGGGCGCATTGTTATGCTCATGCTTCGGAGTCCCAGGTATATACCATGGCAATAACATCGGATTAAAAAATAAGACCTCGCCTTGCTTTTTCCCCAATTGCTGAAAACGATGCTCCAGAGCGTCTAGCATGCCTTGATAGTTGTGATCCGTTTTGTAGCGTTCGGCCAAAACGATGCAGGTGATGTATCCAGCCACTTCCCCAAGCGGCAGATCATCCCCTGTACAGCCACAGGCGAAGCCTTTGACCTCATTTTGATCCAGCAGCACATAAGTATTTTCACTATCAAAATAAGGATTGGCCGTGAAAATACGCTCAAAGGTTTCTTCCGTCAGTTCCTTATAGCCATCTTTCACGGCTTCTTCATTCCATAAATCAATAACGGCCTGACGATATTGTTGATCCCAAGACACAATCATGCTGAAGTGATACCTCCCCCACGCCCATCTTGTATTAGCCTTTTACCGCTCCAACTGTTACACCTTCTAGGAAGTACTTTTGCAAGCTGAAGAAAAGAATAAACATCGGTAGTGCAGAGATCGTAGCACCTGCCATCATCGGCGCGATAAACGTCGTATTGGCGAAGCGGAAGTTTTTGAGACCTAATTGAATCGTCTGCATATCCATCGTGTTGGTGACCAATAGCGGCCAGAAGAACGTATTCCAGCTATCCATGAACGTTAGAATCGCCATAACGGCAAGGACGGTTTTGGACAAAGGAAGTATGATTCTCCAATAGATCGTGAACTGGCTGCACCCTTCGATTTTGGCACTTTCCATAATCTCGGTCGGGATGCTGCTCATAAACTGTTTAGCAAGAAAAATATTATACACAGTAACAATACCCGGCATAATTAACGCGCTGTACGTATTTTGCAAATTGAACACATTAACAACAAGAATATACAAAGGAACTTGCGTAACTTGGTACGGAATCATCATAGAGACAAGCAAGACGGCAAACAGTACGCCTCTCCCTTTAAAACGAAGTTTAGCGAATGCATATCCTGCCATACTGGCGAAAATAACATTCGATACCATCACGGTTGTAGCTACGATCAGGGAATTCAGAATCCACCGATACGAATACTCGCTATAATCAAAGAAATATTTAAAGGAAGCGAATGTGAACTTGCTTGGCAAAATGGAGTAGCTCACTGCCCCTGCCTCAACCGGATCTGCAAAGGATGAAATGACCATGAAATAGATTGGAAATATCGTCGCCAAAGCAAAAAGTAGAAGGGCGATAAAAATGATTGAATTACGAAGGGTTTTTACTCTAGGTCTGCCTGCATGACTGCTGTATAAAGCCATTATTTATCCATCCCCTCTCTTAATAGTCGACATCTTTTCCGGCAAATTTGAACTGAAGAACCGAAATCCCTGCGATAATAACAGCCAGAATCAGCGATTGTGCTGCGGCTTTACCGAATTCAAAATAAGTGAAGGCATTATTGAAGATCAGTAGACCAACCATCGTAGTCGCATTGTTCGGGCCACCGCCCGTCATCAGGTACGCGTTCTGAAACACTTGGAATGAACCAATAACACCTGTAACCAGAAGGAATAACGTAGCTGGTTTCAAAGAAGGAACAACGATGTACCACAGCTTCTGGAAGAAATTCGCTCCATCCATTTCCGCTGCTTCGTAGAACGTTTCATCAATACCCAAAAGTCCTGCCAGGTAGATGATAATGCTTGTGCCGTGACTGGAAAGCCAAGACATCAGCACCAATGAGAACATGGCTGTTTTACTTGACCCCAACCAGTTCTGATTGCTGAATCCGAAGAAATGAATCAGTTGGTTGAGAATTCCGCCCTCAAGAGGATCGAAGATCCAAAGCCATACAACGGATAAAGCAACACCTGAAGCTACGACAGGCAAGTAATAAACACCTTTGAAAAAGCCCTGCGTTTTCTTCCTCAGCGGAAGAATCAAGATCGCGATCACCATCGATAAGATTAAGTTAACAGGCACGGTCAGAATCGTATAGACAACCGTGTTGCGCATTGCTTGCCAGAACAAAGGATCTTTTAATGAAGAAGCGTAGTTCGCGAATCCAATATAAGTGGAACCAAGAGGCTTGTATTCTTGGAGACTGATGATAAACGCACTTACAACCGGGTATGCGGTGAACATCGCAAAAACAACCAAAGCGACGGCAATAAATGCATATCCCCAGACACCTTCTCCTTTGATTCCTCTTCTTTTTATCGGTTTAGCGATATTCGTTGCCATTTTCTCTAACCCCCAAACCCCGTTTCAGAAAACCCGGATTAAAATAGTTCGGATAGCCGTGTAAGTTGCTTCCACGACTATCCGAAATTTACTGTTTATTATTAGTCTTTAACAATACCGTCTGCGCCAAATGCAGCAATTGCAGCAGCTTTAACAGCTTCGTACATGGCTTCTGGTGTAACTTCACCAGCAATTAGACCTTGGAACTTAGGAACGATAACTTCTGTTTCCAATTTAATCGCTTTAGCGCCTAGTTCACTTGGGATGTCGGAACGAGCTGGCGTTGCATTTTTAAGCATGTATTCAACAGCAGCGACGTTCTCTGGGCTTCTCTCAATCTTCATGTTTTCAGCCGCTTTTTTACCGCTTTGCGTGATGTGAGCGGAGAACAAATCATTGTTTGTTGTCGCCGCATTTTTACCGCTAGCTAGGAAGTAAGCCGCTTTAACGACATTTGCTTTGTGTTCAGGAGTCGGTTCCTTTTTACCGCGGAACGTCATGTAACCGTCAACTACAGCTGCGGATGATTGTTTAGCACCTTGGAAAGTCGGAGCCGGCAATACGACATAATCAACAGGGATGGAGTCTTTTACTGCACTTGCATCACTTGCTTTTAGTTTTGCATTGTTTGTTTTTGCAGAGTTCTCAAACACAGCAAGACCTTTACCCGTGATCATCGTTTGGCCTGTCAAGAACATGTTCCAGCGTTTACCAGCGTCTACGGAGCTAAGCTCTTTCGGCATGGAGCCGTCATCAATCAGTTGACGAAGATCTTTAAGTAGACCCAAGTAATTTTTGCTAGTGTATGCATATTTCAAATCTTTATCAAACGCGCTTGGCATACCGGCATTTTTCGCCATAATACCCAAGTAATCTACCGCGGCAACGCCTTTCACTGCAAATACAAAACCGTAACGCGTTTTGCCGTTTTCAGTTACTACGCCTTTTTTGATCGCTTGACGGAATTCGTCATACGTCCAGCCGTTTGTCTGTACTTTTTTCCAATCGATGCCTGCTTTTTCTAAAAACTCTTTATTTCCGCCCAATGCGTGTACTTCCATGTACGCCGGGAAGCCGTAAAGACCTTTACCATTTTTCATGTAATCAAGTGGAGCTTTGTCGTAATCACTAATCATTTCAGGAGTTGCTGTATCCGTGATGTCCATGAGCAAACCTTGCTGCACGTATTTCGGGATACCGTCAGAGCCTCCGAATGCAATATCCGGCGGGCTGCCCGCATTCACTTGTGTGTCCAATTTCTGCTTCATATCTTCCCAGCTAGCTGGTTCGATTTTCAATGTAAGATTTGGGTATAGAGCATTAAAATCTTTGGTCATTTGTTCGAAAGTTTTTTGGTAGTTCGGTGAAACCGGCGGCAAAAGTGCCGTAATGGTATCTTTAGCTGTTGAAGCGCCAGCACTTGCAGCTGGAGCTGATGCAGCCGGTGAACTCGACTCTTTCGTACCTGAAGCGCCACCACAAGCGGTTAAAGCCATTGTCAAAGCTACAACGGATGCTAATACGGGCATTTTTCTTTTCATGAAAAACAGACCTCCTAATAATTTCAGTTATTTACACAACTTGAACAAAGGTACGTATGGCTCTTTTCAAACTGCCTTCACTTTGCTGCAGCGCTTGTTCAGCATCCGCGGCATTCATGCCTGTTTTGATCATCATAATGGCTAGTTTACAGTTCATGGAAGCAGCTTCCAAATGAGCCATCGCAGTCGCCTCGTCAACGCCTGATGCCGCTCGAATAATACGTACGGAACGATCACGCAACTTGATGTTACTTGCTTTCATGTCAACCATTAGGTTGTTATAAGTCTTCCCTAATTTGACCATCGTACAAGTCGTAAGCATATTTAGGACCAGCTTCTGTGCTGTTCCCGCTTTCAAACGGGTGGATCCCATAATCACTTCCGGCCCTACGACTGGTGCGATGCATACGTCACAGACAGGTGCTAATTTCGAGTTCTTGTTATTTACTACGCCGATTGTCGAAGCCCCAATTTCCTGCGCTTTTCTCAAAGCAGCAATGACGAATTGTGCGCTTCCGCTAGCCGTAATACCAATAACCGCATCCTTGTCAGTCACTCCACAACGCTCAATAAGTGCGACCCCCTCCTCTGCGTTATCCTCAAATCCTTCAACCGCAAATCTTAGGGCCACATCCCCACCAGCGATATGACCTTGCACCAGCATGGCATCTACACCAAAAGTAGGAGGACATTCAGAAGCGTCGAGCACACCGAGTCTGCCAGAAGATCCGGCCCCTACGTAGAACATTCTGCCACCATTTTTCAGCACATGATGCAAAATGTCAACCGCTTTCATAATCTGCGGAATCTCCGCTTCTACGGCTGCTGGAACTGTCGCATCCTGTTCATTCATCAAACGTAACATTTGTTCTGTTGTACATTCGTCGATATTCAGTGTTTTCTCATTGATCTCTTCCGTAGTCAACCCCGACAGATACTCATCCATTGTCTCATCCTCCTATCCTGTTTCTTTAAGTTTCTAAATTCATACTAGCGAAAAATTTCATCATGGTCAATAGTTTTTGAAATTTTATTTTATTATACAATAAAAAATTGAATTTTTATTTTGGAACACAACAAAAAAAGACAACGGCTTTATCATGCTTAGCCGTTGTCTTTCTTATTCATTTGCGGTGCTTGCTGATGGCAATAATATCATGTGTTTTTGACAAATATTTCTTTACTTTCTTGTACTCTGCGCTGGCTACTCCAGCAAAAAGGATATCTATTACCGTTAGCATCGCAATGCGTGACCCCATCGCTCCACTGCGAATTGTAACCTCAGGCGTAGATATGCTCAGCACGATGTCCGCCTTTTCAGCTAACTCGCTTTTGTTATATTTCGTAATCGCGATGACGCAAGCCCCGTTCTTTTTGACAATGTCCAGCGATTCTATAATTTCAATGGTGCTGCCAGAGTTTGAAATAAAGATGGCTACATCTGATTTATCAAGAAGTGTTGCGGCCGTGAGCTGGCTGTGTCCGTCTGTATAGGAATGACACATCTTGTTAATCCGCGAAAACTTCTGCTCCGCATCGATACCGACCAATCCGGATGCACCAATTCCGAAGAAAACAATGCGGCTGCTATCGCGCAGCACTTTAACCGCACGGGCGATTTCATTTTTATCAATCACACTTAATGTATCTTCAATCGATTTACTATTGTTACGGGAAATATTAGAGATAATAATCGAAAGATCATCCCCAGGCTGAATATCGGTATACTGATCCTTCTGCTCATCATCCATAGAGCCAATTGAAGCAGAGATGCTGACGATGAAATTACGGTAACCTTTGTAGCCCATCGTTTTGCAGAACCGCAGCACCGATGCGTCGCTAGTTTTCGTCAATTGAGCAAGACTTTTAATCGATAAATGAGGAATCTCTTCTAAATTCTCTAAGATGTACTCCGCTACCAGCTTCTCTACAGGCGTAAGACTTTCTTTCATATCCCGAATTTTGATCAAAATGTTATCGTTAATTGCCATCGCTTTTCCCTACTCGCCATATATTATCGGAGCTAAAATTACTAATATCATACGAATATTTTTTTAAAAATACAAGATGATCTTCTCCTATCGTAACGGATTCCTAGTCGCCAAATCAAGAAATTTTATTTCAATTTTTAAATATTAAAATAAAATTAAATTCCAAAGAAGATTACAGCTCGGAGCAATAAAAAAAGGCTATCCGTCGTATAAGTCAATTATGACTTGTACGACGGATAACCCTTTATACTTCGCTGACTGACACGTGAGGCGGAACTGTGATCCGCTATTTTGCCGAAAAACGACATTTGGCAGGTTAGTGGGAACTATGATCCTCTATTCAGCCGACTTTGGTGAAAATACGCCAATCTGAGTGTGAATAGCGTCTTGTAGTTCCGTTTGGAACGTGCGTCGGGCTGAATCAGCTCAAAAAGCGCCCTGTAGTTCCTTTCCGGCGTCTTGGCTTTGGCCCGTGCCACTTTAAGCCCGGGTTAACCCGCCTCCGCAGCAGAAGCAGCAGCCGTCGTCCGAGCCACACGCATCGACGCCAAAGCGTAGACGATGAGAGCCGCCCAGATCAAGGAGAAGCTGATAAGCAGCACAGGCGAAAACTTCTCCTTAAATACGAATACGCTGAGCAGCAGCGTAATGGAGGGGCCGATGTATTGAATGAAGCCGAGCATCGATAACGGAAGCCGAGCCGCTGCTTTGGCGAACCACAGCAAAGGCAAAGCTGTTGCTGCGCCTGACAATAAAAGCATGACAAACGAAGCTGTCGGAAGCGACCAAGCCGCTTCATGATGAGTGAAATGCAAGTAAACGACATAAGCGACAGCGATAGGGAAAACGATCGCCGTTTCCCCAGCCAGTCCAATAGAAGCTTCGTAGGAAACCTTCTTTTTCACTAGGCTATAAACCCCGAACGAAGCCGCTAGCGACAAGGATACCCACGGGAATCTGCCATAGTCGATCGTAGCGACCAAAACGCCGGCCCCCGCCAAAGCGACAGCAAGCCACTGACTGCGGCTAGGTTTCTCACGCAAGAACAGGACGGCAAGCATAACATTAAACAGCGGTGTAATGTAATATCCGATACTCGTCTCTATGACATGTCCGTTGTTGACCGCCCAGATGAAGATCAGCCAGTTGGATGAAATTAAGATCGAGCTGGCCGCGACCACGAGCAATGTCTTGCGGTTTGTGAACATCTCTCGAAGCTGCTTCATTTTGCCGCGCCCTACGAATAGAAGCAGCGCCATAAATACAAATGACCAAATGACGCGGTGTGCTAAGATTTCTCCAGCAAGCAGCGACTCAAATGACCGCCAATAAACAGGCAGCAAGCCCCATGCGATATAGGCAATAATGGCGTACCAAAGCCCTTTTTTCATCGTCCAATCCTTCTTTCAATGTCTAGTTACAGTACCCTATGAATCCAGTCGATCCATCCGTAGGTCAATTTTGCATTGTCCTATTGTAACATAGTGTGTCACATCTGTCCGTACCTAGTTAAGTCCACTTTTTCACAAAAAAATAAACCCCCGCTAGACGAGAGTTCGAAAAGTGACTGTTCTATGATTTTATTACCCTTTTACAGAACCCGCAGCAATACCTTCCACGATACGATTGCTAAGCAGCAGGAAAGCCAGCAGTATCGGTAAAATACTGATCATCAACGTAGCGCCGATAGCTCCCCAGTCCGTCGTATATTGACCGATAAAATTTTGCACCCCGACCGTTAGCGTTTTGTATTTCTCGGAACTAATGAAGGTATTAACGAAAATAAACTCGTTCCAGTTGTAAATCATATTGATAATAACAGCCGTGGATAACACCGATACCGTCATCGGCAGCGTGATGCTGAAGAACATCCGATTCACCGAGCACCCGTCCATAACTGCCGCTTCTTCCACTTCACGAGGCAACGTGTAATAGAATCCGAGCATGATCATAATCGTAATCGGCAGATTGAAAGAGATGTACGACAGGATGATGGACAGCGGATGATTAGTCAAATGTGTTTTTGTGAAAAAACTGAACAGCGGGATCAACGTTGAGTGCACCGGGATCATCAATCCGACCATGAACAGACCCAGCACGAACGATTGCAGCTTCCACTTCATCCGCGTTAATGCGAACGTAACTAGGCTAGCCAACAATACGGTAACCGCCACAGAGACCACTGTCATCCAGACGCTGTTGAAAAAGTAATTATTGATATGGCCCTGCGTCCATACCTTCTCATAATTTTCCCAACGCAGTCTTTCCGGAAAGGCCATTGGCGCCAGGTTGAATATTTCTTCGTTATTTTTTAAAGAAAACAACATAAGCCACAACAAAGGAACGACCTGGATTACAGCGACGATGGTCAAAATAGCATACAGCACGCCATATCCAATCCGCTCCGGCAGCTTGCTCCGTATCATCTGAGGCTGCGCTTGACGCTCAATCGTTTCGATATTCACCCTAATCAAGCTCCTTTCGTTACGAATATTGGATATTATCTTTGGATGCTGTCGCCTTGCGAATCAACCATGTCACAACGAGACAGATGATCAATAGGAAAAAGCCAATAGCGCTGGCGTAGCCGAAATCGTAGCCTTTGAACGCTTTGCGGTACATGTATGAGGCCATAACTTCACTGGCACCATTGGGTCCGCCACCTGTCATAACATAGATCAGGTCAAAATATTTCAACGACCCGACAACCGCAAGGACTACGGTCACTTTCATGACTTCGGCGATCAAAGGAATGCGAATGGATAGCGCAATTCGCCATGGGCTGGCGCCGTCGATGCGCGCGGATTCAATCAGCGAGGTAGGCACATTTTTCAAAGCGGCATAGTAAATCAGAATATAGAATCCCGCGTACTGCCACAGGATTGGAATAAAAATGGCATAGAGAACAATCGATGGATTGGAGAGCCACTCAGGCGTATGTTCGACCCCCAGCGACGCGAGAATATGATTGAGCATTCCGTTCGTCGGGTGGAAAATTTTCAACCATAGTTGGGCAATTGCAACTGAGGACAGCAGCATCGGAATTAAATATACTTTGCGAAACAGATTCGCTCCGCGAAGGTTGGCCGATAGTACTAGCGCTACCAACAAGTAGACGAGTAGGCTCAGCGCCGAAAAGATCGCAAGTAGAAAAGAATGCTTGGCACTGCTCCAGAACAATTCATCACGCAGCAGCTCCATGTAATTTTGCAAGCCGATAAAGCTCATTTTACCGACGCCGTCCCATTTCATTAATCCGTAATAGCCCGTCATGACGATCGGCATGTAGATAAGGGCCACAACCAGAAGTAACGAGGGAATGACGTACAAGGCAATCATGGATTTATTGGACATGACTTTATCCATAGCTGACACTTCCCTTTCTTACCGATATAGGAAAAGGACATACCGCGGTGTCGGGATATGTCCTTCCCACTCGTTTAGTTTGGTTACTTACCTTCTTTGGCCAATGCTTCTTCATGCTTTTTCGCAAATTCTTCGGGCGAGACGGCCTTGCCGAACAACGCTTGAATCATATTCAGATGAACTTCAGCGGAAGCTGGTTTCATCTGTACGTCAGCGAACAATGTGATGTTGCTGGCTTTATTCAGCTCATTTAATAAGTCAATGTACATTTGCGGCAGCTTCACTTTGGAAGTATCAACTTTCGTCGCTGGGATAACACCCGCTTCGGAAATCGCGTGCTCGCCCCACTTCTGAACGAAGAAGCTGACGAATTTCTTGGATTCTTCTTTGACTTTCGAGTTGTTCGCAACGAACAAACCTACGCCCGGTCCGCCAACCCAGCTGTCCAAGTTCCCTTTGCCGCCATCGACGGTCGGGAATTTAAAGAAGCCGATTTGATCCTTGAAGACTTGTGGAACATCTTTGTTCGTTGTGTAATTCGGCAGCTCCCATGTTCCCATCATATACATAGCTGCTTTACTGTTCATGAATTCCGCTTTGCCCTCATCGTTAGAAAGCCCGTTGAAGCCTTTGTTGAACCCGTTCATATCAACCAGCTGCGTAATTTCGGAAGCGGCGCGAACCAAACCAGGATCGTTGAATGAACCGGAGCGGTCAATGGCTTTCTTCAAAGTTTCCGGTCCGCCAATACGATCGGCTAGGTACATGTACCACAGGGACCCGGTCCAGCGGTCCTTGTTACCAAGCGCGATTGGGGCAACCCCGTTGGTGCTTAGCGTTTTGACCACATTTTTGAATTCATCGTAGGTTTTCGGCACTTGCAGGTTATATTTCGCGAAAATCGCTTTATTGTAATACACGGGCACGATGTTCAGTTCCACGGGAAGCCCGTAGGTTTTACCGCCAAAAGCATAGGCGTTCGTCGTTCCGTTAACGAATTTATCCTTCAAATCTCCTTGCAGCAGATCGTCAAGTGGAGCGAACATGTCGCCTTTCACATAAGGATCCATGTAGCCTGCAGCCCATGTGAAGCCTACATCCGGCAAAGCGTTGGAAGTGGACAGGACCTTCATTTTATTTTTATATTGCTCATTCTCAAGCACTTCTTGTTCAATTGTCACATTGGGATTTGCTGTTTGATACTCTTTAATGATATCGTTTACAATTTTGTTTTGCGTTGCGGAGTTACCGGTCGGCCAGAGGTGCATCATTTTGATCGTTACTTTCTTAGCTGGTTGCGCGCTTTCTCCGCCTGCCTTGGCTGTTTCTTTGGCTGGCTGCGGTGTGCTGGCACTCTCCGTTGTAGAACTGGAGCACCCGGATAGTACCAAACCAAGACTAAGCATCGTCGTCATCGTCCATGTAAGCGTTTTTCTTGCCATGCGTTGTTTCCCCCTTAAACTATGTTTGCTACGAGTCTTATTGTAGCGCTTTCATTGAGACGACAGGGAGTAACGGCTATCGGGAAATATACCACTATTTTTGGGTTTCTAATTTCTCTTCGTTCTCGTTCGCCTGCTTGCGGTATTGATTCGGGCTGATCCCTTCATAGTCTTTGAACAGTTTGATGAAATATTTCGATGTCTGGTACCCAATCTGCTCGGAAATGTCCGCTATCGTCAGCCTAGTCTGCAAAAGAAGCTCCTTCGCTTTCTGAATCCGGCTCCTCGTGACATATTCACTGAAAGTGAAGCCTGTCTGTTCCTTAAAAAGAGCACTAAAATAGCTCGGGTTCAAATGGATATGCCCGGCCACCTCGCTCATACCTAGAGGTTCCTGGAGATGCTCCTCTACATAAAGCACAGCTTGCCTAACGGGAGGACTGTAGTTCATGGAGACGGTTTTGGCTTGCATGAGCCGGGAATCAACCATTTTCTCCATCGTTTCCACGCGCCCGCGCTCCTCTTCAATCTGCAGCGCCTGCTCAACGGCTTCAAGGAGCTTACTCTTTTTAATCGGCTTCAGCAAATAGTTAACGACGCCTAGCTGAATGGCTGTTTGAGCATATTGGAAATCCGGATGTCCCGAGATGACGATAACGACAGGTTTATGCCCTGTACTGCGCGAGTCCTCTACGACTTGCAGTCCGCTGATCTCCGGCATGCGAATATCGGTGATAAGCAGATGCACCGGGCGGGTGTTCAATACTTCCAGCGCTTCCGTTCCATTGCTGCTGCTTATGATGTGATAGCGGCCGATCGACCAGGCTTCGAGCGTTTTGCGGATGCCTTCCCTGGTCAGCGGCTCATCGTCGACGATCAGAATTGTTTTGCTCGGTGAAATCATCGTTATCCTCCTTATGAATCGGAATATCGAAGCTGACGCTTGTCCCCTGACGCGGAATACTGTGGATGGATAAGCCTCTGCTGCCCTCTGCCAAGGCTGGATAATACAATTGAATGCGGCGCTGGACATTGGAAATCGCCATGCCCTTTCCTTTGCCCGAAGGTGCGCCCCCGCGTTCCATCGCATCCTTGACGGCTTGGAGCGTCTGCTCGCTCATCCCCGGTCCATCATCGCTGACCGTGATGCGCAGCTCCGCAGCTTCCAGTGGCGAAGGCTCTACACGGATTGTGATGAGACCAGGATCTGTTTTTCCTTCCAAGCCATGCAGGATCGCATTTTCCACCAAAGGCTGAATCAGCAGTTTGGGAATGAGGACATGATTGTACGCATCATCGATGTTAATTTCCCAAACCAGACGGGAACCGAACCTCACACTCATAATGCTCAAATACCGCTTAATGTGCTCCAATTCTTCTCCCATCGACACCCATTCATCCTTATTGGGACTGCCAATCACGTAGCGGAACAAGTCCGACATCGCGACAACGAGATCCGCCAGCTCCTCCTCATCTTTATCCTGCAAAGACCAGTACAGAGCTTCCAGCGTATTATATAAAAAATGTGGATCAATCTGCGCTTGAAGCGCTTGCAGTTCCGTTCGGCTTTGGATCACTTCTTTCTCATACACGAGTTTAATGAGTCCGTTGATGTTGTCCACCATCTGATTGTAGGTCACATTCAAATCGTTCAACTCTGTTGTATACGTTTTCGTAAGATTAGGCGTGAGCACGCCCTGCCTCGTATTTCTCATAGCTCGCATAAGCCTTAGAATTGGCCGCGTAATCATCATGGAGAGCAAGAACGAGAGAATAATGAACAACACCAGTCCAATCGCCCCGGATACGATAATCGCCCAACGCAGCACGGAGATCCCATCGGTAATATCGCTGACTGGATACAAAATCATAAGTGTCCATCCGGTTTGTTCCGATGGCTGCTTCACCAGAATGTAGCGTTTCTGTTTGATCGTTACCGTCTGAGAGGAGGTCTGCATTAACTCGCCTACACCATCCGTGACTTCACCAACGGGTACCTCACCATCCGGTATGATAGGTCTACCTGAGCTGTCTGCCAGCACCAGCAATTCCTGGTGGTTGCCTGTATCTGCTAACTGTTTCTGAAAATCAAAATAGCTGCTGTTGATACGGACAAGCAAATACCCGCCGTTCGAAAACCAACGGTCAATTAAATTGATCCGTCGAATCGCAAGAACCGTACCGGGTTCCTTCGGATCATTCCCGATCCAGACTAACTTTCCTTTTTCCTTGTCCGCCTGCTCGATCCAATAGTTGTCCACCCGATCGGACATCTTCTGATCATCCAGCGGGAACAAACGTACAAATCCAGTCGTGTACAGCTCCACGTTGCTTACACCGCTATACGCTTGTATGTGATTGGCGATTTTCAACAACGCCTGCCGCTCGCTAAAGGTCACCTCTTTGCCTAGCACATTTGAAAGAAATAGCTGCTGTAGATAGGCGTCATTGACGGCCTGCAGCGTTAGCATGTCAATTTGCGAAATGATCGCTTCGAGCCTGCCGTTCGCTTGCGAGGCGATTTGCTTCATCTGCGTTTCCGCTTTCGTGTTCAGGAGGGTGGATACCGAGTTGAACGTAATGGCGCCGGCGCAAATGAGCACGATGATCATTACAAAAACGAAGCCGGCCAGCATTTGATTACGCAGTGTGTTCCAATTAGCCACCTTCTGCCACAAGTGGGGTTCCCCTTTTCCATCTGGATTCGTGCACATGTTTCTTGCCAAATCATACTACAGACGTGTGAAAAAAGTATATACAAAACGGAGGGTGAAGGATGCAGGAGGTAGGTAGCGGTGAGGGTGGACAGTGACGGCTGAGCGACGGCGTTGAGTGAAAGCGAAGGGCGAGTGAAAAATTTAACGGACCCTACGGACGTTATTTCGGCTAAATTCATCCATTATCCAAACTAACGGACACCAGTGTCGTTATTCGTGGATAATTGGAGCAAAATGCACGTGAGCAATGTGAATAGCTGCTTTGGTGTCCGTTACAATTTGATTTCACCTCTTTTTCACTCAATAAGGGTCGCTCTGTCCGTAAGCGGCTGGTATGCATACTCGCTCGCTACTATCGCACCTCTCACACCAAACAAATTAATAAAAGCCGTAAAGGCAGCAAGCCTAACGGTACTGGATGTAATACGCTTCTAGGCTTACCTATATTGTACTTTGTACAACAATTTGGTCGCATATCAACTCGTTCCTCCTCTATATTGCACTTTGTACAACAATAATGGCTAAATCCAGCTTGTTTAATGCCATTTCATCCAAAATGATTGCACTTTGTACAAGGAAGCGCAGGATTGCAGGGTGTAATCCGTTCTTATGTTGTAAAAAGTGCAACGTAGATTTGGGAGGTGAGGCAGAATAGTTACTTGGTGCGGTGCGGGCAGTTGGCGCGGAGTGGTTACTTGGTGCGGTGCAGGCAGTTGGAGCAGATTAGTTACTTGAAGCAGTGCGGATATTTGGAGCAAATTAGTTACTTGGAGTACTGCGGGCATTTGGAGCAGATTAGTTACTTGGTGCGGCGCGGACATTTGGAGCAGATTAGTTACTTGGAGTACTACGGGCATTTGGAGCAGATTAGTTACTTGGTGCAGTGCAGGCAGTTGGAGCAGATTAGTTACTTGGAGTACTGCGGGCAGTTGGAGCAGATTAGTTACTTGGAGCAGTGCGGACATTTAGACCAGAATAGTTACTTGGTGCGGTGCGGGCATTTAGAGTAGATTAGTTACTTGAAGCAGTGCGGACATGGACCAGATTAGTTACTTGGAGCAGTGCGGCATTTGGACCAGAATAGTTACTTGGTGCGGTGCGGACATTTGGAGCAGATTAGTTACTAGGAGCAGTACGGGCAGCTAAAGTAGAATGGTTACTTGGCGCGAATCTCCCCCTCACCCAGCAACAAAAAAGCAGGCCGCCAAAGGCGCCTGCCATGTTCCCCCTACGCTTCATCCCGATACAAAAAGTTAGGCAGCTTCACTTCATTGCTATAATGCTGATGAAAAATATGCGTCGTCGCCGGAGAAAGCGGCGGGATCAGCCATGTCCAGTCGCCCGTGACCTCACGGCTGGCCTTCTCCTCTTTCTCCTCGAACCGCTTGAACTGCCTCGCTGCGGTATGATGATCAACAATGGCTACGCCTTGCTGCTGAAAAGAATGCAGCACAGCCACATTCAACTCCACAAGCGCCCGATCCTTCCAGAGGGAAGCATCGCGCCGAGTATCTAACCCCATCACAGCAGCTACACGCGGCAGCATGTTATATCGCGCTTCGTCAGCGAAGTTACGAGCTCCGATCTCTGTACCCATGTACCAACCGTTGAAAGGGGCCGCCGAGTAATGGATGCCCCCAATCTCAAGATACATGTTAGATACGATCGGCACCGCGTACCATTTGAGCTGCAAATCCGCCATTGCCGCGATATCCGGATGCGTGATAGCCACTTCTTTGACCAGTCCGCTCGGAATTTCATAGAACTTCGGCGTGTTATTCCCCATCTGAAGGACCAGCGGCAGGACATCGAAGGACGTCCCCGCCCCTTGCCATCCGAGAGATTGGCACATGGCCGTGATTTGCAAGGAAGCCGGATCGCCTACGATGCCGTCCTCCGTCTCATAGCCTGCATATCGAATCAGCTGTGCATTATGGATAAAAGCCCCCGGAGCTGCCCCCTGCTCAGGCGAAAATACCGTAATCATCGGGCGAATCTTCCCGTTATTCGTCGCCGTCTCAATATGCCGAAAGAGGGCTTTCGCCATCTCATCTTCCGTTTCTACATGACGAGCATCCTGCACGGTCAGCGACTCCCAGAACAATCGCCCAATACAGCGATTGCTGTTGCGCCAAGCCATTTTGGCCCCATGCTCCAGTTCTTGCAGCGTGTGCTCATAGGAACCCTTGTACCCGATGGAACGGGTAATCTCGGCAATGCGAGCTTCGGTTTCGCTCTCGCTTTTGCCTAATTCACGATAACATTCTCTAATAAAAGGAACGGCCTTGTCTAACAGTTGATCCTGCACTTCTTTCATAGGTGTAACTCCACTCCGATTCCTAGAAGCTCCCAGTGGCTTTCCTCCCGCCAGGGCTCCTTATCTCTTACAATTGTGCGCTAAATTGTTCAGGTACATAGGCTATTTGAGAGCCAGCGATAATGGTTAACTCGCCCTGCTCCTCTGAATAATGGACGGCGTCATCGCCAACATAGAACCATACTTTCCGTGTCGGTTGATTCTCAAACTCTTGAAAAATAAAAACATTAAGTTCATCTTTCCATTTTAAAAGCTCAGCAATACGCTCCCTATCAATCTTCACGTTGAAAACCCATTGGTCTTCTACCTGCTTATACGTATAATCAACAGGCTGCTTACCTGTATCGATAAATGCCCGACCGCCTACCGCATGCTTCACCAAAAATTGTTCCTTCATCTCCGCAGCCTCCTTGTTATGGCAGATCGATTAACATGAAATGGGCATCTTCCGCAGCACGAAGCGCAAGCGTTGATTCCGCCTCCATGCGCGCACTGTCCATGGTTTCCAACTGAACCTTATTGGCCTCTAACTTCCCGCTTATGACCATAAGAAAAATACGCCGATTCTCGCCCTGATTGAAGACCAGCTCTTTGCCCGCTTCCAGTTTGCTGAGATAGACGCTCATATCCTGGTAGATTCTAGCTTGGTGCTCGCCACCTTCAGGCGTTACAACCGGCAGCAAAGCATTCGTCATTGCCTCTGGTACATAGGTCACATTCTCGAAGGACGGCTCCATGCCCCGTTTCGCAGGCATAAACCAGAGTTGGAACAGGCTGAGCGGCTCTGAATCCGAAGCATTGTACTCGGCATGAATCACGCCGCTGCCCGCTGACATGCGCTGAACGCCACCTGCCGCCGTTACTGCCACATTCCCTAAACTATCCTCGTGCTTAATAGCTCCGCTGAGAACGACGCTGACAATTTCCATATCGCTGTGCGGATGCGGCCCAAAACCGCGACCTGCAGCAATTTCATCATAATTGCACACGCGCATAACCCCGAAACCCGTATTATTTTCATCAAAATAATCACCAAACGAAAAGCTCTTATACCCCTTGAGCCAGCCCAAATCCGAACTGTTTCGTGTATGCGCAGGAAATACTTGTATCACAGCAATCGCCTCCTTTATTAAGTACTCTAAGCTTATCATATTGTGATAATCGACTTCCATGTCGGAACGGTGGCGGAACGGTTGCAAAATAGAGGCGACGCTCCAAGGAAACAAAAAAAGGCCGTCCCCCGGCCTTTTCAGACCTTGCGGAACAGCCTTTGTCAGCTTATTAGTCACTAAGCACGGAACCTACAAAGTCCGGCGTGCCGTCCTCGTGCCACTTCAGCACGCGAACAAACGTATGACGATTGGGATCGTAAAGCGGATCGCCCTCAATCTCTTTATAATTCCTCGCGTGGAACACGAGAATATCCTGTGAACCATCCTCCGACACCGTGAAGCTGTTGTGTCCTGGCCCATAAAGAGCAATGTTCTCATCGGTTGAGAGAACCGGCGACTTTGATTTCGACCACGACTGCGGGTCCAACAAATCCGCGTCTTCATCTGCCGTTAACAGCCCCATGCAGTAATTATAGTCAGTCGCACTTGCGGAAAAAGAGAGGAAGATGCGTCCATTAGCCTTCAATACCGCCGCACCCTCATTAACCTTGAAGCCGATGATTTCCCAATCATACTGCGGCGTTGTTATCATGACCTGCTTACCTTGGAGCGTCCACGGACTGCTCATTTCCGAGATGTAAAGGTTCGAATTCCCGACAATTTCAGGGTCTTTCTGTGCCCAGACCAAATACCGGATGCCACGATGCTCGAAGGAGGTAGCGTCTAGCGCAAAACTCTCCCACTCGGTGCGCAGCTGCCCCTTCTCCACCCACTCCCCTTCCAGAGGATTTGCCGCATCATTTTCAAGAACAAACATTCGGTGGTCAAAGAGGCCCTCATTCGTTTCTGTCGTTCTAGCCGCAGCAAAATAGATATACCATTTATCCGCTACATAATGGATCTCCGGCGCCCAAATATTGGCACTCAGCGGGCCTTCGCTATATTTCCTCCAGGCTACGACTGGGTTCGCCTCACTCAAACCTTCAATCGTCGCAGAGCGACGCACTTCAATGCGATCATACTCAGGTACCGACGCTGTAAAATAATAAAATCCATCCGTATGCTTGTATATCCATGGATCAGCACGCTGCTCCAAAAGAGGTTTAATCACGTTGGTTTCCAAGTTTTTCATAGGTTAGTCTCCTTTAATACTCTCTCTGTTTGTCTGTTTATCTGTTGTCTGTTTATCTGTCTGTTTATCTGTCTGTTTATCTGTTTATCTGTCTGTCTGTCTGTCTGTCTGTCTGTCTGTCTGTCTGTCTGTCTGTCTGTCTGTCTGTCAGCCTTTCACACCGCCAACTGTAAGTCCCGACACGAAGAAACGTTGGAAGAAGATGAAGACAATGAGAATTGGTACAATCGCCAGCACGGATCCAGCAATCAGAATATCGTAGTTGTTGCCATAAGGCGTGACTAGACTGGATAGACCGATGGGCAGCGTCAGCTTCTCACCCGTTTTGAGCACAATTAGCGGCCAGACAAAGCTGTTCCAGCTCGCAAGAGCCTGCAGGATAGCCATAGCCCCGAAAGCCGGAGCCATCAAAGGCATCATAATTTTGAAAAAGATCCCGTATTCCGAACAGCCGTCAATTCTCCCCGCATCAAGGAAATCCTTAGGCAACCCGGCCGCATATTGCCGGAAGAAGAAGATCGGCAGCGGTGCTACGACAAAAGGCAGGATAACCCCGGCATACGTATCAATTAAGCGGAAGCTGATCATCTGCTTATAAAGCGGGAGCATGATAATTTCCACAGGCACCATCATTACGAGAAGCACGAAGAGGAAAATGATATTTCTCCCGACAAAACGGTACATCGCCAGCCCGTAACCCACCATAGACGATAAAAGCAAACAAAATATCGTATAAACAATCGAGATCAGCACACTGTTCTTGTACCATATTAAATACTTTTTGGCGGAGGCAGAAAACAGGAACGAATAATTATGAAAAGATAACAGCTCCGGCTGCAGCTTCACATTAAGCCCATAGCGCAGCATCTCTTTGGATGGTTTTAACGAGGCCAACGCAAGACTGTAGAACGGGAACAGAGCAAGAATCGCAAGCACGGCAAACAGCAAGATCAATAGGGAGGATTGAAGGAGTTTGTTTCTTTCAATTTGCATGTCCTAGTCCTCCTTTTTAAATAAGCCGAAAAATTTTAACTGAATGACATTCAGCACCATCGTAATCGCTAACAATGTAATACCAATTGCGGAACCAAAGCCCAAATTATTGCGCTCGATGCCTTCCCGGTAGAGCAGGCCAATCATCGTCAAACCAATGTCATTCGGGGACCGATTGCCATTCCACAGAATGAAGCTCTCGGTAAACATGGAATAGCCGCCGTAGATGGAAATCGTAATGACATAAATCGCAACCGGCTTCAATAAAGGCAGCGTAATGCGCCAGAAGCGGTCCCATTTGTTCGCGCCGTCAATCTCCGCCGACTCGTATAATTCATGCGGTATACTTTGCAGCGCTGACAAGAAATAAATGATATTTACGCCAGTAAAACGCCAAGTCGCTAGTATGACCATGACAAGCATACCCGTCGCTGAGTTAGCGAGCCAGTTAATACTCGGCATGCCCAGCAAATGACGGAAACCGTTCATCACAGACTCGTCCAAACTACCGAAAACAAGCCGGAATATCGTACCCGCCACAACGACCGAAGTGAGTGACGGAATAAACAAAGCCGAACGAAAAAAAGCGCTCGCCTTGGTGAGCTTAGCATTCAGGAATACAGCCAGCACAAGCGGCATTGGAATTAACACCAGAATGGTCCAAAACGTATACCTGCTGCTATTTTTCAATGCTGTGAAAAAAGACTCGCTCCATAAATTTTTGTAATTTGCCAGCCCAATGAAGTGCGTTTGACCCGGGAGAACCTCCTGGAAGCTCATGACAATCGTGTTCACGACCGGATAGGCAAAGAAAATAAGAAAGGACAAGACAAATGGCAAAACAAACACATAAGGAGCCACCCGGGAGGAATACAGAAATTTACTCATATTGGCTATCGCTACTCCTCTCTAGAAGCGCTGCCGAGCTTCACCTAAGCCGTGTAACATAGCGAAGGCAAAGCCAGCAACGGAACGCGAGGCGTTCGAACTACTTGATATTTTTCACGGCATCGTCCAGTACTTGTTTCGGATCTTTCAATTCATTCAACGCTTGGAATATCGTCTTTGTCTTGAGGTAATCAGACACGGCCGGCGTTTTCTCTTTAATATTCGTAGGCGCGATTTCACCTTTTACAGAAATGAGAACGTCCCATAGATTTTTACCAAAATACGAAGTGAATTTATTGTCCGCTTTCAGCGCCGGGTCATTCCAAACATCCGTACGAATCGGATCAAATCCGAGCTGCGACCAGATCTGGATGTTCCCCTCTTTGGACAATTTGGCATAGGACAGGAATTTCTTCGCAACATCTTGATTTTTCGATTGTTTCGTAATGACCGTACCCGTACCACCCATTCCTGAAGAGCGCATCTCGCCTTGTTTAAATACCGGCATCGGTTTAATGATAATTTTGCCTTTGAGATCAGGCATATAGTCCGTAAACCGGCCCATATACCACATCGGCATCCAGACAGAAGCTGCGCCGCCTTTATTCATGAAACCATAATATTCTTCCGCATGATGAAAGCCGCCTGGAGCCACAATCGCTACTTTCTCTTTTACCAGCTTTTGAAGGTAAGATAACACATCATTATTCGCTTGATCTCCCAGCGTTACATTACCGCTTTTGTCTAGAAAATCTGAACCGTGTTGAACAACGAGTGGCCAGAAGCTCCACTGATCCTGCGTTTCGACGGTCGTCATTGGCTTCCCGGTCTTTTCGAGAACTTGTTTGCCTGCATTTTCATAATCGTCCCAAGTCTTGATATTGTCCGCATTCACGCCTGCTTTATCGAGAATTTCCTTGTTATAGTAGATAACTTGAGCGCCTACGTGGTAGTCAATGCCGTAATACTTGCCTTCCTTGGCATAATTATCGAGTCGAGACATGACCAGATTCGCTTTCTCTGGCTCAACAATATCGTTTAGAGGCGTCAGCTGGACATCACCTTTCAGAAAATTACCAATTTTGCTGATTTCAATGTCAGCCATATCGGGGGCACCTGTACCGGATTGCAGCGCCACCAGCAGTTTATTGTGGTTATCATCATAAGGGAACGTTGTTGCTTCTAGTTTAATCGACTGATCCGGATGTGCTTTATTCCAGGACTCTGCCATGCTTTCAAAAAATTTCTGATGCAGTTCATTAAACGTCCAGAAGCTCAGCTTGACCGGCTCGCCAGGCTTGGTTGCGCTATCATTTTGCGTTGTGCTCGGGCTTGATGTGCAAGCAGATAGTAAAAGCATCGATGCCAGGACCGCAGCTGAAGTTACTTGTAGCTTCCTTTTCATAACAATGATTCCCCCTAGATTGGAATTAACGACGTGTAAGCGCTTTACATATCGAATTATAGTACATAAAATCCCATATTTATATAACCAATTTAGTATAAAATCATATTTATTATATTAAACATATTCCATTTTATTGATTTACTAAGTACAATGAAGCTAGCTAGATTATGAAGAATCAGGTGATGCTCGCATGAACAAAGTTCCTCTCTATAAACAAATTTACCAATCCATCAAAGACCAGATTATTTCAGGCGAGCTTCGTCCCAAAGACCGTGTGCCCTCCGAGCAGGAATTCATGGATGAATTTATGGTCAGTAAAATTACGGTGAAAAACGCCTTGGCCGTCCTGGTAGACGAAGGGCTCGTCACCCGTATTCAAGGGAAAGGAACCTTTGTATCGTCAGATCCCGCTTCCGTGACTGTGGAAACTACGAGCCGATCGATCCCTGTAGCGCCAGCTTTGCACAATCATAATTACAATTACATAGGTCTGATCATCCCTACGATGAAAACAAAGGTCATCCAACGACTGGTCGATTATGTCGAGTATTATGTCAAGGAAGCTGGCTATCAGCTTGTCCTGCATATTACCCGGGAATCTTCCCATGAAGAATCACGGGCCGTCCAACAGCTTACCAGCACGCAAGGCGTCCGCGGCATCATTGTTTTCCCTACGGAAGATGAAAGTTATAACGAATCGCTGCTTCGTCTCTCTTTAGATAAGTATCCTTTTGTCTTTATTGACCGTTACTTGCGAAATATCGATACGTACCGGATAACATCCGATAATTGGGGCGGCGCTTATGAGACCGTTAATCATCTGCTTAAGGAAGGCCATCGGCAAATTGCACTCATTTCCCCGGATAATACGAATACGACCATTGAGGACCGTACCCATGGCTTCGAAAAGGCTTATATTGACAGCAATATTCCCATTGATAAAAGCTTATGGTGCCACGTGCCCATCGACATCCTCAGGACCGGCGACACCTCAGCTTATGTCGTTAAATTTCTGCATCAGCATCCCAGCCTAACAGCTGTTTTTGCTTTGACAGCCGAGATGGCGAAGCTTACGCATCATGCCCTCCTTAAAGAGGAGGGACTAAATCCAAACACTGTACTCGTGTCCTTCGACGATCCGGAAATCCCGGGAATCTCGCACGTACTGCAAGATGAGGAGCAGATGGCGCTTTCCGCCGTAAGCTTGCTGCTTGAGCAGTGCAGCGGTCAGTACAACCCGCAGCGTGTGGAGATCCCTGTGCGTTGGGTTCAGGGTTAGCGTAGGGATAGAGCGCAGCGCTAGGGTGCGGCTTTGGGCTAGCTCAGGAGAACTGTGGTCCTCTATTTCGGCTAAATCAGCCTGTTTCGCAGACTTTGCGGAACTACAGGCCCTTATTTGTCCGCGAAGACCTGCATAGCGGCCAAATCAAGCGAAATCAAGCGAAATAGCGCCCCCTAGTTCCCCTTAACAGGGCAAGGGGGCGCTTTACACTACAATAGCGGAGCAGAGTTCCATCTCTCCGCCGCCGATAACAAAAAAAGAGGAGCCCGCGGCTCCCCTCTTCCTATCATTCATACTGTATCCACTCCGCATACAGCCGATCCAACGCGCCCTGCGCCGCTTCGCGCTCTGCCCAGAGGCGGCTCAGCTCCTCAGCCGCTGGATTCTCCAACGCCTGGTCGAGCTCGCCGAGCAACGCCTCCGCTTCCGCGATGTCCCGCTCCAGCCTCTCGCGCGCGAACGCAGCCGTGCTGCGGGACTTCCCGCGCGGAGCGGATTCCATGCGCGGCTCCGCCTTGGCCGCCGCTGCCTTTGTTCCTGCGCCGGTCGACTTCGTCACCGCCGCGCGCAGCTGAGCGCTCTTAGCTTTGTAGTCATCAAAGCTGCCCAAATAAACGGTGATGCGCCCTTGATCCAGCTCCCATATTTTCTGGGACAGCCGGTTCATGAAGTAACGGTCGTGCGTAACCGCAAGCACCGTGCCCGGAAACTCCTCAAGCGCTTCCTCTAGCGCCTCCCTTGAGGCAATGTCCATATGATTCGTCGGCTCATCCAGAATGAGCAGATTCGGTTTACGCAGCACGAGCAGCGCCAGCCGCAACCGCGTCCATTCTCCTCCAGAGAGCGAGCTCACTGGCTTGAAAACATCTGCGCCATAGAACAGATAAGTAGCTAGCCTGCTTCTAGCTTCCCCTTCTTCCAGCTTCGCTTCCTCGCAAAAGTAAGCCAGCACCGTCTTCTTTTGGTCAGCGGGGTACTCCTGCTGCGCCAAGTAGCCGATGTCCACGCGCGCGCCGATTTCCAGATCGCCCCCGTCAGGCTGCACCTCGCCCAATAACATCCTCAGCAGGGTCGTTTTCCCTGAACCGTTATGCCCCAGAAGCATCACTTTCTCGCCATACTCCAGCAAGCCGCTTGCCCGCCGCAGCAGCACTTTATCCCCATACTGCTTACTTACGTCATCGAACACGATGACCCGCTTGCCGGAGCGATCATCCACCTTCAGCCCGAATTCAGCTGCCTTCGGATCAAGAACAGGGCGCTTCAGCTTCTCCATTCGATCGAGCGCCTTCTGCATGGATGCCGCTCTTCGGAAAAACTTCTCGTTCCCTCCGACACGCCCCCACTCCATGAGCTGCTTGATCGTCTCTTTCATTTTCTTGATGACCTTCTGCTGCTCCTGATAATCCGCGAATTGCTGCAGCAGCCGAACTTCTTTCTCCTTCATGTATCCTGTATAGGAAGTCAGATAAGTCGAAGATTCTCCGTCTTCCAGCTCTACAATCTTGGTAACGACCCGGTCCAAAAAGTAGCGATCATGAGACACAATGAAACAGGCGCCTTCATAATGGGTCAAGTACTCCTCCAGCCACTCCACGCCAAATAAATCAAGATGATTCGTTGGCTCATCGAGCAGCAGGACATCCGGCTTGCCGATCAGTTGGGAGGCGAGCGCGATCTTGGTCTTCTCTCCCCCGGACAGCGAGGTGAAGCTTCGCCCGTATACCTCGTGGGCAATGCGAAGTCCAGTTGCTACTTGGTCGATTCTGGCATCCAGCTCATAGCCGCCTTCACGCTCAAAACGCTCCTGTAGCTGCGCATACCGCCCCAGCAGCTGATCGAGCTCTCCGATCGCCGATGGGTCTGACATGCGCTTCTCCAGCTCTGTCATCGCGGCGCGGCACTCGAGCAGCTCCGCAAAACTAGCCGCCAGCACATCGTATACCGTACCGCTCTCCCACTCCGTCGGAATCTGGGCTAAGTAGCCGATTCGCGTATCCTTGCGTACCGTCAGCAGCCCCTCATCCGGCTTCTCCATTTTGGAAATGAGGCGCAGCAGGGTCGATTTACCGCTGCCGTTGCGTCCGACCAATCCGATTCGTTCACCCTGATGAATCTCAAAAGTGACGTCTGCCAGCACTAGCTGGGCACCGTGGTATTTCTTCATATTTTGACCATTTATAAGTAACATCGTTAAGGATCCTCCTTGGTTATGAAAGACCCTATCCTGAACATCCTGAGCGCAGCAAAAAAGGCCGCAGGAAAATTCCTACGACCTTGGGCGGATCATCCGATTGAGGTTAAGGTAGGTGTCTTTTCGTGAGTTGTAATGCCGTATGAGCATATTTGGACAGACTTCTCCCGTTGCCCGCTGCTGCATGAACGATGCCAGCCATCGCGATAGGTAACTGGCTCACACGGTTGTTCACAAACTCTCGATTCATCCTACCTTCACCTCCTTTTCCTACTATGTACAAAATCATATCATAACCGTCGGTCAATTCGCAACCGCAAAACGCCCATATGCCGGGCCTAATGCTCGCTTCGCATTTTGTCCGTAACTTCCAGATAAAGGACCTGGAGAAACTTTTTAATGTTAATTTTGCTTTTCTCCGACTTCAAATTCTCATCGATTTCTTTCATCTTCAAACGGACATCCTGAAACTCAAAATAGAGCGGCGCATAATGCTCGAATTTCGGATTGCTGTAATCGGTCAAACCGATGCTAGCTATATGGGCTAAAGCAGCCATAACGGCGCGGCGAATACGCTGCTCGGCGGCCTTCCCTTCTTTTTCCACATCAGCTTCTTGCAATTTGTGAGTACGGGCCGCCGTCTCATACAATTCCTTCAGGGGCGGTATCCCATCACCTCTATGATGCTTCGTCAGATACTCCATAATGTCCGTCACATCCCGGCTTCCGCTCTCCCCGACAATTCCCATATCCATGAGGATGGGCTGGACAATCTCGCGCACACTGCGCTTTTTGCGAGCGCTCTCTGGACTGATGTTCAATAGGCTCAGCTTCGTCAAAGAGTCCTGAATCTCCTTCAGGGAACGGCTGATCTTCCACTGCTCGTTGACTTTGGAAAGCACCGCTTCCACTTCGATTTTGTTAATCGGCTTTTGAATGTAGTATTCGACGCCAGCCTGATAGGCCTTGCCGATCATCTCTTTGTTTTCTATCTGCGAAATCATGACGTACTTCCCTTGAAAACCTTGCTCCTTGAGCCGAATGATGGTCTCAATCCCATCCTGATCCGGCATCAGCAGATCGATGACAACGACATCCGGAGATGTTTCGAGCAGCACTCTTTCCCCTTCGCTCCCGCTGCCTGCTGTTCCTACGACTTCTCCTAGCCCGCCTTTTTCAATAATCTTGTGCAGCATCAGCCTGCTTACCGCATCATCGTCCACAATTCCGAAAGACAGCATGATCTCTACGCTCCTTTTTTCAACGTATCGGTCAATAAGGTGATCACAAAAGTTGTCTGAGAGCCAAGCTCATCAGAACGCAAATGAATATCCCCGCCTAAGGAATGAACAATATCCCGTACGTGAGAAAGCCCGATGCCGGTTGCGGCAAAACCTTCCTGATTGAATTTCGTCGTGAAGCCAGGCTCGAAAATCATATCCTTCTCGAGTTCGGCAATCCCCGTCCCCGTATCCGTGACAGTCAAAATAGTTTCAGCGCCGCGCTCGTACGCACTTACATGAATCGCTCCCTGATCTTCGATCGCTTCCACACTGTTGGACAACAGATTGTTCATGACCGTCAGCAGAGGAAGATAGTGATCCGAATCATAATTGATTCGCAGATCCGTGGTGAATCGTATCCGTTTGCCGATCATTCCGCTGTATCCAAGATTGGATTTTATCGCAAACTCTATGATTTCCGCCAGCCTCATATTCGAAGCGAATTCTCGGTCAAAGAGCTTTAATAAGCCGGCAAGGATGCGCTGCGAGTCCTTTTTTACCTCATGGATTTGTTGCGTGATTTCCAAAATCGTGCGGGCATAACTTTTCAGCCCCGAGCCGTTCACTCTTTCGTATAAATTGTGGCTTTTGGCCGTCAGTTGCTCAATCGTTTCCATGGACTTTCGCAGGTAAAATACTTCGCCGTACAGTCCGCTGTTCGTATTTAGCATCTGCTCCATCCGTTTCTGCTGCTCACTGTGGAGGACCCTCATCTGATGAATGGTCACGCTGCTGTAGATGCCCACCACAAAGTAGCTTCTTACAAGGGCAATCACCGATATATACACTAATTGCTGTGAAAACTTGTAGGGTGTATCGAAAATGAAACTGCGCGCCAGCAGCTCAATCTCATTGGACAGGAGATCGATGAGCGCTAGGAATATACCAAGCACGAGGGGATGGAATTTCCCTATTTTCTGCTTCATCAGACTCATGCCCACCGCAAAAGCCATGTAATACAGCATGGCAGACAAGTGAGTCTGCATGCTCCAGCCAAGCGACACATCGCCATGCGTCATAATCCCTGCCTCTAAGGTACGAAACAGCAGAACGGTAATTCCGGTAATAATGCCTGTATAGATATAAGGCAAATGTTTGAGTAAAAGCAGACACAAAAGGAATGTGCTGCTCCCAAGACCGATCCGAAACACTTCGCCACTGAAGGGCGTTATTTTGAACTCGCCAGCAATTGCCGTCACAATGGCGATGAGAATCATTTGTAGCCCTTCATTTTTCAAGCGTCCCAGCCGATCACCCCCTAGATTAGATCCCATATCTGCTTGCTAATTAGAAGTATACAAACGGTAAGGAATAGAGGCCGCACATAAGCTGAACCTTTGCGAATCGCCATGCGCGAGCCCAGCAGAGAACCGCAAATCATCGCGATGCCCATCGGAATTCCAATGCCGTAATTGATGGAACCAAGTACCATGAACGTAGCCAAGCTCGCTATATTACTTCCAAAATTCAGCATTTTGGAGTTCCCTGCCGCTTTTACAAAATCAAAACCTAACATAAGAAAAACGAATATAAGAAAGGAACCCGTGCCAGGTCCAAAAAAGCCATCATAGAAGCCCAAACCGAAAGCGGCGCCTCCCATTAGCAGGGCTGTCTTGGTTGAGTACTGGCGAAATGTCGAGCTGTTTCCCCAATTTTTCCGGAAAAGTGTGTAGATGGTTATTAGAATCAGCATGACGACCACCAGCGGTTTAAGAAAATCCGAAGGAATTTGCCTCAGTACCATCGTTCCGCAAACGGCTCCTGATAAAGATAAAATGAATAAACCTTTTACCGCTTTGAAATCGATATGGCCTGAACGCATAAAGGAAATGGTGCTCGTCAGCGACGACATCGTGCCAGCCAGTTTATTCGTTCCAAGCGCGACTGCCGGTGGCAATCCCGTTGCGAGGAGAACAGGTAATGCGATCAATCCCCCGCCTCCCACGACTGAATCTACATAAGCGGCCAGAAACCCTCCAATGATGACGAACAATAACATTTCCCAACTCAAGTGTAACATGATGTCAATGACTCCTCTTTCAGCTCAAATTCTCTATACCATTCTCGCTTCAAATCTTCGCGCTGCTAACGATAATGCATAATTGACTGCAAAATAAAGCACAGCCACGACAAACAGAATTGGTAAGGTGTAGCTATAACTTTGTCCAATTACTATTTTCGCATGATGCATCAGTTCAGGCAAGGAAATAACAATGGCAAGAGAAGTATCTTTGAGCAGGGAGATAAACTGGCTGACCAGCGGAGGAACCATACGGCGAAGCCCCTGCGGAATCACAATATGCCAAAGGGTTTGGACATAGCCTAGTCCTGAAGAACGAGCTGCTTCGATCTGCCCTTTGTCGATGGAATTCAGCCCGCTTCGCACAATTTCCGCAATCATCGCCCCTTCAAAAAGCGTAAGCGCGACAATTGTCGCATTCATCGGCCCCAGCTTGATGCCGATATCCGGTAAGGCAAACCGGGCGAAAAAAATGATCAGCAGTAAGGGCAAGTTACGGAGCAACTCTACAGCTACACCTAAAATAGGTGAGACGATAGGCATTTTCGTATAGCGGACCGTCCCCACGACGCAGCCAACAATAAAGCTGAGAATGATAGAAATCAGGGCAACTTTTAGCGTCATGTAGAAACCTTCGAAAATAAACCTCATATTATCAACGGAGAAAGCATGCAGGATATCCATTCATTCACCCCCTCGCCAGCTTGCGTTCTAGACGCAATGCGCCGTAGCTTAGCGGCAGTGTTAAGATCAAATAAAGCACAGCGACGAAAATATACGTATCAAACGTGGCGTACGTCTCACTGGCAATCTGATCCCCGAAATACATGAGATCAAAGCCCGCAAATACCCCTAGCACCGACGAATTCTTAACCAGGTTAATAAACTGGTTGCTCAGTGGTGGGATGACGATTTTGAACGCTTGCGGAAGGACGACATGCCACATCGTTTGCCCGTAGGTCAGACCTGAGGACCTTGCGGCCTCCGATTGGCCCAGCGGAACGGACATGATGCCAGCGCGGATCGCTTCAGCGATAAAAGCTGCCGTGTACACCGTCAGCCCCAAGGTTCCGCAGACGAAGCCGCTCAAGGTAATGCCGAGTGATGGCAAACCGTAAAAGAATACAAAAACGACGAGCAAGAGTGGAATGTTCCGAATGAACTCCACGTAAGCCGTACCTATCCACTGCAAGGGCTTTACAGATGAGATTCGGAATATAGCGATGACCGTCCCCAGAATAAAGCTGCCAATTAAGGCAATGACACTGGCCCAGATCGTGTTAACAAAGCCCTTCATATAGATATCGATATAGTCGGTAAAAATCGAGAAATCCGGCATCGGCTTGTGCCCCCCTCATAGACAGAAGATGGGCAGCTTGCGGCTACCCATCTTAACTTTGTTATTTGGATGGCGCCTCGCCGATCCATTTCTTATAAAGCTTGTCGTATTCGCCGTTCGTTTGCAGCTTTTTCAAGTTTTCATTGACCACGGCTTGGAGCGCTGTTTCGCCTTTCTTCATCGCGATTCCATAAGGCTCATCCGTAAACGGGTCACCGACGACTGCAAAGTTCGGGTCTTGCGCGACCATGCCGTAGAGGATCGCATTATCTGTGGTCAGTGTGTCCCCTTGCCCTGCTTTTAGAGCGCTGAAGGCATCTTGGTAGTTATCGAACTCCAGCACCGTTGCCTCTGGTGCTTTGGCTTTAATGTTTCCAACGGATGTAGCGCCTTTTACCGCTAGTACCTTGGTGCCTTTTTTAATATCGGCAACCGATTTGATCGGGCTGCCTTTCTTAACGAGCAGGGACTGTCCCGCTTTAAAATAAACATCGGAGAATTCAACCTGTTTCTTACGCTCCTCCGTGATTGTCATCGTTGCGACGATCATGTCGATTTCCTTATTGTCGAGCATTGGGATGCGCGTTTTGGACGTTACTTCCTTGAGCTCAATTTTCTTCTCATCGCCGAGAATTTCTTTCGCCAGAGCCCTGGCGATATCCACGTCGAAGCCTTCAACTTCGCCGCCTGTCGGATTTTTCAAGCCGAACAGCTTTGTGTCGTATTTGACGCCAACTACCAGCTTGCCTCTGCTCTTGATCTCGTCAAGAACCGATGCCCCGCCTGCCGGCTTGGCCGTGCTTGGCGCGCTAGCGCTTGCTGCTGGCGAGCTTGCTGGTGTACTTGATGCGCCACCCGTTGTCGATGTTGAGGCACACCCTGCCAATGCGAATACGGCTGTTAACATCACGATAAAATTCCACTTTTTAGCTATCATATAAGTTCATCTCCTCATTAGTAGTGATTCAGAACGCGGTTTAGTGATGCAGAACGAAATACTAGTGATTCAGAACGCGGTTTAGAAACAGTCGTGCGCGCTCTTCTTTTGGATTGACGAAAAACTCCTCCGGAGGCGACTCTTCGACGATTTGCCCTTTATCCATAAAAACAACGCGATCCGCCACTTCCCGGGCAAAGCCCATCTCGTGCGTGACCACAACCATCGTCATTCCTTCATGCGCGAGTGCCTTCATGACGTCGAGCACTTCACCCACCATCTCTGGATCCAGGGCCGATGTCGGTTCGTCGAACAGCATAATTTTTGGCTTCATCGCCAGCCCTCTGGCTATGGCTACCCGCTGCTGCTGACCGCCTGATAATTGCGAGGGATAGCTTCCGGCTTTGTCCTGAATGCCCACCTTCTCAAGGTAGTACATCGCCGTTTCTTCCGCTTCCTTCTTCGGGAGGCCGAGTACTTTCATTGGCGCAAGTGTGATATTATCGATGACCTTTTTATGCGGATACAGATTAAAATGTTGGAAAACCATCCCAATGTCACGGCGCAGCTTATTGATATCCGTCTTTTTGTCGCTGACTTTGCGCTCGCTCACGGTAAGTTCGCCGCTAGTGATCGTCTCCAATCGATTAATGCACCTGAGCAGCGTGCTTTTGCCCGAACCTGACGGACCGACGACGACGACAACTTCCCCCTGCTTGACCTGAAGATCAATTCCTTTGAGCACATGAAAATCGCCGTAATGCTTCTCTACTTGTTGGAATGAGATCAATGGAACCCCCCCTTCGCTTAAAAGCTTAATCATGTAAACTATTTGTCATGTTAACTTACACTCGATGTCTTTAAATCTTAATGTCAAACTATGGAATCTTATACAATCCGACATGAGGGTTGAAAAAAGAATTAAAATTTCGTTAAGGCGGGACGCTGGCCTATAGTATCTTAACCATCTCATCTGTGGGTGAAACAACAAATTGGATGGCTTGGCTGTGGCGAGCGGGGGCTAGCGGAGGGCGCGATCGGGCCGGGGCGTGCGGGCGATAGCGGAGGGCGCGATCGGGCCGGGGCGAGTGAGCGATAGCGGAGCTCGGAGACAGAGCCGGGGCGCGCGTCGATGGGAACTATGATGCTCTATTTGTCTGGAAAGCCGCCATTTGATAGATCAGGGGGATTTACGGTCCTCTATTTCGCCGATTTTGGCAGAATGGCAGGCTTGAGTGGACGGATAAGACCCTGTAGTTCCGCTTGGATGCCGAAAACAGCTGATTTGGCACAATTAGCGGCCTGTAGTTCCTTTTCGCGGGGGATTTTGGCAGGAGCGGCCTACCCCCAGCAAGAAAAGACCGTTAGGCATGCAGCCTGACGGTCTTTCTATGTTGTACAAAGTACAACATTTCGGCTTTAAAATGGCTTCAGCACTCCTCTATGTTGTACAAAGTGCAATAATTTTGGCTAAAAGTCGTTAGTTTCAGGCGGTTTGGGTAAAGTCATTGTACTTTGTGCAATGAACTGTGATTGGAGCCGGGCGGACCTCCTTTTTTATTGCACAAAGTACAATATAGAGATGTTGGAGAGGCGCCCCGCAGTGATACAGTAACGATGTTAATCAGCGTTACAGCATAAATTCGCGGAGTCGATGGAGCATCGCCTCATCGCTAAGCTTGTTTTACAACGCTAGCGCAGACTTTCCGAGCGTGCTGCATACAGTAACGATGTTAATCAGCGTTACAGCGTGAATTCACGGAGACGATGGAGCATCGCCTCATCGCTAAGCTTGTTTTACATCGCTAGCGCAGACTTTCGGAGCGTTAAGCATACGGTAGCGATGTTAATCAGCGTTACAGCGTGAATTCACGGAGACGATGGAGCATCGCCTCATCGCTAAGCTTGTTTTACATCGCTAGCACAGACTTTCGGAGCGTTAAGCATACGGTAGCGATGTTAATCAGCGTTACAGCATGAGTGCGCGGAGTCGATGGAGCATCGCCTCATCGTTAAGCTTGTTTTACCTCGCTAGCACAGACTTTCGGAGCGTTAAGCATACGGTAGCGATGTTAATCAGCGTTACAGCATGAGTGCGCGGAGTCGATGGAGCATCGCCTCATCGTTAAGCTTTGTTTTACATCGCTAGCGCAGTCTTTCGGAGCGTGCAACATAACGATGTAATCCTCACCTCCCCGGAACCACGGTATACACAGTTGTCTCCCCTTTTCTCCGCTCCACAAGGGTAGGGATTTGCTCAACGCCGCTGATGTCCGTTCGACCATTATCTTGCTTCGTTAAGGTGAGCGACAAAATCATGCCCTGAACCGTGTTTGTCCCCTTCGTCAGCTTCGTCGATACGAAATTCCCTAAGGAAGAAGCGGCGACGCGGGTTCGCTCTACGCCATATTTATCTTTCATCACGGACTGAGTGACCGGGTGCAGCACATGCGGATGTGCCCCTAAGACCACGTTTACACCTTGCCTGAACAGGAACTGCATCCACTTTTTCTGACTACTGTCCGGGTAGCTCCTATACTCCTTACCAAAATGAAGACAAGCAATGATAAAGTCAGCCTTATCCTTCATTCCCCGAATATCCGCTGCCATCTGATTCGCATTGAAACGATTAACAAGCCACCTCTTCGGTACGGGAATGGCGTTCGTTTTCTCGGTATAAGCCACTATGCCGATGCGCACACCTTTTACTTCCACGATCAACGGCCCTTTCGCTTCTTTAGCTGAACGTGCGGTTCCGGTATGTTGAAGTTTATGCGCGTCCAAAACCCGCAACGTTCGTTTCACCCCGCTGCTCCCACCATCCATACAATGGTTATTGGCTGTCGTAAGGACATGAAACCCAGCTTTCTTCAGCGAACCTGCCAGCTCATCCGGACAATTGAACACAGGCAGACCTGATCTCGGATTTCTCCGTTCTCTTGGGCAGTTGCATTTGGGGCGAATGCCGGGAGCGCCCAGCAATCTTTTACCGGAGAAGGTCGTTTCCAAATTGCCTACGGCCAAATCATGAGCCTTCAAAATGGGAGCAACCTCTTCGAAAATGGGATCAAACGCATGCCCGCTCTGCCTCTTGGCTGCGGTAATAATTTCGCTTTTCATCAATAAATCTCCGACAGCGGCAATCGTAACTTGGATCAACGCCCTCACTCCTCTCTTGAGCACAATATTCAAGAAAAGGAGATGATGCTTGTAAAATAGGCAGCAAACTGTCCCTATCTTTAACCCAGCAATCCCGCCGGCAGCTTGGCTTCCCAACCTCTCGGGACCGGCAAGCCAAGTGCATGAAGCGCGACCGCAGCCGTGTCCATAATCGACAGACCGGTCAAGTTGGCCTCCGGATGGATGCCAGGACCTCGGCAGCCCCAGAAAATGGTCATGTCCCGCGGCGCATCACTCCCATGATTGAAAGCATCCAGACCGCCGCCTCCATGGTCTGTCGTGATGATCAGCAGACTATCTTCCAGCATCCCTGCTTCAAGCAGCGCTTTGCTGATCTCGCCAATCTGCTTGTCGGCACGCGAGATCGCCTTCAGATATTCGGCGGAGTCTTCCCCATATCCATGGCGATGGCCTGCGGCGTCCACATCATCCAGTTGAACGAACAGGAGCTCAAGTCCTGGGTTTGAACGTAGATAGGCGCCGATGGCAGGAACCAATTCTTCATCCGATGTTGCATATTTCTTCATGCCATCAATCTCTTCAATGATGCCAGTAATAATGGGTTGCCATGAGACGAATGCCGCCATTGTACTGTCAGGTCTTGCTTCTCGCAATATCCGGAAAATAGATGGAGTCGACGAATCCGCCGGAAAGCTTCGATTCTTTTGAATATGCACATGAGACTCATGCCGCTGCGGCGTTACGCCATGCAACAGCGATCCCCAGCATTCCCCGCTGTTGGAAGGATAGACCGTGCGAGCTTGGTACGTTTGCACGCCTCCCGCAAGCAGAATATCCAGATAGGGTGTCTGCGCTTCACGTATGAATGTTCCTGCACCATCAATGCCTAGAATAATGACTCGTTTGACTGCCTTTTGTGATGCCATAGTTCGAATCACTCCCCCGTTTTACCCTAAATCAGGTGAATCCGTCAAAGCAATTATCGGTTCCTCGGTACGATGAAGCTCGAAGACGATGATTTCATTGCTGCCAATCCGCAGTAACGGAGCCGGTACATACAGCGTACGCTGCGGCCCTTTTTCCCAATAACGCCCAAGATTAAAGCCGTTGATCCACACGACGCCCTTGGACCATCCGTCCAAACGGACGAACGTGTCTCCGGCCTCTTCAACGTGAAATTCCCCGCGATAGAAAGTCGGACGCTCCTGATTCTGAACCTGCACATGATCCTCCTGTTCGCTCTTCTCAGAATTCACGAACGGAATTACATCCGTATTGTCCAGTGGCAGTGGATACAACGTCCAATCAAACAGGAACTGATTGTTCAAACGCACGCCTTCTGTAATCCCTTTGTAATCCTTTAATTTTGGTCCGTAATTAACGCGTCCCATGTTCTCAACAACGATGTCCAGTCTGGCGCCTTCGGCAGGAATGTCCACCGGGACAGGACGCGGGTCCCAGCGTTCAATTGTACCTCGGTAGACGCCGTCCAAGAAAACTTGCGCACGGTCATGTACCTCTTGAAGGTGCAGCTTTTCGCCGGTTCGCGGACCAGATACCTGTGTTGAATAAACAATGAAGCCATAGCTTTGGCCAACCATCTCCATCGGCTCGGGACAAGTGCGTTTAACAGGCGTAGAAAGTTGAGCCAGCTGCCCAAGCAGATCTGCTTTTTCTGTTAATGCAACGCGGCCGTAGCTTTTCTTCGGGAGTGGTACCGGAAATGCAGGAAACTCCTTCTCATCCTTCTCGAGATAGCGCGCAATCACGCTGCGGACGGCTCGATATTTCTCCGTTTCATCTCCGCACTCTGAAAGGGGTGAGTCGTAGTCATAGCTAGTAATCGTCGCCTCATACTTCTCCCCAAAGTTCGCACCATTGTAGAAACCAAAATTAGTTCCGCCGTGGAACATGTAGAAGTTCACGGAAGCGCCCGCGCGCAGCATGCGATCGAATACATCAGCGACATCACCCGCATCTCGCGTGTGGTGCGGCTTCAACCAGTGATCAAACCAGCCGTTCCAATACTCCATGCACATGAGCGGCTCATTCGCACGGTATTCACGGAACTTCTCGAACGCCTCCTCCGGTCTGGAGCCAAAGTTAACGGTCGCAAGCGTACCGGGAATCGTTCCTCCTTGCAGCATGCCATCCTCCGGACCATCCGATGTAAACAACAAAACATCTACACCACGCTTTGTCAGACCATCACGTAAATACGTTAGATATGCAGTGTCGTTGCCATAGCTGCCATATTCATTTTCGATCTGCATCGCAATAATGGGTCCGCCATTTGTGCTTTGCAACCGGGTTAATCTAGGAATTAACGCATCATAATAACGATCTACTTTCATCAAAAACGTAGCGTCCATACACCGAAGCTTCATATATGTATACTGCAGCAGCCAAGCTGGTAATCCTCCGAATTCCCACTCCGCACAGATATACGGACTTGGCCGAACAATCACATGAAGTCCGAGCTCGCCCGCGAGTGTTATGAATTGTTCAATGTCCGCAAGACCTTCAAAGTTAAACGCATTTTCATGCGGTTCATGCAAATTCCAGGGCACATACGTTTCCACGGTATTAAAGCCGCATGCTTTGAGCTTCAGCAGCCGATCCTCCCAATACTCAGGAACTACGCGGAAATAGTGGATGGCTCCGGACAAAATTTGAAACGACTCTCCATCTAATAAAAACTGTTTATCTTTAGCTTGTAAAATGGCCATGATGATCCCTCCGGATGATGAGTTCTGTCGGTTAATCGTTCGAATTTACCTACATTCATCATCGCTGAAAGGATCGTAGATCTCCATCGCCAAATGGATCATTTTCTATACCAAATGTGCCAAATGACATGGTATGATGAAACAAACAGGAAGTCGAACGGGAGGAACGTAAGTGGAACAACAGTTGGAGGATTTGTATCGATTCCCTAATATGATCAATACGCTTCAGGTGACTGGGTGCCATTTTGGTTTGAAGCCTCCAGGGTGGCATTACCCTAGGCATCATCATCATTTGTTCGAGCTGCTATACTGCGTGGATGGGGAAGTCGCGCATGAAATTAATCGAGATGCGATGACGATGCAGGCAGGAGACTGGCTGCTGATCAAGTCTGGCGTCAGGCATCAATCCTCCAACACCGCCAAGTCGGACTACGGCTTTTTTAATGTGCATTTCGATCTCGATGACCCCGAGATTCGCAGCCTGCTCTCCCTAGCGCCATATCGGCTCATCCGGCACAAAGAAGCGGAACAAAGCAAGCTCCGCTTCTACGTTGGCGAGCTAGAAGAAGTGATGCAGCGCAATCGCACTGAACAGCCCGAAGAGGAAACAGCTACCGAGTCCTCTCCTTTGCGCTTCGAGGATAAGCTGCTCCTGCAGTCGTATACACTGCTCATCATACACGATGTGCTCCAGCTCCTTCGTAAGCATGAGCACGGCTCATTCCGCGGGCATGGGACCGCTCCCGAGAAAGATCCCTCGCTCTTCACCGCCGATATCGCGCACATGATTGAAGAGAAGCTATCGCACGGTTTATGCGAAGAAGCAACAGTAGCGGGGGTTGCCAAGGAGATGAATCTGAGCCGCAGCCAATGCAGCAAGCTATTCTCCAAGGTGTACGGGCTATCCCCCCGCCAATATGTCAGCCAGCAGAAGCTGAAGCTGGCCAAGGAACTGCTCGTCACGACCCATCTGCCGATGACGGACATCGCGGAGAAGCTGGGGTTCCACTCGGCCAGCCACTTCTCCCGGCAATTCCGTCGCTGGACTGGCCAATCGCCGAGCGAATTCAAGCCGAGGCATCAGTCGGCGACTAGTTAATAATCCCGTGAGAAATTATCTCCATCCTCACTGAAACCTGGAAATCCACTTCTGGATAGGCCTGCTCCCAATCGAGCTTCTGCCAATCCTTCGGGTGAAAAGCTATCAGATCCCTTCCAATGCCCAGTGCATCGGAATCCGCCTTCTGAAGCAGTTTGCAGATGCCTTGCGCTTCCTGCGTGAGGAGCGCAGAGAAACGTTTGTTCAGCTGCTCAATTAGCTGCTTGTCAATGCGATTTTTTTTGGCGTGTTCGATGATGATCGCTTTCAGCTTCAGCTGCAATTGAACATGAACTTGTCCGGATGAACTGACCGAAACCTTTTTGTCGCGGCTCGACTTGACGATGTTCAGCGATACGTACTGCGACAGGTCGGTTTTGCCCTTCGTTTCATCTGTTTTTCGCGTGATGATGCAGGTTTCGCCCTTTTTGCCGTTCATTAAGAGGAACAAAGAAGATTGCTCAGGAGAGAGATAGTATCCCGTATACTTACTCTTACTAAGAAGCCCTACACCATCGATGACAGCTTTATCTTTGTCCGTCTCACTGTCTCTCCCCTTTTCCATTCTCAGAATCGGAATAACACCATCTTTCCCCCGATCATGAAGAAGAGGGTAAATGGCATGCACGGTTACGAACGGAATGACCGTTTCGTACTGGGCGCTTTTAATGATTTTGCGCAAGTACTCTCCGGATGTTGCGGAGCCGATGCGATCCAGTCGAATTAATTCCGCCGCTTCGCCATGGACGATAGCTACTTTGGCTAGCATTGGATCATTGGAGTTGCGGAATGTGGCGTCCAAAAGGTTCAAGAGATCCGATCTCGCCAGCTTATCGCTGATTAGCATTACTTGATTCTTGGAAGTGCCGATGGGCCCTGCGATTTGCAGGCCGATTTTTTTATACAAAGACTCCTGCAACGTCGGTCCTATTGCCGTTAGCACCTCATGGATAGGAACAGTTCTTTCCTTTCCCCCCGGAGATTGAATGGTGACGGTGGTGATGATTTCATTTTTTTCGTTCGTATCCAGAGAGGTGGCATAGATGAGTTGCAAATTTTTCAAATCTGAATGATAACTGCACCCCGAAAGCAGCAAAAGAACCGTCAGCCAGAGCGGCGCTAAGCGATTCATAGCAGTTGTCCCCCTTTTTTACCCCTTAGCCAAACTAACAAGAAGAGCAGAACAGGAATCCCGATTATGATGAAGCTCTCGTACTCCGTAATTTTCTGTAAAATAGCAATCCTTTCTTCTGAGCGCCAATAGAAACCGATTAAACAGACTACGGGGACTAAATAGTAAATGGCCTTTTTGTGTTCATTATTATGAAACCAGTACCCGAACCCTTTGCCAGCAGCATACATGTAACTGATGAGCGTTGCCGTCACTTTGACCAACCAGACGGAAAGGAAAATCAAATCCATCCGTTCCAGAAAAGGCAGGGAAATCCCGTTCAAAAAATAAGGAACAGGCTGCGGGATGAAGGGAATCGACTCGGGACTGAAATTCAGAAAGATCAGCACTACGACAATGAAAAAGAAAACGGTCGCCATAGTGTTCGCCCACAGTATGGGAGTAAGCACGCTCTTGCCTTTGGATTGGACATCGGAGGAGACGATCAGAAACAGCTCGAAACCGAGGAAAGTGATCACAGAGCTTTTCATTCCCGCAATAATGGCCGTCCAGCCCTTCTGTCCGATAGGCAGCAAATAGCGATAATCCATTGTGCTAAAGCTGGTAAGTAGCATTGCTACCATTAAGATGAGCAGAAAGGTGACCATCAGATGATAACGCGCAATGATTTGCAATCGTTCCTTCGTAAAATAGAGCAAAATCAAAAAATTGGCTGCAATGACGAGCCATGGATTCGTGAACGGCAATATCCAGAGCTCAACAAACATCATTTCCATCAACAAAACCAGACAGGAAAGAAATAGAAAATGGAACGTGTAAAAGGCGTTGACCGCGTTCCCCAGCCATTTGCCAAGAATAAGCGGCATAAACTCATATATATTTCGCCCTGGAAATCTTCGGCACAGAGCGACATAGATAACCAGGAGTAGGTTCACGCATGCCCCCGCCAAAAGAATGGATATCCAGCCGTCTTCACCAGCCGCTTGATGCAAAACATAGGGGAAAGACAACACACCGATGCCTACCTGATTTTGCAGGATGAAAGCAAATAATTGCATTCTGGTCATGACATCCTCCTATCCGAAGCTTTCCTGCGAAAGATTCGCTTAGGAAGCTGAATGAGCGTAGTCAAGATTCGGCGCGGTTGGAGTGGCGTAAATGGATAAAAGTAAGGGACGCCGAACGTTTCAAGCTTGCTTAAATGCATGAACAACAGCGAAAAGCTAAAGGCAATCCCAGCAAAACCAAGCAGCAAAGAAGCGATCATGATCGGGAAGCTGACCAATCGAACCGCGAGACGCATTTCATGAGATGGCAAACTGAAAGAAGCGACGGCCGTCAATGAAATAACGACGATCATCGTCGTGGACACTAAACCTGCGTTAACCACCTCGCTGCCGATAACCAAACCTCCTACAATTGACAGTGTAGAGGCAATGGACTTTGGAAGCCGAATAGCCGCTTCTCTAAGCAGTTCCAATACAGTAATCATAAACATGGCCTCAATGAGCGGATTAAAAGGAATGTTCTCCAAAGAAGCTTTTAATGAAAATAGCAAATCAATTGGCAGCACCTCGAAATGGTTCGAGACGATCGAGATATAAACGGAAGGAAGACCCATACCCATCATGACGCTAATAAAACGAAGAAATCGAAAAAAAGTCCCGTTCCACCACCGGACATTGAAATCGTCTGCAATTTGAAAAAACATAAAAAAGGTCACCGGGAGAACGACGGCAAACGAACTCCCATCCACAAGCAGGACAACTCTGCCCTCCATCAGATGTGAAACCGTGGTATCAGGCCTTTCGGTATAGAGCAATTGCGGAAATGGCGACCACCAACTGCTTTCCAGGCGATTCAAAATTTGACCTGGTGATTTAATATATATATCTTCATTGGTCAGAAGCTTGGCAATCACTTCGTTAACAACATTGAGATCAGCAAGCTCGCTCATGTACAACAGTTTGACTCCAGTCGGGCTTTGCGCGCCTAAGGTGAAGTCCCGTTCGACCAGATTGGGATTCTTGAGTCGTCTGTGAATGAGCTGCACATTCACTTCTGCGTCATCGACAAAGCCTTCATGGGAACCGCGAATGACTTGCTCATTCTGGGATTCTGCGATGCTGCGCTCAATACTGGCACCGACGTCAGCGAGAATAATGTCCACTCGCTGATCAAGCAGAATCGCGCATTTTCCCTGCAGCATCCCCGCTGCCGCACTCTTCAAATCGGTGACGATTTCAATATCAAGGATGGGAAGAATATCTTCCAGAAGCCCCTCTTTGGATTCAAGCAAAGGCCTCAAAACATCAGACTGCAGCTTATCCCGATTGGTGGCAGCATTAAGATAAAGAATCGCGCCCTGAACGCCCTGCAGGCGGAATTCCCTGGTCCGAATATCGTCGGAAGAGTGAAAGCAATCGAAAAGCTTGCGCATATTCGTCTTAATCTCTGTAGAGATTTGGAATGAATCTTGTGGCAATTCCATGCTTCGACCTCCCGCCTGTTAACCATGCGGTTAGTATTTGCCATTTTCTTCATTTTATCCAATAGAAACAAGACGATCATAGCTGATCGCCTTTCCTAAACTGCCCTGGTGTAATTCCCTCATAACGCTTAAACACACGAATAAACGTATTGCTGTTCGAGAACCCGACCTTCTGTGTGATATCCGTAATCGTGTCATCGGTGTCCATCATCAGTTTTTTCGACAACTGGACGCGCTGCTTGTTAACATAATCTATGAAGGTTTCGCCAGACTGCTCTTTGATGAAGCGTGACAAATACGGCGCATTCACTTCAAATTTCAATGACAGCGAAGTCAGACTCAAATCCATATCCGCCAAATGCTCATCGATATAGCTCAGCACGTGATCTTTCAGATTCGTATTATGACTTTTCTTCTTAGAGTCCACATAATCGCAGACGGTTTTCAAAAACTTGTAAATGTCATCTTCAATTTCCGCGAACGACTCACACTGTGTCAATTGTTTGATTAAAGCATGCTTCTCTACTGCCAATTCGTTCGGTCCTTGATCCAAATGCTCAATCGCTTTCAGAATCGTGCCGATCAGCTCAAACATAAGAAGCTTGCCTAGCTGCAGCGACAGCGTGCCGTCGGACACATTCGTGACAATCAGCTCGCTGACCGCCTCCATAGCCTCCTCATATTGCCCTGTCCGTATATGATTGATAAGCTGACGCTCCATATCCAGCGGATAATACAGCTCATTCTTCGGCCGTTTAATCCGGTCAAAGGGAATGATTTGGCTCGGACCGATAACGAATTTGTACTCAAGTGCCTCCAGTGCCTCATCGAATCCGTGCGGAATTCCCGCCAGCGTCGGATGAATATCACTAATGCCGATCGTCAGTTGGATATAAAATTTCCCCTGAATAATTTCCTGCGCCTCTTGCGCTGCTTCGATTAAGTCCTGCTTCGCCTGAGCTTCCTCCTCATTAAGGATATTAACGAGGAAAGCAATCATGCCGTCCACTTCGGTCGTAAACACCGTATGCTTGCGGCCAATCAGCTCTTCCGTGATGTTCGTCACAATGTAATACACATATTGCAGCTTGGATTCGCTATCCCGTGATCCGTTGTCATTAAACAAAGCGGTATAATCGCCGATATGAAAAAGCAAGACTGCAAAGCGGTTCGTCTCGAACTGCAGGTCGAATGAAGCCATTGACTGTGCGAGTGCTGAGCCGCTCTCGACTCGGCCCTTGAGAAGTCGCGCCAGAAAGTGGCTGCGCAGCACGTCTTGCTGTTTCTGGATGGTCGTATTCGCCGTATCCTGAAAGGCGGCATTCTCCGACATGAAGGACTGCAGCAGCAGGAATTCGTCTTTACTGCCCTGCATGTTTGATTTAACCTTGGGAGACACCAAATCCACCATCCGGCGAATCGGCATATAGTGCCTGCGTGTCAACCAAATGGACATCGGACCGCCGACGAAAATGCACATGAATAGCCCCGCATAAATCCAGCTGCGCAATTGGCTGACTTTCGCCGCATATATTTTCGTAGGTACGATAGAGACGTACTTCCACTCATTTTCGACCGAGGAAACATAGGAAACCGTCACCTCTTCCTTGTCCCATTTCTGGCTGAACGAGCCCTCATCAGAGGATGAAATCTGGGCCAAATCAAGGTCAGAAACATGCCCCGGCTCGCCCGCAATCATAATCGGCTTATTGCTGGAATCCAGTATCAGCACAATACCCGCTTGAGCGAGCTGAATGTTCGAGATGGCTGCTTTCAGGCGTTCCGCATTCAGCATAACCACAAGTGTCGCCGGTGCCTCATCGGCATTCTGAATAGGCAGAGACTGCATATACACCATGTCATCTTCAGCTAATTGCAGAAAATTACCGAAATAGATCTTCTCCATGCTGTCGCTCCACTTTTTAAAGGTCATCCCCTTATTGTTTTCGTGAAGCAATTGGAACAGAAGGTCGTCTTGATTCATCGTCGAGGTGGTCACACCGAAATGCTGCTTTTTCATATACACATACAAATCGTTGATATCCCCATTCGATGCCGCATAGGAACGAAGAGATGTAATAAGGTCGAGCGTGTCGATTTTCACTTGCGAACTGTTGAATTCCGTTTGATTCACATATTTAATAACTTTCGGGTCTAGAGAGAGCTGCAGACCCATCCGTTTAATATCCTTAAATTGATTATCCAGAGACTGCTTCACCTGATTCAGCAGCGCTTTATTGGAACGGATGACCTCCGAGTGGAGCAAATGCTGTGATTGAAAGAGCACCAACATCGTAATGACAATGGGGATACAAAGGATGGTTAAGTTCGAATAAAGCCAAAAAAGAAATACGCTCCGCTTCATGAAAAGAAGCCCTCCCCTACTCATGCTGTATGCGCATTATCCCATCTTCTCCCGCTGATGTACATCTACGATTCTTGCAGCATCATCATTTTTTGGCGTTTCCCTGCCTATCAGGCTTATAACCCAAATATCCCGCCCTCTTTTCGCACATCCAAAAAGAGAACAGGTTCTGGTTTTTATTATTCTTTGATTGCTCCGACCATAACGCCTTTCACAAAGTATTTCTGTAAAAATGGATAAGCAATGAGGATCGGTAACGTTGCCACCATGATCGTTGCATATTTAATACTTTCTCCAATCGCTTGCGTGTCGTTCGCGTTCCCCGTTCCTGTGGTCATCGAATCCGTGCTGTTCTGGACGAGAATCTCGCGAAGGATGAGCTGCAGCGGGAATTTCTCCCGATCATGAAGGAACAGCATCGCGTTAAACCACGAATTCCAGTGCGCTACACCGTAGTAAAGCACCATGACGGCAATAACTGGCATCGACAGCGGGACCACGATCTGGAACAAAATGCGCCACTCGCCTGCACCATCAATCTTAGCAGACTCCATCAGCCCTTCCGGGATGGCTTCGAATGATGTTCGCATAATAATTAAATTCCAGGTGGATATGGCTACGGGCACGATCAGCGCAAGATAGCTGTTACCCATGTGCAAGTAATTGTTGATTAGCAGATAAGTCGGGATCAAGCCCCCGCTGAAATACATCGTGAAAACAATGCTGATCATCAGGAATTTGCGCATAGCAAACTTTCTGGACAGTGCGTAAGCACCAAGCGTTGTAAAAAAAAGATTTACCATTGTACCCAGAATCAAAATTAACAGCGTATTCCCATACCCAGTCAAAATGTTCGGATTCGCAATCACCTTCTCAAAGGCGCTCAAATTAAAACCGAGCGGCTTAAGCAGCAGCCCTGTATGCTGGATCAGCAAGTTCGAATCACTGATAGAAGCCATGAACACATAGTAGAACGGGTACACGGTACAAATAATTAGCAAAATCATAAGAATCGCATTACCGATATCGAATAGACGCTCAGATGCGCTTAATTTCATCGTTCGTTTCCTCCTGAGAGCTTTTCCTAAGAAAAGCTGACGTCGTAAGATTAGGCTACCACAATCGGCTGCCCGAGAATCGGCGGGATATGCTGTTAGCGCTAATAAGCAAGGCGAAGTTAATCATCGATTGGAACAGTCCTACAGCCGTCGTATAGCTGTAATCATTCCCTTGGGCAAGCCCTTCCCTGTAAACAAACGATGAGATAACATCTGCCGTTTCATACGTATTCGGATTATAAAGCAGGACAATCTTCTCAAAGCCGACCTCCATCAAGCCGCCAATCCGAAGAATGAGCAGGATCATGATCGTTGGGATGAGTCCTGGCAGTGTTACGCTCCAGATCTGGCGGAATCTTCCCGCCCCGTCAACGCGAACAGCTTCGTACAGTTCAGGGTTGATGCCGCTAAGAGCAGCCAAATAAATAATGGATGACCAGCCAAGCTCTTGCCAAACGGATGTGGAAACGAAAATGGTACGGAAGTTTTCCGCATTATTCATGAGTGCTGAATCCTGACCGCCAAAGAACATAATGATAGCATTCACAATGCCGCCGCGGTTCGTAAAATCAATAATTAATCCAGAGATAACGACAATCGAGATAAAATGCGGCAAATAGGAAATCGTCTGCACGATCGATTTGAACATCTTCTGGCGAATTTCATTGAGCAAAATCGCGAGAATAATCGGTGCCGGGAAGCCGAAAATCAGATTATAGAAGCTAATTAAGAACGTATTACGCAGGACGCGTACAAAATAATAGCTTTGAAAGAAGTCTTTGAAATGGGCAAAGCCGACCCAATCACTGCCCCAGATCCCTTTGGCCGGGCTAAAATCCTTAAAAGCGATCACCGCTCCATACATCGGGAAATATTTAAAAATGAAGAAGTACAGCGCAACCGGCAATACCATCAGGTAGATTGCGCGATTTTTTCTAATGTCGTCGAGTAGGCCCCGAATGGAATTCGCCATGTTCTCACTTCCTTACTGATGTGTTAGATAAGGGGAGGCAGAGCTCCCCCATACCCCTGCAATCTGCCACGTATTAACGTTTGTTATAACGATCCGTCGCCGTTTGGTAAATCTCAACCGCACGGTCAATGTTCATCTTTTTCACTTGCTCCATCGTTTTGTCATAGTCTTCAACTTTCGCAGCGCCCATCACGACTTTCGTGATTTGTTCGGTCAGCAGTGTACTTACATCGTTAAGAATCTTCGCAGACTCTTTTGCTTCATCGGTCGACAGGACAACTGGCGGAAGCATGACTTTATAAGCGTTGTCCGCATATTTGGCATATAGTTTTACTGCGTCTTTTTGCGCTTGCAATTGGTAGTACTGATCATTGTAGCGGTCATCATCCAAACCGGAGAAGCCGTAGTTGGCGATAAAATATTTGGCCATCGCCTGAGAAATCGGCAGTTTGTCCGGATTTTTCAAAATTAAGTCCGTGTACTTCGGCTGACCGTCTGCTTTGGTATACGTTTGGCCTTCTACGCCAAAGTTTTTGAGCATAGCTCCTTCGTCGCTGTACAGATAATCGATGGCTTTTACCGTTTCTGCTGCATGCTTATTGGAGCTTGTAATGACCGTTCCGATATTGTCATATTCCCATGACGCTTGCACGAACTTCGGCTCATCGCCTTTTTTCAGAACTGGATACTGCACAGCCGCCAGCTTCGCTTTCGGATCTGTTTTCTGAAGCGCCGGTGTGTACGTCCCAATGCTGCCGCCGATGAAGCCGTAGAACGCGCCTGCTTTACCGGAGGTAATTTTGGCATCCATCGTTTTCGTATCATTAGAAGCGAAGTCCGGATCAATCAGACCTTCTTTGTACCATTTTTGCATCGTCGTCAAATATTGCTTAAACTCCGGCTGCGTTGGACCGAATTTCACTTTGCCGCCATCGATATAGAAAGAACTTGCATTGGCAATCGTCGACATGCCTGCAACGCCATACGCGCCTGCGAAGTCAGCAAAGGAAAGCGGATAGCTTTTGTTCAGAGTGAAAGGAATAACACCTTTTTTCTCTTTGAAAGCTCTTAACACAGTTTCCCACTCATCCATCGTTTCCGGCGCTTGCAAACCAAGCTCCTCGAGCCAATCTTGGCGGACTACCATACCGCTAAACGTCTTGTACTGACCGTATTGACCGACCTTCAAGTGAGGCAATGCGTAAATATCGCCGTTGTCCGCTTTAATTTGCTTGGCGATTTGGGGATTGGCATCCAAGATTTTTTTCAAATTCGGTGCATTCTTTTCAATGAGATCATTTAGTTTAATAATCGTGCCGTCTTTGAACATTTTTGCGGTTCCGCCCTGGACGCTATTCCAGTTCCAAAGCATCGAGTCCGGCAAGTTATTGGAAGCGACCATAACGCCGTACTGCTGAACGTCATCCTGCGGCGTGTTTCCTGAGGAATGTTGGAAATCAAAGGTCACATTCGTCTTCTTGGCCCATTCCTGAACCATAGGAAGCTCGTTCAAGCTTTTGACAACCGCTTTCGCATTCGGATTCATCGGTGTCCACAATGTCACTTTCACAGGATCTTTAGAAACGGATGCCGTTGCAGCTGGCGCTGCGCTTCCGTTTGCTTCTTTCGTTGTACCAGAATTGCCACAAGCCGTTACTAAGGATAGTACGAGCGCGGAGGCAAGTACAGGAAGCACCTTGAATGCTTTATTTCTTTTCATAGAAACACTCCCCTAGATGATTATTGATGATTTTGATTTGGCGCTAATGCCGTAAGCGAATTAGCCTGTGAATGAAGCATACATGGTGCAGGGGAAGCCGTATATCGCTTATTTTTCAGTCGTATTGTTTTCTTAAGAAAGCGCGTCGCCGCTTTTTGTAGCATCTTCATTTTATGAGAATTCCCTGAAAAACAAAGGAAAAATCGCCACCTCGCCGCTTTACGTAAGCGGTTCAGTAGCGATTATGGGATGAATCGGGGTTATTCGCCGATCAGCACTTCAATGCCCAGTGCTTCGATGGTATCAATCCATTCCTTCGGACAGCCCGAATCCGTGATCAGCATCGAGATTTCGTCCAGCTTCGCCACTCTGGCAAACGTAGACATGCCGAATTTGGAATGGTCCGCAACCAGAATCGCCTCTTCCGCGCGCTGCATCATTTTTCGCGAAATGACCGCTTCGGCCAAGTGAAAGTCAGTGATCCCATCAGCAAGTGAAATGCCGCCAACCGAAATGAATGCTTTATTCACCTTAAATAGGTCTAACATCTGATCAGTAAGGGAGCCCGTGGCTGCTTTGAGTTCCAGATTGACTTCTCCGCCCAAGAAAATAATTCTGCCGCCAAAAGTCTCCATCGCCAGATTAAGGACAGGGACTGAGTGCGTGATCAAGGTAACATTGTTATGATCCTTCAAATAAGGCAACATCTCGAGCGTTGTCGTGCTGTTGTCCAGCATGATCGTCTCCCCGTCTTGCACGATGGAAGCAGCCGCTTTGCCAATCGATACTTTCTCTTTCTTCATCATTTGCGTCCGTCTCAGAAAAGGCGGCTCGACTAGCTCCATGCGCATTTTGACTGCGCCTCCGTACACTTTGCGAAGCTTGCCCTCCTTCTCCAAGCGATCCAGGTCCCTCCGGACCGTTTCGGTCGAAACGCTGAGGAGCTCAGACAAGTGAAGAACCTGTACTTTCCCTTCCATCTCCAAATGGTTCAGGATCTTCATCCTGCGATCCTCGAATGTTAATGACATAAATAACCTCCTGCCTATGACCGATGATAGCAACATTGTGATGTTTCGTGTTGTTTTCATCTAGTGTATAAGCAGGAGGTTAGCCTGTCAACGCGATACTAACAGGCGATTGATCTGCTCACGTTTCTCGATGATCCATTTCGGATCTTGTGAATATTCACTGAACGTAAGCGGCATGTCGAGATCCTCTTCGATCAATGCGATTACGCGCTCACGGCCGATCAAGCTCTCCAGACTTTCAAGCGCCCTTAAGTCTTGCAAAGCTTCATAAAAGACGACCATCCGAATGGATTCGATCGGCCCTTCTTCCCCCGGATAGACGAGGAAAGCATCTCCGGAAGGAAACGCCCGATTCGCATCTGTCTGGATGAACGGATTCAACATTTTACGGGCGTACTGTGAATACCAGAAGTTATATCCCCAATGTAAGAAGCCTTTGATATTAAACTTATATAACTGAAAGCCAATAATCCGGTTCCGCTCGGAAGGAAACACGAAAAATCGATTCGATACTTGCTTATACTGTGCGCAGCAATAGTAAACCCATAGATTGTCGACGCCACGGCTGATGAATTCATCGATATGATTGTTAGCTACGACAGGTGTGTTCACTAGACCATGCGCATAAAACTCATAATCGGATAGGGCGTCAAATGTTGGATAACGGCTTAGGAACTTGCTGATTTTGCCGGCAGCTGTTCGGTAAGACTCCATCTGATCCACAGTCGGTTCATCGGAGACATGGAAAAATACGCGATCCCCAAGCCCCCGCTCTTGAATAAAGCGATCAAGCTCTGGCAGCAAGGCCTCCAGAAACTGACCGTATGCGTCACCAGATGCGTCTGTTTCCCAACCAAAAATCCGCTTCAACTGCCCCTGCTCAGTCGCTATAATTTTGGGAGCGTACTGCGCCCCCCACTGCGTAAATAAATGAGAGAACTCATAATAGTGAACCCCACAGCGTTCCCCTAGCGAGATCCATCTTTCCAGCAAGCTAAAATCAAACCGGTACGCCTGCTCATCCCGCTCCACACCCACAAGCTGCACAGTCGTACGTTCACCGCCAACCTCTGTATCCAGCGGTGGCGTAAATAACGGTGTTAGGAGCATATTTACACCCTGCTTGACCGCTGTTTGGACATACTGCTCAATTCGTCTCCAGTGCTCTTCGCTAAAAACGTCCACTTGGTAATGATTAGCCAAGCAGTCCGTGTGAAACCATTCCGTGCGGATGAGCTTCTGCTTGGGCAAGGAAGCGCTTAAAATCTGCAAATGGATGCGCTGCGATCCAACTTGAACGCCGTCCACTGCCGTCAGCCTAACATCAATCGGATGTAGACCGTCCGATTGAGGCTGGTCCCGCAGATCGATGGTTACCCAGAATGAACCCCAGCACTTGGGGAGCGCTATCTCGCCGCCAGCCTCCAAAGGCAGCAAGGGGTCTGGGTACAGCCCCGGCTGATCGCTGATTATGTATCCGTCGTGATCCCCATACATGGTAAGTTCACTTGGCGCCATCCCTACCTTCCGAATCGTGATGGAATCAGATAATGAGCTCGCAATCTCGAGGCGCAATCCTTTGACGAGCTGCTCAGCTCGGTAAGCGACCTGAAACGAGTACACCTCGCCCCTGAGGACTGTCGCCTTTTCTAGCGTATAGCGGGAATCGGGTTCCTGATGAGCAATCACTTTGGCTAATGAATTCAAACAGCGCAATTCAAACTTCACATTTGGCACGTGGGGAGTCTCCCTTCATATCTAGAAAAATTGCGTATATCTTAAAGGTATGTGGAATGCGTCATATAGTAAATCATCTTTTTTTATTGGCATGTTCAATTCTTATGATTAAATGAAACGTAAATGAAATGTAAATTATTCATTGACAGTTTTAGAGCAGCAGAGATACAATTGTCAACAAACAACAAGATTTTAATAAAAAACCACATGAAAACAACAACCCTAAAGAATATGGAGGGCTACATTTATGAAGCATCAACTTTTCTTTCGTGAGGATCAGACCTTTACGATTACTCAATTTACAGATTTACATTGGAAAGACGGCGGCACCCTCGATCAGCAAACGCGAAAGCTGATGGAAGATGTGCTGGATGCGGAACAGCCTGATCTGGTCGTATTTACAGGCGACGTCATCTACACCGGGTACGTAACTCCTGGCGAGCCTATCTGCGAACAGCCGTTGGAAGCGTTTCGGGAAGCTGTCCACGCCGCAGAAAAGCGCGGCATTCCATGGGCCGTTGTATTCGGCAACCATGATACGGAAACAATCATTACGCGTGAGGACCTCATGCGAGCGGTGTTGGATCAACCGCATACCGTGACAGAGCGCGGCCCGCATGATATTCATGGCGTAGGCAACTATACGTTATCCATTCAAGGTGCTGACGGGGAAGCCGCTGCGGCACTTTATTTTTTGGACTCGGGCAACCAATCGCCTGTACCGCATATCCATGGATACGATTGGATTCGTAACAGCCAAATCGCTTGGTACGTAGAAACTTCGAGAAAGCTGCACGCCGAAAATGATGGGCAAACCATGCCTGCACTCGCTTTCTTCCATATCCCGCTCCCCGAATATCAGCAGGTCTGGGATACAGAAACTTGCTATGGCAGCAAACATGAAAATGTGTGCTGTGCGCCTGTTAACTCTGGCCTCTTCGCGGCCATGGTAGAGATGGGCGATGTCATCGGCACCTTCTGCGGCCACGACCATGTCAACGACTATCGCGGCAATCTTCATGGCATCGAGCTTTGCTATGGCCGTGCCACGGGGTATAACACGTACGGCAAGGAAGGCTTCCCCCGCGGCGCACGGATAATTCGACTCCGCCAAGGGGAGCGTAATTTCGAAACCTGGCTGCGTCTAGCCGATGGCACGGTTGTAAGCGAACAGCTTGAGCATACACCCGGCGATTAATTTTACCGATATTGTTTGGAGATGATGGCTTGGTTATCGTATCAATCTTACTTGTCATAGCTTCCGGCTTAACCCATGCCATCTGGAGCTTATTCACCAAAAGCAGCCACAACAAAAGTGTCTTCCTCTGGTCAATCATTATGGTGACCACCGTGATCCTGCTTCCTTATTTGATCAGAGAATTATGGCTTCATCCATTATCATTATCCTCTTACGGCCTACTGCTCTTATCAGCAGCTTTCCAGAGCATCTATGCGCTGCTATTAGCACGCACCTACAATATGGGTGATTTGTCCCAAATATATCCGATTATGCGTGGCACCAGCACCTTATTCATTCCCATAGTCGGCGTGTTGTTCCTTAGGGAATCCTTATCGATATACGGCTGGCTTGGGCTTCTCTTCATGGTCACTGGCTTCCTTGCTCTCAGCGGCATTTTCACGGGTAAAAGGTCAGGAACTGCCTCGCGTTCAAACATCAAGCCATTCCTGATGGCCCTTTGCGTAGGCTTATGCACAACCTGCTACGTCTTCGTCGATAAACTAAATCTGCAGCATATTTCGGCGATCTCCTTGCTCGAAGTGACGAATATTGGATTCGTTGCGGCGCTAACGCCGATCGTCATCGCTTCCAAGCAGCTGCGTCTTGAATGGAAGCTGAATACTCGAATTATTTTGCTCGGAGCCATACTGAATCCGGGGTCCTATTTGTTGTTTTTATTCGCCATGAAATATGCACCTGTCGCCCATATCTCACCGATTCGGGAAATCGGCACTGTTTTTGCCACCATCCTAGGCATTGTCGTCCTCAAAGAAAAGCAAGGCAAGAAGCGAATCACTTGCTCCGTTCTCATCACAATTGGCATTCTGCTCATTGGATTCTTCGGTTGACTTTCTCAGCGATGTCCCTTAAGATAATGTCAGTGAGTACTGACATTGTTTCGGAAGAGGGATTGCCATGAACAGCACCAGCAGCAAGATTGGCAGCGGCGATAAACTGCTTTTATCAGCGCTCAATTTAATTGCAGAGAAGGGCTACAATGGGGTAACCACCCTCGAAATTGCCACTGCGGCAGGCCTCAGCGAGAAGACTTTATTTCGTCATTTCGGCAGCAAGCAGAAGCTCCTTGAAGCTGCTTATGACCGCTATCATTATGCGGAAGAAATGAAGAAGCTGTTTGCCGAAAAGCTGGTATGGGAGCTTGAAGCCGACCTGCTGCTCATTACGAAGACCTATCACGAAATCATGAATCGCAATCGGAAAATGATTCAGATCTCGCTGAAAGAAGACGGACAGCTGCCGGGATTCCGCGAGCGCACCCAAAAACATCCACAACAATTGCTCGAATTTCTAACCGATTATTTCACCACGATGGCTGAGAAAGGCAAAATAATCCCCGATAACCCGGAGCTTCATGCCTTCTCATTCATGATGATGCAATTCGGTGCGTTCATGAACGATCTCGACAGTCGCACGAATTACTCTAGTATTGGGTTAGAACCATTCGTGCATGAGAGTGTAAAAGTTTTTACTAGGGCATTGCAGCCCTAGTTTTTTTATCCTGCAGATGTCAGTCAGTACTGACAGTCATTTTAAATAGAAAAGGACGTGATTGTCGCATGAATAGCTTAACTCCCGCAACAGTGTCTGCGAATGCGGGTGGAACGCAGCACAACGGCAATGACAATGACAATGACAATGACAATGGCAACAGCAACGGCAACGGCAACAAATTAATGCGTGTTCTGATGTTCACTTTGACGATTTCCATGATGACCGGCATTATGTTCAATATTGCTCTGCCGAAAATTAGCGAGCAATTCTCGCTCAGCCTCTCCCAAGTAAGCTGGCTGTCCTCCGCTTATATTCTCATCTACGCGATCGGCGCTGTCACTTACGGAAAGCTGGCTGACCGCTACACGCTGAAAAGCATCGTCACCTTCGGGCTTCTCCTGTTCGCGGCCGGCTCCCTTCTCGGGCTGGCCTCGCAAACCTTCGCGATGGCGCTCATAGGTCGGTGCCTGCAGGCCGCAGGCGCCGCCGTTATTCCCGCGATTGCGATGATCATCCCGCTGCGTTACTTCGCTCCCGAGCGCAGGGGTGCTGCGCTCGGCATGACGGCCGTTGGGCTAGCCTTCGGCAACGCGCTTGGCCCTGTGGTAGCGGCTTTGATCATCAGCACCGTCCATTGGCGGTGGCTGTTCGCTGTGCCGCTACTGGTTCTAGCGGTACTCCCTTTGTACCGCAAATATTTGCGTGATGAGCAGCCTCGGGGCGCTGGCTCATTTGATTGGCTTGGCGGCGTTATGCTCGCCGCCGCTATTGCTTTGCTTTTGATGAGCGTATCAAAAGGCTTATGGCTTGCTCTCGGTTCGTTGCTCGCTTTGACCTTGTTCCTTGTTCGAATCAACAAGGCGGATGACCCCTTTATTGCTCCGAAGCTTTTTGGGAATGCCCAATATACACTCGGGCTTACGATTTCCTTCCTTGTGAATGGCACCTGCTGCTCTCTCTATGTGCTCAGCCCACTGCTACTCGCCAATGTTCACAAGCTGCCTTCCATTTGGATCGGCTTCATGATGATCCCGGCCGCCGCCGCTGCGGCTATATTCGGGCGCAAAGGCGGCAAGCTTGCAGATGCCAAAGGCAACTCCTTCGTCGCTTACTTGGCTGCCGCTTTATTAGTGAGCTGCTTCTTGCTGCTTTCCATTTTCACCGCGAGCTCTCCATTGCTGATTGCTGGCTTCCTGATTCTCGGCAACGTGGGGCAGTCCTTCCTTGTCATCGCCGTTTCCAACTCCGTGTCCAGAACCTTGCAAGCGGAGCAGGTTGGGGTCGGCATGGGCATGCTCGCCATGGTCAACTTCATTGCGCAAGGCATCGCTATTGGTGTTTACAGCAAAGCCGTTGATCTGGGTAGTGAGCTGGGCTGGAATCCGCTGTATCGTTATTCCTCCGGCTTTGTTTTTAGCAATATTAGTTTAGTGCTAGCTGGTTTGTCTTTTGTGATTTGGGTTGTGTTTTACTTGGTGTTTGGTAGGGTACGTAGGGGAGATAAAGCAATACATGCTGCGGCTAATGCTCAGGGGGCTCCGAGCTCTGTTTCGACTGGATGAGCTTGATAGAGAAGCTAGCTTCGCAATTAACTCCAGTTTCTACCGCTAATACCAGCGAATCTAGCAGATTTTGGGTAGCTACCGCCGATTTAAATGGAGTTCCTACCATTAATCTAATTCCTGCCACCGAACAGCGCAGATTAACGGTAGATTTTCCATCTGATGCTGCTGAACCACCTAACTGGAGCGTCCCCCTGAAACTGGGCGCAGCAGTAGCTAGATTACTTGTAATTAACGCCACTCTAGTGGCGTGATTCACTTGAGCGTAATCCTAATTCCTTCATGTATTTGCCTACGGTTCTTTCAGCGACCTGAATCTTCTCCTTTAAAAGCATTTGGGTAATCCTCGGGCTGCCATACCGCTTTTCTGAATCGTTGAAATGGTATTGAATTCGCTCCACGATCAAAGCTTTACGTATCGCTTGTTCGCTGAGTTCTGTGTTCAACCACTTGTAGAAACCGCTCCTAGACACCTGCAAGACTTCGCACATCTTCTCAACTCGAAACTCGGAACGATGAATTTCAATGAATTGGAACCTCAGTTCCTTTGCTTGCTGAAGATGTGCTGAGCCTTTTTTAGAATGGCTATTTCCTCCTTAAGATCTGCTATTTCCCGTTCTTTCTGTTGATTCACTTGTTCCTTTTCTTTCAGTTCTTGCTCCAGTTGACGGATCATATCCGGATTTTCCAGGATTTCTTGCTCAAACTTCCTATACTGTGAAAGCCAATTATGAATGCTACTAGCTGGAATGTTCAGTTCTTCTGCAATCTCCGCCACACTCTTTGTCTGCTCTTGGATAATCTTTACCGTTCCTGTTTTGAACTCTTCACTATATCGTTGTCGTTTGTCTGCCACTTCCGAACACCTCTCTCAATAAGACCATTATTAAACCTTTTTAACGTCTTGTCCACGTCTAATTCTAGCTACGGTTTCTACTGCTATTTCGTTCCCTGCCATCAAACAGCGCAGAATAACGGTAAATTTTCCATCTATTTCAGCCGAACCACCTAAATGGAGCGTCTCCCTGCAACTGGACTCAGGAGTAGATGGATTACTTGTAATTAACGCCGGTTTCTCCCGCTACTTCCCTCCGCTGCTCCACTATGGCCAAAGTAACTCCAGTTGCCATCTCCCCTAACCTCAAAAAAAACAAGGACCTCCCAGAGGTCCTTGTCTCATTCCCTGCACGCTACTCCGTTCCGCTACCAGCCGAAGCCGCCTCCCGCATCGCGGACAGCGCCTCGTCCAGCGAGTCACTCCCCGCCGAAGCGGAAACCGCGCTCGCCATCTCAGCGCTGTACGCCCACCAGCGCACGCGCACATTCGACGGCTCAGACGTCTGCTGCACCTTCACGCCAATCCGGAAGGTGCCCTTCTGCGGATAGGCGATCGTGCCAATCTTCACTTCCGGCGCGTCCGGCTCAAACTCCGTGCCTTTGAACACATCGGATGCCCCGCCATACACGCGCTCCCCGCTGGACAGTATGTCGGAGAAAGCATCCTCGCTGCTCTCTTCCAGGCTCGTGATGATCAAAACGTTGCCCTCGCCAAGTCCGTGCACGATCTCGCCGGAGAAAAAGCTCTTCGTCGCCTTCCCGAAGGGCGACACCGAAATCTTCGTGAACGGCTCCACCGGAATGTTCACGACACCGCTCACGATGCCGGCAATGCCGCTTCCGCCACCTGCCGGAATTCCCAAATCAAACGAAAGCTCGCTAATCGCTTTATTGAAATTGACCTTAAACTCCGGAGGCTGCCCCGGCGCCAATGTTTTCACTTTGGACTTCGTCACAAACTGACCAGACGTTTCGTCACGGTACTCGTTCGTTCTAGCAAGTCGATACATCACCGATGAATTGTACACATACTCGCCAAACGGCACTTGCTCAACACTCTCAATGACATAAGTCGGCCCCACTTGAATGAGGCAGATTTTGGCCAAATAAATGCAAGGCTCCGACGGTGCTTCCAAGGATGCTTCCAACGATTGTTTCACAAAATCCGTCATCAAACGTTCCTGAACGGCGTCGCCGATAACTTGAATTTCGCCAACGGATTGTGGCTGCAGTTCGAGCTGCTTATCGTCAAGTTTCAATACGGCTGTACTGCCCACCACACCAATCGTCGCCTTCACGCCAACGCTGCTGTCTGCACGTAGAAGCACGCTCATTTCGTATTCGCTCTCTTGCACATCCTGCGGCTCTTCGAACAAGATCGAGTTGCCGTCAATCGCTTCTACACGGTCAGCTGCAAGCGCATATTGGAAAGAAATCCGGCCTACTCGCAACGTCTTCTCAAAACGCAGCTTCATCTCAAACAACTGACCCGGATTCACATAACGAGGTGTTGTCTGAAGTACGCGCACATGCGCATCCTGGTAGAGTACGATCGTTTGGTCTGTCAAATTCGCCAAAGGCAGCTTCGCAGGTTCAGGCGCATCCTCACGAATAAATAAACGATAGCTCTCAAGCACGCGGTTATAATCATTAATTTCATCCGATCGAACGGAGGAATTAGCTACGGCGTGAACGGGCTCTTTTTCCTTTTCGTCATAGGCAATACAGAGGTACACGTTCTTCGCATACTCGTTGTTGCTGAACCCATCCATCATCGAAAGCTTCAACGTCATGGGGGAAGGGACGACAATCTCCCGGCCAAGCGCATCGATCGCAGCTCCCATTTCAACTGAAACCGACTTCTCATCAACAGCGACAACTTGCAGACCCGTTAGTACACCAGACCCATGCAGGAGACGATTCATCATTCTGCGCTTGTCATTGAAATACTTTTGCTCGGACTCAAAATCCCTGACCGTCAGCAGCTTTCCATAGAAATACCGATTGCGCTCAAACGGGTAATAGCGTGTTTTCTTCATAAGTATCCCCTCACCTTCCAAGGCTCATTTCGTTTATTCGATTTCGGAATCCAGTTCCAACCGGGTATGTATATCCATGCGTTTATCGCGATCCACATCGATCAGCACCGTGTTGTAAGGCATCGAGGAACGCTGGTCGAGCGTTAATAACGTAGGCTCAGATAAGTAAGTGTTAATTCCTAGATACGTATGCATATCCGCGTACATCCACGGCTGCAGAACGATCAGTTTGCCTTCGGTGTAAGCAGGCTTTTGGTCTTCAATAATTTGTTCGATCGTGAGTCGCTGCGCGTCGGTACGCACCACTTCGGGCCCCAGCATAATGCAGAAGCAGTAAGGATTATCCCCGTATAATTGGGCAAAAAGCTGCCGCAACTCCGATGTCTCCTGCATCTGTTTGAATTGAAAATATTCCAGTAAAAAAGGTTCCGTACCTGTATAAATCTTCAGCATGTTAATCAAGCCCTCGCGAGTACCGCGCAATTTATACAGTTCAGGAGCCTGCTTCATCAATTCCCTTAGCTTCTTCTCGCCCCATGCTTCATGATCGGTAATCGCCAGCCATCGGCCCAACCATTCGAGATAAGTGCCAGTTACCGCATCCGGATCAAAATGAGCGGAAATATGGTCGATTTTATCCTCCATATCATCGAAAAACGTGCTGAACATCCCTAGAAAACGCTCCAGAAAAGGGCTGTGCTCCTCATCCTGCTGATAGATCGGCGGCAGATAGTCAATCAAGGATGTTCTAGGGTAGTACACGCGCAGCTTGCGAATGTACGGCGACTTTTGCTCGCTGCCGATCAATTCCATTTTGAACCAGAGATAACGGCCCCTCGCATTCAGCAGCGCATCCTTTGGATTGAGAATCGGTTCTGACCACAAATCGCGAGTAGCTGCCAGCTTTTCACGCACCCCAATATCCGGATCCGTCAGGTAGCTTGTATAGTTTACGTAGTCGCCATCTACCAGCCCTTCACTTTCATCCGAGGCAAAATAGGAAAAGCGAACCTGCGTCTCCTCTGGAATATCGGCTTCGAGTCGTATTTTGTGCCACTGGGTTTCAGTTTCTGTCGTATCCAGGTCTCCCGAGAAATATACCGCCTCCGGCAGTTGAGTACCCTCAAGCAGCATCGTCCGGGCACGAAGATCAAGTAAGCTTACCTGACCGCTAATCCGGTCAAACACGTACAGCCGATTCCGGCTGTCATGCACCAGCGTGTCCGCTCGACCACGGAAATTCGTAACTTTATCGAAAAACTCGCCATTTCCGCGATATTTGAGAATAAACCGCTCGGTAACCCCCTCTTGCTGTGCGTATCCGCTGTCCCCTATATAGAGATTATGATTCGTATCAATGGAAATGCCAGCAAAGCGCCCTTCCTGCTCCAGTTTAAAATGCAGCGGCTCCCGACCATCCTCATGGAACACGGTTACGGTTCTGAGGTGTGCATCCAATAAAGCCAGAGTGCCATCTGCAGCAGCAGTGAAATACCGCCCTTTTAGTGCTGAAACATCTACCGCCTCTTCCATGCGGTGCATGTCATGCTCATATACACGCACGACCTCGCCTGCCGAGCTCCACTGAAGGATGCCAATCCTGCCGCCTTTGGGAACTTCCGGACTTCCATTCATACCAACCGCAATATCCAAAGGAACTGTCGTATAAAAGGTATGCTTCGTCGCTAATTTGGAATTGACTGAGAGGGGGAACAGCTCTAGCCCCTGCCACGCATCAACTGCCCACATGGTCTGTCCATTGGAGAGGGAATACACAGCAATTCTTCTTTCAGTCGCTTGCTCGCTATCCGCAATGACCAGAAGATCGGACATGGAGGCCAGCTTCGCTTGGTGACTGAACAGCCCGTGCCCATGCCGAAATAACGACTCGAGATGGCGGCTTTGATCATCATAAATCCACACATTCGAGGCCTCGTCCAGCAAAATTAGCTTCCTTCCAGCGCCAACCGTCATCTCATGAATCGGGTGTATGCCTTCCAGCTCGTCTGTGCGAACGATGCGATGAATGCTGTACTTCTCTGTTTGCTTAATCGAAAAGCCCTGCTCCCGCATATCGATGTTAGCCTCATAGCCCTGCTCCCAATCGAGCGGTTTGTTCAATGAAAAAAACGTTTGTCCATCCTGCATCGTTCGTCACCTCTTTTCTGTTGTGAAGCGCTATAAATCCATCTGGCTAATCGTCTCCACCTCATGATTGCCGGAGTAAACCAACGCATAAGGCGGAATATGAATATCGCCGGCGCCATCCTTGTGAAAACCAGTGCCTTCGGCATCCAGCCAAAGATCCTGCACATAGACTACACCTTTGATCCGGGAAATAACACCGTATATATCGCCTTTGTACACCGTTCGACCGAAACGCCAGCCCTCCGAGCCCTGACCATGATCCATCGGTTGGAGCAGGATTCTCAGCTCTTGGGTAATGCGGCGCTGCTCGTTTTTGTACTTCGGCTCCATGACAACCACGGCGTGAACCGTGATTTTGATATACTCCGCCGGAATCACGTGGAGCTCTGTCGTCAAAAGCCGATGCCGATCCAGATGCCCCTTGATCGTTTGCAAAAAGCCTTTACTCGCCTTCGGCTTATCGCTCTCGCTATAAGGCACGACCGCGACGGTCATCTGCGCTGGCGCCTTGACCTTGGGATAGTCCCGCATGCCGGGCTTGTACAGCGGGATCGCTTTCACCCGCGCGACGCGCAGACCCGGCGTCGCCTTCGCGATGCGCTCGTAGTCCTCGCCGGTCACCGCTCTTGTTGGCGTGTCCAGCTCGCGCCGCACGCGCAGCTTCGCCTGCGTGAGCGTCTCCGCTTCCAGGCCGCCCCGCGCCGGGAACGGATTCGTCACGCTCACGCCAGGCTCCTCCGTGAAGCCGGTCACGAGGCCGTCCTTCACGTTGCCCCGCTCGCCCCCGCCCGCTTGCAGCGCCAGGAACCGGATATTCGGTTCCACCGACTTGGGCGGGACAAGCCCCGCTTCGTTATTGCCGAAGCGGATGGTTCCAGCCTCAGCGTCGTAGACGTAATGCCGGTCCGTGGACTTCGAATTATCGAAGTCATCCACGGACTGCCAGTCGTCCCACACGACGCTGCCTCCCCCACGCGGCCAATAGCCGACCTGCAGCAACATGCTGCTAGGTTTGAACGTGCGGCCGCGAGCGACCTCAAAGGTCTGCCCCGGCAGACCTTTGCTGCCTCCAACATAACGGCCGTAGTCGAACTCGGCCGTGTAGGCAATGAGCCGCACCCGCTGCGCGCCTTGCGGCGGGATGCTGCCGTTCACCCCGTCGCCAAAGCGTAGACGTGTCGTACGGCGGGCCGAATCCTGCAGCAGCTGGCAGACGAGATCATCCGGTCCGTAGTCCTCCAGCTCAGCGACGATGTGCCAGTCGAGCCAGCGGCCCTGCTCATTCTGCACCTGCACGGTGTGCAGCCCACCAAAGGCGAGATAAGAGCTGACCTCGAAACGCTGATTAGGTTCTCCCGTACTGCTAAATGCCGTCACTTCACTGAAAGTTTCCTGTTCTGCCGCCTGCACACTGTTCAGGCTTACTTTCTCGATCTTGGGCGGAAGCTCGTAACCGTCCTCTTCCAGTGTACAGCAGATCCAGTAGCGGCTGCGGTCATCAGCTGGATAGAGCGCCATTGGCTTCATCTCAGAAGTAATGCGGAAACGCACTTCACCGCTCTGTGACAGGTGAACCGTCGTGTCGCTCACAGCTTCAACAGGCAGCCATCCTTCGCTTTGTCCACGCTGCCCCTGCTCTGCTATTTGTCCTGCTCCAGCGAACGTCCATCCCACCTTCGCAGATGAAATGACTGGCGTTGCCGCATCCTGCCGATGACTTACACGGACTGGATAACGATCGTACAGCTGAAAAGCTAAGGAAACCTCTGTTTCCACTGGCAGTGCACGATCGAACCCTAGATAGAGATGTGCACCTGCAATCGCATCTGATCCAAAAGCGTAATAAGCAATCTTCGCCTGGTTATTCGATGTAAAATCGCCAGCTGCCGTCTCTGTGCGCACCAGCACCTTCTCCAATGTCGACGGTACGAGCTGTACCGTGCGAGTCGTCTCAAAGCGCTGATCCATGGCTTGCAGCGGAGTCCCTTTGGGAAGCACAAGCGGCTGATCCACGTTTGAAAATGCCACATCACAAACAGCCGACACCGCTTCTCGCGGGCGAATGCCGAGCAGCTTCAGGAACTTCCGCTCATTTTTCTCCGTTACGCGGTCTAAGTAATACTGCTGCATCTCGGTCATCCATGACATCAACTCCAGCAGCGTAATCCCAGGGTCATGTTCATTTTCATCTGTCCACTCGGGAAACAGCTTAGGAATCGACTTCCGCGCCTCCATCACCATCTGTTCAAACATTCGGTCATCCAAATTAGGGATTGGCAGCACTTGTGCTCACCTCCTTAGATAATTATTACAAAGCGTTCACGACCACCTTATGCTTGCCGCTCACAATAATGCCGTGCGGGAGCACCGGGAGTCGGTTCACATCCAGCTCAACACGCTCGCCGTCCTCCAGCTTATAGACCGTCATGTAGAGCTTCTCTACATGGCTGATCGTTCGAATCGTCTTCAGCAGCGCATAAAAGACAGATGGGTGAATTTGCTGGCCGATAGCCCAGCCCTTGCCGTCAAAATTTCCAATCAATGGATCCAAGAAGCGGTTCAACTTCTCCATGGCCTGTATTTCCGTCATGACGACAGCATCCATGCCTTCAACAGCAACGATAGCCGAAACGGAAATTTCCATATACACCGGCTCGATCACTTGGAGCCGCTCCGGGAAAGCCACGAGACTCGACGCGCGCTCGATGATATAACGCTCAACTTGCTTCTTAAGCACAGGAAACGCAAGGCTTCCCTGCTGGCCTTCTTTTGGCAAAATGACAAGAGTCATGGCGCCGATCTCTTTTTTCATATAAGCGTTTCGATTGGCGATACAGCTCACTTTGGCGATGTTCGGGTAGGCTTCGCGCGCGAGCCATTCGTAATCTTTGGCCGAAACCGCACGGTTTCTGTGCTTTAGCATCTCAGGCCCGCGCTCTAGGGCAGATTCCAGCTTCTCGGCTTGGCAGCCACCAGAGGCCGGCTCCGGATTATACACTTCACCGACAAATGCGATAGAATCCTGCATCTGATTAATTTCACGCGCACCTACATTACCTACTTGCCCCGAAGTCACTTGATAGGTAACTTTAAGCTGCGCCAATCCACCTTTTGGCGGATGCATGCCATGGACGCCATCGCCGACACGGATGCGGCCAAATGTACGATCGATCATATAATGGCGATCTTTATTGCCTGAATCCGCCATTTGTCGTACGGAAATCCAACGAACCCACAGCTGCAGCAAATTGCCTTCCGAATCTCGGCTAATTTCCATTTGCGGTGTGCCAGCTCTTTCGTACTCAGCAATCTCTTCTTCTGTAACGAATTCCGTCTCATCAACCCACACTTCTTCCGATACGATGCCGTTCCGGCTTAGCTGGTATTCGAGTTCTTCCAGCCCTTTGGCCTCAGGAACTTCTCCGATAATCGTCTCCTGTTGGAGAACCTGAACGGTGTTCATATAGAGTCCATGAAGCGTAGGAATCTGAATCCGTCCTGTCGTATCATCATATTTATCGTCACGGTTCACAGCACGAATCCAGAATCCCTCTTTGCCAAACAACGATTCACCAGCAAAGTCAGAAGGGCCAACAAACTGCACGGTCCCGCTCTGCGTCAAACCGTTCGTATCATCGATCACCTTAAGAGGTGCCCATTCGGAAGCATGTCCCGGCATTAAACCAGCACGCAAATACTCCCATTCCAGCAGAGGCAAGTCCTGCTCAGCAAATCGCTGCTGCTTCACCGAAACATAGAGCGAAATCGGGCCTTTAACAGGGGGTGAATCGAAACATAGATGTAACGCCGGATGACTGCCTGCTAGTGGCTGAAAGGGCTCGTAGCCACCTTCGAGCTGCTTGCTGTGACGTGTCCGATCCTCAAACACCGTGTTATTCAGCGCCAAACACCGTTCAGCAGGGTAAAGGCGATCCTCGTATTCGTAAGTCATAGAGACCTCATCGATCCAAGGGGATAAGTAAAGCGCCTGCGCCACGTAGGCATTCTCGATATGCAAAATCCTTGCTCTTATCCAATGATTTTCATTGCCGTTCACATAAGTAGCTTCAAGGTCAAGCGGGCAGCGGAAGCTAATGTCCTTACGCACTTTCTGTTCCTTTGGGTAATAAAACAGCTTCTCCGCTTCTTTGCCTACCTCTAGACGCACCCAAGTTGTACCATTCCAATACTCCCAAGCGACCTGCAGCACCGTAATATGGATGACAGGAGGCTTATCGAATTTGGACTTTTTCATCACCATTTTCCAATCGATTTGATCAGCTAGCTCCGCTCCAAAACGGTTCTCAATGGCTTGCAGCCCAAAGCTCAGCTTAATATCGCCGTCTTTTTTCGTGAACACCTCTTGGCTCCCGATATAAAAAGTGCCATACAGTGCAAACTGGTCGCCAAACGGATAGAAGCCGCTCGGATCCGCAGCAATATCATTGTAAAACATAAGGTCCGGCTGAATACCGCCTTGTTCAAGCAAATCCGTGTAATCAGTTTTGAACGAAATATGGTCCATGGATAACTGGCTGTCCGCCAACGTTTTCCCTCCGGGCAGAAGAGGCTTCAAACGACACTGAATCCATCTGCCATCTCTTCCGTTTACTTCTTTCCGGGCAAGTTCCCCCTCGTGTGCTTTCGAGAGAATAACCCGATTCCCCTTAGCTGCTACTTGGTCAAAAGGCATCCATCCATCCGCTGTGGCATACAGCCACTCGGTTAATTGCGGGTCAGCCAGTTGGCTTGAGAGCGCAAGCTCTTCAAACCGCCGTTTGGAGTTGCGGAATTCAATCTCAATCCGCGCCGTGCTGGACAAGGTGAAGAGAGCGCTATGCTCCAGAAAGATCGCATGCTCCTGCAAATTATCGCCCTGCAGCCGAAAAAGCGCCGTCGGGGCTGCCAAACCTTGCCGGGATGCGGTCAAAAACTCCTCCGCGATGCGAATAATCTTATCCTGTTTACGGCTGGTCACGTAAGCGTCCGTCAGCAGGGCAGGCGTCAACAGGGCGCTGCGGGCGGTTTCATACAGAATATGACTGCCTTCGGCTGCAGCTGCAACCTGCGTACCCGCCGATATATACACGGACTCCTTCGTCCCCTCATTCAGCGCGAAAGTCAAATAACTGCTAGCTGGTCTCGCCGGAAGCAGCGTGACATCGAACATGTTGAGGAACGAAATGAGGTTTTTCGTAGGCACTCGGTTCAAACGTTTGATGTTGTCATGAAACATGTCCGCGAACATGAGGAATAACGCTGAACCCGGATCCGGGTTCTCAGGCGTAAAGCGCCATTCCGGTGTGTAATAAGGCGCCATTTCCTTCATCTGCGCTATGAGATCTGGTATATCTCTGGGATCAATTTTGGGAGGTTGCATCGCTCAGCTCCACCTCCTCTCTTGCACGTATCATCATCGTTTCCGCTGCCTCTTTCTATTTAGAACCTTCATATAAGTAAAAAGGATACACTTGGTTAAACAAGTTATTCGTCGTACGGACTAGATAAGAGATGCGAATCATCACTTTACCTGGATCATCTGCTTCTGGCACAGCCTTCACGTCCACCTCATGGACTCTCGGCTCCCAATTGCGAATCGCCTCTTGAATATTGCTCTCCAGCAGATGCAGCGATGTATCGTCCGTTAGGCCAAAAATAAACTCCTGCACGCCGCAGCCAAAGCTCGGACGCATAACACGTTCTCCCTGTGTGGTGCCCAAAATAACGCGGATCGCTTCAGCGATGTCTTCCTCATATTCGGACATTCGAATTCGCCCTGTAGCAGGATCGACCTGAATCGGGAATTTCCAGCCTCGCCCCAAAAATGCTTCCGACACCTGTCCACGCTCCTTCGTTAATTGATTTTGACCATACTGCCTTTAATATTAATGATGCCATCCGACTTCAAATCCAGCGTAGCCCCTGCCTTAAGTGCCATCGTCGCTGATGCTTCTATGTTAATTTGCGTTGATTTAATTTTAATTTCTTTGGAGCTTTCAATCGCTACTTCGCCTTTGGCATTAAGCGTGATTTTGGACGTTTGGCTGACAACCGAAATCTCATTAGCCGACCCGCCTTTGATCATTATCTTATTATTCCCGCTCTGATCCGCAATTGAAATGCTGTCGTCCTTATCCTTCAACTCGATAATTTGACCTTTTTTCGTCTTTATCGTGATGCTCTCGTCACCACTTTTATCATTGAACGATAATTCATGGCCTGAACGAGATTTGATCATCCGCAGATCGTTTTTGTCTGCTGGTGTCGGTGGCTTATTCTTCGGATTCCACAACATGCCGATCACGAAAGGCTGACGCAGCTCTCCGAGATGGAAAGCGACTAGTACCTCATCATTCACTTCCGGGATAAAAAGACTGCCCATCTCCTTACCGCCCATCATCGTGGCAATGCGGACCCAATCCGTTTCGGTTTCCGTTTCTTGCAGTGGCAGCTTCAGCTTCACCCGCCCGAGCTTATCTGGATCGTTATTGTTAGTCACAACTGCGACCATAACACCGCCGATTTTCTGGGAAGCGAAGTTGGCGACACCGCCTAGGGTGATATCGGGAAGTTTGAACATTATACGGCATTCCCTCCTATTTGAAAGCGTGTCGTATAACCATCATCATTAATCAGGTGTGTAGCGCCCATCACATAATAGGGCTGATCAAACTTTTTGCCTACACCATCAAGCTTGATGTACCGCCCTGCCCTGATTTCCGGAATGCCGATGCATTCCCCAGAACCGCTGGTCAACTTCATCGCCCGTCTGTTCAACAAGGCACTGGCATACGTTTTGGCTTCCTCTACAGAGGTAACGTTCGTATAAACATGCTCCACGAAATCCCCTCTGGATGCGAGTATATCTTTACCCGTCTTGGAATTACCGCCAAGCTTCGAGATGGTGGCCGACTCTCCTTCGATCACTTTCAACTCTTTGTTATCCCATGCCCTCACTTTCACGCTAGTGATTTGCTCGGCAAGATTCATGTCTAGTGTTAGCGTGCGCAAGGTTTTTCCCATTTCCAGCGTCAATACAGGCGACATCTCAGTAAGCGGCTTGCGGAAATACAAGTTCTTCCCGACAACAAAGAAATCATAGTTAACCAAATTGGCCAAATTTTGAATAAAATGAAAGTCATTAATCTGGCTTTGGGCAATCACCGGATATTCCGTCGTCGTCGCATCCACATGAACTTTGGCGCCGTAGGTTTTGGCGATTTCCTCTACAATATCGCTATATTTCTTTTTGTTCCACGAGCGGGACTTCGTTCCCTTCATCATCAAATACGAGAAATCCATCCCTCGTACAATAAGACCAGGCGCCCCGTCTTCTGGGAAATCGACGACGACAGATGTGATAAATCCAGTAAATACGGGCGTGAATTTATCCACATAACCAAGACTAATGTCGATGGCCTTCCCCAAAGTAAACTCAGTAAGCCACTGAAAATCGTTTTTCATCACATCGTAAGCGTTCGTTACTCGGAATGAAAAAGAATCCGCTGTTCCATCAATTGAGGTCTCCACGCGTATCGTGGAAATGGCCATATTATCAGAAAGCTTCGTCCCATCAACCGTAATTAAGTAAGCTGGCGCGAAAAATTCTTTGTACTTCTTAGCTAAATCATCATAAGTGAATGTGCTTGATTCCAAGCTTAAAGTTGCCATCCGATCAGTCCAATCTTGGGACAGCAATACGTCGTCCCGTTACGACTTTAAGCGGATTATCGATCTGATTGGCTTTGGCGATTTCCCGCCATAGGCTTGGATCTTCATATTCATGAGCAGCAATCATCCAGAGCTGTTCCCCTTGCTTCAGCATCTTCTGCTTCGTTCGGTCCGCCGAGTGGCGAGGAATGGTCTGCAGCTGCTCTTTCTTCGTATGCCAGGAGCGAAAGGTAACTTTCAGCTTGGCACGAACCGGCACTCCTGTATCGAGAAACATCGTGAACTGTTGATTCACCTTTTCAACAACGCCTTTGAAGTCTAGGGAACCCCAGACAAATCGGCAAATCGGAGGCGCATGCAGTTCCTTTTCTACATCCAGAAGACCGGATATTTTCTTCGTATATTCACGGACGTCCGTCCCTTTTTCGTAGGTGTCAAAATAAAAATCCATGGAGAGCGTGGTCGTCCCACCACTCACGAATTGGCCGATAGGCATGGACAGACCCGGCACCGTATTCCAAGAATAGCTGTTGGTCGTATCAAGTGTATACTCACCCGGATTAAACAAAACTTGCACATTCTCTTTGCTGTTTCCCTTGTCTACGATAATCATGGCTTTCTTGAGTGCCACAGGTGTCAGTCCTTTCCTCTTCTTCTATGTAAAAAGTTAAAATCCACGTCGCTGCTGCTCGAACTTCATTCTTTTCTCGATTTCGCGGAATACCTTATCCGCAATCTTGGCGACATCCAGCTGCGGGATCTGCTTCATGAGCTCCTGCAGCTGCTCGCTAGTCAGCTCCGGCGGCGCTTGTGGAACCGGCGCCGCTGGGGTTTGGGCATCATCTGCGCTGGCTTTGGTGCGCAGCCAGTCCATTTCCAGCGGGGCATCCGCCAGCGCGCTGTTCGGTACAGGAGCCGCTGGAGCCTGCTTGTGCTCCAACGTTGGCAGCTGCGAGGCTAAATGCTCCTGCCTCGCGGACGTGATGCTGCCGCCTCGGTTAGGCAGCAACATGCTGGCGCTGCGCTGAGCGCCAGCGGTTGTGGCGGCGGCTCTGCCAATGGCAGCCGCCTGTGTGAAACTGCCCCCCCCGTAGGCGGGCAGGAGGTTTACCGCTGCGGCTGGCGAAGCCGCAGCGCTTCCCGCAGGAGCAGCGATGCGCGCTCCTGCGCTGCTCGCCAGCAGCGGCATGACACGTGGTGTCATGCTGGCGGGCTGGCGAGCCATTGACGCGCGCGTCGTGCGCGCGTCTGCTCTTGCCGCTGCCCGCGAAGCGGCAGCGGGCTGCTCTGCCTGAGCGCGCGCTTCTTCCAGCGCGCTCAGGGCTCTGATGGTTCGCTCTGCAGAATCAGTTAGGAAGCTGCCAGCTTCCGACTGATGGAGCGAACCAGAACTCGCGCGAAGCGCGCGTTCGCTTTCGGCGGCTATGGTTTGCCGCTGAATATGCTCTACTTGCGCACCGCGCCTAGCTCCCGTGGCAGGCTGCTTCCGCGATTGCATTGCGCTCCCTGCCTGCAATTGTAGCTTCGCGCGTGCCTCAGCTTCCATCAACATCAACCGATGAACTTCGGTTGATCTGTTTGTATCCATCAGATTCGAATTTAGCGTCCTTACTTGACCTGGGCTAGCTGAGTTTCCCTCACCCGGCGAGGCTTTGGTCGTTCTACCTACCATTGGAACTGAAGTTGCTATTCCTCTAGCGATACTTAAGGGCTTACTCTGAGCGATTCCAGACGATGATTCTCTTGCAGGTGTTACAGATTCTATCAGTTCTTTATCATATACAGTACGGTCGCTGCTTTCCGGTTCCATTTTTCTATCCAGAGAAGACTGTCCCTCTCTTTGTCTCCAAATGGCTTGGACGGCAGAAACTGACGACTGCTTCCGCAGTACTGCATCAGTTTGCCTATTCCTCAGCATCCCGATTTCCGCTGCCGCCGGTGCAAGGCTCGGTCCCATGTTTTTCAAGCTGTTTTCCGTTATTCTTGAAGCAATCTCAGCTGCAAAACCTCCAGAAGACAGGCTGCTTTGTGTCCAATTGTTCGATCCCTTTTCACTCGCGTTTACAGTCAACCGACTGCGTCTGGCTTGTTCTTGTGGTACCGCTGAATCGGGTATCTGCTGCTCCGCCGGTTTGCGGAAAATCCTTTCAACCATCCGTCCAAAAGAGTTCGATCCTCTTACCCGATCTCCCCTAGCACCTTCAGCGGAATGTTCTGTAATTTCACTGACCATGCGGCTGCTCGGTCTATTTTGGCCATTGATTGCTTCCATCACGGTAAAAATAGAGCCTATTTTCGCGATACTGGACTCTGCGATTTTTGCAGATATCTCAGAAGCTAAATCAGCTGAAGGTAAAGTGCTCTGCACGACATCAGCATCCAGCTCAGCCATTTGGTTTGCTACCCGATCTTCGTGATTAACGCTGCTTCGTTCCTTGCTTGCTGGAGAGCGGAATATACGCTCAGCCTCTTGGAGGCGCGTGCTTGCTTTTAGACTAGCACGGTACCCGTCGAAGGGACTTGCCGAAACTAAATTCGCTAAGCTATTTCCATTTTTTTTAGCTATATTTGTAGATATCTCAGAAGTTATGTTTGAAGGTTGGTGTACGCCTTGTGCTGAGGAAACGATATTCCCCGCTTCAGATCGACTTCCCCCTACTTGTTTCTCCAACTTAGAAATGGATCGAAATACCCGCTGAGTGTTTTGCACGACGGAACTTGCCTGTAGACCGGCTCGAAAACCTTCCATTTGCCTACCCATTGGGCTTTGCAGACTTATCGGCTGTATGTTCTCACCATGATTCATTTCATGAGAACTACCCCGTAGCGCTGTACCAGCTTCACTACTTCTATCCGATAGTCTCCGCTGACTACTGTCCCCTCGCAACATTCGCGGTTTGGGCATCGTCATAAGTTTAGGATTTGTATATATACTTCCAACAATAGAATCATTAGAAGATTGCTGTCTTTGTTTTTGGAGGAGCTGCTGCAGCAATTTTTCATTGCTTTGTATTTTCAAGGCAGCTTCTACACCATTTTCCATGGCGCTGGGCTTTCTATGAATAAGCTTGGAAGCTCTGGACGCACTTTCATGACTTGAAATAGCAGGAATCCGCTGTCCACTCACACGACTAGCGACAGGCTGCACAGCGTGCTCCATTACGGAACTCTGTTCCATCTTGCCCGCAGCTCGCATAGTTGGGCTAGCTGCTCTTACATCATCAGTAAGTTTCTCGTCATTGGAAATTGCTCCAGCTTGCTTTAACTCATCGTTCCTCTGTCTAACCGCCGGATCACCTGCTGCATGATCAACCACTTGCCCAGGCTGCTGCACGTATCCTTGCTGAAGAACTTCCGTCTGTACATCCGTGTGTGCTGAATTTTGAGCTCTCTCTTGGTCCTGCACACTCTGCTGCTCTTGCGCTCTTTCTTGCTCTTGCACACTCTGCTGCTCTCGAACTCTTTCTTGCTCTTGCACACTCTGCTGCTCTTGCGCTCTCTCTTGCTCTTGCACACTCTGCTGCTCTTGCGCTCTCTCTTGCCCTTGCACTGTCTGCTGCTCTTGCGCTCTCTCTTGCCCTTGCACTGTCTGCTGCTCTCGCGCTCGCAAGCCCTCTTGCTCTTGAGCTAGTTGCTGCTCCTGCACGACACCTTGCTCTTGGCCACCTATACTACCTTGCCAATGAGCTCCAGCTTGATCCTGCTGATTTTGAGTTTCATCCCCTTGATTCTCCACTCGCTCTTGCAAAATTTGCAATTGCTCCTGAAGCTCTGCGGCGCGTTGATTAAGCACACTCTCCTGCGCACGCACTCTTTCTTGCTCTTTAGCTCGTTCCTGCTCTTGCTCTAGTTGCTGCAGTTCTTGTTGTTCTTGCAGCTCTTGCTCCCGCATCCGTACTCTCTCGCGTTCAAGCACATGCATGTCCAAACGTTCCTGGATGCGAGTTTGCTCTTGCGCTTGAACTTGAGCATCCATACGCGCTTGCTCTTGTCCTTGTGGCTTACGCCACACGCGTGGCGAATTCAACCCGCCTCTCCGAGCTTCAGCGCTTGCATTCAAACTAGTCGTCGCGTGCATAGCAAAGGGTACAGTTGACGTTAAGCGAGAAGCATTAATCGCAACTGGGGCTTGACTCGTTGCCAGGAAACCTCTGGACGTTGAAGCCTCAGGTTTACGATCCATCCTCCTATCACTTCTAGGAGAAGTCGGCATTGAATCTATTGTAAATGCAGCCTCCTGAGAAGCGTTTCTTACTAACAAACTATTGATGAACTGCACCGTCGCCGGCACCGTCCATGTCGAAAAGGGACCTTCGCCAAGCTTTGGCAACGTTTTGCGGGATAACGCCGGCGAGCTTATGGCCGTAATATCCTCCGCAAACACCTGTTGATGCTGCATCTTATTGACCAACTGTGGCTGAACTACTTCATTCAAAAATAGCGAAGCTGCCTGTAAAACGGAAGGCTGACCTGAACCTGAACCTGAACCTGCCCTTGCACTCGATACAGTAAAAGAACCAGAGCCTTGTTTTTCAAGTGCTCCTACAGATGACTTGCCTTCTTGAAACTGTTCAAGTAAACGCGAAGTTTGTTGAATAGCCTCTACATGATTAGCCACGTTAATATGACTAGTCTTAGATGAACTATTTAAGCCAGTGCCAGTTGCAGGCTGATCACCTTTTTCACGAATGACATTTCTATGAAAAAGGTGAATGTTTTTAAGCTGTATGTTTACATTTTGAGTTGTATGTTGATGTCTGCTCACCGTCTGTGACTGCAGTTCCGGCATCGAACGCCGGCTGCTGCCAACCATCCCTATCGATGCAGCGATCTGCCCAATCGAGCGGTTAATTAACGGTAAGCTTCCTTTATTAACGTGATTAATTAATGCGGGTTTGACCCTTTTCTCACTTAGGGATTCCGGGGTCATCTCAGGACGATTCATATGGTTAACGGATGACTCAGCTTCGAGTCGCTTCTTGCTTTTGCGCTCTTTTTTCTTAACCGGCTTCTCAGCTGGCAGTTGCGCTTGCAGATGAGCCGAAGTTACATCCGATGCACTTGAAGATCTATGCGATAACGCTTGGGCCGCCGGAATTTTATACCCGGCATTCGTCATAAGCTGCTCTATCTGACGAATGGATTGTTGCTTTGTGATGAGCGGTGCTGATTCCGGATGCTGCAAGCTTTGTAAAAGCAATTCCAGCTGAATAACCCATGCTCGATCATTCGGATCTGTTAACGCCGCTAATTGTTTACGGCTGCGCATACCATTTTGCTTAAAAATAAGGGCTAACAATCCTAAATAGTTGTTTCGCCAGAAACCATATTTGCCCACAATGCCGGTCGCAAATAGATTCGATTCCCTTGCTGTACGTCCTGCAGAGCTGCTGCTTGTCACCGAAGTCTGCCAAACAGCTTTCTTGGCCTTTTTCTTCTTCGCTGGGGGTTTATTTGATTGTCGAGATTTCATAAACAATCCCCCTAAGAGTTATGGCCTTGATTCAAGTATTCCTTACTTTTTAAAAATCGTCTTCAAACCTTCATGTACCAGCTCGATAGACTCAATTGCTACGCTTCCGCTGGTGGCGTTCAAATCCGGTCCGTTCCATTTCACTGGAAAGGCTCCAAAGAAGTTCCAACGGCACATCTCCGTCCCTGCTTGATTATGCAGGATAATGGAGCCGTTTTTTCGTTTGATTTTACCTTGAGTAACGCTATCGTACCATTCCCATAGCTCACTGGAATTGGAGATGCCTCTTTTGAGCACAATGTTCGGGTATTTCGTATGTTCGATCATGTAGTGGGGGTGCGAATTGACACCGCCTTCCCATAACGGCTTTACCTCAGTCTCCGACTTCATGCCGGTCACCTCAGAAAAACCTCCAACGATCAGTCCGTCAAGCTCTACCACGAATCGAAATGCGCTGCCAACATTATGTGGTTTGGATATTTTCACTTATTACTCACCTCTTACCGAACACATCAAACGGGTTGTCAGACTGCTTTTTACCATCGTCATTCAGATTGCGGTTGATGCGAGAAATTTCCTCACACCACGTTCGGCGTTCCTTGTGTTCCATTGACATGATTTCATCATGCGTCCAATGAAAATAGTAAGCAATGAAGCCCACTTCCTCATAGATCTTGTCAATGGGATATCCGGTTATGCCCCCGCCATCTCGTCCAAAAAAGACACGTCCACATCGAACTCATGCTCACATTTCGGACAGCTAGTGTGCACGCTCGGCACTTCCATTTCATTAATTTGGCGATAAAAATTTTGCAAAAATGCGAGATCCGCTGTAAAAAACTTCTCAACGACTCTAGTATCAATTGCACGCAGATCACCAAGGTTGGTAATGACACGCGTCAATAAGATAATAGTCAGATAGCCAGGGTTTTGCTGAACGCGTTGATCACGCATAGGCAGGATTTCGTCTGCAGCTGTTGCTAACCGCATAACGCCTCTTTTGTGCAGGTTACCGTTCTCATCGACATATCCTCTAGGCAGTTCGAACTCGTATTCTGTTTTGAAAGCCATGATGGTTTCCTCCTTATGCTTTAAGCTGAAAAAAAGAAGAGATAGGAACCGGAGACTGCTGCTCCGGCGCCTACTCTAACAATCGTTACTTCGTGCGTGTCATACCTTCGTGAGCAAGTTCTAGGCTCTCAATGGCAACTTCATTGCCTGTACCTTTGAAGCTTGGTGCTGAGTACTTAGACGGCCATGCTTCGATAACCTGCCAAGTTGCTACGTCGCCGCCTTCTTCATTGATCGCGATGATCGTAACGGTTTTACGGGCAACTTTCCCTTGAATGGACTCGGACATCCAGTTGTACATATCCATGGAGTCAGTAACCCCCCACTTCAATGAGATGTTCCCGTATTTTGCAAGTCCCGGAAGCTTCCGAGGTGTAATGGTTTCATTGCCTTCACGGTATTCAATTACCGAAAGGGAAGCGTCAAATCCGGAGATTTCACTGAATCCAGCTTGCTGAATTCCTTCTACTTCAATTCTAAATCTAAAATTGCGGTATGGATCCCTACGTTCGCCAGCCATGTTATACCCCTTTCCTAATTTAAGAAATATCTAGCGTTTCAACTATTCTTCTCTTGTTTTCTGAGTAATGCGGAAGATCACGAACTCGGCAGGTTTCACCGGCGCTACCCCGATCACACAAATGAGTCGGCCATTATCAATGTCATCCTGTGTCATTGTGCTGCGGCCAATGTTAATGTAGAACGCCTCAGACGTACTTCCGCCCATTAAGGCGCCGTCTCTCCAAACACGCGTTAAGAACGCATCAATGGTACGTTGTACACGAGCCCAAAGCTGTTCATCATTTGGTTCGAAAACGACCCAGTTCGTGCCATTCTTGATGGACTCTTCAATAAAGATGAACAAACGTCTAACGTTAACATATTTCCATAAACCGTTAGAGGACGTTGTACGAGCACCCCATACACGAATACCTTGTCCGGCAAAAGCACGAATCAAGTTAACGCCTTGTGGGTTTAAAATATCTTGCTCGCCTTTGTTATATTGGCAATCTAGACCAACGGCACCGCGTACGACTTCGTTCGCAGGCGCTTTTTGTACGCCACGCGTTTGGTCGGAACGGGAGTAGATACCGATGACAGACCCTGATGGCGGGATGGAAATATTTCTTTTGTCTAATGGATCGAACACTTGAAGCCAAGGATTGTACATCGCTGCGTAAGAACTGTCAAAAATGTTGCGGTGCGTCATAACGTCAGCCACTTTTGTTTTCTCGCGCGGAATGTCAAGAACAGCGAAACGGCTGCCTAGGTTTTCACAGTGAGCAACCAGAGAAAGTTGCACGGTAGGCTCAGTTACACCAGGAATTGCCATGATGCTGACAACATCGTTGTCGATGAAAGACTGAATCCCTGTACGTTTACCAGGTCCACGATCTACACCCATGAAGATATCAGGCGTTACTTGCGCGATGGAACCGTTGCTTCCGCCTGACAGGGCGATCTGGAATTTCCCAACCGCTTCATCCTCGCCGGAAAGCACCTCAAAAGGAGCGATAGGGCCAAGATCTTTACCTTCTGTCAAATCCTTCACCGTAATGATGTTCGAACGCGAAACGATTTTCTCAATATGATTAGCTGCTGAGATGTTCAAGGACACTTTCTCGTATGTCTCAGCTTCATCGCCGTAGAATACATGCAACGTGAACTCGCAAGTTGTCAAAACCTTAGCAGCAAGCAGACCAGCGTCTACAACATCACCTTCCAGTTCTACGGAAAGCTCAATGATGTTATCTTGGGATGCGATGACTTTACTGTATTGCTTTTTGCCAGCTGCTTCGAAAGCAACGACGTCGCCTACGTTAAAGCCAGCGTTATTTTTCACACGGTATTGCGTTTCGCTAAGCACTTCGTAGATTTGTGTTTTGGCTTTGCTGGATGGCACAACTACGACACGAACTTGGTTGCCCCATGTTCCAGGGTTTTTGGAAGCAATTTGGAGAACTGCGGATTCTTTGTTGGTTTCCGCTTTATTCGTTGCTACTTTCGCATCAGTTGGCGCTACACGCATAACGTAACAACGGGAACCTCCGTTTAAATAAAAATGCTCAACAGCGTAAGAAAGGAAGCGATACTCGCCGAATTCGTTCTCGGACAAGTAGCTGCCGAATAAACGATGAAAATCAGCTACGCTTGTAACCAATTGAGGGACACCTTCAATTTCCCCTCTTTGCGCAAGCCCTATAAACCCGGCCGTACTTGTGCTTGCACCTTCAAGCGGTTGTGCACCACTGTCAAACTCTTCCACATAGACTCCAGGTGATAAATAGTCAGCCATTGTTCCCCAGTTCCGTCAATATGGCATTAAAATAAATGACACAGCCATAGACGTGAAACCAGTTCTCTCCTTTCTGCTTGTCATTTTTGTATAGAAGATGGACGTGTCCATTCTACTAATTAGGGTTAGGTAAGGCGGATAACGCCAAGATTGGTGGTCGTTCCTTCTGCTACCAGAACTTCCTTCGTCAAATGCTTGTTGGAACCATATGTAATTACCAATTCTGTCTGAAAAGCCGAAATCCGATTGCCACGAAAAGCAACCACAGCCTCTCCGCGTTCTGTCACTCGTGTTTCTTGGATAGGCAGCAAAAGAGAGCCTCTAGCAAACGCTTTAGTCAGTTTGTTCTTTAACCGAAAGCGCTTCTGATGCTCAATAACTTCCGCGATCTGGATATGCTCCTCTGCGGCTTTGGCACCTCGTCCTCGAAGTATGTATGTATCACCTGCAGAAATAACACCTGTAAACGCCCCTAGTGTTATCTCTTCCGCTCCCTTATCCAGTTGATCTGCCATAACGCGAGCCCTGGCGCACTCTTCGGTTAGAATGGTGGCCTGCAGACTTGCATGACGCACTGGAGCACCCGCCGCATCCTGAAGCATGGCTCGGATGAGTCCAGCACCTTGGGAAAACGGATAGGAAGGCAGCGGCTTTAACTGAACAACCTCTATTAAATTGTCGGTTCCTATTGTGATTAGAGTTTGTTCATGAAAATAGTGCTCGTTGCTTACCATAATTCGGTATTCACCGGGCGGTAAATCATTAAATATATAGGAACCATTCGATTTACTAATTGCTTTCGAACGGGTGCCTTCTACAAATACGGTGGTCGTGTTGCCAAGAGGAGTTTGTGAGGTCATCGCATCGATTACGCAGACAACTAGGGATACACGGGTTTTCAAACGTGATACTCGGATATGTTCCACAACCCAGCCCCCTAACCTTCTATGCGGAAATCGGTTTCCGAAACCCTTTTGGTGGTCTTGATGCGGGTTGAATCAATATTGACAGGTCCCACCGTATAGCTGACAGAAAGTCTATATGGGGTGTCTGCGAAGTTCCACATATTCAGGATGCTTTCGCCTTTGTGGGGCTCCATCACAATGCGAACTTCTTCATCTTTCTCTGCAAGCGTTCCTACAGTCATAGAGCCTCTAAGAATGGAGTGATCATAGAGCACTTGCATGGCTCGCCCCAAGATCCGATGCTCATCGAGCGCTCTGGATTGAAGCTCAGCTGGTGAATGTACCGTCAGCAAATAGCTTAGATCAACGACCATAGGAGGATATTGAATCTGAGTCGTCCCTCGGGCAATCATATGGGTCTGGCGATTATCGCCGCTCTCACGAACGTTGTACAAATAAAGAGATAGGTAGAAATCCCCTTTATCGACAGGCGAAGCAAGCCCAATCATCTCCGGCTGCGGAATGGGATCTGGTGTCATATTTTCTCTAAGCAGCTTCACTAAAGATGCGCTTACATCGGCAATTACTGAATAATCACCAATAGGAATCACTTCCTGCCTCAAAATACCTATGTAATGTGTTGAAATGGTAGGGAATATGTCACATTGTGTACCTTTTTCTATTATAATTGCAAATCGCTAGACTGACTATAGAAAGTTATATTAATTTCTATTAATTTCTAATAATCTTCCCATTCCTGTCTGGCCAAAATTTTACCTGACTTTTGAAGCTCATGGCGAATCGATTTAATAATATGCTGCATCCGAATCGGCTCGCCCGCTTCTGCGGCTAGGAAGGCGGAGGAAAGGACGACATTTTTAATGTTTCCTCCAGCAATTTCATAGCGCTGCGCCAAATATCGGAAATCAACATCATCGCTGAGAGGCGCAGCCGGTGGGAACATGGACTGCCAGATTTTCTCGCGATATTCGCTATCAGGGAAAGGAAATTTAATGACATAATTGATCCGGCGCAGGAACGCCTCATCAATATTATTTAATAGATTCGTAGCTAGCACCGTGATGCCTTGATATTCTTCCATCTTCTGCAAAAGATAGGCCGTCTCAATGTTGGCATATTTATCATGCGAATCCTTCACTTCCGACCGTTTGCCGAAAAGAGCATCGGTTTCATCGAAGAACAGCACCGCATTACTAAGCTGCGCCTCTTCGAAAATCTCGTGCAGATTTTTCTCCGTCTCGCCGATATATTTGCTGATCACCTGCGACAGATCGACTTTGTAAAGCTCAAGCTGCAGATCGCCAGCCACCACCTGCGCAGACATCGTCTTCCCCGTGCCCGGCGGTCCAGCGAACAGCATGCTAAGCCCCTTGCCGTAGGCCAGCTTCTTCTCAAACCCCCAGTCGTTGTACACGACGCCACGGTATTTGACCTGATTGCACGCATTGCGGAGCTGATCCTTCTGCTCAGGGGCGAGAATGATATCCGCCCACTGATAGCGAGGCTCAATGCGCGTCGCTTTGCGCTCCAGCTTGTGCTGCACCTGCTGGTAGCACGCTTTATATAGCGCATCGGTGCGCAGCGCCGCCGGGTTGGCATAAGCCTGCGGCTCACGCTGCCAGGCGGAGTACCCGCGCGCAAGCGTCAGCGCGCGGTGAATTTGCCCCGGGGTGAAGCGGAATTTCCCGCTCATCACCCGGGCATCGACGTCCGCGCTCACGCCAAGCTCGCGCGCGAATACCGTCCAAAGGCGCTCGCGCCCGCCTTCGTCCGGCACTTGCAGTTCATGCTCAAGGAGCAGACGCTCCTTGGGCTTCCAGTTCAGCCGGTTATATCTGCCGGCTAACAGAAAGATCATGCCGCCGTAGCCGTCCAGCAGCTCGTGAAACCGGCCGAGCCGCTGCTGCGCCGCAAGATCCGGCTCTTCGGGGTAGAGCTCTTCCAGCCGTGTGAAGCACAGCACGGCTTGGTGCAGAATCGCCTCGCGCACGATGGCGCTCACCTGCTCCTCAAAGCTTGCGGCATGCAGCAGCACATCCGCAAGATTCGCAATCAGCAGCGGCTTAGAGAAATGGCTGCTGAAGTGCTTCACCTGCAGCTTCTTGCCTGCGCCCGCATTCCCCCATAGGTGGAATGCGAGCCTTTTGCGCTCAGCTGCCGGTGACTGCTGCTCCTCATGGATGAAGCTCCGCAGCCGCTGCTGAAAATCTTCTTGGACGAGCAAGGGAGCGAGCTCGTCGTCTGGGTACACCATCTCGACCGCCGGCTTCAGCTTCGGGTCGACTTCCCCGGAATCGAGCAGAAAAGCAACGATTCGCTTGTCCAGAAGCAGCGGCTTAGAGAGCAGCGACTGGCCCCTGAAGTCCTGTTCCTCACGCTGCAGCATGTACCGCGCCAGCTTGCCCTCGGGAGCAACGAAGGTTGTCCGCGCTGCTCTCATGTCCTCCGGCGTGCTGCACGCAACTTGCAGCGCCAATGAGATGTTAGGCGTCTTGCTAGTTAGATCATCTTGCAGGAAGCCAAAAATGCGTTCATATTTGCGGTCCAACTCCACCGCTAGCGCGAGCATGACGAACCGCTCCTCCATCGCGGAAAGCCCAAAAACGGAGGCTGCATACGACAAAGGCAGAAATACGCCCTTATGACGGCTTTCCTCTAGCCGACCAGCTATGTAGGTTTCCATCTCTTGAATGTCCCCCAAGAGAGCCATTTCCTCCTCCTGGAGCTCCTCGTCTATCTCCTGTTCACCGATAAGGCGAATGAATTCATCTTCGGACACAAACATTCCGCGAAACGAATCTGTTTGCGGATCGGGGGTAAGCTTCTGCCGACGCTTATAGAGAAGCTCCAGCTTTTTATCCAGCAAAACGAGCTCGTCTTTATAATGTTCCCATGCGTGTATATAACCTTGAGCTGTCATAGCCCTCCTGGTGTTTCTATTGATAATTTTCATCGCTTGCCTAATCGGGTGGTTATTCTTTACAATGGTCTCACAAGGCACGAAAAATATTTCCACTATTTGCTAGCATGAAAGGAAAGTGGCCTTTTTCTGATGGAACAACTTCCGGAAAATGATCATACTTGGAACCGAAAACTCATCCATCTCTTATGGTGGATATTGCTTATCTATGAAGTAGCAGCTATGATCGGTTTTCTCTTTGATATCTATGAACAGCCTACCCAGTGGCTTCATAGCTTCCTGCATTTCCAAGTCATTCCGACTAGCTTGCAGCTTGCCCTTATGGGAGCCGGTTATCTGGCCATTCACTTCCTCAAAAGATACAGTGATTTTATCATGATTGTATGGACCATGACCATGGTTTGTATCTATATTATGTGTATCCCTGAGCTGATGAGCTCTTATGAATTAGTTAGCATTCCGATTATTTTATCCTCTGTTTATTTTCAAAAGAAGTATATTATTTTCGCTTATAGTTTAGGTATTGCAAGTTTAACCGCATTAGTACTTAGCCAGGTTTATAAAGGTTATCTCATTACGCCTTCTGAAATCATCGTGTCACTCACAGTTCTATCCGCTACAGCCCTTGTCTGTTTCGCTATTATGACGAAAGGCCGCACGCTGCATGCGCAGCTTGGAGCCTCCATTGTACGTGAGCAGGATCTGCTCATTCGCAACGTCATGATTGACCGGCTTTCCAAAGTAGATGCGCTTACAGAGTTGTTCAACCACCGCTCTTTTCAAGAGCATACGGACCATCTCATCTCGCATATGCCCTATGATACGCCACTGGAGCTTGCCCTGATGGATATCGATAATTTCAAAAAAATCAATGACACTTATGGACACTGGGTGGGGGACGTTGTGCTCAAAACGATTGGCGGACTGCTCAAAGATGTGCTGGGGCCAGATGATATGTCGTTCCGGTATGGCGGCGAGGAATTTGCCGTGCTGTTTGTAGGCAAGTCCCACGAAGAGGTACTTGCGGTGTGTGAAACCTTCATGCAGATTATCCGTGAAACGGATATCCCGGAGATGCCAGGGCGACCGTTAACGATGAGTATTGGACTCGCTCCTTATAATCGCAACACGATGAAGAAAGCCTGGTTTCAGCAGGTGGATGAGTGTTTATATATTGCCAAGAGAAATGGGAAAAATTGCATTCATACTTATTTATCCGAACCATACACAGGTAGCTGAGGGCGTAGAGCTCTCAGTTTTTTTATATACTCATACATGATTTTGGGGAAACAGGAAAATAATAACTCAAAATCAAATGAGGTGAATAATTGTGTGTCATTCTGTATCTATTCTTGCTGACGTCAATGACGTCATGAAACAATTCCGTATCGACCGCCTGCTGTCCTATACCGCTAATCGCTATGAGGTCGTACCAACTGAGTCCGTTTCTGCTATCATGATCAATCGAAAGGGAGAGCGTCTTCTGGATGAATTCCGCTGGGGGCTTATGCCTTTTTGGGCCAAGGATGCGGTTTGCGGGGAACGCGATTCCATCTTCACGAACACAGCCTTCGAGCGTATTATCAAAAAACAGCGCTGCATCCTTCCCTGCAGCGGATTCTATGTCCGTGTCACGGAAGGCAAGGAGACTCAGTGGGTGAAATTCAAAATGCGCAGCGGCACTTTTGGCATCGCAGGCTTATACGATGTCTGGCGGGCGCCGAGCGGTGAGGAGGAGCTGCGCACCTGCATGATGCTAATGACGGAAGCGAACCCGTTGGTCTCTCCTTACCATGGCCATATGCCTGCCATTCTCGATCAAGAGCAGGCCGATAAATGGTTGGATCCCGAACTGAAGGACAGCCGCTTGCTCCGCTCCTTCCTTCGCCCCGTCGATGATCTGCTGATGGTGGCAAATGTGTTGTCTTCTCCGGCAGAAAAGCTGGAGACTGGCTCGGACGTCAGCGTATTTGTCTAAAAGAAAGAGGCTGTCCCAGAACATTGGCACTCACTGTAACGATATATCTCATCGTTGCAGCTGAAAAAGCGGGGCTTCCCCCGCTCTGCACTGGCTTCTAACGATGTTTTACATCGTTACAGCTGCCTTTGCAGTCACTGGCACTCACTGTAACGATGTTTTTCATCGTTACAGCTGAAAAAGCGGGGTTTCCCCCGCTCTGCACTGGCTTCTAACGATGTTTTACATCGTTACAGCTGCCTTTGCAGTCACTGGAACTCACTCTAACGATGTTTCTCATCGTTACGGCTGAAAAAGCGGCAGTGGATGACAAAAAATAAAGGGGCTAAGCACATACAAGTCGCTTAGCCCCTCATTCAATTATTCACCTTTTACCACCTGAGTCTGTCCCACAGATGCTACGATTAGGTACTTCTGGGACAGCCTCTTTTTTGTGTTATGACAGCGATTTAATTGCTGACACCTAGCGGTCCAGAGTTCCTCAAGCTTTAAGCTCTGAGGGTAGGAAGGCGTTGGACCGAGTAGCCCCTATTTAGAAGGTACAGGCGGCAGCTCGCCGCCCTCCCCAATCAAACGCACACCTTCGGCACATACGCCGTAAGGCTCCCATCGGCATGTGGCGCACAAATGGCCGATATCCTCCGGCTTCACATAACCGGCTACTTTTGAGCAAATATCGGCCCAACTTAATTCCATCCCTACTTGCAAGCCAAGCTTGGCTACGATTTCCGCATCGCGATCATAGACGGTTCTATTCTCACAGTGCGGCACCTCATCCTTCGGATAGACTGCGCACAGATCATCGGGACCAAGGACGACACGAATAATTGTAGTCGGCTGCTCTCGAAGTGTCTCGTAAACACTCGTCATATTTTCACAGAACTCCTTGGAATATCCCATTCCCCGGTACCCTAACAAACAAAGCAGGTGATGCCCCCGGAGGCCAATCGGCTTCGTCATGCTTGGACCTTGGGAATGCGGTACAAACCGTACCCGTCCATTTTCACAATAGGTTCTTTATCTTCAACAAGACCAACTGTCGTAGAATGCAAAGCAACATCGATCAACCAACGCGTGAAATCCGCTACCGGCATCGTTTCCATCTCTTGAAGACTATAAAAACCCGCAGCATCCACCTCTACCCCATCTGGCACAGGCTCACCGCTGACATAATCCAACTCAAAAGCTATGTACACATTATGAATGCTTCTAGGTAAATCTCGCACAGCGACCAGGCGCGTGACCTTGGCTGTGACACCGCACTCCTCGAGCACTTCCCGCTCAATGGTATCTTGAATCAGCTCATGCTGCTCAATATAACCGCCGGGATTCGTCCATCTCCCCTTGCCGGGCTCTTGCGCTCTGCGGACAAGTAATATTTTCTCATCCTTGGTTACGAGCGCGCCTACACCAATACTGTAGTTGCCCCAGTGTACAAAGCTGCACGACGTGCAAGCCCTTCTTACCGTACCATCCACATCGCGTGTCTCCATAGGAGCTCCACAAGTCATACAAAACTTTGCTTCCATTCGTCTCATCTCCAAATTCATGTAGTCATCTGTATGTAAGCTTACTGCTCAGACGAGTCATAGGCAAATCCGATCCCGTTCGTTCTGAGTTGATTGTAACCGCTTTAGGGGATACTATCCTATCCTATCTGCGCTAGACTTGTGATATCGCCAAATTGGACTCCTTCAGCCATTGTCTACAGGCAGAAAAAGAGCCTCCACTTGGAGGCTCTTGCTGTTACCTACACCAAAAACATAGCCACGACCGTCGTCACTGCGAGGCCGATCAGCACAGGCAGTAGATTCCGCCTCGCCAGCTCGAACGGACTGACACCACAAATCGCCGCAGCTGGAATGAGCGCCCACGGAATCAAAGTACCGCCGCCGACCCAGATGGCGGCCACTTGCCCGAGCGCGGTCAGCACCGCCGCACCGGAACCGATGGCGGTTGCGAAGAGCTGCGCAATCGAGCCCGCGAGGGAGATGCCGGAGAAGCCAGAGCCGTCGAGGCCGGTAATCGCGCCTACGACGGTGAGCGTCACGGCGCCGACCGCGCCGTTCAGCGGTACGACGCCTGCTAGCGCGACGCCGAGGTCGTTCACGATTCCGTGCGAGCCCTCCGGAAGAATTTTACCGAACAGGTCCGTGAAAGCAGCGTCGCCGAGATAGAAGAAGGCGGCGATTGGAATCACGGGACCGAAGACTTTGAACCCGAAGACGAAGCCTTCGATGAGGTAGGCAGTCGTTTGCTCCAGCCCTTGACTGCGGTGGGCCAGCAATGTAACGCCGATGAGGATGAACACGGCGGTTCCACCGACAAGCGCAGTCGCGTCCCCACCCTGGAGATTGAGAACGAACATCGCAATCACATCTAAAGCGAAGAGTACGGGAATGATAATCGCGAGTGTTTTTCTCATTTTCGAAGACAGATTGGACTTGGCATCTTGCTTGGAGGAGAGCAGCGAATCCTTATCCCCCGTACCGCTCGTTACAAGACCGTCGCGCCATGTGCCATTTTTGATATCCCGACGCATCATCCAGAAAGCGGTGACCGTTGTGACAAGCCCCATAACAATAACAAGCGGCACACTTGCCTCCATTACCGCTGTAACTGGTAATCCAGCAGCATCCGCTGTTAATTTAGGCGCACCTTGAATAATGTAATCCCCTGATAACGCGATCCCGTGCCCGAACAAGTTCATCGCCATGGCTGCACCTAATGCAGGTAAACCCACACGTACCGCCACAGGCAGCAGCACCGCACCAATGAGGGCAACACCGGGAGATGGCCAGAAAAACCAGGAAGTTACCATCATGATGATCCCGATCCCCCAGAAAGCAAGAGCCGGCGTCCTCAGAAAATGGGTCAGTGGAGCGACCATCGTTTCATTAATGCCCGTGCGAATAAGCACACGGCTCATTGCCACTATGATCGAGATAATCATGATCGTTCCCATCAACTCTTTGGTTGCATAAATAAAGCTGTTGAAGACCCCTGATACTGAACCGCTTAATGTTTCCGTTGCTAGCAAACCCAGCGCAAAAATCCCAACCACACAAATCATCGTGGTGTCTCTACGTTTAATTAAAAGAGTAAGAATAAAGCCAATAAATACTAGATAAACCCAATGAATCGGTAGTAATTGAATGTCCATCGGGATCACGCATCCTCTCTGCCCATGCAGCATTTGGGAGTCCATTTCGTCAGTAACCAGAAATAGACTCTTTGGTGCTACATTGTATGCTGGGCGAAGAGTAGGCGTTCGTGGAGAACGGGAGATTGTTGGCGCCTTGTGGTACAATTGAAGAACTATTTTACACAGGCAAGGAGAATGCAAAGTATGGCTAGTAACCAACGTTTAGTGACGGATTCCGATTTTCAGGAGGCTGTGGAAAAAGGAGCTCTTGTCCGTGTTTTCAAAGACGATCACATTGTCGACTCGAATGCGGTCGTCCTTCGTTTCAGCGAAACGACCGTGGTTCTGCAGTCGCGTGTTGCTGATTTAGCGTACTATAATCGGGATGAGTGCGAGTTTTTTACGATGAAAAAAAGGTGATTTGCACTAGGATCGTCTTTGGGGGAGTTCCCTGAAGGCGATTTTTGCATTTTAACTGGAAATGCTGTCTCCAGCTATTCAGTTGAAGCCTCTTAATGGATTGTACCTGCAGAACAACGCCGATTTCTCCTGCTATTTCTCACATTCGCTCTACTTTTAGCCAGATAACTGGATTTTCTACTGTTATTTTCTCCAAATATATCCAGTTTTGTCGAGCTGCCGACGATTTAACTGGAGCTTCTACCGCTATTTCATTCCCTACCCCTGAGCAGCGCAGATTAACGGTAGGAATTCCCTCTATTTCACTCTACGGGATAGGCCGACAGCAGAACGAATCGAAAACCCGCCTTCTGCATAACAGGTATGGCCTTCATGACGCCTTCAGCCGTGTCTTTCTCTGGATGGTTCATATGCGCCAAAACGATGGAACCGCTCCGAGCCTTTGTAAGCGCCCTGTACACCTGCTCCGTGTTAAATGTAGCTCCAGCGTCGCCAAGCACGTTATAACCCGCCAACTGGAAGCCCAAGTCGTGAGCAATGTCGATGGCAATATCGTCGTAGAAGGCTGTGCCTGAGCGGAAAAATAAAGGCCGCTTTCCTGTCAGCTTTTCGATCTTATCGGCGTTCTCCGTTACTTCGCGAATCGCATCGCTCACATCTTTGGTTCCTGCGATGCCATAGGCGGCTCTGCCGTTCACAGAGAGCGGCCTATGCTCGGTCCCGTGGTTTTCGATCTCAAACAGCGGATTCCCCGCCAGCTTGGCAAAAATATCTGGATTGGCGTCAAGCCATCTCGCATTGACAAATAAGGTAGCTGGTAGTTGCTCTTTGATCAGGTAATCGATCAGCTTCTCATCGTAGCCGCTGCCTTCTTTGCCGCCGCAAGCATCAAAGGTTAAGGCGATCACCTTTTCCTGCGTCACAAGATGCGTCCGCACGCCAGGAATGTTCTCGCCCCATTTATCGGGGACGGCTGTTTTGTAACTTTCTACTAATGAAAGGGATAGCGTGGTTGAAGATACGAGCGCCTGCGCAAGTACGGATGTGTGTGTTGGTACGTCTGTCGATACATCCATTGCAGAGTCAGTCGGTGTCTCCGACGATCTCACTGGTGATGTACCCAGCGATCCCTCAGCTAATCTCTCAGTCGATATCTCTCCTGTTCCCTTTCCCATTGTCTTCTCCACCGATCCCTCTACCGGTACTGCTGTGGGGATGGATGGCGGTAAGAACACCGGACTGACGGCGGGCTCTACAACACGCGTTGCAATTCCCTCCACCCCACAACCTGAAAGCGCTATCACCACACTCAAAAGAAAAAGGAAGCACACCAAGCGCTTCCTCATTTGTGTTTTCTCCAATCAAGCTTGCTCTTCTCCAGCAAGTGACCAAAATCATTCTCCAGCCGTTTCTCTTCCGCCTTGCGCGCAGCCTCCGCTTCAGCTCTGGCAGCATCCTTACGAGCCTGTTCCTCTGCTTTCATCGCATCAGCTTGAGCTTTCAGCCCCGCTATGATATCAGGACGCAGTAAATCTTTGAGTGTCGCAGGTTTATCTTGCGCGCTAGGTTCAGCGGTTGTGTTAGACCATTTCTTTTTTGCCATAAAGGGCTCACCTCTGTTCCATTTCTACATCAGTTTTACCCCTTTATTGTACACCGCTACTCGTGCAAATGATAGGGCACCGTCGCAACGACGATATCTTTATCGGCTTGCAGCTTGGAACGAATACGTGCGGCAGACTGGTTGTGGAGCAGGCGATGCCACCATTTCTTCGGCATGAACTGAGGCAGGATCACCATGATCGATTGCTTTTCCGAAACATGGGTATCGACTCTTTCAATAAACTCCGCCAAAGGCTTCAAAATGGTGCGATATCGTGATTTGAACACAACAAGCCGAACGCCTGGGTCCCACTTATCCCATTTCTCCTGCATCGCCTCTTCATCCTCATCCGAAAACGATACGTAGAAAGCAATGACATTTGGAGATAAGGATTTGGCATAATTCAAAGACTGCGCCACCACTCGGTGAATGCCTGCTACAGGCACTATGATCACAGGTTCTTTCGTGCATACGCGTTCTTGCGTGATATCAATGCGCAGCTGTTTGGCTACATCATCATAGTGATTGCTAATTTTGGTTATTCCCCAAAGTAAAATCGGCGTCACAATAATAACAATCCAAGCGCCTTCGCTAAATTTGGTAATACAGAAAATAATCAAAACAGCAAGGGAAACAATTCCCCCCAGACCATTAATTACGAACTTGCCGATCCAGCCGGCCGGACGTTCTCTGAACCATTTGCGGACCAAACCGCTTTGGGCAAGGGTAAAAGATAAAAAGACGCCAATCGCATAAAGTGGAATGAGTGCATCGGTTTTTCCTTTAAAAATGACGAGCAAGATACTTGCCAAAACGCCTAACGTTACGATCCCGTAGTGAAACGACAACCGATCTCCCCGGTACGAGAACATGCGCGGGAAGTTTTTATCCTGAGCCATAATAGACGCCAGGATCGGAAACCCGTTGAAGCTCGTATTCGCAGCCAACACCAGGATCAGCATGGTGCCAATCTGTGTCGCATAATACATGATTCCACGCCCAAATGCCTGCTCCGTAACCATCGACAAGACCGAAGTATGTCCGTGCGGATCAGGTGCAATCCCATAACCCAAGCTCAGCAAGGTGACACCGCCAAAGACAATAGCCAGCAGAGTACCGAGGGAAGCCAGGGTTCTCTTGGCATTTTTGACAGATGGCGTACGGAAATGCGGCACCGCATCCGAGATCGCCTCAATACCTGTCACGGCCGAGCAGCCGGATGAAAAAGCTTTTAGAATGACAAACAATGTAAGTGAGCTCGTCATCGAGCTGGGAACCACTTGAAACTCATGCGTGTTCATGGATCCTGTCAGCATATCGAAGATCCCTTTACCAATCAGGAGCAGTATGCACAGGATAAAAAAGTACGTTGGAATCGCGAACACGGTGCCGGATTCAGAAGTACCCCGTAAATTCAGCCAAACCATCACCCAGACGAGCACTAAGGCTATGGGGACAATATAAGGCACTGTAACTGGGAAAGCCGACGTTATCGCCTGCACACCTGCCGAAATCGAAACCGCAACGGTTAACGTGTAATCAATCAGCAGTGAAACCCCAGTCAGTCTTCCCGACATCATTCCCAAATTTTCCTTGGCCACCATGTAAGCTCCGCCGCCCATCGGATAGGCCTCAATCACCTGGCGATAGCTCAAAACAAGAAGCATGATTAAAGCAATAATCGAGATTGCTATCGGCAATGAGAAAGCAAAAGCAGCAACCCCAACAGTCGCAAGCTCTAGCAAAATCTGCTCCGTGCCATAGGCTACCGAAGACAGGGCATCCGAAGATAGGATGGGCAGAGCCTTCCATACCTGCATTTTCTCAGATTCCAGCTCCGCCGATTTCAGCGGTTTACCGAATACAATCTTTTTCAGTGAGTCACTTGTCATGCTTTGAAATTCCTCCAAATAACCTAGTTTTCAGCTTGATTTCCCATTTTTAAGCGCAAAAAAACACAAGGATAGACCTTGTGCTTAGCCACATGTTCTCCTTTCTCACGACCGCTTACGAGGTTAGCTGACGGGTTCGGGCTGCGAGAAATCTGCCCTAAAGGTATCTGCCGCATGCGACAAGACGCACCTTACTCACCCCGTTGAAACCTATGGTTCCCCCGCTTTTCTGAATAGAAAATTAAGCGAAATATTCAACTGTTAACGTACGAGTTGATACTACTCTCTTATTAGCTCATAGTAAAGGAGGGAAAAATCTTAAAAAAGATTATTCCCTCCCCACATTCATTTGATAATCCGCTTACAATGGTATAATCCTTTCAGTATCTCTGATTTACTAGCTTATTGTCGGAATCATTAGGTTTTAGCGTATTTTAGTCAAATTAATTTCTCACATGACGCTTTCTTGTGGCTTGTTTTTGCTTAAAAATCATCTTTTTGCAGATGAGTGGGATACCGCCAATGAGAAATAAATAGCGGGCATCGATCATTTTTTTGAGAAATGCGGCAAGTTTACCTTTCACTTTTTTGACCTTCAGGATGCCAATAGCTTCTCCGCGACCCAGCGAGGCGACCGTCCCTTTGTAATCATAGGCAAAAGGTCGCAAGGGCTTCCCCCTCAGGGTATGGAGCAAGTTTGTTGCCGTATTATAGCCCTGCTGGACCGCGATTTGGGCATTGGCGGGGTATGGCGTGCCTTCTGGGCTCATGACAATGGAGCAATCCCCCGTAATAAAAACATCGGGATATTGCAAGGAACGCAAGTAATCATCCACCTTGACCCTGCCGCGTTGAACATGGAAGCCAGCATCCTGCAGCAGGGAATTCCCGCGGACGCCGCCCGACCAAATAACAGTGCCGGCAGGAATGAATTGGCCGTCTCCCAGTAGGACACCGCCGGGCTCGCATGCCTTAATGGCGGTAGATAATTTATATTGAACCCCTTTGCGGCGCATCACTTCCATGCCGTATTCCACGAGATCATTCGGCAGTCCTGGCGGCAAAGCGGTAGGCGATGCTTCGATATTAATGATTTGAACAAGTGCAGGGTCAACGTCAAACATTTGGCAAAGATCAGGAATCCGATCCGCTAATTCTCCAACAAACTCCGTACCTGTGAAACCTGCGCCTCCAACGACGATGGTCAAATATTCCTTATGCTTGGAGTCCAATTTATATTTAGCGAACATGTACTGCGTATGTTGGCGTATGAAGCGGACACTATTAATGCTGTTAATCGTCATCGCATACTCACGCAGTCCTGGAATACCAAAGGTTTCCGTTTCACTTCCAAGCCCCACTACCAGGTAATCGTAAGTAAGGACTTCGTCCGCCAGAACAACCTTCTTCTCCTCAGGCAAAATCTGCCTAACCGTCGCTTTAATAAAATGAATTTTCCGCTCATCGATCAGTTCCTTAATGGCTACACGCGCATTTTCATGATGATCAGTACCAGCTGCCGGCATATGCAGATGCGTCGTCATGTAGTGATAATCGTGTTTGTTCACCAGTGTGACTGCCACTTCATCTGCTTTGATCTGCTTCTGCAGCCTTATTGCGGTTACTAGCCCACCGTAGCCAGCGCCCAGAATAACTACCTTCGGCTTACTCATCCGAATCCTCTCCTCCGATTAAATCGTTTTTTTCTCTATGAAAAAATCGACCAAACCATTCAAGGTTGTCATGTGAAAAAAATCACATAGTCAGTCAGGGATTGCACATGGTTTGCTCACTTTTAGTATATGTGCTTCCTTGCTAAAAATCACTGGAATATTGCCTAGCTTGGTCAAAAAAGGCGGTGGTGCTGGTGGGCGGATTTGGCCGAGCATGGCACTGCGGCACGGGCACACAGGAGGGTGGGGAGGCTGAGCATGGCACAACGGCCTGGCGCACTGGCGGGCGGGTCAAGCCGAGCATGGCACTGCGGCACTGGCGCACGGGCGGGTGGGTCAGGCCGAGCATGGCACTGCGGCATTGGCGCACGGGCGGGCGGGTCAGGCACAGGAACTCCTGTAGCGAAGCCATGTCTTCTCATTGGACGAAATCCAATGAGAGCACCTTTATGAGGCGGAATCTCCGCGTTTCGTTGGATGAAATCCAACGAGACTCGCTAATATCAGCCTAAAGGGATGCCAATTCCCCCTGCGGATTGGATTTCATCCAACGAGAACCGCATTATAGCGGGCAAATTGGCATTTTCGTTGGATTTCGTCCAACGAGAGATTCGACTCATTTACAGCTCACTCCCACTCCCACTCTCGCTTTCACGCTCACTCTCAGCATCCAACCTCGCTTTATCCTCTAATCGGCGCAAGCGAAAGCAGTTCATGCCCGCCACGCCTAACTCTTCGAGCAGGCCAAAATTCGCCCACGCACCCACGACAGCACCGATGCCGGGTACAAGCTGCAGCATTTTACGGAAATCAATTGTATCCCGATACTCCTGCTGAAGCTGCAGCCAATCCACTTGATCCATATACGCATCCGCTGGTGGAAAGCCGCTTGCGATTTCGTGCCAATTTTTGATCGTGTCCAGTAGAGCCGGCTTTTTGGTCGAACTGGAGAACGCGATTTGAAACACATATAAGATGAACAGGCGCTCTCTATAATCCTTCGTGGAATAGCCATAGGCGTGCGCAAGCTCAAACAGGAATTTCAACTTTATTCCGATCAGAATCGGGAAGTCCGCCAGTCCGAGCAAAATCCCACCAGCTCCTGTACCCGCTCCCTCGGCAGCCGCAATCTTCTTGTAGAGCGACAGCAATTCCTCCGCTTTAGCATCACTTTCCGCTAAAGTAGCGCCCACAAGCGGGTCATTCTGAGGGATATAGTTCATCCCGAACAGCGTCGTCTGAAACATCCCTCTGACGGTTGCCGTGATTGTTTTGTGCACTTTTTCCGGGATGAGCTTATTGATGTTTGTGGAGACGGATTTCGAGGCTTTTTCAATCATATTTGGCGTTTTCTGTTGGCGAATTTCCCAGAGCTTCACTTTACGCAGCGTTTGCTGCTCATAGATACTGTAATCAGAAAATTTCATGTTTGGCACCGCCGTCCGCATTTCTTATTCAAAGTATAGTATACGGGGCAGGCGTGCTCAAGATTCCCTCAATAACGACAACAGCCGAGCAAAAAGAGCAGCTCCTCCAAATGAGCTGCTCTCCCTATTAATGACGCATAAGCATCAGGACGCCAAAAACAACTATGCTCCAAATAACAAGCAGCGTATCTTTAGCTTGCCAGCTTAACGTGCTTTTTTTCAGCAGTTGCTGCTTACCGTCGATTTTTTTCATTTCCATCGCTATGGTCATTTGCTCGGCTTTGTGAAACATAGCGAGCAGGAGCGGCACGACCAGCGCCGGGATATCCCTCATACGTACCATGCCGGGCCTGATCGCCGCTTTGCCTCTAGCCCTCACAATCGCCGAGAAGCGCTGCCACTCCCGTAAAATAAGCGGGATAAAGCGAAACAAGAGCGAGACCGCCAAAGCAAAGGATTCCACCGGCAGCTTCATCTTGCGGAAAAAGGACAGCGCCCAGTTCAGTCCCTGCACAAGCTGACCATACGGCGTAGACACGGCTAACCAGTAGCCGGCCATCAGGATCAAGAACAGACGTGTGAGCACGAAGGCTGCACTCCAAGCGCGATCGAACGCGAAGCCAAGCGGGAATTGCCCTTCGGCCGCGCTCCACGATAAACCTGCCAGCGCGAGCGACATGAACATGAAGATCAAGAACGGCACGGCGATCTTCCAGCTGCCGCGAATCGCGGCTCGCGGAAGGCCGAGGCACGAAAGGCCCAGGAGCAGCGCAGAAGCCGCGAGGCCGCTCCACACCTGCAGCTGCATCGTTCCGATGACAAGCAGCAGGTAGAGCAGCCACTTCGCGCGCGGATCACGCGCTAGCCACGCGGCCTGCGGCATCGCTGGCGCAGCGTGCGCTTCGCGCGCGGGTGTCGGCGCTGCCGCTTGCGGCGCCGGCGCTGGGCTTGCGCTGCTGCGCTCGCGCAGCGCCTGTAAAATCGCCGGAGCAGCCAGCTCCGGCGTGAGCAAATCCGGCGCGACGGCGATGCCGCGGCGCGCAAAGGCTTGAGCGGCCTCCACGCTGCTCGGGAGGCCAACACCCGCGCGCGTAAGCAGCTCTGGCGCGCGGCACAGTGCTTCCGGCGAGCCGTCGAAGACGAGCTCACCGCGGTCTAAAACGAGGACACGGTCTGCCAGCGGCAGGAACGTGTCCAAGTCGTGCGTGGCGATGAGGAAACCGCCACGCTCTCGCGCGCGAATGATGCGCAGCAATTCGCGGACGGCCGCCGCCTCGAGGCCGGCGGTTGGCTCATCCATGAGGAGCCAATCCGGTGCCGTGGCGAAGGTTGTCGCCAGCGCGAGCCGGCGCTGCTCGCCGCCGCTTAGCGCAAAGGGCGAGCGCTCCAAGGCGAAGACGCCGCGGGGGTCGAGGTCTGCGAAGGCGGCGCGGATGCGGCGCTCGCGCTCTTCCGCCGTGAGCCGATAAGGGCGCAGCGAGTAGGCGAATTCCCCGCGAATGTTGCTGGCGAACAGCTGCTGCTCCGGGAATTGAAAGATCAAGCCGAGCCGCAAAAGGTGAGCTTGGTCTACCTTTCTTTTATCCCACAAAGGCTGCTCATCAAGCGTTATTACTCCTGAGGCTGGTTCCAAAATACCCGCCAGCACCTGAAGAAGCGTCGACTTCCCCGAACCTGAATGACCAATTAATAGGGTAACTGAATCGTCAGAAAGCTCAAAACTGATATCTTTCAGCAGTTGCTGATTAGGATCATCCGGGACATTTATCTGAATGTTTTGCAAGGCTATAGACATGAATTTGCCACCGCCTCGGCCAGCTCATCCATATCCAGCGGAAGCAGACAAAGCTTGCAGCCATGATTCAGTAAATCGAAGGCTGTCTTCACCACATAGGGAGAGTCGAGCCCTAACTCGGAACAAGGTGATCTTTCTAGCGATTTATCTTCATCTTCCCCATAAAAGAAAGCCCGCGGTCCCCCATCAAACGTGATCCGCCCTTCACCAAACCCGATGACGCGCGTCGCATCCGCCACTTCTTCCAGTCGATGTGTGATCCATACAATGGTCGTACCTCGTTGATGGGCTTCGCGTACAGCTTGGCGGACCCCCTGTCTTGCTGCGGGGTCTAGCATCGCCGTCGGCTCATCTAGCACTAGGATTTCAGGTTGTAGAGCAAGTGCGGCCGCAAGATTAACCAACTGCTTTTGCCCCCCTGATAAGGTAGAAAGCGTACGTTCGAGCGGGAGCGACAAGCCCACAGCTGACAAGCTTTGGAGATACCATGCTTTGCGTTCTTCTACGGTTAAATCCTGCTTGCTCGGCAGGTAATCAAATTCCTCTTGGATGGTTTCTCCTACGAACTGGGCATCCGGCAATTGCAGCACGCCCCTAATTTGCCCAGGTGCCTTGCGTAATATTTCTCCGCTTGAGAGTGGACTTAAGCCCAAGAGACAGCTAGCTAAGGTGCTTTTGCCGCTGCCATTTGGTCCGATTACAACCATCCATTCCCCCTTATAAATATCTAAAGAGACGTCCGACCATACGCGCCGACCTTCTTCCGATTGTGTTCGATAGACGACGGAGGCGCTCTGCAAAGAAGCCACAATTTCTCGATTTGCCATATATAAAATGTCCTTCCACTTTCATAAAAGATATGCTATGATCTGAATGATTTATTGTTAACCATTGTTATAAATTTAAGTTGACAATACATAAACAATAACAGAAACAGGAGCGATGAACAATATGAAACTCACTTTACGCGGCGTTGTTTTCAGTGCCCTTTTTGCAGCAATCCTTGTGTTATTCAGCTTTGCAAGTATTTCACTGCCTTTTACACCTGTACCCATTACTCTGCAAACGCTAGCGGTTATGCTTGCCGGCGGCTTGCTCGGAGCACGTTATGGCTTTTTCAGTATGGCTCTCGTTGTGATCCTGACGGCTGTTGGCTTTCCGTTGCTTCACGGAAATGGCGGTTTAGGCATCGTGCTTGGACCTACCGGCGGTTTTATTATGATCTGGCCGATCTCCGCCATGTTGATTGGTATGATCTTGCCTCGTATTCGTGTGAAGGGCGTTATGGGCTACATCGCAGCCTTCCTAGTGATTGAGATTTTCGGTTCTCTAGTCCTTTACCTTGCGGGAGTTCCTTGGTTGATGTTCAAAGTCCCGTCTTATACGTTTGAAAAAGCGATGATTGCGGCCTGTTACCCCTTCCTCTTAGGGGATGCGATCAAAGCTGTGGTTGCTGTGTTTATCATTGTACCGGTTAGGCAAGTCTTTTCGCCAGAACGGCTTACTGGGTCCTCCTCGCACAGCGTTGTGCAGCGTACGGATGTCCGTATGTAGATAAAGATAGATGTCATGTAACACAGTAAATCGTAAATTTCAGCCTTACTGCTCATTCCTTTGGGCGGTAAGGCTTTTTTTTGCTTGCTGGGCAGGTTGCCATGTGATTTTTACGTTTTTGTAATGTGCAGGTCTGATTTTTTATTCGATTGTAATGCTCTGGCGTGTAAGCTTGATCTTGTAAGCAAGCACAACGCAAGACGCACGATGCAGACACATGACGCATAAGGCATAAGGCAACTTTTTAAACCTAGCAAGCCCATTATATCGAACAGGAGTGTTTATAGATGAAAAACAATAAAAAAGTAATTGCCGCTTTGACCATTACAGCAACTGTAGGTTTGTCCGCAATTCTACCTTTCAATGCCATGGCCGCGAACCCTTTCGCTGATGCCGCAAGCTCCTCCAAAGTACAAGCAGCTATTGAACAATTGGCTGTGCAACAAGTGTTATCCGGATATGAGGATCACAGCTTCCTTCCTAATCAGGCAGTAACTCGAGCTGAAATCGCCAAAATGGCCGCACTCGCTCTGCACGTCAACCTGGACACAGCGGCAACAACTACATTTAGCGATGTAGCAAAAGGAGATTGGTTCTACTCTTACGCAGCAGCCCTTGAATCTGTAGGAGCCATCACTGCCACTAACGGTCAATTCCAAGGCAGCCTTACACTCTCATCCGAGGAGCTGGCAGGCATTATTGCTAAAGTGTTAAAAGTGGATGCAGCCGCGGTACAGCAATTGCCGAGTTACTCTTCTTTAACTAGCAGCCAAGTGACGCGTGGTGAGGCCGCTCTTCTCATTTTCGAAGCGCAGCAATTAGCCCCTATCCATGTGACGAAGCTGGAGGTTTTGAACGCAATTACCTTGCAAGTCACCTTCTCAGCTCCGATTCCTACAGCAGAATTAGAACTTGAGCCCGCGTCCAAAAACTTTGTTTTTGACAACGGCTTGGCTATTGGCAACGTACCACGGTTAAAAACAGGTTCCACTTCAACTTACATTGTTCCAGTTCCAACGCAAAAAGCCGGAACGACCTACACGTTAACTTATAAAGGTGAGCTTGCCGGGACTTTTACTGCGAGCACTGAGAAGATTGCTTTGGCTTCCACGCAGCAAGTAGCTAATGACGTTTTTGAGGTTGAATCCCACTTGGCTGATGGCGTAGCGGATTATGGTTATGTCATTGCAGCCTATGCCAAAGGCCGTCCAGGCTCCTTTATCGTAAATGAGAAGAACCAATATAATGGCATGACGTACCAAATTCTTTCTTCCATGCGTAACCGTGAGGTGCAAATCACGCCTGAGGGCGGCACACCGATGACTGCCAAATATTTGCTATTCACGCAGGCAACCGATGGCCGCCAAGCGCCGAAATTCATTCTGCCTAACGGCGAAACATTGAGGCCAGGTGTGACTTACACGGTTTCTGCGGACTGGGCTACTTTGAAAAATCCTACATTCACAGCGAAAGATATCGCACCGCTAACGATTCAATCCGCTTCCGCAGTGGATGCGAAAACAATTAACGTGACCCTTTCCCAGGATCCAAAGGATGAAATCTTCGTTTCACGTCGCGTTACTTTGACGGGTACCGATGGTACTGTTCTGACGGCAGAGTACACGCTGACTTCCCGTAAAGGTGCTGTGGGTACTTTTGCTCTGCTTAATAACGGGCAGCTTGTACCAGGTATGACGTATACGGTTGCTCCAGAAGGCAAGTGGGCTACGGCTTCAGCTGCGGGAGTAAATTTGACTGTTGCGAAATAAAGTTAGGAAGTAAGAGCTACGGAGGAGGATGTCCCGCGGTCATTGAATGACTGGGGACATCCTCTTTTTTATAGAGCCGCAGCGATTAGCGGGAAAATCTCCCGTTATTTCAAGCAATTCCGGCTTAAAAAAGGTAAAAAATTACTGGAAATTATACCGTTAATCCACTACAACTCTTATACTTCCTTGCTCAATCGTCCCCATTAACAGGAGAAAATTCCATTTATTCACCCAGTAGCTATGTTACTCAATTAAATAGCGGTAGTATTTCCCGTTAATCTAAGGGAGCGCTCCCAAATTCTCAAGAAAAGACTCTCCCTCGGTCATTTGGTGACTTGGGACCGCCTCTTTGTTCTACCATCCATTTCAATGAGGTGATTTATATGCTGTTCAAAAATCGTGCGTTATTCGTTATGCTGACGCTGGTTCTTATCGTGGTCGGCTGCAGTTCGCGTCCTGCACCTTCCTCCGTTGCTTCTCCGAGTACGGATCTCGGGAAGCCTACACCTGCGCCTGTGGCAGTACCAAATGCGACACCAACTGTTGCACCAACGACCGCACCAACACCAACAACAGCGCCTGTATCAGAATCATTGCTTGTTACTCACTCTAAAAGTGATTATATGTCTTTTCTTGACCCGGCTACGGGACAATTCGAAAAGCTGACGGTTGGCAAGGCGCCTTTTGCCATTGCCTTAGGTCCTAATCATCGCGCCTATATATCTACTGCGGAAGGTGTCGCTGTCGTGGATACGCAGCAACGCAAACGTGTTGCGTTAGTACCTTATAAGGCAGCAGACGCTATTGGTAAGCCCCAATTCGGTGAATACCGTCCCGGTGGAATGGGAATTGCCGTATCCCCTGACGGCAAATTCGTCTATGTCGGCGTGTACTTGACCGGTCGCGGCGGAAGCGTGAAAAGCCAACTGGAGATCATGGATGCGGAGAAACTCATCATGACAGGCAGTGTCGCTGTAGGCGTTCGACCGTTCGATGTGGTGACTAGCCTCGACGGCCGAGAGATCTACAGCATCGATCACGACTCCTACTCCGTGACGGCTGTCGATCCTGTGCGGCTCAAGGCTCGCACCCTTGAAGTGGCTCCCTTCGGCAAAGGCGGCTTCGAGAAGCCGCACTACGCGGCGGTTCGTGCTGATGGCCGCCTGCTCTTGCCGTATCAGGGGCGAGGCCTAGTCGTGCTCGACCCTGCTAGCGGCAAGTATGAGACGAAGCCGCTGACGGGCAACACGCATCAAGAGGGCGTTGCTCTGACGGCCGAGGACAAGCAACTGCTCATCATCGGCATTGGTGCTGCGGGAAGTGCAACCGGCAAGCCTAACTTGACCGTGCTCGACGTCGAAACGTACACCGAGAAGCTTTTCCCGCTGGAGCGTATGCACCAAATGGTCGCTGCGAGCGCGGATGGACGCTTCGCTTACCTCACCGGCGGCGTTACTTATGCGGATACTGGCTGGAATGGGATGACTGTCGTGGATCTGGTCTCTGACGCTGTCCGCAACTTCGAGGTGCCGGATTATCCGCTGGATGTGCAACTGCTTCGGGAGTGATATGACTTTGGGATGTTGATGAGCGTATTTTTTTCCATATTAATGCAATATTTCCAAAACGAAGAACGTCCTTACTATTACGCACGTAATAATCGGGGGTTAGGATTTTTTTGAAACATTTCGTTTTGTTTTTGTGCCTGTTCTTCTCAACCAGTCAATAATATCAAGGATACTAATTCTGAAGGTGTCGATTCTTCTACGAAAAAGGAATATACGGTTGGACTCACAAGCCCTAGCATTGCAAATAAGAATACTGATTTCACACTTAAAGCAAAATTTACGAATAATACAAATGACGAAATACGCATTACTCATGGCGAAAAACTATTTACGTTTTACATTGCCGATAGCAAGGAGAAAATTATAAATCACTATCCAATCGCAAGCCTTGGTATAGTGCGAGGTATTCCTAAAAATGGAACCGTTGTTGAAGGATATACCTTCAACATAGATGTCCCTGGAGAGTATGTAGTTTGGGCTGTTGCTAATTTTGATATCTCAGAGAACAATGCTGATAAAAAGCATGAATTGTTAACCTCAAAGCAAGCTTTAGTTATTAGGTAGTACGTCATAGACTTAGCATTGGTGCTCTCGGCTGTTTTTCACTACCACACGCGACACTTTCTAGCACACGAGACAGCCTAATCAGCACTCTGGGCCACAACTAGCTACCTTTCACGGGGTGAGACAGCCTTTTGCGCACTCTCGATCGACTTTTACTGCCACGCGGCACTTTCTTTCACCTGAGACGGCCTAATCGGCACTCTCAGCCACATCTAGCTACTTTTCACGCGGTGAGATAGCCTTTTATGCACTCTCAGCCAACATTTCCTGCTACACGAGCAACTTTCTCCCGCCGAGACGGCCTAATCGGCACTCTCAGCCACATCTAGCTACTCTTTACGCGGTGAGACGGCCTTTTGCGCACTCTCGATCAACCTTTATAGCAGCTAACATCCCCCTCCTACGAGGACGAACTACTCGCAGCCCACAAACAAAAAATCCCCCTCATCTGATAAATATCTGACAAGGGGGATTTTTCACGCTCACTCCTGCTTCGCCATGTAACCTACCCCCGGGTAGGTTACAATTAGCTCCGCAGCAGCACCTTCCGCTGCGCTTTTGATCTTCTGCCGGATGCGGGCGATGGTAACCCGCAAGTACTCGACCTCATCGCGGTACTCGCTTCCCCAAACCTCGCTGAGCAGCTGCTCATGGGTCATGACTTTCCCCGCATGCTGCAACAGCAGCGCAAATAAGTTGTACTCGGTCTCCGTGAACTTCACCTCGGTCTCGCCCAGCCAGATACGGCGCTGGGCGAGGTTCGCGGTCACAGGGCCGAGCGTAATCTCGCTCGTGGTGACCGGAGGTGCTATGCGGCCATCCATGCGCCGCAGCACAGCATTCACTCGGGCGAATAGCTCGTCTAAGGAGAATGGCTTCGTCAGATAGTCGTCCGCTCCGAGATTGAGCCCCTGCACTTTGTCCGCTCCATTGCTGCGTGCGGTCAGCATAATGACAGGGACGCTCGAGTAGGAGCGCAGTCTTTTTAACACATCGAATCCGTCCATCCCTGGCATCATCAGATCAAGCAATATTAAATCCGGATCAAACTCTTCAACTTTCTCCAGCGCCTCTGCCCCGCTTTGGCAGGTCAGAGTTTCAAAATCCAACGATTTCAGATTCGCCGCGACGAAACGCACAATTTTCGGTTCATCATCGACGATCATGATTTTCTTCTTGTTCATGTCCGTTCTCCTCCCCTATAAACCTCGGTATGGAGAGAGTAAATGTGCTTCCCTCACCAAGCTTGCTTGCCACATGAACCTCTCCGCCGTGCGCATGCAGGATGCCCTTGCAGATCGCCAGACCCAGCCCTGTCCCCCCGGATTGACTTCTCGAAGAAACATCTACCCGGTAGAACCGGTCAAATAGTTTGTCCATATGCTCCTCAGCGATGCCGATACCATTATCCTGCACGTTTAAATTCACAAAACGTTCATCAGCATGAGCTGTAATCCGGATTATCGGATGCTGCGTATTGTATCGAACCGCATTCGTGAACAAGTTCACTAGCACCTGCTCCATCCGTAGTTTATCTGCATAAATTAGCGGTGTATCCTCCGCCACATGCACCTCGAACTGCGTATGCATGTCATTAGCCTGCTGCGGAAGTCTTCGCATAGCGCTTTCTACAACGGTTTCCACACGAAGAGGCTGCGGGTTGATCCGCATAGCGCCGGAATCGATTTTGGAAATATCCAGCCAGTCGTCGATCAGATCCTGAATGCGCCCGATATCCTCGTGAATCCCCTGGAGCAGCTCCTGTTTAAAGCTTTCTTCCCACTGCGCATCGACTCGAAGCAGCGTTTCTACGCTGCCACGTATGCTGGTGATAGGCGTTTTGAACTCATGGGAAGCGAGTGAGATCAGATCATTTTTCAAAGCATCAATTTCATGCTCCTTCGTCATATCACGCCACACATACCCACGGCCAAAAACCCGCCCTTCTCTCGCCACCTGAAAAGCCGATACCATCATAAAGCGCTCTTTGCCCAGACCACTTTTCACCGTAAAAGTCCCCTGTACCCTCGGCCCCGCCGTCAATTTCTCCAGTTCGTCCTGACGTTCAGGCAGCAGCAGCGCAATACGGTCGAACAACACCGATTCCTGCATAATCGTCAGTTCAGGCATCGGAATAGCGAATATTTCCGCCATCCGATGATTGGCATACACCACTTGATGTTCCATATCGATCAATACGACGGCATCGGACATGCTCTCCAGCACCGCATTTAAAGTGGCATGCTCGTCCTGCAGCCGCTGGGTCCTCTCCTCGACACGATCCTCCAGCTCACTGTTGAGCTGAAGCAGCGCGCCTTGGTTCTCCTTGATTTGCTCCGCCATCTTGAAGAAATGGTCCGCCAGCAATTGCAGCTCCAGCGGCGCCCCATTCGGAACGACCTTGCCGTCTGGCTCCATGAATGTGCCGCCTGCCAAACGCTTCGTGTAGCCAACTAAAGCGTGAATAGTACCGTTCAACCTTTTGGCCAAAAGACTGCCCAGCAGCACCGTCAAAATAAGCGTAATCACCAATAGCAAAAGCGTAATGCTCAGCGATTCGGTAAAAGCGGCATTCACCGCTGCTTTGGATTTGCTCACCCAAACGATCCAATCGATATCGGGGATGGTTTTGTAAGTAATCAGTTCTTTTTGCGTAGAGTTGGTTAGTTGGTAAGTTCCTTCGCCTTGCTTCTGAACCCGTGCGTCGGCTACAACTGGCTCCTGAGATAAATCCGCCAACTTTTCAGTCAACGCTCCATTGGGATGATAGATGGGCTTGCCCCCATGATCCAGTACAACTGGATACGCTTCTTTGCCGTAATCGTATTTCGTCACAAGCTCCTTGATAGGCGTAAGCTCCAGCACAGCGAGCACGAAGCCATCAGGCTGCTTATTTCCTTTATAGATGGGTACTGCTATCGCAACAGCCGGCTGATTCAACCCCTCAGGCCCAAGGAAAAGTGACGAGATAATCGTGTTTTGGGCGGTTTGCACCCGCTTCGTGTAGTCTCGATCCTTCACATCAGTACCAATCAGCGAATCATTAGCTGTGTTATGCGTAGCCTTGATCAAGTTATTTGGATCAACCACATAAATGCCTGAGAAACCCGCCAAATTCTGCTGCAGCGACTGCAGCTTCAACGTCAAGCTCTCGCGCGTCCGAAAGGCCGCATCCGAGGCCGAAATCGTGGCCGCCAGCGTTTCAACCGCATTGCGATGGTAGTACATATAATCCTGCACGGCGTCCCCCAGCCGGTAAGTCGTCAGCTGCTGATTCCGAATGGACTCCTGCGTAATATGTGTAATTTGAGAAACCTGAAAGGAGCCAAGAATCAGGATCGGAATCATCGCCATGATGGCAAACGTTACCGTCAAATGTGATCGCATGGAATAATGCTTCAAAAGCGTTCCCCCGCCCTTCATTGATCCTTCTATTTTATCATTAGAAAAAATGTAATGAAAATGAAATGTGTTTTTCATCTGCTTTTAATGAACTAGGCCTATAATAAGTCTCAACCCCCCTTTAAAATATATATACTTAGACCCGCAGCCCGTTGCTGTGGGTCTCTTTTTTTACCCTTCAGGAGCTTGGATCCCAGGTTCGACCTTGCTATAATGTATAGATACTAAACAAAAAGGGCGGCTAATCCATGGACAAGGATCTCCTCATCACGTACAAATTTCGCGAAATCAAGAATGCCCTCTCCTCCTATTTAACGCAAGTGCTTCCCCCATTTCACGTTTCACCGATCATGATGTATGCGTTAGAATTTCTTCGCAAGCATCCAGATTGCATCGCTGTTGATATTGCGAATGAGTTCGGCCTGACCCGTGGTGCGATTACGCAGCTGCTGGATAAATTAGAAGAGCAGGAGCTTGTGATTCGCAAGCCTCATCCTACCAGCCGCAGAAGCCTGTTGCTGCAAGTTACGGACAAAGGACATACGCTTATAAACGACATCTTAGAGGCGTATAATAACAAAATTGAACAGCTCTTCACGCCTTATACCGAAGAGGAGCTTGCGCAGCTCAGAAAGCTTTTGGAGAAGCTGCCGCTATAGCACGTAGATCCCGACCTTAACCACGTTGGGATTTTTTAATGACTTGACTATTCTGTTGAATTAACATACTGTATAGAAATTAAACAGTTTATAACATTAACATTTGGAGTGATTAACTATGAGCAAAAGCAAAGTTATCGCGATTACTGGCGCATCCTCAGGCATTGGTCTAGCGACGGCCCTGAAATTTGCAGAATTAGGCTGGACTGTTTATGCGGGAACGCGAAATGTCGAACGTGATCAGGAGCAGTATGGGCACCATGCGAACCTTCATTTTATGGAGATGGAGGTAACAAGCCCTGAGTCGCTGGAAAAAGCTTTTGCTGTGATCGACAGTCATCATGGTTACCTGGACGTTCTGTTCTGTAATGCTGGTTTTGGTTATTTAAGAGCATTAGGACAAGCGGAGATGGAAGATATTCATCGCGTTTATGATACGAATGTCTATGGGGTTATGCATACGATCCGCGCTGGACTGCCGCTTCTGCGTAAATCAGATGCCGGACATTTGGTAGCAACAACGAGTGTTGGCGGTTTAGTTGGACAACCCTTCAATGAAATCTACTGCTCGGCTAAATTTGCCGTTGAAGGCTTATTAGAAAGCTTAGCTACGTACTACAAGCCAACGTTCAACATTGATGTTACACTGCTTGAGCCTGGCGCGATTGCAACTAATTTTAACCAGACGGTCCTTGGGCATGTTCAACAAACAGGTGGCATTCTGGAAGATGAATATAAGCCGATTATCACGCAATATTTGGACGCCTTCTCTAAACGGAATTCTGTGCCTCAAACGTCAGAATCGGTTGCCGAGGTTATGGTCAAGCTGATGGACATGGCGCCTAAACCGCTGCGCATTCGCACTTCGGAGGCCGCGGAAGCTTTTGTGCAATATAAAGTGAGCCAAGACCCTACCGGCTTGGACGGTATGCTGAATACACGTAAGCTTCACTTGAATTTATAAAAAATCAGGACCCGCCCTAACCGTTCAACGGATCAGGCAGGTCCTTTTCTTTTTATACATGCGCGATAAGCTGGCCTTCTTTGACGACAACGTCATAGGCAGCTAGGCTTTTGGTCGGCACGTTCAGGCATGCACCTGAGTGGAGATCAAACGTCCAACCATGCATCGAACACACGAATTCCCCTTTTTCAGCCTCTACAATAGCGCCGGCATGCGGGCATCGGCTTGACACGAGCCGGTACGTTGCTTGATCCTCGGTTTGAATTAACCAATACAAATTCTTATCGAATACGATTTCTGCGGGCAGCTTGGTGAAGTTTTCCTCTGGCCCTAGATGAACTTCTTTCATGTGGACACCCCCTGTTCATTCTGTTCCAGCATACAGTTTACTACATTTTCGACATTACGTTTATCACCTCGTTGGACGATATCCAACGAACTGGCCGATTAATTGGCAAAATCCCACTTTTCATTGGATGAATTCCAACGGGATCACTGAATCCTTCTTGATTTCGCCCCTATCTACGCCATCTCATTGGAATCCATCCAATGAGATGACTAGTAGGACACTCCCAACGCCTATTCATTGGAAAACGTCCAATGGCATATCCACACACTCCACCCATAACTCCAAAGTCTTCAAAGCATACACATAATTTCCCACAATGTTACGATAGGATGTCCATAATCTTGCTGTACATTTAGGTTGTAAGGGAGAGACACTCACCTACATACCCCAAAATTGAGAGGAGTTTTCTACTATGAAAACACAATGGAAACGTCGCGCAAGTCAAGCTAGTCTGCTAGCTTTTATGGTAACAATGGCCTTCGGAGCTGTCGGTGGCGCATCAGCGGCTGACGCTACTACAACGGATACGAAAGCAAGCATCGCAGTCACATCAGCCCTTCCGGTGATGGCAACAAGCGCGGTTCAGCTTCACACAAGCTCAGGCGGCTTATTGCTGCAACCAGCTCATGAGCGCAACTATTTGAAGCTGCTAGTGAGCACTTACGCTCCAGATAGCTTGGCCGAATGGAAGCAAGCCTTAGAAGATCGGAAACAAGCTGAGAGCGAAATGCCGAAGCCTGCTTTTGCCAAAACAATGGTGATTAAAGGCTCCGCTACTGCACTGCCCGCTTCGCCAGGTACTTTAGAAAATAAAATTTTCAAACTTGATCCAGCACAGCCGGTTCCAACTTTACCTGATGGCGAAGCAGCTCAACTAGTTCCAAGCAAAGAAGCTCGCATGTTTACTATTATCAAAGACGGCGTGGACGCTACAACCACCATCCAAGCACTTCCACTTGAGGGAACAGCTATCTCTGGTGATATAATTAAAGCGGAGCCATCCGAAGCGTTCAAACGCCAGCAAAAGCTAACTGAAGCTGTAGAAGCTGACGATGCTGCTGCCATTCAAAGCCTGCTGCCAGAGCTGCTCACGGATTACAAAAAAGAAACGGAATCGCTGCGTGACCTTGCAAAAAAACTGAAAGAACATGCTGCAAAAGCAGATGATGCAACAGAAGAGAAAGCTGAAGAAGCTAAATAACTTTCTAATAGATAAATAGCTAGTTGACCTTCCGGTGGACCGATCGCAAAATGCTGCGAACGGCTCCACCTTTTCCCCATCGCTGAGTAGAAAGAAGGAGACATATACATGTATCGCATTTATTTAGTGGAAGATGAAGAGCATCTCAGGGGCGTTCTTGCCGCCTATTTAGAGAAAGAGGGGTGGCAAGTGCGTTCGTTCGAAGACGGAACCTCGGCAAGATCCGCCATATCCGAGCGGCCGGACTTGTGGGTCCTCGATATCATGCTCCCGGGCGTAGACGGCTATCAACTCATGCGCGAGATTAAGGCGGATCAGCCGGCGCAGCCCGTTATTTTCATATCAGCCCGAGACGCGGATATCGATCGGATCATTGGCCTAGAAATGGGGAGCGATGACTACTTGGCCAAGCCTTTTTTACCTCGCGAGCTCGTCATCCGTACTCGCAAGCTGCTGGAACGCGTATACGGCGGGCACCCTGCCGGCCTGATACCTGCTGGACTGGAACGCCGCACGAAGCTGAATATAGCTCCCTATCTCATCGATGAGCAAGCGCGCACGGTAACAGCTGAGGATGGCAGTAAACTTGAGCTTACCTCCAAGGAATTTGAGCTGTTGCTTTATTTAGTGGGCCATCATGGGCAGGTGCTAGAGCGTGAGCAAGTGCTCCGAGCTGTTTGGGGGATTGACTACTTCGGAACCGACCGGGTCGTAGATGATTTGGTACGAAGACTTCGCCGCAAGCTGCCAGAGTTGCGTTTAGAAACCGTATACGGATACGGATATAGGATGGTGAAAGCATGACGCTTCGAATAGGACAATGGCCGCTTGCTATGAAGCTTTGGGGAGCATTCGCGGCTTTAACGCTGCTCATATTTACGCTGCTTGCCGTTCTGCTGCCTTGGACGTTGAAGGGATTTTTTACAGAGCAGCTATACGATATTCTACTAGATACGCAAAGTGGGCTTCGTATGGAAGCAACGACGATGACGTCGCCTTCCCTAACACTCGCCACAAAGGGGATAACCGGGGTACAGGCCGATATCATCACAGACATCAAAACGCTAACCCCTGCTGATACACTGCCACTCAACGTCTCCAAAGCAGAAGCATTACCAGCAACGGCAACTGTACAGACTAGCGGCACGGTCATCCCCGGTATCCCTCTGGAAGCCTCAATTGCAACGAAGGTGATGTCTCCCTTCACAGCAACTCTGAGCGCGCCAGCCATCCGGCATTTCACGATTATCGGAACCCAAGAAGCCCAGACATTTAACAAGACTTTCACAAGCGGGGAGCCCTTCATACAAGCCATGGAGCAAGATGCTTATGCCCAAAAGCTGCCCGTTGCCAAGTATACAACCAGCATCGATAAGAAAAGTATCTTTTATGTGATTCGAAAAGAGGTCGTCCAGGGCCAGCCCGGCTTTATCGTCTCTTATGCCTGGGGCAATTACCGCAACGACTTGGTCATGACCATGTTCGGCAGACTTATGCTGATGATGGTCGGCCTCATCGTGATTTCATGGCTGCCCTGTCTAATCATCGCCCGTTACTTCACACGTCCGCTCGTTCAGATGGAACGCCACGTTGGACGCATGGCTGAGCGTGATTGGCATGATCCGATCGAAACTGGACGCAAGGATGAAGTAGGACGCCTAGCCAAAGCCATTGAAGCGATGCGGCAGCGCCTCGTGCGCCAAGACCGGGCGCAGCAATTCTTCCTGCAGCATACTTCTCACGAGCTGAAAACCCCGGTTATGGTTATCCGCAGCTATGCGCAGTCCATTCTCGACGGGGTTTTCCCGAAAGGAACCTTAAGCGAAAGCTTAGGCGTCATTCTGAAGGAAGGCGAGCGCCTAGAGAAGCGTATTCGCGACCTGCTGCTGCTCAATAAGCTGAATTATGTCACCGCTCGCGAGAAGCCTTTTCGCCCTTTCGAGCTGCACGAAGTCATCGAAGATGTGGTTGAAAGGCTGCGCTATCGCCGGCCAGAAATCGAGTGGGAGATGGAGCTCCCCCCTGCTACCTTGCATGGCGATCCCGACCAGTGGAAGATTGCCTTGGAGAATATGCTCGATAACCAGCTCCGCTATGCCAAAAGCGGCATCCGGATTATCCTCACGGCTCCATCCCATGGCGAGGGCAAGCAAGCTGCAGCCCGCTTCTCGCAGCTGCAGATCAGTAACGATGGTCCGCCGCTCGATCAGGCGATCGCGGACAGCCTCTTTGAGCCCTTCCGTTCTGGCGGGGACGGCCAGTTCGGGCTCGGGCTCGCCATCGTGAAGCAGATCATGGACCATCACGGTATGACAGTGCGTGCCGCGAACGAGCGGGACGGGGTTTCGTTCTATCTTGAGCCTGGAGAAGCGGCGCAAAAGGATAGTAAGCTCAAGGTGCCGAAGGTTTCCTGAGGCTGCTTGGGGGTACACAAAAGGCTGCCCTGATAGTAGAACATTCTACTTTCAGGGCAGCCTTTTATTATTTTATGCCGCTGCTTTACTCTGATTACGGCTCATTACCCACAGGGTAAGCCAAATTACGATGAAACCAGCGAGCTGACCTACGGTTAGCTTTTGCCCGAATACAAGCCAGTTCACACAGATACCAACGGCCGGGAAGGCCAACTCAGCCAAAGTTGCGAAAAACGCCTTGGTCGAGGTCAGCCCCTTATAATAGAGGAGCATAGAGAGCAAGCCCGGGAAAAACGCCTGGAACAGCAGGTTCACAGCTATTAGTGTCAGACCGCCGCTAGTTCCGGTTACGTGCCAAGCATCGCCGCTACCAACAAGTACAACCGTCAACAGTGGGATAGCGAGCAGGAACCGTAACGAAGTAACGATGGGGAAATCCAGCTTTTTCTGCAATAAGAACTTGCCCATGACGGTCGAGCCGCCCCATAATCCTGCCGCAAGGATCGAGAATAAGCAGCTTAGAGTACCCAAATCTTTGAGACCCATCTCTGGCGACGAAAAGCCAAACGTTAGCAAATACGTGCCAAGCAGGGCCACTGCAATATAGGCAAAAAATTTAGAAGGCAGCGTTTCTTTGAGCATCACGCGAGCCAAAATGATAGCGAATAAGGGCTGTAATTTCTGTAAAAGCAGTATCGCGTTCGCATTGCCGTGCGAGAATGCAGCTGTAAACAAGATGGTCGCAATCGCCGATCCTCCCCATGAGATGAACAGCAAAGCGCCGATAACGCCTAGCGACAGCTTACCGATCAAGCTTTTACGGTACTTCACCAGTACCGGCAGTGCATAGCAGGCGAGAAGCAAATGCTCAATAAACACGATTTGCGCTGAGGTAAAGCTTTTTAACAGTAAGATCCTGAAGAGTGGGTCGAGCCCCCAAAGCGTAGCTCCAAGTGCCACATACCATACCCCGCTGATACCGCCCGAGCGCGTTGAAACCACATTCGCGCTCTTTGTTCCTAGCTTAAATACATTTTCCAATTCAAAAACCTCCTAAGAAAAGTTTTGAATTGAACCTTCTGAAAGAAACAATGCCCCCGCTCTTAGACGCAGCGGGGGCATTGACGAACAGACCTGTCAAAACCTAAGTTTTTGACAAGCTGTTATTCATCTTCTCCCATCCGGACTATAACCGTCGGCCTTGGATTCTCACCAAGTCAGTCCCATCCTGCTTAACAGGCCGGGAGTCGCGGGCTTGAGATACATAGGCACGTATCCTCACCGCCGGTAGGGAATTTCACCCTGCCCCGAAGATTCAATTATTAAATTTTGTGTTCCGCAAGTGTCCTGCCAAAAGGTCACTTACAAAACATAAGTAATATTATTCATGAATATTAGCACCATAAAATAAAAAAAGCAAGGATTTTTCATCCCCACATAAGCTAAGAAATTCCTGCTCGCTTTCCGATATATAATCTGTTAGCCGATCATTCATAAAGGAGGAAACTCATGGACATCCCTGCAATTTCAGTGCCCTTGGCACAGAACAACTTAGCCCAAGCTGTACAAATACGTGTTCTTAGCATGGCTAAAGACCAATCCACGCAACAAGCTCAGCAAATGGTTCAAATGATGCAACAAAGCGTTCAACCAAATTTGGGTGGAAATCTGGACATTAGCGGCTAGTTTACCCTTTAGGAGAAGGAGAATTAATTATTAATTCTCCTTCTTTTTTGTTGATGCTGATACAACTTATTATGCCTTCCATTTACTTCATTTTAGAAATCGGGATATGGAAATATAGAATCAAGAAGGCTACCCCCGTCAGACATAGCAACCACGCCCATAACGGCCTCGCAAAATGCAGGCGCAGCCCAATGAACATGAAAACCCAGACCGCAGTAGACCACCAAAAATTCCAGTTGTTATGATACGAAAGTAACTCGATTAGCAGGAACAGTCCTTCAATGCAGGTAAATACAGCCGACCAAATGGCGATATAAATGACCTGTTTCAGCGGATGTGACTTAAAAGGGTATCTGGATAAGTACACCAACACAATGCAGGGAAGATTGGTAAAAGCAATCATAAAATCCGCGATTGTATGATTAGGCGTTACCGCGGATTTATGAAATTCCCAAAGCGAATAATTATAGCTTAGAAGGCTAACCAGAAAATCCACGCAAATGGCAAAAAGAATCGTTGGATAATAGGTCTTCCAATTCCTCCAATCCCCAAAAAACCAAGCTGCAATCAAGCATAACAACGCCATGACTACAGGCAAATATGAACAAATTAACGCTGTTATGTGACCCATCACTTAGCTCCATTCCATCAAACTTGCGCTGCATGTATTCAAACAAGTAATCCTTTGGTTATTATTTCTATAAATGTGGATTCATATGAACGAGGCGGCAATTAACTTACAATCCTTCGTATTTACGCCGTTTTTCGTCTTAACATCAACTGTTTCAAGTTGTCCAGATTCGTGCAAATCGTTCCAGCGATGACAGTCACCACGCCCACAGCCGTAACCCAAGTGATCGTCTCCCCATAAAACAGGACCCCCACGGCCAGGGCAATGAGCGGAGAGATGTACAGCCATGTAGCTGGAAAAACCGGATTCGTTTTCGCCACTAACCAATAGAACAGACTGTGTCCCACCATGGAGCCAATTACGATTAAATAGAGCAGCGAACCGGCCGCTTTTGGAGAAAATAGACTTTGAACTTCCACATGTTCGGTAAAAAATGAAAGAATCAGCAGCAGCAACCCTCCGCAGATCATCTGTGCCGCGTTCAACGCAATCGGCGATGCCTTCGGGAATTGCTGAATGACTTTTTTGGTATACAAAGCTCCCATGCAATAGAACAGTTCTCCGACCAGAATCGCCACACTCCCGATTACCCAAACGAGGTTCGCGGATACGGCAAGTTGTGGCAGCAAAAGGATGATAATCCCTGCAAAGCCGAGTATGCAGCCAAATACAGAGAGCGTTGTCGCCTTCAGACGCAACACGAAGGTTTGCAGCACGAGAATCATAATCGGTCCAGTCGCTGATAAAACGGCCGCAATCCCGGAAGACACATATTGCTCCGCCCAATATAAGGTTGAGAACGTGCCGAAAGTGAGACCGATGCCCGTAAACAGCATCTCTTTGCGGAATAAAAGAGCTACGGTAGTTTTTTTCCGCCATAATAACCAACCAAATAAAAGCAATCCTGCAATGAAAAACCTCAAGCCTGCTGAGAAAAATGGCGGTGCCGAGGCATCTACCCCTACTTTGATCGCCAAAAATGTCGTACCAAAAATAAGACATACTAGTAAATAATTAAAAATAATCATGACTGTTCCCCTCCTGGTATGTATCATACTAGGTAAGCAACAGAACAGATCTGAGATACTAGAACAGTTTTCCATAGATTGCAGTTATAATTGATTAAACAGAGGGGGAATATGGCATGAAAGCTCCGGGATCATCTGGAAAAGAAGCTACACTGCTTTTCAGACAAGCGTATGAGTATATGGTTACCCGCATGGATCGCGGTGAATGGCAAGCCCATGACAAGCTCCCCTCCATCCGGCTTCTCGCCCAAGAGTTGCAGGTGCATAGGCTAACTGTTTTTCGTGCTTATCAACTGCTGAAACAGAATGAGAGAGCTTACGTCAAAGAGAAATCCGGTTACTATGTAAGTCCCTCCAAGGCGGAGGAGCAAGTCCCTATGGGGCACGCAGAAAGCAAGCGTTCGTTCTCAACGTCCATCGCTTTAAAAAACTCCTTGTCAGAAATTCAGCACATACCTGTCATCTACCAATTCTCGCAAGCCTTGATCGATCCCAACCTGCTGCCGAATCTTTTCTTATCCGAACATGTGAAGAAGGTTTTCGACATCTATCCAAAGCTCATGGGCACCTACTCCAGCGCCCAAGGAGATGAGGAGCTTCGCGAATATTTCTGCCGTTACATGGTTCGGCATCATAACCTCCAACTCACTGCAAGCGATCTGTTGATTACCACAGGTGGACAGCAGGCCATTGACCTCATCTCGCGGATCTATATCCGCCCTATGGATCCGATCCTGGTTGAGCGGCCGACGTACAGTGCTGCGCTTGATATTTTCCGCCAGCAGGGGGCGCGATTCATTCCCGTTGAGATCACCCCGGAGGGCTATGATCTGGCGAACCTTGAGAGGCTGATGGAGAAGCATAAACCGCGACTTTTCTATATGAATCCTACCTTTCATAATCCGACGGGCTATACGGTTCCAGCCGCACAGCGGAAGCAGCTCGTTGAGCTGGCTGAACGCTACCGCTGCCTGCTGATTGAAGATGACGCCATTCACGAGATGTATTTAGACCAACCTCCTCCTCAGCCTATGCTGACTTATGATACGGAAGGATGGGTCGTGTATCTCCGCAGCTTTAGCAAATATATCGCTCCTGGGCTGCGCATCTGTGCCGTTATGGGGGGCCCGCACGTCATCAAGTCGCTCATCACCGCCAAATCATTAGCTGACAACGGCACACCGCTCGTCAATCAGAAAATGTTTCTGCATTACTTCGAGTCTCCTCGGATGCAGCAGCATCTTGAGAAACTGCGCATCGCCCTGCAGATCAGGAAAGAAATTGTAGAACAGGAGCTAGCCTCCACTGGATGGCATTGGGTTAGTCCCCAAGGAGGCTTCAATCTATGGCTCCAGCTCCCGAACTATATCCCCGTTGACCAGCTGCTGGAAGAGTGCCTTCGGCAATCTGTCTCCTTCATTCCTGGCGTGATCTGCGATCCGCTAAAAGAAATGCGTTCTTGGATCCGTTTGAGCTATTCCTTCGTGAATGAGGAGCATTTGCGGGATGGCGTTAGACGGCTTGTAGACATTGCAGGGCGCTACCTTCCTCAGCAGCATTAACAAAAGGAGCCAGATTGAGATCGAGGTGAGGTTGTCCCTCCTCCTCCTTATGTTGTACTTTTTACAACATTTTGGCAGCAATTGAGCTCCGATGACCATCTCCGTTGTACTTTTTACAACATTATGAACAATAGGACCGTTTTCGAGGCCTTTTGGTTAAAATGGTTGTATTTTGTACAACCATTTGTGGATTTACCCAGTGAACATACATTTATATTGCACATAATACAACATAGGGCTCCGTCCAGAGCTGTCTCACGAAATAGTAGTAAAAGAATGAAGCCTCAACCTTAGATCCCACTCGGTGAATAAAAAAGGGGTGTCCCGCAGGTCTGCAATTGACCGTCTGGGCACCCCTTATTCGTATTAAGCTTTCACTTTAGCTTTAATTTCTTCAAGCGGCTTATGATTGCCGTATTTCGGATACTCACGTGTTGTCGGAGCAGCCCACTGAACTGCATTGGAAATAACGCGGCGAATTTGCTCATTGTAGTAAGTACGGTAAGTCTCATGACCTGGACGGAAGTAGAAGATCTTCCCGTTTCCGCGATTGAACGTACAGCCACTGCGGAATACTTCTCCGCCTTCGAACCAGGAAACCATGATCAACTCATCCGGCTGCGGGATATCGAAGTGCTCCCCGTACATTTCCTCAGCCTCAAGATCGATGTACTCGCCAATGCCTTCCACGATTGGATGGCCTGGTGCGACAACCCAAATGCGTTCTTTTTCGTCCGCTTCACGCCATTTGAGGTCACAAGATGTACCCATCAGCGTTTTGAACACTTTGGAGAAATGTCCGGAGTGCAGCACGATCAGCCCCATGCCCTGCCACACACGCTTTTGAACGCGCTCTACGATTGCATCTTGCACTTCGCCATGCGCTTTATGTCCCCACCAGATAAGAACATCGGTGTTATTAAGAACCTCTTCGGTCAAACCGTGCTCTGCATCGTCTAGAGTCGCATAAGTGACATCTACATCTCCACTGATGCCTTCGCCAATCGCTGTATGAATCCCGTCTGGATATGCAGCGCGTACTTTTTCATTTTCTTTTTCATGACGGTACTCGTTCCAAACCGTTACTTTAAGCTTTTGACTCATCTTCTTATTCCCTCCAAGATAGCGTATTCATTCATAATGTGAGTATAGTCCGTCCATGCCCAGAATGAAAGGCAAGATTGTGCCTATTTATTATTCAATAGTGTCCTCAGTAAGTAAACAATGTTATACTTTCTCTTGATAAACCTTACCTGTAACGACGATTTACATATTCAAAAATGTCCTACCCCATAGCGAGGTATACGTAACCATGGAACCCACACATAGTTCTTTTCCCGAAATAGAGAACGAAGAAGTCATTTATCAGAACCCGCTGCTTTTCCTAAAAATATGGGAGCTAGGTTCCGACTCCGCTCACTTCGGTCCCCCAACGCCTTGGCGCTGGCATTCACATAGGCAGGTAGAATTCCTTGTCGTCACAGAAGGACTCCTGGCTATTCAAACCAAGCATGAACATACGGTGTTATCCGCAGGAGATGTGATTGTTCTGGGTTCCTCCCAGCCCCATCGGACGTACAAATATTCCGCCGGTTCCTTGCGGCAGATCGTTTTCCAAATTGATCTCAAGCAGCATTTTGACCTAAGTACGATGCCTTACCTGCATTGCTTCTCGGAGCTGACTCATCCGCTTGAGCAGTTCAACGAGCTTTTCCGGAGCAATCCATCTGTGAAGCAAGCCGCTTATGAGCTTATTCTGCAGATTTTCGAAGAGTCGCAATCCCGCAAAATTGGTTACGAACTTGCCATCAGCGCGGCGATCAAGAATCTGCTGCTGCTTATGCTGCGCAATGACAGCCGTGATCTGTCCGCACATGCAGAGGAGTCAGGTATCGCTCGCTTGCGCCCTGCGCTTGATTATATCGATATGCATCTTGGTGAACGAATCACGGTTGAAGACGTCTGCTCCCTGCTTAATTTAAGCTATCATTACTTTATTAAGTATTTCAAAAAAGTGATGGGGATATCCTTCGTGGATTACGTGAATTACAAGCGCATCAAAAAAGCCGAGCGTCTCCTGCTAACAGGCGACCTCAGCATGATGGAAGTAAGCTTTGAGGTTGGCATCCTCAATATGGCGCAGTTCTACAAGCTGTTCAAGCGGCATAATCAATGCTCGCCCAAAGAATTCAAACAACGCATGCGCAGTCAAACGGGGGTCGCCCCCCTCCTGGCGCAAGCGGATTAAACCATCAGCCAGGCAAGAAGCCTTGCTGGCTGACCAGCACACGCTCCTGCGGAAAATGCCGCAGGAGCTGTTCGTGCACGCGCTTGTACGCATCCGGACTGTACCAGTCCGAAAGCCCCAGCGCGTCATAGATAGCGCGCACGCCGATGCGTGCCGTGCGCCGGCCCCCACTGCCATCGCCCATGAAGTAATCGTCGATGCACACCCGCTCCACGATGCCCGCCAGCCGCTCGGCGAACTGCTCCGAGCTCGGCAGCGCTGGCGCTATCGTGGCCTGCACGGGAATGCCGCGAGCTGCCAGCTCGCGAAGTGCCACTAGCCGCGCCGCTATCGGCGGCGCGGAAGGGGTGAACGCTCGGCGGACATCCTCGCGGTCCGTCTCTACCGTCATGCTGACTCGAACTCGGTCGCCGAGCAGCTCTAACAAATCCGCGTCCCGCTTCACCAGCGGGCTGCGGGTCTGAACGAACAAGAAGTCCGGCGGCTGCACGGACATCACCTCCAGCAGCGAGCGGGTGATCCGCTCCTTATGCTCGCTCGGCTGGTATGGGTCCGTCGCCGAGGACATGAAGATCGTGACCTGGCCTTTACGCTTGGCTTTGGCCAGCTCTTGCTCCAGGAGAGTAGCGGCATTGGCCTTCACGTCGACCCAGGAGCCCCAGGCCTCAGTCCGGAACAGGGCCACTGGCATCTGTCTCACGTAGCAGTAGGAGCACGCAAAAGCACAGCCAGTGTACGGGTTAAGCGTATGGGAATATCCCTCCAGAAAGCCGCTGGCTTTCGTGAGCAGCGTCTTCGCTGACTTGTGGTTCACCTCAATCTGCATACCCGCCCCTCCTCCCTTTATTTTTCTTCTGCTTACAATTCAACCTTTTCCAGAACCAACAGTTTCTCTTTATTCGCCAGTCCGCCGCGGTACCCTGTTAATGCGCCATTACTCCCGAGTACACGGTGGCACGGCACCACAATGAGAACTGGGTTAGCGCCAATAGCTGTACCGACAGCTCTTACTGCGTTAGCTTTATCCAGCTTCTGAGCAATCTGTGAGTAACTTACCGTTTCGCCATGTGGGATCTCATTTAATGCGCGCCACACCGTTTGTTGAAAATCAGTCCCGCGCAGATGAAGTGGCAGCGTGAACGATTTGCGCAAACCTTGCAGATACTCCTCCAGCTGCTGCACATAAGGCTCTAGTATGGCCTTATTCTCCATCCAGCTATAAGCAGGAAACCGATTTTTAGCCCATTTGGTTAGTTCGGACCATGCTTCTTCATCAGCTACACCTTGTTCAGCATCTCCTGCCTGATACTGCAGGTAGATCAGCCCCTCATCCGTTGCCGCGATCAAAAAGTTATGATCCAATAAACGAGCTACACCCCAATAAATGGATTTAGCCGCTGTCTTCGCTTCTATTGTTTGCATCCAAGAACCCTCCTCGGTTATGGTTAGATGGTGGAAGATTGCCGAAATTCTGATGGCGTGACACCCGTCTTTTTCTGAAAAACGGTAGCAAAATGGGCTGCATTCGCAATACCTACTTGCGCACCGATTACATTCACAGGACTATTGGTTTCTATTAAAAGCCGCTTCGCTGCATCAATTCGTTGTTGTTGAAGGTAAGTGAGAGGTGTAACGCCCTTCACCCGTTTGAACGTCCTTAGCAAATGATATACGCTGGCATAGAACTGCTCGGCCAGTACCGAGAGCGTAATCGGCTCAGCGTAACTTCCCTTGATATGATCGGCTATCAGCTCGATCCACTCTTCATCCGGCAGCCGCAAACCATCTGGCCTGCATCTTTTGCAAGGACGAAAATGTTCCGCAACCGCTGTCTGACGATCATGAAAAACCCGGACATTTTCCCGCTTCGGCACCCTCGATTTGCAGGAAGGCCTGCAGAAGATACCTGTTGTCTTGACCGCATAATAGAAGGTGCCATCATAACTCGCATCATTCGCCACAATCGCTTGCCAGTACCTGTCTTGCATGGCTTCGCTCCTCTCCGTGCCTTAGCTCTACTAGCTCAGTATACCCAAACGGGTGCTCTCTTGTAAGGGATGCGAGATGAGAAAGCAAGATTACGAAAGCCATCTTCAGGGATAATAGAGGAAGCCCAATTAACTGATTACAGGAGAAATGACTTATGCCGTCTTTTGACCCTTCACTTCTAGCGTGGAGCGAGCAGACAAGCTCTTTTACACTGCCGCTGCCTGAACCTTTTCAATATGAGCAAAATCTTGGCTATTTGACCCGCTCAACCAATGAATGTCTATTCCATGTGGATAACTCAGCTATTTACAAGCTGCTTCTCATTGGGGATAACCGCGTGCTGATCGCTGTCAACAGTGAGGATAACTTACTGCTTCGCATTCGTATTCTGTCTTGCACAGACACCTCTGTGACTCCAACACTTCTTGAAAAAGTCGCCCGTTATGTGTGGGAGTGGTTTGATCTCAGCACAGACCTTACTTCGTTCTATGAGCTGGCTGTTCACGATCCTATTCTGAAGCAAGTTACTCAGGATTTTTATGGACTTCGCCTGCTGGGGATTCCGGATCTTTTTGAGGCGATGAGCTGGGGCATTATGGGACAGCAGATCAATCTGGCTTTTGCCTACACACTCAAAAGACGTCTCGTAGAAACCTTTGGTACCCGGCTAGACTGGGAAGGACGAACGTATTGGGCGTTCCCTGCACCTGAGCGGATTGCCGAGCTTGCGCCAGAAGCTTTGACTGCTCTGCAATTCACGGGTAAAAAGGCCGAGTACTTAATCGGCGTTGCCCAGATGATGGCGGATGGCAGGCTGGTCAAGGAGCAGCTGCTGGAGATGAACGATTTTGCTGCGATGGAGAAAGAACTGCTGAACATTCGTGGCATCGGCCCATGGACGGCCAATTATGTCCTTATGCGCTGCTTACGCAATACCGCCGCTTTCCCGATTGCGGATGTTGGTTTGCACAACGCGCTGAAGCATGTGCTTGGCTTGGACGAGAAGCCGACACTTCCCCATATTCGCCAGCTTGCTGAAGGCTGGAAAGGCTGGGAGGCTTATGCTACCTTTTATTTATGGCGTGTCCTCTACTAGAGCATGAGAAAGAAGGAGCGAACTCACAGTGAAATTTCTAGGGTTAATTGAACATCTATTTGCTCAGTACGGTTACTTGGTTCTGCTGCTCGGATTGCCTCTTGATGTCATCGCGCTTCCGATCCCTCCTGGCAATACAACCATGACCTATACAGGGTATTTATCTTATAAAGGGGTGCTGCGATGGGCGCCAGCCATGTTATCCGCCTGGACCGGATCGATCATCGGCATGACGATTACCTATTGGATTGGATACAAGCTGGGGACGCCGATTATCGAGCGATTTGGCAAGCTGCTGTTTCTAAAACCCCACCATCTGGACAAGACACGGAGCTATTACGAGAAGTTTGGCAATAAATTGCTGCTTTTCAGCTTCTTTTTACCCGGGATCAGGCAGTTTATCTTCTACTTTGTAGGCATTATACGCATTCCATTCCGCATTTTTGCGCTGTATGCTTTTACAGGTTCTGCTTTATGGGTCGTCGTTTTTTTTGGCATTGGCTATCTGTTCGGCGATCAGTGGCAGGCAATGTTCATGTGGGTGGAGCAATTCTTGATTTATGCGATGATTGGCGTGTGTGCTGTGCTGGCGGGGGTCCTTTTATTTAAATGGCGGAACCGCTTGAAGACGGGGATATAAGAGGATAGAAGGCTCAAAAAAGGTTGCCCCATCGGTCACAGAGATCGATAGAGGCAACCTTCTTCATTTATTGTGGAGTTGCTGTTGGTTCTGGCGCTGCTGGATGACCGGGCTTTCCTTTGAATTTATAACCTTCATGACCCTGACCTGGTTTCATCGAAGGCACTCCGCCTTTGCGTTCAACGAAGCTTTTCAGCTCATCCGTTAAATTATCTTTCAGCTTGGCGATCAGTTGATCCTCTGTGATGCCTTTGTCTTGGGCGATTTCAGCAAGTGACTTTCCTGCTTTGCGCTGCGCAGCAAGCTCGTCTTCCGTAATCCCGAGGATCGCTGCGATTTCAGCGGAATTGCCGAACATCCCGCCAGGCATCATGCTACCACGCGGTTGTACGCTTTTGAAATCCATAACGTGCGGCTTCGACTCCACTATTTTTTTCAAGCGATCCGCTAGACCCGCTTTCATTTTGTCGGCCTGCTCCTGCTTCAATTTTCCGGCTGCGAGTGCGTCATCGATTTTCTTAGTCTCGGCTTCCGTTACTTTGGCTAGAAATGCCTCTTCTGTTAGATTCGCTTTCTCTTGAGCGATTTGCACCAGTGTTTTGCCTTGCTTTATCTCATCTTTCAACACGGCCTGATCAATCCCAAGAATAGCAGCGAAATCGAAGGCGCCGCCTTGACCGAATTCAAAACCACCTTTGCCAGGCCCGTGACCTTGGTTATGTAGACCTCCGCGAAAATCTCTATGCTGGTTATCCTTGACTTTGTCCTTCTGAGGTGCAGGCGTTACCGTGCTCGTCTCATCTGCGAACACCTGGTTATGCTGAAGCACGAGGCCTCCGCCAATGAGCAGTCCTGCTGAGAGCGTTCCGACCAGCACTTTCCTGTGAATAAGCTTCATCCTGTAATTCCACCTTTTTCATGAATTGGTCTATTTGGCTTCAGTATAAAGGGTAAATGTGAAAAAAATGAGAAGCTGCCGCTCATTCAGCAAAAAAGTTTACGCTGTTTTTCTGCCCCTTGTCATCCCTACGAAACAGAGAACTGCCCCTATCTCCATCACAGTAATAATGATGCCTAGCGGAACTGCGGTGTGGCTGCCACCGAGACCAACAAGTGGAGCAATCAGCCCACCAATGATAAAAGAAAGCAGTCCCAGCAGCGCTGCTGCGCTCCCTGCCGTCTTCCCTTGACTCTGCAGAGCGAGTGAAGAAGTAGCGACGGAGACAGGGCCCACGCTGGAAACGATGAAGAAAAAAGCGACAAGGATAGCTGGAAGCCCTGTCCCGATAAGAACGGCGACGAGAAGCAGCAAGCCGCCAAAAGCGGCCATAGCAAGCCCTCCGGCCAGCAAGTGATGATCGCTTACTTTGCCTGCGAGCTTGCCAGTAACCTGACCGGCAATGATGACGCCAAGCCCGTTCACTGCGAAGCAAACGCTGAAAATTTGCGGGGAAACACCGTAAATCTCCTGCAGCACGAACGGCGAGCCGGAGATATAGGCAAACATGCCGGCAAAGACGAGCCCTTGTGTTAGCGCATAGCCCATGAACATGCGGTCTGTGAGGAGGCCGCGAAATGTTCGCAGCGTATTGGCGAGTCCGCCTTTGGAACGGCGATCTAGCGGATGCGTTTCCTTCAAGCCCCACGTTGCGGCTAGGAGCATGAGCACGCCAATAGCGCCTAGAACAAGGAATACACCGCGCCATGATGTGAACTGCAGAATCTGCCCTCCTGCGATCGGCGCAAGAATGGGCGCAGCTCCGTTAACCAGCATAAGCAGCGCAATAAACTTCGTCAGCTCCACGCCTTCGTACATATCACGAACGATCGCACGCGAAATGACGATCCCTGCCGCGCCCGCCAAGCCTTGCACGAATCGCAGGCCTAGGAAAACGCCGATCGATGGCGCGAACATGCACAGGATCGAAGAGATCGCATAGAGGATCAATCCGATCAGCAGTGGCGCGCGCCTGCCGCGCACATCGCTTACAGACCCTGCGATGAGCTGGCCGATGGACAGACCAAGCATACAGGCGGTGAGACTCATTTGTGCGAGTGAGGTACTGGTATGGAGATCGCTGGCCAGATCCGGCAGCGCCGGCAGGTACATATCCAGCGAGAGCGGCCCGAAGGACGCCAGTGAACCGAGCACGAGCACGATCCACAATCGGCTGTAGCGGCCTGCGGACAAGCCTGCCTGGGAAGCCAGTTGGTTAGACATCTTGATCACAACTTTCGTTTAGTAGTTCAATTAAGCTAACATTGTGCTTAGATTTTGTCTAGTGTGAAGAGCAGGTTTCTTGCTTCTGTGAATCAAGTTACATCAAGTTGATATTCCAACGCGAGAATCGTAAGCCCACATGTTTGAACTAGAGTAGCGAGCAGAACCAATAACCAAATTTCTGCCTTTCCACTATAATAAGACCTAACGCGACGAAGAACGTCCCTATTCATCCTTTACGATGAATCAGGGGCGTTTTTTTATGATTACGAATAGGAGACTGCGCTATGAATTCTTTATTTTTTTATGAAAAACATCAAGCTTTCATTGCCTCCCACGCCCTTCGAAGATCAGGAGAGCGAAAGGGAAGACTTGAGCGCGGGCATCTGCATGCGGAAACACTATTTTTGGAAAACGTGTGGTTCCCTATGCACGGACATTTCGATCACTTGCATCCAGAGTATGAAATTTTGGACTGGAGAGGACGCTCTTACTTTGGCGACTTCGCCTATCTGCCGGGAGAGCTCAAGTTCATTTGGGAAATCAAGGGCTTTGGCCCCCATGTGCAAGATATGGACCGCAAACGATACTGCGAAGAACTAAACCGCGAAACCTTCCTCCACGCACTTGGCTTCCGTGTCATCTCGTTCGCTTATGATGACGTTGCTCATCGGCCCGAGTTATGCATGACCTTACTTCGCATCTTGCTCAGCCGTTACCAATCTGCCCCCTCTCCTGTTCATCGATCCCATCTGGCTGAAAAAGAGGTTATCCGCCTACTCCATCAGTTAGCAAGACCTCTACGCCCCAAAGATGTTGAATTGCATTTCGAGATCAACCATAGAACGGCTTTAAAGATGCTTCACTCTCTGTGCAAAAAAGGTTGGCTGTAGCCCATCAGCCCCACCCCAAATGGCAAAATCGTTCAATATGGCCTCGTTCGCGGGATTTTGGACTATCTAGACTAGCAGATGTCACCCCCCGATACTCTGTACGAGCAGATTCATATTGATGACATCCATCCACTACTTCGTACGAGCAGATTCATATTGATTCACCCCTCCACTACTTCGTACGAGCTAAATCATGCATAAAGTTCATGTAAATCGGCGTATACGCACGTTTTCAGGAGACAACATGTAAAAAGTACAGTTAACTTCGCGGTTCTAGCCACTTTATATCTAAAACGCGCAAATTTGATGTACCTTTTACATGATTACTCTTCACAATCCTGCAAATCCAATAATTTGCTGCACTTTCTGCATGTAAATTCTGCAGGCAAATGCCCATCAGGCCCGCTGAACAAAAGAGCCCCCAACACCCTCAGCGGTGTTAGAGGCTCGATCTCAATAACTCCTTACTTTGTCACTTTCACAGTCAGCTTATCACTGGAAGTAACGCCGCCCGCATTAACCAACTCGCAGCGATATTCGTACACGCCTACAGCGCGGCCCGAGATCGTACTCACCGCACTTTGAGCGCTAGGCGAAACTGCGTTTAACGCCTTCGTTTCGATCAGTACACCATTTTCATACAAACGATACTCCGTGGCATTCGTTCCCCACCACATGTTCATCGATACCTTGTAGCTGCCATCTCCATCCCAATTGTCTTGGGAAAGCACTGGCTTGCCTGGCCCTGCATCCGTAATTTTCACAACCAGCGGAGCGCTTGTTGTTGTTCCAAAAGAATTAATCAGTTCACTTGTATACGTATAAGTGCCATTTGCTTTGCCTTTTACTTCTACTTTGGCCGTTTGGGCAGCCGGGGATGCGTCCGTCAGCGATTGCATCTGAATGAGCACGCCATTTTCGTACAATTTGAAGACGGAACCGTTATTACCCCACCACATGTTCATTGTCACTGTGTAGTTACCGTCTTTCAATCCAGTCGCTTGACCGCTATTGTCCGACAACACAGGCTTGCCTGGCGCCCCTAAGGACAACGGCTTCACAACTGTGATCGTTACAGCGCTCGTATGCACTGTTGTTCCATTTAATGTAACAGCTGCTGTTAACTGCGCAGTACCTTCTGCCAACGCGCTCACTTTACCTTGTGCATCAATGGTCGCTACCGCTCCATTATTTGTGCTATAAACAATGACAGCACTACTAAGATCAGCAGCCGTCCCGTTACTTAAAACACCCGCTACATGAGTCGTTGTTGTTTCACCCGGTTTGAGCGAAATCGCATTAGCCGAAAGCGTTGCTTGGCTGAGAACTACGTTCGCGCTCACAGTAAACGGCACAGTCGCTTGCGCAGCATTACCAGCAGCGTCAACAACACGGTAGCCTACAGTGTGTGCACCAGGTGTTAGGCTGCCTGCTGCAATGGATTGGCCGCTGTTGATTACCGCGCCATCTAATAGCAATGTCTGCTCGGCTACGCCTGAAAGTGCATCTGTACTAGCTAATACAAATGTTAATGTATCACCATACGTAACATCTCCAACCGCGTGACCAGATTGCGTTAACACGGCCGCTGGAGCGGTTTTATCCAGCTTCACTTGCAAGGATTTTACAGCTTCCTCATTCCCTGCCGCGTCTGCAGAGGAGTAAGCAATCGTATTCGTGCCTTCCGTTTGAATCACGACTGGCGCCTCATAAGGAACCGCAGCACCGCCGTTCAAGCTGATTTTCGTTGTTAAAGCGCCCGCCGTATCATCCACTGCTGACAAAGATACGGTCACATCTTCGTTATACCAGTCCTCACTGTTCGCTGAGCCAGACAAGCTCGCTGTCGTAACAGGCGCTGCTGTATCGGCTGCAACTGTGAAGTCGCTTAAACCTCTTGGCTTCAATTGGAATACGCCTTTAAAAATAGCAGCGACACCCTTGATGTTCACCGTTTGTCCCGCTTGGTAAGGGAATGAACTCAGTGTCAAACCCGTTCTTACATCAACACGGATGTGATTGCTCACTGAACCTTTGACCGCATCAAATTCAAAAGATCCTGCCGGCGTAGCGCTAATGATATTACTCACGGTAACATCGCTAAGTTCAACCAATTGTCCTTGATTGTCATTCGTTACTGCTGCCGCAGCTATTGGAGCTGGAAGTGCTGCAACGCCTGTTTTTTCAATGGCAACTGGATCCGCTAGCTCCAGCTCTGTATTGAATACAGCCGTAGATGCTGTAATCTTCACTTTATCCCCTTGATGAAAGCCGCTCAGACTTTGGAACACGTAGATTCCGCCTGTTTCATCCTGCAGGTAGAATGCCTGACCGCCAAAAGCACCCGGTTCTGTCGTCACGACCCCTTCCACAGTCACCAACGTGCCTGCTGCTTTACTCCGAGCATCGGAGATATCGATCTTCGCTGGGATTGGGTTTTGCTCTTCTGGTAAAGACTCAGCAGGTACGTTGCCTAGGGTAACGCCTTCGGTTTTCAGGTTCGTAGAAGCTTGACGCAGGCGCAAATTCGCTGCAGCCGTCGTTCCAGGCTTAACACGAACCAACAGATCCTTCGTTGCATGACCATTGATATCCGAGGTCACGCTGAACTGTGTACTATATCCATATGCTGTAGGCCATGTGCCGTCGGCATTCTGAACCATCGCAATTTGCGTGCCACCGCTAACTAAATAAATACCTACATTGAACCCCGTAACCGTCGTAGACGGAGGAAGGTTATCCACGACAACGCGCAGTGGGAAATCCACGGCATTCGGCAGCGTTGCTTGATGCACGAAGCTGTAAGCTGCGCTCGCCGTCGCCGCAGGGCCGCCATAGGAACCCGCCTTGAAAGTGCTGCGGTCGTACCATTTGTAGCCGGCATTCGGTGCCGCCCACGGCTCTGGCTGTGGCTCCGTGGAGGCAGCTGGCGCTTCGAAAGGCAGCAGCGCCGTCGGCTGATCCAACTGCAAGCCGCTTACTTCCGACAGGCTCGTGTAGCTTTCTTTTTTCGCCAGCCAATTCACCATATTAACAAGCAGGACGCCGTCGTCCACTTCTTTGAAACCGTCATAAGTCGTCTTTTTCGCGCCTGTATCTTCACGCAAATACTTCGGTGTCGCATCCTCCACCGGTGAGGAGTCGCCGATGAATGCGGCTTTACCTGCGCCTGACTTGGCTATGGCGACAAAAGGGCCTTCCGCCACGCCGCCTCCGTTATATACACCTTGATCGACCGCATTTGCCCAAGCCTCATTCGTTTGCGGTAAGTACGCAATTCCTTTGGCCTTGGTCGGATCAATGATCGCTAGCGTTGATCCCGCATGCATTGCTACACTAGAAACACCTGTAGTAATACCGAACGACTGCTGAGGCGACACAATTTGGTTCGCATTAATATCACCTAAAGCGTTATAGCGGAAACGCAAACCAAACTCAGTTGCTAACCAGTCCGAGCTAGCTACATCCTGCATAGCTGATGAGGAGCTCTCTTCAGCGCTCATGCCGCTGGCTGGATTCGTCCACGCGCCACGACGATAGCCGTTGAATACTTCCGAACCGTCCCAACGGTTCTTGTTGCGGTCCGCATTGTAGTGATCTCCAATGAAGAAGATACTTCCGCCGCCCTGCACATACTGCGCAAGAGCCGCCTGCTCGCTCGTTTTATAAGGAACATTAGACTCAGCTACGACAAAAACGTCATAACCGCTCAAATCACTAAGTGTGATGGGTGTTGTTTTACGTAATTCTTTAACATAGTAGCCGTTATTCGCTAACGCGTTCCCAAAATCAGAAAAAGCACCGTCGATCACCCAATCCGCTGCACCAGCGGTTTGTTCATGCGTGTTATCAAACAGTACCTTCTTCCCTGCATTTTCGTTGACAACTTTCGCTTCAATGAATGGAGCCGGATCACTTGGCCCTTCCGCCATTGCCGCCTGCCAGCTGCTTGTAGCCAGCACTTGTAGAGGTAGCGCTACCGTTAAGGCCAGCACCGCTTTTATCGCTTTTGCTTTCCATCCCGCTCTCTTACCCATTACAATTTCCTCCCTTATCATCTATGTGACAAGCCATGTACCGCCCCTTATTTTACCATGGTTCAAAAAGGGATAGTGCATTTTTTTTGTAAACATAAGGAAATTTGTGTAAGCTGACAAAGGCTTTGACGTTTCTTACTAGACTGCAGTCACGAAACAATATTCACGAAAGCAACGTTAGGACTGTCGCCATCTTCACTGGGACTAAGCATTGACCGGATGCACGAAAAACCTAGCGGGAACCGCCAGGTTTCTCTGTGTTATGTCTTATTTCCGTCAAGTGCAGCCATAAACGTAACCAGTCAATTCAGCCAGATCTCTCGCTTCGCGCGGCCTGTAACGATGTTTTTCATCGTTGCGGCTGCCTCCGCTGGCCCTATCGCCTCAGTAACGATGTTTTTCATCGTTACTGCCATATCAACCACAGCTCTCTCGCTTCGCGCGGCCTGCAACGATGTTTTTCATCGTTGCGGCTGCCTCCGCTGGCCCTCTCGCCACTGTAACGATGTTTTTCATCGTTACAGCCATATCAAACGCCAGATCTCTCGCTTCGCTCGGCCTGCAACGATGTTTTTCATCGTTGCGGCTGCCTCCGCTAGCCCTCTCGCCACTGTAACGATGTTTTTCATCGTTACAGCCATGTCAAACGCCAGTTCTCTCGCTTCGCGGGCCTACAACGATGTTTTTCATCGTTGCGGCTACCTCCGCTGGCCCTCTCGCAGCAGTAACGATGTTTTTCATCGTTACTGCCACTCCCACCGCCTTACGACGTAGGCTGAGCCCCCTTGGTCTGACCGCGGAAAGCATTGGGCACCGTCCCGGTATGCGCCTTGAACAGCTTCCCGAAATAATTTTTATTCTCGTAGCCGAGCATGTCGGAGATTTGTTCCACGGTTTTATCCGTGATTTCCAGAAGCTCCTTCGCCTTCTCCATCTTCATCCGCGTCACATACTCCACGAAATTCTCACCGGTTTCCTTCTTGAAAAGCCGACTCAAATAACTCGGATGAAGGTGAAGGTGCGCCGCAGCGTCTTCGAGCGATATTTTCATATGCAAATGATTATAGACGAACCGCTGACACTCCAGAATCTCACGGTTGTGCGACTCACGGTACACCTGCCCAGCCCACTGAATCGCCTGCTGCAGATAATCCTTCAGCCACAATTCCAGCTCTCGTACAGACGATAGTTCATGCACATCATGATGCAAAAGCTCAGAAGAAAACGTCGACTGGTAATGCTGCAGCGATTTGAGCCGCACACGCACATCGAGAATCATCTTCAGCAGCCATTCCTTCACTTCCATAGGCCGAAACCGATGGTACTGGATGAAATCAATCCATTTCGAGACGTACATATCGATTAAATCGGACCGTTCATCGAACACCACGCTTCGGAACTCATCCAGCGTCTGAGCATACTCTGCAAGCAGCAATCCCCCGTCTCCGAAGACTTCCCGAACATGCTCCAGCTTCATCACTGAGCTTTCCGGCAGGTAGAACCGTGAGCTCCGCCCTTCTACCATCCGCTTCAACTGCTCCTTCAAGGAACGTACATCCTTGGCTGGACTTCCTGTTATGAAAGAGAATGCCACCTTCGCATATTGCTGCAAACAGTTTTGTAGATGACGCAGCGTCTGCTCGACTTTCTGACTGTTATTGACATGCATGCTGCCATATTGCGGGAATAACAATATAATTTCGCCCGTATCATAGGTGAACAATGTGATTTCCTTCTGATCAACGAGCAGCTCTTCAATGATATTTTGAATCGTATAATCGAATAAATCCTTGGATTGGAAGCGCTGATTCGCCTCCTTCACCCGGTTGGCATATCCGAACACCGGCAGCACCCCGTGCTGTCCAAGACGAAGGCCGAAACCTTCCGCTTGCTGGCTCCACTCCACCGAATCAAACAACGGCTCATTGACCGTACTCCGGATAAAATGGCGCTTGGACGAGCCGCGGTGCAGCGCAGCCTCCCTCTCGAGCTTACGGCTCTTGGACAGCACGTGATCCTCGGCATCAAGCTGCTCCTTCAGTCTGCCAAGCACCTCAGAAATGTTGCTTATATTCATCGTTTCTTTCAGGATATATTCGCTCACGGAAAGTTTCATCGCTTTTTGCGCAAAGTGAAAATCATCGTGGCAAGAGAGAATGACCGCCTTGATATGAGGGTCCCCCTCACGGAGCGATCTGATCAAATCTAAGCCATTCATTTCTGGCATGCCGATATCACTGATCAGCACATCGGTTTTGGAACGCCGTCCAGCTTCCAGGGCATCGAGCGGATTCTCGAAGGCTCCTGCCAAACGAAACCCGAGTTCTTCCCATTTGATCGCTGAGCTCAAAAATTCAAGTACAGGTAAATCATCATCGACAATCATGACTGTATACATGCTTAGCCCTCTTTTCCTGTCTGCTGCGGAAAGCGCAGGACAATCTGCGTTCCCTGATCTGGCCCGCTTCCTATTTCATAATCGAATCGATGGCCGTAGATGATGCGAAGGCGCTCTAATACATTTTGCAAACCGATACCAGACAAGGATGGACTTCGGGAAGCATGGTGATGCTTCGTAGGCAGCGTTACAAGATGTGAGCGAAGCTCTTCCAAACGCTCGGGTGTCATACCGACACCCGAATCCCTTACCTCGAGCTGAAGCCGCCCATCCTCACATATCCTTGAGGCGATTGTAATTTCTCCAGGTTTGCTTTTTAGCCCATGAATATAGGCATTTTCGATGAGCGGTTGTAGTAGAAACCGGGGGATCTCAATCAGAAGCGTGTCGGAAGCTGCCGAAATACGAAGGTTCACCCGATCCCCGTGCCTGGAATTGAGAAGTCGAACATAGTGCTCGATGATCTCAATCTCCTCATGCAGCGGGATATATTCGTTATTCCGATTAATGGTCATCCGCAAGAGCGACGATAGGGAAGAGATCAATTCCGCGTTCTCGGAATCCCCCTTCATCATAATTTTCAAACGGATGGAATTCAGCACATTAAACAGAAAATGCGGATTGATTTGCGCTTGCAGCATCGCTAACTCCGCCATGCGCTTGAGTTCCTGCTCGCGGCGGTTTTCCTCGAGCATCAGCTCGATACGGTCAATCATGCGGTCAAACACATACCCAAGCCGGCCCACTTCATCCACACCGCTGATGTTGGAGCGTTCGCCGAGTTGACCGGATTCAATCCGGACAACCGTTTGGACAAGCCGCGCAATCGGTTTGGTGAGCGTACGCACCATATATAGTAAAGTAACGGCAAATAAGATCAAGAAAAATAGCTGAATTAGAAAATCTGTTTTCCGAAAAGACTCAATCTTATGTGCTGCTGCTTTATAAGGGCTCATATTAACAAGCTGCCACTCAGGCGTAACATGGCTGCTGAGCAGAATATAATCTTCTCCCGCCACCTTCACAAAAGAGGACCCATCCTCTTTGGGAATCTGATCATAATAGGGGAAAATCGTACCGATGGTCGAGGAATCTTTATCGACCAGGATGCGTCCCTGTTGATCAACAATCGCCATAGATTCATTATTGTGATACTGATTGAAAAGATCTTGCAGCAAGCGGGGATCCAGGCCCACAATCACATATCCATAAGTGACATCGTTCTTACGAAGCGGCTTGGCTGCAGACAGCAGGTACGGCTGATTCGTCAATTCGCTGTAATTGGGCTCGGCCCCGATCCACAATACATTGTAGCCGGATACTTGTTCAACCGCGCTAAACCAGCTTTTTTTCATAAAATCTGTCGGATTAAAAGCAAAGGTCGTGTAGGATGCGACATACTCCTTGTTGGGCAGCAAAACCGTCACACTCAAATTGCCGAAGGAATCGATAACCGTTGACATTCTTTTGGCTATCGTCTGTTTATATTGCAAAACATCTCCCTTATCAGTTCCCTCATTGGCTCTGCCTAATTCCCGAATGGAAGGCTGCAATTCCTCGTCAAATTGAATGAAATTCATGACATAAATCATATTTTTTATCTGGGCATTAACAATTTGACTCACAATCCGATTCGATTCGCGTGAGGAATCTGTCACCTGTGATCTTACGGCATCCCTTGTAAACAAGCTGGAGACGTTCATGGATACAACGGATGGCAGAACGAGACAAACCAGAATCGTCAGCACCAATTTATTGCGTAAAGATAACCTGCGAAGCCAACCTGGCACTGCGTTCTCCTGCCTTTCGAATACACCTTTGGAAATGGGAAAAAGAGGAGCCCAAGGCCTCCTCTTTTCATTATAGCAATAATCTTGCGCGATTCGTTACTTCTTACTTCGCGTTGCTCTTACGGATATCTTCAATTTTCGTTTTAGCCGTTTGAATTGTTTTCTCCAGATCTTGTTTGCCTGTCAAGAACAGCTCAACTTGCGTTAAGTATTCTTTCTCTTGTTGCAGCGCGTAAGTTGGAGGAACAACCAGTTTCGTAGCTTTGTTGACTTTCAAAGTAGCAAGCAAGGACTCTTTATCGATCATAGCAACTTGATCTGGTTTGCCGCTTTTCAAAATCGCATCAACGTTTTTCTCAACATCAGCTTTTTTCCATGCGGAGAAGAATAGACCTTGTGTTTGAATACCTTCTGTTGTGTACCATTTCACGAAATCATAAGCCGCTTGTTTATTTTTGGAGTTCGCAGCTACACCCATGAAGTCAGCGCCTACTTCTGTCAGACCGTTTGGATCTTTGGCGTCAAATTTCGGATATGGAGCAAACACAGTTTTGAATTTCGCGTTCAGGGAAAGCTCGCCAACCATCCAGTTACCTGTTGCTAGCATAGCTGTTTTACCGCCGTAGAACACATCACGGTAAGCCATTTTTTGCGATACAACTTCAAAGTAAGGTACGGATGTTTTATCTACGTTCTCCATTTTGTTTCTTAGATCAAGGGAGTAACGAACTTTTGGATTGTCGATGTTTTGCGTACCATCGGATTTCACCAAGTATGGGTTCTCCATGTCATTGTTCAGACCAAGCAGCGCGTAGTCTTTCCAGTTATGGAAGTAGGATCCGTAAGCTTTGGAAGCCCCTTCACCTTTGGTCAACTTCTTAGCGTACTCTGCATATTGATCCCATGTCCACTCTGTTGGAACAGGAAGCTTAGCTTCATCGAGCTTGTCCTTGTTCAAAAGAACGAACCATTCAATCATTTTACCTGGCAGTGCATAGTATTTACCGTTTACTACTGGATCAAGCTTGTATTCGTCTTTTACAACAATGTTATCTTTTTTCAGGTAATCATCAAGCGGCTCCAGAATTCCTGCGCCTACACGTTGAGCGAAATCAGATGCGCTGGAATACATCACAACGTCCATTTGCTCGCCTGAAGCAGCTAGAAGGTCAAGTTTTTTCATTCCTTCTTGGGAATCGCCTTTTTCGGACATGCTTTCATATACGACTTTTACGTTCGGGTGCGACTTGTTGTAAGCATCAACAGTGGCATTCCAGTTCCCTTGCGCTTCCGTATACCAACCTTGGACTTTAATAGTAACAGGAGCTTTCGTTCCGCCCGCAGCACCACTATCAGCAGCAGGTTTTTCGCCTTTATTACCACAGCCTGCAAGTGCAGCACTGATAGCAAGCACACCGCTTAATACTAGTAAACTCTTTTTCATAGGAAACCCTCCAAGTGAGCTCTGATTTGGTTGAAAACCTTTACATGATCGATCGTATCAAACTTACAGTGAGCACACGAGGCACTATTTTAACCTCATGCACTCTTATTTTGACTTTTTGGATTAACCCTTCACGCCACCCATCGAAATGCCTTCGATAACCTGCTTTTGTCCAATGATGAAAATGATCAGAAGCGGAACGATAGCCGATACCGATGCAGCCATGATAAGCGAGTAGAACTCACCGTTCAAGTCAGCGAAAGACCGGATGCCTAGCGGAAGCGTGAATAAATCTTTGGTTCTAAGGAAAATCAACGGGTTCTGGTAATCGTTCCATGTCCAGATGAAACGCAGAATCGCATACGTAGCAATGGCCGGACGCACAAGCGGCGTACAGATAGACCAGAAAATTCTTATATGACCCGCTCCATCCATCCGAGCTGACTCCATGTACTCATCGTGAATACCCAGATAGAACTGACGAAGCATGAATGTTCCGAGAACACTGAAAGAACCTAATAGAATTAAACCAAAGTGACTGTCGAACAACCCGATCCAGCGGAAAAGCAGGAACTGTGGAACGAGAATGGCTTGGCTGGGAATCATATAGATCGCCAGAATTAGCACGAAGAGCGCGCCCCGACCGCGGAATTTGATTTTCGAAAAGGCATAAGCTGCCATAGAAGAAAGTAAGACGGATAACGCCGTTGTTAATACGGAAACCTTAATGGAATTCCAATAATATAGCGAGAATTTTGTTTCCCAAACTGCTTTATAGTTTTCAATCACATTCCAATGCTGCGGGATCCACTGAATCGGATAGGCGAACACGTCGGCTTCTGGCTTCATGGATGCGGAGATCATCCAAAGGAATGGTGACATAAATAGTATGCCAACGACTAGCATGACTAATGTAAGGAGAGTTTTTTTCAACTTTTGATTCTTGTCCATTGTGGTATTCCTCCTTCTCTTAGTAGTTCACCCATCTACGTTGTCCCAGCCATTGTACAAGTGTTATCAGAAGCACAAGCAACAGAAGTACAATTGCCATAGCAGAGGCATAACCGGATTGCAGGTTAACAAAGGCTGTTTCGTATAGACGATAAACGACCACAGTCGTGGAGTTCGCTGGTCCACCGCCAGTAAGGACTGAGATAACGTCAAACGCTTTAAAGGTACCGATAATCCCCGTTACTAGCAGGAAGAATGTTGTTGGTGACAGAAGAGGTACGGTGATGCTCATAAGTTGTCTGAACTTAGACGCCCCGTCAATATCGGCTGCCTCATAGAGATCTTTGGGAATGGACTGCAAGCCAGCCATGAAAATAATCATGTTATAACCGATACTGATCCAAACCATAAGACCCATTACACAGTACAAGGCAACATCCGGGTCAGCAAGCCATTTCGGCGGATTCGCAAAGCCTAAATCCATCAAAACTTGGTTAATTGGACCGTACGTTGGGTGAAACAACACCTGAAACACGATCGCTACGGCAACAACGCTAGAAATGTAAGGAATAAAGTAAACAACTTTGAAGAAATCTTTTAAATAGATTTTTTTATCGATGACAACCGCTAGAAGAAGCGAAAATACAAGAGTTAACGGAACGACGATCATTAGAATCATGTTGTTCTTCAGGGATAGTAAGAAGACGGAATCGTGCACAAGCTTGATAAAGTTATCTAAGCCGAGAAATTTCACTTTCGAAAATCCGGCAACAAAGTTCCAATCCGTGAAACTGAGGAAGAAGGACGCAATAATTGGAAATAAAGTAAAGACGAATAGTCCGAGTACCATTGGAGCAACGAACGCATATCCGATCAGGTCCTCACGTATTTGCGCCATCGAACTTCTGCGTTTCACTTTCGCATGTGAAAGGGTGCTCGAATGTGTATGTGTATTGTTAGCCATATGATTATTCACCCCATGTGTTGTGTTTTCTATAGTCTACCCTGCGAGGGAGGATCGGGTAAGTCAAATAATTTACTCGTTTGAGTAAAATTTTAACCTTCAATGGCCCCTTGAACTCCCTCTACACACGAAAAAAATCCGCTAAGCCATTTGGCCTATCGGATATTCTCTCCTTATTTATTTGCTTCATGCACCTTCAATAGTTTCCCCTTGATCGTTGTGTTCTTCATGATTCTGAGCACCAGCGGACCCTTGCCGTTCAGTATATCCACATACGAAACGTTGTCCTGAATCGTAATAATGCCGATATCTTCTGCCGTCACGCCTTCGATCTTAGCTAATGTCCCAACGAAGTCTACCGCTCTGATCTTTTTCTTTTTCCCGCCGTTAAAATAGAGCTTCATGATACCCTTGTTCAATTGGTCGCTTCTATCTCTCTTGATGATTGGCGTTGCTTGCATCTTTCGCTCAAAGGCTGGCAAGCCCTGCGCGATTTCCCCCTCCGTGGGAGCGTCTTTGCGCGGAATCTCGAAGCCAAGATATCCTTCGATCTCTGCCACATGTCTCAGCTCATTCGGAGTAACGAATGTGATAGCTTTGCCTGCCTTGCCTGCTCGGCCAGTTCTTCCGATCCGGTGGACATAACTTTCCTTCTCTAGCGGCAGGTCATAGTTAATGACGTGAGTGATATCTTCCACATCAATCCCGCGTGCCGCGACATCCGTAGCCACCAGGAAACGGAACTCGCCTCTTTTGAATGCGTTCATAACCAGGAATCGATCGTCCTGTATCATGCCACCGTGGATTTTGTCACACGGATACTCAAGCAGATCCAGCTCCTTGAAGACATCATCCACATGTTCTTGCGTTCTGCAGAAAATGATGCAATTGTCAGGATTCTCTGTCACGAAGACATCTTTAAGCACATTAAATTTCTCTGTTTCTTTCACGGTAATCAGCGCGTGTTCAATCTGGACCTTCGCCGCTTCCGGCGTTTGAATTTCAATATCTATCGGGTTATGCATATATTGATGACATAATTGTTCCACGTCTTGCGGGAGTGTTGCCGAGAATAGCATCGTCATACGGTCCTCTCGAACCTCATCTATGATTGCTCCCACCTGCTCAATGAAACCCATCCGCAGCATCTCGTCCGCTTCATCAATAACAAGCATCTTGACCTTCTCCAAATCCAGCGTGCCCTTCTGAATATGATCCAGCACACGTCCCGGGGTACCGACAACGACATGGCACTTCTGGTGAAGCTCCAGCTTCTGTTTGGCAAAAGGCTGCTTGCCGTATAGCGCTACCGCTTTAATCCGCTTGAACCGCCCAATGTTCGTGATATCCTGCTTCACCTGATCCGCGAGTTCTCGCGTCGGTGTCAGAATTAGCGCCTGCGGCCGATTCTCTTCCCATTCTACCAACTCACAAATCGGAATTCCGAAAGCCGCCGTCTTCCCGCTTCCCGTGCGCGACTTCACCGTGAGATCCTTCTCCTGAAGTGCAATCGGAATCACTTCGTGTTGTACGTCAGTTGGCTGTTCATAACCTAAGCTCTGCAAGGCCCGAACAATATCCTCGCTTAATTGATAATCCGTAAAACTTCTTAATGCCACTAAATAACTCCCCTTCGGTTCTCTTTCCTCCAACTATCTCATAATCCCACCAAAAAAACCATCAGAAGCGGCAACGGACGCCTAAACGGATGGTTTTTAATGAAGGTTCTCTTATTTAACCCAGCGTAACGCGCGGCTGACAAGTGCAGGAAGCACAGAGACATGCCCTTCCCCTTCAAACTCGTTGAAAGCTACATGCAGCTTGTTCATGGGCAGCTGGGCCATTCTGTTGTAAAGCTCTCGAGCATTCGCATTCATATTGCTAGGATGCGAGCCTTCAAGCTCGCCAACCGTAATCAAGAGGTTAAGCCGCATTTCGGTGTCATCCAAATAGGAGAGAAACTGTTCCTCTTGCTCCCGCAGCAGCATTTTATTCCAATGGATAGAAGGACTTCCAGCTACATAGGTCTGAAAAGTCTGCGGCCTCGTGAACAACGTTTGCAGCACGAAGAGTCCACCAAGCGAATGCCCGAAAATCGTCTGTCGGCTGCGGTCAATGGCATAATGCCGTTCGATGTCAGGCTTCAGTTCTCTTTCAATAAAGTCTCTGAAGGCCTCCGCTCCGCCGACCTCTGGCCATACTTGTTTGTCGCCTCGGACCGGTAAAGCTTCCAGCACTTCCTTGGGCGTCGGCATCGTGAAATCATAAAACCGTGAAGGGTCGAACGGCTCATCGCACGGATAGCCGATGCCAACGATGACTGCTGGATAGACGCCTGTTATCTCCGATCTGCGCGATTGTACGCGCATCGCTTCCACCATCGTAGCAAACAACGCGTTGGCATCAAGCAAATAGATGACCGGAAAGCCCTGCGGCGGAGGCTCCTGTGCAGGTGTCGCTACATTGATCTGATAAGTCCGTTTGCACAACTCACTGTGCAGAAGGAATTGTTCCGCGTTCCGTATCGAAAATGGCTGGCGGACCCTCTTGTCTGATGACGGTTGACTGGAAAGGATAGGATCGATCGGTATCATTTTGCAACCTCTTTTCTTTATGTTAACTCAACGCCGATGCTTATTTCGATAGAGCAGCCACACAAAATACGGCACGCCAATGATGGCAATGACGACACCAACTGGCATCTCAACAGGTGTAAATACGGTCTTCGCAATGAAATCGGAGACCATAACCAGCAGCGCCCCTGCCACGGCGCTTGCCGGCAGCAGACGTCGGTGCGCCTGACCGACTAGGCGCCGCGCAATGTGCGGAGCCATCAGCCCGATAAAGCCGATGCCGCCCGATACGGACACACAGGCGCTGACGATGCCGATGCTGCTAAGCAGGAGGACGGCTTTCTCTTTATCGGCGGCGACACCCAAACCGAGGACGCTGTCCTCCTTCAGCTGGAACACATCCAGCACTGAGGACCGAAGTATCAGGATGGGGCTAAGCACCATTAACCATGGTAGCATCGAAATGATGTACTTCCAGTTCGCATTATAGATGCTGCCAGATACCCATACGGCAGCCATCTCGAAGTCTTTGGCATTCATTTTAAGCGTAATGAACACCGTCGCAGCCGATAAACCGGAGGCAATGGCGATGCCTGTCAGCAGCATCCGCTGCGATTCCAGCTTGCCATTAAGTTTGGAAAAAGAATAGATCAGGAGCGCTGCCCCGAGCCCTCCGATCAAGCCCACAAGCGGCATGGCCAAGATGGCCGCCCACCCGGTTCCCTTGACCTTCCCTTGGAAGAAGAACAGGAAAATGACAATCGCAAGCCCTGCCCCCGCGTTAATGCCAAGAATGCCAGGGTCAGCGAGTTGGTTGCGGGTTACGCTTTGGACGACTGTCCCAGCTATCCCAAGACCCATCCCGACCAGGATGGCTATGATAATCCGAGGCAGTCTGAATTCCAGGATGACGAGATCATAGTCATGCTGCGGATCAATGCGCAGCAGCGTACGTACGATATCTCCCAAAGAGATATCAAAAGCACCATTCGTTAGTGATACGTATGCCGTCAGTAAAATAAGGCAGAGACCAAAAAGCATTTGAATCACAAAACGTGTATTAGTTCTTCTATCGATTAGACTCCCCTCCCCGCGTACGGATCAGGTATAGGAAGAAGGGCACGCCTATTATGGCGGTCACAACACCGATTGGCATCTCAAAGGGGTAATTCAGGAATCTGCTGAGAACATCACACAATGCCAGGAAGACGCCCCCAATAACCGCTGCGCAGGGAACAATCCATTTGTAATCAATACCGACAAGAAAACGAGTAATATGAGGAACAAGCAGACCAACGAAGCCGATTTTCCCAGCAATAGCGACCGATATCCCCGTTAGTAGGATCACGCTAAGCGTAACCAGAATTTTCACTTGTGTTGTTCGCTGTCCGAGTGACAAGGCGATTTCCTCACCTAACGACAGGATTGTAACCGACTTCGACATCCAGATAGCTAGAATGAGTCCAACGATGGCAAAAGGTATCGCCAGCATGATCAGCTTGGGATCCAGTTGATGCAAACGCGCATTGTACCAGAAGCTAATATTTTGCGACACTTGGAAATACATGGCGATTGCCGCAGAGACGCTGCTCAAAAAAGTCCCAATCAACGTACCCAATATAGCCAATCGCACCGGAGACAGACCTCCCGGCAATAAGGAGGCAAGACCGAACACAATAACGATGCTGAGCGCCGAGCCTGCAAAGGATGAGGCGATCATCGCCATCGTTGATGCGTAAGGCGCTGCGACCATACAAATCGTCACCGCGAACGCCGAACCATCGGATATCCCCATAATGGAAGGGGATGCCAGATAATTTCTGGTCATCCCCTGCATAAGAGCACCGGATACAGCTAGGAAAGCGCCGACGAGCAGCGCCCCTATTACTCTTGGCAGCCTGCCGTGGATAATAATCTGATGATCAACATTGCCGGCATCAAAGTGAAGAAAAGCATCCATGATAAAGCTTATATCTATATTTTTAGCGCCGTACAAGATCGATAATAACATGGTCCCTAGCACCGCAAACGGAGCTACCGCTAGAATCAGCGTCGGTGCGTAAACTCTCAATTTCATCGCTTAACACTCACTTTGCTTGAACAAGTTTGCTGCTGCTAAGAGCCTCAAGGAACTTAATTTTGCTATATGCTGTCCCGCCTTGCGTCAATGGATCTACAAGATTTGTATACAACTGACCATTCTTAACGGCATTCACGCTTTTGAAAATGGGATTATTTTTCAGCTCTTCGAACACCTTAGGTGTTTCTTTATTTTCATCCTCGGAAAATTGCACGAAGAGATAGTCCGGATTGATTTCGGACAGCTTCTCAAGCGAAATATTTTGCTGTGCTTTCGCCTGCTTTACTTCCGCAGGAACCGCTGCGCCAAGCTCCGCATAAATGGAAGGATTGAAGAATACATCCTCTGGATAAATGAACATGCTGCCGGAGCGTACGCGCAGAACCAGCACCTTTTTATCCTTCAAAACAGGACCTATTTTATCTTTCAGTGCCTGCGCATCTGTTTTGTACTTTTGTAGAACCTGTTTGGCTTGCTCCTGTTTGCCTGTCAGCTCGCCAAGCAGCATCAAGTTATTTTCCCAATCCGTTGAGATGTGGGAAACCGGAATGGTTGGCCCGATTTTGGCCATTTTCTCAATTGTTTCAGCCGGGAATTTGGTGCTCATTAAGATAACATCAGGCTTTAGCTTCAAAATAGTTTCGAGACTTGGCTGCGTTTTCTCACCAACGCCCTCAGCTTTCTCCGTAATGGAGGCGAATAAAGGCGGGAATTTCCCTCCCACAGTTATAGCGCCCACAGGCTTCACGTCCAACAACAGCGCATCCTCCATGGATTCCAGTGCACCCGTAATGACAAGCTTCTCCGCCTTCGCGGGTACGGTATATTCTTTGCCGCCATATGTAATGACCCTCGGACCTGTTGATGCAGGTGTTGCTGCTGCTGAACTACTTGTCTTCTCAGGAGCGGCAGTGCCCGCTGCTGCAGGAGCAGTCTCCGACTTACCTCCACATGCAGTTAGTCCCAGTACAATTAACGCCGACAAACCAAGTGTTACCATTTTCTTCATAGTGCCTCTTCCCTTCTCTATCCGACTCCATGGATTCAATTGATAATCATTCTCATTAAATTATAGAGGAAGACCTCCGCTTGGAACATGGACAATAGTCAGAAGTTATCATGCACGATTTCCACATAAACGCTCCTGAATATCGAGCAGCATGCGTTCATTGGCATAAGCAGAGTACTCCCTCCATGGATCGGAAGAAATATGATGGACACGGTTCTTACGCACAGCTTTCCAATCCTGCCATAACGGAGAGTGCTTCAGTCGATCCCAGTGATGCAGGGTTTCCGTTTCCTGCTGAACATTCAGCAGCAGATGATCTACGTCAATAGCCGTGAGCTCCTCTAAGGTTAGACCGCCGCGGTCACCAAAATACTTCTCACTGCAAGGTGGCGCAGCCAACTTCAAATCCCTGAATATATCCCGCATCCCCTGAGTCGGTAGAATATGAAAGCTGTTCTTAAACAAACTGACGAACAGCACAGTCTGATTACCTAGCTCTTCATGCAACCGATCGCGCACCAGGCTGACTTTGCGATCATAGCTGTTCAGCCAAACGTCAGCCTCTTCAGCAGCACCTACAATTCGTGCTGTTGCCTGCAGCTGTTCCCGCCAGCTACCTTGGTGCAGCGAAATGATATGTACCGGTGCGATCTGCTCCAGACGTTCTTTCTCTAGGGGGGTCAGCTGGTCTGTAGCGATAATACAATCTGCTTGGCTGGCGGCAAGTGCCTTCACATTCGTCTCCCAATCTTCGTTAAAGCGGTAACCGCTCAAATGCAGCGGAATATCGGTGCGATAAGTCTGGTAGTAGAAGGAGGTCCACTTAGGATGGAGAGGCGCAGCAAAGGGCATGATTTTTAACGCGAGCAGTTGTCCTAGAATCGTCGCCGAGTAAGCTACGACCTTCTGGCGGCGGTTCTTCAGGTACACGGTCGGCGATACACCTACTTCTTTTTTAAACATGCGGCTAAAATAAAACTCATCCTTATATCCAACCTGATAAGCAATATCCTTCAAGCGCACATCAGACTGGAGCATGAACTGCTTCGCCATATTCACCCTGACTTCGGTTAAGTAGTCGATCGCTGTTTTACCATATGTTTTTTTAAATAAGCTCACATAATATTTAGGGCTAATTTCTGCCATCCGCGCCAGTTGTTCAATCGTCAGGCTTTCTTGGAAATGACTTTCCATATAAGTTTTGGTGCGGTCCATCGCCGAACGGGAGTCCACTTTGGACTGATGACGAAGATGATTCAGAATCCAGTAAAACAGCTCTTGGAAAATGGACTGCCCCCGGAATCGCTCTATAGACATTGAACTTCGATGGCAAACGCACAACTGCTCACAAAGAACGCCAAGCATATTCTCTATATGTACAGGGATTTCACCTTGTAAGGGGAACCGGGTAGGCTCCTTCGTATCCCAATGGATATCGAATTCAATCACGTACATCTCCAGCTTCTCTTCTGTGGCATGGTCATACCCCAAGGTTTGGCCAGGAACCACCACATACACAGCATCAGGCACTACATGGTAGCTCTGAAGATCAATCGTCAGCGTACCTTCACCCTGCTTAAAAAAGAGTAAACAGTGCGAGGAGGTAAGCTGCTGCTCCAATCCCTCCCCTTGTATGCCTTGCGCAGAACGGAATTTAAGCCAAAGTTGATCAAGAGAACGGAGGGCATTCTCTTCTATGCACTGCTCAGCATACGACTCGATGGGCAAGGTTCCCCCTCCCTTCACTATGAAAATGATAATCATTATCAATTATGAACTTAGCATACCCCGAGAGGGCCTGTCAACAAGGTGCAAAAGAAAAAGAAGCCGCCGCGGCAGCTTCTTCCTTGTTCAAAGCTCTATTCAGTTACCTCTTTAAAGTCTCGCACGGCTTGCTCCAGCTTTGCATAATTCTCCTGATTCTCCGGGAGAGGTTTGTCTGAACGAATCGCTTGCAGCACATGAAGCAGCAGATATTCGGGCATATTCGCATCAGGGGAGTTAGCGGTTAATGCCACGATCAGCTGCAGTTCAGGAACAACAAAAATTCGTCTTCCGCTAGAACCTGAAGCATAAAACATGTCGTATTGCTTTTTACTTCCTTTTACGATTCCTTTGGGTAGCGTCTTGGACCACCATAACAGGCCGTAGCCCCCTTGCGTCCCATTGCTGTAATTCAGCGTTACTCGCTTTTGCAGGGAGTCACGAACCCAGGCTTGCGGAATGATCGTTTGATCTTCCCATTGTCCTTGTTTCAAATACAGATAGCCAAACTTAGCCATATCCCTAAGCGTCAAAGCCATCGCCCAAGCGCCAATGGAACGATCTTTTCCATCAGAGTTCCAGCTCACATCTGTCATGCCAAGTGGTTCGAACAAGCGGGACTTGGCGTAATCAAACAGCGATTGACCCGTCACTTTGTGCATTATAGCCGACAACAGGTGCGCATCACCATTACTGTAATTAAACAAGGCACCTGGCTCTGCGTATCCTGGGCGATCCAGTATGTACTGCACCCAATCAGACGAATACATCATCTCTGTTGAGGAGATCTCATTCGTATTATCCCAGTCCAGGCCTGATGTCATGCTCAGCAAATGTCTAATTGTCATTTTGGACTTCAAGGGATCATTTGCAAGCTCAGGGAAAAAATCACGAACCTTTTGATCCAAACTGATCAGCTTCCGTTCAGCCAAAGCAATACCGACCAGTGCAGATGTTACACTTTTGGTGACGGACTTCACATCTTGCGGAATATCTGCTTGCGTACAACTATTATAAGCTTCTGCAACGAAATGGCCGTTTCGAACGACTGCGATGCTGCATACCTGTTGACTGCCGAACATTTCTATCGTCTTAGCTAACGTGCCTGAGAACATCCCTTGCGCCTCTGGCGTGCTCGTTCTCCAACCCGCTGTTGGCCAATACTCGGTTGATGCTTTGGCATGCAATTGGAATGGCGATATGGTATTGTTACCCGATTGTAACGTGTTTTGTTGGGTTCCGGACATCTCTATCTATCCTTCCAGTATGGTTTTAACCCTCTCTCTTCCTATTAGCTTACTATGCAATTATGAAGCAAATATGACGTGAACCTTAATAAAAGATTAATAAAACCTGAACTTTGGATGAAAAAGTAAAGGAATATGCCCCTTATGTTACAATATTCGTAACTATTTCCCTGTCATGGGTTTCTTAATGGAGGTTAACATGCGCAAACTTATCTTTTTCATAGGTCCTGCCGGGGCAGGCAAAACAACGCTAGCCAAAGCCTATGCCAGTAAGCACGGCGGCGCCTTTCTCGATATGGATACTTTGCTGCGTCCCGCAGCCATAGCGATGATGACGCTAGCTGGGAAAGACCCCGAGGATCGGGATTCCCCTTTTTACAAAAAGCACTGTCGTGATCTGGGATACCGCATCACCATGGACGCCGCGCTCGAGAATCTGACATTGGACCTTGACGCCATCGTTATCGGGCCTTTTACCCGAGAAATCAGCGATCCGTTGTGGCTGGACCAAGAACTAGCTGCTATCAACGCGAGTACGGAGAATGTAGCGGTTAAGGCTGTTTACGTCTACCTTCCATCTGAGGAAGCCTACCACTCGCGCATTAGCACTAGAGGCTCCGCACTAGACGTATGGAAATTGGACAACTGGGAACAATTCAGTCCTTCCCTGCGTCGTGGTGAAATTCGATGGGATGTTAAGCCATCCTCCATTCTCTATCTCGACAATTCTGGGCCACTTACTTCTGAGAAGCTGGAAACACTTGAAAAGTTCATTGACAAGGCGACTTGACATATTGAATTTACTATTTATTTTGTAAAGTAATAAATTGTATATTGCGACTTTACATTTATACCAATAAAGCTTTACAATTTATAAATAATTCACTTTCCGCTTAAAGGAGTGTTTAGCTATATGAGCTCCAAAACCTCCATGCAAGACATTGCCAATCTGCTGGGTATTTCCAAGAACGCTGTCTCTTTGGCCCTTAATCACAAAGCCGGCGTCAGCGAAGAGCTGCGTTCTCGTGTGTTTGAAGCCGCGCAACAGCTAAAGTACCGGACGGAATCCAAGACAAGAAAGAAGCAGCACCACCTCCTTGTTTTATTTCCTGAATACATCCAGAATGATAAAAATTTCTACTACGAAGTTTTTTGGTCCATTGAAAAAAGAGCCAAAGAGAACGGCTATACCGCTATCATTAGCGGGGTAACGAAAGATATGGAACGGCTGTTGATCCTACCCGATCTCTATCATGAGATCGCGTTTAGCGGCATCCTTATCATCGGCCTCTTCAACCTTGCTTACGTTCGTAAGCTGAGGGATCTGGAGACACCGCTTGTCACCGTGGATCATTGCTATGATGGCCTGCAGCTGGATTCCGTTGTGACAGCGAATGCAGAAGGTGCCTGCAACATCGTCAGTTATCTAATCCGTAATGGTCATCGGCAAATTGGTTTCATAGGGGCAGGCAGTATGTCAAAAAGCTTCCGAGAACGCTGGTTCGGATTCACAAGTGCCATGTCCGATGCGGGATTAGCGATTGATAAAACCTTCTGCCTCATTGGTTCCAATAAGGCCGAAGCACCAGAAGATGAGTTAACTTCCTTCTTGGACACATTGAGCGGTCTCCCCGTTAGGCCAACCGCTTGGTTTTGTGCCAACGACCGGATTGCCATTTCGCTTATCCAGCATTTGACTGCCAAAGGCTATCATGTGCCGGACGCTATGTCCGTGGTCGGCTTTGACGATATCGAAGCCGCGCAGATGGTCCGGCCACGTCTAACCACCATGCATGTGCAGCGGGAACAACTAGCCATTGAAGCCGTTGATTTGCTGCTTCGCAGGATCCAAAAAGGCGGCGTCCCGTCCAAAATTTCGATTTACGGCGAGTTGATTGAGCGGGATTCATGTGTCAAAGTATGAATATGAACATGAGAATATGAGGACTTACATTGGTATAGAGCCTTCCTAGCATCTGTATCCCACCCACCTACATTGCACTTTGTACAACCATTTCGGCCTATTTCCACTGTTACGGCCTGCTATATTGTACTTTGTGCAACCATTTGCCCTCAAAAGCTAGTTCTCAGTGCAAATCTAGCAAAATCATTGTATTTTCTACAATGTGAGGGGACTTACGCAGCAAGATGCCACATCTATGTTGCATAAAGTACAACATAGTGCGAATGTTGGAGTTTCTAACTCACTCTGCAACCGCACACTCGCTTCATGCCAAAAAGGCGGCATCCCGTCCAAAATTTCCATTTACGGCGAGTTGATTGAGCGGGACTCTTGTGTCAAAGTATGAATAAGAACATGAGAATATGAGTACCTCATTTTAGCTGAAAATGGTATATTATGATTTGACGAAGAACGTCCTTGAGCCACTTGGCTTTGGGGCGTTTTTTTTATTAAGGATGTAGGAGGCTGCTACTTTGTTGGAATTTAAACAAGCGCATAAGAAGTTCTTGGACGACCATCTCACGCTTCGGCTCGGTGAGCGAAAGGGGCGTTTACTTAGAGGACATAATTACGCAGAGAAGCTAATGCTTCAAAACGTCTGGTGGACTTTATTCGGAAATTTTGACGACCTTCATCCGGAATACGAAATTTACGATTGGAATCGCAAGTCACAGTTCCTCGACTTTGCTTTTCTCCCTCCGTATGGGCGGTTTGGGATTGAGTGCGACGGTTTTCAGAGTCACGTTAAGGACATGGACCGCGAGAGATTCAGCTACGCGCTTAATCGGGATACTTTTCTGACTGGGATGGGGTGGAAAATGATCCATTTTTCCTTCGATGATATCGAGCAACGCCCAGAAGTTTGCCGAATGCTGCTCCAGTTGGTGGTTGGCCCCCATCTCATCCGCAAGCCCTCTGGCTCTTCACTTTCTCCAGATGAGAAAGAGGTGCTTCAGCTAGCTATCCAGCTAAGCAAACCAATTCGCCCTATGGATCTCATCTCGCAGTGCGGACTCAATTTCCGCACTGCGCGTAAACGGCTCCGCAGCCTCACCGACAAAGGCATTCTCCGTCCAGTCGGACATGGGAATGTCATTCGGTACTACGAGCTGAAGGAGGATGCATGGCATCTCTTGCTCTAGACGCTGCGCGGAGCGAAGGCGCTAGCTCTACTCCCAAGTTCTGTCTGAGACTGCACACACCCGAGCCTAATTAGTACTTACATTGGTATAGAGCCTTCCTAGCATCTGTATCCGCAACACCTACATTGCACTTTGTGCAACCATTTCGGCCTAATTCACTGTCGCCGCCTGCTATGTTGTACTTTGTGCAACCATTTGCCCTATAAAGCTAGCAATCAGCGAAAATCTAGCGAAATCATTGTATTTTGTACAATGTAAGGGAGTTGATGAAGCAAGATGACACATCTATATTGCACAAAGTACAACATAGAGCACATGGTGAAACGTTGGAGTTTCTATCACACTCCGCATCCACACATTCACACACTAAATTACTTGGTTCTACACTTCCTAATTACCTGCCACACTTGCTACACTTGCTATACCTGCCACATTTCCACTAACATATCTATATTACACTTTGCGCAACCATTTCGGCCTATTTTCACTGTTACGGCCTACTACATTGCACTTTGTGCAACCATTTCCATCTATTTTCACTATCGCAACCCGCTATATTGTACTTTGTGCAACCAATTGCCCTCAAAAGCTAGCAATCAGCGAAAATCTAGCGAAATCATTGTATTTTGTACAATGTAAGGGAGCTGATGAAGCAAAATGCCCCATCTATGTTGCACAAAGTACAACATAGAACACATGGTGAAACGTTGGAGTTACTATCACACCCCGCATCCACACATTCACACGCCAAATTACTTGGTTCTACACTTCCTAATCACCTGCCACATTTCCACTAACATATCTATATTACACTTTGCGCAACCATTTCGGCCTATTTTCACTGTTACGGCCTACTACATTGCACTTTGTGGCAACCATTTCCATCTATTTTCACTATCGCGACCCGCTATATTGTACTTTGTGCAACCAATTGCCCTCAAAAGCTAGCAATCAGCGAAAATCTAGCGAAATCATTGTATTTTGTACAATGTAAGGGAGCTGATACAGCAAAATGCCTCATCTATATTGCACAAAGTACAACATAGTGCGCATGTTGGAACGCTAGCGAAGTTCCAAGCTGCCCTCCTCTGCTTTTGTCCGATCCCAACTTGTTAAATTAACCTACAAGTTATATAATAAACATAAAAATTAAAGATTGAGGTTCCTTTTATGCAAATTGAAGTATCCACTAAAAATATGGCCTTTCTCGAATGCTTTTCCTCCGAAACGCGTGTAAAAATGATCGAGCTGCTTGGACAAGAGCCTCTCAACATCAAACAACTCTCTCAGAAGCTTGATATTTCATCAGCGATTGTAACCAAACACATCCAGAAGCTTGAGCAAGCCGGCATCGTCTCATCCGAGAATACAACCGGTATTCGCGGCACCCAGAAAATATGCCACTTGAAGATAGATCAAGCCGTCCTGCAGTTCAAACCAAAGAAGCAGGTCGACCTTCCAACAAACACGGTTGCCATCCCGATCGGCCAATACACCTCCTTCGAGGTTAAACCAACCTGCGGACTTGCCTCTCCGACGCAGCTGATCGGCGTGCTGGATGATCCGCGTTATTTCGCCGATCCAGGACATGTCCAAGCGGGAATACTGTGGTTTGCCAGCGGTTATGTGGAGTACCGGATACCCAATTTCCTTCACAGCAATCAAAAGCTGCGCACACTCGAAATCTCCTTTGAAATTTGCTCCGAAGCACCTGGATTCAACGAGAACTGGCCTTCGGATATCTCGTTCTACATCAACGACATCCCCCTCGGCAACTGGACGAGCCCGGGTGATTTCGGCTCCCAACGAGGCGTCTTATCGCCCGATTGGTGGAGCAGCAGCAATACGCAGCACGGTCTGCTTAAGGTCATTACGGTCAGCCCCACTGGTTCCTATCTGGATGGCACCAAAATATCCGATACCGCGATTCAAGATCTATCCGTCTCCTTCGGCAAGGATATTCAATTCCGCATCGCATCTTTGGAGAGCTCTCCCAACTGCGGTGGCATCACCTTATTCGGCAAAAGCTTCGGCAACTACGCACAGGATATCATCGTCACTATGCACGAGGACAAATAGCTGCGCTAAAGCCAAAAACTCACCTTTACAATTAAACATATTGTCAAGTTGCTCGCCTAAATTAATCACCTTACCTTAGATTTTCAAGTCCAACCATGCTTATTGACATCAAACTTGACAAGATTAAAAACTGCGCATTTTTTAGCGAAAAATAGGTATTTTTGAAGAGTAAAAAGAGGGAGACCCCCCGTTTTAGACGTTGGCATAGGCAAAACGCATGCCGTCAGCCATCGGGATGAAATGATGGTGGGTTTCAAAAATCGTACGAAGCATATGCTGGGCATCTTGGTGCTGTTGACTCTGCTTCACATTCTCTTTCAGCTTCGATAAGAGCGATTGATTTGCGATCACTTCTAGCAGCTGGCTTTTCAGCTCAAGCGCATTTTTCACTTCGATCGCAGCCCCTAGGCTGACCAGGTACGCAGCGTTTTCCTGCTCCTGGCCAGGAATCGGCTTATACAACATCATGGGAAGTTCAAGCGCCATCGCTTCCGAGATGGTGAGACCTCCCGGCTTCGTGATGATCAAGTCCGACAAAGCCATCAGCTCATGGACATGATCCACGAATCCTGTCACCTTCACGCGATGCCGCGTTTTCTCGCCGCCCAGCTCCTCTTCGAGGAGCTGTTTGAGCTTCTCATTTCGTCCGCAAACAAAAACGAACTGCACCGGCTCCGCCAGCTCATCCGACTGAAGCACGGACTTGAACTGCTTGCCGATCAAGCCATGCCCGCCACCCATCACCAGCACAGTCGGCATCTCACGGTCCAAACCATGCTGATCTCGCAGCTCCGCCCGATCATACACCTGTGTAAATGGCTTGCGAATCGGAATCCCCGTAACCACGACATGCTGCTCAGGAACACCGTATCGAAGCAGCGCTTGCTTCACATGCTCAGCACCGACCAAGTAACGATCCGTTCCCGGATGAATCCAATAGCTATGATCCGTATAATCTGTCATTACCGTAACGGTTGGCACCGTTGTGAATCCATTGCATTTTAAATACGACATCGCCGCGGCAGCCCCAGGGAACGTGCACACGACCTCTGTCGGCTCCTCTTCATACAGCAGCGCTAGCATCCGATCCGTGTTGAATGACTTCATCTTTTTAAACATATGGGAAAAAGTATTGTCATCACGCGTCTTGCGGTACAAATAGCCATATACGGAAGGCAAGCTTTTCACCCACTGCATATAGCAGTATTTACCCACACCATGCAAGTAAGGATGCGTCCACTCCAGAAAATCAACAACCTTCACATCCACGTTAGGTTTATGCATTCTCGTAGCCTCAAGGATCGCCTGAGCCGCTTTATTATGTCCATCCCCTAAACTGCCTGTCAAAATCAATAACTTATCTCTGCGTTTCATTGTCTTAATCCCCCTTCGAGCTTGCTTTGCTGTGTCCGTACTTTGATACGTGACTCCGTCAACCAGCCTCTTCGCAAACGATCCAAGGCATAAACAACACCTTCCGCCACAAGAACAGCTCCTACGATATCGAGCAGGACATGCTGTTTCACGAACTGTGTGGATACAATGATGAGCAACGACATTACGGTTACGATGATTTTATAGCGTGTCGCGACTTGACTCGTACGCAGATAAGCTCTCATCATGAGATACGAGGTCAGTACATGCGTGCTTGGAAAGCAGTTAAACGGTTGATCTGATCGGTACACCCACTCCACCATCCGCAGCAGCCAATCGCTACCGGTTAGCTCCGGCCGAGGTACAGTAGTTTGATAAATGGCATACACACCATAACAGATCAACAAGCCTATCACGAACTCCACAAGCGTTATATAGTAATTTCGACGATCTTTGTACGCCAAGTACAGGAACCCGAGAAGCAGAAATACATACCACGATAAGTAAGGTACAACAAAGGCTTTCACAAAGGGAATTTGTCGATCTAAATCGGTCACCAAGTTGTAAGCCATTTCTCCAGCTTGATTCAGATGAACATAGATAAGACCCACTAACGGGATCAGCAGCAATGCGCTGCAAGCCAAGCAATAGGACCACCATGATGATAATCTCACTCAAATTCCTCGCTCTCCTTAACGTTATCTTCATAATAAAGGAGAACCTATTTCTTCTAAACGCTCTAAGGTACTGTCTTTGGTTAGCCAAAGGTCTTGATAAAACCTAGACTAAAGGCTAAGTTCTACGTAACTGCACCCCACCATACTCGATCTATTTTGGCATAGCAAAAACCCAAGGCACCGCCCCAGGTCATCGCGTCTCTTACTATCCATTCTTTCCTTTTCTCCACTTCGTAAACCGTATTCCCCCATATATCACTGCACTCAGCACGCACATCAAAATAACAGGGAGCACCCAATACGTTGGTGCAGCCTCATTTGCCGCAGACGATTCAGCAGCTTTAAGGGGAATTTCTTTCTCTTTGAGGAAGCTAAGCTCCCCAGACGCATTCCCTGCCAGTTTCGTTGGCGAGCATAGTGGATTCTCCCAGCCGCCCTCTGTCTTTTTTAAAAAGAACAGATATGGCTTGCCCCGCTCACTTGTCCCCCAGGTGAAATCCTCCGCCACCACAAGGTTCCGATCCTCCATCCCCTTGAAGCTCGAGATTACAGTTAACTTCAGTTCTTTCCTGTTCCTTTTCGTAACAACCTCATCCACATTCGCCACAATGACCGCGTCGTAAAGCTCATAGCTCTTATCAATGGAAGGCGGCATCGCGCAAGACAGCGCAAAAGCATGAGCGGGCACGAAAGCGGTCCAAACAATCCAGCACATAATCAACATTCTTATTTTCATATCAGGCACCGTCCTCTACCCTCTATGACGAATTACAACGTTCATTGTTTCAAGGAGCGAGCATTTTATTTTCAAGAAATCAGCTTCGTCATCTTCGCCTTTTCAGCTACGCGCTTCGTATAGCCGCTGAGCGGCTTTTTCAGAGCTAACGCCACCAAATAACACGCCACGATGAACATGCACAGAAAGATAACATCCTCAAGCACTACCCAAAACAGCATCCCGCCAACAGCCTCGCGCAGCACCCCAACGGCATAAGTAAACGGCACGAACGGATTCAGCTTTTGAAAAAAAGAGGAAGCTGTGCTCACCGGGAACGTCCCCCCCGAGCTCGAGAACTGCAGCACAAGAAAAATAATCGCGATCCCTTTGCCGATGTTGCCAAATACCGAGACTAGTGTATACGTGATTGTAATGAACACAATGCTGATTAACAGCGCAAAAATAACAAACCAAATCTTATCCACAACATACGTTCCCAAAATAAAAATATCCCCAAGGGTGACAATTAGCGCTTGAAACAATCCAACGGTCAAGAAGATCATCATCCGTCCAAAATAAATATGATGCGTCTTGTATACACCATCCAAGTTATCCACATCTACTCTCATCAGAGAGACAAGCAGCATAGCACCTACCCACAACGAAAGTGTTGTGTAAAAAGGCGACATCGCCGATCCGTAGTTCGGAATGGGAAATCTTTTGTCCTCTTTGATCAGCACCGGACTGGAGAGGAAATCACTTTGCTTCTGAATGTCATTCTGGAGCAGACGAAGAATCTCCTCGACGCTGCCGCTTCCTTGGACTTTGCGGATCTGGTCAGCTGCCTTGTGGACAGCCTCTTCAAATGCCGGCAGATCGCTACGCACAAGATTAGCCGCTAGATGAACGGCGCTCTCCACTTCGGGCAGCTTCGTCTGGTAGAGATCCGCCACTTTGCGGATTTCTTCCTCCGCCGCAGGCAAGTCGTTGCGGATAAAATCCGCCGCCGTATGCAGCTTCTGCTCTACTCGCGGCAAGTCATTGCGGATGAATGGAGCCGCCTCATTGATGCCGCTGGTGAACGCATCCAGCTTGCTTTGAAGCGTCGATGACGCTTCGTGTACCTTCGCCCGAATGTCCGGAAGCTCCTTCTGCAGGGTATCTAGCTGCGTTTGGGCCAAATGAATGCCATTTTGCGCATCCGTCAAAATCGCTTTGATATTAGGCAGCTGCGCCTTCAATGTTTGAAGCGCGCCTCCTGCATTCTGGGCGATGGACAGGATTTGCGCCAAGGCCTTGGTCATATTCGGCACTATCTCCGAATCGTATCTTGCGAGAATGCTGCCTAGAGCAGCGCTTGCCTCTTTGGACAACGTGTTCAAGTTATTCACAATGTCTTTTGCCGGCTTCTCGCCGCGCCCGATGGCGCTTTGCAGCTTATTCAGGGCTTGAATTTGATTAGACAAATTCGATCGAAGACCCGTCAACTTAGAGATGGTATCCGTGAATGGGCTATTAGGCACATTCGTATTCAAACGAGTGAACACATCAATCGTGTTATCCAGCACAGCCGCGCCGGACGTGAGGCGTTCAGACAATAGGGCTATAGCCGCCAATGCTTTCTGCGGGTCGAGATTTACATCCTGCAGCATCCCAGTAAGCTGTGTCACAGCGTCCGCCGTTTGTTGCAGCAGGGTCAGATTTTGCTTCACTACGGGGATTAAAGTCTGGAAAGCTGACTCATTTTTTTGTAAAAAGCTCGTGAGTGCATCAGCGAAAGCAGCTCCCTGCGTCGCAATCGCGTCGATTTGGGGCAGCGTATTCAGAGCGGTGCTTACAATTTCATCGGCATTGTGGGATTTATCAATGGCGGTATTCAGCACCTCCTCCACTTTGCCGAAATTCTGATCCAGCTCCGCCACCCGGCTGGCAGCTTTCTGAATCTCAGGCAGCTTCTGCTGAATAAGCAGCACTTCCTGAGCAACCGCCTGAATCTTCGGCCAGCGCTCTTCAATTTTCAAAACAGTATCCGCAGCTTGGTTAATATCCGGGATTTTCTCTTCGAGCTGGACGATCTTTTGCCCTTTTTCTTTGAGTTCGGGCAGCTTCTGCTCTAGCTCAATCGCCTTTTCGCCCATCGTCGCAATTTCAGGAAGTCGATTCTCCAGCTCCAAAATTTTCGACTCCATATTGCGAATCGTGGGCAGCTCCTTCTCAAAATCAACTCCGATTTCCTTCATTCGTGTCAGAATCGAGCTGCTTACCGTCTTGATAAAATTCTCACTAATCTGCTGAGTGACGCTGGACGCGCCTTTGCTTGTAATTTTCGGCGCGACAGCATTGATTTTCTCATTCACGGTATAAATGATTTCGGGCTTCTCCATCGTGCCGTCCACAATACTCGTAATTTTTCGCGAGAAGTCCTCGGGAATAATTAGGCTCGCATAATAATCCCCGCGTTCTACGCCGTTCAGTGCCGTTTCTTCATCCACAAAAGTCCAGCCCAGCGTATGATTATCTTTTAAATTATCCACAACCTCGTTTCCGATGTTAATGGCTTTATCCTCAATCATCGCCCCCTGGTCGTTGCTTGTCACCGCAATTTTGATCCCCGAAGTATTGGCATACGGGTCCCACATCGCTTCTAGGTTAATCCATGCATACACAGACGGCAAAATGGCAAGCGCGACCATGAGGAGCAGACCTGTAGGTACCCTCCATAAGTTGATTAGATCCGTCCGATAGATGCTGAAAATCTTCTTCATCGACGCCCCACCTATCCCTTCGCATTTGGTTATTAATGTAACCTGACAGTCTCCTGCGCATTCAAAATAGTACCAAATACATTGAATTCCAGCAACTACTCCCATGTGGATAACTCAACCTGTGGATATGTGCACAGAAAGCACCGAGCCTTATGCACAGTACGATTTGTGGACATGTTGATACTGTGGGTAATTTTGTGGATAAGTGGGTGGAAGGTGTGAATAGAGCATGAAAAAGAGGGAGGGGAGGGATTCAGTGGTTGGGATGAGCTTGGAGGGAGTGAGGTGCGGGACGAGTGCGGGACGAGCGCAGAGCTGGTGCGGGATGAAATGAGGGACGTGTTGCTTCACTGAATGCGGAACAGCGGAACAGCAAAGTTAAGGAGATTGAAAAGAAGGAGGAACGCCTCATAAAGAAAAGATGAAAAGCGCGCATAATACCTGCGCGCTGCCAAAGGATTTATGTACCTACAATACTAAGCTTTTTCAGAGGACGGAGCGCTCCCCGGCTCAATGCCCTCGGCCGCCATTTGAATGCGTGGCAGAAAATGCGTCCAACCTTTTACGTGATCAGCAATTTCTGCTGCAGGCAGGTCATAGTGCGTGAACTCTAATAGAGTGCCATTATCTTTAGGTGTCAGCTTAAATTCGACTGTACTGGAACCAGGAGGGACAGCCTTGGAGCGCTCCCACCCCCACGTCATAACTACTTTCTCGTTGGGAGTAATCTCTTTGTACTCACCCATAGCAACGTCGCTGCCGTTCAAATCGATACGAAATTTGCCCCTAATGCTCGGATTAAGCAGAACGTTTTGTCCCATCCAACGAACTAATTTATCCGGGTCCGTAAAGAATGAGAACAATGTCTCCGGGCGGCATGCGATATAAATTTCCTTCTTAATTGTCTCATTACTGCTCGTTGTTTCCATGTTTTCTTCTCTCCTCTTCTTCCGCCGCTTCTTTCAGGCGCATTAAGCTATCATCCCAGAAGCTCTCAATGTATTGCATCAACTCTGCGAAACCTTCCCTCCTAATCCCGTAAAATCGTTTGGTGCCTGCCCGACGAACAACGACGAGCCCAGCCTCTTCAAGAACCTTGAGATGCTGTGAAATTGCCGGTGCTGAAATTTCAAAATGCGAAGCAATGGCGCTTGAGGTCAGCTCCTCATCACGGACGAGATGCAAAATATCTCGGCGCCTTGGTTCCGTTATCGCTTGAATGGCTTTATCTATCATGTTAATAATTTAGCACACACTTAATTAAGTGTCAACTTAATTAAGTGATTAAGAAAAAGACTCCCTAGAATCAAAAAAAGTATTCACGGTTAAGATAGGCAAGCCCATCCGCTACGACAAAAAGCCCCATCGCATGGAGGGGCTGCTTACGTCGAGTTCGGTTATCAATACAACCAGTGAGGGTTTGCTACGCGCTTAAGAAACGATCAACTTGGAGACGATTCCGGAAATCCTCCGCACGCGCCGGTCCCGCCGCTGTAACGATTTTTTTCATCGCTAACGCATGCTGAATACGCCTAAAGCCTGCTGTAACGTTGTAAAACACGCTTATCTAGCGCGGAATTCACCCGCACGCGCCGGTCCCGCCGCTGTAACGATGTTTTTCATCGCTAACGTATGCTGAATGAGCCTAAA